>NZ_CP159289.1:0-1200000 GCF_040448675.1 Dyadobacter sp. 676 | reverse complement strand
AAAGGATCTGGTGGGAATCGGCGACGATAAGCTGATTTGCCATCATTGTAACCACTCCGAGGGGGCAGATGAGCGCCTGCGTTATACGGCTATCGTGAGTCGGGCTTGCCGGAATTGCGGCGAATCTATCGAGGTGAGTATTCCGAATAATAAGGAGAAAGTTGCTGAACTCCGATATTCTTGCCCGCATTGCCATGTGCCTGAGGTTTACAAGCCTGCCAATGTCCCTTACCGATTGAAATACAGCAAGGAAAGGCTCGCAGATCCGGTGTTTGGACTCCCTCTCTGGTTCCGGGAAAATGTGAAGGGCGATACGCTTTGGGCCAGCAACAAGGAACATTTACTGGAAATCCGTAATTATGTAACCGCCCGGCTGCGCGAAAGACAAACCATGCGCATCACCACCATGGTCGAGAAGCTGCCGCAGTTCATTAAGGCTGCCAAAAACCGGGAAGCGGTTTTGAAGGCTATTGAACGGATGTTGAAGAAGTGAAGGGGGCGGAAGGAGGAAAGGGGAGGAGGGTTTTAAAATCATAGATATGGAAACGGATGCCGTCACTTTTTCCCGCAGCTTATATTCCCAATGAGGTGAGGAATATCGATTTTATGTGGATGTTCGAGAGACGGATTTGGTTAACTTGCGGGAATAAAATCAATCCCACCGAGATGTTTAAAAAGCTCCTTTCCGCATTCCTGATCCTCTCTGCATTGTCGACCAATGCCCAGCATGTGCTCGATTCGTTGCTGATCGAAGGCCATTACCGTGTTTTTGCATACAATCCGTCGCTGAAAGTCAGGCCGGGCGCAAGTATGGTATTTGTGATGCACGGGTCGGGCGGCGAGCCGCTGGGTTTTGCGCGTCGTGGGGCGAAGCTGGAATCCCTGGCGGAGTCGGAGAATATTGTTGTGGTTTATCCGGGCGGGTATAAAAAGTATTGGAATGAATGCAGGAAAGCTTCCACCGCGGTTGCCAACGTGGAGAACCTGAACGAAGAAGCATTTTTCGATGCGCTGATCGATCTTTTTGCTTCCCGGTATAAAATCAATAAAAAGCAGGTCTTTGCAACCGGCTTTTCCGGGGGAGGGCATATGTCGTATAAGCTGGCGCTGACCATGCCTGGCAAGATCCGGGCTGTTTCGGCAATAGTTGCCAACATGCCTACGGATGAAAATATGGATTGCACGCCGATGAACATGGCCATTCCGGTTATGATAACGAATGGCACCGCAGACCAGACCAATCCTTACAATGGCGGCGAAGTAAAAACCCCCGGCGTTACGCTGGGAACTGTTCGCTCGACGGACCAATCATTCCAATACTGGGCCAGGCTCGATGGTTATACCGGTGAACCGGTGAAATCCATAATGCCGGATGGCGACACTTCCAATGATATTACGGTGGAAAAATACACCTATCAAAAGAAAGGAAAGCCGGAAGTGACACTGTTGAAGGTCGTCAACGGCAGGCATGAGTTTGTGACGGATTTCGACATGTTCGAGGAATCCTGGAAGTTTTTTAAGCGACAGATAGGTAAATAGTTGCCTTACCAATTATTTGCCATCGGCTGCAAAATCGTCCGGGAGCTTTTTAAACCATAAATTCACCACCCGGCCATTCGATACTTTGATACCGGTGACTGCGCCGGAAGGATTGCGGACGACTTCGATATTTTGAACAAACCACCAGGGCGCATTGAGCTTGTCCTTACCGACAATCTTCAAATCAGCCTCCCCATGGTGTATATGCCGTATTTTCAATTCATTACCCTTTTGAGCAATGGTGTAAATCGTTTCAAGCTCGGGGCTGTAATATTGGCCGACGAACGGGACAAGATCGGTGGCGACGGGTTCCTGCCCGTTGACTCTGGTTCCCGGATGGTTTCCGTTTTGCTGCAAGGTAATGCGATTGACTTTGCCGTCTTTGGCTCTGTGAAATACCACCGAAGCTTCTACGACTTTCAGGAAAAACGTCGAGTCCGACGACGGGAATATGGCTGCCGATGGTTGACCTGTGGCCTGGGTGTAGTAGTTGTTGCCGTCCCGCCAGAATTTTAGCACGAAACCGGGAGCTTCGTCCAGTGCGTACGAGCCGGCATAAGCGCGGAACAAGGTCGAGTCAAAAGCATAGGCGCCGGATGGGGCCGGTTTGGGACTTACAGCGGCAGGTTTGCCTTCCTTCATGAAGGAGGATAAATACAGATCCGCCATTTCCAGGTTCTTTTTGGGAGGGTTGAATTCCGCCTGGTTGCTTAGCACAATGAAGCCGTAATCTTCTTTCGGAAAGTAAATCAGCGAAGAGCGGAAGCCGGCATCGGCCCCATCGTGGCCGTAGTAAGCCAGGCCTTTGTGCTTGCCATGAACCAGTCCGAATGCATACGTAAGCGTATCGCCTTTAGTGAGCCGACCACGTTCAAGCATTTGTTTCATGATCGTCGCAGTGCCTATTTGCGGGTTGCGGAAATTATCGATCCACAAAGCCAGATCGTTCACGGTCGTGAAAAGGCTGGTCGCCCCGACGTTGCCATAGCTTAATATGCTTTTGCTGAACATCGTCGGCCCGATGGTACCGGGCGTGCGGTGAAAAGAGTAGGCGCGCCCTTTGACAATGCCTTCCTGGTTATCAAAAAACTGGGTATTCTTCATGCCTAATGGTTTGAATACGTTGCGTTCCATCCAGTAAGCGAAGGGTTGCCCGGTGACGCGGCTTGCGGCTTCGGCCAGGAGCGTATAACCCGTATTACAATAGGCATAAGCACTTCCAGGTTCGAAATTTAGCTCTTTCTGACGGGTAACGAGGTTCATGACGTGCTGTTTGGTGATCACGTCGTCGAGCTGCCAGCCGGCCATAGCCAGCAGGTTCCATTGATCGCGCAGGCCACTGGTATGGTTGAGCAGGTGCCTGATAGTGATGGTTTTACCAAAATCAGGTACTTCCGGGATGTATTTGCGGATGTCGTCGTCAAGCGAAAGTTTGCCTTGTTCCGCCAGCAGTACGATGGCGTAAGCGGTAAACTGTTTGGAAACGGAAGCAACATGAAAAATCGTTTCCGGCCCGATTTTGGCTCCCGTTTCCAGGTCGGCTTCACCGAATCCTTTGGCGTAAATCAGTTTGCCTGCATGGACTACGCCCACTGCCGCACCGGGCATTCCGGGTTTGTTCCATTCCGCAAATAGGGAATCCGTTTTAGCTGCCATGCGGGATGTCTGGCATTCAGCGGGCAGAATGCCTGCGGCAAATACCAGTGTAAGGATGTTGAGGCGTAGCGACGCTTTCATACCGGTGATTTTGGTTAAAGTCCGAATACAATACAATATAAGACTTGTCCGGAGGCGTTGCGAACAGTTCAGGTGTGAAGGCCGAAAGAAGGTGATAAGCGGCAGTTTAGTGGTTTCGGTAATCAAAAGGTATTTCCAGGTAGTACCGGACACTGACCGGCTTTCCGCTTTTGATAGCCGGCTTCCATTCAGGCATGTAATGGATAAGTGTCAATGCAGCCTGGTCGCAATCGTATTGCAGGCTTTTAACGACCATTGCTTCCGTTATTTCCCCGGTTTCGGTAATGTAAACGACGTATGTACATTACCGTTTATTCTGAATTTCGGGACGGCGTCGGGTATTTCAAGGTATTTATCGATGTATTTTCGAAGTGCAGGCTGCCCGCCGTGAAATCGTGGCTGTACATCCACGTCATCGGGTATGAAGTCGTCGGGGATCATTAACAGCTCTGCACCTTCGAGCGCATTGGGCATATTGTCGTGGAAATGGCGACCGAGTGCTTCATCGTTGGGGATTTCCTCTATAATTGTATCCGGAATGTCGGGTGAGTTCTTGCTGATATCCGGCGCCGGTTTTTCACAGGTAAGAAGCGCCGCATGGAAAACCATAGCGAACAAAAGCGTTGGGTAACTGGTCACGGCTATGAGATTTTATTTAATTAATATAAAATAAAATTATATATAAAACTAAATAAAAAAAACATTGCCGCCAATCTTTAAGCTCTTTGGGAGATATAAAAAGGAGCAACTTCCGCCGCTTTTTGCGGGTGTTCCTGAATGTCTTTTTTCAGATGTTGAAACCGCCCCGACACCCATTCCATATCCCACTCACCAGGCTCGCCGTTGCGGATTTTTTGCAATTCCACATGCCAGCACGGGCGGCCCACTCCCGGCATCCCCGGTTCGATCCGGCTGGCCATCGGCGTTACCTGCCATCGCGACACACATGCGAGCGGGTTCACCGCGCGTGGATTGTTCCGGTGGAGGAAACCTGTAACACGGCTTTGTTCGACAGCAAGCTGTAACCGGCGCGATTCTGTGAACGTAATTTCCCGTAGCTCGCCTACAACCGCAGCAAGCGATTCGCATTTAAGGGCTTCTTCTACGGCCCAGATCACGTCTTTTTCTTTATTCAAATCGATGAAAATAATTCGATGCGGCTCCACACCGAAAATTTTCAATGCTGTGGGAAATACTATCGGTTTAATGCCGACCCAGAGACATATGCCATATTCGCCCATCAGTTTTCCCAGCAATCCCGCCATAAAGCCGGTGGTAGCCGCAGCGTTTTCCGGACCCATGCTGATAAACTCATGCACCGCGCCGATGGGAAAAGAATGGCTCGGGAACGAAGCATTCATAATTCCCAACCCAAGATCGATCTTTTTGGCTCCGGGGAGCGTGCTGAACCCCTGCAATGCAAGAATATCTTCTTGCAACCTGTTAAACATGCCGTTTTTCAGGAGCGGGAGAGCCATAAGGGAACGTTTGAGTTATAATATTGGTATTTTTAATATCAAAAAATAGGTTTCAAAAATAGCAAAAATGCCGACAGTAAACAAGATGAACTCTTCGTTTAATGTATGGGATGGGTAAGGCAGGTGAGGTAACTGCTTTTAAACAACACATAATTAGTGTCAACCAAGCGGTGTTGTTAAAGCAGAATCCTATGAAAAAAATCCTGGCCCTAGCCGTTGTGGCATGGGCATGTTCTGATAAGAATGTTGAAAAACGGGACAGTTGCGTGCCGGTTGAGCAAATGACGGTTTCGTCGGATTGCTATGACGGGACGGGTGGGCTTTTGCTGACCGCTAACACGCCGACGTCGATCGGCCTCGACTGGGCCATTGCGCCTCTGAAGGATACGTCAGGTGCGCAGACGTACGTGCCCTATTATGCCAGCAGCACTTCCAACCAACTGGTCCTGCCCGATAGCATTGTTCAGAAATACCCGAAAATCGGTGTAATGTATGTGGGGGCGTACGGTTGTCCCTCCGATATTTATTTCAGCTTTGTCCGCAGGGTGGATAAAGATTCCTGTACACGCTGGTATTTGCAGGAGCGGTTTGTGAAGCATGAATAAAGCCGGAGCGTGTAGCCCCGGCTCAGGAAACGTGTGTCGGCTACTGCGCCCGTACGTCGATCATCCAGTCGATGCCGTACTTGTCCTTGAAAGCGCCGAAAATGTCGCCCCAGACCTGCTTTTCCATCGGTACGGTAATGGTGCCGCCTTCACTGAGCTGTTCGAATTTTTTGCGGAGGTTGGCTTCGTCGAAACCGCTGAGCGAAAGCTGGATCTTGTCGCCTGCGAGCGGGCCCGGCTGCGGACTGTCGCAACCCATAAAATCGACTTCTCCTCCCATAAGCGATGCATGCATGATCTTCTCGCGCAGTGCGGCCGGGCAGCTGTTGTCGACCTGTCCGAATGTCATCATGTTCAGCTCGCCGCCGAAAATACCTTTGTAAAACTCCATCGCTTCGTGGCAATCGCCTTCGAACATCAAATACGGATGCAATACGGCCTTTTCCATAATTTTTTGTAGTTAAGGTGGTTGTATGGTGTAATGTGGGCAAAGGTAATTTCCGGCCCATAACACCTGCGGGGGATAACAGGACAACCGGAGGGGGGCAACGCGACAACCCCCTGGTTCTTAAAGTTTTCTTAACTTGATGTTACGGTACCAAACCGTGCTGCCCCAGTCCTGCAAGCCGATCCGGCCGTTATAGTTTCCGCTGGCTATGGGTGCGGCTTTCAACCCGCTGTTGGCGACTTTCTGTTTCCAGTCGGCACCGTTGAGGTTATGTTCCTGCACGATAAATTCGTTTTGATAAACCGTCAGTTTGCCCTTCTTGACGATGAAATGGATCTTGTTCCATTCTCCCTGCGGGTTACCCTCGCGCAGGCGGGCGTTCGCGATGCCGAAAAAGTCGCTGGCGCGGTGCGTATTTTCCCGGGCGCCTTCATAAATTTTGTCGTCGATCACCTGCAATTCCAGTCCGGTATCATGCATGTTTTTGTATTTGGGCGATTCCTGAACGAAGAAGAAAATGCCGCTGTTGGCATATTTACTCACTTTCCACTCCGCTTTGAACTCAAAATCGCCGTTCACTATTTCGTCGGTGACGATGTCGCCTCCGTTTTTGGCCTTGTTGCCGGCACGCTCGGGCACATTCAGTTTAATAGCGCCATTCTCGATGATCCAGGCCGAACCTACCGACTTGCCATTGTAGGCGTGCCAGCCTTTCAGGTCTTTGCCATCGAAAAGCAGTTTCCAGCCTTCTTTCTTTTCGGCGGCAGTGAGCGTGTTCAGCGCCTGGGAAAATGCGTTCAGGGAAAGTAACGCGGCGAATGCTGTAACGAAGAAACGGGTCATAGGGGGCTTGATTTAATGTTTCGACAGGTTTTAGCCTTGCAAAATACTGATAATTTTTCATGAAATTACCTTATTTTGCTCCTTCCAAACTCGCTACCTGACTTATGCGGCCTCGTCTTTTCGGGACAAAAATAGCTGAGGTTGATCCCATCGGATTTTTACGCAACAACCGCATCATGCTGCTGCCGATCCGCGGAATACACGCCGTTTCGGCAGGAAGGCCGAAAATGGACCTGACTCCCGGTGCGACGCAGAAAGTTTTTTGTAACTACCGAGCATATATCGGAGTTTAGGAGCTGTTGGATAAATAACCGTTGGTTGACTTCCGCATTCAAAATTGCCGTTTCGGCCCCGGAAAACGGGCGTTCCGCGATTTGCATTTTCATTCCAAAAGCCGCGTTGCCAAATTGGGGCAAACAGCAGAAGGTTTGTGTTATGCCTGTCATCCAATTCAACGCCCACAAAAAGTACCATGTGCTTCAAAGCAAGACCCGTGTTTGGGAAACCCACAATGAACTGACGCCCCATTATCGCATGATATTCATCCGCTCGGGGGAAGGCCATTTCAGCCTGGATGGAAAATTATACGATTACACCCCGCATGGCGTAATCATGCTTCGCCCCGGCCAGCATCCGATTTTTCAGGAAGACGGCAGCGCCGAAATTTTCCTTATCGCATTCGACACCTGGCTTTCGGACGATTTTTTAAAGAAAAAAGAGTTCAGCCCCGATTTTGCCGACATTTACAAACAAGCGGAACATCTCTGCGAGGGCGTGCGGCTTACACAGGGCAAACCATTGCAGAACGAGCGCGACGCGCAAACCATTACTTACCTGATCAACCAAATCCTTTTTGAAATAACCCAGCAACCTACGTCTCATAACAAACTCATTCGTGGCAGCATCGATCTGATTGTCACGATTCTGGCCAGGAATAATTTCGAAAGCAGAAAGATAGAGGAAACGGCCGGTCGCCAGAACCTCGCCGAGTCGATTATCCGCTACCTCCGGGAAGAACTGCACCAGAACAAGAACATCCGCGTGCCGGAACTGCTCATGCGGTTCAATATTTCGGAAGAGGTGGCCAATATCTGTGTGCTCAACCAAACGGGCATGTCGCTTCGTAACTTCATTTTCAAATACAAGGCTGATCTCTTCAAAAGCCGGATGCTGAAAGTCGATATCTCGGAGCTGACCAGCTATTTGTCCGTTTGAGACAGTCGCTGTGTGAGCGCGGCATAGCGCATTCGGGGCCGGGTGAGAGGTGTTGTACGAACGACTTATTTTACGGAAGTATATGCGCTGCCGGATTCCGGGTAAAAATCCCGACCTTCGTGCAGCAAATAACACACATACTTTCAGTTGTTTACGTATGAGGCGCGTCTCCATCCTGATCATTCTGTTTGCATGCATTACCAATACGGTTACCGCACAACGCGAAGCACCGCAGACGTCGTTGAACCACTATGTCGAATTTTTGAGCGAGTCGTCGGAAATAGTTATCCGACGGTTTAAAATGCTCAGCGAATACCAGGACGATGTAAAGCGTTACCGTAAAAAGTCGGACTACGGGCTGCGCTTGCCGTCGTCGGGGCCCCTGGAAGAATATTACTATCAAAAGGCGCTGGCCGGCACCGGTATCGAAGCAGGGAAGAGAAAACAGCTCAATGCGGGCGCGGAGAACGTCTGGAAGGTGCTCGGCAAGTTGGATGAAACCTGCAAGGCACTTGAAACTTACGTGCGTTTAAAGGACTACGAACGGGACAATCTTAAAAAATCAGACGGACTGGTCGCTGAAATGCAATCGCTTTTTGAGCGCTACGCGCACGATAAAAACGCGCTTTACACACAAATCAGGCAGGTTTATACCAGTCTTGCCGATCGCTCCGCCACGGACCCTTATCTGATAACCGAAAAAGGCATGGGAGAGGTGATTGCCGCACAGCAGCGGTTGCTCGAAGCATTGCCTTATTATTTAAACGACGCCACCAAAGCGGAATGGCCGGTAAACCTCGTGCGCCAGAGCATGCTGGACGACGAAAAGGCATTGGCGACCATCGGAAATACGGCCTCACAGCTACAATATCCCGCTTCGGATATGGTCGGAAGTTTTAAATCGGCGCTGGCTTCGATGCAGGATGTGAAACGGAGGGCGCTGGATGACCATAATTTCGCGGCTCAGCAATCGGCGCGGCATGGAAACGAGGTGTACATGTCGCTGGTAGAGCATTTCAATCATGATATGCTGGAATTTTACAAGGCATTTGTCGGGTACAGCAAGCCCGGGCATCTGCTGCTGGGCTATCCGGCATTCAGCCCGGTAATGACTCCGGAACGTTCCGTCGAAACCGCACCGGCGGGTAAAGCAACCCCGCCGTTTCAGGACAGGTCGTTTCAGCTGCTGAACGTGAAAAGGGCACCGGCACCGGCCAGTCCGGCGCTGATCACGACTTTAAATCAATATGTTGATTGGATCAATCAGTCGCTGCGGCAAATGCATTTACTCCAAATGATCCTGCGCAACTATCAAAGCTCGGCGGAATATTACCGTGATCCCGCCAAAGCCCAAAAGCGGGCGAACCTGAGCTATTCGCATGAGGATTTCAAAGTGCCTTCATCCGAATACGCCTTGCTTTTAAGTGCCAGTACCTCTATTCCCGAACCTTACCGCAAATCGGTAACCGGCCAGGCCGAGGTTCTAATGAACGTTTTGCAGGAAATGGACGGCCTGAGCATTGAACTGGTGCGCTATACCTCCGAAAAACAATACCTGAAAGACCAGCTCCGCCGTTCTGACGCTATTCTCGATCGTTATATCGTGCTTTTTGATGTTTTGGATAAAAAGAAAGAGCAACTCTACAACGACATCCGCCGCATTCACGAAAGCTATCCGAACGCGCTGCCCGCAGGCTCGTGGTATGTTGCGGGCAGCGCGATGCTTAAAACCATGGATAACGGGCACGACGTTATGTTCGGTTTACGCGACTATTTGCGGGGCGAATCTTCAAAACTTCCCGAAACCACGGCACTCGAAGCGGACAGCCGCCAGCTGATTGCCGACGAATACAAAAATATGAAGGGCCTGAAACGATATGGCCGAAGTAACGGGCTTTGCCCATACACGCCCTATGAAGACCTGGGCGCCAATGCCGGCCGGTTTGCCGAAAGCGTGAAAAAATATAAACCCGCTTCTTCGGGCTATGCGGCGCATCCTTACGAGTCTTTTTATTATTTCTACAATAACGAGCTGGTTTACGAGTACAACAATTTTATAGAGCTCTCGAAGGCGGGGCTTTTGAAAACCATCAATCAACCCGACGTGTTCGCGTTCCGGCGTACGAAACCGCAGAAACCGGTGCCGCCACCGGAGAAAGAGGAAAAGTCGGGAATTGAAGCACCAACGGACGGGCCGGACGAACCGGTTAAAAGCATAGCCCAGGCCCAATCAACAAGCATGGAAGCCGGGGCTCCCGCACGTACAGATACGCGTCCGCTCACGAGCGAAGCCGCACCCGTAACGCGCGACACCGTTTACGTCGAGCGTGTGCGCGTGGATACCGTGTATGTCGACCGCAATGCGCAATTGCAAAATGTAACCCGTTCGCTCGAAGGATTCGCGCCGAACAATATGGTGCTCTTGCTGGATGTGTCGTCCTCGATGAACTCGCCCTACAAAATGCCTTTGTTGAAACGCTCGATCAAATCGCTGCTAACGCTCGTGCGGCCCGAGGACATGATCTCCATTGTATTGTATTCGGGCAAGGCCAGGGTGGTGCTCAAACCGACTTCCGGCGCCAAAGCTGCGGAAATAGCCCGGATGATCGACCTGTTGCAATCCGACGGCGATACCGACGGTAACGAGGGCATTAAACTGGCCTATAAAACCGCCAACAAACAATACATCCGCGCAGGTAACAATCGCATTGTACTGGCTACGGACGGCGAGTTTCCGGTTAGCGACGAGGTCGTGGATATGATCCGGCAGAATGCACATCAGGACGTGTATCTGAGCGTTTTTACTTTCGGGCGTAACGAGCACACCGGGCAAAAGCTCAAAAAGCTAAGCGAACTGGGCATGGGTTCCTATGCGCACGTAACCGACGCCACCGCCGACCTGCAACTGATCCTGGAAGCCCAGGCAAAGAAGCTGGCCGGCAGGTGACGGGTGTTTTACAGATCGGTGTAATGTTTTACGAAGCTGATCCAGTCATTTCCCGAAGGAACAAAAATGTACTTTCCCGCCGGAGTTATCAGTAATTTGGTAGGATAACCGGGTACTTTATACGTATGTTCGATTTTGTTGTCCGACATTGCTACGGGGAATGAAAAGTTCTTTTCGGTCATGTAGGTAGTTACTTTTGCTTCCGTATCGCGGCATGCAATCGTCAGCAGGGCGATTTTATCGGCATTGGTTTTGATACTGGATTCATAGAATTTCTGCATTTCGGGATGTTCGGCGCGGCATGGCCCACACCACGTTCCCCAGAAATCGACCAGCAGCCATTTCCCTTCCGCGGCGCTGTTCGAAAAGCGGGATTTATCCAGCATTGAAAGCGAAATAGGAGGGGCGGTTTGAGCGTAATTGTTTACACTGGCCATCCAGAATTTCGGAAAATCAGCTTGCGGGCCATTTATTTTTAGGTAGGCAGTTTTCAACCTTTCTTTGTATTCGGGTTGTTGTAATGCAATTTCAAGCAGTGTGGAAAGTAAATTGTTCTGATCCGAATGGGCAGTAAGGTATTGAAGATATTCCTCCCGGAAAGAGCTTTTTTCTTTTCGAAACATGATGTACATATCATAAAAGTAGGCCCATTGATGTTGCCTGTCAATTACATCCGGGCTGTAATCGTAGGCCGTTTTCAGGAAAGCTTTCCGCTTGCCCGAATCAGGCTCCCGTTCCGATTTAATTACATTCATATAAGCATAAAGGTACCGGTGCCAGGCACGTTGTGTCAGCTCGTTTTGCGTAGAGTTTTCCGAAGCCTTTGCTAATCCTTTTTCAAGTCCGGCATTTGCCGTTTCCAGCAATTTTTCTGCCTGTGGTTTCAATTCCGGTTTGGAATTGAGTATCGGATAAATCATCAATGCGTAACGGCCCGTGCGGTTGCGGTAAATGTCTGGCCCTGAAAGCGTCTCTCTTACAAAGCGGCCGGTAATATCCGCGAGCTGCCTATCGTCGTTTATATGCTCCCGGATCTCCAAGTACAGGTATAATGGTTTGATAATCTGTTTTATAAGTTGGCTGGTATCGGCCATAATGGCCGGCATCAGTTTTTTGTGGAATGCCTGAACCCGGCGAAACGCATTGATTTTGGAAGTGTCCATACCAGCAGGGAACGAACGGTCTAAAATCTGCTGGGCAAATTCTTCATGGATAACATTGGGTAACCGTTCGGACGACAGCTTGTTGCTCTCAATTTTTCGCAGATAAAATAAAGCCGAATCGGCATTAAGTTCGGTGGAAGTGTATTTGTAAAAATTATTGAGATACCTTATAGGGGCATTATCCGGCCGTGTTTGTGCGAAGGATGCTGTGAATAATAAAACACCTGTCGAGATAAGAAACGCAAGGGCTATTTTCATGGCTGTGATTTTGAAATGGTTTGGAGGTATTTCCCATACCGAATTACGTAATTAAATGCTAAGCCTGTTGCGATTTCATTAATAATTGATGATTGATTGCAAAAATCCAATTGCGATCAGGATCGGTCAACTACCAGCCTTCATAAAGGCCAAAAAGCCGGCTCTCATGATGAGAACCGGCTTTTTGTTCTTTCAATCCACGGAATCAACCTTGCTGTGAAGGAAAATTGATCATCCAGTGCACTCCGTATTTATCCTGAAACGCCCCGAAATAATCGCCCCAGAACTGATCTTCCATCGGCATTTCGATGGTGCCGCCGGCCGAAAGGCCATTGAAATACTGATCGGCCTGTTCACGGCTGTCGGCGAAAATGGATACGTAGTTGTTATTGCCAACGGTGAGCGTCTGGCCCATGGAAGGCATAATGTCCGAGGCCATCAGCAACTCGTCGCCAATAGGCAATGCGATATGCATGATCCGGTTTCTTTCGTTTTCGGGCAAATTCTCCGAGCCTGGGGTGCCGTCCATTCTGTGAACGCCCCGAAATTCACCGCCAAAAACGGATTTGTAAAAATTGAAAGCCTCTTCCGCAGTTCCGTCGAAGTTGAGGTAAGGATTGATTTTGGGCATAGCTAAAAGATTTTAAAAAGTGATTGAATTGATTTTAGATTGTTGACGGGTGCAAAAGTATGGCCTTGCACCGTCATGCATGCGCCCTAAAACGGACATTCGCAGGGGGTGGTCGCGACAAATTGAAGCGCTTTTTTCCAGACTTCAAAATTAACAAATAAATATTGCGCAAGTAAATACTTGCATATATGTTTGCAAGCAAATACTTGCATGTTATGAAAGCGCGAAGAGATGTATATCAGGCCATTGCCGATCCCACCCGCCGGGCGATCATCGGAATGCTGGCAGAACACCCCCAGAATGTCAACGCCATTGCTGAGCGCTTCGACGTAACGCGCCAGGCGATTTCCCTTCACGTCAAGATACTGAGCGATTGCGGGCTGATATTCATCCGGAAGGAGGGGCGGGATCACATTTGCGAAGCACGCCTCGACCAGCTGAGTGAAGTATCTGCCTGGGTTGAGCAGTACAAAAAGCATTGGGAAGCGAAACTGGATTCATTGGAAAACTATTTGGAACAACTAAAAAGAGAGCGATATGGAAAATGAAAAAAGCAGTACGCACGACCGCGAACTGATCATCACCCGTAAGCTGAACGCACCTGTCGAACTGGTGTGGGAGGTGTGGACGCAGCCGGAGCACATCGCAAGGTGGTGGGGGCCAGATGGTTTTACGAACACAATCACGGCGATGGACGTCGTGCCGGGCGGTATATGGGAGCTCGTCATGCATGGGCCCGACGGGAAAGACTACCAGAACAGGAGTATATTCAAGGAAGTGGTTCCCTTAAAGAAGATCGTGTACCAGCACTTTGCCCCCAACTTCCTGACCACGATAGAGTTTGAAGCACAGGGAGAGGAGACGTTCCTGCGGTGGCATATGCTGTTCGAATCGGCAGAGCAGATGATCCGGATCGTGAAATCGAACAACGCGGCCGAAGGCCTCAAGCAGAACGTCGAAAAGCTCTCGGTGTACCTGGAAAGGAGAAAAGCATCGCGGCAATCATGAAAGCCATTGCAGCGGCATTGCTTTGCACCCTATTGAATTTATCCGTTCACGCACAGCAAATAAAAATGGAACAGCAAAAAACAACCGGTTATGCGCCTGTCAATGGCCTGAAAATGTATTACGAGATGTACGGAAGTGGTGGTATACCGCTCCTGCTGATCCATGGGGGCGGTTCTACGATAGAAACCACATTCGGCAGGATACTGCCCGAGCTGGCGGCATTTTCCCCGATCATCGCCGTAGAAATGCAGGCTCACGGCCGTACGAGCGACCGCGACGCGCCCGAGTCGTTCACGCAGGACGCCGACGATGCGGCCGCATTGCTCAGGTATTTGAAGGTGGAAAAAGCCAATGTTCTCGGTTTCAGCGACGGCGGCTGCACGACGATGCAACTGGCCGGCCGCCATCCGCAGCTGATCAACAAGATCATCGTAGTTGCTTCCAACTACACGCGGGCGGGGATGATCGACGGCTTTTTTGATATGATGGAGAATGCCTCGCTCGACAACATGCCTGCGCCATTGAAGGAGTATTATCTCAAAGTAAACCCCGATCCGAAGGGCCTGCAAACGATGTTCAATAAAGACCGCGAACGCCGCCGCTCCTTCGCCGACTGGCCACAAAGCGACCTCACGCGCATTCAGGCGCCCGCGTTGATCATGACAGGCGATAAGGATGTGATCAAAACAGAACACATTGTCGAAATTTCAAAACTGATCCCAAATGCCGAACTCGTGATTCTTCCTGGTGTGCATGGTGCTTTGCTGGGGGAGATTTGCACGGCAAAAGCCGGTAGCAGGCAGCCCGAAATCACGGCGATGCTCGTAAAGGAGTTTCTGGAAGAAAACTAATCAGCCCAATACTTCCCTGATCTTTGTCCATTTAATTTCCGGATAGCGCGCATTATCCAGCGGGTCCAGTTTCGGCTGACCGCCGAGCATATTGAGAAGATATTGCATACCCTGCCAGGGCGGAAACACCTGATCCCTGGCAGGCGCGACGGTACGCATGATTTTGATTGTTGCTTCCAGAAACCGTAGTCCTCCCAGCCGTAGTAACCCAAAATCCTTTCCGTAGGCGTGGCTGGCGGCCTGCTGCAAACCGCGGATTGTCGCTACCTCGCCTGCGATCCGTAAAAAGCGTGGCGCTTGCGGGTCGAGCGCGGCCGCGGCGGTGAATGCGGCAGTGTTGGCCATCGTGGTGAAATCCATTGGCTGACCGGCATTACCCCAGTAAATCACGCGTTTCAGTTTGGGAAGGATCAATGGAGCCCGGCCTGCGAGTAGATCGGTGAACATGCCGTTTAGAATGGACGTCGCATGAATAGGCGTCGCATCGAGAATTCGGGCGAATTCGCGCCGTAAATCGAGGTTACGATTGGAGCCCCGGGGAAGTCTGGTAAAATCGATGCAATAATCGGACGGTATGAACCGGGGCACGCCGGCGTGGAGCGAAGCTTTGAGGAGGGCCGATTGCGTATCTACGATCACATCGCGCAAGCCCGACAATGCCGAAACTACGCATTGTGCATTCCCAAGCGCCTCTGTGAGCGTCAGGGTATTCTGATAATCGACGGGTATTATAATTGCACCGGCTTTTTCGAGCGGTTCCATTTTCGAGAGCGGCGTATCCTTGCGCACGAGCGCTTTCACATGTGCATGGCGGGCGAGCAATTCTTTGGTAATCAGTACTCCCAGGTGCCCCGTCGCACCTGCTACGACGATAGTTTGGTGTGTGATAAATTGTAATCCAATCATTTGGTGCCGATTTCTTTACATGTGTGGTATGGTTTGAAATCGATGTCGAAACAATTATGCCAACTAAAAGAGAGGCATATGCCTCTCTGAGGCTGTTCTTCCCTAAAATTGGCATTGATCATCGTCAGAAAACCGGCGGATAATGGATTCCCAATCTTTCACACCTTTTACTTTATGGAGAGGCATTGCCTGATCACCAGCCGCGAGAAGCATAAAGCTACAAATCCAGAATGTAATCATGCCGCACTACGTCGCCTTCGGGTACCTCCCTGAAAAAGCGAAACTGTTGTTTGGTAAGCACATTGATGGACGCACGGTTTTCGGGAGCAACCAGCGCAACGAGCGATTCGACCTTCCCGCATGCGCGGGCATAGGCAACGAGCCTGCCGGTAATTTCCGACGCGTAACCCTTGCCCCAGAATTCGGGCAGCAGCGCATAGCCGATTTCCGTGAAGCCGTCTTCGAAAGGAACGATTTTGCCGAGGCCTACATATAAATCGCTGGCCTGTTCATAAACCGCCACAAAGCCCATATCGCTCTGCTGGCCGTCGGCGCGAAGCGATGTCTCGAACCTTCGCCGGGCACCCTCGAGATCGAGGCCGCAGCCGCTGATGTGCAGCATTACATCCTGCCGCGATACGAGCCGGAAATAGTCTTCGAAATGGCCGGGAGTAAATTTTTCGTAGCGTAAACGTTCGGAATAGAATTGCATTGTGAAGTGTAAAATGGGCTTTTAATAAATTTTTGATCATGGCAACTGCCTGTGGGATGTCTTTCGCAGTGCTGTCACTGGTTTGAACAAAAAGTTTACAAAAAGAATTTGCCGGTTAACGGAATTCCTGCATCGCCCGGCGCTTTCGTTATACCGCGCTAACAAATTGTATAGCGGTGTACGGCGCACACCGGATGTGGTGTTTTTGTTTGCTAATTGAAGCCGACGATGGTTTCAGCAACCGAAAGGAAACAGATCATGGAAAATCAAAGGATAACGAGGAGAATAGCAAGCATCAAAACGCCGCCCGTCCAACCCGGCTTTCTCGGACCCGACCATACTGCCCGGGCGGTGATTTACAACGAATTCGCGCACAGCGACCCGTTCATTTTGCTGATGGACGATTTTCTGGATAAAAAAGACGATAAACCCGTGGGCGGGCCACATCCGCACGCCGGTTTCGAGACCGTTTCGCTACTGCTCGAAGGAGAAATAGGTGACGAAACGCATACCATGAAGCAAGGCGATTTTCAAATGATGACGGCCGGAAGCGGTATTGTCCATTCAGAAACCATCGAAGGCCGGTCGAGAATGCGCCTGCTTCAACTGTGGCTGAACCTGCCGAAAGCCGATCGCTGGGCCGAGCCGAGGGTTCAGGACCTGGCATTCGACAATGCCCCGGCTGCCGAAAAGAATGGCGTCCGTATGGTTTTATACAGCGGCTCCTTCGCGGGTTTGCATTCGCCGGTTAAAAACCATGTGCCATTGGTCGTGGCGGATATGCGGCTGCAACCTGGTGCCCGACTGAATGAGACATTGCCGGCATCCTACAATGCGTTTTTGTATGTAATCGAAGGGGAAATTAGAATAGGAGATGATGAGCAGAATTTGAGAAGCAACCAGATTGGCTGGCTGGACAGGGGAGAAGCAGGAGCGATAAGCGACATATCTGTGCTGGCGGGTAACGTAGGCGCACGCGCGGTGCTGTACGCAGGCGAGCCTCAGCATGACGAAATCGTTTCCTACGGCCCTTTTATTTCGGATCACCAGGACGAAATCAAGGGCCTTTACAACGATTTCCGGCATGGAAAAATGAAACACGTTTCGACTCTCGGGGACGGACAACGGTTTCATTATTAATCGAAAATCCCCATGAAGGGAAAAGCGTTTTAGCGGGCGGTCAATCTTTCTTAATTTGTAGGCACATTCAAATCCAACTGCAATGAAAAGACAAAGATTGACCGTTCTTTTGCTGGCCCTCCTTTTGATACCCGTGTCGACCTTCGCCCAATCACCACTGAAAGGCTCCGTCGAACGCATTAAAGTGCATGGCAAGTCGCTGGAAGGCAACCTCGAGGGCAACCCGGCCGACCCGGATGTTTCGGTGTATCTCCCGCCGAGCTATAAAAAGGAACCGAAGCGCCGCTATCCGGTGGTTTATTTGCTGCATGGCTTTACGGATACGGACGCGCAGTGGTACGGATTTGTGAAGCATTGGATCAATTTTCCCGTCATTGCCGATAAGGTCTTTACTTCCGGTCAGGCGCAGGAAATGATCATCGTGACGCCGAACGCGCTTACACGCAGTGGCGGAAGTTATTATTCGAATTCCATCACTGCCGGGAATTGGGAAGATTTTGTTTCAAAAGAACTGGTAGCCTATGTCGATCAGCATTACCGGACGATTGCCCGGGCGGCAAGCCGTGGTTTGGCGGGGCATTCGATGGGTGGTTACGGCACGATCCGCATCGGTGAGCGCCATCCCGAGATTTTTTCAAGCATTTACCTGCTGAGTCCCTGCTGCCTCGCACCGGGTAACCCGCGCTCGGCGGAAGCGCTCGCGAAAATCGAGGCTGTGAAAACCCCCCGGGGATATCTCCAAAGCTGATTTTATGACCAAGGCTGCGCTTGCTTATGCGGCCGCCTGGTCGCCCGACCCATCCAGACCGCCATTTTACACAGCGCCGATCGTCGAAAACGGAAAGCTAAACCCGGCCGCGGAAATTAAATGGAATGCCAACATGCCGCTCACCAGCATCGATCAATACATTACCAATCTGAAACAAATGAAGGGAATCGGCTTCGACGCCGGTGACCGCGACCAGCCGATCGCCGCTAATATCAAAATCCTGCACCAGGTGCTTGATAACTATAAAATCGAACATTTCTACGAAGAATATCAAGGCGATCATATTAATAAGATCGGCGAGCGGATTGAAACGAAAATGTTGCCGTTCTTTTCGAAAAATCTGGCTTTTAAACGATAGTTATGCTGGTGTTCAGCTGTCCATGTGCTCTTTGCTTCCCACTCCTTCCATGAAGGCATCGATGTTGTCGGGGGAAATGAGGACCGTTCTTTTGCCTTTGATTTTAATCAGCACAAGGTGGTCGCGCCGGGTTACGTACCAGATCATTTTACCGTAAACAGCATTGTAGAATTGGCCGAAGTAACCCCAGAAACCCCCGACTCCGAATGTGCGGATCGTGAATTTCAGGTCTTCTCTCGGTATCGTCCTGACATCCTCGAATGTTCCGCGGGTGTAGGTGAGATCGCCGATCGGACGATGTATCGTCAGATGGTGGTCTGTCAGGGTATAAGCAACCGGTCGGTAAAAGTAAGCAAAGCCATAGACGGCCACCAAAATCGCTGTTGAAATATAAGCGCCGGCCCTTGCTCCGCCGGAAAATGTAAGAAACTCGAAAACGGATATACCGACGAACAGCACCGTGATCGCGACGGTGATGATCCTGGTTGTCTTGTCAAGTGAAGCATTGTATTTCATGGCAGTCGGGTAGAAGGTCGTCGTGCCTAAATATAAGCATTCTGTGTCTTAAATCCGGCAAGTTTTGGCGATTGGTGGGGAACAGACGCTGCGTTTAGTCGGTTGTTTGTTGTGGATTACACTAAATGCCAAGTACAATGAAAAAAGTAACGTTAGGAAAAACCGGGTTGCAGATTGCGCCCATTAATCTTGGTGGAAATGTTTTTGGATGGACGCTCAACGAGCCGGAATCTTTCGCAATTCTGGATGCGTTTATAGACGCGGGATTCAATTTTATAGACACCGCAGACACCTATTCGTGGTGGGTGGATGGCAATAAGGGAGGCGAATCAGAAACCATCATCGGCAACTGGCTGAAACAGCGCGGCAATCGTGAGCAGGTCGTGATAGCGACCAAAGTCGGCTCGCAAAACCGCGAACACCCGATCGATATCAGCAAAGCATACATTCTCAAAACTGTGGAAGAGTCGCTGAAACGGCTTCGTACGGATTACATTGACCTTTACTACACGCATTTCGATGACGAGAAAACGCCGGTGGAAGAACCGCTGGCTGCTTACGAGCAATTGCTCAAAGACGGAAAAATCCGGTACATCGGCGCATCGAACCTCAGCCCGGCGAGGTTGAAAGCATCCCTGGAAGCCTCCGAAAAGGACGGTTTGCCCCAATACCAAGTATTACAACCGCATTATAACCTTATCCAGAGAGCGACTTTCGAGCAGGAATATGCTCCTTTGGCCGATCGATATAACTTGGCCGTGCTTCCCTACTACGCACTGGCTGCCGGTTTTCTCACAGGTAAATACAGGTCGGACGCCGATTTGGGTAAAAGCCAGCGCGGTGCCGGCATGAAGGACCTGCTGACACCCGGGAACCTTCGGATTCTGGATACGCTCGACAACCTTGCGGGAAAGCACGATACCGTTCCGGCTGCTATCGCGCTGGCCTGGCTTTTACACAAACCGCTCATCGTCGCCCCGGTTGCAAGCGCTACCAGCAAAAAGCAGCTGGAAACGCTTGTTAAGGCGACAGAGATAAAACTGGATCCGGAAGATCTGTCGACCTTGGATGAAGTAAGTGCCTCGTAACAGATAGCAGGGAGCGAGACCTGCTCCCTGCATTACTTATTGCACCACCAGCTCCTCCGTTGCTCCGGCATTGCCGGATCGTGCTTTCAAAATGTAAATCCCCTGTTTGAGCGATTCGATATCCAATGGCTCTTCCGGCGATTCGAGGCGGGAGGTTTGTAACATATTGCCTGTTTTGTCGAATATCTGTACATCCACCGGGTATTTCCATGAACCTTTCAACCGCAGGTTCAGCGATCCGGATGCCGGATTTGGAAATATCGTGACAGCGTTGAGCGCATTTTCGATGCCCCGTTTCTTTTTAGCCGAATAGGTAAAGGCGATGACTTTGCTCTTAACTGCCGGTTTATCCAGGTCAACTGTACCGAGCTCCTGCCCGGACGCACTCCGCACGGTGAGGAGGGACCCGTTTCTGATGAAATCGAGTTGCGGACGAAGTTCCTGCGCATTCGCTATGCCAATGCCCGAAGCCGCAATGGCGGAAATCAGAAGTTTGATATTTTTCATAGTGTATTAAATAAATAGTGATGTAATTATTTGTGATCGAGGGTAATGCCTGTGAATTCGAAGTTGACCTGCCATTCGTCGTAAACAGGGTCGAATGGGTTAATCGTAATGATATGATCGTTTATTACCGTCTGGCCGTTGAGGGTTACCGAGAAGCGGGGCTGATCGAAGGGATAATACACCGGGGGATCGGAAATAGCCAGCATCTTCAATTTCAAGGTGTATTTGCCAACCGGCTCATCTTTGGCGAATATTCCCAGCACGGAGTTTTCAGAATCGACTAACAGCTCCGAAACGGGGTTACCATTGGCGTCCACCACCGCGACTTTGTTTCCATTCGGGTCCAGGATTTCGAATCCCAGTATGTAATCCGCATTTTCAAACGAAAATGGATCGGAAGGGTTTAGCTCATTCCTGAAACCACTGAGCTGAATGCTTAAATCTTTCGTAGGAGTGGCCGGCGGGTTGTTGTTGGCGCCTGCGATCGTTGAGAATAATACTGTCCATGGGTCGAGCCCGGGGCAGCTTCCAGAGTTTTTGATGATAAGCGTGTAGTTTTTTCCATTATCGAGTGTCCCTGCTGGCAATACCATCGAGGTCGACGTGGTCGGGGCATTGTTAAAGCCGTTCACCGGGTTTCCGTTAATAAGGATCGTGACCAGATACTGTTCATTGGGTTCCTGCCACATACTCGGTTCCCACGTCATCGTCACGGGCAGTGCAGGGTCTATTTTGTCGTTGTCGTTAGGGAATTTAGGAAAGGGCTGGTCCTGACATATGGTATAGCTGAATTCAGGGGACAATTCGGTTTCAGCGCCCAGGGGACCGACAGCCAGCACGCTCACCTCTATGCCCTCGTGGTCATCATACATTAACTGATCGACAATTTCTTTTTCCAAGGCTTTCCCCGGTGTGTTAAAGACAGTGACCTGGCCAGCCGCCTTTTCCTCGACACGGACTTTGAAATGGTCGACAAGGCCCAGGTTGACTGTCCCTGCGTTCCATTTGAATATCTTACCCAAATAGGTTTTGTAAGGGATAGGTATTTTTTGGTCCGGTCCGGCCATGGCGAGCAATGTTGCGTTTTTGTCGGTTTTGATCCGCCAGACGTTGGTGCATGTCGAATAGACGATGCCTTTTTGAGGCAGCACTCGCACGAAGAGATTGGTTTGGTCGGCCATTGCCGGCAGGGTCACCAATGCGTTCGTTACATTTCCGGGAGCAACCTGTGACCGGACTATGTTTGCAAACGCATCGTCTGTGGCAACTTGCACAAGGTATTGAGCTGCACCGGGCGCTGTATAGTAATCAACGCCGAAGCCCAGGGAACTTACGATGGTGGGTGGGTCGTTAGGTTTTTGGTTGAGGGCTTGCAAAACGCTTGTGGGAGGTGTATGCACCTTTATACTGTCGGTCTTTGACCACGCTCCCACGTTGTTAAAAGGGTTGTTCCTTCCGGCACGGACACGTATATAGTAATACTTGTCTGGTTCCAGCGCATTAGCCATGATGGTGCCTGATTCCGGAAAGCTTCCGGTATGGTTAGTACTCTCCGAATCGACGATATTGATAAAATCTTTTTCCTTGGCAATCTGAAAGCTATATTTCTCCGCACCTGCCACCGGTTTCCATTGAATCTGGGGATTATTCCATGCATTGCCGATAAACCCGACACCGGGAACTCCATGCCAAAATTCCGCTTTTTTTGTCGCTTAAAATAAGGGCGTTTGTCGGTGTATATTGCTGATATAACTGGCATAATAGGTTCACACCTCTACAAAAGTTTGCGTCGGCTTCTGTGATTTTTGCTCTTACAAATATGGTTTCGTCCGGAAGGAAAGATCCGACAGCGTTTCCCGTATATACTACGCCTCCTCCCGGCTTAAAAAGCTTGTCGAAATTGCTTACTTTGATTATCTGAGGATTGTCCGAAAAGTCATATTTGCGGGACATTTGCACTTCCACTTCTTTTACGCGTGGGTCATCATCCCATGAAAAGTTAATTTTTACTCCGGGCCAGGGTTCGACATTGGAGGCTGTGTTGACTGGATATATTTTGAAGAATGGAAAATTATTGTCGCACACGCCAACCGCACACCATGCTTCTTCGACAGCCAGGTATTCGGCTGAGTTCAATCCATAGAGCAGTTCAGCTGCATTAAGCGTATATGTTTTCAGTGAAGAATAATTTGAATAAGCTTTCAGATCTGGTATCACATTCCAAATGATTTGAATAGCTTTTTCAACACCTATTCCCGCCAGGTTTTCGTAAGTATAGCCCAAGTCATTTTTGCCGGTTCCCTGAAATCCGACTGATAGCAGGTAAAACCACCTCGAAGCGACTCCGCTTGCCTTGTAAGGGTTGGCTCCCACGCAGGAGTCGGGGTAGTATTGACCGTGATAGGTATCCGCGAGAAGATACGTTTTTGGATTGCCTATGTCAAAGTTCAGGGATAACACTTCGGGCGCCATTATCCATTGATAGTTCTGAGGAGTCGAATTGTTGATTTTATTCCTGATATATACGCCGAAGATGTTACAAATTCCTTCGTTAATAGCAATGAATTCGGAGCACTCGATATCTCTTTTTGAATAGATACCTGTCTTATACCTGATGATGGAATGAGTCATTTCATGAGCAAGCGCATCTATTGTAATTTGAAATGGCTTGTTGTCGTTCAGATTTCTCTCGAAATTGAAGTATCCACCATTGGCATTGCCAGAGTAGTATGTAAGGCCTTTAGAGCCGGTCTCAAACTGATTCTTCATTCTGATATCAATGGGAACTGTTCCTGTTCCGTCGCTTCCTTTCCACGTGAACCGTTGATCAAACGTTTGCATCACACGTTGAAATCCCGAGAAGATTTGAACGGCTT
Organism: Dyadobacter sp. 676; assembly: GCF_040448675.1. Lineage (NCBI taxonomy): Bacteria > Pseudomonadati > Bacteroidota > Cytophagia > Cytophagales > Spirosomataceae > Dyadobacter > Dyadobacter sp. 676. The sequence continues at coordinate 1,176,405 of NZ_CP159289.1, read as the reverse complement.
CCGTGCTCAAATACGGAGTTTGATTATCCGTGTATTGATCGTCATATGGTAGCTTGTCTTCGAACTGGACCGATGTTCCCTGATTAATTCCTTGTAACATAATAGCGGGAAATCCATTTTCCGGTAACGTCTGCAACCGATAAACTTTTTCGCTCTGCGGATCCTGATTCACTGTATATTCGAGGGCACGGAATGTCTGTGAGCCATCAAAAAAACTCAATGCAGTTTTGTCTACGTTCTTAGGATTGTACAAGGTTTGCGCAAAGCCGGCGTGGCAGACGAGGCAAATGAAAATTATACAGGAGGCAATTGTAAAGTGTTTCATGTTTGTAGTGTTGTGGAGATTAGCAGCCTACTTTATATCCAAATTAATGTCACCGAACTGAAACCCGACTTGCCATTCGTGAAATGGGGAGGCGGGGTTTACAAAATCGACTGTAATGACGTGATTACTGATTACCGGTTGTCCATTAAGTAAAACCGAAAACCTCGGCTGATCGAAAGGATAGTAGGCAAGTGGGTTGAAAATGTTGACCATTTTCAGCCTTAGTTTATACTTGCCTTCCGGCCTGTCGTTGCCCTTCGCTACAACACCGGAGTTTTCCGAATCCACCAGCAGTTGTGTAACAGAGGCACCATTCGGATCAATGAGCGCGAGTACATTACCATCCGGATCAATCAGTTCAATGCCGAGGACGTAGTCGGAGGTTTCCCAGGCCAAACCATCCAGATCGTTGCGGAATCCTTGGATTTCGATTGTAAAATCCACCAGTTTGGGCGCCTGGGGTTGGTTAGAGCCGCCAGAACCCACGGCAGTGAAGAATGTCGACGGTACCAGCAGCGCTGCGCATGAAGACGAGTTCCTGACTGTTACCGTATAGCTTTTACCATTGACAAGTGTACCAGCGGGGACAGTCATAAAATGGTTCGTGGTGGGTTTGTCTTTAAATCCCGGTATCGCAACTCCTCCGTCTTTAATCGTTAACAAATACTGGCTACCAACCGCAAATGACTGGCTCGGAAACCATTCGACTTTAAAATCTTTGGTAGGGTCGACCTTTCCCAAATCGCCGGGGAAGAAAACAGCCGGGTGGTCCGGACATATATTATAATCGAATGGGAGTGACTGTGCAGTTTTGGCGCCCAGTGCATTCACAGCAATCACCGATGCCTGTAAGCCGTTGTCATTCAATAAGAGCGGATCCTGAATGAGAAAATCAAATTTCTTACCCTGAGTGGGGAATGTCGCTGTGACGCCGGACGGTTTTTTGGTGAGGACAAGTTCAAAATAGTCAACAGTATTCATGTTAAGCGTCCCGCTTTTCCATTCTATCACATTCACGCCAAAGTCTTTGAATGGAAAGGTAGTTCCGTTCGGCGGTCCCTTCATTAATGCCAAGGCTTTGGCTTCATCCACTTTAATGCGCCAAACGTTGCTGCATACCCCGAAAATAGGACCGTTTTTCGGAAGCACGCGCACAAATAGGTCTGTCAGATTGGCTAACGGTGGAAATAGCATGGTGGTACTCGCCAGATTCCCCGACACCGTCTTTGTCCAGATAATGCTATTAAATGTATCATCTGTTGCCACCTGCACGACGAAATTCGACGCGCCGGGTACCGGGTCCCAGTTGACCTGTCGACCCAGGGTTCCTACTTCAAACGGCGGATCATTCAGTTTCTGAGTTTTCGCCTGGCTGATCGCGGTCGATGGCATCGAGGCGGTGATGACGAGTGGATCGGACCACGCTCCATGGTTGTCTTTCAGTTTCAGAAGATCGAGTCTCTCGGCCCGGACACGTGCGTAATAGGTTTGGCCAATGGTAAGGTCGGTTCCGATTTCTCCCGTTTCCATGAAATTGCCGGTATACGGGGCAATGCCGTCGTAAACGAGTGCGGTAAACATGGAATCACTAGCTACCTGCAACCGGTAGCGTTCAGCGTCATCAACCCATTGCCAGGTGACTTGACCTTTCCAGGCTTTTACACTAGTGGACTTAGTCGCTGGCCAGAAATTAGTTTTCTTATCTTTGAGCCCAAATGCATGCGTCGGCCCAAACTTTTGATAGAGAATACAAAGTGGATTAAGCCCCTTACAAAAATTGGCTCCCGCCTGGCTGATTTTCGCGCGGGCATATACCTTTTTGCCGGGATGGAAGTAACCTTTCGCCGTAGCTGTGCTCATGAGGGTCTGGTTAGGACCTATAACAGCTGTAAAATTTGTCAGCTTAACCGTTTGAACGCTGTCTGAAAAGTCATACTTGGGCGACATTTGCACTTCCCATTCCTGCACCAGGTTGTTGTTTTTCCAGGTAAGATTGATATCCACCGTAGGCCAGGGGTCGATGAAATTGGTGGCATTGGCGGGAGACATGGAGAAGGCCGGGAGGTTATTGTCACACACACCGACTGCGCACCAGGCATTCTGAACGGCCAGATACTCGGTAGAATTGAGGCCGTAGAGTTGTCCCGCTGTTTCGAGGGTGTATGTGCGAAGAGCCGGGTAAGTAGTGTATTTCTTAATTTTTGAGATCGTTTGCCAAAGAATTTCAATGCACTTTTCGATACCTATTCCGGTGAGGTTTGAGTAACCGTAACCTAAGTCATTATACGCCGATCCCGGAAACCCCTCGCTGAGCAAGTAACTCCACTTGTACAACACACCCCCGTTCGGGTGTGGGGCGAATGTGAGGTGGCAGTCGTTTTTGTAGTACTCGCCGTTGTATGTATCGGGGAAGAGAAACCCTTTGGGATTTGCTAGTGTCGCATTATATCCTTGGAACTTCCAGTCAAAATTTTGTGGAGGCGTTTGCTTCACTTTATTGTGAATATAAATCCCAAAAATATCGGCAAGCCCCTCTTCAATACTGTGCATCTCAGCACATTTATCCGGGTTATAGTTCTCAAAGCCTCGTTTATACCGCATAATCGCGTGAAGGAATTCATGCGCAACTGTTTCAATTCCGTTATTGAAGTTTTTCACACCGTTTACTTCCTTGATGAAAAGAAAATTGTCAGATATTCCGTTCGTAGTATAGGAAGCGCTGGCCGATAGTGGATATTTTTGGGCATCACCCATGATGGCATATACAGTAGCTGTACCCGTTCCATCCATGCCTTTCCATCCAAAGCGCGAGTCGAAGGCTTTCATGATGCTTTGAAATGAGTAGAGTGTTTGCGCACCTTCCGCACTAGTAAATGGGCTTGCATTATCGTTGAATACGTTATCGTAAGGTAATTTATCTTCAAATTTGATGTATCCCATTTGAACGTTCGAAGTCAGGACGATAGCCGGAAAGCCGTTTTCAGCTAATGTTTCCAAGCGATAAATTTTGTTGGTGCCGGGCGCAGGTTCAACGTATTCCAGCACACGAATTGTTTGCAGGCCGTCGTAAAAGGTCATGATAGATCGGTCGACGTTCTTTTGCTGCGCGAATGAGGCCAGGCTGTTTAAAAGAAATAGGAGAGCAGCCGCGGTAATTCTACGTGAATAGTTATAATACATATAGATGTGTGTTCAATATTTGAAAGTCCTGTCATTTAACGTCCAATACAATATCCGCAAACTGGAATCCAACCTGCCATTCATTAAAAAGTGAAGCCGGATCGACAAAGTCTACGGTAATAATGTGCTTGCTAACAATCACTTGTCCATTGAGTGATACAGAAAACCATGGCTGGTCGAACGGATAATAGAGGAGCGGATCGAAAATGGCCTTCATTTTCAGCCTCAGTTTGTATTTGCCTTGCGGCTTTTGATCCCCAACCAGGATTACACCGGAATTTTGAGAATCCACTTCCAGGTATGTCACCGCATTACCATTTGTTGGGTCGTGAAGGCCGAGCGGCGTACCGTTGGGATCGAAGAGTTCTATGCCAATTTCATAGTTGGAAGTGCCAAATTCAGGCGGGAATACCGTGCCGTCGGGATCGTTTCGAAAGCCTTTAAGGTCGATCTGGAAGTCGACTAGCTTTGGCGGTTGCGGTTGATTCGAGCCTCCCGATCCCACCGCATTGAAGAACGTTTTCGGCAATAGAATTCCGGCGCACGAGGACGAATTCTTGACGGTGACCGTATAACTCTTTCCGTTTGTTAGCTTACCCGCTGGCACGAGCATGAAATTTTGTGTAGTAGGCTTATTATTAAAGCCGGGTAGTGGCGTTACACCTTCCATAATCGTAACCAGGTACTGACTTCCCGGTGGAAACGAGGCGCTGTGATGCCATTGAACGTTGAAATCGAGGGTAGGATCGACTTTGCCCAGGTCACCGGGGAAGAATACGGCAGGATGATCAGGACAGATGGTATAACTGAATGGGGCAGACAATGCCGACTTGGCACCCAGCTCATTAACGGCTAATACGGCCACTTCAAAGCCCTGTGGATTATCGAAGAGCAAAGGGTCCTTGATCAAAATGTCGAAAACCTTGCCGGTCGGAAAGATTGAAGTGAGGTTGGAGTTTTTCTTTTTAAAATGGAATTCGAAACCTTTAACCAGATTAAGGTTTAGGGATCCGCCCTGCCATTCGAATGTGGCGGCAAATGCGTTGAAAGGGAAAACTGAACCGTTTGGCGGCCCTTTCATCTTCGGAAGAACGGCATGCCCGTCCGTCTGGATGCGCCACACATGGTCGCACACCCCGAAAACACTGCCCTTCTGCGGAAGGACGCGCACAAAAAAGTTGCTTTTATCAGGCGCGGCGGGCAATAGCATTTCGACCGCAGTCAAATTCCCGGCAGCATTCTGCGTACGGACAATGTTGGCAAATGCAGGATCGGTAGCAATCTGGATGACATAATGGCTGGTGCCCGGGTAGGGTAACCACCCAACCCAAAAACCGAGAGTGCTAACGGCCGTAGGCGGGTCGCCAGGCATTTGGTTCAGCGCCTGGTATACCGAAGTTCGTGGAAACATCACCTTAATCGTATCCATATCCGACCATTCTCCGACGTTTTCGATAACCTGCGGACTGTTAGCATTCTCCGCCCTCACGCGGGTGAAAAGCGTCGTTCCGGCTTCCAGGACGGTACTGATTGTCCCTGATTCGCTGAAATTTCCACTGGACGGAACAGTTTCGGTGTAGATAATTTTGGTAAAGGCATCGTCCTCAGATACCTCAAAGGTGTATTGTTGAGCGTTCGGCACTGACTTCCATTGGATCGTCGGGCTATTCCAGGGGTTCGCAGTCCAGTAATTAAGGGGCAATAGGTGCCAAAACTGGACTTTTTTGTCATCAAGTGTAAAGGCGTGAGCCGGACCATATTGCTGGTAAAGGACGCAAAGTGGATTGTACCCTTTACAGAAATCGGGCTCAGCTTCGATGATACGTGCACGCGCGTATACGCGCTCACCAGGCGCAAAGTAGCCGGTCGCAAAACCTGAGTAGGCTGCTCCACCATCGGGGTTGATAACAGTGGTGAAATTAGTGATCACAACCGTTTGAGGATTGGAGAAGGCGATATCCGTATCCATTTGCACTTCCCATTTTGTGACAGGCTTGCCTTCCCAAATGACATTCACCTTTACGCCTGGCCAAGGTTCAACACCCGCGGCTCCATGCGCCGGTGACATGTAAAACGGGCCAAGGTTGTTCTCGCAAATGCCTACCGCGCACCATGCGTCTACAACTGCCAGATATTCGATGGAATGCAGGCCGTAGAGTTGCTCAGCTATTGTAAGCGAAGCCTTTTTTAAATCGGAGAAACTGGTGTGTTTGCCAATATAGTCCAGGCACTTCCATACAATTTGGATCGCTTTGTTGACGCCAATTCCATTGAATTTGTACGAGTAGCCAAGGTCGTTCGTCTCGGTCCCGACCGTACCACTGGCTAATAGATAATACCAATGATCAATTACGGTTGCATTCTGGTGCTCTATAAAAGTACCGTTTCCCGGACAGCTATTCGCATAATAGCTTCCATAATACGTGTCCGGTTGTCCGTTGCTATTAGGATTATCAAACGACCTCCCCGGAAAAATGTATCCTTGTGAAAGGGTCCAAATATAAAGTGCCGGTGAGTTTTGTTCGTATTCATTTCGGACATAAAGTCCAAGGATATCACAGAGCGCTTCGGCAACCACTTTTCTTTCGCCACAAGGGTCAAGTCCAAGAGAGTTTTCGTCCCCTATTTTCGCATTGATAATGCCATGAACCAGCTCATGGGTAACGGCTTCGATATGGGTTAATTTATCAGCTTCGGTTCCATTAGTCAGGTAATTAAATTCCTTGCTGATTAGGCTATAATAAGGCGAAGCGATAATTGAGGGACTGTTCGGAGCCATGATATTCCATATAATAGCCTTGCCATTTACACCCTGGTTGTCTAATCCCGACCAGCCAAACTTATCCTTGATCACTTTCAATGCGACTTCCGTTCCGAAAAGCAGCGTCGCAGCATCAACGCAATGCTGAATATCAAATAGCCCATTGTCAAATAATGCGTCAAATGGTGGCTGATTTACAAGGGGAATTTCTTCAAACTGATCGTTGATAATTCTAACGCGGGCCGAGGGTAAACCATTTTCGGGTAAAATTTCTAATCGCCTTTCGATAATGGTCCCGTTTTGATCAGTGGAGTACTCCATAACTTGCATGGGCACAGGGTTGTCGTAGTGCTCTGTCAGCACATCTTGTGTGATATTTTTCTGATTGTAAATCGGCTGAGCATCGACAGAGATGCACGATACCCAAAGGCAGTAAAAAGCCAGTAATAAAAATCTATTCATATATGTTGTGCTGTTTTTGTTTTGTACTAAATACAAGCGCAAATAGCCTGAAAAACATCGAACTGTGATGATATCTCCGGTGGTTAAGAACCAGCCAGGGTATACTTTTGACTAGTCATTCCGGCAAGTAGAAGGCGGAAGCTGTGCTGGATAATTGACGATTGCCGATAGAAAAGTTGGGATAGGATTGTCAGGGCGTAAACGTGTTATTCTCCAAAAACATTTGTCAGTGGCACCCTATGAAAGATGAAAAAATACCTATCGGAGATAATATACGTTTGGCGCGTAACCGTCTGGGGTACTCGCAGGAATATGTCGCCACGCGGCTGCATATTTCAAAGCAGCGTTACCGGCAACTGGAAAACGAGGAGCAGGAGTCGATCACGATAGGCCGGCTCGCGGAGATTGCCCTGATACTCGAAACGGATATTGAAACGCTGTTGAGTCTGCACAAGGTAAAATTTACAAAAAAACATATTCCGCCGGGAGATAGCCATGTGCTTCACCAGCTTATACAAACGCAGCAGGAGCTGATCCTCGTACTGCAGGGGAAGATCAGCTCCGAATGACGCATGCCGCCGATGTTATTCGCTGCGAAGACTCTTCACCGGATTAAGCAGTGCCGCGCGGATTGCCTGGTAGCTGACAGTGAGCAACGACACCACAATGGCAAGCAGGCCGGATACTGCAAATATCCACCACTGGATGCCCGTGCGGTATTCGAAGTCGTTGAGCCAAAGGTTCATAACATACCAGGCGACCGGCGTTGCAATGACGATCGAAATTATAATCAGCGCCATAAACTCGCTCGAAAGTAAGGCCGCGATACTCGTCACCGAAGCCCCCAATACTTTTCGCACGCCGATTTCCTTGACACGGTTTTCGGCCATGTAGGCCGCAAGACCGAATAGGCCGAGACAGGATATAAAAATGGTGAGACCTGCAAATATGCCGGTCAACTTCGCGACCCGCCGGGTATCTTCGAATTTGCGGGCGTAATCTTCGTCCACAAAATGGTATTCGAAGGGATAATCGGGGTTATAGCGACGAAAAATAGCCTCCACCGCGGGCATGAGGTCGGCCACAGACTTGTCCGCAGCGAGTTTCATGTGGATTACATTGAAATAGCTCTGCGCACCCTCGATGATCAACGGGCCCTGGTGGTCATAAGGCGACCGGATCACGAAGTCCTTCACCACTCCTACGATGTGATAGGTAGCGCCATTGTCTTTGATCGTCTGTCCTATCGGGTCCTTAAAACCCATGATTTTCGCCGCAGTTTCATTAAGCAAGGCTCCGGCGGAGTCCGACGGGAATTTGGTAAGGTCCAGGTCCCGCCCCTGAATCAGTTGCAGGCCGGCGGTTTTGACAAGCCCCTCGTCTTCGGTAAAAATATCGAAATCGATTTTTTCCGCCATGTTCTTGCCGGGCCATTCGATGCCCCAGGTATCACTGGTAACGCTGCTGAGTGGCGAAGCGGTTTTGGTGACGGAGATAGCGATGCCGGCATTTAGCAACTCACGTTTGATTTGTGCATAGTTCTTACCCAGATCGCCGGTGATCCAGTGGTAAACCACTTGCCCGCGGTCATAGCCAGGGTCCCGGTTCTGGGCGTGACGAATTTGTTCCACCACAATAAGCGTGGAAATGATTAGCACAATGGCGAAGCTGAATTGCACCACCACCAACACTTTCCGTGGACTGAATGTCGAGCGTGCCCTTTTGAATGCGCCTTTCAATACGTTGATCGGCTTGAATGAAGAAAGATAGAAGGCGGGGTAGCTTCCGGCCAGGATGCCGGTAAAAAGGATAAATGTGAGCGCCGCAACCCAAAATTTCAGACTAGTTACCGGTACTTCCAGGTCCTTTCCAATCAATGTGTTGAATGCGGGCAAGGTAAGGTACACGGTGAGTAGTCCGATAGCTCCGGCGATAATGGCTATTAAAACAGATTCACCTATGAACTGCCCCACGAGAAGCCCTTTGTTGGCACCGGCCGTTTTGCGAATGCCCACTTCTTTCGCGCGTTTTTCGCTGCGTGCCGTACTGAGGTTCATAAAATTGATGCAGGCGATCAGCAGAATGAATGCCGCGATAATTCCAAACAGCCGCACAATGGCGATACGCCCGCCAACAACTTTTCCGTTCTCGAAATTGGAATACAAATGCCATTGGCTGATCGGATGGAGGAACACCTCGTGCTCTTCGGTATTGTTGGAATGCCGGATCGTGATATCCCTGATCTTTTCGGCAAATGCCTTGGGATCGGTGCCCGGTTTCAGTTGAACGTAGGTCCGAACGGTGTTGAAAGTCCAGCCCTCGTCGGCCGAGCCGATCTTTTTCAGGTATTCGATGGGAAGGATGTATTCAAACCTGAATTCGGTATTGGGCGGCAGGTCCTTCATAACCCCGGTAATCGTAAAATTGTCTTTGTCGATCGCTACGACTTTGCCCAGCACATCCTCGGTACCGAACATTTTGATCGCCATTTTCTGCGTAACCACCATCGAACCGACGGAGTTGAGCGCTGTGTGGGGGTTACCTTGCAGGAGAGGAAAATCGAACATGTTCAGGAAAGCGCCGTCGGTAATAATAGCCTCGCTGGAAACCTTTTTATCGCCTGCACGCGTCACAAACCATCGGGAATAGTTTCGTGAAATATTGCTTACTTCCGGGTATTCTTCTTTAAGGGTCGGGCCGAGCGCTTGTGGGGTCGAATTCCAGCATTGCAGTTTACCGTCGAACGTTCCGCGGTTCCAGGCTTCGTAGAGATAATCCTTGTTTTTATGGAAGCGGTCGTAGCTGATTTCATTATACATCCAGAAAAGGATGAGCAGCGCGCTGGCCATGCCTACTGATAATCCCAAGATATTGATCGCCGAAAAAGCCTTGTTCCGGAGCAGGTTCCTGAATGCGATTTTGAGATAGTTTCTTAGCATTTTTTTGTTATTCCTGACGAGTTTGAAAATTCTCAACGGAAAATAGCCTGCCAGAAGATTAACTGCTTGACAGCCAGTCCTGTACAGGCCTGGAAGGTTCGAATTATTGTCCGGTAACGAACAGTGTCCGTTCGCTCAGGTGCACTTGTGTTATGCTATCATTAAAAAAACAATCCTGCCTCCGAGGGGATGCAGGATAAATGCAGCGCGTTCATTATCTTCGTGATACAAATCCGAAGAAGAAAATGCTGAATAAGGTTTTACTGTTTGTGCTGCTGGTTGCGACCAACATTTCCCTCTACTATTTTGTAATCATCCTCGAACCCCGGGTGGATTACCGGGCGGTTTTCATCGTAGTCCGCGCTATGCTCGTAACGAGCGTGCTCATGCAGGTACTTACCGCAACGGGTTTTATGAAAGAAGAAAGGCTCTGGTGATCTTACCGGTATACTTCAAATTCCATAATACCCATTTGCGCCCCTTTTTCTCCACGTTTGTCGGGTTTCAGAGACCTGATCTTGAAATAGCGTACATCGATCGGGTCAAATTTCAGGTCGATGTTTATATCGGTATTATCCATCTTGTGCGCAAGCGTGGTCCAGGTTTTATTGTCTGGTGACGCCATCAGCTGGAATTCGGTCGAATATGAATTTTCCCCGAAAGTGATTTTAGCTTCCCTGATTCCTTTTTCGACCTTCAACAAATCCACCAGCAGTGTCCAGGCGTATTGGCCGCCCGCTCTGGCCATGGTGGTAGGGTCGCCGTCGATTCCATTTTCGGCGAAGAATATTTCGTTGCCCGGGCCGAGGCCGGTGTCGTTGTTTGCCCGCAAAAATGCCTGTTTTCCGATAGCCAGGTTTGGTTTTGCATTTTTGGATATGATTTTTTCAAATTTGAGACTAAGTAATTGGCCCATTCGGTCATCCACAATCGGCAGTTTCGTGCCTTGCGGGCTCAATATGTTGTATCCGATAACCCGGTAGTCGTCGTTTGCCGGAACGTTTTTCAAATCGTCGGCTGCAAATTTGTCGTTACCGTTCTCCTGAAAACCGATCAGATATGATTTCCCGGCTTCCAGCGTCAGGGGAGGAATCTGCGCATATTGGTAGCCGTCGGCCGCCACGGGCAGAGAAGCGGTGTTGAGCGCGGCAGTCAGCAATGGATAATGATCTACATACCGCTTGATGATCAACGAATGCCTGCCATTATTTCCCGCGAAATATTTCCGGCCAACTTCGGTGAGCCTGATCGGCACGGAGCCCACTGTGATACGCATACCCCTGTAAAGACCGTTCGGATCTGTTTTGCCTTCGGTCGCCGGCGGGGCTGCGGCCGTTGCGGGCGCTGCCGCCGTACGCGCGTTTGCCGTTGCATTTTTGGAAATGTTGAGAATAGTAATGGTTTTATCGAGCAACTTGCTGGCGGGCTTGCCGGGTTCGACGGCGATTGCCTGAATGCGACTGGTTTTTGTGAGTGTAATGGGCCCTTTGTAAACCTTGCTTGCCGTTGTCGGGCGGTTTCCGTCGATTGTGTAGTATATTTTTGCCCGGGCTGGTGCCTTAAGCGCCAGTTTCTGACTGCCGGTATAATCAACGGTGTCTGAAAGAGATGTCTCCGGAGTGGCGCTCCACCCCTGGTTTTTCTTGACAAAACCGGCAATCTGTTTCAGTTCTTCCTGGTAGATCTCGGGGAAGATGTCGCCATTTGCCGGCACCGGATAGCTGAGTATGTAGGTGGCGCCGACTTCCCAGTTTTTCCTGATATTGTTGATCATCATGTCCAGCGGTTTGGGTGACCTCAGTTTCGGATCTTCCCGCCACGACCATGTGTTATCCAGGAGGTTATCCACTTCAATGGCCAGTTTTTTTCTCACCGTGGCAGGCTTGGCTACTTCCAGCGCCGTTTCGTGCGGCGAAGTGCCGCCCTCGTACACGATTACGTCGGTGTTGGGGTATTGCAGCACCGTTCCTCCGAAGCCCAGGCCTGTATTATTGGCAAAAATCACTTTCGGATTATTGGTGCGCATAATAGGGATCATCTTGTTCCAGGGAAACCAGTTATAATCGAATCCCTTGTAAAGTTCCGTGGCGGAGGTCATGTCGATCCACAGGCCATCCACGCCCATTTGCACAAGCTCCCTGATCAATCCCTGGTTCAGGGTGCCATAGGTGCCGTCCAGGCCGGTGTCGACAATATCCTTATTCCAGCCCTTATCCGGAGCGAAATAGGCTATGAACCCGATCCCTCTTTTGTGGCAGGCATCAATCAGCTCTTTAACGATGTTCCGCTGTGTTTTCAATTCCAGCTTGCTCGGAGTCGTGGAGGGCCAGAGACGCACGCCGTCACCCGTATTGACGGTGACAGTGAGCACCTTGCCTCCCAGGTTAACCACCGTTTGCGCCCATTCGTCGGCGTTGAATTTGGTGATCCGTTTTTCAAACTGCGCGATGCCATCCTTGCCTTTGAGCGAAGGCTGTGTGAAAACACCCCACTGCACAAATATGCCGAATTTAGCGTCGGCGAACCATTTAGAACGATAGGGCGAGGCCTCGAAAGTAAGTGCTTTGGTGGCGGTGGCTCCCTTTGCGTCGGTCACTTTCGCGGTAAACGAGTAATTTCCCTCCCTGGTCGCCATTCCGTGGATCTTCCCATTTTTATCGAGTTGCAACCCGGCGGGCAACGCGCCGCCGGCAATGGACCAGCTATAAGGGGGGCGTTCCTCCATCGGCAGTCAACTGGAAAAATGGCGACGGCCCGGCCTCCGTCCATGACTGATAAATGATGTTATCGACAAATGCGGGATAAATCGACGTCTTGGGGGATTTTTGATATTCGCTCGAAGATGTAGTGGTGATCCGGAGCCCGTTTTTTTGCCCAAACGCAGGCAGACAGGCTATCAAAAACACAAACAAGATACCACAAACCAATTCGGAGATCCTTTTCATAGCAGCAAGGTTGTTTTGGCAAATATGGTTAGAAATACTGTGCCAAATGGTTACCGGCGTATTAAAAATAACCTGCGGTACAAGCAAACCTGTCTGGGTGATCTTTATATGTTATTATGTATGAATGTGTTATATTATTGTATGTCCAGTCCTATGCAACGGAAAGCGGTGACTAATTGTGAGTAGCGATCAACCCTGGTTTTCTTGCCAGTTATGTCAAAACTTTTGAATCGGTGACGGGTTCTTTTCCGCGTCTGACCACGCGTAGAACCCGACGAACCATTCTTTCGACAGATCGCCTTTGCGGTCGCGCAGAACCGCTAATTTGAACGGAGGATGTGTATGATCTTTCATCAGCTCGGAAAATAAATTTGTCCCGCTAATTGTCGCGTAAACGAAAAACGCCCCTGCTGTTACCAGCAGAGGCATTTTGCAGAGAGGAAGAGATTCGAACTCTCGATGCAGTTACCCACATACTACCTTTCCAGGGTAGCCCCTTCAACCACTCGGGCACCTCTCTATCGGGGTGCAAATATAGCAAACAGAATTTTCAATGCAAATCAAATACTCATTTCTCCGCGTAGCGGCCTACCGAGCATTTCAATGCAGGCGCCGCCGGGGCGCTCGCAGGCGAAGACGTACATCATTTTGGTGATGGCCGCCTCGGCGGTGATGTCCGAGCCGCTGATCACGCCGATTTGTTGCAGGAATTTGCTGGTCTGGTACTGGCCCTGCGAAACACGGCCGCCGTCGCATTGGGAGACGTTGAAAATGACGATGTCGCGCTCGATGGCGTTGCTGATCGCGTTCAGAAACCAGGGTTCGGTAGGGGCATTGCCGGCACCGTAGGTTTCCAGGACAATGCCGCGAAGGCCTTTGATGTTCAGAATGGATTCCACGACCTGCTGACTGATTCCGGGGAACAATTTCAGGAACGCGACGTGGTTGTCGAGGCTTTTATGGACTTTCAGTTTCAGGCCGGGTTGATAAGGTTTGATGTACGGAAAGTTGTATTCGATGTTCACGCCGGCATTCGCGAGCGCAGGGTAGTTTTCGGAATGAAATGCGTTGAAATCGGAGCTCTCCTGTTTTTTGGAACGGTTGCCCCGGAGCAAATTGGAATTGAAATAAATGCAAACCTCGGTGATAATGGGATGGCCTTCGTCATTTTTCGCCGCGGCGAGTTCCAATGCGGTAATCACATTCTCGCGCGCGTCGGAACGGGCCACACCTATGGGTAGCTGTGCGCCTGTGAGAATGACGGGTTTGTTGAGGTTTTCGAGCAGATAGCTCAATGCCGAAGCCGTATAAGCCATGGTATCGGTGCCATGCAGGATCACAAAGCTGTCGAATTGGTCGTAATGCGCTTCGATAATGGTTGCCAGCTCGATCCAGATGGCCGGATTCATGTTCGAGGAATCGATCGGTTCCGGAAGCGAAAGGAAGGTAATATCGAAGTCCAGCCGGCTGATCTCCGGGACTTTTTCGATGATCTGCTGGAAATCGAATGGAACGAGCTGCTTTCCTTTGGTTTCGTAGACCATTCCCAGCGTGCCGCCGGTGTAGATTACGAGCACCGAACCGACGGTCGGTTCAGGTGAAATAGGGTTGATATGTATTTGGGTATAACTCATTTTGATACTTTGTTCAACATGCTTTTCGCGTTCGCGGTAGTGGCGGCGATTACGTCCGCTTTGGCCATCTCTTTGAGATCGGCCACGCGCTGCGCTACAAGGTCGATATAGGCGACTTCGTTGCGTTTGCCGCGGTAGGGGACCGGGGCCAGGTAGGGCGCGTCTGTTTCAAGAACAATATGTTCCAGGCCGACATAAGGAATCACTTTATCCAGACCCCCGTTCTTGAATGTGGCAACGCCGCCGACACCCAATTTGAAACCCAGTTCAATAGCTTTGTGCGCCTCTTCCAACGTGCCGGTAAAGCAATGGAAAATGCCCGTCAATGCGGGATCGGCGAAGTCTTCAATCAGTTTTACAGTTTCCCAAAATGCGTTGCGACTGTGAATGTCGATCCACAGGTTGTGCCTGCGCGCGAGGCCGCATTGGTAGAGAAATGCCTTCTCCTGCTGCTCTTTAAAGGTAACATCCCAAAAAAGGTCCATTCCGATTTCTCCGACGGCGATGAACTCGTATTTACCGAGCCAATCTTCCATTACCTGCAACTCCTTCTCAAAATCCTCCTTCACATAGGTAGGGTGCAAGCCTATCATCGGGAGGCATTTGCCGGGGTATTTTTCGGCGAGTTCGAGCATGCCGTCGATAGTCTCGTGGTCGCAATTGGGCATCCATATTTGCTCGATACCTGCATTCCAGGCACGGTCGAGCATTGCGGAGCGGTCTTCCGCGTAATCGTCGCTGTATATGTGGGCGTGGGAATCGATCATTTTATGCTATAAGCTATAAGCCGTTAGCTTTAAGCTTTTTTGTTAATTGGGATATTTAAAATGTTTGGTTACGCAAAACACGTACTGCCAGGCTTATAGCTTACAGCTTAAAGCTTACAGCATTTTTAATGCTTCAAACCTGTAACCACGTTCCGTAAAAGTTTCCAGATACCGCGGCAATGCGTAAAGCATATTCTTCGACGCTTTAATGCTGTCGTGAAAGAGGATGATCGAGCCGGGGCGGGTGTGTTGGATGGATTTTTTTAAACAGATTTCGGGGCTGATTTCGGCGGAAAAGTCGCCGCTGAGGACATCCCACATGATGATCTGCTTGTCTCGCAGAACCACCTTCGACTGGCTCTTTTTAATGCGCCCGTAGGGTGGGCGAAAGAGCCGGGTTTCGAGTTTGAGCTGGTCCTGGCATTGCCGGATGTTTTCAAGGTAAACAGCATCTTCGGTTTTCCAGCCGTTCATATGATTGAATGTGTGGTTGCCAATGGAGTGGCCGCCGTTTTTTACCATTTCAAAAATATCGGGATGTTTACGCACATTATCGCCAATGCTGAAAAAGGTAGCTTTTGCATCGTATCCAGCCAGTATTTCGAGCACATTTTCGGTAATGTCCGGGATAGGGCCGTCGTCGAAAGTGAGGAAGATAGCCTTTTCTTTCGTAGGAATATGCCAGGTAAAACCGGGGAAGAATGCTTTCAGCCAGAATGGAGAATGGTGCAGGAACATTACTGTCGATGAATTTGAGTTCCAAAGATAAAGGGATATAAAACAAGAAGCTGCCGGGTGGGGCAGCTTTCTTGTAATACGTGATATAGAGGCCGGCTTAAACCGGCACCGCTTATGCGTGCGCAAATACAGGATTCAGCATGGATACAGCCTTGGCTTCAAGGAATGACTCACCCATGAGGTACTCGTCTACCGCGCGAGCCGCTTCCCGACCTTCGCTGATCGCCCACACCACGAGTGATTGGCCGCGGCGGCAGTCACCGGCTGCGAATACTTTCTCGTTGGAGGTCGATTGGTAGCCATTGGTTTTGATATTGCCGCGCTCGTCAAATTCCAGGTCGAGGTCGCTCAACAGGCCTTCTTGCTGCGGATGCAGGAAGCCGGCTGCAAGAAACGCCAGGTCGCAGGGAATGGTGCGCTCGCTGCCTTCCACCTCTTTCATTTGCATGCGGCCCGTTTCAGGGTCTTTCTGCCAGTCGAGGTCGACGATTTTCAAGGCGGTCAGGTTGCCGTTTTCGTCGCCGATGAATTCTTTGGTATTGATAGACCAATGTCTGTCGCAGCCTTCCTCGTGCGAGGTCGAAGTGCGGAGCATCATCGGCCAGTTTGGCCATGGCGTACTCGCGTCGCGTTCTTTCGGCGGAATAGGCATCAGCTCGATCTGCGTGACGGATTTCGCACCGTGACGGCCCGAAGTACCCACGCAGTCGGAACCCGTATCACCACCACCGATTACCACTACGTGTTTGTCGGTCGCGAGGATTTCGCCATTTGTATAAGCCACGCCGCGGTGGTCAACTACGCGGTCGATGCCTGCTACGCGCTTGTTCTGCTGGCTCAGGAACTCCATCGCGAAGTGAACGCCTTTGAAGTGACGGCCGGTGATCTTTACATCTCTCGGGACGGTCGATCCTACGGTTAAAAGCACGGAGTCAAATTCATTTAAAAGCTCCTCCGCTTTGATATCCACACCTACATTCACGCCGGTACGGAATTCGACGCCTTCTTCTTCCATCACCGCAAGGCGACGGTCGATAATGCCCTTATCGAGTTTGAAATCGGGAATGCCATAACGAACCAGACCACCGATTTTATCCGCCCTTTCGAGCAACACCACCGAGTGACCGGCCTGGTTCAATTGATTGGCCGCAGCCAGTCCCGCCGGTCCCGAACCTACCACCGCTACTTTTTTACCAGTGCGGGTTTTAGGGATACGGGGTTTTACCAACCCCAGCTCGAACGCTTTCTCGATGATCGCTTTTTCAATGTATTCGATCGCTACCGGCGGCTTGTTGATCCCCAGCACGCACGCTGCTTCGCAAGGAGCAGGGCAAATGCGGCCTGTGAATTCAGGGAAGTTATTGGTAGACGCTAATATTTCGTAGGCAAGTCCCCAGTTTTCGTCATACACCGCGTCGTTGAACTCGGGGATGATGTTGCCCAGCGGACAGCCATTATGGCAAAAAGGAATTCCGCAGTCCATACAACGGGCTGCCTGCTGTTTGGAATTAGAGTCGGTCGGTGCGGTTTCGATCTCACGGTAGTCTTTCAGACGCTCTTCCACGCTTCTTTTTTTCGGCAACTCCCTTTCAAACTCTAAAAATCCGGTTGGTTTTCCCATTCTTATTACTGATTTAAAAAATTCTGATAGTTGATCCTGAAACTGAAATTACTGATGTACCACGTCCACGACGATGTCTTTGTACACGACGTTTTTGTCTGCAATCTGCTGGGCGAGCGTGATACCGCGTCCTTCCAGCGCTTTGCGGAAATCGGACGGCATTACTTTCACAAATTGCTTTACAGATTCTTCCCAGTTCTGGATCAGTTGGAATGCGATGTTGCTGGTTGTGTATTGGAAATGTTTATCCAGATACTCACGCAGGATGCCTTTGTCTTCATCCGTGAGCGCTTCGAGCGACACCATTTCTTTATTCACTTTCTCTTCGAAAGTCCCGTTTTTGTCGAGGACGTAAGCCACACCGCCCGACATACCCGCCGCGAAGTTGCGGCCTGTTTCGCCGAGGATGATCGCCAGACCGCCCGTCATGTATTCAAGACCGTGATCGCCGACACCTTCCACTACTACCTTCGCGCCCGAGTTACGTACGCAGAAGCGCTCGCCCGCGGTCCCGCGGATATAGGCGTCACCCGAAGTAGCACCATAGAATGCCACGTTACCGATGATAATGTTTTCTTCCGGCTTGAACTTCGCGTCGCGGTCGGGGTACACGATCAGTTCGGCGCCGCAGAGGCCTTTTCCGAAATAGTCGTTCGCGTCACCTTCCAGTTCGAGGCGTACACCGGTGGTATTGAACGCACCGAAGCTTTGGCCGGCCGTACCGCGGAATTTGAAGTGGATATTGCCGGTTGGCAAGCCTGCGCCGCCGTATTTCTTCGAAATTTCGTTCGAAAGCATCGTTCCCACCGACCGGTTCAGGTTGTTGATCGGGAATTCGGCGTAAACCTCTTCTTTGCTGTCGAGCGCCGGTTGTGCCGTGCGGATCAGGTCGAGGTCGAGAATGGCGTCGATACCGTGATCCTGCTCTTCCTGCTTGAATTGCGCTACCGAAAGGTCGCCCTCTTTGTACAGGATAGCGTCGAAGTTCAGGTTTTTGTATTTCCAATGTTTGATGTCATTGCGCAGTTCGAGGTACTGGGCCTGGCCAACCATTTCATTGACTGTTCTGAAACCAAGCTGTGCCATGATCTCGCGCAATTCTTCCGCCATGTAGGTAAACATGTTCACCACGTGTTCAGGCTTGCCCGAGAACAATGCGCGGAGTTCTTTACGCTGCGTCGCCACACCCACCGGGCAGGTGTTCAGGTGGCATTTGCGCATCATGATACAGCCTGCGGCCACCAATGCGGCCGTTGCAACACCCCATTCTTCGGCACCGAGCAATGCGGCGATCGCGAGGTCGCGGCCGGTACGGAGCTGTCCGTCGGCCTGAACGGTTACCCGTCCGCGCAATTTGTTACGTACCAGCGTCTGGTGAGTTTCAGCCAAGCCAAGCTCCCACGGCAGACCGGCATGGCGGATCGAGCTCAATGGAGAGGCGCCGGTACCACCGTCGTAACCGGATATCAGGATATGGTCGGCGTGTGCTTTCGCTACACCGGATGCCACGGTTCCTACACCGGCTTCGGATACCAGCTTCACGCTGATACGTGCGGCGCGGTTGGCATTTTTAAGGTCAAAGATCAGCTGCGCCAAATCCTCGATCGAGTAAATATCGTGGTGAGGAGGAGGGGAGATCAGACCCACGCCCGGCGTCGAATGACGCGTCCGGCCGATCCAGTCGTCCACTTTGAAGCCCGGAAGCTGACCACCTTCGCCCGGTTTTGCGCCCTGGGCGGTTTTGATTTGCAGCTCGCCCGCATTGCTCAGGTAATGGCTTGTTACGCCAAAACGGCCCGAAGCAACCTGTTTGATCTGCGAGTTCATGCTGTCGCCGTTCGGAAGCGGCGTATAGCGCAGTTCGTCTTCGCCACCTTCACCGGAGTTGGACTTGCCGCCAATGCGGTTCATCGCGATCGCCAGCGTCGTATGCGCTTCCCACGAAATGGATCCGAAGGACATCGCACCGGTAGCGAAGCGTTTGAAGATATTTTCAACCGGCTCCACCTCTTCCAATGGAATCGGGTTGCCTTTTTTGAATCTTAACAAACCACGTAATGTCAGCGCCTTGTGGCTTTGATCGTCGATCAGCTTAGAATATTTCTTGAACTGCTCGTAGCTACCGTTGCGGGTCGCCTGTTGCAGTAAATGCACCGACTGCGGATTGAAAATGTGGGCTTCGCCACGTTGTTTCCATTGATATACACCACCCACTTCCAGCCGCGGCTTTTGCTCCGGATTTTCGTGGTATGCTACTTTATGACGCACCAGGATTTCGCGGGCGATCTCAGGGATACCCATACCCCCGATACGGGAAATAGTTCCTGTGAAATATTTGTCGATTACCTCTTTGTTCAAGCCTACACATTCGAATATCTGCGCTCCCTGGTACGATTGCAGGGTAGAGATTCCCATTTTCGAGAATATCTTCAGAAGTTCCTTGTTAACGGCCTTGATATAGTTGTAATGCAGTTTTTCATCGGTGAATTCACCTTCGATCATGCCCGTGCGGTTCATGTAAGAAAGCGTTTCGAATGCCATGTAAGGGCAGATACCCGCTGCTCCGTACCCGATCAGCGTCGCCACATGGTGGGTTTCCCAAACGTCTCCCGCTTCCACCAACAGACCTACCTTGCCACGCAATCCTTCGCGGATAAGGTGGTGGTGAATGGTCGCTGTGGCGAGCAATGAAGGGATCGGCGCGTGGTCGGAGTCGATGGCGCGGTCGGAGAGGATGAGAATCTCGAATCCGTCTTCGATAGCGTCTACCGCGTAACGGCAGATTCTTTCCAATGCTCTTTCCAATGCTTTTCCACCTTCGTCGGCACGGAAATAGGTATTGATGGTTTTGGCCTGGAAGCCGTCTTTATCTACAAAACGCAGTTTATCGAATTCCTGCACCGAAAGGATCGGGTGCGGCAATGCGATCTGGCGGCAGTGTTTGGGCGTTTCGGTAAGAATATTCTCGGTGCTGCCTACAAAAGAGATCAGGGACATGATCGCACGCTCCCGGATCGAGTCGATCGGCGGGTTGGTGACCTGTGCGAACAGCTGTTTGAAATAGGTAGACAAATGCTGCGACTGATCGGAAAGTACCGCCAGCGGGCTATCGGTACCCATTGACCCAACCGCTTCCTGGCCGGTTTGTGCCATCGGGGCAAGGATCATGCGCAGATCTTCCGAAGTATAACCGAATGCTACCTGACGTTTCAGTAATGAATTTTCGTCATAAGCGCGGTAGGTACGGATCGGGTGTTCGAGCGCGTCCACGTGCAGCTTGTTCTCATCCAGCCATTGCTGGTAAGGCTTAGCCGTACAGATTTGTGATTTGATCTCCTCGTCAGGGATAATGCGGCCTTGCTCCATGTCCACCACGAACATACGTCCGGGTTGGAGGCGGCCTTTCGTCACTACTCTCGACTGGTCCACTTCCAGCACGCCCGCTTCCGACGCCATGATAATCGTATCGTCGTCGAGCACCCAGTAACGTGAAGGGCGCAGACCGTTACGGTCGAGCGTCGCGCCTACGATTTTGCCGTCGGTGAATGAAATCGACGCTGGACCATCCCATGGCTCCATAATCGCCGCATGGTATTCGTAGAATGCCTTGCGCTCGGGGTCCATCTGGTCGTTACCATCCCAGGCTTCGGGAATGAGCATCATCATCACATGCGGCAACGAACGGCCCGAAAGGTGCAGCAGTTCGATTGCATTGTCGAGGTTGGCGGAGTCGGACTGGTTCCTGTCGCAGATCGGCAGGAGCATATCCATTTCTTCCTTCGTAAAGTATTTCGATTCGAAGGATTTCTCCCCGGCGCGGATCCAGTTCACATTACCTTTCACCGTGTTGATCTCGCCATTGTGCGCGATGTAGCGGAATGGCTGGGCCAGTTCCCACGACGGGAAGGTGTTGGTCGAGAAACGGGAGTGTACTACCGCCAATGCGGATACCACCGATTCGTTCTCAAGGTCGGGGAAGTAATATTTCAATTGGGCAGTGGTAAGCTGTCCCTTGTATGAGATAGTGCGGCATGAAAGCGATGAATAGTAAAAGCTTTTCGCGCCGCCTTTTACGGTGTCTTTAATGAGGCGTGTGGATACCTGGCGCAGGATGAACAGTTTGCGTTCGAATGCGAGGTCGTCCGTAATGTCGTCCGGACGTTTGATGAACACCTGCTCCACGCTCGGCTCAACGGAGAGCGAGCCTTCGCCCAGGGTGTTATTCAGGGTAGGTACCTTCCGGTAGCCGAGCAACTGAAGGCCCAGCTTCTTGATCTTTCGGTTCAGGATATCCCTGCATTCTTCCCTTACCGTCTCATTGCCGGGGAAAAAGATCATCCCTACACCATACTCACCCGCCGGAGGCAGATGGAAGCCCAATTTGGTAGATTCTTCTACAAAGAATTCGTGAGGGATCTGAATTAAAATACCAGCACCGTCGCCGGTGTTAGGGTCGAAACCGGTAGCGCCCCTGTGCTCCATCCTTTCGAGCATATGAATGGCGTCCGCCACGATCTGGTGCGACTTACGACCCTTGATGTTAGCCCGGAAACCGATTCCACATGCATCATGCTCAAATTCCGGGCGGTACAGTCCCTGATTTTCTACCATTTGTTCAGACATTTGCGACATTTATCGAATTGTAGGTAATTAACAAATTCGTAATTAGAATCTGTTTAAATAAGCACTTTAAAAGGAAAGCGAAAACGCCAGTGTGTGATGTTTTGGGTAAAGCCACGCAATATACCCATAAAAAATATTTGGCTTATTATGGGAATGGCAAAATTTTCTATCACAAATATGCATTTGGCCGATTAATTACAATTATTATCAAAATATTGATAAACCTGTAACGAATGCGCCTATTGGTTACCATTTTCAAAAGCCGGGAAGGCAGTTTTCAGCGACTTGGAGGATTACAAAAAGTGCCTAAGGAAAATATAAAAAGTGTTGGAATAGGTTAAAAAAACGTCCCGCCGAAGCCCGGCGGGACGTCGCCCGAAAATGCTGAAAATTATACTATTCAAATATCAGGGTTCTTGCGATTCGCTGACGCCCTCGTAGTCTTCGTCGTCGTAATCGTCATCGCCCGCGCCGAATTCATTTTCAAGACTGTGCATGAAAACGGCGTCGATTGCTTCCTCTTTGGTCGGCAAAACAGTGAGATCGGGAATACGCAGGTCTTCCAAAGTATCGATGAAATCGTCGTCGCGTGTCACGATCACGAGCAGGCCGAGGTCGTTCGCGCAAAGGCGATTCACTTTCTTTAATGTGGTAATGCCCGTAGCATCCAGCGATTTAACCGTCTGCATATTGACGATCAGGCTGTGATAGCCTTCGCGAAACAAGCCGCGGGCCGTTTCCTCGAAAGCGGCCGGCACATCGCCGGCGAAACCCGTCGCATCCGTATCGATATAGACGTATTGTTCTTTCTTTTCCAGTTTAAAATCCATTTCGGTTGTCGTTTTGTCGAACAAATGTTTTGTTAAGTGGTGACGGCGTCAGGCCAATGCACGCAGAATGGCCTTCTCGATTCTTTCGAGCGGGTGATCCAGGTTGTTTTTCTGGAATTTCATACCGGTGACCTTCTCGTACAACTCGATGTAACGTTCCGAGATCGAATTCACCTTTTCATCGGTCATTTCAGGCACGGTTTGACCGTCTTTGCCCTGGAAGCCGTTTTCGATGAGCCATTCTCTTACAAATTCCTTGCTAAGCTGCTTTTGGGGTAGCCCGGCGCGTTGATTTTCCTCATAGGTGTCTTTATAAAAGTACCGTGAGGAATCGGGTGTGTGGATTTCGTCGATCAAATAAATCGTGCCATCCAGCTGACCGAACTCATACTTGGTATCCACCAGGATCAGTCCCCGGTCGGCCGCCATTTCGGTTCCTTTCGCGAATAATGCGAGCGTATAGCGTTCCAGGTGCTCGTATTCGTCCTCGCTCACAAGCCCTTGCGCTAGGATTTGCTCGCGGGAAATATCCTCGTCGTGGCCTTCGTGCGCCTTGGTAGTGGGGGTAATGATAGGCTCGGGGAGCTTGTCGTTCTCTTTCAGGCCTTCGGGCAATGCGACGCCGCATACCTGGCGTTTCCCGGCTTTGTACTCGCGCCAGGCATGGCCTGCGAGATAGCCTCTCACCACCATTTCCACCGGGTATGCCTGGCATTTTATGCCGATGCTCACGTTCGGATCGGGCACTTCTTCAAGCCAGTTGGGAACGATATCGGACGTGGCGTTCAGGAAGTGGGCGGCGATCTGGTTCAATACCTGGCCTTTGTAGGGGATAGCGCGAGGCAGGATCACATCGAACGCCGAAATACGGTCGGTGGCGATCATTACCAGACGTTTTTCGAACGAGTAAACGTCACGGACTTTTCCTTTATAGAAGCCTGTCTGGCCGGGGAACTGGAAGTTGGTTGCTGGTATGCTGTTCATTAGATTATTGGTAAATTACCATTCGATTTCGCTCTTTTGCCCGGGTTTTTTATTGTATTGTTTGCGCCGGAGCTGGTAAATATATTGGGATTCGTTCGATTTCATGGCATCGAGGATCGCCCGTGCCTGTTCCTCGGACATATTCATTGCCTTAAGGCTTTTGAGCAATTCCTCCTTTTTGAAATCTTCCGTCACTTCCCGCGACTCCTGCGGCGGTTCGGGAGGTGTTTGCGGTTGCCCCTGGGCCGTCTGCTGCTGGTCCGACCTCCGCTTGCGGGTAGTCATGTCCGAAGGTTGCTCCACACCCGAGAAACTTTTTTTCAGGATAATGTAGTTGGTTCTCGCCGGCACGTTGCCTGGTTCGAGCCGTAATGCCGTTCTCAGGCTGGTCAATGCGCTTGCCGTGTCTTTTTTGCTGACGAGGATCAATGCGATCTGCGCATTGGCTACCGACGCAATGCCGTTGTTATCGATATCGCTAAGCAAGCGGTAATGCTTCAGAGCCTGTTTGTAGTCGCCCATTTTGAACAGCGAATGGGCGAGGTTCAGTCTTGCGGCGGGGTCCGAAAAGAGCGAGCCGTAGGTAATTTGCCGGTACAGCTCGGCCGATTTGGAAAACTCTTTTTTCTGGTATGCCTGTTCGGCGTCGAGTTTTCGCTGGTTCGCCTTGGTAATGGAATCGAATGTCCGGTTATCCCAAAGCCAAAGCAGGACATAGAGGATCAGAGACGTCATATCGGTTCACATTTGGGTGCAAAAATAGGGAATTGCACTTATAGTCGAAACGTTCCGATGGTAATTAGTACATCGAGCAGGATCAGCACCAGCGCCGCGCCGAGGAAATAGTAATATTTGTTGCTCACCACCGTGATGGTCCGCGAGTCAATGAGCGCGCCTTCCGCCTGGTTGATGTCGCCGATCAGTTTTTGAATATCGTTTTTCGAGTTATTGAGCTCGTAATAACTCCCGCGCGACGAATTGGTAATGCTGCGCAGGAAGTTTTCGTCCAGCTTGCTGATCACCAGCTTGTCGTTTTTATCCATCAGGGGCTTTCCGTTCTGCTGAATGCTGATGCCGACCTTCGTGCCCACTGCCACCGAATATACCCCGATACCGAAACGCCGCAGGTTATTGAACAATGCGTTGCCGCAATTCGAGCTGTTTTCGCCATCGGTAAAAAGCACCATCATTTTTGAGCGGCTCGTGGGATCCGCCGTATTCATGAGTTTGTTGTAAGCTAATTCGATCGCGCCGCAGATATTCGTTCCATTCGTCGGCAGCAGGTCCGTTTGCAGCGATTGAATGAAAAGTTCGAGCGCAGCCGCGTCGTACGTGAGCGGGACGTGTATATACGCGTCGTTGGAAAAAATGATAATGCCGATGCGGTTCGCCCGCTCGTTTTCGACGAAGCGGTTCAGTTCAAACTTTACTTTTTCCAGCCGCGACGGCGTCACGTCCGCCGCGTCCATGGATTTGGAAAGATCCACCACCATAAAAATATCCTTGCCCTTTGCCTGAATGTCGCGCTCGGCCTCTCCGAACGACGGTCCGAGCAGGCTGATGATCAAAAGCGAGAAGGTAATGCTGCGTAAAAAGAGTTTGATGATGAGTGTCCGGGCAGTGGTTTGCAATTGCCGGGCCACCCTGACGGTACGAATGATGTAGGCTGTGTAGGCGAAGATGAAAAAAAATATAAAAAAATATTCAGTGCTTTCAAAGGGGTAATTCCAGTTCATAATGAACGTATTGTGTAATTGAAACTTTGCCAAAAATAGGCATTTCGGGCTTCTGGCGAAGTTTTTTTCTTGAAATGTTTGCTTTTCTGAAAATGAACCCTCTATATTTGCAACCCGGAACGACGGACGAAGGAGGGATGGGTGAGTGGCTGAAACCAGTAGTTTGCTAAACTGCCGTACTCGCAAGGGTACCGCGGGTTCGAATCCCGCTTCCTCCACGCGGTTTCTGAAGCTCTGACAAAAAGTGCTCTTTCTTAAAGTAGAAGGAGAAAAATATCGGGGAGTGGCGCAGTCCGGTAGCGCATCTGGTTTGGGACCAGAGGGTCGCAGGTTCGAATCCTGTCTCCCCGACAAAAGTGAAGAGGCAGTAAGCCGTTTGCAGTAAAACTGCACTGCTGACTGCCTTTTTTTATGACCTGAATAGCCTACTGCTTAGAAGGCAGTTGCCATTAAAGAAACCAGGTCCCGTAGCTCAGCTGGATAGAGCAACTGCCTTCTAAGCAGTAGGTCTTTGGTTCGAATCCAAACGGGATCACAAAAACGATTATTAAATGCGCCAAATCCCCGCAAATCAAGTATTTGTGGGGATTTTTTTTAGTAAGCCTCTCAAAAAGAGCTTCCTTTGCGGGGAATGTTTTTTTGGTGAGTTCTGTCAAAAATACCCCCTTTTTTACAATTTTGGTGCCCTATTCGGTGGGTCGTTGAATTGAAAGCCATTAAGTTTCGCCCGCAGTGGCCGTGCCAACATCGAAGCTATTTCGCCTTTCTTTGCAGGCGTTTCAGGACAACGCGGCAGCCTGATACGTCGCGCGTCAGCCGGGAAGCCACCTGGTGTGCTGGCTTTTGCCAAGCTCCGTGGGCGGATATCCGAATTTCTTTTTGAAAGCAAATGAAAAATGCGAAATATTTTCGAAGCCAACTTCAAGATAGATATCCGCAGATTTGGCCTGTTTCTGGGAAAGCAGGTAGTGCGCCCGTTCCAGCCTTTTGTTTGTCAGCCATCTTTGAGGCGTTATAGCGAAGGCATTGAAGAAATCCCGCTTGAACGTTGTCAGGGCGCGGCCCGTCAAGTAGCTGAATTTTTCCAAAGGCATGCTAAACATGTAGTTTTTCTCCATGAAACTCACCAGGTCTATTTTACCCGGTTCCTCAAAATTTGCCAAAACACTGTCGATATCCGGATCGATATGTCTGAGGATACTAATAGCCTCTGTAATCTTCAGGGAAGCGATATGTTCCGGGAACTGTTCACCGGCAATGAACCACACCAGCATATGATGTTTAAATGCTATCTCGGATTTACGCATTTTCCCCTCATATGTGGAGAGCTTAATATCTGTGGTTATATATTTTGTTTCAAAATTCATTGGCGGGATTTCAACTGATAAAGTTAGCATTAGCCTTCGAAATATCCGGTAGTGCGAGCCAAATTGACGATTGTCAAAACAGGCTAAAACCTAAATTGAAACCTCCCGATGCTTCAATTGTCTCGCCGGTGACCCAAAGCCATTTATCTGACAAAAGAGATACAATTACATTGGCCAGATCCGTTGCTTGGCCAACTCGACCAAGCGCCGTCCTTTCTGCAATCGGGGTTACAATCTGGGGGGAATCTTTCAAAGCCGTCATTGGCGAAGCGTGTTTTGTAGGTCCGGGGGCGACAGCATTTACCCGGATGCTGCGATTGCGAAACTCGAAGGCCATGTAACGGGTAAGAGTCATAAGACCCGCCTTCGCCGAGGCATAGGCTGCGCTGCCTCCTGAAACCGGAGAAGGTAAGGCTGCTGTGCTGATGGTGTTTACTATGGCCCCGCCATTTTTTAAATCGGAAGTAATTTCTGGGTAATGAAGAACGGCGCCTTCAGGTTTACAGCGATCAGCCTGTCGAAGAGTTCTTCTGAGGTTTCTTCCACAGTAGCCATCTCTGCAAACCCGGCGTTGTTTACCAGGTAATCGAAATTACTGCGTCCCCACTTGCGTTCCAGCTCTTGTTCCACTGAATCCGCAAATGACGCGAAGGATTCACTTTGACCGGCGTCTAACTTCAAGGCGATCGCCTTGCCGCCAATACTTTCAATGGTACCAATTGTTTCATCGGCACTTTCCCGATGCGAGTTATAGGTCAGGATCACGCCGATACCGTTTTTAGCAAGTTCAATGGCTGTGCTTTGGCCGATGCCTGTGCTTCCCCCGATGAGCACTGCAACTTTACCGGGGTCATTTTTAATCGAATCTCTGTCTGTCATCTTTTTAACTGATTTGTTGCAGCAAAGATAGGCCGGCCGCGCTGTACGGGTTTTGTTCAAACGTCCGTTTTTGTTTTGTTTAAACGTCAGGATAGCGTTCAGGCCATCGGGTTTGTAAAAGCAGCACTGGTACTACAAAATTATGAACATAAAATGCCTTCTATTTGGGAATATTTTATGTTCGTAGTGAGGCTCGTAAACTTAGAAGAGATACTTACAAATCTGTTTTTCAAGTCTGCAAGCGAACTAGTCATTTCCTAATAAGTAGTTGGTTGTGATTGCCCGGGAGTATTATTTATTGTCACAAGTGTTGCCCCGCACATTTTCTTTTTTTATCAAACTAAACATATATTTGAAATTAGGCGTTAAAACCACTTAGGGGTACGATATCCGATGAAATAACCGTTTTTAAATTCGTGTTTGCGCGTACTATTATAAGCCCAATCACCTGCTAACCGTAAGGCCATGACAATCAGAGATTTGTTTTACAATCACGAGGGAAACCTTATCCACAAATGGGACCATTATTTCGATATTTATGAAAAGCATTTTGCCAGATACCGTGATAAGGAGGTCAACATGCTGGAAATCGGGATTTCCCACGGTGGTTCGCTGCAACTCTGGAAGAAATTTTTTGGCCCTCAGGTACATATATACGCTATCGACATCAACCCGGAATGTAAAAAACTGGAAGAAGAAAACACGACCATATTCATAGGTTCGCAAAGCGACAAAGTTTTTCTGGAAAAAGTCATGAGCCAACTTCCTGAGTTGGACATTATTCTCGACGACGGCGGGCATACTATGATCCAGCAGTTGGTCTCGTTCGAAACGCTCTTTCTAAAAGTAAGAGAAGGCGGGCTATATGTGGTCGAAGATACACATACCTCTTACTGGACGGAATTTCATGGTGGGCTGAGAAAGCCCGGCACATTTATAGAACACGCCAAGGGGCTGATCGACAAACTATACGAACATCATATTCATGACAAAACCGGCATCACATTTGACGATATCAGCAGGCATATTAATAGCATTGCTTTTTACGATAGTGTGGTTGTTTTTGAAAAAGCAAAACGATCAAATCCGTTTCATAAACAGGTCGGGAACAAAACGATCACGCCTTACGTACCTACTGAATTGAAGAAAGAATCATTCCTGGAAACACTCAAAGCTATGTTTAAAGGAAAAGAAAAACATAGCTTTGAGATCAACGATGGCGGATTTGTTAACAAGGGAAACACACCTGATTAATGCTGATGATCACGTCCGTGTTTCGGTGTCTGTATGCCGTATACCACGAGACGGCGTTTTCCTGTTCGGCCACGTTACGTTTTCTTACCCCCAGGTTTGCCGGTGTATGGCTCTTCACTGCCCGAAGAGGGAAACCGCGATTACAATGCGGTTGAGGCGTGTGCAAAGTATTTACAAAGAAAGCCGCTTGAAAAAGAAGGAGAAGTACGGTTAGTGTTTAAGATGCCGTGCGGCTGATCGAACGGGCATGCTTTTTTAACGTATTGGCAAGCTATTGTTTTAAACAATTTTGAGCACTAGCATATTAATGCCACTTAAACAAACCTGCAGAACAATGAAAGCAGCAACCACATTACTGACTTTTGCAACCGCCGCCATGCTGTGGGGTTGCGGAACTTCAAATTCGACGGATTCCACGGAAGCAGCCGACAGTGCCAATGAAGCTGTGGCCGACAGCGGGCAAGCAACAGGCACCACGGCCGTAGCCGAGGAAGATTCAAAATTTGCTGTTGACGCGGCAAACGGCGGTATGGCCGAAGTGCAGCTCGGAGAGCTTGCCCAAAACAAGGGCACCGATCCGAAGGTGAAAGAATTTGCCAAAATGATGGTGACCGACCATACCAAGGCCAACGATGAACTGAAAGCGCTCGCGGCAAGCAAAAACATTACCTTACCCGCAACACCGGATGAAGACAAGCAAAAGATTTCGACTGATTTGTCGGCGAAAAACGGGAAGGATTTCGATAAAGCCTATATCGATCAAATGGTCGAGGATCATGAAAAGACGGTAAAACTCTTCGAGGACGGGCAGAAAAATGTGAAGGATGCTGAAATAAAGGCATTTATCGATAAAACGTTGCCGGTGCTTAAATCCCACCTTGACCACGTCAAGAACCTGGATAAGACCAAATAACCCAAATGATATTCAGGCTGGCGGCTGCTTAACGGCGGCCGCTTTTTTGCCTATCTGCAAAGCATAGCGACTGGAACACTACCTTCACATCGCTCCGCTGAGGGCCAGCGCCTTTTGAGCGGCATTTCGGATAGCCTGATTTTCGTTCCTAAGGCATTCGTTTAAATAGTCTTGTGAAGCAATGTCCCTGCGTCCTGCAAGCGCGGGGATCAGCCTGCTTATGAAATCGGGGTTCTTCATGTCTTTCAGTCCGGCAAGAAGATCGGGCAAGAATGAATCGGTTCGCAGGAGGGAATTGGGAGCAATAGTGAAGAAATAAGTATCCGGTACCGCACTGCTGCCGAGTAATTTCAGCCAAAGTCTGATCATGCCGGCGTTTTCCGAGGCTTTCAATGCATCCATTGCCTCGCGGTCTGCCGGGTTCGAGATTGCCAGGCCGGCCACGAAATCCCTGTCTTCCGGAGTGGGGCTGGCGGCCAGTGCTTCCAGGGCCGTTTGTCGCACCACCGCGCTATCGAGGAACGGCTTGACCTCCCGCAGCAATTCGCCGCAACCAATGCTTTTGGCCGGTACAAGCGCGTAACCTTTCAAATGCAGGGGCCAATCGCGGATCGCCTTTTTGAGGATACTGTCGCTTTGGGCCGAATAACCGGTATATCCCAGGCTTTGTATTGCATAAATGCGTTCTTTCCAATTGGCGCTGGCTGCGAACCGGTAGGCAGTTTGTCGCAGTGAATCTTTGGGCAACGCGCAAAACAACGGAAAAAGGTAGTTTCCGGCAAGGCTATTATTTTCAACAACCCACGGGAAGATCGCCGATGTATGATCGTAACCCAGGTGCATAAGCCCCATTCCCAGCCAGATCGTACATTCCGATGCCTTTTCTGTTTTTAGCCGCTGTGCAAGCAAGTCCCTGCGACTTACGTCGCCCGTGGCGGCGATCAGCAGATAACCCAGCAGGCGGTTATTCGGGACCGGTGAAGCGAGCAGCGGCGGGACGGACGACTCGTAGACCGGCTTTTCCCGCAACGCAGCCAATGGGAAAGCGGCCATCTTGCGTCCCTGTAAGCTCATGGAAAATTGCATGACCTGGCTGAATGGCAACAGCAATTCACGGTTATTTTTCAAAATCGCATTCACCTGCGCCGTGTCGAACCAGGTCAGGGCGGCCCTGGCAAGCTTATCTTCAAAATTGTTCTGAGCGGAACAAGGCACGGTAACCTGCCATAAAAGCAGGGATAACAGCAGGATCGGGCAAGTTTTCATAGCTTTTGGTTTTAGGCCCAAAGCTGATGACACGGCTCGAAAATTCATTTGACAAAAGTCAAAAACAGTAAGTCGACCGATTTTTATTTTTTGCTCCTGATGCGGCTCAATGTTTCCAGCGTAACGTTCAGGTAGGACGCAAGGTGACTAAGGGGAATCTTCTGCAATGCGAGCGGCTCGTCGCGCAGCAGGTTATTATAGCGTTCCTCTGCAGAGTGAAACACCATCATTTTCATGCGTTGGTCGAGCAGCAGGTAGTTTTCGGTGACCATCAGCCTTCCGAGTCGTTCCAACATCGGGTAATCGGCGAACGACCGTTCGATGATATCATAATGCACGGTATGAATCTTTGCGTCTTCCACGACGTCGATGTAGTACGATGTTTCGGTCCCGGTAAAAAGGCTGTCGATGCAGCTGGCCGGCAGATTCCACGAGTGCCCTGGTCCGCTCGTCCAGCGGGGCCAGGGTGTTAAGGTATTCCAGAAAAAGGCTCAAAACCGAAAACGACTTAGGTTAAAAGGCGAAAGCTCTATTTTGTCCGAAAGATACCGCGTTGATGCCGATAACAGTGTTAACTATTTATAAATACCTCAATCTTTTACGGCGTTTTGGCGAGCCGATGAAGTATTTAGCCTTAAATTTGTCCGGAATCCGGGCGGCGCTCTCCGACGGAAGCCTGAAATTTCCATTTCTGAAAGCGTTCGGCCAGATGTTGCCCGAAGGTTTCAGGACGGGAGCGGGTCTCGAAATACTAAATCACAACTATGCTCAATATCTTAATTCCGACGTTCAACAGATCAGAGTTCCTTCTCAGAAATCTCGAGATACTTTCTGAAATCGTTACAAAAGGGAATTTTACGGACAAAATTAGTCTGGTTATATCCGACAATTGTTCTACGGACAATACCTACGAAGAAGTGGTGAAATTCAAGGCCCGCAGTGTGATCGACATCGACCTTTACCGCCAACAGACTAATATTGGCTTGAAAGACAATGTTCTGTTCGTTCTGGCAAAGAGCACGGCCGACTATGTGATGTTTCTTGGAGACGACGACTACATTAATTTCGACTTCTTGAAGGAATGCATGGATATACTCACCAATAATCCCGACACGACGGCGATCGTCCCCAACTGCATTCCGGTTTCGATTCACGGCGAATTTGTGACCGGTTCCCGGGATGTGATCGGGCCGTCCGTCAAATTTTCCAAAGGATTTGATTCCGTGTTGCAGTATTCCTGGAAGGGCCATCAGATGAGCGGGGTAGTGGCGAAGCGCCGGATCGCCTATGAGCAATACATTAAAAACGGTGTCGACAATATATATCCGTATATCTATTTTGTGTCGATTTGCGGCTTGCAGGGATCTGTGTTCGT
Source organism: Dyadobacter sp. 676 (assembly GCF_040448675.1). Classification (NCBI taxonomy): domain Bacteria; kingdom Pseudomonadati; phylum Bacteroidota; class Cytophagia; order Cytophagales; family Spirosomataceae; genus Dyadobacter; species Dyadobacter sp. 676. Next base: position 1,143,806 of record NZ_CP159289.1, on the reverse strand, counting down.
TATCAAAAATAACCCGGTTTATGTGACACAACCGGTCCAGAAAAAAGATTGGGGATATGGCCCCGACGGCCTCATCAATGAAATTTTCGACAACTACCGGAAGTTGCCCGTGAGCGCTGTCCAGCGTTTCAAACTGGAATTCAGGATGCTGTATATCCAGAACTGGCGCCTTTTGATGTACAAAAGAGAGGGGTTTAACGCTTTCCTGAAAGCGGCTTTCAGCATTGCTTTTGCAAAAAATGCAAGCCCTTTGTTCACATTAAGTTTCCCGTTTATCCTGCTCCTCATTAAGCTGAGAATCAAAATGGATTTGTAGGGAAAAGCATGGTTGAAAACCCTTACTGCTTTCCGGAGGTCTTCTTCATGTTTTTCAGCTCGTCCATGGAATGGAACAGCCTTATTTAACCGGTATAGGAAAAAGCCGGGGAAGTTGTCGGTTTGTCATTCAAATAATGGTGAACTGCCGCTGAGGGGTTTCAGGTTCTTTCCGTAACGTTGGTGGTACGACCTTTTTAGCAGATTGGCGATCATTTACATTGTCAAACTTCATTCAACAACGGCAACTATGAAAACGAGCACATTCACGACCATACTACTCATTTCGCTGCTGCACTTGGCCTGTACAAAGAACGATAACGCGGGCGAGGAGGCCAGCCAGGGGGCACCTATCGATTCTTCCGTGGTTGGAAAAGACAGTAGTCCGGTAAGCACCAGAAAGGATATCGAAAACAGCGACGAACAAAAACTGACCCTGCCGGGCCGGGATACAACGCGTTCGGACGAGCCGCAGAAATAGCGCAGGTAGTGAAAGACCTGCACAACCGGAAGCTCAAAGCCACACACCCGCTGCCGCGCGCAAGCTGCATTTCTCAGCAGAATTCGACATTGTTTGTCGAATTCTGCTAAATTTTTCTTATTTAGAGATAGATTCGGATAAATTGTCTCGCCTGGTGGTTTTCAATCATTTTCTTGGAATATTTTTATTTAGTATAACATCGCTGACTGCATGGTCGCAATCCACCAGGCTCGATGAGCTCCCGGGGTACGACATCCGCCATTTCACAGATGAAAACGGACTGCCCCAAAACAGCATAAAATCCATCGTCCGGGATTCGAACGGAAATATCTGGATGGCAACCGAAAGGGGCCTCTGCCGGTACGACGGAAACAGGTTCCGCATATTTGACGAATTTGGAAGTTCATTTGCGGCAAAAAATATCAAAGGTTTTTACCTGCATCCCGACGACAAAACCAGTGATCTGCTGGCGTTGACGCATGATGAAAAATGGATCCGGATTTCGTCCGGAAAGGCTATTCCCGACAACTGTTTAAAGACTATTCCTACGGTGGAAGTGCCCGCAGAGCCTGGCAAGCCGGTTTCGGTAGTTGTGGAAAGCCTCCCGTTACTGATCGAGACGTCGGTCAAGAAAGTGCTCGATAGGATGGTCGCCCGGTACCCTGTTCCAGGCAATGCATATTTCTCCTGCAACGGGAAGTCCGTTGAATATTACGCGAACAGCAAACGACAAAGGCGGTTTGTATTCGAGGGCAGAAATCTCCTCCGTTTTTTTCGCATCGGAACTGACCTGTATTACCTGGACGAATCGCTGGAAGCATTCCGCTTTCCGGCCGGCGGCACCGATTCAAAAGCCGGACGCATTCAGGTGAGAGGACCTTGGCCCGAACATCGGACGTGGAAGTTCGAGATATACTGGAACAATTCCTCGGACCAGGTTTTTTTGTCTTGTGAAGACAAACTGTACGCCCTTTCCGCTACCCGGAACGGCGATTTGCTGGCGGATATCATCCTGGAAGGATTTTCCCTGCAGAGAGCCACCATAAAGTCGGTATTCTACGATCAACAGGCTGGCCGCGTTTTTCTCGGTAGCCAGCTCGACGGGCTGTATGTTATTCGAAAGCAGCCCTTCCGGTCGGTGACGACAACCCTGCCTGCCCATCATAACGTATATTATGGGCAGGCACTTGCCGATAGCAACACGGTGATAACCTCCAGGGGAGTCAGGTTTTTCCGCGATCGTAAGACAGGCCGGATTATTTCCCGCTCGCTGGATTTGATGACCAGGTATATCGATTGGGACCAGTACAGTGTGCTGACCGACCGCCAGGGAAGAATCTGGGGAAAAAAGGGAAACGAAATTTTTTGCTTCGACAACTCCGGGTCGCGGCTCATAAGGCGTTTGAAGGTTTCGGGGAATGTTACAGTGCTTTACCAATGGGAAGGCGACACGATATGGTTCGGGACCACCACTGCGGGGCTATTCTATCTCGATCCGACGGTGCCGGATCAGCGTCCCGTGCCCTTTATCACTGGCCGATTCCCCGACATTTCCTGGATAGAGCACCAGGGGGCCGAAAATCTCTGGATTGGCAGCGGGCGAGGGTTATTCAAAGTCCATTTGCCGACGAGAACGGTTTCGCAGGTAAAAAGCCTGGGAAGTATTTATATCCGCAGCCTTTACATACCTCCTGCCGGCGACGAAATATGGATAACCACCTATGCGGACGGGTTCTTTCTTCTGAAACAAGACAGGCTTACCAGGTTTCCGCTCGACAAAAACAAGTACCTGGCCAATGCGCATTGCATGCTGGAAGACCACCGGGGATTTTTTTGGGTTACAACAAATAAGGGATTGTTCCAGATCAGCAGGAAGGACTTGCTCTCCTATGCGAAAAAGCCATTCCCTTTGTATTATCATTACTATTCAAAAGTCTCCGGTTTTAAAACCAATGAGTTCAACGGAGGTTGTCAGCCCTGCGCACTGAGAATGTCCAGCGGCGTGGTTTCGCTGCCATCGATTAAGGGGCTGGTGTGGTTCATCCCCGAGCAGATCAAACCCGAGCAACCGGGGCCGGCTATTTTCATCGACGATATTCTTATTAACAACAAGCCGGTTGGGGTATCGCAGGGTGTCATCTCAATTCCGGCAGGGCAGCCGGAACTGGACGTTCAGGTAAATGCACCTTACTACGGCGATCCATACAACCTGAACCTGTCGTATCGCTTGTTTAAAAACGGAAAACCCGTAACCAACTGGAGGGATTTGGATGCAGGTATGAGGCTGGCAGTTCCTCTGTACGGCGGTGGCAATTACAGGCTCAGTATCCGGAAACTGAGTGGTTTCGATGCAAGGAACTACGGCTACGAGAATATTGACATCCAGGTCAGGGACCACTGGTATCAAACCACTTTTTTTTATGCATTCTCCGCACTGGCGGTAAGCTTATTACTTGTTTTCGGGGTTCGAAAGCGCATACGCCGGATCCAGGTACGGAATGAGATGCTCGAAAAGCAAATAGGGGAGCGGACGAAGGAACTGAAGGCGACGCTGCACAAATTGGAAACATCGCAAAGCGAGTTGCTGCAACAAATCCATTTGCAATCGCGCCTGATGGCGTCGATCGCCCACGATGTACGCACTCCCCTGAATGCCGCGATTGTTGTGACCAACCAGATGAAAGACCTGATCCGCAAGCAGCAGAACGATCGGGCACTGATGTTCAGCGAAAATATCCAGGATGCTATGATCAGGGTCAAGGACACCCTGGAGAGCTTGCTGGCGTATGTCAAAATACAGGTGTATAAGCGCGACGTCAAGAAAGACTACGTGGACCTTCGTCAGTTGGTTGAGAAAAATTTCAATTTGTACGCCGACAGGGGTAAAGTATACCCGAATACTTTTATCAATGAAATCCCGGAGAACACGAAGGTGATCAGCAGCGCGCAGTTGCTGGATGTGATCCTTCAAAACGTGGTGGACAATTCGAACAAATATACTGACGCCGGTACCATCACAGCTTTCGTAAGCCGGGATAACGACAGGCTAAAGCTTGTCATCGCAGACTCGGGCTATGGGGTTCCGGAAAAAATCCTGAACTGGCTGAACGACCCGGAAAGTAAGGCCTCACCGACCGGCAACGCGGGAATAGGACTGCTGATCATCAAGGAACTCGCCCCCTTTGCCGTTGAGAAACTGGAAGTAAGATTACTCGCGCCGGGAACTGCATTCATCCTGCATTTTCCTGACCGTATTAATTAAATGGGTCCCGGCAGATTAATGATATTGCTTTTGCTCTTTTACCTTTTTTGCCAGTTCGAACAGATTGGTAACGCCTAGCTTTGTAAAAATCCTTGTTTTGAACGAGCTGACGGTATTGGCCTGTAAATTGAGTGTAGCGGCGATTTCCTTGATCCACTTTCCTTCCAGCAGCAGGTCCAGGACCTGCTTTTCCCGGTTCGACAGACGCCTGGTTTTTTGTCCCCCCCGGCTGGTTGCTTTTTCCCGCAAGCACCTCCAACAACCGTTCCTGAATGGCAGGACTTACATATCGCTTGCCTTTCAACACCATTGACACCGCTTTCACTGCTTCTCCTTCGTCGGCCGACTTCGCCACGTATCCATCGGCCCCTGCCATAATATAATCCAGTGCAAGAAGCTCTTCATCCGCCGCCGAGCAGATAAGAATACCGACATCATGGCGCTGAGCCCTTATTTCAGTGACCATACCGGTGCCGATACCACCGGGGATATCGATATCGAGAATGATCAATCTGATCGCAGGATCGGCAAAATGTGGCTGGGCATTGTAGTAGTTGTCCGCTTCAATGCAAATAACGTCATTGTATGTATTTTCCAGCATAAATTTCAGGCTGTTGCGCACGAGAAAGTGATCGTCGATAATCAGGATTTTCATGTTGTTGTAGATGTGTCGGATATTGGATGTAAGTATAGAAATAATTCTAGGCGTCATCATTCCAGGCTGACTAAAAATAGCCGCCATGTACAACTCCCGTGCTTACCTGTTTCAGCTGCAATAGCCGGCGGGTTGTAGTTTCGGGATTAGCTCGGGGAGACTTTGAATGCCAAGTTTTTCAAAAATAATCCTTTTATATACGCTCACAGTGTTGGGGCTGATTCCGGCTATCCGCGCGATTTCGGCTCTCGGCTTTCCGGATATCAAAAGGTTGGCTATGATCCTTTCCCTTTGGGTGAGCAGGCCTGTCAGCGAATTACTGGTCAGCTGGAAAAGGAGCAATTGCTCGATATCCTGGCTGACAAATTTTTTTTGTCTTCCCGTTACCAGGACTTCTACGGCCTGGAGAATCTCGGCAGGAGTCGCCGAATTGGAAACAACCGCGCTAGCGCCCAGCCGTATATAAAAATGGGAGTCGGCCAGCTGGTCTCCCAGATCGACCAGGATAGGAAGGTCGGCGCACCGGTCAAGGATATTTTTTACATGCTTTACGATTTTACTGTCTTTGGCCGAAACCGCGTCAAGGATCATCAGATTGAACGGGTGATTTTCGATGGCAATACCCGCGGCCTGCAGGGAAGCAACTTCCATAAAGCTGGCCTGGAAAAATCGGGTGGCGATAGTTGACCGAAGCCCCAACGTAAAAATCGGGTTATCGGAAACGATCAAGATATGCATAGGTAAAAATGGGTGGCAGATGAGGGGAACGTTGAAGTGGGTGAAAAATCCGGGCAGTAATTACTGCCCGGATTCGGATCTGGTATTACCTGATCACGGCCACTTTGTGTGTGCTGATAGTGCCGTCAAACAGGGTCAGGGTAATGGTGTAAGTACCTTGCTGGAGCTTTGACACATCGATTCCCTCGGATGTGATTTTCAGGCTCTGGAAGATTTTTACACCGGCAGCGTTATGTAAAACGACTTGTTTGATCTGCTGATGGTTGCGGATCATGAGCCTGTCGCTTACCGGGTTGGGATAAGCTGTCAGCTGCGAGTGGACATCCATACGTACGCTGCGGATGGCGCTGTACGCGAAGGTTTCATCCGCATCGATCATTTTCAGACGGTAGAGGTTTTCGCCAATCACCGGGCTGGCATGCTCGAATGTATACTCAACCCTTGATTTGCTTTCGCCTTTGGCCGCTACCGTTCCCACCAGGGCCCAGGTTTTGCCGTTGGTGCTGTGCTCGACCTCGAAGCGGTCGGCATTGGTCTCCTCGGTCGTTGCCCAGGCCAGCATCGTTTTGCCTTCCTGAACACGTGCCTGGAAGCTGACCAGTGTCACCGGCAAAGGGTCTGCCCATTCCAGGCTGTAAATGGCAGGCGTTCCCAATACACCGGCTGTATCTACCCATGCATATTCAAACGAAGTGCTGATATCGCCGATGGTCGCCTCGGTAAACTGGACCTGCAATTTAAGCGGGTCGAAGTTTTTGATCTCTACCCCCAACATTACCGGCTGCCCGTCGTACAAGAGCGTGGTATTGGTCGGAAGGACGGTGATTACCACTGTTTTGCCGCTCAGTGATGCGGATGTGGGCTGGTCCTCGGGATCGCTACCGGTCAGCTCGGGCAAATTACCGCTCAAATTAACGATGTCCCCCACTTTTGGCTGGTCGATGATGCGGTGGTAGGGATCGGCCGAAGGTGCGACTTCGATGCCGAAGTTGGCATTGGTCACATCCACATTCAGGACTTGTACGTTGGTGAGAATACCGCTCACAGCGTCATCGCTGCCCGCGCCTGCGCCCAGGTTTTCACCCATGTTCAGCCAGCCTCCCGGAAGCGAAGGCGTGGTTGAGCCAGCCGCTGTCTGGTGCAGCACGATGCTGTAAGTTCCCGGAGCAGTTATGCCAAAATCATAGGAACCGTTCGCATTTACAGCCACAGTTTTAACCGGCGCACCAGTGGAATCCACCAGTGTTACATACAGGCCCGTAGGTATCGGGTCCGGTGAGGTAGTGTTGACGGTGACATCTTTCAATCCATTGGCATCATGGAAGACATTACCCGACAAAGAAACCGGGGCAAAGCAGGCCTCAGGCGCATTGATCGTCACATCGACGGATCTGACCAGCTGGCATTGGCTCGCATTGTCGGTTACAGTCACCGTATAAGTGCGGGGGGAATTGGTGGTCACTGTCGGATTGGCAACAAAGGCGTTAGACAGGCCAGTCGACGGGCTCCATGCGTATGAATAGCTGCCCGAAGAGGTTACATTCAACGGCAAAGTGGCCGAAGCGCCTTCGCAAAGGGCTACATCACCGGCGGTCGCTGCAATGGTGTTGGGGTTTACCACGACCACCACTTCCTTGTAATTGCTACAACCGGTTGTCAGGTTAGTTTGCGTCAGGCGGTAGGTCTGTGTTGAAGTAGCTGCCACAGTAGTGGATGTGCTGTTAGGGCTTGCCACGCCGGTCAGCGGGCTCCATTGCCAGGTCGTATTCGCCGCAGGGGCCCCCACCAGCGACAGTGTCGCCAGGCCCCCTTCGCAAATCGCCGTGTTACCGGTGATGGAGAAGTTGGCAGGGTTGTTGACTACCACAACTACCTGGTCGGTGGTGGTACAGCCGTTCAAGGTTACGCTGACGGTATAAGTCGTTGTTGCGGTGGGGCGCACGGTTGGCTGTGCTACATTGGCCGGGCCTACTATGCCGGCTCCCGACCATGAATAGGTCGCGCCAGCTATCGCCGGGGTACCGATCACGGTCGACTCTCCGGGGCAAAGGGTCGCGTCAGAGCCTGCATCCGCGGTCCGGCGAACTGTCACTTCGTCGGTAAACACGCACCCACTTGGAAGGGTAACAGTGACCGTGTAGGTGGTTTCACTGGTGACGGTGGCTGTGGGGTTAGCGGCAGTGGTGCTACTCAAACCGGTAGCCGGTGCCCAAAGATAGGTCGCCCCTGCCGGCGCGGCCGGGTTGCCTGCGGCTCCGTAGCCGATCGCGATCGGTCCGGCAGGGCAGACGTTCTTGTCGGCCAGTTCAAGGCCGGTCACCTGGTTAACCGTCACGGTCACCTGGTCGCTGGCCGGCGTCGTACATCCCGGATAGCTGACTTTGACGGTATAGGTTGTTGTGGCTATCGGATCAAGTACGGTCGGGTTGGCGACTGTATTGCTGCTCAAACCGGTGGCCGGCGTTACGCCATCGGCCATAAACCATTCGTACTGGGCGAAAGGCTCCGCTTCACGTCCCAGCTGGACCGGCTCTCCCTGACAGGTGGTTACCGCTGGGCCAGCATACTCACCCGCATTAATTGTATTACGAAGCACGACGGTGTCTTTGGCCACGCAGTTCGATAACGGATCGGTGACCGTCAGGATAAAGCTCTGAGGGCTCGCAGCGGCAAACTGGACCTGTGGTTGGGCATCGGTCGGGCCGGTACCATTGGTCCAGGCCGCGTTGGAAGGCTCCCATGAATAGGTCCAGCTTGTACCTTCGGGCGCGGGGCTCCCCAACGTAACGGTGGCCCCGTTACATACGGCACGGTCGTTACCCGCGTCAGCCACAGGGGCCGAAACGTTAACTGTTACCGAAGCCTGATTGGTACAACCGGTGGCAGTTTCCGTAACGGCTACATTAAATTGGGTTGTGCCGGCAACCGTTGCCGTCGGATTGGAGACGGTTGCGCTGCTTAGACCTGCTGCTGGTTGCCACAAATAAGTAAAGCCGGCAACAGGCGCATTGCCAATTTGAATGGCTGTGTTTGGACATGTGTTCTTATCCTGCGTTGGAAAAGCAGGCAATGACCAGCTTGGCGGGTTAATAACGATCGACTCGCTGCAAGTAATGGAGGCATCGTACTTGTTGGTAACCGTTACGGTGATGGTCGCCTGTGAAGTAGAAGTGATATTAACCGAAGCAGCCCGGTAATTGTCCACCAGATTGGCAGGGCTCCACGAGAAATTGTAATTAGCCGCATCTGCAAGGGTAGTCCCAAGTTGCAAGCCAGCAGCGCCGAATACCTTCGGGCACGCCTGTGGAGAGAGTGTCACAATTTCAAAATCACAAGCCTGGCCGGCGCAAGCCTGGACCAGCACATCTGCCGTACATGAAACGCCGTTTAAGGTTACCGTACGGCGGAACCTTGTCACGCCGCTGTTGCTTTTCAGGTAGGCATCCTTACCGGAATTGGCCGTTTGCAATACCGTGCCGCTGCCCGAGACAACGCTCCATGTGTAGGTAGCTCCCGCTGCATTCTCTTCGCCGGAATGCCTGCTCCATGCAGGCCCGCAAATAGTTTCATTTTGATCAGTGATCGCAGAATTAAGGACCGACACTTTTACCTCGTCCGTAAAAGTACAGCCGCTTTTCACAGCCGACACGGTGTAGTTGATTGACCCTCCGTCAACGGTTGCCGTACCCGCATTGAATACGGGGTTTGCCCCCTGTGAAGCGGACAGATACTGGCCCGGCGTCCAGGTGTATGCAAATGTATTGTCGGCAGTGCCGCCCAAAGTGACCGACGTATTTTTGCATACGGTTTTGTCGGTGCCTGCGAATGCCAATGTGCTATTGGGGGCGTTAACCGGCGTAATGGTTACGTCATCTGTGGTCGTACAGGTTGCGCCGCTCTTTTGCCGGACGGTAACGGTCAATCGGTAGACAGTTGCCACGGTCGGATTGGCGATGGGTTGCGCACAAGTGGTACAGCTCAGGGTAGAAATAGCTGCGCCGGAAACCCGTGTCCAGCTGTAAGTAACGGAAGGGCTCGAAACAGGAGGCGCGCCGATCTGCACCCCACCGGCGCCCTGGCACATGGAGCGGTCCGGCCCGGCATTGGCGATGGCCGGTACGATAGTTACCTGGTCGATATCCTTACAGCCGGCTGCGTCGGTGACCTGCAAGGTATAAGTAGTTGCCTGCGTTACTGCCGGGGTTGTAAAGTTGGCCGCGCTGCCTACCACGGCGCCGGATGTACTGCCGGCATACCATTGATAGGTGTAAGAACCTGCTCCCCCTGTGGCCGAGCCGTTCAGGGCAACGGTATTGCTACCGGTGCCGCACACAAACCATTGCGGACCATCCGCGTTGGCGATCGGGGCGGTATTCGCACCGATGTTTACTGACGCCACTTGCGAGGCGCCGACCGAATCCAGTTCACAGAAAAAGTTCTTGGCAAACACCAGACGCCGGTAGTACAGGGTTTCGCTGGAAGAGAGCGGTTGCAAATCCTTGAATACCTCACCGGGCATATCTTCCCAGGGGCCGGTGGAGCTGGTTGCCTTTTGCCACTGGTAGCTGATGGTGGCCGTAAAGCCGGAAGGCGCCGTCACACCGACTGCATTACCTTCGATCACTTGGGGGATACCCAGGCTGCAAGCGTCCTGGGTCATAGGCGTAAGGGTGCTTTCTGAAACCGCAAAGCCGTCCGGAAAGGGCTTCTCGCTGAGCTTGATGACAAAGCCGCTGGTAGCTGTGGTGGTCAGGTTATAGACGCATGCATTCGGGTCAAAATCGCTGGTTTGCTGGAAACTGCCGCTGACAATGATCTCCCCACTATGATCGGCCGTCATCCGGTAATTGCTTTCACTTCCCGCACCGCCCACGGACTTCGCCCAGACAAAGTCGCCCGCGGGCGTCATTCTGGCGATGTATACATCATAGCTACCCCTCGACGCCAGCGTGGTACCGCCCAATGTCATGCTTCCCTGATACATCCCGGACATGTAGACATCATTGTTGGCTGCCAGCGCCATTTCACTTACGCCAGTGCCAACCTTCTTGATCCAGGCACGCGTCCCGTTAGCATTTAGTTTCAAAAGGTTCATCGCAGTGCCGCTTGAATAATCTCCGGCATAGACATCGCCGGCCGCATCGACCAGGACGGCTCGAAACTCGCTAGCATCAGTGGAAACGTTCGACCATGTCAGAACACCGGTGCTGTTTAATTTAGCCACAAAGGCGCCAGCTGCAAAATTGCCAATCCCGGTAGTGCTGCCTGCCGTAATACCCGCAATATAGATGTTCCCTGCCGCGTCTGTGTCTACGCCATATATCCCCTCGGTAGCCGTTCCGGCCGCCCCTAGCCTTCGCACCCATTGAAACGTGCCGGCCGTATTGACTTTTGTCACAAAGCCGTCTTGGGTGCCGGCGACAGCAACAGAAAAAGAGCCAAATGTACCGGTTCCTAAGCGCATATGTCCAGACACTAATAGATCTCCTGCCGGGTCAAACGTAAGACCCCACCCGTTATCGTTGCCCCCTGCACCCATTCTTCGTGCCCAAACGAAATTTCCGCTTGTATTGAGCTTTAATAGGAAAGCGTCTTGATCGGTGGTCTCCCCACCGTTTTCAACCAGATTGCTTACCCCGGCATTGGGATCGAAATCTACCGTGCCGGTGAAGTAGCCGGTTACATACACATTTCCGGCCGCGTCTGCTACCGTTTTGTGACCGCGGTCTGCACCTGCGCCACCGATGCGCTTAGCCCATAGGTAACGACCAAACTGGTCATATTTGGCAACAAAGATATCAGTACTTCCAGCCGAGGTAAGGTTCGCTGTCGCTGCCGCGGGATTGAAATCCACGGTTCCATCAAAAAAGCCCGTTACATAGACGTTTTTAGCCGCGTCTGTGGCAATCCCATAAGTAAAACAAGTCTGCCCGGTCAGCAAACCGTCGGCCCATTGAAGGCCGACCTGCTGGGCCTGCACCCTGAAAGCAGTAATACAAAATAAGGACAGAATTAGCCATATTGCCCGGAGTCGTTTGATGGGCTTGTAGAACTTGCCGGCCGGGTTGCTTGCCGGCGGCATTTCATAGTCCAATTGTAAGTGTTTGTGCATAAGTTAATGTGGTTGGTAAAAAATGTTAGTACTTGAACCGATCAGAGTTGTTCCTCATAGGCAGATGAAGTTTAAATTATTTGACTTTTGGTTACATTTTTTTTGAAACACAAAACCTTCCTCGGGGCAAGCCCCAATGCTTGCCTACGTGATTGAATTCCAGAAGTTTTTGCGTGTAGGGTTCGGCATGGTCGTGCCACCCTGAAACTGAATGTCAGGTCATCCGGACGTCCGGAAACCTGATCACATTACCGGTAATACTCTCGCAGCTATGCAACTATTTCGACCGGAGCAAATCTAAGCATAGGCGAGGAAAAATGTTGACGAATACCGGTTGGCATGGACAGGAGATGTCCATACAAAATTTTAGAAGTTATTCTACACTTAAAGTCATGTAAAAAACAACGGGCAGCAACGGAACGAAGAGTGTTGCCGATTTTATCCGAAAGAGGTGGTAAACGCGAAAGGGTGTATGGAGGCCGCTTTTCCAGGGGGAATGGTGTTGATCAGTAATGTTTCCAGGCCCGCATGTAGCGGCTGATGTCTTTCAGGTCGCTCCTGGAAAGCTCCGATTTACTGAATGCCGGCATCACGCCCAGACCGTGCCTGATCTGGAATCGCTTAACGAACCCTGGCGCGGGATTGGAATTGATCGCCATGCCGAGCCCGCCTTCGCCGCCGGGGTGACATTTTTGGCAATGGGTCATGAAAAGTGCCTCGCCGTTAGCAATTTCGGCACGTGCTGCATTAAAACTGCGCTCTTTCAGCGGCTCCGACCGCCTCGGAGCACACGAACAAATGCTGAGCCATACCATAAGGCAGGCCAGCGTTATTGATTGCTGTTTCATCTTTTTGCTATTTTCCAGACGACTCCCGTTCCCGCTGTTGGTTTGGGGCCGTTTTTGTCAGTTGTAACGATGCCGAAATCGACGATGTAAAGTTGTTCCCCCGAACGGCTGAATTTCACGGATACCGGCCGCTCGAGTCCTCCGCTTCCCAGGTAACTGGCGGGAGCGTTTCGTTTTCCTTTATTCACTACAAAATCGCGAATGACGCCGGTTTGCGGGTTGACTCTTACGACCTTGAAACCCACCGGCGCGACTACTTTCCCAACCCCTGGAGCCATATCGCCGAATTGTGCAACGAACGCTTCCCCTTTTGCGAAGAAGCCCCCTGTGTCGAAATCAAAGCCGTTGGACGACGAATGCACTCCCAAAACGGCTGCCGGTTGGGGCGGCTGATTGGGATGTTTTTTTAGAAGACTCTGCGCAGCAGGCTTGCCCGGGCCCTTGAATTCGATGTCCCCTTCCAGTATCTGATGTCCGGAAAAATCGGGAAAACCATACCACGTGCCCGGTGTGATCTCCCATAGCAAATCCCCGGCTCCCCAAATGGGCCTGCTGCTGCGTTCGTCATAGCCATTGTCGGTTACAAACAGTTTGCCGTCGGCATTGAAGCGCAGGCCATACGGATTGCGCAAGCCCCAGGCAACGAGCTCGGGTGCGCCCCCCTGCAGAGGTATGCGCATGATCGCGCCCGTGCAAGGTACTTTGCCTTTGATAACCTGGCCCGGTCGGGTAGTTGTCCCGAATGCCGAGTACGCGCCGGTGACAACTTTGCGATTTGTCGCGGCGGTGTCTGCCGACTCGAAATTGTGACCCGCCAGTTCGATGTCCTGGCAGGGAATATCGTGAAAATCCGGCTTTCTTTTGAGCCAGCCGAATTTGGCATTATCCGGCCCCACGACGCCGGAATTGGTGGCCGCGCCCTGACCAAAGTAAATGTAGTCGCCTTTAATCGCCGGGCCGTTGGTGTGGTGGTCGCCGAAAGCAGGCAGGTCACTGACAAGCGCCGTGATCTTGCCGTCCATGCCGATACGAAGGATTTTGCCGCCGTTTAACTGGCCGCCTTCCGCAACATAGAAATTGCCGTCATGGTAAACAAGCCCGGTCCAGGGGCCATTTTTATCGCCGGTCGCGATAACGGTCTTGCTGTTATCGCCATCGATACGTATCAGCCTGGGCGCTGTCCAGACCTCCCCGTAACTATAACCGGCTTCGATCACGTACAGCCGTCCCTGGTCGTCGAAGTCACAGGCGGTAGGGAATGTCAGATCTGTAATTACGGGGGTAATGGTGTATCCGCGTGCGATTGCGATGGCGGCGGTGTCGAGCTTCCTTTGGCTGACGGCCGCTATTTGTCCGCCGCCTTTGGAGCGGCGCATTCCGTAACACCCGGCCAGCAGCAGCGCCACCAGGGCGCAAATTGCAACGGAATGCAATCGGGCGGTCGGTTTTGTTCGTTTGTCGAGGTAACTTGTTTTCATCTTCAAGGTGTGAATTCAAGCGTGAATTTGGCGTATGGGTGCGTTAAAAAGCGTGCCAGCGCTTGATGGTCCCCGGATTATCCAAGTCCCCCGGGGTCTGAATCAGACCGACCAGATCAGGTCGTCGAAATGGACTTCGGGATGTAATGCCCGTATCAAGGTAGAGCCTATTCCCATAATGCCCTGGCAAAAGGCCAGGTTGATTTGCAGGTTCCAGGGATGTTCGGCCGCCATGTATCCCGCATAGCCATCGGGATGACCGCCGAACCGCAGGATTTGTGCATACCAAAAATCAGCCGCACGTTCGATAGTGGGGTCATTGCCTATTTGTGTAATGCGGTCGAAGAGCAGCGCAAGACCTGCCGCGCCGTGCACGATGCCGGCGTCTTTGATGAGGTCCGCATTCTCCTGACGGCTTATGGCATAACGCCGCAGATCTTCACGGCCGCTACGCGCCCACGCCGCATTGTTGAAGGCTATTCCCGCGCGTAACAACGTATAGCCTGTTTCGATATCGCCCGTGTTCCTGCGGCAGGTTTCGATGTAACTGACGGCTTTCTGAGCAATTCCCTCCATACGTTCGGCAGGGCACAGACCCATTTCGACGATCCTGGCCAGAAAAAGGAGGACGGCAGCGGTTTCGTCGGGAGAGAAGAGGCCCGCTTTCGGGGACGTGTGGTTCAATCCTGACTTCCAATAGCATCCGTCGGGGGTGTGTATTGCGTAGCGCGCGATGCCCTGTACGAGCTCTTCAACAATGGATTGCGCGAATGACCGGTTATAATAGCCGCGCTGCAGAAAATACAGGCCGTAGCCCAAAGCCCCGTTGGCCAGTCCCCCCCAATTGGCCATTGTACAACTCCGAGCGCATTTTTTTTAGCAATACGGCATCGATGTCGCTGAGAAATACGTTTGGGTCGATGTCCAGCACGCCCGTCCGGCAAAGGTATTGCGAAACGGCGCCCAGGCCGGCGAAGTCGTTCGGATAGGTTTTTTGAAAGTCGCTGTCGATCATGTCGCAAGCGTGGTCGAATGCCCGTCGCGCCTCGTCGAAGTATTTTTTTTGACCCGAGTGCACCGCATACAGGTAAGTGAAAACAGACACGCCCAGATATCCCCGGGCAAAACCGAAACTATTCAGCTGCTGTTTGTGCATGCTCACGACTTCATAGATTTCATCGATTTTGGCGGCTGCGATGACCGCCGAAAGTCCTGCCGATATGCCTGTTGATGATGATGTTATTGATGTCATTGTCCTGTCTCATTTGGTGTTACGCAAATGTGTATCGCGCCCACGGTCCGACCGGAACTTTTTAGACCAATTCTGTTTCTGTTTCGACGAACCCGAGAATCACATTGGCGAAGGGGCGTTCCGACGGAAGGCCGGCTTTGTCGATGAAAGCGGGCTGTTGGCATAAATTGTTTGTCGCCGGTTGATTTGGGTGGCAAGTTTGAACGTCAAAAATGCTAAACCCTTCCGTCTATGTCTATCGTGTCCCAGGGGTTCTTCATGCTTCGTCGTCCCCGGTATTCGCTCGATCTCCTTTACCGGTTTAATGAGCGTGTAAACAACCGGCCGGAGTTGTTCGAGGAAGAACTTATCCGCTTTTTTTCGCAGCCTTCCATGCTGGAAGCCATCTACGTAGCATCGCCGGAGCTATACGCCTCATTCATCGGCCTGCTCGAGGGAAGGGTGAGGACGAGTGTAGCCGGCCTGCTTAAGACTTTGTATAAATACTTCGTAAGAATGACTTCCCGAAGCACGCCGTACGGCCTTTTTGCAGGCTGTGCGATGGGCGAGATAAGCGATACGACGAACATCCGGTTCGACGAAACGGCGCCGCCCGAAACCCATGTGAGGCTCGACATGAATTACGTAGCCGAAGTGGCGGAAGCGATCTCCCGGCAAACCGAGGTCCGTTCCCGGCTGAAATTTTATCCAAACACAAGCCTCTATCGGATTGGCGACACCTACCGCTATGTCGAATGTTCATTGAACAATCAAAAAAGGGCGTATGTGCTGGCCTCCGTGGAACGCAGCGCATACCTGGATCGGGTACTCCTGGCTGCGAGGGACGGATGTTTAGTCGGCGAATTGATAGATAGCGTCACATCGGCGGACATCGGTCGTGAAGAAGCGACATGGTACATCGATGCCCTGATTAACGCCCAGATCCTGGTTTCCGAGCTGGCGGCGACGGTTACAGGGCAGGAATTTTTTTTCACTATAACCGAAAAGCTGCGCGGGATCGGGGAGGCCGAGAAAGATTTATTCCAATTGGAAAAAATTACGGAGCTATTGCGCTCGGCCGAACCTGGTATTGGCAAATACAAGGCGGTGGAGTCGCTGGTGACGAAGCATTTCGCGATAGCCGGCAGTAAGGACCTGATCCAGACGGACCTTTTCTTCCGTCCCCGGTCATGCACGATCAGCGGGCGTGTAATCGAAACGCTGACAAAAGAATATAAAAATCTTGCCTTCCTGGGATTACGGAACCCTCAGCCGGAAATGGAATTATTCAAAAAGCGGTTCGCCGACCGTTACGGGCAACGTGAGATGCCGCTGCTGGAAGTGCTGGACTGCGAAACCGGGATCGGCTATGGGGATGTCATGGCCGGTAAGGCGGATAACCTTCCGCTATTGGAAGACCTCCGGTTCCCGGGGATCGCAAAGCCGGGCCTTGCCGATACTTCGCCTCTGGCCGTATTTCGGGAGAAACTCTTCCGGCAGGCGGTCACCGACGGTGAAAACCGCATTTCACTCACCGACTGTATGCTGAAAGACCTGCAAAAGCAGATGAATGCTACGGCAGAGGACCCCGATAGCTTTTATCTGTTCGGTAATCTTATCGCCGGTTCGGAGCAGGATATGGACCGCGGGAATTTCAAGTTTGCATTCAAAGCGATGGGAGGGCCTTCCGGCTTGAAACTTCTCGGGCGTTTCTGCCATGGCCACGAACAACTTGCGGAACGGGTAAAAATGGCCGTAGCAGAAGAAGAGCGATCGGTGAGCGACGTCGTCTTCGCAGAAATCGCACACCTGCCCCAAGCGAGGGCTGGTAACGTGCTCATGCGACCGCACCTGCGGGATTTCGAGATCCCTTATCTGGCCGGCTCGTCGATGCCACGGGAAAATCAGATCACGCCCGACGACCTCATGGTTTCGGTGTCGGCCTCGGGGGGAGATCATATTATGGTCTAAACGATTAAATAAGAGGATTATCCCGCGGCTTACCAATGCACATAACTTCTCGGATGGCCTGCCGGTGTATCGGTTCCTCTGCGAACTGACATACCAGCACGATTACCGCTATCTCGGCTGGGATTGGGGCCATCTCTCGTCAAGTGCATTTCTGCCGCGCGTCGAATACAAGCATTGGGTCCTTAGCCGGGCAATGTGGAATATCGAGCGGGAAACGGTTACCGGCCGTATGGGGAAAGATGCCCTGAGCGCCGCAGAATGGAGAATATTGAGAAAAGCTTACGGTATTCCCCGTTTCGTACAGCTGCGCCATGGCGACAGCGAACTGCTCATCGACGGAAACTCCGATTTTGCGGTGGAGGTGCTCTGCAATGCGATCAGGAAATACGGGAAGGTAACATTGGCGGAGTTTCCGGAACATGACGAAAACGGCCTCCTGGGCGAGCCGGGCGCGCGGTATGTACATGAGATAATACTGCCGTTGATAAAGCGAAATGACCCACTGCCCGAGCAGCCGTCCCCGAGGCAATTCCGGGCAATGGGCCCCGCTGCCGTCAAGCGCGACTTCATCGTCGGAAGCGAATGGTTGTATGTTAAAATTTATACAGGCACCCGTACCGCGGATCGTCTTCTGGCTTCGGTCATTAAGCCATTCGCCGACCGCCTTGTGGCAAACGGTACCATCGAAAAATGGTTTTTTGTCCGTTTTGCGGACCCTGACCATCATATCCGCCTGCGTTTTCGTCAGGGAAACAATCCTTCGTTCTGGCAAACCGTACTGACGCAGCTTCATCCGCTCATGGAGCCTTTGCTTTGTAACGGGACGGTCCACAAAGTGCAACTCGATACCTATAAGCGGGAATTGGAGCGTTACGGACGGCATGCATTCGAGGAGGTGGAATCTATTTTTTTCGCGGATAGTTGCGCTGTTTCAGGTTTGCTGGGGATGTTGTCGGGCGACGAAGGCGAGCATTACCGGTGGCTGATCGGTTTGCGGGGCACCGATATGCTGCTGGACGACATGGGATTTACGCCGGAACACAAAAAGCGGCTGGTAGGGCGCTTGCAGGAGCAATTTTTCCGTGAATTCGGCGGCGATACCAACCTGAATGTGCAGTTGAACACTAAGTACCGTCTGCATCGGGAAGAAATAGCACGTTTTCTCGACCCGCGGCAGGATGCTTCCAACCGGATCGAAGGAGCGATCCGGTTGTTTGAAGGACGGTCTGCGCGTGTCATCGCGTCTATGGCAGTCCTGTTTCCCCTTGCCGAAACGGATGTCGGGAATTTCGCCGGCAGCCTGGTACACATGTTCCTGAACCGCCTGTTCGTTTCGCAGCAGCGTGAGCATGAGCTTGTTGTTTACCATTATTTGAAGAAATACTACGAGTCGAAGCTCGCGAGAAAGGAAAATGTGCCGCGGAAGGCATTTTGCGGAACGGATCATTAATATTTTAATGGATAATCCTCATATTTGCCGGGTAAATGTAACCACATTGGGTTACCATTGATATTTGGAGAGCGGTTTTGCCCCGCACAGACATAGCGGTCATCGATCACAATCCGGATCAGTTCGAATATGACAGGAAAAATCAGTTGCCTCATCGTGGACGATGAGGAGCCGGCTCATGAAGTCCTTAAATTTCTGATAGCAAAGGTTAGTTGGTTGACGTACGCGGGAAGTTGCTACAATGCGCTGGAAGCACTGGAGATGATACCGGAAGTAAAACCGGATATTATTTTCCTCGATGTAAACATGCCCGAACTCTCCGGCCTCGACCTGCTTAATATTGTCGATGCGTCGGGCTCCCATGTGATCATGACCACGGCTTATCCCGAGTATGCAGTGGATGGCTTTACATTTGATGTTACCTCGTTTTTGTTAAAGCCAATCGGATTCGACCGCTTCCTGAAGGCCGTCACAAAAGTCAGAAAGCTGATCGGCAACGCTGCGGAAAAGGGGAGGCTGGAACCGGAGGCGCCGGATCTGCCGCAGGGCGATCAGCCCGGTCCGGTTCAAATCCCTGAACAAAGGGCCGATGCCGGTCAGGAGGAATATATGTGGATCCGTGCCGACAGGAAAATGTATTGTGTCTGGTTTAAGGACATTTACTTTATCGAAGGATTGAAGGATTATGTAAAAGTATACTATACCAACGGTGTACTGGTGACGCTTGCCTCTATGGCCGCTATGATGAACCGCCTGCCTTCCCCGACTTTCGTGAGGACGCACCGGTCTTACATCGTTAACCGCAATATGATAAAAATGATTGAAGGCAATATGGTGACGATGCTGAACGGCCTGAAAGTGTCGATAGCCGTTTCGCCGGCCCGCGACGAAGTGATCCGGCAGCTGACAGAAAGGTAAAGGCTTGTGAATGAATGATATTGCAAAGAAAAGCTCCCTCATCGAAAGACTTCTGTTTCCCCGCACCCGGGGGGCTGAGGATTACTTATCACGTTTGCTTCTGGGTATTGTTTGTCCTGCTGCATTACGCGTACGCATTGCCCACGCTCGCGCGAAAGGCTTCGGATGCCAGCGTTACCATTGCCAGTTTCCTTTATTTTTTGAAGGTCATCCCTGAATATTACCTCTGCGTAGCGCTCTATTACATCCTCCGTACTTATATCCGTGGTTTTCTCCTTTTCTTCGTTCTTTTCATCTCCGCGCTCGTTATAAATCACCTGTTTTCTGTGCTGTTGTTTACCTGGGTTGATTATGCTTATGGGCTGGAAAATATGACCGAAAGGTTCAGGTTGTTTGCGAAACTCTACCTCACGCCATTTAATTTCCGGGATCCTGGTGCATGGCTGGTATTCAGTAACGACATTTCGGAGGTGCAGTTTTTTATACTGCCCGCTTCTCTGAAAACGGCGAAGTATGCAGCCAATGAGCATGTTATGCGGCAAAAGATCGAGAACGATGCGCTTAATATGGAGCTGAAAGCGTTGAAATCGCAGATCAATCCGCACTTTGTTTTCAATGTATTGAATGCCGCCTACGCCAGGATTTTGCCTATTTCCGAAGAAGCGGCCGGATATTTGCACAAGGTCTCCGAAATCCTGCGACTGTCCCTTTATGAGATGAACGACGAGTTCGTCAGGCTCGAAACGGAACTTGCCTATATGAAGCTGTATGTGGAGCTCGAATCTATCCGGAGCAACAGGCGGTGCAAGATCAACATAGAGCAACACGGAGAAGTGTCGGACGAGCACCGTGTACCTACCATGTCATTGATCACGCTGGTCGAAAATGCGTTCAAGCACGGTGTGCACGCTACCCGGCAGGATTCGTTTGTAGACATTCAGATAATCGCCTCGGGTGGTTTTCTCGAGTTCGACATTATTAACAGCAAACCCACCCAGCCGTTACGCGGCAAATCCGCAAGCGGCGGAATCGGGTTGGCGAACCTGGAAAGAAGGTTGGGAATTTATTATCCCGGCCGGTACGAATTCGAAAAGTCGGAAACGGACAATGAATTCAGGGTTTTGGTTAAAATGCCGCTGGAACAATCCTGATACGATGCTATCCGTACTTTCGTCGAGTTCCGGCTTGCATTGGTATAAAAAGTTGAAACGGAATGTGTTTGCCGGCTTACTTCGTGGGCATTAATCACCCATAAACAGTAATTAACCAATGAGAAAGCAAGCACCAACCGGGACAAAACTTGAACTGATCAGATTCACGGTAGCGCGTCTTAATGACTTCTCGAGGAGCGGCAAAAGAAACTTTACCGATTCGGATACGACGGTCAGTACTATCGCATGTAGAACCATCATGATGTAGCGTGAGAGCATGATTCATCGCTTTTAACACAGACCTGCCTGACCGCAGTAAAGGCATTGGACAGAATAGAGGCCACATTGCGAAGGCGTGCAGAGGAATGAATCAGTTTTAAAGGAAGGCGCGCCGGATACTTCCCGGCGCAATTTGTTCAGATCGTAGTGACTCGAGTAGATGTATATTTGCAGGAATAAACGGCAACCATACATTTACCATTCCGGCCACGATGGTGCAGCATACCGATTTTCCATTACACGAACTTCCGATTTCGCGCTTCATGGCGGCGGAGAGCGGGCTGGCTTTCGGGGAGCATGCGCCCAGCCACCGGATCAGTTTTTTTGCGATCGTATGGTTTTCGGAAAGTGGCGGCACGCATTTCATCGATTTCGAGTCATTCCCGATAGTGGCTAATGAAGTCTTTCTTCTGTCCCCCAACCAGGTCCATTCCATTCCCGCAGCTACGTTACCGCCGGCAAGAACCATTGTGTTCGCGCGCGATGTTTTCGACCGCATCGACGAGCCGTATTTGCGGCAGATGTTCCTTCCCTTCGAAAATACGGCCTTCGCGATTCCAGCCGACATGGTGGCACCTTTGACGCACCTGTTCGATCTTATTCTCATGGAATATGGCGGTGAGGCGGACATTTCGTTGCTTCTAAAATACACGACAGCGCTGCTTACGCACCTGTACCGGTTTGGCCGGCACAACCACCGGATAGCCGGGGCAGGGGACCACCGGCTCGTGAAATTGTTCCAACTGATGCAGACGCATTACCGGCATGAAAAATCGGCGACGTTCTATGCCCGGCAGATCGGGCTCACCCCCAAGCGGGTCAACGAGCTCCTGCGCGAAAAAATGGGGACTACCTTAAGCCGGCTCCTTTACCGGCTGATACTCATCGAGGCGAAGCGCGAATTGTACCACGGGAGGCACTCTGTGAAGGAAATTGCTTACCGGCTGGGATTTAGCGACCAGTCGTATTTTGCCCGTTTCTTCAAGAAACAGACCGGGTTAACACCCGACGAGTTCCGCGCCGGAGCTGGCCTGAAGATGTGAGTCGGTAACAGGAGATGTTCAAATTGTCCTGATCTTCGGACAGATCGTGCGGACCTTTCCGCTCCATATTCCGGATATTTGCAGGATCGAGTTGCGTACGCAAAAACAGGATCGCATTCTGTTTTTTGATTTGCAAATAGTGGCTTTGCGGCCTTCTGTTTCGAATAGTGTTTTCGTGTGTTTGGCAAAAGTGGCTGCTTTTATGGCAGCCACTTTTTGTCTATATAGTTTTAAACATACAAAGCTGCCATGCGGCGGCACTCCTCGGCGCAGCGGCGGCAGATCGTCGCGCAGCGTACGCAATGGTCCATTTCCGGGAAACGTTCACATTCTTCCGCACACGCGTCGCATACCTCCGCGCACGACTGGCACAGGGCGGCTGCATGCGGGCCGCCCATGCTCATAAGCCGCACGGCTGCGGTACATACTACCGCGCATTCGCGATCGAGGGCGATACAGAGCGACATCAACTTAATGTCGTCCTCTTTCAGGCATTCCGTCGCGCAATGTTCGCATTCGGCAGCGCACAGGAAACACGCTTCTATGCAGCTGCGATAAGTTTGAGTGATCATAGGAAACAGGTTTAATGGTGACTGCCTCTCCTGGGAGAATAGCCCTTCGCCCTCAAAAACCATTCCTACACCGCAGTGCCGTTCGCTTTGCTATTTTCTTCATTGAAAAAGAGGAACAGATCGGTACCGACGGGCTTGTACCCCAGGATGCGGATCATATTCGCCAGTTGCCCCCGATGATAAGTGCCGTGGTTGACCATATGGCTGACCGTCTGCCAGTAGGGCATTTCGAGCGCCGCACCGGCTCTGGTAATAAAATGCAGCGGTTGCAGCATGGTTTCCTCAGCTTTCGACTCGAATACGCGTAAAATCTCTTCCTGAATGCCGAGCCAAATCTCCGAAACCGATTCGGCGGAGCCGGTATCCCAGGTGTCGGGCGGGAGCACCAGCGGCTTTCCCTGCCAGCGGTTGAGCCAGAGCCAGTCGGCTTCGAGTAAATGCACGAGGGTCAGCCTGACGGACGGAAAACTGCCCCCGATCTCCCCGGTGAATTCTTCCCGGGTAAGATCTTTGATTTGCTCGGTCAGGCGGCGGTTTGCCCAGATATTATAGGAAAGTAGCGATCCGATTTGAAAGTTCATTAGTCGTTTGATCTGTTGATGTCCGAAATTATCGTCTAATCTTTCCCAATGCAAGGCCGTGCGACGAAGCCGGGTTTAATTTTGCCACCGTTAGCGTAAATGCTGGGCGGCAATTCGGGGTAACCGATGTAAATTAGCCCTGGAATCGACAATCTTAAATGAAACAAATCCTTGATAACCCCGTTTGGCATGCACTCAACGCACACAACAGCGCTTTGGGCCAGGTGAGCGGCATTGTGGCTTATTTTCGGCCGGGAATAGCCCCTTTCGCCGCTGTGGAAGGCCCTGTCCCAGACGGTCTGCGGATGCTGCACGAAATTGTGCCATTCGGCAACAATGTGATATTCGTACGCAATGAAAATGTGGAAATACCACGTCCATGGCAACTGCTGGCGGCGATCCCGGGGTACCAGATGCTGTACATGGGGCCCGACTTCCCTCGAACGGAAGGCCCTGTAACCATCCCCCTCACCACCGAACACATTCCTGAAATGATCGCATTGACAAGCCTTACCAACCCGGGCCCTTTTGCGACAGAAACCATTCGTTTCGGTCACTACGAGGGTATTTTTGACAACGCCCGCCTCGTAGCGATGGCCGGTCAGCGGATGCATCCCTATGGCTTCGCCGAGGCCAGCGCCGTTTGCACCCATCCCGATCATCTGGGCAAAGGCTATGCGCGCCATTTGCTGTTACGCCAGGTCAATCGTATTCAGCAGGCGGGCGAGGTACCGTTCCTGCACGTCAGAGCAGACAATGCGCGGGCGATCGGCGTATACGAAACGCTGGGTTTCCGGATCCGTACGGATATGTATTTTTATGTGTTGAAGAAAGGATCGGACCAGTGACCTGTACAAAGGCAGGGACTAATCCGTGAGCTTTTCAGCAAACCAACTCTGAGCTTTTTAACAAAGTCCGGCGATGGGGGACAAGGTACCTTTGCATTGTACTTAAAACACAAAGACAATGGCAAAAGTATGGTTTATCACAGGCAGCTCCCGCGGATTGGGACGCAGCCTTACGGAAGCAGTTTTGAAAAGCGGGGATAAAGTCGCAGCTACTGCCCGCAATATTAGCCAGCTCGACGACCTCGTGGCGCAATATGGCGATCAAATCAAACCCATCGGCCTCGATGTGATCGATTATGAACGTATTTACCACGCAGTGGCCGAAGCCATAACGTATTTCGGGCGTATCGATGTGCTGGTCAACAATGCGGGGTTCGGCATTATCGGGGCTGCGGAAGCATTCACCGGGGAGCAGGTCCGCAGCCAGCTCGAAACCAACCTTTACGCACCTATCGAGGTTACGCGTGCCGTGTTGCCCTACATGAGAAAGCAGCGCAGCGGCCGTATTTTGCAGATCAGCTCGATAGGAGGCCGGGTAGGGAATGCAGGACTGACGATGTACCAGGCAGCCAAGTTTGGCCTGAGCGGCTTTACCGAGGCATTGTCCAAGGAAGTGGCTCCGCTCGGTATTTTCGTGACCAGCGTGGAACCCGGCGGTTTCCGTACCGACTGGGCGGGCGCTTCCATGACCTATGCACGCGAAATTGAAGGTTATGACATGGTCAATCAGCGTACCGATTACTTTAAATCGGGCCAATTTGTGCCGGTAGGCGATCCCGAAAAAAGCAGCGGATGCCATGGTGGCATTGGCCGCACATCCGGCCCCGCCGGTCCATCTCGTGCTGGGTAGCGAGGCCATCGCCCTGCTCAAAAACGCCGACGAGGCGCGGAAGGCCGAAATGGAGGCGTGGCTGGACGTAAGCCTTTCGACCGACCACGACGAAGCTGAAGATTTTCTGGAAACCTCGATGGGCAAGTGGTATACAGGGGTTAAAAAAGATGCCTAATTGTTAAATTTGCTTATGATCGATTCCAAATCCGACAGGCATTTATCTTCCATCGCGTATTCGTGCTATTTCACCCGGAACCGCGAAGGGGAGCAGTTCGCACCCGAGCACGTTTTCAGCTACCAGATATCCGGCACGCTCACCGTCAACAACGGCGAAAAGGAATATATGTTCGGGGAAGGCGATTACCGGTTTATCCGGAGGAACCAGTTGATCAAGTTCGTGAAACAACCACCGGCCAACGGGGTTTTCAAATCTGTCTCGGTATATCTGAACCAGGCCGCCTTACGCACTTTCGCCATGGAACACGGGTATTACTCCGATCACGGCAAGAGCCAGGCGGTCGAACCGGTCATAGCCCTGAGGGGAGGCAGTCTGATGAAAGGTTTCATGGATTCACTGAGGCCGTACAGCGAGGACGACCAGCTGATCGACGAGGAATTGCAGGCGTTGAAGGTACGTGAGGCCATTATGATCCTGCTCCGTTCGGCGCCTGCCTTGAAGGACGTACTGTTCGACTTCAGCGAACCCGGCAAGATCGATCTGGAAGCATTTATGAACAAAAACTTTCATTTCAATGTGCAGCTGAGCCGTTTCGCCTATCTGACAGGCCGCAGCCTGGCGACATTCAAACGCGATTTCGAACATATTTTTCATACTTCGCCCAGCCGCTGGTTGCAACAGCGAAGGTTGCAGGAAGCGCATTATCTGATTAAGGAAAAGGGCAGGACAGCTTCCGATGTGTACCTCGAAATCGGTTTTGAAGACCTGTCGCATTTTTCTTTCGCATTCAAGAAAATGTACGGCGTGCCCCCGTCGCGGTTGGCAGGTTAATCGAAATAAAGCTAAAAAGCCCCGCAGACGATCGCTTTGCGGGGCTTTGCGGTTAAAACCGGTCAGTAAAAATCCCGACTTAAAACCTTATGATAAAATCGGGAATGTAACTGCTAATACATCAATGATTTATCGATTTTGCCGGGCGGCCGCGCTGATTTGCCTTGTCGTTCAGTCGTTTGCACAAAGCCCCGACTTCACGCAAGTACCGGGTACGGTGATTGCCCACAGTCCGGCGGCCTCGGGCCTGTACATCGGCTCTCCGAGTATCGCGATCCTGCCGAATGGCGATTACGTCGCATCGCACGACTTTTTCGGGCCGAAATCGAACGAGCATGTGCGCGCCATCTCGCGTGTGTACCGCTCGCGTGACCGCGGAAAAAGCTGGCAGCAGATTTCGGAAATCAACGGACAGTTCTGGTCAAAGCTGTTCGTATATCAGGGTAAGCTCTATATGCTTGGTACCGACCGGCATCACGGTAACATGATCATCCGGAACTCCGCCGACTACGGTCGGAACTGGACCGAACCGACCGACGACTCGCATGGCCTGCTGAAAGCGGGCGAGTACCATTGCGCGCCAATGCCGTTGATCGAGCACCGCGGCCGGTTGTGGCGCGCAATCGAAGACGCCGCCGGGCCGCCGAAGCAATGGGGCAAGCGTTATAGCGCTTTCGTAGCGTCCATTCCACTGGGCGCCGATCCGATGATTGCTTCCAATTGGCTTAGTACCAATGTGATGCGTTTCGATTCGACTTACCTGGACGGTCACTTTACCGGCTGGCTTGAAGGTAATGCCGTGGTAATGCCCGACGGATCGGTAGCTGACGTTTTGCGCGTCGACGACAGGACGACCCTGGAAGAAAAAGCCGCCATTGTCAGGATCAGCGAAGATGGGAAAACGGCCAGTTTTGATCCGGATAAGGATTTTATCAGTTTCCCCGGCGGTAGCAAAAAATTCACCATTCGTTTTGATCCTAAAACAAAACTGTACTGGACGTTGACGAACCTGATCCCCGGGGAAGTGAAGAAAGCGAATGCGGGTAAATCACCTGCGGGTATTCGAAATACGCTCGCGCTATACAGTTCCAAAGACCTTATCACCTGGGATTTTCGCGAAATCCTCCTGCGACATCCCGATGTGGTTCGTCACGGTTTCCAATATGTCGACTGGCTATTTGACGGCAGGGACATCGTTTTCGTGTGCCGGACCGCATTCGACGATGGCCTGGGCGGTGCGAGGAACAATCACGATGCGAACTTCCTGACGTTTCACCGCATCAGGAAATATGCAAAGCGGTGACATCAGGAGAGCGGTTCCGGTCGTGGCGGAGCACCGGCGGGGCGTGAGTGATCTTCGGGTAAAGGGATAAACTCCTGGTCGTCCGCCGGGGGCAGCTGAATGCGTCCCTGTTTCCAATCCTCCTTTGCCTGTTCAATGCGCTCCTTGCGCGACGAGACGAAGTTCCACCAGATAAACCGTTCGCCTAGCGATTCGCCGCCCAGCAGCATCAGCGTCGTATTTTCCAGCGCTTTTACGACGGGTTCCGCATTTTTGTTAAAAACCAGCATTTGGCCGGGCTGGTAAAAACGGCCACCCGTCTCGACGGCTCCCTTTACAATATAAACGGCCCGTTCCGAATAACCCTCCGGGACAGTGAACGCCGCGCCGGTTTCCAGCACCACGTGCAGGTAAAAAAGCGGTGAAAGTGTTTGTACGCCGTTCGACAATCCAAAGGCTTCCCCGGCGATCAGGCGCATCCACACACCCTTGTCGGTAAACACGGGCAGCTCGCTCCGGGTATAGTTCCTGAATGTCGGGGCTGCTTCCTCGTCTTTTTCGGGCAATGCAACCCAGGTCTGAATCATTTCGAGTCCACCCGCGAGTGCGGCAGGGTCTTCGAATCGTTCCGAATGTGCAATTCCGCTCCCGGCAGTCATCCAGTTCACTTCCCCGGGTTTGATAATCTGTTCCACCCCTGTACTGTCGCGGTGCGTAACCTGGCCGTCAAACAGGTAACTCACGGTAGAGAGACCGATATGAGGGTGAGGAAGCACGTCCATTGACGACGGGTTCGAGGGGACCGCGCCCAACGGCCCCGCGTGGTCCATAAAAATAAACGGCCCGACCATTCGTCTGAGGCGGAACGGCAATATCCGTTTCACCATCACCGATTCACTGATAGCCGCTTTCCGGGCTTCGATCACAATATCCAGCATGGAGATTTTTTTGGTTAAATATAAGGGAATGCCGGGTAAGTATGGGAAAGCCCCGGCATTCGCGGAGGTTAAATATCAGGCCAATACAATTTCTCTCCCGACGCCGATCTCCCGAAGGAAATGCGCATCGTGCGAAACGACGATGATCGTGCCCCGGTACTCGTTAATTGCGGCGGTAAGTATCCCGATGTTCTGGATGTCGAGGTTATTGGTCGGCTCGTCGAGGACGATCATGTCCGGGGCTTGTGTGGCAATGGCCAGTGAACAGAGCATCAGCCGCATTTTTTCGCCGCCGCTGAGATCTACACAAGGTTTGTCCCAGTATTCCCTCGTAAACAAAAACCGGTTAAGGCGGGTTTTGATGTCGTGCTCCTGCAATGCCCCCGAGTTGAATTTCCAGGCCTGTTCATAAACGGTTAAGGTGTTGTCGATGAGTGAATAATCCTGGTCGATGTAAACGGATTTGAAATCGGCGCGCACAATGGTACCGGTTGCCGGCTGCAACTCGCCCAGGATCATGCGGAGCAGCGTGGTTTTTCCCGAACCGTTGGCACCTTTGATGGCTATGCGCTCGCCGCTGGTGATCTGAAAACCGGTCTCCAAGTCCCAAAGCGCCCGATCGGTATAAGTGTAGTTAATATGCTCCGCCGTAACGAGAATTTTGCCCCTGTGCAGGGACGAATTGTCGAAATCGACCTTCATTTTATCCGCGGCCGGTAATTCGCTGCGTAAATCGCTTAGTTCCCGGGCGATGCCGTCTACTTTTTCGGCGTGGATCCCCTTCATTCGGGCTGTACTTCGCTCGGCATTGTTCCGGAATGCATTCTGAACGATTGTCGGCAGGCCCGCTTTCTCTTGCTTCCTTTTGCCGCGCGCATCCAGCTTTTGCTGGCGTTCCATCGATTCCCTTTCTACTTCCCTGGCTTTCCGAAGCGCCTTCTCCCTGGCTTTTACGTCCTGATTCAGCGCTTCGTTTTCGATGGCCTTCTGTTCTACATAAAAATCATAATTCCCGCCGTAAGTAGTGACGCCCCGTTTTCCGAGTTCACAAACCGTATCGAGCAGGTTCAACAAAGTCCGGTCGTGGCTGACCACGACGAGCGTATGGTTCGTGGACCGGATATAATCATACAAAATAGACCGGCTGTCCACATCGAGGTGATTGCTGGGCTCGTCGAGGAGTACAATTTCAGGTTCATGGATGATGATTCCGGCGAGAAAAACCTTGGTCTTCTGCCCTCCGCTCAACGTAGCCATAGGTTGCGCGAGCGTTACGCCGTTCAGTTGCCAATGAGCGAAAGCTTCCTGGCACCGTTCTTCGATACCCCAGTCGTCGTCCAGCAGTTCGAGGTTTATGTCGGTAAGGTGCCCTTCGAGAATTTCTTTCAGCGCCAGCAATTTATCATGTACACCCAGCGCTTCGGCTACGGTGAGGTGATTGAACTGTCCCAGAAGCTGGGGAACGTAATAAGGTTTCGAATCGGCACCGGCGGCACCCGCAGCCGGTTTAAGGCGACCTGCCAGGATGCCCAACAATGTCGATTTTCCGGCACCGTTGTTCCCTATGAGCGCAATTTTGTCGTGTCTGTTAACAGTAAGGTTAATATCGGTAAAAAGCACATCCCGGTTCGGGTGTGCATAGGTAACACCTTGAAGAAAAAGCATAGTACATTTCTTTTGAGAATGAATAATAGCGGCCGCCACAACGGCCGCATGCATTTATTTTCCTGAAAGAAATGGACTCCTACACCTGGTGTTTACGGTTGGTGAACAATGTGGCAAAGATAAAAAAGAAATCTCGAAAATACGACAGGTTAACTAACGGTTACCTGTTGTGCGGCCATTTTAATCGAACAACGTGGTTTGCCGATAGGGTGCTTCCAGATCCAGTAGCAATGCTTTGTTTTCAAGCCCGCCGCCAAAGCCAACCAGCTTCCCGTTGGCCCCCACGACCCTATGGCAAGGCGCTATGATCGGAATAGGGTTTTTGTTGGCAGCGCCGCCTACGGCCCGTACCGAATCGGGATTGCCTATCTGGCGCGCGATATCGCCGTATGTCCGCGTTTCGCCAAAGGGAATGGTCAGCAACGCTTCCCAGACCTGCTTTTGAAATTCGCTGCCGACGAAGTCCAGCGGAAGCGAAAAGGTTTTGCGCTTTTTGGTGAAGTATTCGTTCAGTTGTCTTTCCGTTTCGAGCAGCAATGGGTGATCGGGGTTTTCTTCACCCCGGTCGATGCCGGATTTTTCGGGATCGCCACGGTCCCAGAGCACGGCCCGTAATCCGTTTTCGCTGGCAATCAGCGTCAGAAGGCCCGTCGGCGACGGTATCCGCTTGAAGAAGGTACTCATTCTGGTGGCAGTTTGTTACCATGCAACAAAAAGTCGGAGGTAACCGGTTCGTTTGAAACCACTGGTAATTGAAACGATTTGAAGCTCCGTGCCCGTCAGATCGAGAAGATTGGTTTTGGCTAAACGGTCGCCGGGAGAATGTGAGCAGATAAGCGATGCTTCCCAGGCCCGCCGGTAAAAATGGCAAAAATGCAATTGGCGCCCGACAGGAGTCAGGCGCCGGCCGGCGTCTAACGGCCAATCCGATCAAGCCAATGTCGCGTTCAGTACGATTTCAAAATTGAAGGCCTGGCTCACCGGACAGGTTTTTTCGGCTTCTTTGGCGATGATCCGGAAATCTTCTTCCGAAATACCCGGTACCCTGGCTTGCAGGGTCAATTCGGATTTGGTGATTTTGCCATTATCCAGCGTAACAACCGATTGCGTTTCCAACGATTCCACCTTGTAGCCCGCCTGTGTAAGATCCAGGTCGAGTTTCATCGTGAAGCAGCCCGCGTGTGCGGCCGCAAGGAGTTCCTCGGGATTGGTGCCGATGCCGTCGGCGAAGCGGCTATTGAAGGAGTATTGCGTTTTATTAAGAACGGTGCTGCCCGTTGTGATATGGCCGGCGCCTGTTTTGATATCACCATTCCATACGGCTGTTGCTTTGCGTTTCATGATTTTTTTGATTTAAGTGGTTGAAATAAACTGTACTATTTGGTACAAAATTGGATAAAAAAATTACGTGAGGATATTCAGGTTCAAACGGACCAGTTCGGCCAGTTTGTGTTGATCGGTTTCCATTCTGCGTGTCACATTCAGGCCATTCCAGAGATTTACCAGGTAAGTCCCGAGCGTTTCAGCGGATTCCGCGGTTTGCAGCAGTCCAAGGCCCTTGCCCCGTTGAACGGCTCCGGTAAATATCTCTTCCAGCAAATGCAGGTATTTGGATGCGATCAGTTTCAACCCGGAGTCGTGCGCCGAAACCTGTATCAGTGCGTTGCCGAAATAGCAACCTTTGTCGCCAACCGGCGATTCATTGCCGGCAAGCGACATGAAAAAATCACGGAGGAACTGCACGGGGTTATCACAGGTAGCAAGCGTGTCGCGGAGCGATTTGAAATTCAGTTCAACGACCCGTTCCATCGACTTTCTGAACAACTCCTCCTTTCCGCCTTTGAATGCGAAGTAAAAACTACCTTTTCCGATTCCCATCGCATGGAGCAGGTCGTCGGCAGTCGCGTTGGCATATCCTTTCTCCCAAAAGACTTCCACCGCCTTGTCCAGGATCGCCGTTTCGTCATATATTTTAGGTCTGCCTGCCATTGTTTTATTGTTTGGTGCTACAAAGGTATAATACTTTACTAATTAGTACAAAATAAAAGATGATTTTTTTGAAAGGGGGAAGGGGAGGAAAGGAGAAAGGAAAGGGTGTCGCGGGAAAGATTTGGTATCTTTGGTATCGGGCGTTAGTTTTGCCTGACATTTTGTTTAACAATAAAATCTGGCATTCCATTTCGTGAAAGTTTCCGGCAGGCAATGGATCACCCTCGGCTTTACGCTGCTGATGCTAATCAAGGCATGGGTTGTCCCTTTGATGTACCTGGATTACGAATTGCGAAAGGAATACATTATCGCGAACCTCTGCGTGAACCGCGACAATCCGATCGTCGTCTGTGAAGGCAGATGTTACCTGGCCCAAAAAGTGGTCGATGCCAAGAAGCAGGAAGAGCGGCAGGCAGAACAAACCTGTATGGCGAACCTGTTGTTTCAGGTTATGGACACAGGCCGACCATTCGTTTTTCAGTCGCCCGAGCGATTTGAAATGCCGTTGAAGGTAACGTTTGCATTCCGGTCGCACTTTATTCCCCGTGCCGCTGCGGCGGATATCTTTCATCCCCCGCTGACTTGAGCGGCTATTATCGCACATTGCCTTCGCATTACGCGAGGCACGATCTCTTTCGAACGCCGCTGCGCCTGCAGGTGCGTTCGCATCAATCATTTTATTAATTCCAAACTTGTCACATTCATGCGAGTCCCTGTATTTATGCTGGGTCTGACGGCGGTTTTACTGACCGCCTGCGAAGACCGCAAACTGCCTTACCTCGGCGAACCGGAAACTGTTGTGAGAACGGTGGATGGGAAAACAACCGAGGAAACCCGTTATCCCTCCATTCCCGCTTTTTCATTTACCAATCAGGACAATCAGACGGTCACCGAGCACGATTTCAAAGACAAAATATATGTCGCCGACTTCTTTTTTACGACCTGCCCGACGATTTGTCCGGTAATGAAAAAGAATATGCTCAAAGTTTACGACGAAGTGAAAAACAACCCGACCGTACGCATTCTCTCGCATACGATCGACCCGGAACATGATACACCGGCAGTACTTAAAACGTACTCGACCGACCTGGGCGTCAGCAATGCCACCTGGCAGTTCGTGACGGGCGACCGGGAGAAAATTTATGAAATAGGGCAGCGGCATTACCTCGTCACCGCAGCCGAGGACGCTAAATCGCCGGGCGGATTTTTACACAGTGGCCATTTTGTGCTGCTCGATAAGGACCGCCATATTCGCGGCATGTACGACGGTACCACCGACGAGGGGACCTACGAGCTCATCCGCGACATCAGGACGCTGCTGAAAGAGTACGAAAATTAAAGAATCAGCCCTTGCAGGAACAAGAAGGCTGTTTTTCACGTAGCTTTAAATGCAGTAAAACTTCTTTAATCACTAAACTTAAACCGTTATGTCGAAGAAAATTCTGTTGCTGGCAGGGGATTACGTAGAAGATTACGAAGCCATGGTGCCCTACCAGGCTTTGCTTTCCGTCGGATTCGAAGTGGATACACTCGCACCCGACCGCAAGAAAGGCGACACCGTGCCGACCGCCGTTCATGATTTCGTAGGCGACCAGACGTACAAGGAAACACAGGGCCACCGCTTTGCGATCACCGTCGATTTCGAAGGCGTTAACCCGGCCGACTACGACGGACTTTACATCGCAGGCGGCCGCGCGCCCGAATATACGCGTCTCAATAAACGCGTGCTGGAAATTACCCGGCATTTTTTTGAGGCGAATAAGCCGGTAGCGGCTATTTGCCATGGCATTCAGATCCTTACTGCGGCAAAAGTGTTGCAGGGCCGTACACTCACGGCCTATGTGGCGGTGGGGCCGGATATCGAGCTCGCCGGCGGAACATGGAAGAACATCCCGGCCGACCAGGCAATCGTGGATGGCAACCTCGTAACTTCGCCCGCATGGCCGGGGCACCCGGCAATCCTGAGAGAATTTTACAAGCTGCTGGGTGTTCAGATCGGCGGTATTTAAGGGAAGGTTTTAATAAAAAAGGGCCAAACGCGCGTTTGGCCCTTTTTTATGCGGTATTCTAGAATTTGAAGGAAATCCCCGCGTTCACAGAATAATCTGCAAATGCCGCATCGCCGCGTACAAAGGTTCCGGTTTTGTCGGAATTCTCTTTGTCGGTTACGCTTTGAGTCCGGTTTCTGACGAATGCAACCGGTACGGTAGCAAAAAAGCTGAATTTTTTGCCCGAATAGGTGATGCCGGGCTCGATGCTCCACACATAACCGGGGCGACGGAAGTCGCCGCTGCCGCCGATCAGGTCGTGCACCGGAATGCCTTCGAGACGCGCGCCGGCGGCTATCGCCCAGCCTTTCGCAAACGGGTGAAGCGAGTAGCTGAAACCGCCGCGGGCCATATATTGGTCGGGAACGCTCATGATCGCCTCGTTGGCCAAACGCGGCGAAAGTGTCTCGCGGTAGGTGCGGACGCCGTTCTGCTCGCGGGGGTTGATGAGATAGAAGAAGTTGCCGTAAACGCCGAAGTTGTGGAACAGGTTGTAAAAAGTATTCAACTCGACCGTGACACCCGTGCCGCCGTCGCCAAGCTGAATGGATTGGTCCACGGTCCGCAGTTCCTTGCTACCATTCGGGCCTACGTTGTACCAGTAATCCTGGTAATCGTAGTCGCCGGTGGGCAGCTTGATTCCCAGCCCGAGCTGAATATTCCCGCGGTAACTCTTTTTTGGATCGAATAGCCAGTGGTAGGCGGCAATGCGCAGGTCGCCGATGCCGAAGGAATGCATGCTGTGGCGCTCGTTGAACTTGTTGCTGCCGTTGACCAAACCGTGCTCGTACAGCGACGATCGCGCATTGGAAATAATGGGAAGGTCGACCATCAGCGACCACCGGTCGTTAAGGACGCGCATGATATTGATGTCGAGCGAGGCGGTGTGATTGATTACTTCCGTGTGCTGTTCGAGACGTTCCTTGTTCTCATGCGGACCGGAAAAGTGCCGGAACGATTTAAAGTACCGGACACTCGTGCTAAGCACCCATTGCTGGTGATCGTTGCTGTCGGCATGCGCGATCATGCAGGCATTGCCGGTTCCGCGGATGGCCACGCAACCCTGTGCGAACGCACCCTGAGCGGTGCAAAGTGTTAAAAACAATGCGATTGAGATAGATAATGCTTTTTTCATTACTGATTTGGTGAATGGTCCTGATGGGTTGAAATACATGCATTCGCCTGCCGGGCCGCCTGTACGGGAGCCGGAATGTGCGGGCTGCAAAAAACTAGGAAATCAGTAGTGCGTCGGGAGGAGGCGCCGGGGTATTGTGCCGGCAATCTGAAACGGGGGCGTTATATCGGTCTGTTGCTGATGGTGTTGTTTCAATCCATTCGAGTACAAAAAAGATATGCTTCCGTGAGGAAACCATGAATTCCTTCACAAAGGATTTGAGCAGCCTGGCATGGCCTGCCGGCGATGGTCTTTCGACTTCATTCTGAATATGGTCAACAAGTTCCATATACCGGTCACGCGCATTCTGGTCATGTTCGCAGTACACGTACAGCGTGTCGTTCATCAATTGCCGGGTCCGTATCTGGTAGTATTCGCCCTCGTGCTCGATTTTACCTTCGGAAGGCTCGGGGTGCGACCAGTTTGCCTGATAAGGAAGCGACACCGGTACTTTCACCACGATGTCGCGCGAGTGGGCGCTGCGCTCGATATGCTCCTGCCCGGCGGCCGTCGGGACGTACTTTTCTTCCAACAGATAGACTACCGAATAGCCCATCATGTTATAAAGCAGCAGCCCGAAAAGCAGAAGTGATAAAAGTCGGCCCAAATTCGTCCCTCAACGGTTTTTTACAATGCAAAGGTAAAATAAAGTCAAAAAAATGAAAATATCGTACAATGAAAGTTGTACGACGGGCATGGCTGTTAACGATATTGAGGTTTTGGGAAAAACGGCTTACCTTTGCCAGGCAATTCCCAAAAATATGTCCGATAACCGCCTTCTTTTCTGCATTTCGCCTCCTCCGGTAGCCTGATGGCTTAATGACCGGAACCGATCCTGGTATTCCCGCCGACGCGGGAGTCAATTCTCTATTTGTCTATTACCATTGTTCATGAGGGTCGTTAAGCCTTTCCCGCGCGACGGGTTCGCTTAACCGGCTTGCGCCTGCATTTCGTGGTGCGCCGGACGTCCATTTAATTACCTTTTTGAACAATCATTACAATGAAAAAAGCTTTCATCAAGCTGCATATAGCCATTATTCTCGCCGGTTTTACCGGCATTTTCGGGAAACTGATCACTGTAAACGAAGGCCTGCTGTCGTGGTACCGCATATGGTTGGCGGGAATATTGATGCTCATGATCCTGGCGGTGACCGGAAAACTGGAGCGCATAGCGTTCCGCGACTTCCGGCGCATTTCTCTGACCGGGCTGCTCCTGGGATTGCACTGGATGCTGTTCTACGGTAGTATTAAGTACTCCAATATTTCGGTAGGGGTCGTTTGCTTTTCATTGACAGGCTTCTTTACCGCCATATTGTCGCCGCTTATCAACAAGAAACCCTTCGTGTTATCCGAGCTGTTTTTAAGTACGCTTACGCTGGCTGGCATCGTGTTGATTTTCAGCATCGATGCACGATACCGCGCGGGTATCGGCCTGGGGATCATTTCGTCGGCGATCGCGTCGTTTTACATGATCACCAACGAGCGGCTGGCGAAATCCTTTCGGAGCGAGACGATTACCGTGTATTCGATGCTGGGCGGAGCTTTGGCGCTTACACCGCTGATGCCCGTCTATTTCTATTTCTTCCCTGTCGCGACGATGATGCCCTCGTGGTCCGATTGGGGATATTTACTTCTGCTGGCATTCTTTTGCACGGTAGTCCTGTACATGCTGCAAACGCAGGCGCTGAACCGCATTTCGGCATTCACGGTTAACCTTAGCCTGAACCTTGAACCGGTGTACACGATCATTCTCGCCATTCTGATTTATCGTGAAAACAGGGAGCTCCAATGGTCGTTTTATGTGGGTCTGGCGCTGATCGTACTGTCGGTGTTACTGCAAATGTTGCGCGTCGTTCGTGCGCACCGGAATGCGGAAGAGCCGCTACTGGCCGATTGATAATGAAACGGGGCGTCATAAGCAACGACGCCCCGTTTTTCGATAGGCTGGCCGAACGTCAACTTTGCAGCTGCCTTAAAATGCCATCAATTACGTTCCGCATTTGGCCCGACGTATCTTCGAAAGCGGCAAAGCCCCTGTATTGCAATGCGTCGGCAATATCCTTTTGCAAATCCAGCGATTTTTGCTGCCGGCTCAGCGCGATGCCTTTTGCCAGTAAATAGCCGGCCAGATATTCCTGCTCCGATTGCCCCGGCGTGGGGATAAGCAATGCTTTTTTTCAAAAAACACCAGATCCATAAGCGTGGAGTAGCCGCTTCGACAGATTACCAGTCGGGCGGCGGCAAGCGCAACGGCCAGATCGTCGGCATTCGCGTGCGTGGCGTAGGTCACATGCGCAGGCAAATGCCCCGGTACGCGACCCGCCGGGTTGCCGGCTATCAGATGGAAATGGTATTCGTCAATGTTTGTAATTTGTGCGAGCAGCTGCTTTTCGAGCAGGCTACGCGCGGGCTCCGGCCCGGAAAGCAGAATGAGTATCTGTTCCGGTTGCCCGGGCGCCGGGGAGGCAGGACCGCGCAACTGTGACAAAAGGCCCAGGTAAGTTGCATTGGACGGGATGCGGGAAGGATGTGACAGCATTCCCGCCAATCCGCCGTTCGCTTCGGCGTCTACGATCCAGCATGCGTCGAATTTTTCGAGTATGCGGTAGTGCATTCTTTGCAGCATGGCATCTGCCCGGTCCCCGAAACCGGTTATGACCTGCAACTGGTGGGTCATTATTACGGATTTTAGCGCATTGATTTTGAGCCCATATCGATTGTCCGAAATCACGAGATCGAAATGGCGCGCAGCCTGTATGTTCCTGAGCCATTGCCGCTCCCGCCGGATCGCCAGGAGGATTTTGGGTATCTGGGCCAGAATTTTCAGGACAAACGTGCCGCCGCGCCGGCTGTATGTAATATTGTAGCCCGGCAGGGGTATTTGCGGTATATCGGGGAAGTTGTTTTTCAACAGCAATGCCGTTGCACCCGAGGCCGCAATGGTAACCTCACAACCGTTTTCTATAAGGTATCTGACGACCGGAATGCAGCGGGTGGCATGCCCCAGTCCCCAGTCCAATGGCGCTATCAGGATGCGTAAAGGCAGAGTGGATCGATTTTGGTACACGGCAAAAATAGCGAGTCGGCGGCTATTTCGGAGCAACGAATGACGATAAGCGACCGGTAAACCCGCCAGGCTGAATATTTATATGCATCGCCGGGAGGGCTTTTTTTACTATCTTCGCAATTGGCCGCGTGACTGAACCGCACGGCGGAACTTGTTATGAATATCCGGAAACATCAAAATAACGGGACTTCCATAGCCGAGGTCTTGTCCGACCAGCTTCTGGTCCGGACGCCCGACGACGGGCTTCAATTGCTCGCGGATCTGTATTACCAGGATTACGATTGCGTTATCCTGCATGAGCAAAATATTACCCCCGCTTTCTTCGAGCTCAAAACGGGTATAGCAGGCGAAATCCTGCAAAAATTTGCTACTTACAAAATGCGGCTGGCCATTGTCGGCGACTTTGCACACTATGAGAGCAAAAGCCTGCGCGACTTTATCTTTGAAAGCAACAAGGGAAAGCAGATCAACTTCCTGCCTACGGTCGAAGAAGCGGTGGTGAAACTGGCCGGCTGATGCAGGATGGAAATAGATGAAATCCTCGACCGTTTCTACCCCTTGCCGCCCGATTCGAAGGAAGCCCTGAAAGCCCATATCTCCGGTGTGAGCTATCCTAAAAACCATACGCTCCTGCGTGCGGGCCGGGTTGAAAAAACATTGTATTTTATCAGAAGCGGAATTGTGCGGGCCTATTCCGATTCAGGCAGCGGCGATGTTACATTCTGGTTTGGAAAGGAAGGCGACGTGGTGATTTCGATGAAAAGCTATGTGGCTGGAAAAGAAGGGTACGAGCACGTCGAAACGCTTGAAAGCTGCGAATTGTATCAAATGAGGACTTCCCGCCTGGAAGCGCTCTTTGCCAGGGACATCCATATCGCGAACTGGGGGCGCAAGCTGATCGGGGAGGAGCTCATCAAAACCGAGGAAAGGCTCATTGCCATGCAGTTCAAAACGGCCCAGGAGAGATACCTCGACCTGATGGCCACGACGCCGGATCTCCTCCAACGTGTACAATTATGCCATATCGCTTCCTACCTCGGCATTACACAGGTTAGCCTGAGCAGGATTCGT
The DNA here is from genome assembly GCF_040448675.1 of Dyadobacter sp. 676. Lineage (NCBI taxonomy): Bacteria > Pseudomonadati > Bacteroidota > Cytophagia > Cytophagales > Spirosomataceae > Dyadobacter > Dyadobacter sp. 676. The sequence goes on along the minus strand of NZ_CP159289.1, from coordinate 1,104,798 downwards.
GCGGAAATCAGGTAATGCATTTCGTTTTTTATCATTTGTAAAATTTTTTACGGATCCGGTGCAAGACCTTTGTTCAAAAAAGAAAAGTTATGAACTGGGTTATTCTGATTGTCGCTGGCTTGTTTGAAGTCGGGTTCGCTTCCTGCCTGGGAAAGGTCCGCGAGACTTCCGGGAGCGAAATGTATTTATGGTTCACAGGATTTATCGTATCCATGACGATAAGCATGGTTTTACTGATGAAAGCCACGCAAACTTTGCCGATCGGCACAGCTTACGCCGTATGGACGGGGATTGGCGCCGTGGGGACGGTACTGGTGGGAATATTTGTATTTAAAGATCCGGTGAGTTTCTGGCGGATATTCTTTATTACCACGCTAATCCTTTCCATCGCGGGGCTCAAAATGGTTTCCAGCCATTAATCTGTCGGGAGGCATGTTATTTGTAACCGTTGCGCCGAAGGGTTATAGCCCCGTAGTAGCCTTGCACCACCGTAACTGTGACACCTGTGGAATTTGCTCCCCCATATAACGAAAAACCGCCCGGGCCGGCTACCGAAGCATTCTCATTGTAGACGATCACCGCAATGCCGCCAAAACGCTCGCCCTGTTGCTCGATACCGGGTGTATCGTACGACCGTCAGGGAGGCGGGCTTCGACAGGTATCCGGTAAAGCCGGTGGATATGGCGGAACTGAAGGGGGGTCTGAAAACCGCTTTGAGAAGGCGGCGTACCGCCGGACAACTTTCGCCATTGGTATGGATTTTAAGCCGGAAAGGAATCGCTTTGAAACAAAATCCGGTCCATATGGAAGACTTCACCAATGTATTGATACACGCTGCCCGCGTGGGTAACCTGGATGTAATTCGCGAACTCCTCAGCCGGGGCGTGGATGTAAATGCAAGGGACGAAAGAGGTTACACGCCCTTGCTGATAGCCTGCTATAACAATCGCCTCCAAGCGGCGGAACTGCTGCTGGAATCGGGTGCGGATGTGAATGCGGGAGATTATGGTGGAAATACGGCGCTGATGGGCGCTGCTTTTAAAGGGTTACCTGAGATCGCGGCGCTGTTGATCCGCTACGGCGCGGACCTGAACAGCCAGCATGGCAACGGCGGCACGGCGCTGATGTTCGCGACCATGTTCGGTCGTAACGAGGTTGTGAAACTGTTGCTTGAAAGCGGTGCCGACACGGATATCCTGGATGTGCGGGGCCAATCGGCATTCGATCTCGCTATGCAGCAGGGCAACCGCGAGGCGATCACATTACTGGCCTGACCGCTCCGTGATCCGATGTTTGACGCCGGGTCTGTGGCCCGGCGTCAAACGCTTCCTTATCTAAATCTAAGCCGGGATTTTCCGGGGTTTTTCGCGCTCCCAGAATCTGTGTTGTGCAATAGCCGAGATAAACTGCCGAGCCAGCGTTTCCGGATTGTCGCTGATGACGACCCCGTCGAGCATAACCGACTCGTCAGAGAATTCGGCAGGGATCTTGCGGGCAAAATAGGTTGCCTCGATAACCTGCATTGCGCCTGCGTCCGCAGCAATCGCCTTGCAATGCTTGAACGCTTCGTTGAGGAAATGCACGGCATCGGCGTCGGCTTCCACACTGGCTACGCTGTTGACGCCACCGGGAACATAAACCGCATCGTAGAAGACCGATGCGGCCGTCAGGAAACTGTGGTTTACATGAATTTCCTCATCCAAATCCGAAAGAATGTAATTCAGACGGGGCGCTATTACCTCCACAATAGCACCCTCCGCTTCCAACGCGGTTTTTACGGTATTCAGTGCCACGCCGTCGACACCATCGGCCGCCAGAAATGCGATTTTCCGGGTCTTGATCGTATCCTTCGGGCCGTTGGCCATGCTTAACGCCGCGGATGCCGTAAGCGAGCCTTCGACCATGACCGGATCGTAATCGGCCGGGTCGGCGTCGGCCGGAATGCTCCGGTTGACGGGCAGTTCGGGGTCCTCGGGAACCGAGAGCCGTAGCGCAAATGCCACTTCGCTGGCCAGCCCCTTGTCGATCATCGAAAGAATGCCGAGCATTCTGCGACGCACCTCCACCGATTGCACTTTGCCTAATTCAAAGCTGAATGCGTCGATAATGTGGTTCTTCTCGGGGTCCGACTGGCTGTTATAAAACAACCTGGCCTGACTGAAATGATCCAGGAAGCTCTTGCTGCGTGCCCTTATCTTCCGGGCGTCGATGCGTTCGGGATAAGTGGTGTAACCGCCTTCGGAGGCTTTGGCCTGTAACGGATAATTATCGCCCAGGGAGTTAGGGCCGTAGCTGACCTTTCCCCGGTTGATAGTCTGCCGCATAAAGCCGTCGCGCTGGTTGTTGTGCACAGGAACAATAGGCCGGTTAATGGGTATTTCCTGGAAATTAGGGCCACCAAGTCGGATCAGCTGGGTGTCAGTGTAGGAGAACAGCCGCCCCTGAAGCAGCGGGTCGTTGGTGAAATCGATACCCGGTACGACATGGCCGATATGGAATGCCGCCTGTTCCGTTTCCGCGAAGAAGTTTTCGGGATTGCGGTTGAGCGTCAGTTTGCCTACCCGTAATACAGGCACCAGTTCTTCGGGAATAATTTTGGTCGGGTCCAGCAAATCAAATTCAAATTTGAATTCGTCGGCCTCGGGCACGATTTGCAAGCCCAGTTCCCATTCAGGGAAGTTGCCGCTTTCGATGGCGTCCCAAAGATCGCGGCGGTGAAAGTCGGGGTCTTTGCCCGAAATGTTCTGTGCCTCGTCCCAGGCAACCGAATGCACGCCCAACAGCGGTTTCCAGTGGAATTTGACGAAATGGCTTACGCCCTCCGCATTCACCAGCCTGAAAGTATGGACGCCGAAGCCTTCCATCATCCGGTAACTGCGGGGAATGGCGCGGTCGCTCATGAGCCACATGATCATATGCGCGGATTCGGGCATGACGGATATAAAATCCCAGAAAGTGTCGTGCGCCGATGCCGCCTGGGGGATTTCGTTGTCAGGTTCCGGCTTTACGGCATGGACCAGGTCCGGAAACTTGATCGCGTCCTGAATAAAGAACACGGGCATATTGTTTCCGACGAGGTCGAAATTGCCTTCCTGCGTATAAAATTTCACGGCAAATCCCCGGACATCGCGGGCAAGGTCGGTGGAACCCCTGGAACCGGCGACGGTCGAAAACCGGACGAAAACCGGGGTTTCGATCGAGGTATCGTTGAGAAATTGTGCTTTGGTATACTGTGGAAGCGGTTCGTAGAGCTTGAAAACCCCGTGGGCGCCCGAGCCGCGCGCATGTACCACGCGCTCGGGAATACGCTCGTGGTCGAAATGGGTAATTTTTTCGCGGAGAATAAAGTCTTCCAGCAGGGAAGCGCCCCGCTCACCTGCTTTCAGGGAATTCTGGTCGTCGTTGATGCGGACGCCCGTGTTGGTATTCATTATCTTGCCCGCCGAATCTTCCATATGGGGGGCCAGGCTTTTGATTTTTTCATTTTCGGGCTGGTCGACAGCCGGGTTTTGCTGTGCTTTTCTTTTCGCCATAATTGTGGATGGTTAGTTAAGCCTCCTGGGAAGCCTGGTAAACGATATCATTTTCAGCGATGGACGTCAGCAGCTGATCTGATTCCTGTTCTTCGGCGAGGGTTTGTTCGAGTATGCCGGCCGGTTCTTCCAGCCCCAGGGTGGTTGCCAGTTGTATCAGGCCCGAATATGCCGCGATCTCGTAATGTTCGACTTTTTGCGACGAAAGGATAATGCCCACGTCGCGGGTGGCGGTGCCGGCGTCGGTACTTTCGATCACTCCTTCGCCCTCCTTGGTAAGGCCTTCCATAGCATCGCATTTCTTCGCAATGTTTTTTTGTCCGAGCAGCCCGAAGATTTGTTCAAGCCGCGATACGTGTTCCACGGTTTGGGCAAGATGCTGTTCAATGGCGCTGACGAGTTTTTTCGAATTAGCCGCCTGGCTCATTTTCGGTAACGTCTTTACCAGATGGTTTTCTGCCCAATAAATATCGCGCAGGCAATCCAGAAAGAGCTCAAAAAGTGCCGGTTCCGCTACGGCGGTGGTTTTGGTCTTAAATTTTGGCTCCGAGTTTGTCTCCTTTTTCATAGTTGCTTGGTTTAAAAACTGAACACTCCCTGCAAAACATGTTCCAGTTTAGGCAACGATGTGGAACGTATTTTTGACGGTTATTCCGATCGGAATGTGCGTGGCGTCGGGGCCCGTATAACCGAAAATCGAAAGCGATGAGTTTGAACGGGCCGGAAGGGGGGTACATCGGCCGGTCGTTCGCAAGGGATTGCTGGGTAATCTGCGCTGGCATGATTTTGTACGCTCGGACGGCTTGTTTTTAAGCACCGTTTTCAACCAAAATTCAACGATCATATCTTATGAAAGTGTTTTCCCTGTTAGCAGCTTGCGCCGTACTATCGGCCGTGCTGGCGTTTTCCGACCGTTTTACTCATGAAAAGCCACTTTTCGCGCCCGATCAACAGTTTGTAACGGAAGCAGCCGAAGGCGGCATGCTGGAAGTAAAACTCGGTGAGCTTGCCTCGCAAAAAGGTGTTTCACAGGAAGTGAAAACCTTTGGTAAAACCATGGTAACCGATCACACAAAAGTGAACGAGGAACTGAAAGCACTGGCACAAAAAAAGCAGATCAGCGTACCTGCCACATTGAGCGCCCGGAAGCAGCAGAAATATGATAGCCTGGCGGCCGTCAGCGGCGAGCAATTCGACATGCTCTATATGAATATGATGATCGCTTCGCATGAACAGACCATCGGACTTTTTCAGACCGAATCGAATAAAGGCGAGGACCCGGAGTTGAAAAAATGGGCCGATTCAAAAATCCCGGCCCTGAAACACCACCTTGAAATGGCAAAGAAACTCTTTAAAGCCTCGCCCGGTGCCACCCGGCATTAGTTACCGGGCAAAAGTGCATGCCCGGCATTTTTGTACAGACAATGAGACACATGAACCGAAGCAACGATATCGTTTTCGCCGACCGGAAAGATGCGGGGGAGCAACTGGGACGTTTCCTGACGGGACGCTATAAAAACGCCGATCCGCTCGTACTGGGCGTGCCCAGGGGAGGTCTGGAGGTGGCTTACTATGTCGCCAAATGTCTTGAAACCGACCTGGCTATGGTGATTTCGAGAAAATTACCGGTACCCGGTCACCCCGAAGTCGGCTTCGGGGCTATCGCCGAGGACTTGTCGGTATATGTGTCGTCGCGGTATAAAAACGCGCTCGAACCGGAGAAGATCGGCGGGATCATAGACGAGCAGACCGACGAAGTCAACCGGCGGATCCGGCTTTATAAAAGCGGGAAGCCGTTGCCCGATATGCAGGGAAGGACGGTCATCATTGTCGACGACGGTATTGCTACCGGGGTGACGCTGGTGCCTGTGCTGCGCCTGTGCCGCAAGAGAGGCGCCCGAAAAGTGGTAATCGCGGTGCCTGTTTCAGGTAATAACTACGATGGGCACCTGAACCAGGCCGACGCATTGGAAATACTTGTCATGCCTGAATGGTTTTACGCGGTGGGGCAGGTGTATGCCTCGTTCCGCGATCTCACGGACGAAGAATTGCAGGCGATCGTCCGGAAAGGCTCCTATCTGCGATCCGGCTGGGAGTTTGTCAGGAGCTTGCAAGGCCAGGAACATATTTCTGATCCATGAATGAAAAGTGGTGGACCAATGCGGTTATATATGCTGTCGATGTAGAAAGGTTTTTCGACAGTAACGGCGATGGGATCGGGGATTTTAAAGGCCTTGCGCAAAAATTGCCTTACCTGAGCGAATTGGGTGTTACGGCATTATGGCTGCTGCCTTTTTACGACTCGACCGAGGGGGACAACGGGTACGATGTTACCGATTACCTGCACATCGGCGCCAAATATGGTACCCTGGACGATTTCCTCGCATTTTTGCATGAGGCCGGTGCAATGGGTATCCGGATTATTATGGACCTGGTCGTCGACCACACATCCAACCGGCATCCCTGGTTCGAGGCGGCGCGATATGCGCCGGAATCACGTTTTCGTAATTACTATTACTGGACCCGGCACCCGCCTGTGCCAACTGCGGGCAATGAAACGCTGTTCCCCGGTGAAGAATCCAGCGTGTGGACCTTCGAACCCATTGCCGGTGCCTACTATCACCACCGGTTTTATCATTTCGAGCCGAGCCTCAATATCCATAATGCAGACGTCCGGGACGAGATCAAACGCATTCTCGATTTCTGGCTGGCCTTCGGCGTGTCCGGTTTCCGGCTGGATGCCGCCGGGCGTATGACCGAATATCCCGGGCACGACGACATGGACCCCGGAGATGTGCATTTGCCTTTGCGGGACATTTTCCGGCACGTCAAGTCGCTGGACGAAAGCGTCATGCTGGTAGGAGAGGTAGACACCGAGCCGGAGGAAGTAACCCACTTCATGGACGGCTCCCAAATGGATATGTGTTTCAATTTCTTCCTGAATAACTACTTATACCTCGCCCTGGCAACCGGTAAAGCGGAACCGATCATGCGCAGCTACCGGCTACTGCATGGGAAATTGCAAAGCTCCCAGTCGGTGAACTTCCTGCGAAATCTCGATGAGCTGGACCTCACACAATTAACCGATGAAGAACGGCAGGCGGTTTACAAATCGTTCGCACCCGAGGAGGGGATGATCATTTATAATCGTGGCATACGGCGCAGGCTCGCACCGATGCTGGGCGGTGATATACGGCGTTTGAAAATGGCGTACAGCCTTCTGTTCTCGCTTCCGGGCACACCCAAGATCGTTTACGGGGATGAAATCGGTATGGGCGAAGACCTGACGCTCGAAGGCCGCAACAGCGTACGCTGCCCTATGCAATGGACTGCCGGCAGAAATGCAGGGTTTTCCTCGTCCCCAAAGCGCGGATTAGTAGGTAAGCTTATCCGAAGGGGAGATTTCTCCTACAAAAATATCAATGTCGAAAACCAGCGGGCGTCGCCGGATTCCCTCTGGACGTTTATCAGGAAACTCGTCGCGCTCCGGCGCAATGCGGCTGTTATCGGTACCAGCGATTTCCGACCGGTACCGGTCGATGCACCGGAAGTACTGGCGCATTCTTACGAAAACCAGCAGGAACAATGGTTTTGCGTCCATAACCTGAGCGGCAAGGCGGTGCAATGTATCGTCCGGTTAGAAGGAGCCCCGGACAGGAAACTGGACGACTTGCTGACAGGGCGCGCATATCCGGTCAAATCAGGAAAACTGAAATTGAAAATGCCGGCATACGGCTATCTGTGGCTCTCCTGCTCCTACCAGATGCTTTCCTGAGCGCTAGCCCCTCATCAGTGCCGGCAATACCCTCTCCCCGAAAACATCGATAAATTGTTCCTGCATAAGGTTCACATTGTGCAAATACAGGTGGTCGGCACCCTGTTCGAGGTCAGCGGCGAGCCATTCGATGTGCTGGTCGATACTGTCGGAAATGCGTACGGCCGCGTACATATCCGTTTCGCTTACCATGGAGCCCGCGGCGTCGAGCCCGTCCGGCGAGCGAATATCCGAAAGCAGTTTCGACGGAAATACGTTGTTTCGCCATTGCTGGTGCGCGCTTTGGAGAGCAAGCCGCAGGTCCGGGTCGTAGGACAGCTGCACTTTTACGTAAACCGGCTTGCCTTCGCCGCCGCCTTCGCGAAACGCGCCGATCATTCTTTTGAGTTCCTCCGGGGGACGGGAAGTGGTAATCATGCCGTCGGCCCAACCACCGAGCCAGCGCGCGGTAACTTCGGTCAATGCGGCCCCGATGACCGTCGGCATGTAGCCCGGCAGCGTATAAAGGCGCGCTTCGAATATGTCGATCAGCCCCTTCCGGGTGATCGTTTCGCCACGCCACAATGCACGCATGATATCCACGCTTTCGTGCAGGCGCTGATTGCGGATTTCCTTGGGGGGCCAGTCGGGGGACGTGATATGTTCGTTGAGGAATTGCCCGCTGCCGGTGGCAATCCAGAACCGGCCGGGGAACATTTCACACAGTGTAGCCACGGCCTGGGCGATGATCGCCGGATGGTAACGCTGGCCGGGGGCATTTACGATCCCGAAATTCAGATTGGTCGCCTGCATGGCGGCTCCCAGCCAGCTCCATGCAAAGCCGCTCTCACCCTGGGCGTCGCTCCAGGGGTAAAAATGGTCGGAGCTGAGTACTTCGGTGAACCCTGCGCGTCCGGCGCGTTGTACAAGCGCGAGGAGCTCCCCTGGTTTGAATTGTTCGTGTGATGCGTGGTAACCGATACGCTTGGTCATTGGGCTGGTATTGAATGGGAAATGTCTGTTCTGGCTAGCCGGTTGTAATCGATCCAGTAGCGGCACATGGTCTCGAGCAGCACGTGCAGTTCTTCAAAATCGACGGGTTTGACAAAAAAGGAATTGGCGCCGGCCTGGTAGCATTTGTTGATCTCTTCCTGTCCGGCACTACCGCTCAGAATCACAATGGGAATAGATTTCCACTCGGTTTCGGTATTGGAAGGGGTCCGCCGGATCAGTTTCAGAAGTTCCAGCCCACCGATAGCGGGCAGGTTTAGGTCCATGATGATCAGGCCAGGCCGCCTCCCCTTGAACTGCTCGGCCGATTGCAGGATCATGTATTGATAAAGTTCCTGCCCTCCCTGAAAAGACCGCAGGTGATATTCTGGAAGAAATTTACTGAATATCGTACGGACGAGCCGCCTGAAATCACCGGAATCTTCAACGAGGTAAATTTCTTTTTTGCTCATGAAATGTGTCGGGTAAAAATGTTGTACCCATAAATGCAAATCCCGTTCCAGCCTCGTTCACTGGGGAAAGAGCATGCAGAGCTTCCGGTGACCGGCAGCTCCGGAGGTCTCGCTTCGAATCTCGCCCCCGAGCAGCTGCACCGTTCCCGAACGACCATCAGGCCTATCTGAGCGGCGACTTCCAATGTACCCCTCACATCATGGCTAACGGCTTGAATTAATGCGAAATAGGGCAGGTGTATTTCCGCTGATTCATCGGTATTCGGGAATAGAAACGGTATTCCACCAGAAATGATGGAGGTTCCTGAAATCGTACTTCCAATCGGAAGCGTTGTTTCCTTTGGTCATATATGCGTTGGCATTATGCTGATAGCTCTCGCGCATATCCTCGAATTTGTCGGAGCAGGAGAAGACGACGACCGGCACCGACCGGCTGTCTTTCGCTACAAGAAGTTGATGGATATTGATCAGCAGGTCAAGGCCGTCCTGACGCGTCGGAAGGTAAAGATCCATCAGTATCAGGTGTGGCGCCGGCCTGATATCGTTCCACATTGGCCCTAGCCGCTCAGTGACATCGGCGGCGTCCGAGAATTCGACGACGCGCACCGCGGGCATGGTTTCACGCAACGCATGCCTGATAAAAAAACGATGATCCTCGTTGTCCTCGATCACGATTATGCTGCCTTCTTTCCCCGGATTGCCCGGAAGCGGCTGGTCGGCATGTCCCACATCCAGGAAACAGGCGTCCACCGCTTTGGCAAGCCTCACGAAATCGGATTCGTACACCGGTTTTTCTACAAATGCATTGACGCCCCGGCCGTAGGCTTCGCGAATCAGGTCGCGATGGGATGCGGACGACAACATTACTACCGGAATGTGACGGCACGTTTTGCTGGCTTTCAGCAGGCTGAGGGTTTCCAGGCCGTTCATCCGGGGCATGTTCATATCCATGATGATTACCGCCGGATCGTCGGGCAATTCCTGGTTGCCGATAAGCCGGATAAGCTGGTCGCCGGCATCGAATTCAACAATGTGGGTATGGTTGGTTACTTGTTCAAGTGCTAGTCTGATCAGCATGCGATCATCTTCATCATCATCTGCCAGATATATCGTCTTCATAGCCTAGGGTTGTGTACGGGGTGGTACGGTAATTCGAATGCAAATAAACCATGCCAAAGTTGTTGAATGGCACAATTTTTACCATTCCGTTCGAAAAAATTAAACGAACGGGAATGAAAACGGAAAATAACCAATCGAAATCTTTCTTTGAAGTTACGGAGGGTGTCTGGGGAGTAAAGGACGTGATGGTCAATGTGTATCTGATCGCCAATCCGGACAAATCGTGGGTGCTCGTCGATGCAGGATTAAAAAGTGCTTTTCCCAAAATTAAAACAGCAGCGGCAGCGATTTTCGGGGAAGGTGTACCGCCCGTTGCCGTGATATTGTCGCATGGCCATTTCGATCATGTGGGCTCCCTGCAAGCGGTAATCCGTGAATGGCAGGTGCCGGTTTATTCCCACTTTCTGGAAACACCCTATCTGACGGGCAGGTCCGACTACCCGCCAGCCGATCCGGGTGCCGGGGGCGGATTGCTGTCGTTGGTATCCGGATTGTATCCCAATGATCCCATCGACCTCGTCGACGCCATCCATTCGTTGCCGCTGGATGGCCAGATCCCTTTCCTTCCGGAATGGAAATACATTCACACTCCCGGCCACGCACCGGGGCACATCAGCCTCTGGCGCGAAAAGGACAGGGTCCTTATTGCCGGCGACGCATTTGTTACAACCAGGCAAGAGTCGGTTTTCAGTGTCATGACCCAGCGGAAAGTGATTTCGGGGCCGCCGAGGTATTTTACCTGCGACTGGTATCAGGCCGAGAAATCGGTGAATGCATTGGCGGATCTTTCTCCCGAAATCGTCGCCACGGGTCATGGCAAACCTATGGCGGGCCGTGAAATGCGGCAACAGCTGATGGACCTGGCGCTCAATTTTCCGGACCGGGCGGTTCCCCGCAATGGCCGTTATGTGGCCGAACCCGCCGTAACGAACCGCGACGGCGTGGTATCGTTGCCACAAAGCCGCACACGTCCGGGAGCGGTGCTGGCACTGGTAGGCAGCGCCGCCGTGATCGCATTGGGATGTGTGTATTTTTCGCGGCAACGATCGCGCAAGGAGTTCCTCTCACTCCCCAACTTTTGAGCGCGGCTTGGGCCGAATCTGGTCGTATTTTTTAGTTAAGTGTCTGGCTACTAGCGCTAATTTTCGCAGAGTTGCACAGGCGGGCTGTCGGTTCCTCCGGTACTTGCCGCCAGTGCTTGCATTGGAACAGTTTTTACGTAAGGGCGCACATTCCAACGATATGGTAAGTAATCTAGGGCTAACGTAGCGCTACAAAAATTCAGGACTATGAGTGATGCAAGGAACATTGTAAGGTGTGTTGCCAGAATCTGGCGGATGTATAAGAGGCAGGAGTCGCTGTTCCGGTCGGCGATGGGGCTCGATACAACCAGCAGATTGAGACGCATTTGCAGCAACGGCTATATGATGTCGCTGTTGTTTAAAAAGGATGTAGGAAGTATGTACGAGTCGGTAAAAAGCAACCTCGACGACGGTGAGCTGTCCAGCATTACGCGGAGCGCCGACGACTTCGATGCGGATTCGGTGAGCCAATATGAACTGCTTTCAGAAATCGCGTCGCAGCAGCAGGTGATCCTCGAAGAGTACCGGGCACTTTTGCCTCACCTGGACCAGGACAGCGATGCCGCGCGTGCGTGTGCCGAGCATATCGATAAACTTTCGGTGCTGGAAAGTTCGCTTGTAAAGGAAGTCGGCAGTCTTCCTGACAACCGGCAGGAGGATTTCTCGTTTGTTGCCTGAGCTTGTCAACCCCCGAAACTTATGGATACACTCTGCCGCCCTTAAACAATCCGGAAGGTATTTGTCAACCACCATCATGGCCGGTGAATTACACGATCGAAAACAGCGCGTAGTTCACCGGCTTTTTTTTATCAATTATGAAAAACACATTTGGATTCCAGAATAAGAATGGCCGGTCGCTGGGTATCGTTTTGGCAGGGGTCGGATTACTGGCTTTCGCCCGGGCCGTATACCGCCGTGCGACCCGGCTCGATTTCCGTGACAAGGTAGTACTGATCACGGGCGGTTCGCGCGGGCTGGGGCTCGAAATTGCCCGGATCGTTCAGGAGAAGGGGGCGGCGGTAGCATTGTGCGCACGTTCCGAGGAGCATCTGAACAGAGCGGCTTCGGAACTTGGAGGAAGCGTACTGGCCGTTGCCGCGGACCTCACACGCGCCGGCGAGGCACAGCGCGTCGTGGACCAGGTTCTCGGGCGGTTCGGGCGGATCGACGTGCTGGTGAACAATGCCGGCATAATGCTGGTGGGGCCGGAGAATGTGTTGGAAGCCGAGGATTATCAGCGGGTAATGGCTGCTAACTGCTGGACTGCGCTGCATATGATCCAAGCGATACTACCGCATTTCAGGGCCAGGGGCGTTGGGCATATCGCCAACATATCGTCGATCGGCGGAAAGGTTTCGGTGCCGCATATGCTGCCTTACAGCGTGAGTAAGTTTGCATTGACAAGCCTTTCCGAAGGGTTGGCCGCGGAACTAAAAAAAGACTATATCCATGTAACGACAGTGATTCCCAGCCTCATGCGAACTGGTAGCCCGCGGAATATCTCGTTAAAAGGAGATCACGAGGAAGAATACGCCTGGTTCAAGATCGCCGATTCGTTGCCTTTGCTTTCGCAGGATGCACGGAAGGCCGCCTCCTGCGTTGTCGAGGGCATTGCGGCGGGCGATACCGAGGTATTTCTGACACCCGTTGGCCGTGCGGCGTCTGTGATGAACGGCATTGCGCCGGGCGCTGTCACAACACTTATGCGCTGGGTGGACCGCTTTCTTCCCCGAAGCGACAGCAAACACGTAAAAAAAGGATATGAAAGTGAATCGGAAGCCACCAGGGGTATAATTGGTTCCCGTACCGATGCGGCAGCAGCCAGAAATAATGAATTGTAAAAAGAAACCGGGGACAAACATCCCCGGTTTGGATAAACACCTCTGATTTAGTTCTGGTTAATGCTACTCCTAGTTTACAGGCTTTTGTTGCTCGCTCATCTGATGCGCCACCACGCTGTCGGGCATCACCGCGCTCATCGCAACCTGCATTTTGTTTTTAAAGCCTGAAATCACCTTGTCTTTGCCGGCCATCAACGCTTCGTAGCCATCGCGCGCTACCACGGCCGGGTCCGCGAGGTCGTCCTCGTCCTGGACCGCCCTGCTATTTTCCATATCGGCTTTGTTGAAGAAATCGGTATCGGTGACGCCCGGCATCAGGGCTGTGATCGTCACGCCACTGTCCTTGGTCTCTTCCCGGATGGCTTCTGTAAACGAAAGCACAAAAGCCTTCGTACCGTGGTAAACAGCCTGCCAAGGCCCCGGCAGCTTGCTTGCGATAGATGCGAGGTTGAGTATCCTTCCCGAATTCCGGGCCAGCATATCCGACAGGAAACACTTTGTCAGGATCACCAGCGAAGCGATGTTGAGGTCGATGATCCGCAGCTCACGATCGACGTCGATCTGCTCGAAGTGGCCGTATACACCCTGACCTGCATTATTGACCAGAACGTCTATCTCGATATCTTTCTGCTTGATATCGGCATACAAACCAAATGCCTGCTCGCGGTCGAAGAGGTCTTTCGCGATGGGTAGTACCTCTACGCCTTCGGCCCGCAGCAATGTGGCGGTTTCGTCCAATTCGGCGATATCCCGTGCAGTAATCACGAGGTTAAAACCGTCTTTCGCGAATAACTTGGCCAGTTCCAGCCCGATTCCACTCGTAGCACCGGTGATCAGTGCATATTTTCCTCTGTTTTCCATAATCTTGACTGTTGTTTGAAAGCGCACCAGTCAGGTAAAAACCGTGCCTCAGCCCCGGTGGGAATTGCCTCAATGGAATTGCCGCAATGGAATTGCCTCAATGGAATTGCCGCAATGGAATTACCTAAAAAGGATTACCGCAACGGCGTCGTGACAACGGCGAGCAGCGAAGCCACATCACTTCATCGATGTCACTTGAGACTTTTGATGGCCAGCGCCGCCGCCAGTCCGCCGAGAAGGTACCAGGCGACAGTCAGCAATTTGGTTTCGTCCGTTTTGCTGACGGGCCTTTCGTCAAGTCCGAGCGGTTTGGCCAGCCCTATTGCTCCCAATCCGGCCATTAACCCGTAGCCGGCACCGCGGAGCATGATGTTTTCGCTGTCGCCTTTGCCGATCATCGCATAATAGCCGGCATTGCTGGCAAGGTCGGCGACGAAGGTGGAGGCGGTCAGCGCCCGGCCAGTAGGCGCTTCGGCACCCACGGCCTCGACGGTTTTAGTCACGGCCTCCTCGCCCAGCAGGTCGATGCGCGGTGCCTTGTGAGATACGCGTTTAGCGATTTCGTGGACCAGATTGAGCACAATTGCCCCCGTGATCCCGCCCAGAATGTTTCTGATCTCCGGTTTCATGGTAATGTTGATGATTTTGATAAAGAATTAAAACAAGCGGAGTGCACGAAAAAACCGAACCAGCCGGGGAATCGCGACTTAGTTGACATTTTTCTACAACCGATGCGGCGTCGGGCGCATTGCCGGGGTGCGGGTACGATGGCATGTTTATTTCCCTGCGAGGCCAGTTGAGCGGGAACCGGCGCGTTAACGCCGTCCGGTGCGAATAGGAAATAATGCGTTCACATAAGTGGAATTACGATGGAAACAAAAAATAAACTCGGGGTTGCCCTGGTGGGCCTTGGCAAATATGCGACGGAGCAACTGATCCCCTCATTAAGGGTTACGCAAAACTGCCGGTTGGCCGGATTGGTGAGCGGCAGCGACGAAAAGAAAAGAAAATGGCAGCAGGAATTCGGGCTTAACGACGAAAGCCTTTACAGTTACGACGATTTCGACCGCATTGCCGCGAATCGCGATATCGACATTGTATATGTAGTGCTCCCCAATTTTATGCATGCCGGGTTCTGTATCCGTGCCGCCCGTGCGGGAAAGCATGTGATTTGCGAAAAGCCCCTGGCTATGAATGTGCGGGAGTGTTATCATATATTCGACGCCGTTTCGGAAGCTAACGTCCGTTTTTCGATGGGTTACCGGTTGCACTTCGATCCGTTTAACCAGGAAATGATGCGGTTGGGGCAGAAGGAAATATTTGGACCGGTCAGAAAAATGGAATTGCTGGATAGTATGGATATCGGCACTCAAAGCCCGTGGCGGATCGATCGACAGCGGTCGGGTGGCGGGCCGCTGGTCAACAACGGCATCTATTGCATCCAGGCAGCCATTTACATTACGGGTAAGTTGCCGTTTGCGGTGGAAGCGCGTTTTGCGCCGGTTACCAATCCCGAACGCTTCACGGAAGTCGAAGAAGGCGTAATCTGGACCCTGTTTTTTGAAGGAGGCGTTACCGCGCATTGCGAGACGAGTTATTCCAAAAATCAAAACCTCATGCGTGCCGAAGGCAGCGAAGGCTGGTTCGAACTGAATCCCGCTTACGAGTACGAGGGGCTCACAGGCCGGACTTCCAGCGGAGCGATGGACATCGCGCCGGTGAAACAGCAGGCCCGCCAGATGGACGATTTTGCCCGCTGCATTTTGGAAAACGGCGAAACCCGGGTGCCCATCGAAATGGGTATCCGTGATATGCAGATCATCGAGGCGGTGTACGAGTCGGCACGTACCGGTCAACGAGTGGAGTTGCACCTGGAAGAGTTTGCCTCGTTGCCGGAGTTTTAAACAACAAAATCATGGAAGAGAAAAACTACACGGGCGCTGTGCCCGAGAATCGCCGTGGCGAGGCCGTGACGGCGGAAGCAAGCCGTACCTTTAACGACGCAGCCCTTGCCGCCGGATTTTTTACAGATACTGTCCGGAAGTTACTCGATGTAAACCGCTGGCATGAACATGCGGGGGAGGCATTGGCCCGCTTTGTATTGACGGACAGTACCGGAAACGCCGTCGAAGGGGAGGCCAGGGAAGGGCTCCTGATGAAAATAGATATCCCCGGCCCAGGGTCGCAAGGGGGGCGGCGGGTTCGATTGGGTGGTGATCGAAGAGGTCAGAAAGGAAGATTCCGCTAATGTACAAAGCATTGCCCTGCGTGTTCGCCCGGTTCCTGCACCCGGCTCAGGCAATGAGAAGCCGACGCACTTTTACGACGGTGAATCGACCAGCACATTTACGCTTTCCCGGGAGAGTACGACGGTTACGGTCGCGATCTACGACCGCAACATCAGCCCCAACACCGAAGCCGATTCGCTGATAGACAAGGTAAGGAATGCCATTACAGGGCTGTTTGGCGAAAAGGTGTTTTCCGGAATACAATGGCAGGCGCTGGCGGACGGACTTTTGAAATAATGCCAGACTACGACTGGGCAGCCTGATATTGATCTTCGAGCAGCGATTCCATTTGTGAAAGGACTGAATCGAAATTTGCATCGCGGGTCCAGTCGATGGTTTTATGGAGTTCTTTGTTAAGCGGGCCCCACCGTTCGGGTTCGCCATCCATGCTGATGACAATGCTGGGCGTCCGGACAGCGGCCGCAATATGCGACACCCCCGTGCAGTTGCTGATCAGCAGATCGGCCTCCCTGATGAGTTGGCCTATCTCGCCCAGGTCGGTGCGGCCAGTAAGGTCGATGGCTGGATAGTCCATCAGTTCTATCACTTCCCGGGTAATTGGCGCCTCGCCTGCCGTGCCTGTAACTACTACCTGATAGCCCCTTCCCGCGCATTGATCGGCCAGGCAGGCGAAATGCGACGGTGGCCATTGCCGCCAGGCGCCCCGTGAGCCGGGATGTACGCATACGTAGCGTTCCCGCATGAGCGCGGGATTGTTTACGTAAAGATTTCTCGCTTCTTCTTCCCGTATCGGAAATTCCAGGTGGTCGCCCAGGGTGGGGATGCCCAGATGCTCCATCAGCCGCAAATGCCGGTGGATTTCCGAAATGCCGGTCGGATACCGCACAAAATACTCAGGGTTCCCTTCATTGCCTTCGCTATGAAACCCGGCGACGATACCCGCATCCATACCGCACAGCATTTCGTTGACGATCGAACCGTTGCCCTGCATCTGAAGTATCAGGTCGAATTTTTCATCCGACATGCGGCCTACGAACTGTTGCCAGGCCGGACGGTCGAAAGGCTGCTCGGGAAGGCCGGGATAGCCTGGAAAATGCAGAAAGCGGTCGAAATAGGCCGAAAACCGTTCGGTGAAGGCTTTCGCCCAGGGCAGGCCTAAAAGCACAATTTCGGCGTTAGGATAAGCAGCGCGCAGCGCCCGGAAAGCCGGTACGGCGCAAAGCATATCGCCAAGTTGCAAAGCTCTGAAAACGGCTATCTTACGGATGGTTTCGACCGGGAATTTCATAGGAAAAACACTTTGTAACGCAGCGCGCCGCGTAATGTCCAGTAAACGGAAAGATAAGGGATTATCAGGGAGGTGAAGACCATTTCGAGCCGGTGGGAGAGGGAATCCGAGGTACCGCTGAGACGCTTGACGATAAACGCCCCGACGGCGCCGGCCCATACCGCAAGTGCAAGCAGCGCGATCACAGGCGTGCCGGCAAGCCATGCACCGACGCCGATTATTGTGGCGAGGATAATGACGTAGTAAGTCCACACCGGCCCGGAGGCGATTTTGGCACGATAAAATTTCGGGTGCTTCTTGAACAGCAATGCGTTGAACATGCTTTTTTTCTGCTCGGCCACGCTCACTCCCCACGATGCTTCGCGTACGGGATGACAGACGACCGCATCCGGCACATGCAGGATCGGCACCTGTTTTTCGAGTAGTTTGAATTCCAGATCGGAATCTTCGCGCCAGGCGATGGGAAATTCTTCGTCGAAACCGCCCGTCAGTTCCAGCGTCGCCCGCGAACAGGCGCAGTTGGCGGTAATGAACTCGGCGGTCGACAAATGCGCCACATTCTTTTCATAGTCGGTAGGCTTTTCGGAAATCGGTACGAGGACTTTCCCCGTCAGCCCGAGGAAACGTTCGCCGGCTGTCCGGTAACTGTATTCGAATTTTTCGAGCCAGCACGGGTCGGGAATACAGTCGTCGTCGGTAAACACAACGAGTTCGCCGCTGCTCTTTTTCCAGCCGTGGTTCCGGGCGGCGGCTGGTCCGAGCTTGGCGGGTAACGGATAGAAGTAGATCGCAAAATCGGGCCGCTCGCCGACGTAGCGTTCGATAAGCAGTTCGGTTTCACGGTCGGGACCATCGGACACGACGATTACCTCGTAGAATGTCCGCCGATAGGTTTGATCCCGAAGGGCGTCCAGGCACTTTTTCAAAAGTGCCGGGCGCCTGTAAGTCGGTATCACAACGCTGATGCTGGTCGGTAGCATTACTTTTCAAGGATAAACGAGTTGATAATCAATGCATCGAAAGGGGACGTCCAGAAACATTCGATCGCGTCCCTCGGAGAACATACGATGGGTTCTCCGCGTGTGTTGAATGAAGTATTGACCAAAACAGGTACGCCCGTAAGCGCCTTGAACTCCGTGATGAGCCCGTGGTAAAGCGGGTGCTGGTTTGCGTTGACGGTCTGCACGCGGGCGGTGCCATCGGTGTGGCGCACGGCCGGTATCCGTTCGGCCTTATCGTCTTTGACCGGGTAGACAAACAGCATGAAAGGCGAAACATCGGCTTTTTCAAACCATTCTCCCGCCTCTTCTTCCAACACTACCGGTGCTACCGGGCGGAAGTCCTCGCGGTCCTTGATGTCGTTAAGCCTGGCCTGCATTTCGGGGTTAATGGGCGAGGCGAGGATCGATCGTGCCCCGAGCGACCGCGGGCCGAACTCCATCCTCCCCTGGTACCAGGCGATGATTTTGTCCTGGGCCAGTAATGCGGCCGTTTCTTTTGCGACGTTGTAGAGCCTTTTGTAAGGTGTTTTGGCCCAAAGCATAAATTGCTCGATTTCTTCGTCGGTATACTCTGGTCCCCAGTAAACGTGTTCCATCGGCGCGGTGTAGCGCGGGCCGGTTGTTGTTGCATTGAGTTGAACGTCAAGCCACTGCGCTGCGCCGAGGGCAGTTCCGGCATCTCCCGCCGCGGGTTGCACCCACACGTTCTTGAACGGTCCCTGGTCGCGGATAACCGCATTCATCACGCAGTTTAACGCCACACCGCCCGCCATGCAGAGGTTTTCGGCGCCTGTTTGGTCATAAAGCCATTGAACCAGTTTCAAAACGGTTTCTTCCAATGCTTTTTGCAACGAATGGGCGATGTCGTGATGCAGCTGCTCGAAAGGGTCGTCCTTTTTGCGGCCGGGGCCCCACCACTGTTCTGGATCGAAGTCGTCGATGGTGTACTGGCCGTTTTCGCCCACATGGATAATCGACCGGAAATCTTCGAGGTAAACGGGCTTGCCGTACGAGGCCAGCGCCATCACCTTGTATTCGTCCGACGAATGCAAAAAGCCCAGGTAGGTGGTGATTTTTTCATACAACATACCCAGCGAATGGGGCATATCCACCGTCGCGATTTGTTCCAGACTATTGCCTCTGCCCATGAAATAACCGGTCGTTGCCTTTTCACCTCGCCCGTCGATCGTCAGCACCGCGGCTTCGGTGAATGGCGAGGGAAAGAATGCGCTGGCAGCATGCGAAATGTGGTGGTTTACAAATTCCCATTTGCCCGAAAGATCGCCTGCGCCGGCGAGGCGTTTTTGCAAATGGTGCGGATAACCGTCGCGGAGCTGCTCGGGTGCTTTGCGGATATAGTTCAGAAAAATAGTATCCCAACCGTTGTATACTTTCGAAGGCATCATGACGTCATCGTACCCTTCCTCTTCATAAACCGACGCGTCACTCACACCTTCCGGATCGAAGGAATAGGCGATGCGATCTATGTCCCGCAACGTGATCCCGGCGGTCTTCAGGCAATAGTCGATGGCGTGAAAAGGCAATTCCCAGGTCGTGAAAGGGACAGGGCGCTTGCCGTGTTTGATGTGTGTAAATCTCTCTTCCTCCGCGGCTGCTATAATCCGGCCGCCTTTCACCAGAGCGGCAGCGCTGTCGTGGAACGCTGCATTGATTCCCAGTATGTACATAAGCGATGTGTAGATTTTGAAATGCGGCGAACTCCGTACAAGTACCATGCCAGTTACCTTTCCGGGACGGCCGAAAGAGGCATTCGCCCGGGCCGGAAAGCGCCTCGCGCACGATCTGTATAATGCGCGTATGAATCTTTCCCGGAAAGCGCCCGCTCCTGTCCGGACGGGGCGTTTCTTACCTGTGGAACTTCTTCCCTGCACGGCAGGACGACGGAAATGTGCCTATACGTTGCGTTTGGAAGCGGTTCTCCCATACTTCCGGGTGCCGGCCGGTAACAGCCTCGCAATCAGGAAAGCGTTTCTTCCCGAATGGCATTGTTTTTTACAGGGCGGCGTCTGTTTCAATTCAAACGCAACAAATATGGATGGGACGAGCGCCATTAAACCACGGCTGAAAATCTTCACATGGCATATTCATGGAAGTTATCTGTACTACCTTTCACAAGGCAATTATGACATTTACATCCCGGTCAACCAGGCACGGACGGAGGGCTATTACGGCCGCGGCAAAACTTTCCCTTTCGGTGCGAACGTGATCGAAGTACCGGCGGCCGAAGTGCGGAACATGGAGTTCGACTGTATCCTGTTCCAGTCGGAGCGTAACTTCCTGATCGACCAGCACGATATCCTCTCGGATGTCCAGAAACGCCTGCCGAGGCTGTATGTGGAACATAATACCCCCGAGCGGCACCCTACCAACACCCGGCACGTCATGACCGACCCCGCGGTAACCCTGGTGCACGTGACGCATTTCAACAAACTGATGTGGGACAATGGCGGTCTGCCCCACGTGCGGGTGATCGAGCATGGCGTATGTATTCCGGAGATCTCCTGGAAAGGGGATATTCCAAAGGGCATTGTGGTCATCAACCACATTCAGCAGCGCGGGCGGATTACCGGCTGGGACGTTTTCGAGGAAGTACGAAAACACGTACCGATAGACCTCATCGGAATGGGGACCGAAGAATCCGGTGGCCTGGGCGAAGTGCTCAACCCACAGTTGCCCGGTTTCATCAGCCGCTACCGCTTCTTTTTCAACCCTATCCGGTACACCAGTTTCGGACTGGCCGTTTGTGAGGCGATGATGACCGGCATGCCGGTCGTGGCCATGGCTACTACCGAGTACGTGACGGTGATTAAGGATGGGGAATCCGGATTTATCGACACCAACCCCGACAAACTCATCGAAGGCATGCGTAAGCTGATCGACGACCCCGGCCTCGCGCGGCGTATGGGCGAAAATGCCCGGCGGATCGCGGGAGACAGGTTTGCGATCGGCCGGTTTACCTCCGAATGGGAAACTATCTTCAGAGAAACTATTCAACTTCATCATCATGAAAAGGAAAATAGCATTTATTAGCGAACACGCATCGCCGCTGGCGGTGCTGGGCGGGGTCGACAGTGGCGGCCAGAACGTGTACGTGGCCGAAATTTGCAAGTCGCTCGCCAGGCTGGGTTACACCATCGATATTTTTACCAGAAAAGATGATGAGGACCTCCCCGAGATTGTCGACTGGCTGCCCGGGATCCGGGTCGTGCACGTCGAGGCGGGGCCTGCCCGCGAAGTGCCCAAGGAGCAGTTGCTGGGCTTTATGGACGAGTTTACGACCAGTATGGTAAGGCTGATCCGGCGCATGCACCTGCAATATGAACTGGTGCATGCCAATTTCTTTATGTCGGGACTGGTGGCTTCGCGCATTAAACTGATCCTCGGCATTCCGTACGTGGTTACTTTCCATGCCCTGGGGAAAATCCGGATGATCCATCAGAAGGAGCTTGACGCGTTCCCGGCTTCCAGGCTGGACATCGAACAGATGATCGTGGAAGATGCCGATTATATCATAGCCGAATGCCCGCAGGACCGCCAGGACCTGATCGAACATTATCAAGCCGATCCTTCGCGCATTACGATCATTCCGTGCGGGTTTAGTTCGGAAGAATTCGGCCCTGCGTCGAAGGCGGGTGCACGGCGCAGGCTTGGGCTGCACAAAAACGAAGTTGTTTTGTTACAACTCGGGCGTATTGTACCCCGGAAGGGTGTCGATAATGTGATCCGTGCGATGCGTTACCTGCGCGATATTCCCCGTATCAAATTGCTCGTGGTGGGTGGTTCCGATGAAAAGCCGGATTTCGACCGCGACCCTGAGTTCAAACGCCTGAAAGCCCTCGCAAAAGCCGAAGGAGTGGAAGATAAGGTGCTGTTTACGGGACGGAGAAACCGCCGGCAGCTGAAATACTATTACCAAGCCGCCGATTTCTTTATTTCGACTCCCTGGTACGAACCTTTCGGCATTACCCCGCTGGAAGCGATGGCTTGCGGTACGCCGGTGATCGGCTCCGAGGTTGGAGGGATCAAATACACGGTCCGGCATGGAGAAACCGGTTTCCTTGTGCCGCCGCACGATCCGGAGGCATTGGCGGAGGCCGTGAAGACCGGTATTGCCTGTCCCGACAAATACGGGCAACTTTGCCGGAACGCCTTGAAGCGCGTCAACGAGCACTTTACCTGGTCGTTCGTGGCCCGGAAGGCCGACCGGCTGTACACGCGGGTGATCGGCGAGCGCAAAACGAAGCCGGCTTATCTGCTGGACCTGAGAAAGCAAAGCAAACCGCTGGTGGGCTACCAGGCAAATGCGATTACCTATGCGTCCTGATCAGGAGTTGGTAAAGGCGGTTTTCCTCGATAAAGACGGCACCCTCATCCGCGACGAACCCTATAATGTGGATCCTGCGAAAGTGGTGTTCGAGGAGGATGTTTTTGAGGGATTGCGGACATTACACGGGGACGGCTACCGGCTGGTGATCGTCTCTAACCAGCCGGGCATTGCCATGGGCTTGTTTTCCCAAACCGAACTGGACGCATTGATCCATTATTTTGACGACCAGTTTGCGCAAAACGGGCTGGTGCTGTCGGGATTCTACTATTGCCCGCATCTTCCGGCTACCGCGGAGCCGGCTTGCGAATGCCGCAAACCGGAACCGGGCCTGCTGCTGCGCGCCGCGCGCGAACTGAACATCGATTTGGGACAGTCGTGGATGATAGGCGATATTCTGAACGATGTGGAAGCGGGGAAAAGGGCTGGTTGCCGGACCGTGCTGATCGATAACGGCAACGAAACCGAATGGGAAACAGGCCCGTACCGTGAACCGGATTATACCACACGCTATTTTCTCGACGCGACAGATTACATTACCACACAGACGATCAGAAGGGATGCCTGACAATATTTGCCAGCACGTGCTTTGTATCAGGGCCGATAACATGGGCGACGTTATCATGTCGTCTCCGGCCATACGTGCATTGAAACAATCTTTCGGAAGCCATATCACCTTGCTTACGTCGCCGGCCGGTGCCGTTATCGCTCCCTATCTCGATTGCATAGACGACGTGATCGTGGCCTCGCTGCCATGGGTGAAAAGCGACGGTATGGACCGCGAAGCGCTGCTGCTCCTGGCCGATGATCTGCGAAAGCGGGCGTTCGACGCGGTGGTGATCTTCACCGTGTACAGCCAGAGCGCGCTTCCCGCAGCCATGCTCGCATACATGGCGGGCATACCCGTGCGGGTAGCATACGCGCGGGAGAATCCCTATGACTTACTTACGCACTGGGTTCCGGATCTGGAACCCTACCAGCGTATATTACATCAGGTTGAACGTGACCTGGACCTGGTGAGGTCGCTCGGCGCACGCGTAGACGACGACCGGTTGATATTGAAAACCGGAGCAACGCCTACGCTGGCCGGCAAGCTCGCCGGTGCGGGCGAAGGCCCGTTCATGATCTTGCACCCCGGGGTGTCGGAAGCCAAGCGGGAGTATCCCGCCGAGCGGTGGATAGCGGCCGGAAAACTGCTGGCAGAAAGGTACGGAATGCATTTGCTCGTCACAGGCTCCGCTTCCGAAAGCGGACTTGCGGACGAGATCGCCGACGGAATAGGAAACCTCGCAGTTTCGCTGGCCGGAATGCTGGATATCGCTGAGTTCATACAGCTGGTTGGCCGGGCGGCTTGCATCGTATCGGTCAATACGGCGACGATTCATATTGCCGCCGCGATGCAGGCGCCGGTCCTGGTTTTGTATGCCCAAACCAACCCGCAGCATACGCCGTGGAAATCGGCGCATGAGCTGCTCCCGTTTTCGGTGCCCCGTCACCTAAGAAGCAAAAACCCCGTTATCCGGGATGTTGCAGAAAGGATTTATACTCAGGATATTCCTTATCCCGAGCCCCATGCTGTGCTGGGGGGGCGTTCAGAAGCTGCTTACTGGCCGCGGTACCGATCGGGTTCCGAGAGACGGTCTTCACTTATCCGCTTCCTCTTGAGCATGTCCGTAAGGGCCGATTGCCAGTTGAGGATAATATCTATTACAAAAAAGTCGCGCAGGTTGCTGCGCAGGCTTGTACGCATAATACGCTTCACGATGCTCTTGTTTACTTCTCCCGCTTCACGTACTCTCGGCAGCAACTGAATGGCAATCACCGTCAGCACCGCCCCGATCAGGAAAAGGAAATTCCATTCGTGCAAAAGCAGCAGCCGGAAACTTTTCTGCAATTGAGGTCCCGTCCACTCGGCGATCACACGCAATTGCCGCAGGGTGTAGTAATCGGCCAGATAGCCACCGATAAGCGGAGCCAGGGACGAGAAAACGGAGGTGATAATGTTTTTTACAGATAAATAAATAATAGCCTCTTTTGCCGGGGCCAGTTTGAGGCCGATGTTCGTCAATGCCAGGTTCGTGCCTGCGTTGCTTGCGCCGCTAGCGATATGGATGACGGCCAGTAATGCCAGGTTCGAGACCAGATTGGAATAAATCCCCACAAAACACCATGCAACGACACAGCACAGGTACAATGGCGCACAAATGGCGATGATCGTTTTATTGCTGTAACGATCCGCGAAAACGCCCCAGTAGCCAATGGTGACGATGCTGCTGAGCTGGCTGAGAATGGTGAGCGGGACAATATACATCAGCGTCAGGCCGAGGGTTTTCAGCATAAATACCGTGAAAAACGGCGTAGCCATATTTACCGCGAACAGCCAAGCCGAGTTGAATACCAGCAACCTTCTGAAATTAAGGTCTTTGAGCGGCCGCTGGAACATTCTGAGGATGTTTTCTTTTCCAAGGAACGACATTGGTTCCGGCACCGTCGACAACAGCCACGCCCCGGCCAGCCCGATTACGCCTGCGAGCATGAACATGATCGAATAAGCCGTAATTTCGAAATCCGGGAAATTTTTGCGGATATAATCGACGATGAGTGCCAGGACGATGCTCATCACGACGTTGAGAATCTGCGCATAACGCCCCCGTTTGGAAAAATAAACCCCCAGCATTTCCCCCGGCACAAGGTCCTTCATCCAGGCATTCCAGCTTGGCCCCGCGATGGAGCCGAACAGGTAGAAGAAAAAGAGGAAAAGGAGCAGCAGGTTTACCGGTGCATCCCCGGGAAAAATAAAAGGTAGTATCCCGATGAGGACGAGCGGAATCCGCGCAAGGACCAAGCAGATCACCGACACCGCCCGGCGATTGTTGTAGCGGCGGATCAGCCAGACGGACGTGAGCTGGAAGATATTGGTAAACGTCGGCAGCGATGCCAGCAGGCCGATCTGGAAGTTGTTGGCGCCCATCAGAAGGGCAAATGCGACCAGGAATGTGCCCCCCTGTGAGCGTGGTCATGGCCTCAGTGGTCAGGCCTTCTTGGAGGACGGTGTTCAGGCCTTTCTGAACTTCCTCCTGGGTCAGTCTTTCCCTGGGTTTTAGAATCATAGGTGTGGTCCGGTTTGTTCGTCAAATTGTACGGTTGGCCGCAAAGCAGCTCCATCGGTCGTAAAGGGCGGTTTCGATTAAAATCATACCAATAGGGGATGCGTGGTTTTGAAATTGCCTTCGTATGGAACCCCAAACCCGGTCCGTTGACATAAATGTCCGAGCAGCCTTTGCTTCCAGGATTTGCCCGCCATTTAAGTTCCCGTCGTTGGGCCCGCAAACGAGGAAGGTGGCGATGTCTTTCAAAGTACAGCGAAGTTGCCCCGCCGGATAGTCGGTAAACCGATTTTGCGGCTGTTTCACGAGCAATCCCGTAGAGTGGGAAAATGTACGGTATAGCCAGATATGCTTCCGGAAATTCCTGTGGAAACTACCTGGTATCATTCATCCCCGGGGGGGTGGAGAGGCGGGTGCTGCGATATTTACCGAGAGGTATTCCTGCAATATACTTTGGATCCTGTTAATTTCGGTATCCAGACCCCACCTGTGGTGGATCCTAGGAGTTATACCGTCCCTAATAGCGCATTCAGCGCGACACCTCCGGCAGTATTTCCGGTGGAAGCGGGTTATCAGTCTATTCCGGCATCGTCATCGAGCCTGACCGGCTGTCCGACCGGTGGTTCGCTTTCAGGTTCGGACGCAGAAGATTGCGCGGCGGCGGGCACGCTTCTTCTGGCTCCGGGCCTCGTTCAGGAAGGAAAATGCACTCACCCAGACCAAACTCGATTTTTTTACCAATATTTCGCATGAGATCAGGACTCACCTTTCGTTGATCAGCGGGCCATTGGAAAAGGCTTTCCAGCATTCGACTCAAGGTAAAAATGTTGATCATTACCTGGCTTATGCAAGAGATAACTCCGACAGGTTGATGCTTTTAGTAAACGAGCTGCTTGATTTTCGCAAAATCCAAAGCGGAAATGTCCGCCTGCAAGCTCGTGAGCACGATGTAGGTAAGATTATCAAAAGTGTGCTCGCCGCATTTGAACATATTGCAAAGGAAAAGCACATCGAAACATCGCTTCTTTGCCCAGATACGCCTATACTTCTCTGGTTTGACATTGCCCAGATGCAGAAGGTATTTTATAACTTGTTAGGTAATGCTTTTAAATTCACACCGGAGGGAGGCAAGGTAGCGGTGCACATAACTCAAACTTCTGATGAAGTAGTCATTACAGTACAGGACAACGGTGCCGGATGTCAGATGAGCATTTGCAAAAGCTGTTCAAGTACTACTATCAAGCGGATTCTGAAAAGCCCGGCTACGGAATCGGGTTGGCACTATCGAAAAGTATTATAGAGCAGCATCATGGCTCCCTCACTGCGGAAAGCCGTCTCGCATCCGAATCAGCTTCAGGGATGACGGCATTGACGATCAGAATGCTCCGTGAGAACAAGCATTTCTCCCCCGAGCAGATTGCGGTGAACTCCGGGGGCTACGCAGATATTGTGATCCCCGAGAAAATCGCAATGCCCGCTATCATCAATGCCGCGGTTTCAAAACAAAACAACACTATTCTGATCGTCGAGGATAACGGTCAGCTACGCGTGTTTCTCAGAGAGATTTTTGAAGGACAATATAACATCCTTGAGGCAGAGAACGGATTACAGGGGCTAGAATTGGCAAATGCGCATATTCCTGACATTATTCTATCCGACGTCATGATGCCTGAAATGAGCGGATTGGATCTTTGCAACAAATTAAAAACGAGCGCAGGGACTTCACACATTCCCATCGTGCTTTTAACTGCCAAAACGCAGAGCGAACAAATTATTGAAGGTCTTGCGGCAGGGGCAGACGACTATCTGGCCAAACCGTTTAATCCGCGCATTCTCGAATTAAAGATCGATAATCTGATTCGCGTCAGGGATGAGCAAAAAAAGCGCTTCCGGCAGTTGGCATTAGAAGGTGAGGAGGCTGAAAATAGCATTGCCCAAAATGTGAATGAGGCCTTTATTGCAAATCTAAGAACGTTGGTCAAAGAAAATATATCGAACCGTGACTTCGGGGTTAATGAACTGGCTGGGCATGTCGGGATGAGCTTATCGGTTCTTTACCGGAAAATGCGCGCACTCACCGGTTTAACGATAAATGAATTCGTAAAGGCTATCCGGCTTAATGTGGCCAGGGAGCTTCTCGAATCCGGCGTCTATAACGTCAGCGAAGTGGCAACAATGATCGGATTTGAAGATGCTAAGTATTTCAGCAAAGAGTTTAGAAAGGTATTTGGCAAGAATCCCAACGAAGTTAAAAAGATGCTTAGCTAGGCCAAAGACTCCATTCGGTGAAGGTGATTTATATACCGAATGAGCGCATCCGAGTATCGAATCAGGTAAGTACAACTCATCACCAATTGTTCATTTAATTGAGGATGCATTTCTTAGCAGATTAAAACACCGGAAACTCTACTTTCAACCGTCTGAACACCTGGGAAGAGGTCAAGAACCAGGACGACCTTTGAACGACACCGGATTAGTGGACAAATTATTATTAATTACGAATTTGAAAATAGCCACGGCCAGATCATCTATTTGGGAGAATGGCATACACATCCGGAATGTTCACCTTCTCCTTCACAGAGGGATTTGAGTATGATAAGGGAACAATTCAAGCTCACAAGTTTGAATACAAATTTTGTCTTGCTTCTTATCCAGGGTTTTGAAGTCCTGGATGTCGGGGTTCTTGATAAAAGAGGCTTCGTTTCACGTCTTATTACGTACCCTGTGCATCCACAACTCTAGAAGCGGGAAGGTGTCTGGAGTATGTAAAGACTTGAAAACGCGATGGACGTAAGAGCGAAGCAGGTTGTCTAAAAATTCAGGACTCTAATTGCTCGGAAGAACCTTCACTTGTGTCGTACTTATGCCAGAAAGCCAGAGCCAACAGCTTGAATATCTAGCTTATAATACAGTTACCTGACCGAAAAGAAGCTGAATTTGACGGCCGGGAAGTTTGGCTAGTATTCGGTAAGCGAATACACCACGTACCACTTGTCCATTATACTTACCATCCCAAATTGCAGATCCACTATTTAAGGTGCCGGGCCTGCTGATATACACAACTTCGCCCCAACGGCTAAATATTTTTACCTCTTCAATTTCAATTGTAGGAACCGGACAGAAAATTGTCCACGCATCGTTTATTCCGTCTTCGTTTGGCGTGAATGCAGAAGGTATAGATAGCGTACTACTGCAAGGCGCGTCCAAATCAATTCTGCTTTGGACAACGCAGCCTGAACCGTCTTTAACAGTTATGACATACTTACCTGGCGCAAGCTGCCGAAACGATGAATCCTGTTGGAAATTGACCGAGTCTAAACTATAAAAATGCGGGCGAGGGCCGGCTACCGATATCGATAGTTGTCCATCGGATAGGTTACAGGTTGGCTGCTGTGAATGAACGGCGACAATAGTAGGGCCCCGGCTGTCATTCACCACCACAACCTGACTGCCAACACAGCCATCTTCATCGGTTGCCGAGACTTGGTAAGTACCCGCCTGCAAATTCTCAAAAATACGCGATGCCTGCGGCGGACGTCCTGAAATTGAAAATGATATAGCACCGTTTCCTTCTGCGAACGCTAGGTTAACCTTTCCATTCGGTTGCCCACACGATGTAGGCACTATCTCAACTTTATTGAGCTCTAGTGCGACACTCTTTCTTAAAAAGACTTGTTGAGATACTGTGCAAAGGCTTTGATCTCGAACAATAACCGTGTAAACACCGCCTGTCAAACTGTCAAATCTGTTATTTGTAGAGAAAGCGGATCCATTCAGTGAATAGCTTAGAGCACCATTGCCGCCATAAGCGGCAATACGCAAGGAGCCGTCATTTTGTCCGCACCGAGGGGCAACAGAGTCTATCTTAGCGATAATTGGGGATGGCTGTTGACCAATTGTTACGTCGATTGAGCCAAAGCACTTGGCTGCCTGAAGTGTGAGTTTGTAAGTGCCAGGCGCAAGATCTTTAAAAGTTGAAGTTGTCTGTAGGGGACCTTCGTTGAGCTTGAATCGTACCGGGTACTTTTCGGTTCCTCCTTTACCCGTGACAATTAGGCTCCCATCATTTTTACCACAACTCGCGGGCGTTGTTTTTAAATCGACGAGAACAGCCTCAACAATTTCAATCGTAATCGCTTTCACATCAGACTCAATCCCATTAATTTTTTGAGTCAAGTAAAAAGTGGTTGTTTTTTCCAATGAAGCGGAATGATAGGTATTCCCGTTTGCAAGAAGTACCTTTTTTCCTGGGTCTGCGTACCAACGCACGTCTTGCCCGGTTACTGTTAAAACAGGATCTCCGCCCCGACAAGCGACGTCGTCAGACAGCAGGGTGATCGAATCTACTTCGGTGGTCGTTGGATGTTGAAAGTTGTAAATTGTCGGCATCGATCTTGGCGTCGAGCCGTAAGAAGGCGCATAGAAAAGTAGCAGCCAGGTGCCGCCTACAATCCTACGAATCTGCCGCATTTTATCCATTAGCGTGAGCCGCATCGCCTATTTGCACAAAATCGATAGTCCGGACCTGTTAATAAAGAAATGTTTGGTCTCCTGTTACTTGTCTTACTTTATGATTTTAAGCATAATGTTTAGTCGATACCAAAGCCACTAGGTTTAAAGCTGTGGCTTTGGTGTCGCTTATTCGGTAAGACAAGTATTATAATTACTTCAAAACAATTCGCACTTTTTGAATGTCTTGTTTTGAACCCTGAGCCGGTATCGCGTGCAGGTAGTAAATACCTCTGGGCAAATCTGATACCGATATTTTTAATTTATCCCCATCAATTAAAGCTTTGCTTTCGAAAGCCTCCTTGATAGAAACTGATTTAGTAGCCGATGCTAAGCTCTCATGGTACAGATTTAAACTTCGGGTAGAAATTCCATTCTCTCGGCGTTGCTAAATTGAATGAACAGTTCATTTTGCGCCGGATTTGGTGAGACTGCTCTCAGCATTCCGCCACTTGCCGGTAGAGAAAAGCAATAGGGGGCGCCGCTTCCACAAACGTTGGTAGCGGTCACGCAAATGGTCGCACCTGTGGAAGTTGTAATATAAGCATCGCCGGAATTCTGAATTATCGAGGCCGAGCCTGATGTGACCGTAAATGCGTAGGTCGTTATAGGATACTCCGAAATCTGACTGAATTGCCACATATTCGAGCCTGGATCAAAGAGCCAGTAACTGGGATTTTTTATTGAAGGCACACCAAGTTTTCTGAACTATGGCATGGTAGTTCAGGGTACTGAATCAGTACTTTAAGGCTAATAATCAAGTGTATGTCTGACCAAGAACCTGCGTTTAGACCAAAGATTTCCTTTGTCATCATGTATATTAGTATATTAGGTCGAAATAAAAAAAGTAGAAAATCGCTCCTTTTCAAACGAAAGGTTGTCGGAACATTCCGGGCGGAGATTGCCACCGCAGACCAGATCCAACAGACGCTGCACATTTCGCAGACCGAGCTCCGCCGTCTTAACCGGTGGTACTTCAAGCATCGCTTAAAGCCATATTTATTTCTTGAGTCATTTATTCAGACTATGAAAAAGAAAACTGATGCGTCATATCTGAAAGCCCTGGAACAAAGGCTTTTGGAAACGGAAAAGGAAAACCGGTTCCTTCGACTTAAAGCCGAAGCATTTGAAACTGCCATACAGATCGCGGAAGAACATTTAACATTCCGATTCTAAAAAAAGTCTGACCGCGGTGGCGTACCACCCAAACAACCGAAAAGCTGACCCGTCGCTACCCGCTTGCAGGTATGGAACAGCTTACTAATTTGTTTGGATTGTCAAGACAAGCCTGATATGCGGCTGCCAGGCGTCGGGGGAAGGTTAGCTATTTAACTTTGGCCACAAGCTTGCCTTGGAGATGTACTTTCTCGGGATAAACTGGACCAAAGTTCGAGTTCCTAACGATCATTGAAAAATATACATCATATTCGGCATGAATTTCCTTATTTTCAATGTCATATTGTGTAATTTTAACAATACTTGGTTTGGAACGATCAAGAGCATATTGATCTTTACCTGCGTCGCAATTTATTGACGTAAACTTCACATGCGCGTATTCGGGATCATGTAGTTTAGTGAAGTCATTAATAGATGTGGTTGAAACCTTCAACGGCGCACGAACCAAAAAGCTTTCCATTAAACAAGGCTCGATTTGTGAGCCAGTAAGCATCGTAGCAATATTAATTATCACCTCTGGTTCGTTCGCGGTAGTCTTTGGAGGATCGAACCTGGTTACATTAATAGACAGGAAAGGAGCATGATTCCAGCTATGTCCGTTAAAATAACCCTCAATTTTTCCACCAATTACTTGGGTGTTGTATGTCTTCATTTCAGATCCGTCCAGATTACGTGGGTACTGTCCGTCGTAGTTGTTGGGATCAAATTTTTCATCATCCTTACATGAAAATGCAAGGATGATGAAAAGCCAGATTAAGATTCTACTCATGTCCGTTATCTAATAACAACCAGTTGCTTGTTCGATACTTTTTCTCCGCTTCTAAATCGTAAAATATATAGGCTGCTGGTTAGCGATTCAGGGTTAAGTCGGTGGCGATGAAACCCGCTCGGTAAATTTCGATGACTTTGTTAATTCTGTTTAATCCAGTAATATCTGCTAACTGTAATTCTACATCCGATTTATTCTTTAAATAAATATCTACATCAACGACTTTATTCGCCGGGTTAGGAAAAACTGCCTTCACCTCACTTTCGCCATCTCCGTCGCTTTCAACGATTGCATCCTGTGAAACACGACAGCCACCACAAATATTAACGTTAATAGTTGTGGTAGTAACATAGTTCTGTCCGTTATTATTAATTGTACAGCGAAGGAACAAGTTGCCGTTATTAGCGTCGGTTATATTATAGTTGCTAACCATGTCACCAAATCCTACCGGAGAGCCATAGTTAAAACCATCCTTACTAAATTGCCAGGTTGTCGATCCTAACGGCTTGCAAAAGTAATACAGTTCCCAATTGTACCAACCCGCGGTGTTGATACTCGTCGGTCCAATAATAGCGGCGTTAAATTGTTGACTCACAGACGGCCGGAAATTTGCCGTATTAACATTAGTCTCGGAAATACGCTTGCTACGTGGTTAGTATTTGAAGTTCCAGTCGGCACATTGTTGAAGTTGACGTTGGGACTTGAAAAGTGCATAATGCGGGTGGAACTTGCATCGAAAGTATGCATCATAGTCCGAAATGACCCATTGGCGGCAAATAGGTACCCGTGCGAATAAGCCGGACCGCCTGGATCATTCCGGTGACGACCCCTACGAGGTCTCCTAGCTCGTGGGTAAAAGTGAAAAAATTGTTTAAACTCGAGAATGTAGCGCGAACAGCAGCTGTATAATTGGAATTATTAGCCAGTATGGTAGTAACTGAACCGATTACGCCATTGGCATATTCACGTTCTACAAGACAAATTACCAAATCTGCATTTGTTTGAATACGAAGATTCTGAATAGTAGCATTGTCTCGAACAAATGCGGCATCCTGCTCCATATCGTTTGTTGCCTCAGGATTATTGCCGCCAGAAAAACTTACCAGCTGTGATCCCGCTAACGTTATCGAACCGGAAAAGTCAACGAAGTGGCTTCGTTATCTATCAGATAAACAGTGATTTAGCTAAAACAAAAAACGGAACTTAGGACGATTTCTCGCTAAAGTTCCGTTCTGTACCCAGAGCCGGAGTCGAACCGGCACGAGTGTTACCTCATTGGTGTTTGAGACCAACGCGTCTACCGATTCCGCCATCTGGGCATTGATCTTCTGGGTTGGGAGTGCAAAAGTAGACA
Organism: Dyadobacter sp. 676; assembly: GCF_040448675.1. Taxonomy (NCBI): domain Bacteria; kingdom Pseudomonadati; phylum Bacteroidota; class Cytophagia; order Cytophagales; family Spirosomataceae; genus Dyadobacter; species Dyadobacter sp. 676. The sequence continues at coordinate 1,071,347 of NZ_CP159289.1, read as the reverse complement.
GAAAAAAAGATTAAGCAAGTCCCCAGCGCAAATTTTCCCGAGATTTTTGGAATAAAAATCGGGGGATGCCGGTTAATTCGCTTATTCATAGCGCAATGCCTCGATTGGGTCGAGACGGGACGCTTTGATAGCCGGATAGATCCCCGATAGCACGCCTACCATCACGCATATCGCTATACCCACCGCCATCCAGAGCCATGGCACCACAAAAGAGCTGTTTTCGCTGATGAGGCCGGTAATGCTGTTCCCGACGATGATGCCGAGTACCAGCCCGCCGATGCCCCCGAGTACGCACACGACAATGGCTTCGATCAGGAATTGCATGCGGATGACACGCGGCGTTGCGCCGAGAGATTTGCGGATTCCGATCTCACGCGTCCGCTCGGTAACCGATACCAGCATGATGTTCATTAGTGCGATGGAAGCCCCAAGTAATGTAACGGTACCGATCACGAAACCGCCGATGCGGAGATAACCGGTGATATTATCGAAATCCTTCACCATCGCGTCGGCACGGTCGATGGTAAAGGAATCTTCCTTACCCAGTTCGTCGTTGCGGATCCGGCGCATAATGCCGCGTGCTTCTTCGACGATCAGGTCGCCGTCGCCGGCGTTGGGGGCGGATGCAGTGATATTATAGGTCAGCGTGCGGTTGGCAGCCAACCCACGGCCGTTTTCAAGCGGAATGAGAATAAGGCGGTCGGAATTATTGTTGCCTCCCAGCGAACCCTTTTTTTCGAGTACGCCTACTACCTTATACCGGGCACCCATAAAGGTAATCTCCTTATTGATGGGGTCGGTGCGTTCGAATAACTTACGCGCAATTTCCTGTCCCAGCACTGCAACATTCAGAGAGTTTTCGAGGTCATTTTTGTCGAGATTGCGGCCGAGGGCGATTTTGTAGCCGTTAATGGCCAGGTATTGGTCGTCGGAACCGACCACATTGCTGTTCGGGTTGGTTTTGGCGCTGCGGTAATTGACCTGTACGGCTCCCGCGATATCGGCGGAAAGCGACGCGGTGGCTTCGTAAGAGGCTTTGAATTTGTCGGCGAATGCTTTGGCCTGGCGATAAGTGACGGGCGGATATTGCTTACTCCGGCGGCCTTCGCGACGGAAATTGTCCTCATCGCGGTTACGAACGGTGAAGGTGTTGGCCCCGAGGTCGGCGAAACTGCTGTTGACTGAACCCTGTATCCCGTCAATGGCCGTGAGAATGCCCACCAGGGAGGTAATGCCGATGGCGATGATCATCGCGGTAAGAACGGTCCGGAGCAGGTTGCTCTGGATCGAACGCAAGCCCTCTTCGATATTTTCGCGTATTATCATAGCGGTTAAAACTGGCGCACCAGAAACAGGATTTGGTCGTTAGTAATGGAGTCTGAGCGTCGGGAGCCGGTACGTGTTTTGTAGTAAATTTCGGATCGCGACGGTTTCTTTACTATATTTAATCTTTACCTGAATGTAAAACTGCGCATGAAAGTCGAAAGAATCAAACCAGTGATACGCCTGTATATCCCGCTCGTCATTTTTTTGATCGGCTCGCTCAACGCGATGGCCAACCGCCTGCTGATCCCGATGGACGAGACGCAAAAGAACCATTTAAAGGCATACGGCATATCTTACTGGATCCTGAAAAATTACGAAATGGAAATGGACTGGCTCCTCAATTACCGGGGTGGTAGTTTTATGGTGGCTTACAATCAGCAGTTTGCGTCGGAAATGACAGTGCGCGGCGTGAGCTTCGAAGTGATCTCCGAGGCCACCGCCGGCCAGATATTGAACCAGATCAGCGCACCGGACGTGAATATGGATGCGGTGAAACTGCAAAAGGCGCCCCGCATCGCGGTGTATTCCCCCAAATCCAAGCTTCCATGGGACGATGCCGTGACGCTGGTGCTTACCTATGCGGAAATACCATACGACGTCGTTTATGACGACGAAGTACTCAATAACAAACTCCCCGAATACGATTGGCTGCATTTGCACCACGAGGATTTCACCGGCCAGTTCGGCAAGTTCTTTCAATATAAGGACTACCCATGGTACCGGGAGCAGAAAAAGGAAGCGGAGGAAACCGCTGCCAAATTCCAGTTCAACAATGTGCCGCAAATGAAGCTGGCCGTCGCCAAAAAAATCGCCGAATTCGTGACGGGCGGGGGTTATATGTTCGCGATGTGCAATGCCACCGATACCTTCGACATCGCGCTGGCAGCCGACGGTCTGGATATCGTGGACGCGATGTACGACGGTACGCCGGCCGATCCGACCGCGAACGGAAAACTGAACTACGACAACACATTTGCATTCCGCGATTTCAAGACGATCCCGTATCCTTATGAAATCGAGTTTTCGGATATCGACAATCAGCCGGAAGAGCGGGGGATGATCGAGTCGAACGATTTTTTCTCCCTGTTCCAGTTTTCAGCCAAATGGGACCCGGTACCAAGTATGCTGACCCAGAACCACCAGACCATCATCAAGGGGTTTCTCGGGCAAACAACCGCGTTTAAAAATCGGCTGATCAAACCGGAAGTTATTGTTCTTGCCGAAAACAAAAACGCCAAAGAAGCACGCTATATCCACAGTACCCATGGCAAGGGTTTCTTTACATTCTATGGCGGCCACGATCCGGAAGATTACCAGCACCGGGTAGGTGAGGAGCCAACGGATCTGAACCTGCATCCTAACTCGGCAGGTTACCGGTTAATACTTAACAATATTCTTTTCCCGGCGGCGAAAAAGAAAAAATTAAAGACCTGAACGGAAAGTTAACACCGAAAGAAAAGTGTTTGAAATCACACCGACCGTGCGTTATCGCACGGTTTTTTGTTTTTATAGTTCATTGCAAGTGGTTGATTTGTAGTGGTTTATGCATTGGCATGGATTTCGGATAAAAGTGAGGTGTATTAGCCATGAATTTTTCCACTGAAACCTCCAATCAAACCCACATGGATCGGGAAATTGCACCGGAATATGTCAGGCAAACCAGAACCCGCCGATGGACGATCATCGGTGTGGCGATGGTGGCGCTGGCTGTCCTTTTTTATTTTTTCAAAAAATCGCTTTCCAGCAGCCTGGAAAAAGACCGTGTCAGGACCGGGACCGTTGAAACGGGAGACGTGGAGAACACGCTTACAGCTTCGGGCGAAGTTATCCCCGCCTACGAACAGATCTTTACAAGTCCCATACGGGCGAGCATCAAGCGTATCCTGCTGACGCCCGGGACACGCGTCAGGCCGGGCCAACCCATTGTTGAATTGGACAAGTCGTTGACGGAGATCGAGTTTGAGCGCTATCAAGACCAGCTGGAACTTAAAAAGAACGGGATCGACCAGCTACGGATGAAGCTTAACAAGAATTTGTACGATGCAGAGATTAATGACAGGATCAAATCGTTGAATATCAATAAACTGAAAGCGGATTTCGAAGACGCCAAACGACTTCAAAAGGTGGGCGGCGGTACGGTCGAGGACATTACCCGTGCGGAAAACGCGCTGAAAATCGCGGAACTTGAAAAGAAACAGCTCGAAAACGACCTGAAATATAACCGCGAATCGATGAGCGCCAGCCTGCGGGAAACAGAGCTGGGAGCGCAGATCGAAAGTAAGAATTTGCAGGAGTTGCAGCATAAGCTCAGGATGGCCGATATCGTCGCCGACCGCCCCGGGGTGCTTACCTGGGTGAACGAGAATATCGGCTCGTCGGTAAGCGAGGGCGAGATGCTGGCAAAAGTCGCCGATCTGGGTAGTTTCAGGGTGGAAGGTAGTTGCTCGGATGTGTATGCGGAGCAGGTGAAGACGGGGCTCGGGGCTATTGTAAAGATCAACGAAACGCAGCTGCGCGGCGTGATCACACAGGTAAAACCGGCTGTGAAGGACGGTGTAATCGGTTTCACGATCCAGCTCGACAATGCCGGAAACGAATCGCTGCGCCCGAACATGAAGGTGGAGGTGTTCGTGGTGACGAGCAAAAGCACCGGGACGCTCCGGGTGGCAAATGGCCCCGCGTTTACAGGCAAACGGAAACAATATGTGTACGTGCTGGAAAACAGGACGGCGCGCCGGCGGGAAATCGAGACCGGGCTCTCCAATTTCGATTATGTCGAGATCAAAAATGGCCTGAAACCCGGCGAGAAGGTTATTCTGACCAACATGAATGATTATGAACACCTCGAAGAGCTTACCATTCAATGATTATGAGAAAGCTTTTTACGTGGATAATCATTCTGCTGGCGGGTCGGGCAGCGCAAGGGCAGGTCCGGAAGCTGACCCTCGAGGATGTCGTGCAGCAGGCCAAAGAGCATTCCATCGCCTCCAAGCAGGCCGTGACGCAAAAAAAGACGAATTACTGGCAATTCCGTTCGTTTCTGGCCGATTACAAGCCTCAATTGAGTTTGCTTGGCACCGTTCCCGGTTTCACGCGTTCATACATCGAAGTGGTTCAACCCGACGGTACGGTTACGTTCCAGCAGGTTTCGAATAATAATTCGACGCTTAACCTGTCGCTCAGCCAGAGCATCGCCATGACCGGCGGTACGATTTATATGCAGCAGCAAATTCAGCGTTTCGACGATTTCCAGCGGAATGTGACGCGCTATAACGGCATTCCGTTTGAAATAGGCATTAAACAGCCGTTGTTCCAGTTCAACCCTCTGAAATGGGACCGGAGAATCCAGCCGCTGAAATACCAGGAAGGCAACCAGCAATATATCCAGTCGCTCGAACAAGTGGCATTGGATGCGACGGGTTTCTATTTCGATTTGCTGGTGGCGCAGGTGAATCTGCAGATCGCCGAGAAGAACAGAAGTAACAACGATACCCTGTTCAAAATCGCACGCCATAAGCTGGAATTGGGTAAAATATCTCAAAATGACCTTTTGCAACTTCAAATGGGCCTGCTAACGGCGCAGAAGGACCTGGCTTCGGCCCAGCAAAGTGCCGCGGTAGCTTCGCTGAAACTGAAAATGTACCTGGGTTCCCGCGATGAACGCGAACTGGAACTGGATATTCCGTCGGAGTCGGGGGAGTTCGCGATCGATCCGCAAAGGGCGCTCGACGAGGCATTCGCCAACCGGCTCGGCTTCCGTCGCATTCCGCAGACGGCTGCTCGAAGCCGAGCGGGATGTGCAGCTTGCCCGGAAAAACAACGGCTTGAATGCAACTCTGAATGCCACGTTCGGGTTGTCGAACCAGGGAAACCGCCCGCGCGACGTGTACGTGAGTCCGCAGGACCGGGAATTTGTGGAATTGCAGCTCACATTACCGATCCTTACCTGGGGACGAAACAAAGCCCGCACGGAAGTCGCCCGCACCGCCCGGGAATTCGCACAACAGTCGGTGGAACAGGATAAGCTCACCTTCGAACAGGAAATATTTACCCAGGTAACCCTTTTACAAATGCTGCAAAAACAAGTTAAGCTCACACAGGTGGCCGACGGCATTGCTGCCGACCGCTATCGGATCGCCAAGGAACGTTTCATCCTCAGCGACCTCAGCGTAACCGATCTGGGCATCGCCACGCAGGAAAAAGACATCGCCCGCCGTGACTACATCCTCGCATTACGCGACTACTGGCAGGCATATTACAGTTTACGGCTGCTGACGCTTTACGATTTTGAGCTTAACAGGAAGATAGCTTATGGTAATGAGTGAATGAGCCACCGTGGAACGGGGAATGATTCACTCATTCGAAATTCACTCATTCACTCATTACCGCCCCACGGCGGAGCATTCAAAACGTCCAACCTACAAGTATTATCGCCATGATCAAACTTCAAAATGTCGAGAAAGTTTACCGCACCAGTTCTATTGAAACATTGGCCCTGAATAACATCAATATTGATGTGAAGAAAGGCGAGTTCGTTTCGATCATGGGACCTTCGGGCTGCGGGAAGAGTACATTGCTGAACATTATCGGACTGCTCGATGCACCGTCGAAGGGGCGGATCGAGATCGACGGCACACCGGTGGAACGTTATACCGACAAACATCTGGCCGAATTACGCAACCGCAAGCTGGGTTTCATTTTTCAGAGCTTTCACCTGATCAATGATCTATCGGTGATAGATAACGTCGAAATTCCACTGCTTTACAGGAATACGTCGGCCAGGCAACGTCGGGAGCTTGCGCAGGAGGCCCTGGAAAAAGTAGGACTGAGCAACCGGATGAAGCATTTTCCGAAGCAGCTTTCCGGCGGGCAGAAACAACGCGTCGCCATTGCACGGGCGATCGTAGGCAACCCTGAAATCATCCTGGCGGATGAACCCACCGGTAACCTCGACAGCGCGATGGGTAACGAGATCCTCGGTATTCTTCAGAAGCTCAATACCGCCGGCACCACCATCGTAATGGTAACCCACGACGAAGCGATGGCCAAAAAAACCGACAGGTTGATACGGTTGTTCGACGGGACGCAGGTCGGTTAATTGTGAATGAGCCGCCGTGGAACGGGGAATGAGTGAGTGCGTAAATTTTAAATGACTAAATGACTGACCGGGCCGCCGGAGCAATGACCGAACAAGGTAGTCATTGGGTCAGAAGTAGTCATGAGTTATCTAAACAACGCCTGACCACACTTGACTAGACCTGGCCCTCTATTCACTCATTCCCGTCCCACGGCGGCTTATTCATACATTCACTCATTCGAATTCAGTCATTCCCCGTTCCACTGCGACTCATTCGCTCATTCACTCATTAAAAAAATGCTCACAAACTACATAAAAATCGCCTGGAAGGTATTGCTGCGGCATCCTTTCTATACTTTCATCACACTGTTCGGCATTTCGCTTACCCTGACGGTACTGATGGTGGTGACCTCTTTCCTCGACCACCTTTTCGGTGCGCATTACCCGGAAAGCAAACGAGGCCGTTCGCTGTACATTGCGAACATCGTGCAAACCGATTCGGCCAATACGACGATGTCGTCGGGGCCCGCTTCTTTCGATTTTTTGACAAAATATGCCAAAACGTTAAAATCTGCCGAACGGGTGTCTATCATGAACAATTTCGGTTTCTCGAATGCGTATGTGAACGGAAAGCGGATCAAACTGAACACAAAGTACACCGACGTCGATTTCTGGTCGGTGACCGATTTCGAATTTTTGGAAGGCAAGCCGTATGACGAAACGAATATTCGGAATGCCGACCATGTGGTGGTGATCACCGACGCACTGCGCGAACAGTATTTCGGCGACGACTCGGAAACGGCTGTGGGTAAAACGATCGATATCGAAAACATCGACTATCGGGTAATCGGGGTGGTGAAGGGTAGTCCGCCGACACGGGTCTACACTTATTCGGACGTGTACTTTCCTTATACGGCACCCAAAAGCAATTACCAGGAAAAAGGAATACGCGGACGCTATGTGGCCATTGTGCTGGCACGAAGCGCGGCCGATATTCCTGCCGTAAAAGCCGAGTTCGACAGCCATATAGCCCGCATTCCGCGCTCCGATTACTCGGATAACAACCGGTTCAACATCCTGACCGTGAAGGCGGACACCTATTTCGACCATTTCCTGAACACCTTCACACGAAGCGAAAAAGACCGGATCGCACTTTACGCTATCGTCGGGCTGGTGCTGCTGATGATCATGGGATTACCGGCGGTTAACCTTGTAAATGTGAATGTGAGCCGCATTCTCGAACGCGCTTCCGAAATAGGCGTCAGAAAGGCGTTCGGGGCTCCGTCGAAAGCGCTCTTGTGGCAGTTTATCATTGAAAACATCTTCATTACTTTCATCGGAGGGGCATTTGCATTGCTGCTGACGCTGGCGGTCATCCATTTCATCAATGCCAGCGGATGGATCGCCTATGCCGACCTGACAATCAATCTGCCGGTGTTCCTGATCAGCATTCTGGTTTGCCTTATTTTTGGCTTGCTATCCGGGGTTTTGCCGGCTTTCAGAATGTCGCGACTCAAGATAGCGGAAGCGCTGAAAGTGTAACCTGTCATGCCGATTCACTCATTTTAAACCTGCATAGCCATGCTACGACATCTTTTTAAATTAATATGGAATAAAAAAGGCACGCATTCCCTGCTGATCATCGAGGTATGGGCCGCCTTCATGGTGCTCTTCGGCGTGCTGACGCTCATTGTTTTTAACCTGAGGAATTATCTGCAACCCATTGGTTTTCAATATGAACAGGTGTGGAACCTGGAACTGTCCTCTAACCAGGATACTACCGAAATAGGCGCAAAACTGCAACGCGCCATGCAGCGGGTACGCTCGTACCCGGAAGTGACGGCTGCCAGCCGCATGAGCGGCAATACACCCTTTTCGGCGAATCAGATCGGTAATTCGGTAACATACAACAAGGTTAGCGTCGGAGGCGATTTTTATTATACGGACAGCGAATTGGCCACGGTACTCGACCTGCCGCTAAAAAAAGGGCGGTGGTATGGCGAGGCCGACCGGGTTGGCAAATTTGTCCCGGTCGTGATCAATCAAGCCATGGAAGACAAGCTCTTTCAAAACGAGTCGGGGCTGAACAAGGTCATCAAGCGCGACGGCAAGACCATGTATAAAGTGGTTGGGATTGTCGACAAGTTCAAGGCGAAGGGGCAGTTTATGTCCGACAGTCCCGCACTTTTTCAAATTCTGGAAAAAGACGACCGCTGGAATTCGAATATTTTAATCAAAACCAAACCGGGCACGGACGCGACGTTTGAAGCCCGTCTGGTGAAGGACATCGCGACGATGCTGCCGGGCTGGGGGATAGAAGTAGGGTATCTCAAAGATTCACGCAAAAACCGGGAAAATCTGACGCTTGTGCCGGTACTGATATTCCTGATTGTGAGCGGTTTTTTGCTTACGAATGTGGCATTGGGCCTTTTCGGTGTGCTGAACCTCAATATCGCGAAGCGCAAAGGAGAAATCGGCCTGCGCCGTGCGATGGGCGCCACGGAATCCAGGGTGACGGGCCAGTTTCTCGGCGAAATTTGGGTACTGGCTACATTCAGCCTTGTGATCGGGCTTATTTTTGCCGTCCAATTCCCGCTCATGAACGTTTTTGACCTCGACAAGGAAATTTACATCGTCGCGATCTTGGCGGCCGTCGCCATAATATATATCATTGTAACGCTGTGCGCCTGGTTCCCGAGCAAGCAGGCAGCGACGATACACCCGGCGGTGGCGCTGCATGAGGAGTGAAGAGAATGACTGAATGAGCCGCCATGAAACGGTGAATGAGCCGCCGCGAACGAGGGATGACCCGTTTTGGAGAGGAATGAGACCTGAAATGGCGTTTAAGATATTTAGTAACAAACAATCGACGGCCGATTGCCGACAGCCGAAGTTAAAAACAATGCTCCTGATCGTAGACGACGACCTCGCTATCCGCACTTCGCTGATGCTTCTTTTGAAAAAGGAAGGGTTCGAAGTACGCGCGGCCGGGTCGCCGGAGGAAACTTTCGATATTCTCGAATCCGTAACACCGAAGCTGATATTGCTTGACCTGAACTTTTCAATTGAAACATCGGGAAAGGAGGGAATGGATTTGTTGCGGCGCATTAAAAAACACGATGCAACCATTCCGGTTATATTGATTACCGGCTGGGGAACGATCGATCTGGCGGTGCGGGGGATGAAGGAAGGGGCTGCGGATTTCGTGACCAAGCCGTGGCAGAACGACTACCTGATTCAATCCATCCGCACAATCCTGAACCTGGCCAGACCGGTGCGGCAGGCTGGAAGCCGCCGGAAACTGGATCAGCAATACCATTTTGAAAATATCGTAGGGGAAGATGCCAAATTACTCGATATCCTCGAAACGATCGGCCGGGTCGCGCCTACCGATGCTCCCGTGCTCATTACGGGTGAGAGCGGCACCGGTAAGGAGCTGATTGCCGAGGCGATCCACCTTAACAGCCGCCGGAAAGCACGGCCGTTCGTCAAGGTGAACCTGGGCGGCATTTCCTCTACATTGTTCGAAAGTGAGCTGTTCGGGCATGTACGAGGGGCATTCACCGACGCTAAAACCGACCGGATAGGCCGTTTCGAAATGGCGCACCGCGGCACGATTTTTCTCGATGAGATCGGTGAACTCGATTTGTCGAGCCAGGTGAAGTTGCTGCGTGTGTTGCAGGAGCGCACATTCGAGCCGCTGGGCAGCAGCAAGAGCAGAACGGTGGATGTGCGGGTGATATGCGCCACCAATCGTAACCTGGAAGAAATGGTGGCCCAAGGCACGTTCCGGGAGGATCTGTATTATCGTATCAATCTGATCACCGTAAAGCTGCCCGCTTTGCGGGAGCGGCCCGACGATATTCCATTGTTGTCGGCGTTTTTTGCCGATAATTTAAAAACAATCTATAATCGTACGGATTTGAAAATCAGCAATGCCGCGTTAAAATGGCTTAAAACACTACCATTGCAGGGAAATATACGCCAGCTAAAAAACCTGGTTGAACGGACGGTGTTGTTAGCCGGAAGCGACGTGCTGGACATCGACGATTTCCAGCGTAACCTGCATACCGGCAATGCAACGGGCGCACAAAAGCATGTGCCCGAAGTAGGGAGCATTACCCTCGAGGAAATGGAATATCAGATGATCGTGAGGGCGATGCAACACCACCAGAACAAGGTCAGCAAGGTAGCCAGGTCGTTGGGTATCACACGGTTCGCATTGTACCGCCGGTTGGACAAGTATGGAATATCCTTTGATTCGGACGAGGCATGAGGCTATCCACGAAAACGAAATACATCGCCTACATCGCCGTCCTGCATCTGGTGCTGATCCTGCTGGTTTACAAGCTGCTTTTCGAAAACAAGGCGCTGTTCATCGCTTCTGAGGTATTTCTGCTGCTGTCGGCGGGCATGTCGATCGTTCTCTACAACAATTTTATGCAACCTATCCAATTTGTGAAGTCCGGAATCGAGGCCATTAAGGACAAAGACTTTTCGATCAAGTTCGTTCCGACGGGCAAGGGAGAGGTGGATGTTCTGATAGAGGTCTACAATATGATGATCGATCAGCTGAGGGAAGAACGCGTCAGGCTGAACGAGCAGCATTTCTTTTTGGAAAAACTGATCGAAGCGTCGCCTATTTCCATCATTGTCCTCGATTACGACGACCGCATCGAGTCGCTTAACAGCAAGGGGAAAAGCCAGTTTGAGCTGACCGATAAAACGTTGGTAGGGAAGAAGCTCGCGGAAACCGGCCTGCCGCTTCTGGCAGAGCTGGCGGATATGCTCGATGGCGAGTCCCGGCTGATCAAAACGAACGGTATCGAGACGTTCAAAGCCCAGCGCTCGTACTTTATGGACCGGGGTTTCCGGCGTTCGTTTCTGATGATCGAGGAACTGACGAACGAAATCCTTGAATCGGAAAAGAACGCGTATGGAAAGGTGATCAGGATGATGGCGCATGAAGTGAACAACACGCTGGGCGCCACCGATTCGATATTGCAAACGACCACCCATTTACTGTCCGACACCGATTACGGGGATATAAAGGAGGCATTGCACGTGGCCTCGGAACGGAACCAGCAGCTGACGCGCTTTATGCGCAACTTCGCGGACGTGGTGCGTTTGCCCGCGCCAATGCCCGGACAGACGGATATGGGGCAGCTCATTCGCGACGTTACCGTGTTTATGCAGAATGCCGCTTCCGCCCGAAATGTAAAAGTTCTGAGCGAAGGGCGGGAAAACGTGTTCTGGAATGTCGATAAAGGACAAATGGAGCAGGTGCTCATCAATGTGATCAAGAATGCGGTGGAAGCATGCGAAAGCGGGCAGGAGGTGCGGGTCGTGGCGACACCCGACCGCATTGTGATCCGTAACAACGGCAAACCGATCGAACTCGAGGTGAGTACGAAACTTTTCAACCCGTTTTTCAGCACCAAACGCGACGGCCAGGGAATTGGCCTCACATTAAGCCGCGAAATACTCGGTAACCACGGCTTCGGGTTCGCATTGGAAACCGGCCCCGACGGCTGGACCGAATTCCGGATCGAACGATAAGCGGATCAATCCCTGCGAACGCGGATCGCAAAAGCCTTTGCTGGGTTGGCGACCATTAAAATACGGATATCGGCTTCCGTGAAGCCTTGCTCTTTCAATGCGGGAACCAGCTTGTCGGATATCGTCGTAAAGCCCCTGAACTCGCCCCCATCAGGTTCTCCGGGCCGGTACCAGCCCGCGTCGTGTGAAATGAGCACCTGCCCCAGCCGGCCTTTACTTTTCAGGAAAGTAATCCATTCCACATGCTTGCCGATATTGTCGGTATTTACACCATCCAGACTGATCCAACACCCGCTACGGCCTACATTTTCCAACTCTTCCGCGCTTCCGCCTGCATGCACCCACACGAACGCGGACGGATGCACGCCCGATCGCACGAGTATCCCGATTTCCTCACGCGCGGGCAATGCAGGGCCGGTGTGGGAGCAAATGGTGAGGCCGGTTTTTAAGTGCGTCAAAGCCGCCGCTTTGACGAGCTTTTGATGCAGTTCCGAAAGCCTCCCGCTGTTGACCCCGGTTTTGATAAATCCAGGACGAATGCCCGTTCCCTCGATGCCTTCCTCAAACTCGACGGTCCAGCGGCTTGCAAGTTGCTCCGCGGTTTCCGTAAACGCCCATTTGGGTAAATACTTATTGTCGGAGGCACCATAGTAGCCGGTATTGGTAAGAATATGCAGGCCCGACCGTTCCGAAAGCTTTTTCAGCAACACCACGTCCCGGCCTATGAACGCCGGCGTGCATTCTACCAGCGTTTGAATGCCCCGGGATTTGATTTCCAGCAAATAGGGCAGGACTTTCCCGATGACCTCGCCGTGGTTCCAACGGTTGGGGGAAATGCTGTCCGCACCGATGAAGTCGACCAGTACGTGCTCGTGGATTAATGCGGTGCCGAGCGCGGACACGGCGATTTGACCCTTTACGGAGTAGGTATAAGGAGGGCCGGCAAGGTCAATACCCCGCATAACCGGAGCAATGCCCATTGTTGCCAGAAATTGTCTGCGGGTCATCTTGGGCGCCATAAATCCTTTCAGGAATATCCGTAAAAGATTTCCGGCCGGCCGATCTCCTGCTACTCGATGACAATAAACGGCGTGGGACTGAATGAAATCACAAAAATGACGAACGCAATTACGCCGAGTACCATCCGGCGCGTGTCGAGCGGGGTGTTGTCTTCCGTTTCGGGGTGGCGGATGCCCAGAAAGCGGCCGAGGATCAGCACGAACGGCAACAAGTTTATCGAACCGTCCCAATCCGGGCGGACATAGCAAACCGCGAACTGTCCTATGACGATCAGCAGACTGACCATCAGTGCGGTCGACGGATTGTCGAATGCGCGTTTGAAACAGATGTAGAGAAAATAAATGTAAATGGCCAGATATAACAGCCGCTCGTAAAATACCGCGTCGCTGCCGGTCGCGAACGATTCGGTGCGGAACACGCCCAGGCCGGCGTAAAATGCGAAAATGCCGAACAGGATTGGCGCCACGATGTCGAAACGCTTTTTGCCGATCATGCCGTAAAGGATATGGCCGCCATCGAGCTGGCCGATGGGAATGAGGTTCAGCGAGGTGAAGAACAACGCCAGGTAACCCGCGAAAAGATAGGGGTAATGGATAATCTCGTACGCATGCGGCAGGCGTGCTGGGTCCGCTACGTAGTTTTTGAAAAACCAGAAGAGGATGTTATCCCCGAGCATCAGATTACCCGACGGATTTTCGTAGGCAAACTGCGGATAGTTGAGCCCGAAACGTTCGTATTCGGGATGTATTTTAAAGATATAATCGGGTGGGGGCAGGTGGGTGAAACCGTACCAGAGCACCACCAGCGCCGTTATAAAGCCGGTTAGCGGCCCTGCGACGCCTATATCGAAGAATTTGACACGCGACCTCACGACCTCCTTGATCCTGATAAAAGCGCCGAGCGTTCCGATGCTCTGCGAAATGCCGAACCAAAGCGGAATGTAAAAAGGCAAGGTGACTTTCACTTTATGCGCCCTGGCTACAAAATAGTGCCCGAATTCGTGAATGGTCAGGATCAGCAGGAACGGAACCGAAAAGTGGAAGCCCTGTACAAACTCCGCCCAACCCATCGGCTCGGTGGGTATCGGCACTTCCTTGCCTTCCTGTTTGCCGATCAGGAAAAAGAATATGTCGTATACAAAACCGAATATGTTCCCGAACATCCATTCGGCACCTGCCATCGTCGTGGTGATGATGGTAATAACAAAAAGCGCTGCCTGGATAATGTGGGTTCGTGTGTTAGACCGCATAGTCTTTAAGATATTCCAGAATAGTGACAGGCTTTTGGACATGAATGGTTTTGATGCCGAGCTGCGCCGCGCCGCGGATGTTGTCTGCGTTGTCGTCGAGGAAAAGCGTCTCTTCCGCTTTCAGGCCGGCCTTGTCGAGCACTTCCCGGTAAATGCGCGCATCGGGCTTCATCAGGCCCATTTCGTAGGAGAGGAAAACGGTTTCGAATAAATCTTCGAGCTTTTCAACACCCGTCGACGCTTTCAGGATTTTGTTAACCTGGGTAATGTGGATCGAACTGGTATTGCTGAGCAGGAACAGCCGGTATTGCGTAGCAAGCTTTTTGAGCAGCTCCACGCGCTCGGGCGGGAGGTCGAGCAGCAGGCTGTTCCACGCGGTGTCGATCGCGTCGTCCGACAGATCAGGAAAATTCAGGATTTCGCGCACGTAATTCCGGAATGTTGGTTCGTCCATCAAACCGGTTTCAAACTGGCGGAAAATCTCGCTCTCCTTGAAAATCGTAAGTATCTCGCTCTGTTCCCGCCCGCTCAGTTCTGCAAATGATTTGGAGGCGATGGGTACGTCGATATTGAGAATGACGTCGCCGAGGTCGAAAATGATGTTCTTGATCTGGTCGTTTTTCATGGATATCGTTATGCTTCAACTACCACGCCCATGGAGCAGAATTTCTCGATACGCTGGTCGATCCGGTCCTGTTCTTTCATCGGGGATAGTTCGGCAATATTTTCGAGGATTACCCTTTTCAGCTGTTCGGCCATCCATTTATGGTCGAGGTGTGCGCCACCGAGCGGTTCGGGGATAATGCCGTCTACGAGCTTATAGTTGGTCATATCTTTGGCTGTGATCTTCATCGCTTCGGCCGCCTGCTCCTTGAAATCCCAGCTTCTCCAAAGGATGGCCGAGCAGTTTTCGGGGGGAGATTACCGAGTACCACGTGTTTTCGAGCATCAGTACGCGGTCTCCGATGGCGATACCCAATGCACCGCCGGAAGCGCCTTCACCGATCACGATGCAGATCACGGGCACTTTCAGCATGAACATTTCTTTCAGGTTGCGCGCGATTGCCTCGCCTTGTCCGCGTTCTTCGGCCTCCATTCCCGGAAATGCCCCCGGCGTGTCGATGAGCGTCACGATCGGCTTGTTGAACTTTTCGGCCAGTTTCATCAGGCGCAATGCCTTGCGGTAACCTTCGGGGTTCGGCATACCGAAGTTCCGGTGCTGGCGCTGCTTGGTATTACGGCCTTTTTGTTGCCCGATCAGCATGAACGACTGCCCGCCGACATTCGCCAGCCCACCGATAATAGCCGGATCGTCGCGCACCTGGCGGTCGCCGTGCAGTTCGATGAATTCGTCGCAGATCAGTTCGATGTAGTCGAGCGTGTAGGGGCGGTCGGGGTGGCGTGAAAGCTGCACACGCTGCCAGCGCGTGAGGTTTTGGAATATTTCTTTCCGAAGATTGGTGATATTGCCTTCCAGCAACGCAATAGCGTCCGAAAAATCCACATTATTTTCCTTCGCCAGTGCTTTCATTTCTTCGAGCTTTCGTTCAAGCTCGGCCATAGGCTTTTCAAAATCCAGGTATGTTCTCATAATTCAGGTTCTGGTGATTAGTAGGCGTGGGGCTGTCAGAGTTCGTAAGTGGCGCCCCTCAACGGCGTTTCCACCGAATGATAGCCGATTTCTTGAATTTTACTTTGGAACTCAGCCATGCTTTGCTGCTCTCCGTGGACGAGGAAAATGCGTTTCAGTTTTTCCGGATCCTGCATTTTTACAAAGTGAATTAAGTCGTTTTGGTCTCCGTGGCCGCTAAATACGTCAATTTTTTCAACATTAGCCAAGACCTGGTGCTGCTTTCCGCGAATCGAGATCGTATCCTGGCCATTCAAAAGCCGCCAGCCGAGTGTTCCTTCCGAAGCATAGCCGATCATCAGGATCGTCGCATAAGGATTACCGATATTGGCCTCCACATGGGCCTCCACACGCCCTCCCTGCACCATTCCGGACGACGAGATGATTATGCACGGTTCATTGTAATTTGAAACCGCCCGGCTCGCGTCGGAGCTTTCGAGGTAAATCAGGTTTTCGAAGTCGAAGAGCATATCGTTGTCTTCCTTGAAATCACGCGCCTCTTTGTTCAGCATCCGCACGTGTTTCTGGTATACTTTGGTGCTGCTGTGTGCCAACGGGCTGTCGGAGAATACTTTAATGTAGGGGAACGAGCGGTCGAGATACAGCTTGTTGAGCGTGTAAAGCAATGCCTGAGTCCGGCCGACGCTGAACGACGGAATAATCAGTCGGCCCGGAATATCGATGCATGTCCTTTTGATCACGTCCGCCAGTGTTTCCACCGGTCCGCGCTGGTCTTCGTGCAAGCGGTTTCCGTAGGTCGACTCGCAGATCAGGTAATCCACTTGCGGAATCTCCTGCGGATCGATCAGCAGCGGATAATTTCTGCGGCCGATGTCGCCCGAGAAGCACAGCCGTTTTTTCTCGCCATTCTCATAAACTTCCAGGACGATATGCGCCGCGCCCAGCAAATGGCCGGCGGCATAGTAGGTCACCGTTACATTGTCGGCAATGCGGTAGCGCTGTCCGAATGCCACCGGCACGAAGTTATCCAGCGCCTCGATCACATGTTTTTCGACATAGTAATCCATGGGAACCTCGCGTTTCTTCTTTCCTTTTTTTTGGAGTTAATGCGGGAATTGAGCCGTTTCTGGTGCAGATTGGCCGCATCTTTCAGCAAAAGCGAAGTGAGGGCCATGGTGGGCTCGGTGCAAACCACCCGCCCTTCGAAACCTTCTTTGTAGAGGTTGGGGATGTTACCCGAGTGGTCGATGTGCGCGTGTGTGAGCAGTACGGTGTTAATCAGGCTGGGTTCAAACGGAAAAACGCTTTTTTGCTGTTCGTATCTTGTTTTCTTACCGATCTCATCCAGATCAAAATCGGAGCCGCAGTCGATCAGAATCCGGTAGTCGTCCGATTCGAGGAGGAACATGCTACCTGTAACCTGCTGCGTTGCTCCCCAAAATGTCAATTTCATATAAATAGTATGGGGTGAAAGCTATATTGGTATTTTTCGTCTGGCGGAAAAATCAATATCACTATTGTATCTTTTCTTTGTAAACTACTAATCGTTTGTCTAATATCTTACAAAAGTACCAAAAAACAGCCTGAGAAACGGACATTAGTTACTAGATTAGGCAAAGAGGCACAAATTTTGTGTCCTGTGAATATTTAATATGATGAGAGCGCCCCTTCTTTTGTTTTTGATCCTCCTTGCAACCCGCATTGTCCGCGCACAGGCAGTGGATAGCGTCGGCCTCGTTCGTTTCAGCGACGCGGTGCTTGAATTGCAAAACAGCGAATTCATGCGGAGCGGCTCGCTGGCCGTGAGTGTGAAGGCGGTAAAGGACGGTACGAACGTCTTTGCACTCAATCAGGAGCGGTCGCTGCCGTCCGCGTCCACATTGAAGCTCGTTTCCACGGCAACCGTCCTGACGCTCTTCGGCGGAGATTATAAGTTCCAGACTTTCCTCGAATACGACGGCGCTCTCCGCGGCGATACGCTCGCGGGTAACCTCTATATCCACGGGACAGGCGATCCGGCGCTCGGTAGCGACCGGTTCAAAGGTTATCCAACGGCACCCGAAATGATCAGCCGGTGGGTTGCAGCCGTGAAAAAAACAGGCATCAGATACATCAAAGGCAAAGTCCTCACCGACGCTTCGTTTTTCGACAAAGAAGCTGTCGCGAGCACGTGGATTTGGGGCGATATGGGTAACTACTACGGCGCCGGTGTGCAGGGACTTAATTTCAACGAAAATCTTTACCGCGTCAAATTCAAGCCCGGTGTGGAAGTCGGCGATCCGACGACCCTCCTGGGGACCGAGCCTGCGATTCCCTATTTGTCGTTCACAAACCAGGTCACTACCGGCGAACGCGGCTCAGGCGACCAGACGATCATTTACAGCAGTCCACTGGGCAACAACGTGCTGCTTACTGGCACCATACCAGCCGGAAACGCGGTTTTTACCGTCAAAGGCTCTATTCCGGATCCGGCGTGGTATGCGGCTTATGCGTTGAAAAATGCATTGTCGGAGAGCGGAGTGGTGATTGCGGAGGGAGAGCAGCTTTCCGGCAGCGAACCCGTACTTGCATCAAACCCGAAGAAGATTATCGATGAATATAAATCGCCGCCGTTGCGGGAGCTCTGCCAGCAAGCCAATTACTGGAGTATTAATCTGTTCGCGGATGCTTTTTTCAAACAGGCTGGCAAACGACTTTCCGGTAAATCGGGGTTTGACGACGCGGCGACTGCCATTACCGGCTACTGGTCGGGCAGGGGGGGCGGATTTAAGAGGGTTTTATATCAAGGACGGGAGTGGCCTTTCGCCTTCCGGCTCGGTTACTGCCGGCAACCTGACCGACATACTGAACCTGGCCAATAAGGATACCAGTTTCAAGGATTTTTATCAAAGCATTGCTGTTTTGGGGCAGAACGGCACCGTTCGGAATCTCGGAAAGGGCTCTCGCGCCGCGGGTAACATGCATGCGAAGAGCGGATCGATTGAAGGCACCCGTGCTTTTGCAGGTTATGTGAATGCAAGATCGGGGGGCGCTGCTGAGTTTCGCGATCATCACGCACAAGTATGTGCCGGGGAGTAATCGGGTAATTTCGGATTCGTTGGTAAAATTGATGACCCTGTTGGCCGAGTTGTAAAGCTACTAATTGTTGTTACATCCCTGACGGGATTCAGATTGAGGGAAATGTACCGTTCTTCTACCAATATTACGTGCCTGGCGGCACTTGTCTTGCAAAATGAAGAGTTGCGTTAGCGACGCAATATTGGTAGCAAAGAGAGTGTATCCAGCTTGAAGGGCAATGCCGTAGGCATGTAACAACAATGACAAGAATTACTGAACGACTTTCTCGATCACGAGATTATGATTGGTGTAAATGCAAAGATCGGCCGCGATTGTAAGCCCTTCCCGCACCATTTCCTCGGCACTTAAATGCGTGGCATGTTTCTTAAATGCCTGGGCTGCGGATAATGCGAAATTGCCCCCCCGAACCGATGGCCGCAATGCCATTCTCCGGTTCCAGAACATCGCCGGTCCCCGAAATAACCAGAATTTCATCTTTGTTGGCAGTGATCATCATCGCTTCCAGCTTGCGCAGGTAGCGGTCCGTACGCCAATCCTTCGCAAGTTCGATGGCGGCGCGTTTCATATTACCGCCGTAGCCATTCAGTTTTTCTTCGAAACGATCGAGTAGGGTAAATGCGTCGGCTGTTGAGCCTGCAAATCCGACGAGGATTTTGCCGCCCTGCAGCGTGCGGATTTTCTTGACATTGCTTTTGGCAACAGTATTGCCCATCGTAGCCTGGCCGTCCGCCCCGAGTGCGACAGTGCCGTTGTGAACCACACCGAGGACGGTGGTAGCGTGTATTTTCTCCATATTCAATTTTTTAATGTCAGTCGCTTTGGATAAAGCCTCCGAAAACAAAAGTGCCAGACTTTGCGGGCCTGACACTTTTTCATGTATTCGACTTTGGGTTATACCAGCATGCTCATAGGCTCTTCCAGCAATTTTTTTACTGTCAGTAGGAACTGGGCTGCCGTTGCGCCATCTACCACACGGTGGTCGGCCGAGAGCGTTACTTTCATGATGTTGGTCGGGTAAACCGTTCCATCTTCCTTGAATGCAGCAACTTTCTTGATCGCGCCGATTGCCAGGATACAGGAATCCGGCGGGTTGATGATCGCCGTAAATTCGTCTACACCAAACATACCGAGGTTCGACACCGAGAAAGTGTTGCCTTCCCAGTCTTTCGGTTGCAGCTTCTTATCTTTCGCTTTGCCGGCCAGGTCTTTTACTTCGCCTGAAATGGCGGAAAGCGTTTTCTTGTCAGCTTCGCGGATTACCGGGACGAGCAGACCTTCGTCCACCGCAACGGCCACACCGATATTGACATAATTGTATTTTCTGATTTTGTCACCCAGCCAGGCGGAATTTACGGCAGGATGTTGTTTCAACGCCACGGCACAGGCTTTGATCACCATATCGTTGAAGGAAATTTTCGCGGTAGCCACCTCGTTCAGCTGCGGGCGGAGCGCCATAGCCTTGTCCATGTTGATTTCCATGGTCACGTAGAAGTGAGGGGCAGTGAACAAGCTTTCGCTCAGGCGGCGCGCAATAGTTTTGCGCATTTGTGATACCGGGATATCGGTAAAGTCGCCGGCGGCCGGCGCTGCTTGCGAAGGAGCTGCCGCCTGCGAAGGAGCTTCCGCTTTGGCAGCAGGCGCAGGCTGTGCCGTAGGGGCAGTTTTGGCAACTGGCTTGAATTCGTCGATATCGCGTTTGATGATACGTCCGTTGTCGCCGCTTCCCGCTACTTCGTTCAGGTTAATGCCCTTTTCGTCGGCCAGGCGTTTGGCCAGTGGCGATGCTTTTACACGGTCGCCGGAGTCGGCTACCGAAACAGCTTTTTCGGAACCATTCACAGCCGGAGCCGGTGTCGCCTGTGCGGGTGCGTCCTGCGCAGGTGCTTCGCCGTTCTCGCGGGCGAGCAAAGCTTCCACATTCGCGCCTTCCTCGCCGATTACCGCGATGATCGCGTCCACAGGAACCGCATCGCCTTCCTTGATACCTACATAAAGCAGGGTGCCGTCTTCATATGCTTCGAGCTCCATCGTAGCCTTGTCGGTTTCGACTTCGGCCAGGATATCGCCTGATTTTACTTTATCGCCCACTTTTTTCTGCCATGAAACCAGCGTACCTTCTTCCATGGTATCGCTCATTTTCGGCATGCGAACCACGGCAGCATTGATTTTCCCCCCAGAAGCGGCCGCAGCAGCAGGTTTTGCAGCAGGGGCTGCCCCGGCCGGCGCAGGTGCACTTTGTGCTGTAATGGTTTCAACGGCAGGAGCAGCTTTCGCTTCTTCTTTGGGACCTTCGGCAGGAGCAGCAGCACCATTGCCGGCACCTTCGAGCAGCGACTGGTAATCTTCCCCTTCGTTACCAACGATCGCCATGATACCGTCGATAGGTACTGCGTCGCCTTTTTTCACACCGATGTAAAGCAGGGTACCGTCCCAGTAAGATTCCAGGTCCATGGTCGCCTTGTCGGTTTCCACCTCAGCAATCACTTCACCGGATTTAATTTTATCGCCTACTTTTTTTGTGCCATTCCGCGATAACACCTTCTTCCATGGTGTCGCTCATTTTGGGCATACGAATTACTTCTGCCATATCGCTTGTTAAGGTATTTTTTGTTCTTGGTCGAAATTTAGCTTCCGGTCAAAATTACAATAAAAGGGCAATTTCGCACCTGCTTTTACGGATAATTCTAAACCGCCTGGATAATTAGTTGATCTTCAAAACGGCCATAAATGCCTCCTGCGGGATCTCTACGCTGCCGACCTGGCGCATCCGTTTCTTTCCTTTCTTCTGTTTTTCAAGGAGTTTGCGTTTACGGGAGATGTCGCCGCCATAACATTTGGCCAGAACGTCCTTCCGCATCGCTTTTACGGTCTCACGCGCAATGATCTTCTGTCCGATGGCCGCCTGGATGGCTATCTCGAACATTTGCCGCGGGATCAGCTCACGCAGCTTCTCGCAAAGCTTTTTGCCCCATTCGTACGACTTCGAACGGTGTACGATAGCCGACAATGCGTCCACTGCTTCGCCATTCAGCATTACGTCGAGCTTCACCATGTCCGACTCCTGGTAACCGGCCAGTTCGTAGTCGAGCGAGGCGTAACCTCTTGATATTGTTTTGAGTTTATCAAAAAAGTCGAATACTACTTCCGCCAGCGGAATCAGGAATTGCAATTCCACGCGCTCGGCGGTGAGGTAAATCTGGTTTTTGAGGATGCCGCGCTTGTCCATACACAGGTTCAGGATCGGACCGATGTAATCCGACTTCGTGATGATCTGCGCATTGATATAGGGTTCTTCGATGTATTTAATATGATTCGGTTCGGGCATTTCCGAGGGCGCACTGATATTCAATAGCTTATCTTTTGTAGTCAAGACCCGGAACTGCACCGAAGGTACCGTCGTGATCACGGTCATGTCGAACTCGCGTTCCAGACGTTCCTGCACGATTTCCATATGCAGCATGCCGAGGAACCCGCACCGGAAACCGAAACCGAGCGCCGCGGAGGTCTCCGGTTCCCAAACCAGCGCCGCGTCGTTCAGCTGCAATTTTTCCATCGCTTCGCGGAGCTCCTCGAATTCGCTGGTATCCACCGGGTAAATACCGGCAAAAACCATTGGTTTAACCTCCGAGAAACCGACGATGGCATCCGGAGCAGGACGGCTCACATGTGTCACCGTATCACCCACTTTCACCTCTTTCGCGACTTTAATACCCGAAATCAGGTAACCTACGTCGCCGCATTCCACCACTTGTTTTGGAATTTGTTGCAAACCGAGCGTTCCGATTTCCTCGGCAACATACTCCTTGCCGGTAGCCATGAACTTCACCTTGTCGCCCTTCCGGATGCTGCCGTTTTTGACCCGGAAAATTACCTCGATACCACGGTAGGAGTTGAAAACCGAGTCGAAGATCAATGCTTGTAACGGGCCATCCGGATCGCCCGATGGCGCCGGAATGCGTTCCACGATCGCATTCAGAATGTCTTCGATACCGATGCCTTCCTTGCCGCTGGCCGGGATAATGTCGCTGCGGTCGCAACCGAGCAGGTCCACCATCTCATCCTTGATTTCCTCCGGCATTGCGCCGGGAAGATCGATTTTGTTTAAAACCGGGATAATCACCAGGTCGTGGTTGATCGCCAGATAGAGATTCGAGATTGTCTGGGCTTCGGTACCCTGTGAAGCATCCACGAGCAGCAATGCACCTTCACAGGCGGCGATCGAGCGGGAAACTTCGTACGAAAAGTCGACGTGCCCCGGAGTATCGATCAGGTTCAGTATATATTCTTCTCCTTGGTATACATAGTTCATCTGGATTGCGTGGCTCTTGATGGTGATGCCACGTTCGCGTTCCAGGTCCATATTGTCGAGCAACTGCGCCTGCATATCGCGTTGCGATACCGTTTTGGTAAATTCCAGCAGACGGTCCGCCAGGGTACTTTTGCCGTGGTCAATATGGGCAATAATGCAAAAATTACGGATTTTCTTCATGAAAACAGTTCCTATTCAAGTGCTTTGAATGTACGTTCAGGCCAAAGCAAACGCAAAATTACGAGGGTAATTAATATTTCAAGATGTTTTCGGCTGGAAAACGAAAAGTATTGGGGATCGGGGGTAAGAACGAAGGGTACCGTGTGGTATATAGGGAAGCATCTAAGGAGCCGCCATTTGAATGGAATACCGTATTTGCTACAAACAGAGCCCCGGCCTGGGCCTAATCGGCAGAAGGGTAGCCCAATACGCTATATCCATGTAGCGCACCGCAATAATTATAACGTAGCGTTCAAAAACATCACGCAGGTGCAGCGCACCGCAATAATTGTAGCCCTCCGATATCATACCGTTATGTCGCTCGCATTTCGCAGGAACATCAATGAATTTTTTTAATCATTTGATTAAAAATTTTGGTTAAATCAAAAACTGCATTTACTTTTGATGCATCAAAACTGAAAACTGGAAGATGGCGAAAAAGGAAGCGTTGGATTTGAGCACGGAGGAGAAAATCAAGGAGGCGGCGAGCATCGTGTTTACCAAAAAAGGATATGGAAATGCCCGTACGAGGGATATTGCGGAAGAGGCAGGCATTAACCTCGCGCTGTTAAACTACTATTTCCGGAGTAAGGAAAAGCTCTTCCAGATCGTAATGGCCGAGCGAATCGACAAGCTGTTCGGTGTGCTGGCGCCGATCCTCAATGACGCGTCGACGACTTTGGAAGAAAAGCTGGAAAAGATCACCGGGAATTACATCGATATGCTCATTGAACACCCCGATCTCCCGATTTTCGTGCTGAGCGAGATCCGCAACAACCCTGAGCAGCTTTCGAGCCGCCTTCAGGCGCCGAAGCTTTTAAAGGAATCGGTCTTTGTGAAGCAACTGGCGGACCGCCGAAGCGATATCAACCCATTCCATTTTTTAATGAACCTGTTGGGTATGAACCTCTTCCCGTTTGTCGCAAAGCCGGTGTTGCAGCCTATTCTCGGAAACGAGGACTTTTACAGGCAACTCATGGAGCAGCGCAAAAAGCTCATTCCGGCCTGGATGAAACTCATGCTGGAACACGGCTGACAGCGGGCGATCAGCGGGAAGCGCTATTTTTTTGCATTGTTGTTAATCAAATGATTAAATAAAACGAATAAATAAAATGATTAATGGAATTAAAATATTGATAATTAGCTGCCTGGCGCTTGCCGCGCGGGAGGCGAGGGCGCAGGATAAGCCGCTGACGATCCGGGAGGCTTACCAGCTTGCCCGGAAGAATTATCCGATGATCCGGCAACGCGGATTGATCGAAAAAGCACGAGATTACTCGGTCGGCAATGCAGCCAGGGGGTATTTGCCGCAACTGACGGTACAGGGCCAGGCGACTTACCAGTCGGCGGTGACGGAGTTCAAGCTGCCTGTGGCGATCCCGGGCGTGGAATTTCCGAACATCAGCAAGGACCAATACAAAATACTAGGCGAAGTGAGCCAGACGATCTATGACGGAGGGAATATCCGCACGCAGGTCCGTTCGCACGAGGCCAGCGCGTATGTGGAAACGCAGAAGCTGGAAGTGGAACTTTACAAGCTGAACGAGCGGGTCAACCAGCTGTTTTTCGGGATATTAATGCTTGACGAGCAATTGAAACAGAACGAGTTGCTGAAAAAGGATATTAACCTGGGTATCCAAAAAGTACGGGCGCTGATCGACAACGGGACGGCGTTCAAAAGCAATGCGAACACATTAAAAGCGGAATTGCTGAAAGCAGACCAGCGGACAATCGACCTGCGTGCCAGCCGGAAAGCTTATACGGAAATGCTGGGCCTGCTCACCGGACGAACGCTGGGGGACTCGGCGGTGCTGGAAAAACCGGCGGAGCTGACGGCAAGCGGTGACATCAATCGTCCGGAGCTAAAACTTTACGACGCCCGGAACCGGAGTCTCGACATCCAGGCGCAGTTAATCGACGTTCGCAATCGTCCCAAACTCAATTTTTTCTTTCAGGGAGGCTACGGAAGGCCGGCATTGAATATTCTCAACAATGGCTTTGACCCTTATTACATTACCGGTGTCCGACTAAACTGGTCGCTTTCAGGTTTTTATACTGTCAAAAAAGACCGGGAATTAGTCAGGATAAGCCGCGATGCCATTCAGCTTCAAAAGGAAACATTTCTTTTCGACACTAATCTGGCGGTGAAGCAGCAAAATGCGGAGCTCGACCGTTTCCGCCAGCTGCTCACCACCGACGACGAGATCATTGCCTTGCGGGAAAGCATTAAAACCACTGCCGCCGCCCAGTTGGAAAACGGGGTGATTAACACCAGCGATTTTCTGCGCGAGGTGAATGCCGAGGATCAGGCGCGGCAGAACAGGATATTGCACGGCATTCAGTTGCTGATGTCGGAATACGCCCTGGATAACACAATGGGAACAAGCATCGAATAAGCATTTAAATATAAACACATGAAAACATATCCCTATCTGATCATATTGGCCGCGGCGTTTGCCTGCAATGGCGAGGAAAATCTTTACGACGCTTCCGGCACTTTCGAGGCGGTGGAAACGATAGTGTCCGCGGAGGCGACCGGCCGGATTATGGCATTGAACCTGGAAGAGGGCCAGCAACTGAAAGCCGGCCAGACGGTAGGTTATATCGACAGCCTCCAATTGTTTTTGCGTAAAAAACAACTGGAAGCGCAAATCCGGGCTACGGGGAGTCGTCTGCCCGACATTGCCGCACAGACTAACGTATACAAACAGCAGATTGCAGTTTCGCAAGTTCGTCTCGATAATTTGCTGCATGAGCAAAAGCGCATCCAAAACCTGCTGAAAGCCGACGCCGCGACGCCCAAACAGCTCGACGATATTAATGCGCAAATAGCCGAACTGCAAAAACAGCTGGATGTAATCCGCAAGCAGGACGCCGCGCAAACTTCCGTTCTGAAAACGCAGACATCCGGTCTTCGTGCCGATGCCCTGCCATTGTACGTTCAGATAGAGCAGGTTAACGACCAGCTTTCGAAATCGAGAATAGTAAATGAAGTGGGCGGAACGGTATTGACCAAGTATGCCGAAGCGAACGAGATGGCAGTGGCCGGGAAGCCTTTATATAAAATCGCCGACCTGTCGACCATCGTCCTGCGCGCGTATGTGACCGGCGATCAGCTGACGGGCATTAAACTGAACCAGCAGGTTAAGGTATTGGTCGACAGCGCAGCCGGAAAGTATCGTGCGTTGCCGGGCACGATCGAATGGATCAGCAGCAAGGCCGAATTTACGCCCAAAACGATCCAGACGAAGGACGAACGGGCCAATCTGGTGTATGCGGTGAAAATTCGCGTGAAAAATGATGGTTATCTGAAAATAGGCATGTACGGAGAAGTGGCGCTGAAATGATGGAAGCGGTTGTCGTCAAAAATCTGACTAAAACCTACGGCAAGGAAAGGGCCATTGCAGTGGACGGTGTGTCGTTTTCCGTAAACCGGGGCGAACTTTTCGGGCTGATAGGGCCGGACGGGGCCGGTAAAACCAGCATATTCCGGATGCTTACGACATTGCTGCTGCCCGACGGCGGCTCGGCAACCGTGGACGGCCACGATATCGTGCGGGATTTCAGGCAGATACGGAGCTCGGTGGGATATATGCCCGGTAAATTCTCGCTTTATCAGGATCTGACCATCAAGGAAAACCTGCATTTTTTTGCCACCGTATTCGGTACGACGATAGAAGAGAACTACCATTTGATCAAAGACATCTACGTTCAGATAGAGCCATTCAAAAATCGACGTGCGGGCAAGTTGTCCGGTGGTATGAAGCAGAAACTTGCATTGTGTTGCGCACTGATCCACAAACCGACGACGCTGTTTCTCGACGAGCCCACCACGGGTGTGGACCCCGTTTCGCGGAAAGAATTTTGGGAAATGCTCAAAAGGTTGAAAGAGCAGAACATCACCATTCTCGTTTCGACGCCCTATATGGACGAAGCTTCGCTCTGTGGCCGTATTGCATTGATCCAGGACGGTAAAATCCTGTCTATCGACACCCCGCAAAACATTGTCGGGGCTTATCCCGACCGGTTACTGGCAGTCAAAGCCAATGAAATGTACCGGCTGCTGAAAGCGCTCGAAGCGTATCCGGGGATCATGAACAGCTATGCATTCGGCGAGTATGCGCATGCCGCTTTCCGCGATGCACATGCGGATTTGGATGCGTTGCGGGCGTACCTCCGCGAGCAGGGGCTCACGGGCGTAGAGGTGAAGGATGCGGACGTAACGATCGAGGATTCATTTATCAAACTATTACATTAAAAAACGCCACGGCTATGATGCAGGACGACAAAGTGATAGTCTGCGAAAAGCTAACCAAGCGTTTCGGGGATTTTATCGCGACCAACGAAATTACATTCGATGTGCATAGGGGAGAGATATTCGGCTTTCTTGGCGCAAACGGCGCCGGCAAAACCACCGCCATGCGCATGCTGTGCGGCCTTTCCTCGCCGAGCTCGGGAAGGGCAACCATCGCGGGATACGATGTGTACACGCAAACCGAGCAGATCAAACGGAATATCGGCTATATGAGCCAGAAGTTTTCGCTTTACGAGAACCTGACGGTGCTGGAAAATATTGAATTCTTTGGTGGTATTTACGGGCTTTCCGACGAGCGCATTAAAGCCAAAGCCGAAGAATTGCTTACGGGCCTGGGGCTGAAACCGGAGGGTAACAAACTGGTGGCGTCGCTGCCCCTGGGTTGGAAACAGAAGCTTTCGTTCTCGGTGGCGGTGCTACACGAGCCCAAAATCGTGTTTCTCGACGAACCAACCGGCGGCGTCGATCCGGTTACGCGGCGGCAATTCTGGAACATGATCTACGAGGCGGCCGACAGGGGCATTACGGTTTTCGTCACTACCCATTACATGGACGAGGCAGAGTACTGCAATCGTATATCCATTATGGTGGATGGCAAAATGGAAGTGCTCGATACGCCGGCGAACCTGAAAAGCAGCTTTCATGCGCGGTCGATGGACGAGGTGTTCTACCAACTCGCGCGCGGCGCCAAAAGAGGAGATTGACCATGAAACAGTTTCTCGCATTTGTCAGAAAAGAGTTTTACCACGTGCTGCGCGACCGGCGCACGTTGCTGATCCTGTTTGGAATGCCCATCGCGCAGATATTGATTTTCGGCTTCGCGTTGACCAACGAGGTGAAGGATTCCGAAATACTTGTAGTCGATTATGCCAAAGACAATGCCTCCAGGGCGTTGCTGACGAAGATCGGTTCAAGCCGGTATTTCAGGATCAGACAGGCCGCTTTGAGCCACAGGGAGATATTAAGTACGTTTCAAAAGGGGAAAATCAAAGCGGTGGTTGTGTTTCCGGCCAATTTCAACGAGGATTTGCTGCACCATAACAAGGCGCAAATCCAGGTAATTACCGACGCCAGCGACGTGAACACGGCCAATTTAGTAGCAAACTATTTGTCGTCGATTATTTTGGATTACCAGAACGGGATCGATGCAACCCTGGAAATGCCCTATCGCATTATCCCCGAAGTACGTATGCTCTACAATCCGCAACTCAAAGGCGCGCACGGTTTTGTGCCGGGCGTGATGGCGCTGGTATTGTTGCTCGTGTCGGTGATGATGACGGCCATTTCGATTGTCCGCGAAAAAGAAACGGGTACCATGGAAATCCTGCTTGTTTCGCCATTCAAGCCCGTACTCGTCATCTTTGCCAAAGCATTTCCCTACCTCGTATTGTCGCTCGTGAATGTAACCGCGATCCTGCTGCTGAGCGTTTTCGTGCTCGATCTGCCGGTGAAGGGGAGCGTTCCGTTGTTATTTGCCGAAAGCACATTGTTCATTGTCACTTGCCTGGCGCTGGGCATTTTTATATCCATTAAAACAGCCTCCCAACAGATCGCCATGCTGATTTCGCTGATGGGAATGCTGCTGCCGACGATGATGTTCAGCGGCTTCCTGTTCCCCATCGAGAATATGCCCGTTCCATTGCAGGTAATTTCCAATGTTGTCCCTTCCAAATGGTTTTACATCATAGTGAAATCTATAATGATCAAGGGGTTGGGGCTGACCGCGCTTTGGAAAGAGACTTTGATTCTGCTCGGGATGACGGTGTTTCTGCTGCTGGTGAGTTTAAAAAGCTTTAAAATCCGTTTGCAATGAGGACATTACGATTTTTGTTACGCAAGGAGTTCCGGCAGATTTTCAGGGATAAGGCCATCGTGGCGATGATCTTTTTCATGCCCATGGTACAACTGGTACTAATGCCGCTGGCAGCGGATTACGAGGTCAGAAATATCGATCTGTCGGTCGTCGATCATGACAAGTCGCCGTATTCGCAAAAACTTATTTCCAAAATAGTGGCATCCGGCTATTTCCGGCTCACGGGTTACAATGCCTCGTTTAAAGAAGCATTTGGCCTCATCGAGTCCGACAAGGCGGATCTGATCCTCGAAATTCCACACGATTTTGAAAGAAACCTGATCCGGGAAGACCATGAGAAGCTGTTTGTCGCGGTGAACGCGATCAATGGCACAAAGGCAAGCCTGGGCGGTTCGTACCTGGGCAGCATTATCGGTGATTTCAACGCCGATATCCGGATGCAACTCGTCACGCCGCCCCGTTTCAGCAAGTTTCCCGTGATCGACGTGGTGGCTTCCAACTGGTTCAATCCGGTATTGAATTAT
Organism: Dyadobacter sp. 676; assembly: GCF_040448675.1. Taxonomy (NCBI): domain Bacteria; kingdom Pseudomonadati; phylum Bacteroidota; class Cytophagia; order Cytophagales; family Spirosomataceae; genus Dyadobacter; species Dyadobacter sp. 676. The sequence goes on along the minus strand of NZ_CP159289.1, from coordinate 1,041,267 downwards.
AAGGTATTTATCGTTCCCGGAATCCTGGCTATTCTCGTAACGATGGTCGGTGGTTTTTTGTCCGCATTAAATATCGTGCGGGAAAAGGAAATCGGTACGATCGAGCAGATCAATGTGACGCCCATTAAAAAGCATATTTTTATATTGGGTAAATTAATCCCTTTCTGGGTGCTGGCGAATATCGTTTTCACGATCGGCCTGCTTGTCGCGCGGTTTGTGTATGGAATTGTACCGGTAGGGAGCTTGCTGACGCTCTACGCATTCATTTCGGTATACCTGCTCGCCGTTTTAGGCTTCGGTTTGCTGGTGTCGACGTTTTGCGACACCCAGCAGCAGGCCATGTTCATCATGTTCTTTTTCATGATGCTGTTCATACTGCTGGGCGGGCTGTTCACTTCGATCGACAGCATGCCCGATTGGGCGAAATTGATTACGTACGCCAACCCGGTGCGATACATGATCGAGGTCATGCGAATGGTCATACTCAAAGGCAGCAGTTTCGTGGATGTGCTGCCACATGTAGGAATAGTATCATTAATGGCCGCCATCCTGAACGGCTGGGCCATTTTGAACTACAAAAAAACCAACTAACGCCCCCCGGTCCCCCCACCACGCCCGACCACACCTGACCAATTCCGGCACAAACCCATCTAATCGATTTCGACCATTGCCTTAATCACCCCATATGCGGGATCGAGCCAGTTTTCGAACTCATCCTTCACCCGTCCGAACGCGACGCGGTGGGTAATGTAGGTTTTGGGATCAACGAGCCCGTTTTTCATGCTGTGGATCACATGCTCGAAATCGGCGCGGGTGGCGTTTCGGCTGCTCATTAGTGTAGCCTCCCGTTTGTGAAATTCAGGATGGCTGAATGCGATTTCACCCTTTTGGAGACCTACAAGCACATATTTACCGCCATGGGCAAGGTATGCAAATGCCGTATTGATGGCGCGCAGATTGCCCGTAGCGTCGATTACGGCCGTGGGCATATCGCCGTCGGTAATCGCTGCCAGGCGCTCGGCGACATTTTCGGTGAGGCCGTTGATGGTATACTCCACACCGATGCGCTCGCGGCAAAAAGCAAGGCGCTGGTCGTTGATATCCAATGCGATAACCTTTCCCCCGGCAATGCGGGCGAACTCCATGGTCCCCAAGCCGATGGGCCCGGCACCTACAACAAGCACGAATTCGTCCCTGCGCACGTCCGCGCGGCGCACGCCATGCGCACCGATCGCGAGCGGTTCCACGAGCGCCAGTTCATCGAAGCTCAGGCCGTCGCCATGAACGAGCGAGTAGGAGGGAACGGAAAGGTACTCCACCATGCCGCCGTCGATATGGACGCCGGAAACTTTGAGGCTGGTGCAGCAATTGGGCTTGCCGTTCCGGCACGCGACGCATTTGCCGCAGTTGAAATAAGGCACGAAAGTAACAGCTTCGCCAGGCACAAAACCCGGCGCGTCGGTCTCGACGATCTCTCCGGCCAGTTCGTGGCCGAGGATCCGCGGATAATTGAAGAAAGGCTGCGTTCCCTCGAATGCGTGCAGATCGGTGCCGCAAATGCCTATTCTCCGGATTTTCAAGATAGTCTGCCCCGGCATGCTTACCGGCGCTTCCGCCTGTTCATATGAAAACGACCCGGGCGTGGTGCAAACAAGTATTTCCATCGGTCGGGATCAGGAATTGGCGAGTGCGCGGTCGAGGTGGACGTAGCCGCCGTCGACATAAATAAGCTGCCCGGTAGTGTGGCTGGATTTTTCCGAAAGCAGGAAAACGGTCATGTTCGCAATCTCCTCGGCGGTAGTCATGCGGTTGCCCAAAGGAATATTGGCGGTAATCGACGCCAGTTTCTCTTTGGGATTGGGTAGCGTCTCGATCCATTTCTCATAAAGCGGCGTCCAGCATTCTGCTACGATCACCGAGTTCACCCGGATACCGTATTTAAGCAATTCCACGGCCCACTCACGTGTCAACGCGTTGCGGCCGCCATTCGAAGCGGCGTAGGCGGACGTGCCGCCCTGGCCGGTATCCGCCGTTTTGGAGCTGATATTGACGATCGATCCTTTGGAAGCCTTCAGGGCCGGCAACGCGTAATGCGCCATCAGGTAGTAATGCACCACGTTTTTGTGCAAAGAAGCGATAAAACCTTGGTAATTGCCGTTTTCAAGCCCGACTCCATCGTTTACGCCGGCATTGTTCACCAGGCCGTCGATCCGGCCATATTTTTCAAGCACCGCTTTAACCGCCTTCTCCGACTCTTCGGGGCGGGTCAGTTCGGCCGTCACCTGGAACGACTCTTTACCTTCCGCCGCCAGCGCATCGACGACCTTTTGGTTGTCCTCCGCATTTCTGCCTACGATCACCGGAATGGCGCCTTCCGCTGCCAGTACCTGTACGATACCTTCACCGATTCCCTTGGCGCCGCCCGTTACGACAACTACCTTATTCTGAAGTTTTAAATCCATTATGATTAAAATAAATACTTATAAATGAACTGCTTTTCTCTTAATGCGAAGTGCTCAGCGTGACGTTTTTCACCGAACTGTTGCGGATCGCGAAGTACAGTACTACGAGAAAACACACCGCAGGGACTATGTAGGCCGTTTGAATGGACGAAATATCCGATACCTGACCCATGATCACCGGGAAAAAAGCGCCGCCGACAATCGACATAATCACCAACGACGAGCCGATTTTTGTCTTTTCGCCCAGCCCGCGTATGCTCAATGCGAAAATAGTCGGGAACATGATCGACATAAAAAATTCGACACCCACCAATGCATAAACGGAGAACATGCCGTCGGTAAGCACCGCAATGACGAGGAGCACGATGTTGGCGACACTGTAAATAGCCAGCAAGCGCGGCGGCGCCACGAAGCGCATCAGATAGGTGCCGATAAACCGCCCGACCATGAATGCCAGCAATGCGCCCGACAGCAGGTAGGCAGCCGTTTTTTCGTCGATACCAGCCACGTGATCGGCAAAACGAATGAAAAAGCTGCTGATGCAAACCTGCGCGCCTACGTAAAAGAATTGTGCGGTAGTGCCCAGGATCAGGTTTTTCTCACCCCAGATTGAGCCGCTCACCTTTTGTTCGGATTCCTCTTCGTCCTTGATTTCAGGCATCGAAGTGCGCCAGATCATAACCGCTACAAGTAACACGACCAGACCGATGAGTATAAACGGAACCTGCACCGAGGAGGCCTCTTCGTTCAGATAGGCATTCAGCTGGTCGTGCGACATAGCCTGTTGCTCGGCGTCGCTGAGTGTTTTTCCGGAAAGAATAAATTTCCCGCCCATCAAAGGTGCCAGGAACGCGGCCAGGCCGTTGAACGATTGTGCAAAATTGAGACGTTGGGTAGCGGAGTCGGGGTCGCCTAAAACGGTAATGTAAGGATTGGCCGCGGTTTCCAGCATGGTAAGCCCGCTGGCGATCACAAACAATGCAAACAGAAAAAAACCGAAATGCCGCATTTCGGCCGCGGGATAAAAAAGGAATGAGCCAGCGGCAAAAAGAAGCAATCCAAAGGCGATACCGGCCTTGTAACCATATTTTTTCATAAAAAGCCCTGCCGGCAAGGCAATGAGGAAATAGGCAATGTACGAAGCAGAATCGATAAGCGCCGATTGAAAATCGCTGAGCTGACAGGCCTTCTTTAAATGCGGGATCAGGATCGGGTTCAGGTTAAGGGCGAAGCCCCAGAGAAAAAACAGTGACGTGATAAGGATGACAGCCAGCCGCGTCTTACGATCGGTCATAAAAGTTAAGTATTAATAGATGCAGGAACGGCTGTAAAGTAAAACAAAACAATGCAAAGGAATTATATTTTTTTACGGGGAAATGCTTCACCGGCTTTATAAATATCCGATACATTGTTTTGCAAAGGCTGGTCAATGGATGTTAAGCTGCCGCTGCACCTCTTCTTTTTTTCGGCGCGATACCTCGATGCGCGAGCCGTCGGAGAGGATAATGAACTCGTTGTTGTTGCTGATCCGGATAATATGGTCGAGATTGACCAGATGCGACTTATGCGTGCGGACAAACCGGAACTTCACAAGCATGTCCTCGAAGTGTTTGAGCGTTTTGCTGGCAACGAACGGGCGTTTGTTGATCAGATGGATGATCGTGTAATTGCGGTCGGCTTCAAGGCGGAGGATTTCATGGATCATAAAAAAGAAAACGCCTTCGCTCGACGGCACAGCCAGGCGGAAATCTTTCACATCCCGCTTTTCGATATTGATCGCCAGGTTGTCATAAAGCATTTTCCGTTGCCGGAAGCTTTCGCGTTTGGTGAAATGCCGCTTCACTGCCGCGCGGAGGTCTTCCGGACTGATGGGTTTCAGCAGGTAGTCCAGCGCGCTGAACCGGATTGCCTGGATGGCGTATTGATTGAATGCGGTGGTGAAAATTACGTCGAAATCCGGGTTATTGGGCAGAAGCAGAAAATCGAACCCGTTCTGATGGGGCATTTCCACGTCCAGGAATACGAGGTCCGGCTGGTAAAATTCCAGTACGCCACGGGCTTCCTCTACCGATGCCGCCGTCCGTACTTCCGTGATTTCAGGTACGAAACTGATAATGAACTGGTGTAAAACATTGCGTGCCCGCGGCTCGTCGTCGATGATTAGCGCTTTGATCATAGTGGGACATCCGTTATTAAAATCCTTGCGAACGGCAGCTGTCGGGCTGCGATTCTTTTCACAAAGTATGATAACGGGCACAACCCAACCCATTCCGATGTCCGAATGGTACCAAACGGTTATTGAAAGGAATGGTACACCTGCGATGAAAATGGCAGGCGGTTAGCGATCCGGCCGACCGTCGCAGGCGGGCGCGGCCGCAACCGCGCCGTATTCCGGCATTGGAAAGATTTGAATTAATGTCCCTCTTCCCCGTAAGCCAAAGGTTTTTTCTGGAAACTGTAAATCAGGTAGAACAACGCCGGCAGAATCAGAATGCTGCCCAGAAGCAAGGCCCATGCCAATGCTTCGATGGTTTTTTCCTGGCCCGCATGTTCGGTAAGGGACAAATAACCGCCATCTTTGAAGATAATGATGTTCGGAAAGTGCCTGAAAGTGGTAGTAAGCAAAATCATCGTTACCTGGAAGCCCGCCAGCGGCCGCAGCAGGCCGATTTTGCCCTGATACAGCAGCGTCCACATCCAGACCAGCGAGAGTGTCGCCGAAAGGATGGCAATGCGTCCGACCCAGTTGCCGAACACCCACTCGAACAACGGGATATGCTCGAACCACGCCGCCACGAACACCAATGCGCCGCAAATCACCGCCGCGATATTGAAAAACTGGGCCTTATGCGCGAAACGCAGCCGCTCATGCTCGACTTTCGTCTCGCCGATCAGGTAAACGGAGGCCAGAAACCCGCAGATGGATACGGTGAACAACCCGACGGTGATCGCAAACCAATGCAGCCAGCTGAAAACATACGCGTCTAAAAACGAATCGGCCTGGGGGTCGATATGCCCCGAAACGGCGCTGCCGGCGATGATCCCGAGAAAAAGAGGCGTGGTAAAGCTGGAAATAGCAAAAATGGTATTGTAGAGGTGTTGCATATCGTCCACTACGGCATCATAATGCCGGAAAGTGAATGCGGTACCGCGTGCGATGATGCCTATCAGCATAATCGTCAGGGGAATATGCATATTGATGGACATCGTCGAATAAATGACCGGGAACCCTACGAAAAGTATGACGATTGCGATGATCAGCCACATATGATTCGCTTCCCAGATTGGTCCAATGGCGGAATAGAGTGTTTTGCGGGTAACCTGCTTATTTTTTTGCGAAGTAAAAAGCTCGATGATCCCCGCACCAAAATCCGCCCCACCCAGGAGCAGGTAAAGCAGGATCGACGCCCAGAGGTATGTGATGACGATGTAGAGCATGGGAAGTGTTAATGAGTGAATGATTGAATGACCGAATGATTGAATTTTGAATGATTGAATGATTGAATTTTGAATAAGTGAATGGTTAGGTCTTGCCAGGGCTTGATCTCGACAATTTTATGACTACTCCCTGACCTGATAGCAAACTATCCAACTATTCACTCATTCACACATTGACTCATTCACTCATTAAAGTCGTACAACTTCCCCACCATCTTAATTTGCCGGTAGAGCATAAAGACGACGAACGCAGCCAGTGAAACGTAGATGGCTGTGAAAAGATAGAACGAATAGGCGATGCCGGGCATTGGCGTGACGGCGTCGGCGGTGCGCATGATGCCATAGATGATCCAGGGTTGGCGGCCCACCTCGGTAACGGTCCAGCCGGCTTCGACTGCTATGAAGCCAAGCGGAGTGGCCAATGCGAAGATTTTGAGGAGCCACGGTTTCTCTAACCACCTTCGCTTTTTCCACAATGCCGCAAAATACAATAAGGCAATGAGCATCATCGCCACGCCCATTCCGACCATGATTTGAAACGCATAATGGGTTACGGTCACCGGTGGATGATTTTCCTCGGGAATACGGTCCAGACCGGTTACTTCCGCATCGAAGTTACCATGCGCCAGAAAACTCAGAAAACCGGGTAGTTTAATCGCGAAATCGACCTGCTTTTTTGCTTCGTTCGGAATACCGCCTACGATAAGCGACGCCGATTTTTCAGTATGAAAATGGGCTTCCATCGCCGCGAGCTTCGCAGGTTGGCGAATGGCGACGTCCTTGGCGGAAATATCACCGCTCAGCGGCTGCGCCAGCGCGGCGGCGCAGCCGAATACCGCAGCGATCGTAAACGATTTCCGGTGAAAAAGTACATTATTTCCGCGCAGGATCATGAGCGCATGTACCCCGGCAACCGCAAAGCCCGTAGCGGCGAAAGCGGCGATCGTCATGTGCAATGCCTGCGAAAACCATGCTTCGTTGAACATGGCGGCAATCGGGTCGATGTTACGGTATTGCCCATTCACATACTCGAAACCTGCCGGGCTATTCATCCAGGCATTGGCCGCGACCACGAGAATACCCGACGCCAGCCCGGCTCACACCCACCACCACGCCCGTGAACCAGTGAAACCAGGGATTGAACCGGTCCCAGCCGTATAAGAAGAAGCCAAGTGCGATCGCTTCAATAAAAAATGCCGTTCCTTCGAGGGAAAACGGCATTCCGAAAATCGGCCCGGCGTGTTTCATAAATTCCGGCCACAAAAGCCCGAGTTCGAAGGACAGCACCGTACCCGACACCGCACCGGTAGCAAAAAAGATAGCTACCCCTTTGCTCCATGCTTTTGTAACGTTTTTATAGATAGTCTGACCGGTTTTGAGATAGTAATAATGGGCAACGGCCATAAAGAATGGCATGACCATTCCGATACAGGAAAATATGATGTGGAAGCCCAGGGAAAGGGCCATTTGTGATCTGGCGGCTATGAAGTCGTTCATGGGAATAGATTTACTGAAAAAATATCGTTTTCCGGGTTAGGAACAGCTGCCAAGAGGTATTTCAAAAGTAGTCAAGACTTTTTAGAAGAACCACCATTTGCACTAAAATGATCGTTTTTAGCCTCGCCGGAAGCGCACCCACAGTTAAACAACCGTGGCTGATCGACACCCCGACACATCAACGTCGATATCCTGCTATGGGGCCTGAACGGGTCTCAGCATCGCCCCGCCGATAACGGGATTAGTCTATCGGTTGATTTATATGTGTTATTTTACTAATTTTATTTTGTAAAAAAAACAATAACATGCTCGGAATCATTGAAGATTTTAAGGAATTACGGCAACATCTCGGGTCGCTTATCGATAAGTCGGGATACAGGAATGCGTACATTGCGGATAAAGTAGGAATGCCGGCTTCCAATTTTTCTCAAAAGAAAAAACGTGGAAATTGGTCGCCGGAGGAAATGGAGCGGGTTTTGGCTGTAATCGATAATCCGGAACTCGAAGATTTGTTTTTATTGGAAATCGTTAAGGAGCGAGACAGGGGGGACACCATTACCTATGACCAGTTCCGTAAAGAAATGGGATGGAGTTGATTTTGGAAAAATCTTTTGTGAAAGAGTTGAAACGTTGTCCTGCTTTTGTTCAAAAACAGGTTGATAGTGTCCTGCGAAGCATTGTTCAAGCAATCGACATAACTCATATTCCTGACTGCTCGGCAATACAGGGAAAAGGAAACAAAGAGTATTACAGGATCAGAATTGGAGGTTACCGCATTGGTTTGAAATATGAGAATGGTGTCATCAAGATCGTTACGATTATTACTATCCAGTCGAGAGGAGATATCTACAAAAAATTTCCTCTCAAATAAGACTAAGCCTCCTCATTCCCTCCACTCTCAATCTCCCGCTTCTCAGCCAGCCGCTTCTTTACAATGTCCCCCGGATATTTCAGGGCCAGCTCGCGAATATCATATGTAAACTCCTTGAAAGTTTCTTCCCAAACCTCGGCCTCGCCAGGCTCATATTCATAAAAACCATGTGAATTAAGGACGCCTTTGCCACCTTCACGTACGATTTTGTCGATCAGCTCGGGCACCTCGGTGCTGTTATTGAGGGTGGGGAGCAGGTTTTTCATCACGGTATGATATGCCGGAACGCCGGTCAGGTCCATCCAGCGGAATATCCCCACGAACGTCATAAAGTAACCCGCATTGTTGCGGCAGGAGCGGTCGACGTCCTCGATCGTCGCATAGCCGTTCTCCACGAGGCTGATCGCTTCGCGGTACATGGCGTACATGAGGCGGTTGGTGATGAAGCCCGCAATATCTTTTCGCACCAGGATCGGTTCCTTCCTCCACAAATGCGAGAGTTCGTACAGGTATTCGCCATTTTTGATATCCGACTCATCCCCGCAGATGATTTCCAGGAAACGGGTGGTATGCGCCGGCTCCGTCCAGTGCAGTCCGAGGAAGCGCGACGGATGCTGCGTCAGTTTTTGAAGCTGGCTGATGGGAATAGCCGATGTATTGCTGGTGAGCAGCGCGTCGGGCGCAATCTCTTTTTCAATCTTTTGATATACCGCATTTTTGATGTCGATGTTCTCGATCGTGCATTCGTTGACGAGCTTACACGGATAAAGTACCGAGTAATCTTCGGTAATGATCAGTTTGCGAAGATAATATTCCGGCTCGTTTTCGATGATTCCGTTTTGCCAGGCGGTTTGCAGGTGTTCACGGATACGGCGTTCGGCGTGATCCAGGTCGGCGGGAATGGGGGCGATGGCCGCCACCGGGTGTCCTGCGATCAGCAAGCAGGTCACAATGCTGCAACCCATTAAACCAAGACCGACAATGCCCACAGGTATTTCATTTGGATTCATTTCAGAAGCGGATTTAGGATTTGTGGCAGGTAATATAATGCTAAAAGCGGTTATGGGCGACGAGCTACTACGAAAAAGCCCCGGAACCAGCGATTCCGGGGCTTTATATCGACCTGTGTCAGGATCTAGCGTGACCAGCTATCTACTTCACTTTCAATTTCTGCTCTGGTCTTGCCGATTTTCTTCTGGATTTTTCCCAGAAGTTCATCTTCTTTTCCTTCCTCATAAAGCAGGTCGTCGTCAGTCAAGTCAGCGTATTGTTGCTTGAACTTACCTTTCAGTTCATTCCAGTTACCTTTAACTTGTTGTGTGAATGAGCTCATGATTGTGTGGTTTTGAGTTTGATAATGGCGTCTTTGCAAACGCTACATGCATTATCACTTTCAAGAACCATTCCACACGTCCAGAATAGGCCGAAACGCATTTCAAGCCATTTCAATGAGCAAAAATTTACACGAAGCGTCCAAAACCGGGACTAATTGGCTCCAATCAGCTTGTTCAAACGGACGATGCCCTGCACCATCGAACGCACCGAGTGGTAGTTCACTTTCCACGAGTGGCTCATATGCTTCCAGATCGGCTCGCCCTGGCGGGTCAGCAGCGGCAGCCATTCACCTACCGAATGGTGGATCATTTTGTCAAAAACGAAACGATGGGTGGCGTCATAAGCTCTCAGATACTTTTCGTCGCCGTAAACGCGGTAAGCATCGAGCATCCCGATAATGACCTCGGCTTGCTGCCAGAATTCTTTCTCGCGGTCGTACACCTCGCCTGCGTGCGAACCTTCCACGTACACGCCCCCGAACTCCCAGTCGATGCCATATTCCACGGCATGGTCGAAGGAAGCCCTGAGCTGGTCGTGGTATTCGTCATAGGGAATGCCGGCGATGTCGAGCGCGTGCATGAGCAGCCATGCGAACTCGACATTGTGGCCGTAGCTCGTATTGTCTTCGGCGGCGCTCTTCATACCGTCCTCGGTAAAGCGGTCCCAACCCCAGATGATATCGAATTTGATTTGCGGGGCCACGGTCCAGTCTTCCCAGAATTGCGGAATGCCCGTTTTGTATTGCGGATGCATGATCTTGTTGATCAGCAAACGGATAATTTCAATGAGCTTGCGGCGGTGTACCTGTTTTCCGGACGCTTCATATAGTGTCGTGAACGCCTCCATAAGGTGCATATGCGCATCGAGCGTTTTGCGGTCGCCACCCGCAGGGCCGGGACCTTTGAGGTCCCAGTTACGGTGGAACATTTCGAAATAACCCCCGTAATAGGTATCCGCGCCATGCTTTTGTAATAAATCGAAAACCTTTTCCGCATATTCCAGCCCGCGCGGGTCGCCCGTAGCCAGGGTGTATTCGGCAAGACTGTAAATCGCAAAACTGTGGCCGTAGACGATCTTTTCGTCGATTTTGACATTGCCCTTGCGATTCATCAGCCAGTAAAAGCCGCCATATTCATTATCCCACATTTTATTGATCAGAAAATCCACCCCATGCCGGGCGATGTCCGCGTACCGGCCTTCGCCATAACCTGCGCGGTGCGCGGAGGAAAAGGTATAAACCGTGCGCGTCTGGGCAATCAGCGACTTTTCGTCTTCGCCCGAATCGTTGCCCGCATTGTCGAAATGGGTAATAAAACCGCCGTTTTCCTTATCTACACAACGTTTTTCCCAGAAAGGCAGCAATTCGGTGGTCAAATGCCGGTGGATTTCGTCGCGGTAACTTTTCAATTGATCTACATTCATTGGATTAAAATATGGTCAGAGTTTTTGAAATGGTTGTTGGATAATACTTGAATGCGGCCGGGCCTGGCTATCGCGTCGCCGGGAATTATCACTATAAATATTTTTTTATGGAATATTTACTCTACAAAGCCCGCCGTCGCGGCAGGAGCGCTTGCAAATGCTGATCCATACGTCGTAATTCGCAATGAATTCATCAATCCCGATCCCCATGAGTAATTCTGAAATCGTAGAAGTCCTCGAACTGACTGCCAAGCTGCTGGAACTGCACAATGCCGATCCTTTCAAGATCAAAGGCTATTCCGTAGCGGCTTTTTACCTGGATAAATACAAGGAAGGCGAGCTGCAATACATGACCGAGCAGGAGCTTACCAAGTTACAGGGGGTTGGGAAAAGTACTGCCGGTAAAATCGCGCAGATCGCCAAAACAGGCACATTCCCCGAGCTGGAAGAGCTCATTGCCAACACGCCGCTGGGTGTGATGGAAATGTTTAATATAAAAGGTATCGGCCCCAAAAAAATCGCCGTTTTGTGGCAGGAGCTCGGCATCGACAACCTGCACGAGCTGGAACTGGCGTGTCTGAACGGAACCGTCGCCAAGGTGAAAGGTTTCGGGGCCAATACCCAGCAAAAAATCCTCGACTCGCTCGCGTTCCTGAAAGACCAGGCTGGGAAATTGCGGATGGATAAGGCCGAAGCCGTGGCGCAGATAATCGTGAATGAATTGAAAAAAACGTTCGATCAGGTTGAAGCGGCGGGAGAAGTAAGACGAAAATCGGAAGTTGTGGAGTCGATCCGTATCGTGGTAGGTACCGATTCCCCGGCTCTTTTGCAGCATACTATCGGCGGGATCGAATTGCTGGTGCAGGATGAAAAAAATCGTCGCCGTTTGTATGGCGCGGAAACGTACAGGATGTGGCCGTGGCGATCGAAATCGTGGCCGTCAAGCCCGAACGACTCGTGAACGAGCTCTTTCTCGAGACGGCGGGCCCGGACCACCTCGGTCTGGCCGGGACTTCGGGCAGCAGCATCTGGCGGCACGCCTATTACGAAACTGCGGACAGCGAGCACACGATTTACGAAAAAGCCGGATTACCCTACATCGTACCTGAAATGCGTGAAGGGGCAGGCGAACTAACCTGGGCGGAAACGCACACGCCCGATCAGCTGGTGACATGGAATGATCTCAAAGGCATTTTACACAATCACAGCACCTATTCCGACGGTCAGCATACCCTCGAACAAATGGCGCTCTATTGCCACGAGCTCGGTTTCGAATATCTGGGTATTGCCGACCATTCCCAGACAGCCACCTACGCCCAGGGCCTGAAAGTGGAAGATGTGATCCGGCAACACGAAGAAATAGCGCGGCTGAATGCCCGTTTTGCGGCCGAGAACCCCGAAAAGCCATTCAAAATCCTCAAAGGTATCGAGTCAGACATCCTGGGCGACGGCTCACTGGATTATCCGACGGATGTGCTGGCGTCGTTCGACTACATCGTCGCCTCGGTACACAGTAATCTCTCCATGACGCTTGAAAAAGCCACCACGCGCCTGCTGAAAGCGATCGAAAACCCCTACACGACCATATTGGGCCATCCGACCGGCCGCCTGTTGCTTTCCCGCGAAGGCTATCCGATAGACCACCAGGTCATCATCGACGCATGTGCCGCCAACGGTGTCGTCATCGAAATTAATGCGTCCCCCTGGCGCCTCGACCTCGACTGGCGTTGGATTGCCTATTGCATGGAAAAGGGTGTTATGCTTAGCATTAATCCCGATGCTCATGCGATGGAGGGCTACCTGGATATGCACTACGGCGTAGCCAATGCCCGGAAAGGTGGATTGACGAAAGATATGACCTTTAATGCGTTGAGTCTGGGGCAAATGGAGGATTATTTGAGAGGGCGGGCCAGTAGAGTGGCTTAACTTTTCAAGCGTACTTATAATTTGGTTGCACTATTTTTGCGGTGAACTTGTAAAATAGTATAACTATATTTGCAGTATGCTTTGAAAATGGTAAAATTATGTTCGTCACACGCTACATTTATCCCGAACTCCTTGCGCATTCGACCAAAAGACAGATTACAGTTCTTACCGGAATGCGGCGGACTGGAAAAACTACGCTTTTAAAGCAGTTGATGGCGCAGTGTGACATTCCCCAAAAGTATTACTTCGATCTCGAACGGATAGACGTGCGCGCCCTGTTCTCCGAACCGAACTACGAAGTGATAGTTCAGGCATTGAGCCGGCAGGGGACGGATTTTTCAAAAAAAAGTACTGATTTGTCTGGACGAAATTCAGCTTGTGCCCAACCTCCCAAGCGTGCTTAAATATCTGTACGATAGCTACGACGTCAAATTCATCGTCACCGGTTCGAGCGCCTATTATATGAAGAACCAATTTTCCGAATCGCTGGCAGGCAGGAAAAAGATCTTTGAAATTTTTCCCCTGACCTTCGGGGAATTGCTCGCGTTTAAAGGATTACAGGCCGGTAGGCCGGAAATTCAGGAAGCGGCTCAATTTATTCCCGCCGAATATGAACGCTTAAAAGGATATTATGACGAATACATTGATTTCGGGGGATTTCCGGAAGTAGTTCTCGCCGGGTCAGGAGAGGACAAACGGGACTTGATTAGCGATATTCTCAGTTCGTACATCAACTTCGATCTGTCGTTACTTTCCGACATCCGCAATCCAACTAACCTGTTTAAACTGATCAAGTTGCTGTCGGTACGCATTGGTACCAAGCTCGATATTTCAAAGCTCACGAGCCTCACCGGCATGGCGCGGCAAACCGTCGAGAATTATCTGGATTTGCTTGAAAAGAGCTATTTGATCAGGACGATTCCGGTACTCGCGAATAGCCCGGACCGGGAAATAGTCAAGGCAAAGAAGGTCTATTTTCTGGATAACGGCATCGCATCGTTAGCTGGTGAACTCGGCAGCGGTTCCAAATTTGAAAATGCAGTATTCAACCAGCTGATGCATCGGGGAGAAGTGGCTTATTATCAGCTTAAAACAGGCCGGGAGATCGATTTCGTCCTCGATCAGAAGCAATGTTTTGAAGTAAAGGAAACTGCCACGGAGTCTGATTTAAAAAACACCGGATCGCTTGCAAAGAACCTGAATATCGGTGAATCCTACGTGGTCGGCAGGCACCCCGTAAGAGTGTTTGAAGGATTTATTTGGGGAGGCTTTCTTTACTAAGGCCTCCCGATATTTAATCGTTTGAAACGATAATTTACCTATAATACTCTTACTTCCAGTTCTTTATCTGATATCCCCTCCGGCAAATGCGCAATAATACCTTCTTTTAACGCATCGATCAGCCGTGCCTTCATCTGCTCGCGGTTGACGACCAGGCACACCTCACGAGCGGGCTCGGGAAAACGGAAATGGCGGATGTGTTTCTGACGTTCTTCCGAGAGCTCCATTACAGCCATTTCGGGTAGAATGGTGATGCCACCGTTGCGTTCGACCATCCGGATGAGCGTCTCGATGCTGCCCGAACGGTAACTGAAACTGCTGCCGAACTGGCTGCTGCGGCTCAGTTCGCACAGGCGCTGGATTTGTGTGCGGAAGCAGTGGCCCTCTTCGAGTAACCAGAGTTCGTTGGGTTCGATGTCGGTAGGCAGGATGTACTGTTTGGAATACAAATCCGTTTTTTCGGATACGTAGGCATAGAAACGTTCCTTATAGAGCGGGATTTCCTGTAAACTGCTCTCCTCGGAAACGGAAGCGATAATTCCCACATCGAGATTGCCCGTTTTCAAGGCGGTAATAATGCGGTCCGTAATCATTTCCGAGACGTGCAGTTTGATATCCGGGAAGTCCGAAATAAACGGATTCACAAAATGCGGAAGCAGGTAAGGCGCGATGGTCGGGATGACACCCACGTGCAGCTCGCCCGAGAGATCGCCGTTGAAATGCTTGGCGATTTCATTGATCCGCGCCGTTTCGCGCAGGATAGTTCTGGCCTGGTCGATGATTTCACGGCCCACGCTGGTTGGTACGATTGGCTGCTTTGTCCTATCGAAAATTTTCACCGAAAGTTCTTCTTCCAACTTCCTGATCATCATCGAAAGGGTCGGCTGTGTGACGTTACAATGTTCCGCAGCCTGAATGAAATGGCGATGGTTATCGACTGCGACGATATATTCCAGTTGCTGGATATTCATGATAAATTATAAACTTCATTTATGCAAAGTTAATAATTATCATTTTGGTTGATTTAATAGCAGCGATGCTTTTTGCAACGACACATTTGCCATGAGCGACTTCATCTGGATAATAGCGATTTTGTTCAGTTCTATAACCCTTTCCGATGCGGGCCGTCGCTGACCGATCAGCATTGCATTAATGCTTTCCAGATTGGAGAGAACCACAAGCTGCTCCATCGTAGCGGAATCGGGGAGATTGCCCTGGCCTGGATTGTTTTTGGCCCAATCGCGGGCGGTGATGCCGAACAATGCCAGGTTCAGAATATCAGCCTCCCCGGCATAAATTTTACTGATCGCGGCCGGATCGAGCTCTCTGGGAATCAGATTTTCCTTAATCGCGTCGGTTTGAACCGTGTAGTTGATCTTCGCCAGGCTGCGCAGCAAATCCCAGTCGAGCTCCAGACGCTTGTTTTCTTCGTCTTTCAATCTTTGGAATTCCTTGATCAGGTAGAGTTTAAATGACGGTGAAATCCACGACGCAAATTCGAAGGCGATGTCTTTATGCGCAAATGTTCCTCCATTATGCCGTCCAGGTTTCGATATGATGCCAATCGCGTTCGTTTTTTCAATCCAATGTTTGGGGGTCAGGACATAGCTGTTGCTCCCGGATTCATTTTTAATGTACTCGAATTCGAGTAGTTTAAAATGAGGATTATGCAGTTGTTCCCAAAGGCCGTTGAACTCAATGGTAAACCTGTTGCGCATCCAGTTTGAGATAACCAGACCGGGCGCCCTGTCCTTTTGCCGTGCAATGTCTGTTAAAGAAATGAAATCGCCACTTTCGCGGCTTAGTATTCCAATTTCCCGATCGTTAACAACTAATCTCTGATTTTTCGTTAGGAAGAATGTTAAAGTGAAACATTCTTCTTGTACGTCACCTCATTGAAAAGGTAACAGCTTGTAGTAGCATTAAATCCTCATTAAACTTACTTCTTCCAGGGCTATCTCCGTTTGCATTTCGCCCAGGAATCGTAATTTAGCCCCACTTTAAACTATCACTCACATTAATTTTGTCAACTATGAAAAACCTGAAAGCATGGATGTTGCTGGCACTTATGGCCGTCGCAACGCCGATTTTTGCTCAAACCACCGCGGAGAAACAGAAAACCGAGGCGAAACTGAAAAAAGACGGTACGCCTGATAAACGTTACAAGGAAAATAAACACCTCAAAAAAGACGGCACGCCCGATAAACGCTACAAGACGAACAAGGCCGATACGACGAAAGCCGCCAAAAAGAAATAAGGCAGTAACGTACGTCGCCTGAATATTTTTCAGGGGAAATTTAGGGTAAGCGCCCGACCGGTTGTCAATATATCGTACAACCCGAGTCGGGCGCTTATTTTTTTACATAAACCAGTCGGTGCAATGAATGCAGCCTTAGCGGATGACCACGTAACGGTTTTGAGCAGGGACAGAGAATCGGAGTTTGAGAAAGTTTTCAAGAAACATTTCAAAGGACTGCACGCCTAT
The DNA here is from genome assembly GCF_040448675.1 of Dyadobacter sp. 676. Classification (NCBI taxonomy): domain Bacteria; kingdom Pseudomonadati; phylum Bacteroidota; class Cytophagia; order Cytophagales; family Spirosomataceae; genus Dyadobacter; species Dyadobacter sp. 676. Next base: position 1,024,550 of record NZ_CP159289.1, on the reverse strand, counting down.
GCCTGCACTATTTTGAAGGACGATGTCATGGCCGAAGAGATGGTCCAGAATGTGTTTTGCAGGTTGTGGGAGAAAACAGACCATATCGATATCCGCGAATCGGTCAGCGGGTATCTCTACCGGTCGGTGTACCACGAAAGTTTAAATTATCTCAAGCATTTGAAAGTACGGGAGGCGCACCGCGACTATACGCTGCACCAGGAGCAACAGAGCGCCAGCGCCTCGCATGCTCTCGAACTGTCGGAGCTTGAAACACGCCTGGACATTGCATTGCGGGAGCTACCCGAGAAATGCAGGACGATTTTTCAGATGAGCCGTTTCGAAGAACTGAAATACCACGAAATCGCGGATCGCCTTCAATTGCCGGTCAAAACGGTTGAAAATCAGATGGGTAAGGCATTGCGGCTTCTGCGTGTCAAGCTGGCCGATTTCCTTCCGGCTTCCTTTTTACTTTTTTTCCTCAGCTGATCAGTCATGAAAACAGAACACAACCCAAACATAGATGAATTGCTGGTGAAGTCGATGCTCGACGAGGCCAGCGTTGCGGAGCAGATCGAAATCAAGCAATGGCTGCTTGACGACGACGATAACCAGCGGTACTACGAACATTTCGAGTTGATCTGGAACGAAAGCAAACGGCTTTCACGGGCGAGTACTGTCGATGAAAATGCGGCCTGGGAGCGATTTAAAGCACGTACGGCGGGCAAAGTGCAGGAAGCCGAGGTAATGCCGATGTATCCGAAACCGGTATTCAGGATACTGCGGATGGTAGCGATGGTACTCATGACGGCCGGCGTAGGCTGGCTGAGCTACCTCGCGTCTACACGCAATTCGTCACCGGAGATGTTGAGGGTCAGTTCGGGAATGCAAACTCTGACCGACACGTTGCCGGACGGCTCCATCGTTACCCTCAACAGGAAGTCGACCATTCGTTTTCCCAAAGAATTTGAGGGAAAAACACGTCTGGTACAGCTTACGGGAGAGGCTTTTTTTGATGTAAAACCCGATAAATCGAAGCCGTTCCTGATTTCGGTCAATGACGTGACGGTGAAAGTGGTGGGCACTTCATTTAATGTAAAAGACGACGCCGAAAAAACGGAAGTCATTGTGGAAACAGGCATCGTGGAGGTCGCACGGGCCGATCAGAAGATCCGCATTACGCCGAAAGAGGAAGCGACCGTTATGAAGGCCAGTGCGCAAATGCGCAAGAGTGTCACCGGGGACGAATTTTACAATTATTACCGAACCCGCAGGCTTTTCTGCGACGGCACGCCGTTATGGCGACTGGTTGAAATCCTGAACGAAGCCTACGAAGCGGATATCGTGATCGGCAACGAGCGATTGCGGGAAATGCCGATCAATACCACATTCGATCAGAACTCGCTGGAAAATATCCTGGGCGTCATCAGCGAAACCCTTTCACTCAAAGTTGAACACCATGGTGACCGCATCGTTTTGAAATAGCCTTATCTTTCGGGATGAATCAAAATTCTATATTCCGTCGTGTATTGAGGCTGGCTGTTATTATGGTAATGATCCCTCTCGGGGGCTTCGCACAGCAGATTTTGAATAAACCGGTTGATATCTCCGTAAAGGGGCAGCCGGTTTCTGCTGTTTTGAAATCCATCAGCGAACAGGGAAAATTCTATTTTTCTTACAACAGCAATCTGATCGCCGGCGATAGTCTGGTTACGTTGAATGTTGCCCGGCAACCCGTGCGGCAAGTACTCGACCAGCTTTTTCATGATAAATTCCAATACAAGGAAAAAGGCGACTACCTGATCATCCTTCCGGCGGCGAAGGAGAAGTCGTTTCACATTAATGGCCGTATTCTCGATGGCGAAACCGGGCAGCCCGTCGACTACGCGAGTATTTATTCGCGGCAATTGCTCGTTTCCACGCTTTCGGAGGACGACGGCGGTTTCCGACTGCGCATCCGGGACAGGGCGTTCCCCGTTTACCTGACGGTCAGCAAAGTGGGTTATGGCGATACGACGGTCGTCATTAACAGCGCCGACGAGGCAACCCGGACAATGCGCATCCAGCCCAAAGCCGTCGACCTGGATCCGTTGATTGTCCGCTACTCTGAGGGCGAATCTACATGGCTGGGCCGCCTTTTTCTTTCGCAGCGCCTTCGTGCGCAAAGCCGGAATATCGGCCGTTTTTTCGTCTCGTTGCCCTACCAGGCTTCGCTTACGCCCGGACTGGGTACGCACGGGCGCATGAGCGGGCAGGTGGTTAACAAATTTTCGCTAAACCTCGCCGGTGGTTACACGGCCGGAGTGAATGGGGTCGAAATTGCGGGTGGTTTTAATATTTCAAAGGAAAATGTTCGCTATGTGCAGCTTGCAGGGGCATTCAATGTGGTGTCAGGGCATGTCAATGGGGTGCAGATAGCGGGTTTCGGCAACAATGTACTCGACTCGTTGCACGGCGTGCAAATTTCCGGTTTTAGCGGAATGGTGCGGAAACACGTCGGCGGGGCGCAGATAAGCGGGTTTTTGAGCAGGGCCGGAGGGGGGCATCGCAGGAGCGCAGATCACCGGTGCCATCGGCCTGATCCGTAACGGAGGCCACGGCGCCCAGATCTCCGGCGGATACAACCAGATACGCGGGGTTTTCGAAGGGGTACAAATCGCCGGCGCAGCTAACAATGCACGAGACTCGGCCCGTGTTACGCAAATTTCGGCCGGACTCAATATGGCGAGGAATATCAAGGGTTTGCAACTGGCACCTTTCAATTATGCCAAAAAATTAAGGGGGGGTACAAGTGGGCATTGTCAACATAGCCGACAGCTCTTCCGGAGCGAGTATAGGACTATTCAATTTTGTCAGGAAAAGCACGTCGAATATATCGGTATACGCTACCGATATCGCGCCGTTCAACATCGCCTGGAAAATGGGGACGCACAAGTTTTATAGCTTGCTCATGGCCGGAACGGGCGGTAGCAGCGACAAAAAAATCCGCACATTCGGTGCTGGTATCGGGCGGGAGTTCTATCCTTTCAAAAAAGCGGGTTTCTTTGTCGAAATACTGAGCCAGAACATTTACCGGGGCGATTGGAACACTATGGCGTCGCTGTACCGTCTGCAAGCCGCCGCAACTTATAAATTGGGAACACATTTTCTGCTTTTTGCCGGGCCTTCTTACTCGGTGTATGACGATGATGGGCAGGAAGCCAAAAAGGGATACAAGCAGTTTCCGCCGTCGGGCTACCCGAAGATCGATCTCGGAAGCAAAAAAAGTTACATCCTGGATCGGTTTCCAGGCAGGTATCAGCTGGCGGTATGGAAAGCTATGAGCGACATGCTGTCAAACGAAAGCCCGAAACCGGGCTTTCGTTTGGGAATCCGTTAAGGGAAAAGCAGAACTAGTTAATGGCTACCCCTGCGCTGACATACCCGTTTACAGTATTGACAAGGCCGAACCCTGTGTCGCTAACGGAATACACCAGCAGTAGCCTCGTACCGGCGGTCACAGGGATATTCAATCCATTGGTTAGCCCCGATGCAGTAGTCCCGATAGTCAGAACACCCGTGAGACCAGGTGAAAGCGTTACGAGCGCACCCGGAATTGGCGAAAAGAGATTGGATCCTTCAGGAGCCCGGAACAGTTGCGCCTGTATGTTAAGCGTACCTAGCAGAGCCAATGCGGCTGTATTACTGAAAAAGCCGGAGATAGACGTGATGACGCCATCCCGTGGCATGGAGAAGGCCATGTTGGTGAGGTTTGTCGCGTCAACCAGGCCTCCCAACAGCGATACGCCTGGCGTATTGATTCCGAATCCAACAACCGAACCGGTACCAGCTAGTCCGCCCGCGAGGGTCGTCATAATGGCCGGCGTTCCCGATGCATAAGGGATAATGGTGGAGCTGCTGGACGTTGGTGTGCTTTTCAGCGGGACCCATTCGGTACCGGTATAATACCAGAAACCGGCGTTCCCGTTGGTCTGATAAACTAGTAGACCAGTAGCAGGGCTCGGGATTGCAGTACGTTGTGTATCGGTCATGCGCGGGATCAAAGCCCCTTTGGTAGTGGATTGTACGTCCAGCTGAGCGCTCGGATCAGGACTGATAGTTCCGACGCCAACCTGGGCGTTTGCGGCGAATGCGAATAATGTAAGCAGAATAGCGAGAAAGGTCCCTCTCGATTTCAAAGAAAGCAGAGGAGCGTTGAGGATGTATAGATTTTTCATAAAAATGCGATCGTTTACTCTTTGATGATTTTAATAACCTCGGTCTTGCCGGCGATGGTCTCGACCTTCACCAGATAAGCGCCTGCCGGGTAATTTTTCAAACTGAACTCCTGTCCGGGTCTGGGCTTCGATAGTTCCAGAAATGTGCGGCCGGTAAGATCGGTCACTTTCACGCTCGCGAGTGCTTCTTTGGAGCCGATAAGCAGTTTGTCGACCACAGGGTTGGGATAAGCACTGATCATCCCGGAAGAACCCAGTCGGACGGACTGGATGCTGCTGTAAGCATAGCTGCCGTCGCTATCCACCATTTTTAGCCGGTAATATTGTGTTCCCGCTCGCTGGGCAACATCCGGGAACGAATAACCCTTTTCCACCGAGCTTTCTTGGGCCGCGTTAACGATGCCTAATGCGGTCCATTTCCGTAAATCTTCACTATGCTGGACCTCGAAATGATCGCTGTTCGTCTCCGCGGAAGTTTGCCAGTAGAGGATGGTCGCATGCTCCTCACGTTTTACCTGAAATTCGATCAGCGTTACCGGTAATGCATTTTCCTGCGCTGCAGTAAGCGATGTGAAATCGGTCGATGACAAAGTGTTGGAAACGTAGTGCTGGCCAACATCGACGGAGCTTCCGGTGGTCGACAGGAAGTTGGGGTTACCGTAGTTGAGCTGTAACGTGTTTTCCGTATTGCCATTGAGCTCCGAAGCGCGGTAAAAAAAGCCAGCAACGCCGGTGAAGTTAACGGGGGAAGTAAGGTTGTAAACCCTCGCAATACTGGGCGGGTTACCTGGAATGGGCGTTGGCGAGATCGTCAGTGTTTGCGAAGTAAGCAAAAAATCTACGCTTGGTTTCAGAGTAAGGCTGTCGATAAACACCTGGGTGTCCTGCCGGATAAAGAAGCCGCTGGTTCCTGCTGTGAACTGCGCTTGCACGGTCAGGACAGGAAGCAATGCCAATTGACAAAAAAGCAGATAGCGTTTCATCATATTGATTTGGTTGCGTGTAGGAAATGTGACAATTCATATAAATGTATATAAGTATTTGATGTTCAGTGTGTGTTTAAATGAAATTATTTCTATATGAAAATGTAGATAATACTGCCGATTGTAGATATATCTTGATTTATCGATATAAGGCTATTCGGATTTTATTTTTTTCATAAAAAATTAGGGTAAGGTGCATTCCGGTTGTCGGTAAAATGCAGACGGTCTGATACCGGTAGAATTGAAGGCCTGCAAGGAAGCCGGGGCGCGTTTGCATTTTAATAATTCGTTTTAAATGCATTATCCATGAAAAATTTCCTTCATAGTCCATCCGCACTGTTTGTTGTTATAGTCATATCGTTTCTCTCCACCCCGTTTCGTTCCGTGGCGCAACGCGATAGCTCAACTGCGGTACACATCGGTTTCATTTATCCTATAAGTTCCAATGGCAAGCAGGCCGCATCTATTACCAACCGGTTTTCACTACACGTCATCGCTGGTCTTTCGAAGGCCGAAACAGGCGCTTCGATAGCCGGTGTAGCCAATGTGGTGAAACAAAATGTCGGCGGTGTACAAATGGCAGGTGCGGCCAACGTCATCGGAGGTTCGGCGAGCGGGGTACAGATGGCTGGCGTGGCGAATGTGATCGGCGGTGCGGCGAAGGGCGCCCAGTTGGCCGGATTCACGAACGTTACGGGTGGGCAGGCGCAAGGGGCGCAGATAGCCGGCTTTGCCAATGTCGCAGGAGCTTCGGATGCCGCCCAGATAGCCGGTTTCGCAAATATTGCCAAAAAGAATGCGAAAGGTTTGCAGTTGGCCGGATTTCTTAACAAAGGCAATGAAGTCAATACACAAGTAGCGGGCTTCGCCAATGTGGCTAAAAAAGTGAAAGGCATACAACTGGCGGGTTTTATCAACATCGCCGATAGCAGCGATTACCCCATCGCGCTCTTCAATTTTATCAAAAACGGCGAAAAATCGGTGGCGTTTACGATGGACGAGATCATGACCGGCATCGTGTCGTTCCGTTCGGGCGGGCGTGTGCTGTACGGGATCGCGGGGATAGGCTATAACTTCAAGGATAACGCCAAGGCCATGTACGCAGCCGAGGGCGGTTTGGGTGCGCATATTCCCCTGGCAGGTAACCTGCGCATTAACCTGGAAGCCGTCGGCCAGACGCTTACGGATTTCGATGGAGGAAGTTATTTCAAAAACTCGCTCCGCGTGTTGCCCGCATTGAAGTTCGGCAACCGTTTCGAGGCATTCGCCGGCCCTACGCTCAATTACACTTCCTATGACCGGGAAAACGACTACGATTTTATCAAAAAATACATCTGGAAAAATAACAGTTCCAAAGATTTCCAGGGTTTGTTCGTAGGGTTCAATGCGGGTGTGCAATACCTGTTCTGATGCGGACGCTCCGGTTCAGGCTGGCTCTATGGGGCTGGCGTTCCCTGGCAGACCTTATTTTTTGGGTGTTCTGCAGGCTATGGCCTTACCGCCGCAACATGGTGCTCGTGAATATGGCCCGCTGCTTTCCCACACGCCCGGAAAAAGAGATCAGAAAGATGGTAAGGGCCTATTTCCGGCACCTGGCCGACCTGCTCGTGGAGCCGTTCATAATCGGGAGAATGCCGTATGGCGGTTTGGGGCGGTTGGTGCACTACGAAAATACGCAGCTGATCGACAGGCTGTTACGCGAGAAAAAGAACATCGTGCTCATGGCCTCGCATTACGGCTGCTGGGAATACCTGCTGTCGCTTCCACTCCAGACCCACTGCAAGGTGCTGGCGGCATACAGTCCCATTTCCAACAGATGGCTGAATGCGTGGGCGCTGAAACTGAGAAGCCGTTTCGGCGTAGTCATGATCCCCAAGTCGGAATGGTACCGGCGGACGCTGGGCTGGAATGACGATGCCCCGGCTATTTTCGTAACGATCGCCGACCAGCGACCACCGGAGTCGGGCAAGTACTACCTGAATTTTATGAACCGCAAAACATTCATCCAGTCGGGTGCGGCACGCATCGCCGTACAGCGCGATTGTGCGGTGGTGTACCTGGACGTTTCCAAAAAGGAGCGGAATACCTACCATTTCAGGTTCCGGCTGATTACCAGGCAACCGAAAGAACTTGGCGAGGCCGGGATTATGGAGCATTATTACAAAGCGCTGGAAAGTACCATCGAACGCCAGCCCGAGCTCTGGCTGTGGTCGCATAACCGCTGGAAATTCCATTCGCGACAGGGGCAAAAGCCGGTCAATGCATTGAAGTTGTTGTAATATTCAGCAAAGGGTAGGGGTTTTCCCCCAGTTTCGAATTTTTTAGTTGTTTTTGTAAATAATTGAAAATAAATGTGTTGTGTAAAATTTGGCGAATCAGGAACCATAATTTTACCAAGGGGCGGTCAAATCGATTATTTACTAAAACAAAGCATTATGAGAAAATTAGCATTCATGGGTGTGTTTGTGATCGCCGGAATGGTGGCAGCATGTAATGACGACGACGATCCGACAGACCCGACTCCCGTATTGCCCGAGTTGAAAGTGTCCACAACGCTTTCCGGCGCGAACGAAGTACCCGCTAATCCATCAACAGCTACCGGTTCAGTGGACGGTACGTTGGACCAGGAGACGAGGATTCTGAGTCTGAATATCACGTACAGCGACTCCGCAGCCTCGGATTCCGCATCCGCTGATTCGGTCTTCACTCCAACCGCCTGGCACATTCATAAAGGCCCTGCCGACTCGACCGGCGCGGTGGTCATCGATTTTGGGACCGATTTCAAAACACCTTTCGCATTTAAAGACACCCTTACCGAAGCACAGGTAGCCGATCTAAAAGCAGGCCTGTATTATGTGAACATTCACACGGCCAAATATCCGAACGGCGAGATCAGAGGCCAGCTGAAAGCGGAGGAATAACCCGCCGGTTTGGTACAATGCAATGCCAAAAACAAGAGCGGCTCTTTTGGGGCCGCTCTTTTGCTATGAGGTGACAAGTACCAATGCGTATCAAAACAGGCCCCTCGCTTTTTCCAGCGCCGTATCGAGTCCGCTGGCATCGGAGCCGCCGGCCGTTGCGAAAAATGGCTGCCCGCCGCCGCCGCCACGGATTTCCCTGGCGAGGTCTTTCACGATTTTGCCCGCATTGAGGCCGGTTTCCTGTACGAGGTTTTCGGCAATGAACACCGAAAGCTGCGGTTTGCCGCCGATCTCGGCGCCGAAAACGGCAATGAGGTTTTCCACCTGGTCGCGAAGCTCGTAGGAAAGCTGTTTGAGGGAATCGGCACCTGGTACAGTTACCTTTTCTACGATCAGGTTAAATGCGCTGTGCTTTTCCATATTTTCAACCAAACTGGCCTTCAATGCCTGGATTTTCTCGTTTTCGAGCGCGGTGATCCTTTTCTGCAAAGCCGAGCGCTCCTCGATCAGGTTTTCAACCGCTTTGATCAGGTCGGTAGGGCCTTTCAGTAATTCTTTGATTTTATTCAGGGTTTCTTCCTGCTGGCGCATCAGTTCCAACGCTTTTTCACCGGTTACGGCTTCCACACGTCTTACCCCTGCCGACACCGAACCTTCGGAAATGAATCTGAATACGCCGATCTCACCCGTAGAAGGTACGTGCGTACCACCGCAAAGCTCAAAAGAAAACTTAGGATCAAAAATGATCAGGCGCACGAAATCGCCGTATTTCTCCCCGAAAGTCGCCGTAGCACCGGCATCCAGCGCCTGCTGAATGGGCACATTCCTTCTTTCTTCGAGCGCGATATTCTCGCGGATCTTCTCATTCACCCGGTCTTCGATCTTTTTCAGCTCCTCGTCGGTCACTTTCGAGAAATGCGCAAAGTCGAAGCGCAGCACTTCGTCATTCAGGAACGAACCTTTCTGGCTCACGTGCGTACCCAGCACCTCGCGCATGGCCGAGAGCATCAGGTGCGTAGCCGAGTGGTTCGCCTTGATTTTGTTACGACGGTCGACATCGATTTTAGCAGTAATAATTCCTGCTTCCGATAGCGCCTCATCCAGGTTTTTATCTCGTGAAATATGTACAAAAAGGTCGTTCTCCTTTTTTGTATCGACAATATTAATCCTCTTTTCTCCCTCTTCCTTGCTCCCCACGATCAAGACACCCGTATCACCAACCTGTCCACCCATTTCAGCGTAGAAAGGCGTTCTGTCGAGCACGATATGGTATTCTTCGCCGGCCTTCGTTTTAACCTTGCGGTATTTGACGATGTGGCTATGCGTTTCTTCAAAATCATAACCGAGGAATTCCACACCGTCGTATTCGCGGAGCTCGATCCAGTCGGTGGCTTCCTTGGCGGCATCCTGGCGGGAGCGTTTTTTCTGCTCTGCCAATGCGTCCTGGTAGCCTGTTTCGTCGATCTGGAAGTTTTTCTCGCGTGCGATCAACGCCGTAAGGTCCACGGGGAAACCGAATGTGTCGCTCAATTCGAAAACTTCGTCGCCCGGAATCGTGTTGATACCCTTTTCTTTTAAACCCGAAGTAATGCTGTCGAGCCGTTTCAAACCCGATTCCAGCGTGCGCAGGAAGCTTTTTTCTTCTTCCAGGATCACACGGGTAACAAATTCTTCCTGGTCTTTCAGTTCGGGGAACACGTCTTTGAACTGTGCGGCCAATACCGGCACCAGCTTGTGGAAGAATGGCTCCTGGAAGCCGAGGTAGGAGTACCCGTAGCGCACCGCGCGGCGAAGAATGCGGCGGATCACATAACCGGCCTTCACGTTCGACGGTAGCTGGCCGTCGGTAATGGCGAAGGACACTGCACGGATGTGGTCGGAAATAACGCGCATTGCGATATCGGCGAACGGCTCCCCGTCCTGTCCGTATTTTTTGCCCGAAAGCGTTTCCAGTACCTGAATGGTGTTCTGGAATACGTCGGTATCGTAGTTAGAAGTTTTTTGCTGGATAGCCATGCAAAGACGCTCGAAACCCATTCCGGTATCGACGTGCGTCGATGGCAGGGGAATCAGCGAGCCATCGGCCTTGCGCTCGAACTGCATGAATACCAGGTTCCAGATCTCCACCACCTGCGGATGGTCCCTGTTCACCAGCGATTTGCCCGAAACTTCCGCCACTTCGGCGGACGGGCGGAGGTCGATGTGGATCTCGGAACAAGGGCCGCACGGGCCGGTATCGCCCATTTCCCAGAAGTTGTCCTTTTTGTTGCCAAGGATAATGCGGTCTTCGCCTACGATGCCTTTCCAAAGATCCCAGGCTTCCTGGTCGAAAGGCACGCCATCGGCTTCATTCCCTTCAAAAACAGAAACATATAATCTGTCTTTCGGCAGTTTGTAAACCTCCGTCAGCAATTCCCACGCCCAGGCAATCGCTTCTTTTTTGAAATAATCGCCAAACGACCAGTTACCGAGCATTTCGAACATGGTGTGATGGTAGGTGTCGAAACCTACATCTTCCAGGTCGTTGTGCTTCCCCGATACGCGCAGACATTTCTGGGTATCCGCAATCCTGCGCGACGGCGGCGTGCCGTTGCCGAGGAAAAAGTCCTTGAACTGCGCCATCCCCGAGTTGTTGAACATCAGGGTAGGGTCGTTCTTGGCCACCAACGGTGCCGAGGGTACTATTAAATGCTCTTTACTGCGGAAAAAATCAAGAAAGGCCTGACGTATTTGATGCGAGGTCATTGTATCTGTTTTGGTACTACTGGATCATCGTAAAAGTGGCGGCAAAGGTAAGGAAAAATCTCGTTTAGTCAGGCTTGTATACGAGCTTTCCGATGTTGTATGCGCCAAAGCAGCCCAGGCCGCCCTCGATGTTGTTGTAGATGACGGACGGTTCGGTAAAGGGATTCTCGGTGTCTATCCGCTGCTGTAACGAGCGATGGTATTTGAAGTAATTCACATCGGAATTATAGACCATCATGGTGACGGAAACAAGCCGGCATTTGGAATAAAATGGCTTGGGCGCAGTATCCTGGGTTTGTATCGGGGAGAAGGTCGGCATAAAGACTTTGCCGGTCGGTGACGAAAACAGCGAGCCATCCAGATTCCGGTCGGATTGCCATTCGCTGCGCCCGGATGTTTCGTCCCATGAGAAATCGAATCTGTTTCGGATTCTTTTTCCCTTTACGCCCGGATCCGGTACGTCATATTCTACTTCTGCCACTGCCCTTACCCGATAGTAATTCGTATCATTTGGGATATCCTGCCAGGTCATTTTAAGCGTAAGCGATGTGTCCCGGCGGGTGAACAGGCTGTTAGTTGTCGTATCGATTATGTACGATTTGATTACGGGCGCATTTCGTGGAACAGTGCAGGTTGCCCTAACGTCCCTGTTACCGTCCGAGACATGAAGCGAGTAAGTTTTTGAAGCGACGATCGGGAACCTGCTCTGATCGATACTGTATAGCTGGCTGTTGGGGTCGAATGGAAGAATTATTTCATTTGATCCATCCGAAATCCTGACCATCGCGGTTTTTATTACGTCTTCTTTTGTGTCCGTGTCTGAGAATAATGGTACAGATTCCGTAACAGCAACATTAATCCTGTCGTTTTGCGGCGAGATAAAGGAATGCACAACCAATTTGGATGTCGCCTTCGGTAATCTGGACGCGGGAATGTCGCTGACCAACGTTTCGCAGGAGGTCAGAGCAACCAGAATGAGAACAAACGATATCGGTTTCATAAGTGTGCGGTTTAAAATTTAAAATTGTAACTGAAAGACGGCAGTATGGGAAACAGCGAGTATTTCTTCAATGCATTCTTGTTCGCTTGCTCGGTGTCGACGTCGTAGAAAAAGGGGTTTTTTCTGCTGTAAGCGTTGTAGACGGCAATTTCCCATGTCCTTTCATACCGCCTTTTCTGTTTATGAAACTGAATGGCCAGGTCCATTCGATGAAATGGCTCGGCGCGAAAATTGCTTCGTCCGGAGTATTCCGTCATTTTCGTATTAACTAAATGAGCGTCGTTACCGATCGCGGCGCCCATGAATCTCTCCATGACTGCCTTGTACCCTGCAACCGGCAGCGTAAGTGCATTCCCCGTTCCATATACCCAGTTAGCTGACAGGGTGATACGCTTGTTGACTTCATATATGCCAACAACAGAAATGTCATGGCGTCGGTCGTGCCTCGGATAGAACGTCTTCCCGAAATTGAGCTCCGAAAAATTCCATCGGGTCCAAGACAAGGTATAGGCAACCCAACCCGACAGCCGCCCCGATTTCTTTTGCACCAACAGTTCGCTTCCGTAAGACCAGCCCCGACCGGCCGTTACATTGTCCTGCCAGTCTATTTCGTTGGCATTTTCGCCTTCGAGGTTCAGAAACGAAGCTCCCTCTTTATAGGAAAGGATATGGTCCATCTTTTTTATAGTAACCTTCCAGCGTAACGGTTAATGCAGGTCTTTCCAGGTATCGGGCAAAACCTCCTGCGAATTGTTCCGAACGTTGCGGCACAATTTTCCTTGTCGCTGGCACCCAAAGATCGGTAGGCAGGCCGATGCCCGTGTTGGACAGTAAGTGCACATACTGGTTCATGGCAGCGTAGGATAGTTTCATAGAGAGATTCTGCGCCAGTTGGACAGCGGTGGAGACCCGCGGTTCCGGGCGGATGTACGTTTTGCCCTGCGTGTTGAACGTACTTAACCGGATCCCCCCATTGATTTTTAATGCATTGAATAAATGCCAGGTGTCTTCCGCATAGATTCCGGTTTCGAAGGAGTCGAAAGTTTGAACAGGCTGGCTTGCGGGCTCATTGATGTCCGTTCCGGTAATCGCCAGCACAGACGGTCTGGATCTGTGGAATGTGCCTTGTAATCCAAACTTGATGGTGTGTCGGGAAGTAGGATAATAATCAAAGTCTGTTTTTACGCTGACATCCCTGATCCTGGAATTGTAACGATAGCTGTTGTACCCGATTTCGGCGCCTTCGCTGTTCAGGTCGGTAAACGCGTTGAGGACGCCGAAGTCGAAGTTGCTGAAAATTAATGACGAGTTGGTGAACAGTTTTTGGGAAAAAAGATGGTTCCACCTGAAAGTGCCGGTTGCATTACCCCAATCCAACCCGTTGTTCGATCGGTAGAATGTGCTTTTTTCATGCATGTAGAATTTATCCCTGCCAAAGTAGCCGCTCAGGTACAGCTTATCTTTCGGCCCGATGTCGAAATTCACTTTGGCATTCAGGTCGTAAAAGTAATAACCGGGCTTCGTACGGTCTTTTTGGCCTTTTTGTGCATGGGCAATAATGGGGGCGGCCAGTACGTCGGCATACGTCCTCCTGGCGGAAAGCAGGAATGACGACTTCTCTTTGCGAACAGGCCCTTCCAGCGTCAGTCGTGAGGACAGTAAGCCGATGCCTCCTTCACCATGCAGGCGATCTTTGCTCCCTTCTTTCATGTTCATTTCAACTACTGATGAAAGTCGTCCTCCGAACCTCGCCGGAAAGCCGCCCTTGGTAAGCTCCACGCTTTTGATGGCATCGCTGTTGAAGACAGAAAAGAAACCGAACAGGTGGTTGGCATTGTACACGACAGCATCGTCCAGAATGATCAGGTTTTGGTCCGGCCCGCCTCCGCGAACATACAGGCCGGTCTGGCCTTCCGTTCCTTTCTGGACGCCTGGCATCAGTTGGAAGACCTTCAATATGTCCTTTTCTCCGAAAAACGATGGAATTTTCTTGATTTGCTGAACAGGAACGTCGATCTGGCTCATTTGGACGCTGCTTGCCGGATTTTCGTGGTGCGCCGTAACGACCACTTCATCAAGCTGGTTGCCATGTACAAGCCAGACGTTCAGCGTTCCATTCCCTTTGAGACCGATCCTACGTTCCTGTCTCCGATAACCGACGGACGAAAATAAAACGGCGGCGGAATCGGTCTGCGGGAAAGTCAGCGAATAAAATCCGTAAGTATTGGTGACTGTACCGAATGAAGTGCCCGGAATGTAGACATTGACACCGGGTAACTGCTCCTGGCTCTTTGCTTCCTTTACAAAGCCGCTGATGGTTATACGTTGTGCATATACATGAGTGGCAACGAGCATTGACACAATTGCAAGGAATTGCTTCATGGCCGCAAGATTTTGGGTTGTTGATGAATAAATTAACAACGCCGTGTATGGCACGGCGTTGGCAACGTGACAATTCTAGTCAGTTAGTACAAACGGAATTTTTTCCGCAATTTCCCGACCGTCGTCGAGCATTGCTTTAATTTCGAGAAATACGTCTGATGTCTTATTGATGTCGTAATAAAAGGACGTTTTTACTTTAACGCTATCTTTGGTGTCGCATTGGCAGCTCCTTTGGGTATTAAATAACCATTTGTTATTCTTCGTCTTTACGGTCATGGAATAGCTGCTAACCGACGCGCCTTTCGGTCTGAAAATCGCTTCGATTTGAACACTATCCTTGTCTGCAACAACCTGATGAGACCTCGGAGCTAATACCGTAATTTCGGGAGAATCTACTTTTTCTTCTTTACAGGCAACCATTGCCGCCGCCATGCCGAAGCATAGCGTTAAAAAGCGTCTTGTTTTCATCTTGAACTTAGTTTTTAGTGATGAATAAAAAATAAATGCTTTTGTCTCTTAGACATTTCGGGAGGAGATGTCATATGCTCGCGATCCGAAATCCGCTAATTTTTTTCAAATCATCGTCACCTCGAAATGCCTCAGGCAGTCGGGGTCGATCAGCGAGGCGTCCAGGCAAATGGGGTTCGTTATAAACCGGATACACCTGGCTATTTCAGAGACTTTTATGTCATTTTTGGGTTTCCAGATGTAGGCCTTAACCTTACGTCTGGAGGTGTGGTTGGAAGTGATCATGGGATGCCTGAATTGCTTTTGTGTATGCTATTTGCTAAAAAGCGCCTCAAAGCCCGGCCACAGGCCGTCCCGCTCGTTAGGCTGCAATGTGATTTCCCAATGCACGCGGGACAAGGTTTTTTTTGGTCTTTTCAAACTGAAAAACCTCCCAAGGTACATGGCTTTTGTTGAGCGTATTCTTCCAATTGTTTTCAGCCATCCATTGACCGTTGGCAATGCGCTCCTGGATGGCCAGATAAGGTTCATAGTCAGCGTACAGGCTTCTGATGATCGGTTCGTGTCCTTCGTCCGTGATTTTGAGCTGGGCATTAACGGGAAAACGTAGTCTGCCTTTGCCGCCTGATAGCCTGGCTGTCCCGATCTTTTCGCCTGCAACAAATATGTCCACGGTGCATTTCCTGACACCTTTGCCGGTAGCGGGTGAAACCACAGAAAGGTTTGCCCGCGCAATCAGCGGGGCGGGTTGTGGTTCGTTTTTCCTGCGGAAGTATATCGGCGAGGTGAATGCGACGGAACGTTTTCCGCCTGGAAAGTCTTTCCTGGTTGCGCTATATTCCGAATTCCTGCAAAATGCAAGTACATCCAGGTCCCCGGGGTTTTCCCACGTGTCCCTGCCATATACTTTTACCATGTACCACGCGTCGTCCTTTTCGGATAGTTTGTAGCTGGTCGTGAACCGCCTGGGCCGGTTCGTCCTCAGATCCCAGAGGTGGGTGATCTTTCCATTGCGAAACAGAACGATGTAGGTAAGGAAGTCGCTCGCATCGCCTGACGCGTATGCCTCGATGTTCAGTTCATGGGATTCCGCGGAAGCCCGGATAACATCCCCCAATCCATATTTCCGATCGATGTCGGCGAAAACGATGGGGCCGGAGGTAACGAATGTCCGGCCTTTCCTAGCGGCTCCGGTAATTTGCTCTATCGGGTCGCTGGTAAGTGCGGTATCGATACCGAAATAGGTCCGCATAGACCCGTACCAGAATTTATTGTCTCGCGGATAACCGCCATCCAGCTCAGAAAAGGCCGGCATCAGATATCCCTGGTTCAGCACGTTGAACCAGATGTTCTGGTAATAATAATTGTCGGACATATAACCCATGACGGCCATGCCGCCCCAGGGATTGCCGGACAACAATCCAAATGAAAGGTTACTCGCGACGTTGGTAGTGTATTTGCTGATGTTACCCCTTTGCTGCCACCAATAGGAAGTAGGATGGGCCACAACGGCCATTGCGCCCTGGGTTTTTGCGTAGCGTGATATTACTTCAAGGTCGGGGATGGACCTGAATTTCAGCCACGCGTATTCCCAGTCCGCGTTTTGTTCCGACTGATAATATTGTACTTCGTAGGTAGAGTCGATCAGGTTGCCGAAGTTGTCGAGCGTACTTTTTAACCCCAGCCACCATACATGGCTGGTGCGGTACTTGGGCATTTCCGCTCCGTATAACAGGCGAAACCGGCGATCGCTTACCACGGAATAGGCGTGTTTCCAGGTGCTGTCGTTATACCCGGCCCATCCTTGGCAAGCGCTGATAAAGTCCACGCCCTGGGCCAGGCATATCTTCCGGACCTGCCGCAGCATGGTGTCGTTTGCGGGTATTTCGGAGTATAGATGTGCATGACCATCTCCGTTGATCCATCCTCTTTTTTTGAGGTTAACCCACGGTTGCAACCGGATTCGGGCATTCGTTCCCTCATTTTTACATACTTTAAATGTATGGTCCTGGGTTACATAATCGATACCACGAACAATTTTCAGGTGGTAAACACCCGGGCGGAGCCGCAACGAAAATGTGCCGTCCTCTTCCGTGAAAATCCCGTCGCAATGCTCGTAGTAAGTAGCCTGCACCTTTCCCGAAGTATCTTTCACAATGATTCTCGCAGCTACCGGTTCATTGGTTTCGGCATCCGTTACGCTACCTTTTATTCCCTCAAACCCGGCTAGCAGGGTTAGCCGGGTTTCCGGTACCTGCGCAGTTAATCTGCCTTGCGCAAGACATGCGACAAACAAAAGCATCGTGAGCCTGGCGTATTGCATGGTCAGTTCTGGATAAGTAATGGATTAAGGTCCATCTCGATTTGCGGGATGGGGAATAACTTGTGCTTGTCGTACTGGAAATTGGCCTTGCCTTGTCCGTGCAGGACGGATGTGGCGTAGTCCTTTCCCCAGCGGATCAAATCGAAATAGCGCTGTCCTTCCAGCGCCAGCTCTACCCGCCGCTCATGGCGCAGCCGTTGCCGTAAAGCGGCCTGATCGCCTGGTGGTACAGGCGGCATTTTCACCCCCTTCCGCGCACGGACGGCATTAATGTCGGCCATCGCATCTGTTAACCGCACATTTTGCTCGATCAGCGCTTCGGCATGGATCAAAAGCACTTCGGCATAACGCAGCACGATGTAATTGATCCCTTCGCCGTTAGTCCAGCCGTTCGCCGCCACGCCCATAGTGGCCGGGTCGAACACGTACTTGCGCGCAAGGTAGCCCGTAACCGTATTAGGTCCTTTTCCAGGGTCGTAAGGTTGCCCAAACCGGTCGTCACCGGGGCTGAAAATGGTGTAACGGAGTCGCGGATCGCCTTTTTCGTAGGCATTTACCAGTTCCTTCGTCGGATTATTGAACCCCCATCTGCCGAAATCGAGGCTGATCTCCGTACCGCCGCCCCAGCCATTGGTTTTGTAGGCCTGCACTTCAAAAATGGATTCGACGGTATTCTGGTCGTTCTGATTATTGAATTGGGCGAGATAGTCGGTAGTCAACGCGTAGTCACCGGATGCTATCACTTCTTCGGCGGCGTCGGCGGCAGCTGCCCACTTTTGCTGGTAGAGCAGCACTTTCGCAAGCAAGGCTGTGGCCGCACCTTTGCTCGCCCTGCCCAGATTGGCCGTATTCCTGTACACGCTCACCGACGGGAGGTATGTCCGCGCCTGCTGCAAGTCGTTTTCGATGAAGGCCCAGGTTTCTGTCGCGGTGGACCGGCGTACTTTGGTATCTTGGATCGTCGTAACAGGCGTTTCTATCAGCGGAACGCCTCCGAAAACCTTAGCCAGGTCAAAAAAGTATAACGCACGAAGGAAATAAGCCTCGCCCAGGCACCGCTGCCTCATTCCCGGCGTTTTGAAGATATTTTCGGGAGAATCCCCGATGCCCCGGATCACGACATTGCACCGGGCAATGCCTACATAAGCGCTTCCGAACCAGTCGCGCAGGTTCGGGTTGTCCGGGAAAACGTTGAAGTCCTGCAAGGCACGTTCCTGGATATTGTTCGGATCGACCGGCGTTTCGGTATCATCCGACGTGATATCGCCCAGGATCCACATATCGTTGAAATAATGACCTTGCATCGGATCTCCGCGGCCCCAGAGCAACGGCTCATAGGCCGCATTAACGAAGAGGACCGCCTGCTCTTCGGTGGTAATACTTCCGAGCAGAGTTTCTCCAAGCGGTTGCTTTTCCAGAAAATCCCGACAGCCCGCATTCAAAAGCACCAGGCAGATAGCAATGCATATTTTGAGTAGATTTTTCATAACTGTCTGAATATGTGTATTGAATCAAAATGTAAGCGATAGCCCGAATATAAAGGTCCGGGCCTGCGGATACCTTCCCTTATCGGCCCCGACTTCCAGGTCGGCGCCCCGGCCGTCCACAAACTCGGTGGAAGGTCCCATTTCCGGGTCAAAGCCTGAATATCTGGTCCACGTCAGCAGATTCTGCGCCGTGGCATACAGGCGAATGCGCGAGAGGCCTGTTTTCCGGACCGCATCAGCCGGGATAACGTAACCTATCTGCACGTTTTTCAAACGAATGTATGAGCCGTCCTCGACCCACCTGTCCGAAACCCGGGCATTGTTGTTGGGGTCCGTGATGTGGACGCGTGGTTCCGAGTAACTTGTGCCTTCGCCCGTCCATCTGTCCCGGATGCCGGCGAACTTATTGAACAGATTCGTTCCGCTTTGCGCCCGCATGGCGAGCTGGTTATAAATCGCATTTCCCTGCACACCCTGAAACAGCAGCGATATTTCGAAACCCTTGTAGCTGATATTTCCATTTACACCAAACAGCCAGTCGGGTATGGGACTTCCGATTTTTGTCTGGTCCTTCGCATTGATAACGTGATCGTTGTTGAGATCTTTGAACCGGATATCGCCCGGGGCTGTCCCGATCTCCTGCTTTGCGTGATTGTTGACCTCCTCCATGTTCTGAAACACGCCATCGGTCACATAGCCGTAAAACGTCCCAACCTCGTCACCCACCGACGTTCGCGTCAGCAGGGCCCCCTGCGTACCGCTTACAGGCCCGAGAATGTAGCTGATACCCGGGTTCAAGGCCAGGACTTTATTTTCGATGCGGGTAATATTGAAACCTGCCCCATACCGGAAATCGCCTGAGCTGTTGTTCAGGCCGGCACTCAGCTCGAATCCCCGGTTGCGGATGGACCCGGCATTGATACTGATCGTGGAGGCGCCTGATAATGAAGAAACCGGCTGATCAAGAAGCATATCACTGGTTTTACGCAAAAAATAATCGGCCGTGAATTGCAGTTTGTTGTTGAAAAAAGCGAGATCGATCCCTACGTCCGTCTGGGTGCTGGCTTCCCACACCAGCTTGTCGGAGGTCAGTTTGGCGCCAGCCCTTCCATTGGTAGGAATGCCAAGGCCGTCGTAATAGGTCTGGGAACCAGGCCCGAACGCATATTGCAGCCCCGTACTAACCGTGTTATATGTGGCATAATTGTCGCCGACCTCCTGATTGCCGAGGCGGCCCCAGCTGGCGCGGATCTTTAAGTCGGACAGGGTTGTCTGGTCGCGCAGAAAAGGTTCGTCGGAAATACGCCAGGCGGCCGAGAACGATGGGAAATTGCCCCATCGGTGTCCCTTTGCGAAACGTGAAGTGCCGTCGCGCCGGAAACTCACACCGAACAGGTACCGGTCAAGGAACGTGTAGTTCAGGCGGCTTACCAGGGAAAGCAACGCCCATTCCGTAGCATTTCCGTCCACACGCCCCAGGTCGATGTTTTGTGCGGCGGAGATATACCGGTTCCGCGGATCGTCGGTTACGAAATTATCGCCCTTCACGGTCAAAAACTCATATCGTCCCGATTGCGCGTCTACGCTCAGTACCGCTGAAAGTTCATGCCGGTTGCCGATTTTTTTGCTGAACGACAGTGAATTTTGCCATAACGGGGCATACGACATATCCGCATATTCGACGAGCGAGTTGGGTGTTGCACCAAATGCGGGAATGTAATTTTTGTTCCTCGAATAATTGAGGTCCAACCCGAAATTGCTCCTGAATTTGAAAGCACTCGTCAGCTCGTATTCCGCGAATACATTGCCGAATAACCGGAGCTTGCTGCGCCGGTTCTCCGTACGGTAGGCCTGGGCGATGGGATTCGGGTCCATAGCCGACTCGGCATATTTCCCCTCGTCGTCGTACACCGCATCGAAAGGCCTTTTATAAACCGCATTCGCCAGGATGCCTCCCAACTCGTTCGTCCTGACCTGATTGCCCGTCGAGTGGCTGATCGTAAGGTTTTGCCCGATCTGCCATTTGGCCTTGACCTTGCAGGAAGTGTTTAGGCGGAAAGAAATCCTTTTGAAACCGCTGTTGGGTAAAATTCCCTGCTGGTCGAGAAATGCCCCTGACAGCGCATATTGAGCCTTTTCGTTACCACCCGCGACCGACAGGTTGTAGTTTTGGGTAGGGGCCGCGCGGAAGAGCTCTTCCAGCCAGGTGTGGTTCGCGCCCAATGTATCGGGACGCCCGAATGCAGGCGCTTTGCCCGCATTGGTATACGCTTCATTGACAATGGTCGCATATTCCTCCACATGCAGCAACCGGGGCAGCCGCCAGGCGGTTTGCAGTCCGTAATAGGCATCGAAAGAAACCCTGGCTTCGCCATTCCTGCCCTTTTTGGTGGTAACCAGTATGACGCCATTCGCCGCGCGGGAACCGTAAATAGTCGCGGCAGCTGCGTCCTTCAATACTACAATAGATTCGATATCCCTGGGATTGAACAGGTTCAGAGCTTCCGGGCCGGTGGGCGTACCGTCGATCACATACAGCGGATTGTTGTTCCCTATTGTACCGGTCCCGCGGATTCTTACCGTAACGTCGGAGCCCGGCGCCCCCCGAGTTGGACGACACGAATAAGCCGGAAGCCTGCCCCTGCAACGCCTGATCAAGACCGGCAACAGGCATTTTCTCGATATCGGAAGCTTTAACGACCGCAATTGCGCCGGTAATGTCCTTACGTTCCTGCGTCCCATAGCCGACGACTACCGCCTCATTCAGGACTTTGACGTCGGGTTGCAGCGACACGGGCTGGGATGCCTTGTTGCTGACGTACATCTCCCTGGGCGCATAACCCACGCAGGAGAAAACGAGTATCGCCTCGCCGGCCGCCTGTGACAATTTGAATATCCCCGCGGCGTCCGTCACAGTGCCATTCGCGGAGCCTTTGAGGAGCACATTTACACCCGGCAGGGGCTCGCCCGTGGTTGCGTCGGTAACCTTTCCGGTTAGCGGTTTTTGGGAAACCGTATCGATCTGAGACATATCGCCTGTTGCAGGCGCCTCCTGGCCGGCCGGACCGGAATAGCTGCTCTCTTTTTTCGCGGAAATATAATAGAAGCCACTGGCTGCTTTCCTGAAATACAGGCCGTGCTCTTTAAGCAATTTTTTCAGCGATTCCTCCACGGAACCCGATTCATAATCGCGTACCGAGACAAATTTGTTGTTGATCAGTTCGCTGTCGTACATGATCGACACGTTGAAGCGCTTTTCGAGCTCGGACAGAGCGAGCCGCAGCGGCTTGGGCGTTTCGTGTGCCCGGGCATGCCACACGCAAATTCTGCCGACGGTACGTCCGGCGACAGGCCCGGGTTCTATGAACGGGACAAGACAGGCGATCCACATCCACCGTAAGTTTGTTTTCATAGATGTTAGATATTGGTCAATAAAATACTGTAAGCCGTAAAGCTTTGAACAGGGGAAAATGTCGAGCAAACTGACCCGCCGTTTAATTTGCGGTTATAAATACTTTGTTCTGTTTGCGGTCGATCCGCAGACCGAAAGAACCGGAGAGGGCTTCAAGAAGGGTATCCGGATCGCGTGCCGGAGCCGTGCCGGAGAGTCGCTTATCGAGCAACTGCGGATCGATTACCACATCGAGCCCGTAAGTATCCCTGAGCATATTCACTATCTCGCGAAGAGGGGTGTTTTCAAAAACCAGTTTACCGGTAGTCCATTGGTCATATGCCGACGGATCAACTTTTTTCCGCCCGGCGACCGAAGCACCGGGCGTAATGTCGATCAGCTCGCCCGGCTTCATAACTACGCCAGAAAGAGATTCTCCTGCAGTGGTAAGCCGGATACTGCCCGAACGGAGCACCACCCGCGAGCCATTCGGACGGTGGCGGACAGTGAATTCGGTGCCTAAAACTTCGATCGCTCCAGCACCCGGCATCACGACCCGGAATTTCCGATGGTCGGATGTTTTCCTGACCCGGAAGAACGCTTCTCCGCGCAACTCAACCGTTCGTGCCCTTTCGGCACCGGCCATGGGGAGATAATCGATGGTCGAGTTGCCATTCAGCGTCACCACCGAGCCGTCGGGCAGGTCTATCTTCCTTATTTCCCCGAACCCCGTTGCGTAGTGCCGGGCAGAAAAAGCGGAGAAATGATACGCGCCCCACGCCACTGCCAGGATGATCCCCGCTATTGCGGCTGCGGCTAAATAATACCGCCAAAGTGCCTTTTCCCGCCAGCGTCGCCTGTCCCGTAACCCGAGCCTTTCTTCCAGATGCCGAAAGCGCTGCCGGACCACCTCGTCGGGGATGGCCACAGGCTCCACTTTTTCGCCGGCGATCGCTTCGTCGATGAGCCTGCCGTACTCCTCCCGGTGTTTCTCGAATGCCATCAGGGCGATCAGCTTCGTGACCTCCTCCGCGGTACATTGATCGTCGATAAACCGGCGCATCAGATTGATAGCCTGGACTTGCTTCATGCGTTTGTCGTTTACCATAAGACAGTCGGGGGCGCCGCGTCATATGCTCCGGTTCCCATTTATTTGAGCAGGGCCATGAAAATCAGTCTCAGGAGGGTAATATTGTGTCGGCGCAGGTATTCCTTCACGGCGCGGGTGCCTTTTACAATGTGGTCGTTGACGGTGCCGGTGCTGATGCCCATCCGGGTTGCTACTTCTTCGTAACTTTTCCCGTCGATTTTGCAGAGCCTGAATATCACCCTGCGTTGGGGAGGGAGCTGCTCGATAGCCTCATGAAGCAACTTTTCATATTCCTGCTGTTCCAATTGGGTTTCGGAATCACGGTGGAACTGTTTTGCGCCGTAAACGATCTGATCCATGATACTCGCCTCCCGCGACGCTCTTGCGAGCAGGTTGAGGGTCATATTTTTACAGACGGCCAGCAAATAGCTTCTGAAATGCCGGACGCCGCCCAGCATTTCTTTGCTTTCCCAGATTTTGAGGAATACGTCCTGAGTGATGTCCTCCGCAAGGTCGGTTGATTTGGTGAATTTTAATGCGTGGCTGAAAATCGAGCGGTAGTGAGCAATGTACAGCTGTTGGAATGCCAGCCTGTCGCCTTCTGTCAATAGCGACAGGAGCTCTTCTTCCGTGAGATGCGAATACCTTTGCAAGATGAACGTATTATAGTGTGTTTTTTGCAAATGTATTCAAATTTGAAAATTCCTCAATATCAGTCGCTTTCAAACAAACCCGATCATTAATATACCATTATCCTGCGGCTTATAACGGGCTCGCTCCTGCCGTTACGGATTTTCAGAATGTAAATCCCGGCCGTTAGCGAAGAAACGTCCAGCGGCACCGGGGTTCCGGCGCGCAGGCCCGTGCGGCGCACCACCCGGCCGTGAAGATTGAACAGCTCGGCACGATACGGCGGGGCGGGTTCGCTTCCCGCGGTGATTAGGGTAAGCTCATACAATCCCCGCGCAGGATGTGCCACACGCAGGTCCGTCTTCTGCTCGCACGCCGCCGCCGGAATCCGGGTCTGCGGCGGCGCCGGATTGGCCGGAGCGCCGAAAAATGCAAATGCGGCCATGGTTACCGCGATCTCCTGAACAGTAAATTCCGACATTTCCACTGCCTCGCGGGCATCGGTATAACGGCGCAGGACAGGATAGGGGTCCGATTTCTTCAGTCCGGCGGGATAGCGGTTGGCCGGGTCCTGGATGGCAAAGCTGGAAGGCCTGTTCATGACCAGCGAAGCCGCCGGCCCGAAAACGGGCACACCCGGCACCGGTTCGGCGAACTTGCCCGGAACAGTCGACCAGTGAAGCGGATGTCGCGGGCTTCGTTTACCCAGTCCGGTGATAAATGTCATTGAAAGCGGATTGTTACCGAGCGGAATATCGAGCTGGATTTTCGCAAGATCCAGTAGTTCCGGTTTGTTAAGCAGGTGACTGAACATAATGCAGTCGAACGCGTAGCTCTGTGCCATACCGAAACTTCCGTACCCTATAAACTCTTTGAACGGGTGGTAGGCGCCGTGGTAGGCGTGTATTTGCATCGTGCGTTTTTCATAGTCGGCCAGAAGCTCTGTATTCAGTTTCGTTTTGAATTCGTCGATATGCGCCTGGACAACAGGATATTGGGTGGTAGCGTATGCCCATATCGCTTTCAGGGTGTGTTTCTGCCAGCTCATGGTAGCCGAGAATTCGTGCGGGATTTTGCTGTACCAATCCAGAAAGTCCTGGTGGTAAATCGTTTCTCCGGTGGTTTTGTACAGCTCTGCGGCAGCCCAGGCCCTGTTGTCCTTGTCCTCCGGGTCGGGGTAAGGGCCCGCCGAGATTCCCGGTACATTTACCGGCGCCGAGGGGTCCTGGTGATCGTTTAGGAACAGCCATGCCTTTTTGGCCATATCCAGGCAGGTGCCCGCGTAGGCCGGATAGAAGTTCTTAAAATTCCGGTACGCCATTGCCATTGCGGCTGCGAACATGGCTGTTGCCTGGGTTGTTTTTTCGGAGATCAAAAGTGTATTTTTTTCGTCTTCCGGCAGGCCGCTCGACCAGGTCGCAGGCGTTACGCGGAAATAAACCCCACCATCAGGGGCCTGCATTTGCAGGAGCCAGTCGGTCTCATATTTCAACTCGTCGATCAGGTCGGGTATCCCATTGCCGCTTTCGGGAATCTGGAGATGGTTGTCGGGGAATTTTTGCGGGTAGAGCTCATACGCCGTAAACAGGATGAACAGCGCGCTTGCCGCAGTGGGGACATAACGCCCGTAATCTCCTGCGTCGAACCAGCCGTTAGTCATCGGGAGCGTAGTGCCGGGCGGGAAATCGGTGGGACTGTACAGGGGAGATGACAAATGCGACGCGTGAATCTCCGCCGTGGTCGCCGGAAGTGCTCCGCGGGTCCAATCGCCGGCATAGGGTTGTTCGAGTTGACCGGTACGCTGGTAATATAAAGCCCGGCCCGTGTGGTAATAAGCATCATGGTAAACCTGGCCGGAGATCTGAAACGTCTCGGACCGTCCGTAGCCCGGAACGTACAGATAATACTCTCCCGGTGTGTTGAATGCCGAAAAATCCAGGTCCACCACCCATTCACCGCTGAAAGCGGAATCGGCTTTAAGAAACTTGCCTTTCTGATTCCAAACAATCTGGCCGGAAGCGGCGACTACCTGAAACGCCGGCGGATCGATCGTGTCCAGCGGCATGGCCCATTGATCGCCCAGGAAATTACCGAGCTTTCCCAGCTTGGGGCCGTCGGGGAGATAGCCGATCTGGTTGGCTTTTACATTGCCGTAAATTTCCTTATCAGAAAAAACAAAGGCCGTGTCAAGGGACGTGCCGTTGCCCGAGGGGTCCTGAATGCCCTGTACGGACAAGGTGTACGACTGGCCTTCCGCGAGAGGCTGATCGAATATCAGAAAGAGCTCGACGGAGACAACAGGGCTTCCCGACGAAGGTTTAAGGCTGCTTACATAATAATGCAGACCCACGCGTGCAGGGTTAAGCGCACCCTGGTAATGGACGTCGGTTTCGCTGGTGAGCGCATAATGCGCGATTTTGCGGCATTCGGCAGTGTCGATTTTTTCGCTGATTTTCAGCATCATGACCCGGTCGGACAACGGTTGGAAGGAAATTTCGGGTTTGGTCAGGTCCGCTACCGAAATGTTGTCGATAAAGAATGCCAGCTGAGGTACCGACGACTTGCCGAATTCCAAATATTCCACCGAACTGAGGTCGAAGGCGGGTGTTTTCAGTAGGCTGAGCGGTATCCTTACTTCCTGGTAAGTCGTCGAAAGCGGCCTACCGCCAACGATATACGAATCGATATCGATCCAGTTGCTCTGGGCGAAATAGGTGGTGAACCGGACGGAGGTGGTTTGACCGGCCTGATTTGACTTGATAAAAAAACGAAGCTCGTCGAAATCGGAAATGTCGGCCCGCCACATGCCGCTGCAATTAAACCCGATCCGGGGAGCGTGAGAATTATCAGGTTCCGCGCGGAAACAATAATTTCCCGCGTAGGCATCGGGGCCGGATACAATGCTGCCATATGCTTTGTTACAGGAAGCCGGATCCGCCATTTCTCCGTCCCACAGCGTCTTGTCCTGGGCCATCAGCCATCCAGGCAAACAGCACAGCCAGAGGGCCATAAAATATAATCCTTTCATCGTCTTAACATCCGGTTGGTTTGATGCAAGACAATTACAAGGGAAGGTATATATGCTCCCCGCCCGAAATAATCTGGAAATCCGGCGATTCGGTATACCCCACAGTACAGGATGGGTTTCTTGTAAATAATTACCTTGCCGCGTGGAAGGCGAGTATAAACCCGGAAACACATCCTTTTTTACCTGCAAAGCTTAACAAACATATAATACCGGTAATACGTCAAATCCGGATTAAAGTCTGATAAGCCATAAAATCAATCTGCTAAATACTAAATGAAACCGTTTTCAGAGTTATCGGCTGAGGAGTTGGCAATGGAAAACCTCTTCATAAGATGGGTACGGTTTCCGGATGATCCGCCCATCCGCTCATTTTGGGAAAACTGGATACTCAAATACCCCGCACAGAAAGATACGGTCGCCAAAGCACGCGAGCTGGTGCTGATCGCTTCCGACTGGCGTCCCGATAACCTGACAAATCAGGAAGTCAATTCGATATGGGGCCGGATTATGAGCTCGCTCGACATTATGGGGGACCGCGATGCCCGGAAAGCCCCGCGCGATGGCCGGAGCACCGGACTGTCGGCCGGCAATATCATCCTGATCCTCGTGTCGGTAACATTTCTGCTTTTCATGTTTTACTTTATGCTGGGCAATTCCTGAGCCCACTCCGACATCGATTTTATTATTTCCTGAAAAATCTTGACTTTTTTAAGGGTGACCCGGATTTTCTGCGTCACCTAAAAATCATCGTGAAGTTACATCCGCGATGACTTCTCCGGGACCTAACTTAGCCAACTCAGCGATCATGGAAGTGCGTACCAACCTCACTGACGAATGCCGGAAACCGCACCGGCCCAATGCGGCTAATGCCGAAATGCCGCTCTGGAATATGTTGCGGGCAGGAAGCGGCGAGGCGTTCGAACAGATATTCAGGCTATATTATCCTTCGCTGCTGAACTATGGGCTGCGGTTTAACAAGGATGACGAGGAAGTGAAAGACTGCATCCAGATCCTTTTTATGAACATCTGGGAGCGTAAAGCATTCCTGGGAAACTCCGATTCGATCCGAAACTACCTGCTGGCGTCGCTTCGGAGGCTGATTTTGAAAAGGGTCAAGACGAGCCCGCTCACCATTGCCCTCGACGACGACGCGATTTTCCACGTCGAGTTGTCGGTTGAAACCCAAATGATCCGTGATCAGACGATGAAAGAGAACGTGCTGGCTCTTCAGAACGCGATAAGGAACCTTCCGGCCCGGCAAAAAGAAGCGTTGTATTTGCGGTTCTATGATGACCAGTCGTTTGGAGAAATCGCGTCGATCATGAATATCTCCACCCGGGCGGTCTATAAACTCATTTACAAGGCGCTCGACGCATTGAACGAAGAACTCGCTCCGCAGGGCAGGGACGTGCCGTTCGTGCTGGGCGTTTACTTTTCGCTGCTGGTTTCCGGCTCGGCATTAGGAGAGGGTGTAGAAGTTATTAGTGGTTTTGTTCAGGGCTAATTAGAAGGTATTAGAAAAAAATGTAAAATTTTTTATAAAAAATTAACTGATCGAGGGTCACTTCGCATTTATTCTGGCTTTATCAAAGTAAAGAATAAATATAATCCTATTGGAAGCGCAGAAATACGACCGGTTCGGCTACAAGGACTTCGTTCTCGACGACGATTTCCGTGCGTGGCTCAACGGCACCGCCCCCGAAAATGACCATCTGTGGGAAAAATGGCTGCTGGCCAATCCTTCCCGCCACCCCGAAATCGAAAAAGCCGGGAAAATTGTCCATGCCCTCCGTTTTGAGGGGAAGGCCGTTCCCGCCTACGACATCGACCAGCAATGGAAACGGCTCGAATCGACCCTGTCCGAAACCGGGAAGCCACAGCGGCACCACATCGATTTTGGCCGGGTTTTCAAACTTCTCGCAGCCGCGTGTGTGGTTGCGGGCACATTCTTCCTCGCGAACCGATATTTGGCCGGAGGCAACGTCCCGGCTTCCGCGTATGTGCCAGTGGAGCACAAGTCCGCCAACGGCCAGCAACTGAAACTCGTGCTGCCCGACGGCACCCGCGTGACGCTCAACGCGGGATCTACTATTTCCTATCCCGAAACTTTTGAGCAAAATATCCGGAAGGTAAGCCTAACCGGAGAGGCGTTTTTTGACGTGAAACGCAACGAAAAGGCCCCGTTTGTAATCAAAACCGGCGATGTGACCACCAAAGTGCTCGGTACCTCGTTCAATATCCGCGCCTATCCCGAAAACAAGGCGGTGCAGGTGGCGGTGGTCGAAGGAAAAGTGAAAGTGAATGCCAAAATCGGCTCCGTGGACCAGAATGCCTGCGTTTTCCTCACGAAAAGCGAAATGGCGACATTCCAGCAGGAAGCCGGCGAGCTCATCGTCAGTACCTACGACGAAAAGGAGCAGATCGGCTGGAAGGACGGCATGCTTTACTTCCAGAAAGCGGATTTCAAATCATCCATCATCAAACTCGAACGCTGGTATGGCGTGAAGTTCGAGATCGCACCGGGTGTCAGGATGGATACCCACTGGCGGTTCAGCGGGAAGTTCCAGGACAAACCCCTCGATTATATTCTTGGCGTGATGAGTTATCCCAACCGGTTTTCGTACAAGATCCGCGACAACATTGTAAACCTTCAATAAACAGCCCATGCGATCCGACAGCAGCTAAAAAAGAACCGGTAACCATCGCTGATTACCGGTCCGTGTGACTTTCCCGTGCTAAGAGTTGGCGCTCGATCAGGAACGGCGAAAGCCACGTGTCATGAACGTGAAATTCAAAACGATCAAAAATATGCAATATAAACTACTACGACAAATTGTAGCGATGTCTAGGTATGCGGTTATCGGGACGGTTTTGCAATGCATTTTCGCGGGTTTGCTGTCGGCTTCGGATGGTAAGGCGCAGGAGCAAAGCATTGAGAAAATCTATATTTCCATTGATCTGCACGACGTGCCGCTGGAAGATGCCTTTGTGGTAATCAACGACAAAACCAACTTTAATTTCCAATACGACGAAAAGCTCGTACGGGATAAAAAGGTCGACCTGAATTTCCCCCAGGCAAGCGTGGGAAAGCTGCTGAGGCATATTTCGAAGGAAACGAGCCTGAGTTTCAGCAGGGTTAACGAGACCATTTATGTTTCCAACGCCAAAAAGCAGGCCGTTACCGAGGTCCTGAGTGGTTCTTCGGTGTTGAGGGCGTCGCCAGCCGGCAGGGCGGGGATGTTCAGCCGTTCGGCCGAAGCCTATCATGCCCGGCGGCTTCGTGAAGTGATGGACAACGCCATCGCGTCCCTGGCGGTGACTGTTACCGGTGTGGTGAAAGACGAGAACGGGCTCGGACTGCCGGGCGTAAATGTGGTGGAAAAGGGTACGCTCAACGGGCTTTCGACAGACACCGAAGGGAATTACAAGATTACGGTCACCAACAATGCTTCGGTATTGGTATTCAGCTATATAGGCTACATTTCGCAGGAGATACAGGTGGCTGGGCGCCGGGTACTGGACGTGAAACTGGTACCGGAAAACAAGGCATTGGAAGAAGTAGTGGTAGTCGGTTACGGAACGCAGCGTAAGGAGAGTGTCGTAGGGGCGATCGCCCAGGTGGACAATAAGGCGCTTATGCGCTCGGGTACGTCCAACGTGACGAACGCGCTTTCGGGCAAGCTCTCGGGCGTGCTCACCATGCAGCAAAGCGGTGAACCGGGCAGCGACCATTCGGAGATTGTTATCCGCGGGCTTTCGAGCTGGAACGGTTCTCAGCCGCTGGTGATGGTCGACGGTGTGGAACGGGATTTCCGGGATATGGACCCGAACGAGATCGCGACGATTTCGGTGCTGAAAGATGCCTCCGCTACGGCTGTTTTCGGGGCGAAGGGGGCAAACGGGGTCATTATCGTAACTACCAAACGCGGCACGATCGGGAAACCGAAGCTGGATTTCACGGGCTCCTACGGCCTGGCTAAGGCAACGCGGATCCCGGACCATATCAGTTCGTATCAAACGATGTCGATGTACAACCTGGCGCTGATGAACGGCCAGCAGTTTACCGATCTCATTCCGCAATATGCATTAAATGAATACAAGAACCCCTCGACGCCTCTGAACAGCCTGCGCTACCCGGATGTAAACTGGTTCGATATCATGACCAAGCCGTTCGCCACCAATGCGAATGCCAATTTTAATGTCTCGGGCGGAACGAATTTCATCAAATACTTCGCGTCGCTGGGTTATGCCTACCAGGGCGATTTTTTCAAGGCCTATCACAAAGGCTACGACGATACCCGTTACTGGTACAACCGTTTCAACTACCGTACGAACATCGACTTCAACCTGACGCGTAACACTACGCTGTCGCTCAACGTCGGTGGAGAAACCGGTATCAAAAACCAGCCCAGCAGTACGCCCTGGCGGAATTTGTATTCTACCGGGCCGTCGCGCTACCCGGCGTATTTCCCGGCCTGGGTGCTCGAACAGGTGCCCGATCCGGATTACCCGAATGACCGGGGCGACCGCCTGGCCATGAATTTCGGCGAGTTCACCGGCAACCCTTATACCTCCATGAACCAGGGATCGTTCAACCGGTACCTGGATTCGAAGCTATTTACCGACCTCATCCTGGACCAGAAGCTGGACGCCATTACAAAAGGACTCTCGGTCAAAGGAAAGGTATCCATGAGCACCTATTACCGCAACCGTTCGCTTACCGCCAGCTATTCTTTCCCCGAATATCAGCTAAATTATGACAAGATCGGGACCGAGGAAAATCCCTGGTTCCGTGCCGGCCAGGGCAATGAGGTATACCAGCTGCCGCCGCTCGATATCAACGTCGGTGAACTGGAAAATGATTATTACAAGGACTTCTACTACGAACTCTCGGCCAGCTATAACCGGGCGTTTGGAAAACATAATGTGACGGGACTGGTGCTGGTGAACCGCCAGCAGAAGGACAAAACTACCGACTTCCCCTATTACAACCAGGGGCTGGTAAGCCGTGCCACTTACGATTATTCCGGCAAATACCTTTTGGAAGTGAACGTAGGCTACACCGGTTCCGAACGTTTTGCCCCCGGCAAGCGCTACGGTTTCTTCCCTTCCGGCGCCATCGGATGGGTGGTTTCGGAAGAACGGTTTTTCAAAGACCGTATTCCCTGGATCAGCAAGCTGAAACTGCGGTATTCCGACGGCAAGGTGGGGAGCGACATTGCGGGTAACCGCTGGCTCTACCTGAGCGATTACTTTAAAGATAATGCCGGATATATCCACGAAGACCTCGGCCCGAACCTCGTTTCGCAATGGGAAGAGGCGCGGAAACGCGACTTCGGTATCGAGCTCGGCTTGTGGAACGATACCTTTACTTTCGGTGTCGACCTTTTCGACGAGCACCGCAAGAAAATGCTGCTCGACCCCCGTAGCGTGACCATGCTGGTCGGGAACTCATTCAAGGAACTGAACCTTGGCCGCCTTAAAAAGCACGGGATCGAGCTGGAAGCGGAATATCGGAACAATACCGGCTCGGGGCTCAATTATTTCGTCAAAGGGATTTTCGGGTTCAACGAAAACCGGATTCTTTTCAAGGACGACCTTCCCTACGCTTTCGATTACCAGAAAGCGGCCGGAAAACCGCTGGGCGCGCAACTGAGCGGGGTAGAACTGACGGGAACCGGGTACTACACCTCGGTGGACGATATCCATAACAATGTATCGGCCATCGATTTGCAGAAGCTGAATGTAGGCGATTACAAGTTCCTCGATTACAACGGAGACGGGAAAGTGACCAATCTGGACAAATACCCGATCCCCGGCTCAGATTATCCGCCGATCACCTATTCGTTTTCGGCGGGCTTCTCGTTCAAGCGGTTCGATTTCAATTTTATGTTCCAGGGCAATGTGGGCAAGTATGTCGAATTCAACCAGCCCTACGAAGTGGAGTTTATCAAAGGCGACTGGCGTGTACATGCGTCGCAGCTCGACTACTGGACGCCCACCAACCCGAATGCCAACCATGCCACCTTGCATTATTCGGGCGGGGGCAGCACCGATAACCTTTTCTGGGGTGGCGGCGAGGCCGACAGGGGCTTCGATATCATGATCGAGAACCGCTTCTGGCGAAACTCCAATTACCTGCGATTGAGAGAAGTGTACGCGTCCTACACATTCAATTCCAAATTTCTCCGACGCGTCATCGGGACGTCCAACCTCGTGTTTTTCGTGACAGGCAACAACCTCTGGACATTCACGAAGCTTATCGAAGGCGATCCGGAGCGGAAAGATTTCAACCAGGGCTTTTACCCGCAAATGACTACTGTAAAGTTTGCCATCAGGGCTGCATTTTAATCCTAACCCAACTGATGATGAAAAGATTAATTACGCTACTGTGTGTGCCGGCGCTGTTGATTTTGCTTCTCGGCTCATGCGTGGAAGACTATCTCGACAAAGCCCCAGAATCGGGGCTCACCGAAGCCGATGTTTTTTCTAAATACGAAAATTTCAAAAAGTTCTTCGACGGTATTTACGAGGGCAACAAGTTGGACGGGACAACCTGGCGTGCCTACAATATCAAGACTGGCTATTCGCTGTATTTCGATTTCTGGGACCAGAAATACACGATGGAATCGCTCACCGACATGAGCGACATGGGCCGTGTGATGGATGCCCAGGTGATCAAAAGCGGCCAGATTTCGGCGATTATCAATAAAATGACTTACGACCCGGCCCGGCGGCCTATTCTGGGAGCTATGTTTTCGATCATCCGGAAATGTAATATGTCGCTGAAAAACATCGGAATGCTCAAAGACGCGAGCCCGGTGGATATCAACGATTTCAAAGGTCAGGCGCATTTCATCCGGGCCTTCGCGCATTTCGAGCTTTTCAGGTTGTGGGGACCGATGCCTTACATTAACCGGGTAATCGGGCAGGACGACGAGTGGGACATCCCGCGGCTGTCGAAACGCGAAACGCTGATCCGCATTGCGATGGACATGGATACCGCCGCCTCGTATTTCGAACAGGCCGATCTTATGCGCCGCGACCCTGGGCCGGGCGTAACGGGGCATTTGAATAACCCGGAGCAAAAACGTCCTACCGGCGTGGCCGCGAAGGCATTCAAGGCGAGGGCATTACTTTATGCGGCCAGCCCCTTGAACAACGAGCAGGGTATCGCCGATTGGGAAGCGGCCGCCAAAGCGAATTGGGAGGCTATCCAGCTCGCGGAAAGGTACGGTTACGAATTGCTTCCGCTGGCCGACTACAAGAAAAATTACATTGGAACAACCTATTCCAACGAGCAGCTTTGGGCGTGGTATGCCGGTACCAAAGCGTATAACTCGGCCGATTTGAACGGCCAGATGAACGGGGTTTTCGGAGGGGGCAAAACCGGCTGGTCGGGTGAATGCCCTACGCAGAATACGGTCGACAAGTTCGAAACCAAGTGGGGAGAACCCCTGAACACCCCCGCCGACCGCCAGGCCGCCGCCACTGCCGGGCATTACAATGAGCAGGATCCCTACAAAGACCGCGACCCGCGTTTTTACATTGATATTATCTACAATACAGCACCGGTGCCGGGTTATGGTAATGCTAAAATTTACTACGAAATCAAAGACGGCGCGGCGGTTTACGGGCAGCTTCTGGACCAGTCTTACGCGGGCATTACGCGCACGGGCTACTACGAGCGTAAAACCTGGGGCGAACAGAGCGTCAATAACAAAACCACACCGCAATATACCGATCCGCTGATCCGCCTGGGCGAATTGTACCTGAATTACGCGGAGGCCGCCAACGAAGCCTACGGCCCGAACGGCACGGCCCCAGGTGCGTCCATGACTGCCCTGCAGGCGCTCAACCGCATTCGCGCGCGCGCGGGGATGCCCAATGTATTGCAGGCGTACACGACCTCGAAGGATAAGCTCCGCGAACGCATTAAAAACGAGCGGACTATCGAGCTGTGCTTCGAAGGCGGCCATTATTACCATGACATCCGTCGCTGGAAAGACGCTCCGAAAGTAATGGGCGGCACGCTTTATCGTATGGACGTGGAGAAGGTGCCGGTGAGCCCGGTTTATCCCACCGGCTTTAAATACACCCGCATGCCCCTCTCTGCCGATCGCCAGACACGCTGGAAGGAAGCAATGTACTACCTGCCTTTCAACACGGAGGATATGTACAAAATGAAAAATTTCGTCCCCAACGAAGTCTGGTAACCCTAACGCTCAAACCCATGATCAACAAGACAATGCATTATATAGGGCAGGTGGTTATCGGGACGATAATGCTCTGCCTGCTGTGCGGCGGCGGTGCCGTGGCCCAGGACAAGCCGGTCAAAAAACAGAAGCCGGTGAACGTAAGCCTGAAAGTGACCGACGAAAACGGGAATCCCATACCCAACGCTTCGATTGTAGTAGGCGAAGGCCAGATACACGCGGAAACGAATGAAAACGGTGATTTTAATTTCGAGGCATTGCCGGAGGATTTTGTAACTGTCTCATCTTATGGATACAGCAAATCGGTCTCGCTGGTAGGAGATATCGTAACCGACGGCGTCGTCGAACTCAAAAAGGCCAAACTCTTTGCAACGCCGGACGACGCCATACCCATGCCTTTTATGAACATCCCCAAACGGCTGGCGACGGGCAGTTATGTGACCCTGAAAACCGCGGATCTTGAAAAATACCCAACCAACGATCTGCGCAATGCCTTTGCCGGCCTGGTGAACGGCCTCGAAGTTGTGGAACGGGACGGCTCGCCCGGCCTGGTCGCTGAAGAAGAAATAGGTAACTTCCGGATCACGGAAAAGATCGGTATCGCAACGCGGGGTCGCAACCCGATTTTTATCATCGACGATATCCCGACCGACATTACCGAAATGCCCGTCGACCCCCAGGAAATCGAGTCGGTGACGATCATCAAGGACATTGTAGGAAAGGCAATGCTCGGTCCGAGAGGTGCCGACGGCATTATTTACATTAAAACAAAACGCGGCAAGGTCAACGAGCGGGTAATGAGCGTGAATGCCGAACAGGGCGTGAGCGTGGTAGACCGGTTCCCCGGGTGGGCGTCGGGCGCGGAATATGCGCAGCTCAACAACCAGGCCCGGGCGAACAGTTCGCTGTCGCCGCTTTACAATGAGAACGACATTGCGGAATATGCCCGGAATGACCCTTATGACCTCTACCGGCCCAGTGTGGATTTCCGCAGGCTGATGCTGAAAAACACGAAGCCTTTTACACGCGTCAACCTTTCTTCGACCGGTGGAAACGAAACGGTTCAGTACAATGCGTACCTGGGCTATAATGGCGAAGGGGATATTTACAGGATCGGTGCCAAATCGGATTACAACCGCATAAATGTGCGGTCCAATGTAGATATTAAAATAAACCCGCTGATCAAGGTCAAGTTCGACTTTTTCGGGGGGGCTTACCCTGCGCCGCTCGCCGAATTACGGCTACAATTCCAACTTCACGAGCGACGACGGCAATACCAATACCGCGCTCGACCTTGTCGAATTCAACACGGTTATCAATGACATCACCAATACGCCGCCGATCGCATTTCCGGTGTACGCTGCATTTGGGGATAACAAGGTGGCGCCCTGGTATGCGGTGAGTTCCAATTACAAGACCAACCCCATCGGTAACCTCATGCACAACGGCTATTACACCGAAACAGGCCGTACGGGAGCGTCCAATATTACATTCGAATACGACCTCAAAGAACTGGTACCCGGCCTCAAATCGACTACCTACGCCGGTTTTAACCTCTTCAACAGCATCCGGATCGGCAAAGCGGAGGATTACATCGCCTACATCGCGACGCCGGGCAAAACCGACGCCGGCCTGGATACGATCAGGCTCTCCAAGGTGCACGACGGCGTGGATATGGCCGGGCAGGCGAAACTCCACGATTACTACTCGCAACGGTTTGTGGTATATGAAAACCTTAGCTATGAAAAAAGCTGGAATGTACACAGCATTCAGGCGGGGCTTACCTATTATATCGGCAAATCGACACGGAACGGCATCGAGGAGCCTCAACGCCAGCAGAATGCGGTGTTCAACGGTGTGTATTCGTTTAAAGACCGCTATGTGTTCCAGGGGATGCTGAATTACGCGGGCACGTACAGTTTCGATAAAGGCAAACGCTACGCCCTGTTTCCGGCCGCCGGTCTTAGCTGGGTGATTTCGGAAGAAGGTTTTTTCAAAGCTTTGAAAGGCATCGATTATCTCAAAATCAGGGCCGAGGGCGGAATCCTGGGCTATGAGTCCTTTCTGGCGCCCTTCTATTACCTCGATCGCTGGGGCGTCAACTCGTCCGGCACTGCATTCGGGCCGTATTCGACAGGCCAGTGGTTCGGGAGTAATACCGACAACTCGGTGTACCGCACCACGCCGAGCCGCATCGGCAACCCCGATCTGACCTGGGAGAAAAGGAAAGAGTTCAATATCGGGATCGATGGATTGTTCCTGAAACGCCGGCTGTCGGCGGAGGTCAATTATTACAATAATGTGCGCGACGGGATTATTTCGCAGCTTGCCAATACCGTCCCGCTCGTAGTGGGCATATCCGGTTCGCGTCCCTGGTATAACTATAACAAAACCAGGTATTACGGGCTGGAAATGGCGTTACAGTACACCGACCGCATCGGCGACATCCGGTTCTCGGCGGGAGGTAACGCGACGGTGCAGAACAGCAAAATCCTGAAATGGGACGAGCCCAGCTACCGCTTCGGTTATCAGTCGCGCGTCGGCAGGCCGGTGGACGCGCTATGGGGCCAGACTTACACCGGGAAGTTCGCGACGGACGCCGAAACCGGCATAGTGCCGCAGATCTACGATGAAGAACTCAAAGCAGGCGACCTGAAATACCTCGACCGCAACGGCGACGGTATCGTCGACGACAACGACCAGGCGCAGATCGGGTATGGCTCGCCGCGATTGATTTACGCATTGAACCTGAAACTCGCGTTCCGTAACCTCGAACTGACGGTGATCGGGAACGGCCGGGCATTTTACAAGATCCCTTTCACGAACAAGTACTTCTGGAACGGCTGGGGGGATAACAACTACTCCGATTTTGTAAAGGAAAACATCGGCGGACAATATCCGCGGCTTACCTATTACAAGGTCAATAACAACTTCGTTGCATCCGATTTCTGGTTGCGTGACGGCGGGTTCTTCAAAATACAGAATGTGGAACTGGCTTACAACGTGCCCGTCCGCCTGGGCAATATCATCGCTGCGCGTGGCTTTCGCGTGTATGTGCGCGGGGCCAATGTGCTCACATTCTCGAAGATACGGGAGGTCGATCCGGAGTCTGTCAATTCGGGGATAACTTCTTACCCGCTGTTCCGCACATTTTCAGGAGGGGTTAAACTGACATTTTAAAGCCAGAGCTATGCATTTGAAATCATTTTATATCAAGAATATCCTGCCGCTCGCCGTTGCCGCATTCGCATGCACATCCTGCGTCGACTACCTGGAACCTTATCCGAACGGTAACCGCACCACCGATGATATCTGGAAATACCAGGACATGGTGCAGGGGCTCGTAGGGCAATGCTACGACAACATGACGCGTAATTACAACGACAACGAGGGCGTCTATCTCGACGGTGCAACCGACGACGTGGTCATTACCAGCACTACCCACGCATTGAACCGCTTCGCCGTGGGTGCGCTCACGACCAGCCAGGACCCGTTCAGGACCTATTGGGACAGGGATTACCGCTCGATCTATCTCCTGAACCTGTTTCTCAAGGACCGCCGCGGCTACAACACCCGCTTCCTGGTGGATACGCATCTGGATAGCCTGGTTAAGAACCGTTTGCAGGGCGAAGCCTATGCTTTACGGGCGTGGTTTCAGTGGGATTTGCTTCAAAAATTCGGCGGGACGGCCAACGGCCAGCTGCTTGGCTTCCCGATCGTACTCGAGCCTGTCGATATCAAGGCGGAAACCAATCTCGCACGCAACACCTACGACGACTGCGTGCGGCAGATCATCGCCGACTGCGATTCGGCCTATAAATACCTGCCGATCGCCCACCGCGATTTTCTGGTAACGAATGTGAACGACCGTGCTTACGCGGGCGGCCGCTACTGGGGGCGCATGGACGGGATTACGACCCGTGCCATCAAAGCGATGGTGTACCTGACGTGGGCCAGTCCGCGTTTCAACCCGTCGAACGACATGACGCGCTGGGACCTCGCCGCACGGAATGCGAAGGAAGTGATCGATTTCAAGATGAAAACGGACGCTGTAACGAACGGCTTTAACCCGGTAAAGGCTGTGAACTGGTTCGATCCGAACTTCCCGGGCATCGTCTGGGCGTCGCGCTACAACAATGCCAACGATGCCATGGAGCGGATGTTCTATCCCGGTGGATTCCAGGGAACCGGCTCGGTAGGGGCCACGCAGGACCTGGTGGATGCATTTCCCATGAAAAACGGCTATCCGATTACCGACCCGCGCAGCAAATACGACCCCGCCAATCCCTACGCCAACCGCGACCCGCGCTTTTACGCAACCATCTTTCACAATAATTCCAAAGCGGTGAAAATCAATTCGGATAAGGTGATGTACACCTTCGAAAACTGGCAGAACGCGAAAGACGCGGCCGGGCCCGCAGTGAACAGCCGGACCAATTACCATATCAAAAAAATGGTATTCATGGGACTCAACTGGTCCGACAACTCCATTAACCGGCAGCCGCATTCGAAATTCTTTATCCGATGGGAGCATATGCTGCTCGCATTCGCGGAGGCGGTCAACCAGGTGGAAGGGCCGGATGGCGGCAAATACGGCATGACGGCAAAGGAGGCGATGGAATACTTGCGCAGGAAAGACAATACCGACGGCGGCAAAGGCTTTCTGACGGACCCTTACCTGGCCGAAATCGCGTCGAAAGGGAAACTTGCATTCGACGGGTTCATCAAAAACGAAAGGCGCCTCGAAACCTGCTTCGAAGGAACGCGGTTTTTCGACCTGCGCCGCTGGACGACCAACTTGAACGACCTGAACAAGCCCGTCAGAATGGCAAAGATCACCCGCAATGCGGACGGTACTTTCCAATACAAACTCGACGAAGTAGTGGAGCAGCGCTCGTATGCGTCCGCATTCCTGCCAATCCCTTATGACGAAATATTGAGAATGAGTAATCTGGCCCAGAACGACGGCTGGCAAGCCTGGAAATAAATATGAATGTAATGAAAAAAAGAATTGCGGCAGCCCTCGGGCTGACTATGGCCCTGAGCGCCTGTTATGACGATTATATCAAGGATTTCGACTACACTTCGGTGTATTTTATGTACCAGACCAACGTACGCACATTCGTGGTGGGCGAGGGGATGAAAATAGAAGTCGGCGCGGCGCTGGCCGGTGTACGCGAAAACCGCCAGGACCGTGTCGTAAACTTCCGTATGGACCCGGCGCTCGTGAACGGCGACGTCCTGGCGGCGATGAAAGCCGGTGCGGGCTATATCCAGGAGGCTATTGCGGACGTGGACACGCTGAAACCAATGCCTGCCGACTACTTTACGATCTCCGACAATTCGAAAATGGTGATCAAGGCCGGTTCGCACATGGGGTCGGTGGTAATCCGGGCCGATTCCGCAAGGTTCCTGAAAGATGCGGCCACGATCCGCCCTGAGTATGCCATTCCTTTCTATATCACCTCCGCCGATGCCGATTCGGTACTTGGTGCGAAACGTTCGGCCGTGGTGGCGCTCAAATACGAGAACATGCTTTTCGGAAACTACTGGCACGGTGGTGTAACGACCGTAAAAGACGCAACCGGCAAGATCGTAAAAACCGTGAAGTACTACACCACCATACCTTCTCCCGAGGCGAAGATTGTCAAACTTAAAACCGTAGCACCCGACGCCCTTGTGACGAACAAGATCAGCGACCAGGAAGGCTCGTTTAAAATCACACTCGAAGGGAGCAATATAAAAATCAGCAGGGCCGACGGTTCCGCCATCGACGTAAAACCCGACGGCAGCAGTACTTTCAACCGCTCGAAGCTGTTGCAGGACCGCAAGTTGTTTTTGAGTTATAAGTATGAAAACGAGGACGGTACGGTCTCGTATGCGCAGGACACGCTCACATTCCGCAACCGCATTCGCGACGGTGTAAACGAATGGCAGGACGAGAATCCTGACAACTACAAATAGTGTCAGATTAGCCTTCATCAACATCCAGACAGCCATGTCTGCTGGGTTATTATTTTACAAAATATTGGTTAAGTGCAATATTTATGTAAAACGCACCCGGCGGATATGGCATTTTTGTATTGCTTTGTGTAAATATTTTATAATAAAATATCGAAACGAGCCTACTTTGGCAACGTTCCCGATAACGATTGCATAAATAAACTTCGTCGATCGTTTTCAATTCTCTCCCCGAATTTCTATCCTCCGAATGATTTCCGAATTGTATTTTAAGTACAATAAATAGGCTTATTGGAATTGTTCAAATAAGCCTGTGAGAGAAGTCGATAATGCCCTTCGTCCCTAAGCCTCTTTCCGGATAAAATGTTTTTTACAGGTTGGTTACAAATCTGTGCTAAGTAACTCTGTGTCTATTTGTAACTATTAAAAGAAAAAATATAACTATTTGTAAGGGGGGATCTATCAAGTGATCGTCAGAATGGACAGTTTATGGTGAACTATTAATGGTTAAACAATCAATGCGTATGAAAAGAAACTTTACAAGTATTGGCCATTGTATGATGCGTTGGGCAATGGCCGGTGCGGTGATGACGGGTTTTACAGGGCAGGCTTTCGCAACAAGGCCTACAAATCCGGCCATCAGGGTTATCGACAGGACGGTTTCGGGAAAGGTAATCTCCGTTGAGGATAACCAACCGATTCCCGGCGTTTCGGTAGTGTTGAAAGGAAGCAAAACAGGTACGAATACCGACGCAGAGGGTTCCTTCAAGCTAAGCGTGCCGGATGACAACGCGGTTCTGGTGTTTTCAGCAGTGGGTTTCACAACGCAGGAAGTGGCTGTTGGTAACAAAAGTGTGATCGACATTGCGCTCGCCAGCGACCAGAAAATATTGACGGAGGTTGTGGTCGTAGGTTATGGTACGCAAAAGAAAAGTCAGCTGACCGGCGCGATTTCGTCGGTTGGTTCCAAAGAAATCAATGAAATGCCCATTACCAACCTGGGGCAGGCGTTGCAGGGACGTGCCGCGGGGGTGGACGTGACGCAGTCGGGCTCCAAGCCGGGAACGGTGCCGAAGATCCTGATCCGTGGCCGTCGTTCGTTCAATGCAGGTAATGATCCCTTATATGTAGTCGACGGTATCCCGCTGGCGGGAGGTTATGAGGATATGAACCCCAACGACATCCAGTCGATGGAGGTTTTGAAAGACGCCACCGCCACTGCGATCTATGGTTCACGCGGGGCGAACGGGGTGGTGATCGTCACCACCAAGCGTGGCGGCCAGAAAGGCAAAACGACCGTCAGCTACGACGGGTATGTAGGTTTTTCCAAAGCACTCGACAAAGTGAAGCTGTTCAGCGGGCCCGAATTTGCGGAGTTCGTGCGCGAGGCTTACCGTGCTACCGGCGGCTACAAGGATGCTGCGGGCAATCCGATCCCGACCGGCGTGATCAATGCCGAAGCGGATGCGAAAGTGGCGGTACTCGGCGGTGACCCGAACGTGGCAAAAGGTATCGCCAACGGCACCAGCACCGACTGGCAGGACCTGGTGATCAGCACGGGGGTAATGCAGAACCACTCGGTGGGCGTCCAGGGAGGAAGCGATCGGACGCAGTTCTATATTTCGGGCGGCTTTTTCCGTGACAAAGGTGTAGTGAAGGAGGCCAATTTCACCCGCTTGTCGCTCCGTTCAAATATCGATCATCAGGTCAACAAGTGGTTGAAAGTAGGTTTGTCGTCGTATATGATGAACAGCATCCGCAATGGTGACTCTCTGAACACTTACGGAATGACGATTAACCAAAATCCGCTGGCCGTTCCTTATGACGACAATGGCAAGCTGATTTTCTCACCTACCAATGATGCGTTGCTGACCAACCCGCTTGCGGAACTGGTTCCCGGCGCGCAGGTTGCCGAGCTCAAACGCTACCGTATATTCAATAGCCTTTACACAGAGTTCAGTATTCTGCCCGGGTTAAAATACCGTGTTAACTTTGGTCCTGATTTTACCCTCAGCCGTTATGGACGGTTTATCGGCTCACAAACGAACGCTCGAAAAGGAGGAGATTCCCAGGCAAAAGTGTTGCAAGGGTTCGCCTTCAACTGGACTCTGGAGAATATTATCAATTATAGTAAGACCTTCGGGGGAAAGCATAATTTGAATGTGACATTACTACATTCGTTCCAGAAAGATCGCGCAGAAATTTTTAGTGCGAGCGTTCAAGGGGTTCCAGTGGAGACACAATCGTTTTACAATCTCGGAGCCGCAACGACTATATTTTCTCCCACAAGCGGCTACATTCCATGGCAGATCAACTCTTTCATGGGCCGTGTGAATTACGATTACAATGACAAATATCTGGTGACGTTAACCATGCGCCGCGATGGTTCGAGCCGTTTCGGTGAAAACAGCAAGTATGGTAACTTTCCGGGTATTGCAGTTGGTTGGAACTTGGGTAACGAGGATTTCCTCAAAAGCGTAAGCTGGATCGATTTGCTTAAAATCCGCGCAGGATGGGGTAAAGTAGGAAACACCGGTCTGGCCCCGTACCAGACGCAGGCTTTCCTGGGCCGCACCAGCTATGCATGGAATACGACGCCGGCGTATGGGTACCGTCCGGATAGGATAGGAAACCCGGATTTGCGATGGGAATCATCCGCTACCGCCAACGTCGGCCTCGATTTCAGCTTTATCCGCGGAAAGGTTCAGGGCTCGTTGGAGTTTTATCAAACCAATACCACTGCATTGCTGTTGTCTGATCAGTTGCCGGGATCTATCGGTTACGCTGCGGTTACCCGCAACGTGGGCGAGACCCGCAACCGCGGTATCGAGTTGAGTGTAACTACCAATAATATTAACTCTTCGGGCGGTTTCAAATGGACTACCGATTTCACATTCACCAAAAATACCGAGGCGATCTTGTCCCTTTATAATGGCAAGGTGGACGACATAGGTAACGGCTGGTTCATCGGCCGCCCGCTCAGTACGGTATAC
The DNA here is from genome assembly GCF_040448675.1 of Dyadobacter sp. 676. Lineage (NCBI taxonomy): Bacteria > Pseudomonadati > Bacteroidota > Cytophagia > Cytophagales > Spirosomataceae > Dyadobacter > Dyadobacter sp. 676. The sequence continues at coordinate 980,736 of NZ_CP159289.1, read as the reverse complement.
GATTACAGAAAAATAGGCATCTGGCAAACCAATGAGGCCGATGCTGCGAAGTCGTTCGCCAGTGAAGTGGGCCAGATCAAGATCAAGGATATCAACGGCGACGGGAAAATCAATGCATCCGACCGGGAGATTATCGGTTCCGATGTGCCCGATTTCAGCGCCGGGATCACCAACCGTTTCAATTTCAAGGGATTTGATCTTTCGTTCTTCTTCTTTGCACGCGTAGGTAACCTGATCCGTAGCGAGTTCCACCGCAACAACAATGCGTTGGCAGGCCGTTACCAGCAAATGAAAGTAGATTACTGGACGCCCAACAATCCGACCAACGAATTTCCCCGCCCGAAAAGCAACCAAGAGTTTCCAGTGTATGGCAGCACGCTTACTTATTTCGACGGAACGTTTGTGAAGTTAAGAAACGTGAACGTAGGATACACATTCACACCCGAATTGTCGAAAAAGTTAGGAATGGAATCGCTGCGCTTGTATTCAAGCATTCAGCAGCCATTCATCTGGGCCAAGTACCGTAGCAAATACAACGGCGTTGACCCTGAAACTACCGGCCTCGCAGCCGGTGGCACCGGTGTGACCCCTGCGACGATGGTGATTACATTAGGCGTGAACGCGAAGTTCTGACGACCAGGTTTTGAAATTTTTTAAAAGATACTGATAAATGAAAAATATAAGAAAATCAATTGTGGTATGCGGTATGGTCGCTTTGATGTTGGCTGGGCAGGGATGTAAAGATGTGCTGGACGAAAAAATTGTCTCGGGCGTCGGCAATGACTATCTGAATACCGCCAAGGGGTTTGAAGATGGGGTAAGGGCAGCTTACTCGTCACTCCGCTTTTACTATGCAACCCAGCAGGGCCTCACCATGACAGAATATGGCACCGACATCTACGCAACCGGTGCGGATGGAGGCTACAAAGGTTTCCATTTTTACGACGGCCAGCTGAACCCGACCGTCGATTACCTGGCCACAACCTGGGATGAACTGTATAAAGGGATCAACACCTGTAACGCCGTTATCGACCGGGCCCCGAATGTAACGGGCATTGCCGATAATGTTAAAAAATTACGCGTTGCAGAGGCCAAATTTCTGCGTGGACATTATTATTATATCCTGCATCAGCAGTACGGCGGCGTAGACCTTCGCCTGACTGAAACTTTGGTTCCAACCAAGGAAACCAAGCGGGCAACCGATGCTGAAATGTACGCTGCGATCATCAAAGACCTTAGCGACGCGGTAACCGACCTTGAACCCAAAGCACAGTCGAGCGACTACGGTCGCGCTACCAAGCCGCATGCGCAGGCCCTGCTGGCAAAAGTGTATTTGGCAAAGGGATATTCGACCGAAAAATCGCCGGATGATTTTACCAAAGCCGCTGATCTGTTAAAGGAGGTTTCGACCAAATATGGCTACAAACTACTCGACGATTTCTCGGCGGTTTTTGACGAAAACAACCAGAACCACTCCGAAGTCGTGTTCGCCGTGCAATACACTACCGATCCTCTGACCAACGGGACTGGTAACAGCCTGCACCTGTATTTCGGAATGCAGTATGATGTGCAGCCGGGCATGAAGCGCGATACCTATTGGGGCCGCCCGTTCAAGCGTCTCAGACCGACCGAGTACCTGCTCAACACCGTGTTTGCCGATCGTACCAACGACTCGCGCTATAAAAAGACGTTCCGCGACACCTGGCTTTCCAACAATCCGGGAACTTATAATGCGGCGTCATTCGATGACTCCAAAACGAAAGTAACTTTTGCCGCCGGCGATACGACAATCTTTATTCCAGGCTACGAAATGAGCAAGGAGGAACGCGCCAAGAAGCCTTATCAGGTGCTCGTACCCAGCAAATATACGGAGGCATTATTCCCCACATTACAGAAGTTCTTCGATTCCAAGCGCCCTGATATGACCTACGAAGCGGGTAGCCGAGATTACTATGTGGTACGTCTGGCGGATGTTTACCTGATGCTTGCGGAAGCACTACTGCAATCGGGCGATAAGGCGGGTGCTGCCGAAGCATTGAATGTCGTACGGTACCGTGCAGGCTGGCCCGGAAAAAAGGACAAAATGCTCATCGCGGGCAAAGACCTCACTATGGAAACGATTATCGAGGAGCGTGCAAGGGAACTGGCGGGAGAACAAACACGCTGGCTGGACCTGAAGCGCTGGGGGCTGCTGGTGGAGCGGGTGAAAAAATACAATCCGCAGGCGTCTAACATCCAGCCATACCATGTGTTGAGACCGATCCCTCAGACTCAGATCGACCGGAGCGCGAAAACATCGGATGGGAAGTCGGTGTTCCCGCAGAACCCGGGCTACTGACGGCTCACGCTATTCCAATGAAGAGGATGGTTGCCTTGTGCGGCCATCCTTTTTTGTTTTGGAAGAGAGGCATTTGTAAAAAATCTTACCGGAGGATCAATGGTATTATCCGGTTAAAAATTAGGACTGTTATTGAGCAGGGGCACGCTGGACTGGGTGGCGTCAGGGTGGTATATTTCACCTAAACATTATCTTAATCCACTGACCTATGCACATCACAAAAGGAATTCTCACCTCTTTGCGGCGCATGAGCGGGGTATGCATATGGGCAATATGCCTGCATCCGCCAATGCCCGCCAGTGTCGTCGCGAGTCCGCTCGCCGGGGTTGGCCAGGTAGTTAAAGCCGATAAAACCATTACCGGCACCGTACTGGCCAAAGAAGGAAACGCGCCTGTTCCGGGCGTAACGGTGGTCGTTAAAGGCACCAACCAGGGAACGACAACCAACGCGGAAGGGAAATACACCATCGACATCCCGGGCAATTCCGCGGTGCTGGTGTTTTCGGCCGTGGGCTACGTTACAGAGGAGCGGGAAACGGGCAACGCGAGTGTTGTCGACGTTTCGCTGGTTACCGATCAGAAGACGCTGAACGAAGTGGTTGTAGTCGGTTACGGCACGCAGAAAAAGCGCGATCTGACCGGCGCCGTTTCGCAGGTAAATGCGACGCGTCTCGAAAATGAAAACCCGCAATCGGTCCAGGATGTGCTGCGCGGCAACGTACCGGGGATGAATGTAGGGTTTTCGACCTCCGCAAAAGGCGGCGGCAGCCTTTCGGTACGCGGGCAAAACTCGATTAATGCTGGTTCAAGTCCGTTGATCGTGCTGGACGGTACCATTTACTACGGCGGTTTGGAGGACATCAATCCCAATGATATCGAGACGATCGATGTCCTCAAAGATGCGAGTTCTTCGGCGGTATTCGGTGCGAAGGCGGCCAGCGGCGTTATTCTGATCACCACAAAAAAAGGCAAGGAAGGCAAGCCGGTGATTAACATCAACAGCAATTTCGGTTTTGCGGAAGTAGCTAAAAACCAGCCCGTACTCAGTCCGGAAGGCTTCATTTCCTGGCGGCAGGAGGTTATGCGGAACATCAATGCGACCGCCGAGCCCGCCCGATTCGCCAATCCCAACAAGCTTCCCGCGGGCGTAACGCTCGAAGAATGGCTGGCTTACGATGGCTCCAACGGCGACCCAACGACCGTATGGCTTCAACGGCTTGGAATGCAACCTGCGGAAATTCAGAACTACAAGGATGGCAAGAGCGTCGATTGGTATTCGAAAGTATTTCAAAAGGGTTTCAGGCAGGATCACACCGTAAGCCTTTCCGGGCGAAACGACCGTATTTCGTACTATATGTCGCTTGGCTACCTCAATAACGAAGGCATTGTCGTGGGGGACAAATACAGCACCGTCCGCGCGCGGTTGAACCTGGAAGGGAAAGTCAACAAGCACCTCTCGGTAGGAATGAATACGCAATTCGCCCGAAGGGACGAAAGCCAGGTGCCGGTTAACTATGATCTGGCGAGGATATTGTCGCCCTGGGGGTCCGAATTCGATGCCAACGGCAATTACTCCTGGCGACCGAACGGCGAGGCGAGCGGTGGGAACCATCCCTATTATGCGCCCAGCTTTACCACGCGTGACCAGGGCGCGCAAACTTTGAATTCCGTCATTTTTGCAAAGGTCAATCTGCCGTTCGGGTTTACGTATCAATTCAACTTTACCCCCCGCTTCGACTATTCGCATCGCTATAACGCCGAATCGGCTAAGCATGCCGAATGGGCGGCGGAAGGTGGCCGGGCTTCGAGGAAGGATTCGACCGTGTTCAACTGGCAGGTCGATAACATTCTCAAATGGACAAAAACGATTAACGAGAAGCACAACATCGATCTGACCTTCCTGGCGAATGCGGAACGTTTCAAAAGCTGGCGCGACAGTATTTCGAACAAAGGCTTCACGCCGACCGACGTGCTCGGCTATCATAATATGCAGGCGGGCGGCCTTCCCGTCGTTTACACCGACGACCAGACGAGCACCGCCGATGCATTGATGGCCCGGTTGTTCTACTCGTTTAAAGACAAATACATGATCACACTGTCCAGTCGCCGCGACGGTTATTCTGCCTTCGGGCAGAAGAACCCCCGGGCGGTATTTTCATCGGCTGCGTTGGGCTGGGTGTTTACCGAGGAAAAATTCCTGGGCGGCAAATGGCTGAACTACGGCAAGCTGAGGGTTTCGTACGGGAACAACGGTAACCGGGATATCCCGCGCTATGACGCCCTCGCCGATCTTGCTTCCGGCAAATACCTGCATGTGAAGCCCGACGGCACTGTGTATCAGGTGAGCCAGCTGTATGTAAGCCGAATGGCGAACCCGAATTTGAAATGGGAAAAAACAAGTGCATTGAATGTCGGGCTCGATTTCGCGTTCCTTAATAACCTGGTCGAAGGAAGTATCGAACTGTACAAATCGACGACGAAAGACCTGCTCGTCAAACGTGCGCTGCCGAACATACTCGGTTTCGACAACGTCTGGGATAACCTCGGCGAAGTGCAGAACAAGGGGCTGGAAATCAGTTTGAATTCCAATAATATGCGCCGCGAGAACTTTACCTGGCGCAGCAGTTTCAATTTCCAGCTGAACCGCAACAAGATTGTCCATTTGTATGGCAATTATGTCGATATCAAGGACGCCTCGGGGAATGTGACCGGCCGGAAGGAGGCCGACGACGTCACTAACCGCTGGTTTATCGGCCAAGCGCTCGATGAAATCTGGAACTATCGGATTCTCGGCGTCTGGCAGAAGGAAGAGGAAGCCGAAGCCGCTAAATACGGCGTTAAACCGGGCGATTTCAAGTTGAAGGACGTCAACAACGACGGTAAATTCACCAACGACGATAAGGAATTTCTGGGCTACACTTCGCCTCGTTTCAGATGGACGCTACGGAACGAGTTCAAGCTTTTTAAAAGTCTCGACGTGTCGTTTATGATCTATTCTTACTGGGGCCAGAAAGGCCCGTTCAACCAGATGAAGAACCGCGACGGCTTCGTGGATCGTACCAGTTCCTATGTTTTTCCTTACTGGACCGAAGAAAACCGCTCGAACGAATGGGCCCGCCTGTATTCCAGTGAGGGGTCGGCGACGGGTTACGGCGTTTACAGGAGCAAGTCTTTTGTGCGTTTTGAGAACCTTTCGGTGGCTTATACCGTGCCGAAGGCCGTTACCCGGAAAGTGGCCGTACAGAACCTCCGCATTTATGGAAACGTGCGTAATATCGGCTTTTGGGCGCCCCAATGGAACTTCTGGGATCCCGAGAATGGAACCAACGGCAGCACCAACGCCAGCATCGCCACATCGGTGCCAAGCCCGCGCATCTACACCATCGGGCTAGATATTACCCTGTAACCTTGATCACACAAAACCGCATGGATTATGTTTAACCAAAAACTGAAATATATCGTGGCATTGGGTTTGCTTGGCGCCGGATTGACGATCACGTCCTGCAAAGAAACATGGCTGAAACCCGAACCGCTTTCGTTTTACGAGCCCGATATGACTTTTAAAGACCTGGCCGGGTTAAAAGCGACGCTCGTTGCGTGCGAGCGTAACCTGCGCCAGGAATGGTACGGCGATGCGATGCCGATGATAACCGAGTCGATCTTTTCGGATATTGCCGTCGAAGGTACAACCGACAAATCGGGACCGGCACAGAACCTGAACCTGCTCATCACACCCGATGCTCAGCTTAACCACATCGATTACAACCGGATCGGCTGGTACTGGCTGGAACAGTATAAAGGGATCAAATATGCCAATACGGCCATTTCCCGGATAGATTTGCCCACCTATAAAAACGAGCAGGAGAAAAATGAGCTGCTGGGCGCGGCCTATTTCCACCGCGCGGCACGTTACTACAGGCTAACGCAGCAGTTTGGTGATGTGCCGCTGTTGCTGAACGAAGTAAACGGCCCGAAACTCGATTTCCAGACCACAAAGCGCGAGGTAATCCTGAAAAAAATAAAGACGGACCTCGAATTTGCGGAACAATGGGTACCGGCTGTTACAGATAAGGGGACGGTAAATAAAGGCTCTGTGAGCCATTTGCTGACGAAGGTCAATCTGGCGCTGGGGCTGTTCGACGACGCGATCAAATCGGCGACGAATGTGATCGATGGCGGCACCCACAAGCTGATGACCTCGCGCTTCGGGGCGAACGCGAACGATGCCAGCCGTAATGTGGTCTGGGATTTACACCGGCCACAGAACAAGGCCCTGGCTATTAATACCGAGGGACTAATGCTGGTGATCGACCGGCTGAATATAGAAGGCAATGTCGATGGCGGAATGCTGATCATGCGGAATTGCGTGCCGCTTTGGTTTAACAATATCAACACGCCGAATGGCAACCGGGGTACGATCGATACGTACGGCATCGAAATCGACCAGGTAAGCAAGCTGGGGCGGGGAATCGGACGTTTACGGCCAACCGACTATTCGCAGAATCAGATCTGGGACGATAAAAATGACCTGCGCCACGCGCCGGGCAACTGGATGCGCATGGAGGATATTTTGTACAACAATCCAAAGCTTGTACAAGATAAAGACAGCTATTATGGCAAAAACCTGCAACTCAAAAATGCCGATGGCGTGGTACTCACCATCGACACGATACGCTGCTGGTTCGACTGGCCACATTATAAGCTGTTCGTCGAAGATCCGCAGCGCGTACAGCCCCAGGGAGGCAATTCCGACTGGTACGTGTTCCGACTGGCCGAAACCTATCTGCTGCGTGCCGAAGCCTATGTATGGAAGGGTGATCTGGCAAAGGCGGCGGAGGACCTGAACATCGTCCGCGCCCGCGCCAATTGCGCGCCGATCCCGGCGGGAAGAATCAATATCGGCACGATTCTCGATGAACGAGCGCGCGAGTTGTATTTTGAAGAACCGCGAAAAACCGAGTTGACGCGCATCGCCTACATTTTTGCCCAAACCGGTAAGGCCGCACCGAATGGCAAAACTTACAGCCTCGACAAGTTCTCGGACGACAACTACTTTTACGACAGGGTGATGGAGAAAAACGATTTTTATAATAAAGGCGTCAAAACACGGCACGCCGACGAATACACCATGAGCCCTTACCATGTGTTATGGCCCATTCCACAGTCGGCGATCGACGGAAATACGCAGGCGAGGATCAATCAGAACAAGGGATACGCGGGATATGAGAAGAATGTGCCCCCTTTGACGGAGATCCCGAAATAAATTTACAAGCAATGGCCCGTAAATAGCGGGTCATTGCCATTTTATATCGTCTGGGAGTTTAGGATTTAAACTCATCTTAACCTGAAATGAACAGACGGAATTTTCTGCAAAACACTTCGCTGGCCATGGCCGCCTCCATGGCGGGGACCGGTTGGCTGGAAGCCGCCGTGAAGAAAGGCGATATAAAAATCGGTTATTCGGCCATTACCTGGGGCGGCAAGGACGAACAAGCCATGACGGAGCTGGCAGGCCTTGGTTTCAAGGGCATCCAGTTGAGGGCAAACACGTTCGGACCTTACCGCGGCAAGCCTTCCGAGCTGAAAGATGCTTTGATTAAGAACAACCTGACGCTTTGCATGTTTTCGAGCGGCAATGTGGAGATTGATCCCGCAAAGTTCGATAGCACTGTCGATACTCACGTAGCACATGCGAGTTTTGTAAAAGCATTGGGCGGCAATGCGTTGCAGCTTACGAATAGCCTCCGCCCGAAAGACCGTGCTCCTTCCGTCGACGAGCTCAAAAAACTGGCACAGGTGATGAACGAAATCGGCAAGCAAACTGCCGATCTGGGCGTACAGGCCGTTTACCACAACCATATGAACCAGCTCGGAGAAACACCCGAAGAAGTGGACGTGATCGTACAGGCCATGGACCCGCGTTATATGCGGTTGCTGCTCGATATCGCGCATTACAAGCAGGGGGGCGGCGAACCGCACGAAGCCGTGGTTAAATACAAGGATATCCTGCACTCGCTGCATTTGAAGGATACCAAACCCGCCGAAACCAAGAGCGGCTATAAGTTTGTGGAGCTGGGACAAGGCAGGGTGGATGTTCCGGCGGTTTTCAATGCCCTTGACAAAATCAAATTCAAAGGCTGGGCAGTGGTGGAGCTGGACGGCGTGCCCGATCCGGGAAAATCGCCGCTCATTTGTGCGGAAATCAATAAAAAGTATATTACCGGGGTGTTGAAGTACCCTGTTTAGTCTCCTGAACTGGATTTGTAGGGGTATTCCTATTAATATTTCGTTATTAATGTGATAACTGATATTAGATAGGGTACCCTTTCGCATTTTTCAGTTATTCATCACCATTAATCAATCCAATGAAAAAATTAAGATTACCGCTGGTCGGTCTGGCCGCGTTCCTCCTCGTTTCTCCGCTTCGGGCACAGAAGTCGAAAGACGGGTGGCAGAAACTTTTCAATGGCAGGGACCTGTCCGGCTGGAAACAGCTCAACGGCCAGGCCAAATATGAAGTAAAGGACGGCGCGATAGTGGGTACGTCCGTCATGGGCACGCCCAATTCATTCCTCACTACCGAAAAAGATTACGGAGATTTTATCCTTGAACTGGATGTAAAGGTCGATAACAAACTGAATTCGGGAATACAGATCCGCAGCTTGTCGAAACCGGAATACCAGAATGGCCGTGTGCATGGGTACCAGGTGGAAATCGATCCGAGCGACCGCGCTTATTCGGGAGGGATTTATGACGAGGCGCGCCGCGGCTGGCTTTACCCGCTCGACCTGAACCCGGAAGGTAAAAAAGCGTTCAAAAGGGATGCGTGGAATAACTACCGCATCGAGGCTATCGGCCATTCGATCCGCACGTTTTTGAATGGTGTGCCGGTGGCGCACGTGGTCGATGACATGACGCCGGTCGGATTTATATGCTTGCAGGTGCATGCAATAGGCAGCAAGGAAATGGAAGGGACCCAGGTAAGCTGGAAGAATATCCGGATCAAAACGTCGAACCTGAAACCGAGCCCTGCTACGAATGTCCGTGTCGTGAACCTCATTCCCAACAATCTGGATGCGGCGGAAAAGGCGCAGGGTTATTCATTATTGTATGATGGAAAATCAGTGGACCAATGGCGCTCGTACGGCGGCACGGAGTTTCCGGCCAAAAGATGGAGCTACCAGGACGGCGCGATCGTAATTTCCAAGTCGGACGGGTCGGAGACCGGCAACGACATCGTTACCCGCAAGCTGTATGGCCCCGCATTCGAATTCCAGTTTGAATTTAAACTGACCGAAGGCGCCAACAGCGGCGTCAAATATTTTGTGGACCAGAAATTCAATTCCAATGGCAAATCGGGCATCGGCTGTGAATTCCAGGTTCTGGACGACGAGCGCCATCCCGACGCGAAACTTGGCAAAAACGGTAACCGAACCATCGCTTCGTTTTACGACGTAATCCCGGCCGTTCGTCCGAAAAATGCGGTCAAGAAAATCGGCGAATGGAATCAGGGGCGTATTGTGGTGCAGAAAGACGGCACCGTGCAGCATTTCCTGAACGGATACAAGGTAGTGGAATACGTGCGCGGCTCCCCGCAGTTCAAGGAGTTCGTCGCGGGATCTAAGTTCGCCAAATTCGATGGTTTCGGAATGTCGCAGGAAGGTAACCTGCTGTTGCAGGACCATGGCGACAATGTGTTTTTCCGCAGTTTGAAAGTGAGGGAAATCAAATAGCCCGAAACGCCGGAAAAAAGGTAAAAAAATACAGTAGATAAGCGGGTACCCGGGATTTAGAAACGATTGCCCGCAAATCGGACCCATAGGCAATCATCAAGTCAACTTTTATTCAATCCAATATCATGACCAGTAGAAGGGATTTTCTTAAAAATGCAGCACTGGCTTCTGCGGGTGTCGCAGCAGGCGCCAATGCTTTCGGGGCGGCAAGCTACCGCCGTATTCTGGGCGCAAATGATCGCGTGAGGGTAGGTATCATCGGTTTCTCCGACCGTTTCCGCAGCTCGCTGGCACCTTCCTTCGGAGATCATGCCAAAGAACTGAACTTTGAGTTTATGGGTGTTTCCGACCTCTGGAACCGTCGCCGCGACGAAGCGGAGGCATTTATCAAAGGCAAGCCATATGCGGCCAGCGAATTTGTGAAAGCCCGCAACAACGAAGAACTGCTGGCCCGCAAGGACGTGGACGCGGTGATCATCAGCACTGCCGACTTCCAGCATGCACTGCATTGTGCGGAAGCCGTGAAATCCGGTCGCGACGTGTATGTGGAAAAGCCGTTTGCCGAAACGCTGGAAGATGCGAAAGTGGCTTTAAAGGCCGTCGAAGCATCGAAACAGATCGTACAGGTAGGATCGCAGCGCCGCAGTGCGCCCAACTACTGGGCCGCTTATGAGTATATCAAATCAGGGAAGTTCGGGGATATTACGACAGTAGAAATGACCTGGAACGTGAACCAGCCAGGCCGCTGGCGCCGCAAAGACCTCGTGGCGCAGATCCGCAAGGAGGATACCGATTGGGACCGTTTCCTGATGAACCGTCCGAAAGTAGAATGGAACCCTCGGTATTACCTCGAATTCCGGTTGTTCTATCCATATTCGTCGGGTATCCCTGGACAGTGGATGGCGCACCAGATCGACACGGTGCACTGGTTCTCGGGCCTCGACGCCCCGCGGAGCGTTGTAGCGAACGGCGGCATTTATACCTGGAAAGACGGCCGTACCAATGTGGATACATTCAGCGCCGTGTTCGATTACGGCCCGTTCGAGGACAAAACCAAAGGCTTCCAGGTGATCTACTCGTCGCGTTTCAATAACGAAGCCGGCGGTGTGAAGGAATATTACTTCTCGAACGGCGGGATGATCAACCTCGATACCAACAAAATTTCTCCGGAAGGTGGTTTGAAAGAAAAGGATGCCAGGGGAATGGGTATGCAGGCCAACCTGCTTCCTGAAATGTCGCTGAAATCCGGCGACAAGATCGCGACGGATGCCAACACCGGTGCTGATCCGATGACCTCCCTACATATGCGTAACTGGATGGAATGTATCCGCAGCCGAAAAGAGTCGAATGCGCCCGCACGGGTGGGTTTCAACCACTCGGTGGCGAACATCATGGCAACCAAGGCACTGCATTCGGGGAAACGCGTTACCTGGGATCCGAAGAAGAAGGAAATCGTGCTTAGCTAACCATTTAAAAGATGAATTTGAAACATACTGCTTTGGCACTGACAGCTTTGGCCTTCGCCGGAAACGCTTACGCCCAGAGAGTCGACCTGGTCCGAAATGACAAGGATAAAAAGGTGGAGGTAAAAATCGACGGCAAGCCGTTTACCGCCTACTATTATCCGGGCGAAACAGTGCTTAAAAAAGCTGTTTTATACCCGGTAATGACGCCCCGGGGCACGGTGATCACCCGCGGCTGGCCTCTCGATCCCCGCGCCGGCGAACGCGTGGACCATCCGCACCATGTGGGAATCTGGCTTAATTACGAGGACGTAAACGGCAACGACTATTGGAATAACTCCAACGCCGTAAACCACGAAAAACGTGCTTACGGGACCATTATCCATACGGGGATCACTTCCATAAAAAGCGGCAAGGATAAAGGGGAGCTCACCGTAACCGCCGACTGGGTCGATAAAAACGGCACACTGACGTTGAAAGAGGTAACCAGATATACTTTCAGCGGCAAAGGTAATTCCCGCATTATAGACCGGTCCACGACGCTCACGGCCGCGCTGCCGGAAGTAAATATGCCTGATGTAAAAGACGGTATGTATGCGATCCGCGTTGGGCGTGAGCTCGAATTGCCGTCCACCAAACCCGAGATTTTCACCGATGCAAGCGGTATTGCCACAAAGGTGCCCGTCATGAACAATGAAGGCGTAACCGGCAATTACCGCAACAGCAATGGCGTGGAAGGAGAAGCGGTGTGGGGAAAACGCGCGATCTGGTGCAATCTCACCGGGAAGATCAAAGACGAAAACATCAGCGTCGCGATGATCGACCATCCGAAGAATGTGGGCTATCCGGCCTACTGGCACGCGCGCGGCTACGGGTTGTTTGCCGTGAACCCGCTGGGAATGAAAGCGCTCAGCGACGGTAAGGAAACGTTAAATTTTAAACTGAAAAAAGGGGAATCAACCACTTTTCGCTACCGCCTGGTAATCGCTTCGGAGCATTTGAAAGATGCGACGCTGAACGACCTCGCTGCGGCGTATGCAAAGACGGAATAGATTTGTAACCGGTTGATTGGAAGGGTAGCCAGCGAAAGTCGCTGGCTACTTTTTTTATCCGGGAATCCGCCGGGTATGCGAACGACGCGATTTTGTTAAGAAAGACGTGCAGTGTGCGCGCTTATCTTTTCTTTTTCCGGGGAAATAGTTGAAAATTGTAGCTGCTAATTATTAAGATATGCCTAACGAAACATATATCGCGATCCTCCGGGGCGTCAATGTCGGCAGTACGCAGGTGAAAATGGCGGTTTTGCAAAAGATATTCGAGGATGCCGGTTATGAAAAAGTACAAACGTACATCCAGAGCGGCAACGTGCTTTTCGATACCCGCCGAACGGATACCTTAAAGCTCGCCAGGGACGTCGAAGCATTATTGCGGTCGGAATTGAAAGCGGAAATCCCGGTCCTGGTCCTGGACACCGGGGCTCTGCGGGAAATTCATGAGAGCAATCCGTTTATCGTCGGGCGAAACGAGGACATCGGCAAGCTGCACGTAACTTTCCTGGCCGAACAACCGGAAACCAGCCGGCTGGACAAACTAGAGCGCGACAAATACCTGCCCGACGAATTTTTACCGGGGGAAAAGGCCATTTACCTGTTTTGCCCGAATGGATACGGCCGGACGAAGCTTCACAACAACTTTTTCGAAAGCAAACTGAAAGTGACGGCTACGACCCGTAACTGGAAAACCGTAACGGAGCTTTTGAGGCTTGCGGCCGGGCGCTGAGGCGGACATGTATTTTGATAATGGACAAATAAGCGTTATTCTTGAAGCTGAATGCGGGAATTCGTCCGCCATCCGTTTCACGCTCAATCATTCATGGAAGATCAATCGAGAAGGAAGTTCCTGCAGAATGCGGGGCTTGCTTCGTTAGCCACTGTTTCCGACATCCCCGCCGGGCCCGAAAGAACCAGGGAGCTTTTTATACATCATGTTTTCTTTTACCTGAAAGAGCCCAACAACGCGCAACATGAAGCGCAGCTGCTGGAAGGATTGCATAAGCTGGCAAAAGTACCTTCCATCGAGTACGCACATATCGGGAAGCCGGCGGTAACAAACCGGTCGGTTATCGTGAAAGACTATTCGGTTTCATGGATGTGTTTTTTTAAAAATATCATCGAAGAGGAAATTTACCAGACCCATCCGATCCACCTGGACTTTATCGAAAGCTACGGCCATTTATGGGAAAAGATGGTGGTATACGATTCCGTTGGCCCGAAGAAGGTGGGTTAACGGGCCCTTCATCCAGTACATTTTCAGGGAAGGACAATATGAAAGAGAATTTTAAGGAAAACCACCCCGAATGCAGGGAAATGATCTTGCCGGTACGCGATGCGCTGGACGTAATCAGCGGGAAATGGAAGATTTCGATCCTGATCGCAATGAGCCTGGGGCATAAGCGGTTCATGGAGATACAAAACGCCATTCCGAACATCACGCCCCGGATGTTGTCGAAGGAGTTGAAAGAACTGGAAATGAATTTGCTTGTCGAGCGGAAAGTTTACGATTCGTTCCCGCCCGTGATTGAGTATGAGCGCACGGACCATGCCCGGACGCTCGAACCGCTGATCGAAGAGCTGCGGCGCTGGGGCGAGTACCATCGGCTGGTAGTCACCGGGACGAACATCAACCATCCTGTAAAAGAACTGCAGGATTGAAAGCATCTGTAAACAATGCCTTTTAACCCAAAGAAAGAAATTTCCCCGATTATGAATGCACTTCCGTGTTTGACCGCTCTGCTGTTCCTTAGTTTGCCTTCCCTGGCACAACAGCATCCGGATGCTATTCGGTTGAACCAAATCGGTTTTTACCCCGACGCACCCAAGATAGCCGTTGTGGCAGATGCGAATGCCGAAACCTTCGAGGTAAAGGAGGCCGGATCGGGGAAAACGGTTTTAAAGGGTAAACTGGGTGCGGTCCGTACCAGCCAGCATTCGGGAAAGCATACCCGTTTGGCGGATTTCGGCGCGGTCAGGAAACCGGGGACCTATGTTGTAGAAGTGCCCGGACTTGGGAAATCCGCGACATTCCGTATCAGCAGGGAAGTTCACCGGCAGGTTGCCGAAGCGTCGCTGAAAGGCTTCTATTACCAGCGGGCATCGACCGGATTGCCGGAGAAGTACGCAGGAAAATGGGCCCGTGAGGCAGGACACCTGGACGACAAGGTGCTGGTGCATGCTTCGGCGGTTTCGCGGGGAAGGCCGGAGAATACGGTTATTTCTTCCCCGCGGGGCTGGTACGACGCCGGAGATTACAACAAATACATTGTGAATTCGGGGATCACAATGGGAACCTTGCTCGCATTGTACGAGGATTACCCGCTTTATTTTGAAAATTTCAATGTGAATATCCCTGAAAGCAACAACGGCGTGCCGGACCTTCTCGACGAGCTGGCCTGGAACCTTCGCTGGATGCTTACAATGCAGGACCCGGCCGACGGCGGTGTTTATCATAAACTTACCAATCCGCGCTTTGATGGCATGATTATGCCGGAAGCTGCTAAAAATCCCCGCTATGTGGTGCAGAAAAGCACCGCGGCAACGCTGGATTTCGTAGCGGTGACGGCACAGGCGGCACGGGTTTTCAAGAATTTCAAAGGCAAATTCCCCGGGCTTGCCGACTCCTGTACCACGGTGGCGGTAAGGGCCTGGCAATGGGCCGAAAAAAATCCCGAGTTGTTGTACAATCAGGACGAAATGAACAAGCTATTTGATCCCGACGTCGCCACAGGAACCTATGGAGACCGGTCGGTAAAAGACGAATGGCTTTGGGCAGGAGCGGAAATGTATATTTTAACCGGCAAGCCCGCCTATATTGAAAAGGCAGGGCCAGGCTTGGAGCAGCCATTCGCATTGCCTACCTGGAACCAGGTAAGCGCCCTGGGCTACTATACCTTGCTCAGGCCGCATTACGATGTCGTTGCGGAGCCAAAAGTGTTGAATACCATTAAAAATAATCTTATTACCTATGCAGACGGCCTGCTCACGGACCTCGAAAAGCAGCCTTATTACACAGTAATGGGTAAAACGGCGAAGGACTATTCCTGGGGAAGCAGCTCGGTGGCCGCCAATCAGGGAATCGCATTGCTATACGCTTACCGGCTGACCAAAGACCGGAAGTACCTCGATGCGGCATTGGGTAACCTGGACTATCTGCTTGGCAGGAACGCGACGGGTTATTGCTTCCTGACAGGCTTCGGTACCAGGCGGGTCATGCACCCGCATCACCGGCCTTCGATAGCCGACGGGGTTGTTGAGCCAATACCGGGCCTGCTTTCGGGTGGGCCGAATCCCGGCCAGCAGGACAAATGCACGACTTACCCGAACAAATTTGCCGACGAGTCGTTCACCGACAACGACAAGTCCTATGCTTCCAACGAGATAGCGATCAACTGGAATGCACCTTTCGTGTACCTTGCAGCCGCATTGGAAGCGTCCATGAAATAAAGTAAAGCATGCCCGTTATCCCTTCCTGCCTTTTACAGGGACGGTTTCGGGCGTTTCGTTATAGCCTTTCTTTTTGGTCATATTTACCTTTTCGGACTTGCGGATGGATTCCTGTTTAAGGAGTCCCGAAGGTTTCAGGCTGTCGTCTTTTTGCTTCGACTTACTTCTTGGCCCGCCGTGAGCTCGGTGAGCCGCCTTCTACGTTTCTGGTTTGCGTTTTCATTGTTTTAAGAAGTTTTGACCCGGTACCTGCAATTTCCGTTCCCGCCGGCGTCGGGGTTAGTTTTTCCGCTTTGTGCAGTAGAACCGGCTCGCTGGCCGACTCTTTATCAAATCACAATCCAACAAGCGGTATGAACCTTTTCAAATCCATTTCACAATTACGCAACCTACTTAAATCCATAGACATCGAAGCGGTAAGCAAGCTTTCTCAAAAAGTCGACCTCAATCAGTTGATGGGTGTCGTATCGAAAATGAGTGAAGAAGATCTTGGCAAAATGTTGAAATTCATGCAAGCCGGATCGGGGAAAAAGAAGGCACCGCCGGCGGTCAACGGCGATTTCTATGAACTGGGTTCGACGCTCAGTCCCGAGGAACGTGAAATCCAGCTGAAAGTCCGCGAATTTATGGAAACGGAAATCCGGCCGATCGCCAACTATTACTGGAATAACGCCCAGTTTCCGATGCACATCATTCCATTGATGGCGAAACTCGATATCTGCGGCCTTACCTACAAGGGTTACGGCTGCGCGGGGCGCTCGGCATTGCTGGAAGGGTTCATAGCCATGGAAATTGCACGGATAGATTCTTCCGTTTCGACGTTCTTCGGCGTGCACAGCGGGCTCGCGATGGGCTCGATCTATCTTTGCGGGTCGGAGGAGCAAAAGCAGCAGTGGCTGCCTGTTATGCAGCGTATGGAGCTCATCGGAGCATTCGGCCTGACCGAGCCGGAGGTCGGTTCGGGCGTCGCGGGAGGGCTCATGACCACCTGCAAGCGCGATGGCGACCAATGGGTGATCAACGGGCAAAAGAAATGGATCGGTAACGCAACTTTCTCGGACATAACGATTATCTGGGCGCGCGATATCGATGATAATCAGGTGAAAGGCTTTATTGTCAAGAAGGACAATCCGGGTTTCAAGGCGGAGAAAATGGAGGATAAGATGGCACTTCGTACGGTTCAAAACGCATTGATCACGCTTACCGATTGCCTGGTGCCCGAAACTGACCGTCTCCGGAATGCGAATTCTTTTAAAGACACGGCTAATGTTTTGCGTATGACGCGTGCGGGCGTGGCCTGGCAGGCCGTCGGATGTGGGCGCGGCGCCTATGAGCTGGCTTTGAAATATACCATGGAAAGAAAGCAATTCGGCCGGCCGATCGCCGGTTTTCAACTGGTGCAGGACTTGCTCGTCACCATGCTGGGCGATCTTACTGCTATGCAAACGATGGTTTTCAGGCTTTCGCAAATGCAGGATGCCGGAGAACTCGCCGATGAGCATGCCTCGCTGGCCAAAGTCTTTTGTACGCTCCGCATGCGCTCGATTGTGGACCACGCACGCGAGCTTTTCGGAGGCAACGGGATTTTACTGGAGTACGATATCGCCCGGTTCGTGGCGGATGCCGAGGCGATTTATTCCTATGAGGGCACGAAGGAGATCAATTCGCTGATCGTGGGAAGGGCGATTACCGGCGAGAGTGCGTTTGTATAAGTCCAAAGGGCAGATTTCACTGCCCTTTGGGTTACTATTTGAGTGTTCCTGCTTTCATTTCGGCAAGGTCGTTTTCCATAGAGGCCCACGACATGCCGGTCACTTTCTGTGCTTCGACGGCCTTGGTCTGCCACTCGATGGCCTCGTCTTTCCGGCCCAGCTTGTAAAGCAAATGGGCGTAAGTGTCGATATACGCGGGATTTCCCAGTGGCATATGGTGCTTGTCCTTTCTGAGTTCCTCGTACCATTCCATCGACCGCTTCGACCACATCAATGCGTTTTCCAGCTCGCGGTGATTGTTGCTGAGCTCGTAAAAATGCCAGGCATGTTCATTAAGTTCGATATGAAACCGCTGGGAAGGCGGTGCGAAACGCACTGCCTGTTTCTCTCCCGCCGGGCCGAGAGGCGTCTGATCGGCCAGACTAGTCCTGAGCATTTCCTCATCCATTCTTTTCAGGGAATCGACCGTGAGCAACAGGTGGTTTTGCCGGATAAAACTGCCGCAAGTGCGGAAATACGCGGCCGTGTCTTTCACTGCGAAATAAAAATGCGCCATATTCCTTTCAAAAGCCAGCCTGCCCTTGAGGAAGTCGGTATTGTAAGTGTTTTGTAAAAAAGTGGAGGCCTGATATGCAAGATCGGGGTTTTTTGTTTCGATGGCTTTTTGCATTGTATTTCCGATAATACCGTTGTTGAATGCGGATGCTTCCTGTGAAGGGACGGACTTGTATAAACTATCGATCGTTGAGTAAGGGACGAGAGCTCGTACCAGTTTGTACGCGCGGCTATCGAGCGTTGGGCCCTGCTGATAAATGAATTTGACAACGCGGAAATCGGCGATCGAGTCGATTGGCAGTTTACCAATATACTCGTTCAGCAATTCATTTGTAGGCATATTTACTTCCCGGCGTTTCTGAATATAAGCTTTCAGAAACGCTGCCGATCTTTCCCCATTTTTATATTCCTTTTCAAAATCGCTTAATTGCTTGCCGTTTTTCCGGTTGAGCGCCACCTGTGCGTGTTCGAGGTAAGCATTCGAATTGCTCGTGGAACCATTAAACCGGTTAAGGATATTGCCTTCCGGATCCACGTAAAGTGATACCAGTGCGCCTTTGATCCGGAATTTTTCCGCTAATTTCCGGCCGTTTTCGGAGTCCACATTGCTCCGGACGGAGACGAAGTTTTTCTGGTAAATATCTTTGAGGGCAGGACCCGCAAATCCCTTCGACGCCACTTCGTTGCATTGTTCGCATTGATCGCCTTCGAGATGGATGAAGACGAGTTTCTTTTCTTTTTTTGCTGTTTTCGAAAGCGTTTCCCAGGGCGTGTTTTCGTTAATGAATGTAATCTGACCGCTGCATTGAATGGAGATAATCAGGGCAATCGCTAATACAACTTGTTTCATTGTTTATCGGGTTGATGAGGTTCTTCAAATGTAAATCAATTTTTGTGACCGGCTATTAAAAAATAATGAATTAATGTGCCCGTACGGCGCTGTGCGGAGAAATAATTTACAACGGTTTCTGCTGGAACTGTGTCCCGTTTTCAAATCACCGTTCCAACTCTCAGCCCTATGAAAACTACTTTCCTGTTCCTTTTTTTGTTGTTTGTTTTTTCCTGTAAAGACAAAACTGTTTCTTCCAATCTGGAAGTCTGCGGTATAAAAGACCCCGTTCGTAACTTGCCGTGGCTCAAATCACTGATCGAGGACGCGAAAGCCAACAAACAGGATAATATCCTCACCATTACGGTAGGGAAAATCAAAGGCGAAACGGTATTCGATTACAGCCTTTCGTACATGTCATGCATTGGTTGTGTGGGCTACCATTGCGATGGTTCCCGGCTTGATCCGACAAAATACACCGACCAGGAAATGAAGGATTACTTCGATTCAATCCGCGGGGAAGGCTCCCGCGGCCCGGTTATCTGGCCGGAGAAATAGCTGAATTTTTGCCTTTCAACGCGACGGGGCGTATTTTGTGACATGGAAAACATGCAGGCATCCCTTACTATCCGGCGCGCATCCGCCGCCGACCGCGCGAACATTTACAAGATGATATGCGGCCTTGAAAACACGACGCTCGACCGCGCCGGTTTCGACATGGCTTTCAACCGGAATATCGCAAATCCGGATATTGGCTATTTCCTGGCCGAGATCGGCGGAACGCCGGTGGGGATGGTGAGTTGCCACATTCAGCCGTTGCTGCACCACGCGGCATTGGTGTCGGAAATTCAGGAAATGTACGTGGAGCCGGAATATCGCACCCGGCAAGTCGGGAAGGCGCTAATGGACCGTGTTATCGAATTTGCGAAAGCCAGGGGAGCTATTCAAATGGAAGTGACTTCGCGCGCGACGCGTGAGCGGGCACACCGCTTCTACGAGCGCGAGGGTTTCGAGAAATCGCACGTCAAACTTGTCAGGTATTTCAAAAACGAATAAAAAAGCACCGGGGCATCGTCCCGGTGCTTTCTGCATTACCCTAAACCTTCAACTATAACCTTAATGCTTTAAAACCGGCCCCTGTGGCGACGGTCGCGGGCCCAGCGGTCGCGGTCGTGGCTCAAACGTCGGGTATCGGCCATCAACTCGTGCAGATCGTTGCGGAGTATTCTTTCCTCACGGTTCGACAACCGGCCATGGCGTGCGAATTTCCGTTCTTTGGCTTCGATATTTTCGTAACGGTTCATGAGCATATTTGCCTCGCGGGAGGTAAGCGTGCCCCATTGAACGCCGCTGGCTATATTTTGTCGTACTTCCCGCTGGAGTCTGTTGATGTCGGACATTCTTTCGTGGCTGGCGCCGTCACGGTAATCATAGCGGGGGCCATATTGGGCGGAAGCATTGGTAAATCCTAATGCGAGGACCACTGCGGCAAAAAGTATCTTTTTCATAACCCAAAAGTTTTAAAGTTTGTGGGTTAGAGGGCCGCCCGCCGCGGAAGTTTAAAGCGAGGGTTGTTAACGATTGTTAAGGCAATGTTTTACCCTGACCGGTGGATAGTTGATAGTAGTTATCCGGTAAAAATGAATTGATTTAACGGTGACATCGGAAGCGACTGGTAACTTCCAGGTAAATACTTTGTATATTGCTGGTAACCAAATGTTTAATGGAAATGAAGAAACGTTACCTGCTGAGATGTGCCATGTTTTCAGCCATGCTGGGCATAATCACGGCATTGTCCTGTACCGATCACGTTAATCCGGATCCGCCGTCGAGCTGCGCAACCGTGGCGGGGATTCCGCGTGCATTTCCATGTGAATTCAGGATATTGAAAGTGGAGTTTCTGAGGAAGACATCGGCGACTGAGGTATTTGCGACCGTAACGCCTGACAATCCGGATATCAAACTTCCACCAGGCGAGGCAAAAACGTCGGGCTATGGCTCGGGAAAATCCTACGTATTCATGGCCTTTAATGTGCGGGTGCATATCCAGCGGATCGCCGCACCGTCTTTTCTTCCCAGCGTGGGTTATGAGCTTTTTTATTACACGTATGATCCGCCCCTCACCGACGATAACGTGGGATCGTTCGTGCCGTCGCTGAATCCGGGCAGTCCGCACGCCTTTAATATGCCGATCGGCGGGATCGAGGTTAAAAACCTGGAATTTCTTTATTCGTTCGACCTGGAAAGCCCATGGCGGCGGCAGATTTCCGGTGTGAACCTGGTGAGTGTGGCTAACAACGTAACAGCGAGGACATTGCTTAATGCACCTTACAGTTATCAGTTGCTCAGGGACATTTTTGAAACTAACCTGTACATCAAAGCGTCGCTTTGGGAATAAATTGACAGCATTTCGGAATGTACCTAACCGGTAAGCGCTCAGGCCGCTTGCGGTTGGATCACCTTCCTTATCTCTTCCTGCGCCTCTCCGAGAACATCCTCCACTTTCCTGCCGGCGGGCTCGATACCCGGAAGCACTGTAAATCTTAGTTCGCAAAAGGATTTCAACGGAAAAATACCCTTGGGGTTGAATGCACCGGTACCGTCGATTGCGATAGGGACAATCAATGCGTCGGGGGCGCGCTTCAATAACGTGGCAACTCCACCCGACTGAAAAGGTTTCATGGAGCCGCTGGCCGTGCGGGTGCCCTCGGGGAAGATCATCGCCGAGGCTTTTTCGTCCTGGATCAGCTTGCCCAGCCGGGCAATCTCCGTGATAGCCTGCTTGCCGTCTTTGCGGTTAATGAGCGCCGCGCCGCTTTTGCGCAGGTTATATGAAATGCTTGGAACACCCTTTGCCAGCTCGATTTTGGATACAAAACGCGGATTGTACTTCCGCATGAACCAGTAAATAGGGGAGATGTCGTAGCTGCTCTGGTGGTTGGCAACAAATATGATGGGTCGGTTGTCGGGCAGTTGGGCAAGGTTTTTGAGCTTGATACTTGCACCGGTGAGATAGAGACCGAAAGTGAGGGAAAAATTGAGCCAGTCGACCGACACCTTGTGCGCCTGCTTGCCAAAGACGTTGAATGCGATCACCTGTATAACATGAAAAACTAACAGGGTTAGGCCAAAATGGATCAGATAGAGGATACTTAAAAAGTAATCGAGGATTTTTTTCATTCTGATTTTTTTCGCAAAAATAGTCTAAATCTGTTTGGGTTACTCCATATTCTGAAACCCGAAATGATAATTGTCATTCTAATCTTACGTATAATTCACGTTATTTGTAAAATAGTCAATAGTGTTTAAATCAAAATACCAATGGATATTACGCTTTCAGCTGAACGGCTTGAAGTAATGAAACATATAGGCAAAGACCTCGACGGGCTTATTGCGGAATACCTGAAACCCATCGAAGAAAACTGGCAACCATCTGATTTCCTGCCCGAGGCAACGCATGAGAGTTTTTTGCATGAAGTAAAACTGTTACAGGAAAGCTGCCGGGAACTGCCTTATGACTACATTGCCGTGCTGATCGGGGATACGATTACGGAAGAGGCGTT
Source organism: Dyadobacter sp. 676 (assembly GCF_040448675.1). Lineage (NCBI taxonomy): Bacteria > Pseudomonadati > Bacteroidota > Cytophagia > Cytophagales > Spirosomataceae > Dyadobacter > Dyadobacter sp. 676. Next base: position 958,044 of record NZ_CP159289.1, on the reverse strand, counting down.
GCCTACCTACGAGTCGTGGCTGGTTGATGTAATCGGTATCAACCAGGTCGACGAACCGGAATCGGGTTGGGTGAAATGGGTGCGGGCATGGACGGCCGAGGAAAACCGCCACGGCGATCTGCTGAATAAATACCTTTACCTTTCCGGTCGCGTGAACATGCGCGCGATGGAGGTTTCCACCCAATACCTCATCGCCGACGGCTTCGATATCGGAACCGACCGCGACCCGTACCGGAACTTCATTTATACTTCTTTCCAGGAACTTGCTACCAACCTGTCGCACCGCCGTACAGCCACATTGGCCAAGAAATTCGGTAATCCGCATTTGTCCAAGATCTGCGGGGTGATCGCTTCCGACGAAATGCGCCATGCGAAGGCTTACAAGGCATTTGTGACCCGGATACTGGAAGTGGACCCTTCGGAGCTGGTATTGGCCCTGGAAGATATGATGCGCAAAAAAATTGTCATGCCCGCACACTTCATGCGTGAAACGGGGGTGAAAATCGGCGAAACATTCTCGCACTTTTCCGACGCCGCGCAGCGCCTGGGCGTATACACGACGCAGGATTACATCGATATTCTCGAAGATCTGCTTGAAGAATGGAATATCGGGGCCGTACGGGACATTAACGAAAAAGCGGAAAAGGCCCGGGATTACCTGATGGCGCTGCCGGCACGCCTCAGAAGAATTGCGGACCGCACCCGCATTCCAGATCTGGCCTATGAGTTTAGCTGGATAAGCCGTTAGCACAGCCGTCGGTCGGCGCAGTGCCGCCGGCCGGTCGCATTATTGCATGAGCATCACCGCTCCTTTCTTACTGATCACTTTTCCTTTTGTCGAAACTCCCTCGATTTCCCATACATACGCACCCGGAGCAGCCATTTCACCTTTGAAAGAGCCGTCCCAACCGGTGTTGAGTTGCCTGGTAAAGAACACAAGCTGCCCCCAGCGATTAAAAATGCGGAAATAGCGGATAGACCCGATGTCGTTGAGCACCGGCAGCAGTACTTCGTTTTTGCCATCTCCATTGGGGGAAAATGCCGTAGGTACATTGATACTCTCTTGTCGTTTAATAGAGAGATTTACCTTGCCCGATCCTTTGCAGCCCAATTCCGACGTCACATCCACGGTATAGGACCGGTCTTCGCGCAATGTCACGATGGGGCTCCGGGTGTTCGGGTCACTCAGCCCGTCGGCCGGCGACCAGAGAAATGCTGTACGGGAGTAGTCAGTGATCTGGGGGGGAAGTAGCCGTGAGCAAAAAAGGTACATTGTATTCGATCACCGCGTCGGGGGTTACCGTCACTTCGATTTTCGGCGCGACATTCACGAGCACGGTGTCGGTTGCCGTGCAGAAGCCTTTGGTTGCGGTAACGATGTATTGTGTGGTGGCCCCGGGTGTGGCAACCGGCTCGCGGGCACCGGCGTCGTCGAGCCCGGTTTGCGGCAACCACATGAACGATTGCCCGTTGCTTTCCGCGAGCAGTTGCACCGATTGCCCCTCGCACACGGTGGTGTCTGCCATAGCGCGAAGCTCGATGTCGCTCGCAAACTGTACGCTTACGTTTTTGGCCACAACACAATCATTTCCATCCCTGACGAACGCGCGGTAGTTCCCTGCCGGCTTTGTAAAAATATTGGAACTCTGAAAGTTGACGGAGTCCAGCGAATATCGATACGGGGCAAGACCTTCGCTGCCCGTCAGTGTAATGGTGCCATTGGTGCCTGTTTCGCAACTGCCGGCGGTTACCGCGGTGGTGAGGGCCAGTTTGCTGATAATAGCCTGTTTGCGGTTTACCAGCGGGTTGCCGCATGCCTGGCTCGCGACGGTGAGCGTCACATATTTGGTGCCGCCGGTATCCCAGCTTAGTACGTACGGCCCCATTCCCGAACCCGAAATTACTTTTGCACCGTCCCAATCCCATTTAAAATCGTAGCCGGTGCCTGGTGCGGGAATCGGCCCGGTATATTTTACTTCGATATTTTCGGGAAACTCGCAGGTTGGATTTGGCGAGATTGAAAAATCGGCATAGGGGTTGATATTGGCTTCAAAACAGATATCCGACGATGATTTTTCTACATCCGTTTTGGAAAAATACTTGTCGTGGAATGCCAGGTAGGCAAAGCGTGCCTCGCCCGATTCACAAGTCTTTGCTTTGTCGTCGCGGAAAATGTAAATGGGTACGCCGGTTTTGCCTACATAATTCTTGCCGGAATCGGTGAAGGAGGTAAAAAGCGTGTTATCGACGTATACTTCCATTTTATCTGTCGCGCCATCGCGGGTAATGGTGAGCAGGTAGTAAGCGGAGGTATTAAAAAACGGGCAATCGCCGGCAATGCCATTGGGATAAACATCGAGACAACGGTCGGCCGCGGCGCCGCGCTTGGTGAAATAAATACCGTCGTCGAGGCTCCCATTGGAAAAATCGATGATGCGGGTCCTGGAACCGCTCCAGTTGGTCACTTTCAGGTAAAGCTGAATGGTGTAAGTTCCCGTAACGAGGCCTTCGGAATTCGGATAGAGAAAACCCCAGTTGGGATTATTTTGGTAAACGAACCTTTTTACGCCACAAGGCAGCACATCGTCGACAAACAACCCGGGGATAGTTCCCCCGGCGCATGAGCCGGGCGCCTGCGCAAGCGCGAGGTCAGGGCCGCATTCCGGTTGCGCAATCTTGAAATCCTTGTAAAAACGATAGGTATGTTTGCCGGACTGCGCCTGTGCAAAAGACAGAAAGGAGAAGAAAAACAAAAGAATATGTAAAGCGCTCCACTTCATATCAAAGCCTGCGTACCGGACGTGAGTAAAATAGGGAGCCAAAATTACGGAAATACACATTAATAAAAGGGCGGACACCACTTTTTTTGATGCAATGGTCCCAAAATGGAAAAGGCCCGCAATGCAGGCCCGATCCGACAACAATATGTATGTGAGAGTTTACTGAGGAATTGCCCGGATGCTGCCCGGGCGGATCATGAGATTTTCTTTCGTTCTCAGATCGTCATGAAGCATTTTGCGGAAAGTATCCACGTTCTTCGCAGCCGCCAGGCGCTGCCCGCCAGGAGCCGGGACTCCCATGACGTCCAGGGCTTTCCGGAGCAGCGTTTCGTTTTCGTCGCCAAAGGGCAGGTAAGGGACCACGGAGTCTTCTACCAGGTAATCGGGCGTCATTCCGTCGACAGTGCCGTAATCCGATTCGCCATTGGCATTGGCCGTTTGTCCGAGCATAATGTATGCGCCCCACTTCCACCGCTTCTGGTCGTCGCTGACAAGCCATCCGAAGAGATTTTTACCGGCCGTATGCTCACCGATCGTGACGACGTTCATGTAAGGTCTTAATCCGTTGATTACCAATTCGCTCGCCGACGCGGTGCCGTTGGAGGTCAGCACGAACACGCGGCCGAGGCTGTTTCCGATATTGCCGGCCTCATCGAGGAAAGTGTAATTCAATGCATTGGCGCCCTTTGTTTTCTGCCAGTAGGCAGTGTATTTGTCATTCCATTGCTCCTTATAGAAAATTCTGGAGCTCGAAACTCCCTTTCCGATCAGCGAAGCGAGGGTTTCGGCCGAACTGATGTAGCCGCCGGGATTGAAGCGGAGATCGAGCACGAACTCGTTAACGCCCTTACTTTTAAAGTCCGCAAAAACCTGCCGTAGCTCGTTGTCATATTTGGATTGATCTGTCTCCGTTCCGGGAACAAATTGGGTATAAACGAGGTAGCCGATAATCTTGCCATAGGCTGGTTTGGAAATAATGGTCGAGAACAGGACCGGATCTTCGCTTACCTGTGCTTTTGTAATGGTGACCGTCTGGCTGCCAGCCACGATGGAGGAACCCGAGACCTGCCCCAGCGTGAAGGTGACGGTCTCCTTGCTGCCGAGCAGGGAAGTATAGTTGACCGACGTCAGTTGGGTACCGTTGACTTTCATGAGAATATCGCCCCGTTTCAGGCCAGCCGCTTCTGCCGGGCTCCCTTTGACCACGTAATTCAGAAAAGCTGCGATATTCGATTTTCCGTTGTCGATGTACGATAATGAATAGCTGATCCCGAATATCTTGCTGACACCATTGAACTCGGCTTCCAGGGCGTCGATATCATTCGTAACCGCGGAAAAACGATCCACTGTACTGCGCTGGTAAACCAGTTTTTCGAAGTAATTGTGCGGATCGGCGGTATCGTCCAGGCTGCTTTTGGAAGGCAGGTTTTTATACCAGAAATAGGCATCGTCCATGACATCGTAGAGCCAGCTGTTGATAGCGGGGTAATCCACGGCAGTCGTGGAATCGATCGTTCCTATGGCCGGATCGACATCTTTGTCCCTGCAACCTGCCAACGTGAAAATCAGGACATATAGGAAATGTAATCGTTTGAAATTCAGCATAGTGTTCAGTTTAAAGTAATGAGTAAACTGATATGTCATAGGCCGTATCGCGACAGGAATTGTCTTTATATACTGCTGTTACGTCGGGTAAAGAAGAAATGTGGCGCCGGGTGCAATACCTGGCCAAAAAATGTAGATTGATTCCGCGATGCCGGTATCTTTTAGAAGCGCAACATAAAGCGAATGGGGGCTGTGGAAATATCGGGCAAAACGACAAACGGCCCCGGGAAATGCTCCCGGTTCTCAGGAGGCTCGCCCGAAGCCGTTGTATGTGCGCTGCTAATGTAGCAGGGAAGAATGGTTGAGTTTTTGGTTAAATGCCTGTCAACTTCCTGAAAAAGTTCCGGGCGATAATGGCATATTCCAGCGGGTTCGCTTTGGCCGGGTCTTGCTCGGCTTCGAGGACGATCCAGCCGGCGTAGTCGCTTTCTTTGATGATCGAGAACAACGAGGGGAAATCGATACAGCCTTCGGGATCGCCGGGAACGGTGAAAACGCCGTTTTTGACTGCGGTGAGGAAGCTCAGGCGCTCATCGTGTACGCGTTGCAACACATTCGGGCGCACGTCCTTCAAATGGATATGCGCCGTGCGGCCGATGTATTTTTTCAATGCGGCTACCGGGTCCTCGCCGGCGAAATGGAAATGGCCGCAGTCGTAGTTCAGGAATACATAATCGGGGTTGGTCTCGTTCAGAAGCCGGTCGGTTTCCGCTACGGTTTGAATGCAGGTGCCCATATGGTGATGGAAAGCCAGCTTCATGCCGCGGTCGCGGGCAATCTTGCCGAGCTCGTCGAGACCGTTTGTGAAGTTGTTCCAGTCGTCCCGGGTATTCAGCATACCTTTGCCCTCGAATACCGGTACGTCCATTTTGCCCTGGCAACTGTTTCCTGTCTCGCCTCCGCCAATCACCTTGGCGCCCATTGTTTCGAGAAAATCGAGCAGTTGAGTAAAATTCTTACGATTTTCGGCGAGTGATTTGGTCGTTAGTTCATAGCTGTTCCATTGATTGCAGATCTGCAAACCGCGGAGTTCCAACGCTTTTTTCAGCACGTTGGTATCGCGGGGGAATTTATTACCCACTTCACAACCCGTAAATCCGGCCAGCGCCATTTCGCTTACGCATTGCTCAAAAGTATTCTCGCCGCCGAGCTCCGGCATGTCGTCGTTGGTCCAGTTAATAGGCGCAACGCCCAGTCTGATGTTTTCGAAATTCATTTTTTTGTAGGAAAAGGGTGGAAGGAGGAAAGGGAGGAGGGAAGAAGGGGAGGAAAGTAATAGCTCTTCCCTTCTTTCCTCCTCTCTTCGCTATAAAAATATTCTTTGCGTTTTCTTGTTCTCGCGGTAGGTTTCAAATGCTTTTTGAACGGTCGGTGATGTCGACACTTCCGCCACGGGCACTTCCCACCAGGCGTGGTAACCCTTTACCGTGCGGTAAAGGCTCGTTTCGATGTAAATCACCGTCGTACGGTCGGCGGTTTTGGCTTGCTCCAACGCATTTTCGAGTGATTGCCTGTCGGTGGCCCGGATAACGTTCGCTCCGAGGCTTTCGGCGTTCGCGGCAAGGTCCACAGGCAAAAAGTTGCCGGTAAGCTGGCCGGTCGCGGTATCGCGGTATTTATACATTGTTCCAAAACGCTCACTGCCGATGCTTTCCGACAATCCGCCGATGCTTGCATAGCCGTTGTTGTTCAAAAGTAAGATGGTGAACCGGACACCCTCCTGAATAGCCGTTACGATCTCATGGTTGTTCATCAGATACCCGCCGTCGCCGCAGAGCACATACACTTCACGTGAAGGGTCGGCCATTTTTGCGCCAAGGCCGGCGGCGATCTCGTAACCCATGCACGAATAGCCATATTCGAGGTGGAAGTTTTTAGGATCGGTGGCACGCCAGAGTTTATGCAGGTCGCCGGGGGCGCTGCCCGAAGCGTTGATCATCACATCGCGGTCGTCCATGAAGCTGTTTAACGTACCAATCACAACAGCCTGATCGATAGGAGGGACGGTGCCGTTTCCTTCGGCATAGATTTGCGTTACTTCGTCATCCCACGCCTTGTTAATGTCGGCAATGTGCTCGCGGTAACCGGCTGCTACTTCGTAGTTGCCCAGCAATGCGGCCAGCTCTTCCAATGCGGCCTTCGCGTCGCCGATCACCGGCAATGCGGCGTGCTTGAACGCGTCGAATTCGCTGATATTGATGTTGATAAAACGGACGCCGTCGTTTTTGAATATCGATTTGGAAGCGGTTGTAAAATCGCTGTACCGGGTTCCGATGCCAATTACCAGATCAGCCTGGTTCGCTACGTCAATGGCATATTTGGTACCGGTTGCGCCAAGCCCGCCGATACTGTACGGAGCGTCGAACCTGACCGCCCCCTTTCCCGCAAAAGTTTCGCCCACCGGAATGCCGGTTTTCGTAGCAAAATCGTGCAAAACACCCGTGGCGCCACTGTAAATGGCTCCGCCACCGGCTACAATTACCGGTTTCTCCGCGGACCTGATCCATTCGGCAGCTTTCCGGAGCGTAACCAGGTCCGGGCGGGGGCGACCCACGTGCCATACCCTTTTTTGGAACAATGATTCCGGGAAATCGTAAGCGTGAGTTTGCACATCCTGCGGCATAGACAGCGTTACAGCGCCCATTTCGGCCTGCGAGGTAAGCACGCGCATAACCTCGGGCAGCGAGTAAATGAGTTGCTCCGGCCGGTTAATGCGGTCCCAGTATTTCGAAACAGGCTTAAAACAGTCGTTTACCGAAACATCCTGCGACGCGGCGCTTTCCAGTTGTTGCAGAACCGGGTTAGGCTCCCGTGTTGCGAAAATATCGCCGGGAAGCAGCAGCACAGGCAATCGATTGATCGTCGCGAGGGCGGCGCCGGTGATCATATTGGTCGCACCCGGCCCGATCGACGTCGTGCAAACAAACGCGCCCAGCCGGTTTTTTACCTTTGCATAAGCCACCGCCGTGTGCACCATCGACTGCTCGTTCCGGCACTGGTAATACCGGAAATCGGGGTTCTCCTGCAATGCCTGGCCCAGTCCCGCTACATTGCCATGCCCGAAAATACCGAAGCAACCTCCGAAATACGGTTCTTCGACACCGTCGCGCTCGATATACTGGTTTTTAAGGAACATGATGGTGGCCTGCGCCACAGTGAGTCGTCTTGTCATGTCTTTGAATATTTACTGTTCGAAACGGTTCAGCCGGTAATAGTGGCGAAATCGCCCGCTTTACCGGAGCAGCCAAACAATTCGAACTTTTTTAACATAAACTTTTTTGTATTCTTCCATAAAAATCTTCCCTGGGGTAGTGGGAGCGAATTCGTCGGGCCGGTCGCGGAAAAATTCGCGGTTCACCATTGTCCAGAGCAGGCGGGTGTCGGTAGCGATGTTGATCTTGCAGATACCCAGCGGTATGGCCTTTCTTACTTCATCTTCCTGCACACCTTTGGCATCCGTTTTGAGCCGTCCGCCCGCAGCGTTGATGCGTTCGATAACTTCCGGAGCCACATTGGAGCCGCCGTGCAGAACCAGCGGGAAGCCGGGTAAACGGCGCCGGATTTCCTCGAGAATGTGGAATTGGAGTCCCTGGCCGCCGGAAAATTTGTATGCTCCGTGGCTGGTTCCAACGGCAATGGCCAGACTGTCGCAATCCGTGGCATTCACAAAGTCCTCCACCTGCCGGGGATTGGTGTAAAACGAATGCGCGGCATCCACGGTCAGGTCGTCTTCTACGCCTGCGAGCACGCCCAGTTCCGCTTCCACACTAATGCCCTTGGCATGCGCAGCGGCCACAACGGCCCTGGTACGGGCCACATTTGTTTCGAAATCATCATGCGACGCGTCGATCATTACCGATGTATAGCCGCCTTTATCGATCGCGTCGAAAATGTGTTCTTCATAACCATGGTCCATGTGGACGGCGTACACCACGCGCGGGTAGATGCGCGCGGCCGCGCCGATCATGGAGAGGAGCATTTCCGCGTGTGCATAGTCGCGTGCGAAAGGCGTCGTCTGCACGATAAACGGTGCATCGGCTTCCTGTGCGGCGGCGAAAAGCCCGTGGATTTCCTCCATGAAAAACACATTCACGGCCGGAACGGCGTACCGGCCATAGCATTTAAGGAAGAGCTGTTTCGTTGTTAAGAGCATGGGTAAATGGCTTTCGGCAGTCGGCTGTCGAGCGTTGTATGTTAGTTTCTCGCGAGATATATAAAAATTTACCTTGTTTAGGAACCGGAAATATCGAATGTTGATTGACAGCCGACAGCTACCAAAAAATCGTATACAATGCCGCCAGCACGCCACATATCAGCACCGATCCGATTACGAAGCTCTTACCCGGCCGGAACATCGACGCCTCTATATCCAGACCTTTCGGATTGTTTTTGCTCTTAGGGTCGGCAAGCGAAATCGCCGCGATTACAGCACAGAGTATCAGAAAAATGTAGCCCATACGGTCGAGAAACGGGATTTCCGGCGCGAGAAATTTCCCTGCTGTCGACAACGGTATCGTCAACAGCGCGGCGGTCAATGCAGCGGCGGATGTGGTCCGTTTCCAGAACATACCGAGTATAAAAATGGCAAATACGCCCGGCGTGATAAAACTGCTGTATTCCTGAATGAACTGGTAGGCCTGATCGAGCACCCTCAGTTGCGGTGCGATGACGATGCCGATGCCCATCGCGACGTAGATCGTATAGCGGCCCACTCGGACAAGCTGGCGTTCGGTGGCATGCGGGGCGATGTACTGTTTGTAAATGTCTAGTGTAAAAATCGTTGATATACTGTTGGCTTTACCGGCCAGCGACGCTACGATGGCGGCGGTGAGCGCTGCAAAAGCCATCCCTTTCAATCCTGCGGGAAGGAGGTTCAGCAAAACCGGGTAGGCGTGGTCCGGTTTCACGACATTGCCGTCGAGCATTTCCTGCTGGAACATGCCGTTTTGATATAGCACGAATGCGGCGATGCCCGGAATCACGACGATGATCGGAATCAGTAATTTGAGAAATGCGGCAAACAGAATGCCCTTTCGTGCAGTTGGCAAACTGGCCCCGAGGCTTCGCTGGATAATGTACTGGTTGCAACCAAAGTAGGCCAGGTTGTTGATCCACATCGCGCCGACGATGACCGTAAGTCCGGGAAGATCTTTGTAAAACGGGTTGTCCTTCGGCAGGATCATGTGGAAATGCGAATCGGCCTGTTCGCGTAGTAACGCCAGCGCATTAAAAAGGCCCGGCTTGTTGAAATGCTGCGAAACAAGATCCAGGGCAAGATAGGTCGTAGCCAAACCGCCCAGGACAAGTACAACCACCTGTACCACATCGGTATACCCGATCACCTTCATTCCACCGATGGTTATTACAATGGCAAAAAGGCCAAGGCCCACAATCGCGTATTGAAAGTCCAGCCCGGCCGTCACTTCCAGTGCGAGCGCTCCCAGGTACAGGATCGAGGTAAGGTTGACAAACACATACAACAGAAGCCAGAAAACCGCCATAATAGTCGCGACGGTGGGATTATACCTTTCCCGCAAAAATTGCGGCATGGTGTAAATCTTGTTTTTGAGATAGACAGGCAGGATAAACAACGCCACGACAATGAGCGAAGCCGCGGCCATCCACTCATAGGAAGAAATAGCGAGGCCAATGGCAAATCCCGATCCCGACATGCCGATGAAATGCTCGGCGGAAATATTCGAGGCGATAATGGAAGCACCAATTGCCCAGAATGTCAGCGAGCCCTCCGCGAGAAAGTAGTCGGTTGAGCTAACCTCTTTCGAACGTTTCTTTTTGTAAATCCAGTAACCATAAGCGGAAACGCCTATCAGATAGATGAAAAATACTATGTAATCCAGCGATTGCAGACCGGTAGCGGACATTCTTATGAAAGGGTTAGTTGGTTAAAACGGACAAGAATCGGTAATGCGGGTCGGGTATTGATTGGGGGTTGTCAGGTGTTGTCAGGTATGGTCATATTTAGTCAGGGATTGCGGGTTTGCCGGGGCTGTTTTATGATAATTATAGTCAGGTTTATTATGCATGGCGCTTCGCAGGGACCAAACTTATTCAATTTTTGAGAATGAAAGACACTTCAATCCTTTTCTCAACTTTTCCGAACCTCCAAAACCGCAGCAAAAGACAACAATCCCTGACTAAATGTGACCATCCCGACTACTCTTGACTATTCCTGAACCGCCGCCGCATAATGCAGCACCTCGTCCAATTTCACGCTCCGTCCTTCGGTCAGCGACTTCATGGCTGCGATGCCGATAGCGGTTGCCATCAGGCCGTCGTGCGCGTCAACGGGTGAAGGGGTGTCTTTCAGCACGCAATCGATGAACGTCTTGAGGCAAACGCGGTACGCGGTTTCATACCTTTCGAGAAAGAAGTGCAGCGGAAGCGAACTGTGGCCGCCGTTGCTGTCGAAATGGATAAGGGTGTCGGTGGTATTGTTTTCCGCTTTCGCCATACCGTTCGACCCGAATATTTCCAGGCGCTGGTCATAACCGTACACGGCCTTCCGGCTGTTGTCGATAACACCGATGGCGCCGTTTTCGAAAGTTAAAACGATTACAGCCGTATCGATATCGCCGAATTCCTTAATCTCCGGATGAATAAGCGCATCGCCTTTTACGAACACCTCTTTCACCTCGCTACCGACAATGTAACGCGCCATGTCGAAATCGTGGATGGACATGTCGAGGAAAATCCCTCCCGACACTTTGAGGTATTCTACCGGCGGAGGCGCCGGGTCGCGGCTGGTTATGCGGAGAATGTGAGGTTCCCCTATCTTGCCGTTCGCCACGAGGTGCCTTACATTATTGAAGTTGGCGTCGAAGCGGCGGTTGAAGCCAAGCATAAGCTTCACATTGTTGTCGGAAACCGCCTTTTCAGCTGCCTGGATCGCCTCCAAAGTCACATCCAGGGGTTTTTCGCAAAAAACATGTTTCCCTTTTTGGGCCGCCGCCACAGTGTATGGCACGTGAAAAGGCGTCGGGGAACAGATAATCACCGCCTCCACATCGGGGTGGTTGATCACGTCGTAGGCATCGGTGGTTACCTGGGCAACACCCAGATTTTGAGCGAATGCATGCGCGGCAGGCGACAGATCGGAAGCGATAATCACTTCCGCGTCGGGCATGTGGTGTACAAGGTTGCTAAGGTGAATCTGGCCAATGCGGCCCAGTCCGATCACACCGGTTTTAAGTTTTTTTGTCATCTTCGGAAATTGCGAGCGAGTTGCATTCATTTTTTGCCGTCGACTTAATTTGGCGGCAATTGATTGGAGATTTGGATTTTAGAATTTTCTGTTCCACTCTTTCAGCCAGCGTTCGATTACCACCTTGGTTTGGGTGAAGAACTCGACCGCGTGCTTGCCCTGGCCGTGCAGGTCGCCGTAGAAACTGTCTTTCCAGCCCGAGAACGGGAACTGGGCCACCGGCGCCGCCACGCCGATGTTGATGCCGATATTGCCGGCCTCGGCTTCATGGCGGAAGCGGCGGGCATTCAGGCCGCTGCTTGTGAAAATGCACGCCATATTCCCATATTTTCCGGAGTTGATAAAGCGGATGGCTTCATCGATGGTATTAATATGTACCAAACTTAATACCGGCCCGAAAATTTCGGTCGCTGCGAGCTCTCCATCCAGGGGAATGTCTTCTATAATGGTTGGGGCAATGAAGTTACCGTTTTCGTAGCCTTCGATTCTCGCATTGCGACCGTCCACGAGTAAGCGGCCGCCTTCATGCAAGCCTTTGTCAATCAGGCTATGCACGCGGTTTTTGCTCTCGGAGGTTATCACAGGCCCCATCAGCACGTCCGAATCCAGCCCGAAGCCGGTTTTGCGGTTTTTGGCGGATTCAACCAGACTTTCGGTGATGTCCTTGTGCTCGCCGACCGTGATGATCGTCGATGCGGCCAGGCATCGCTGGCCGGCACATCCATAAACGCTGTCGATTACGATTTGCGAAGTCATTTCGATGTCCGCGTCGGGCAGCACGATTACCGGGTTTTTGGCGCCGCCCTGTGCCTGTACGCGTTTGCCGTTGGCCGAACCTTTGGCGTACACATAGCGCGCCACATTGGAAGAGCCCACAAAGCTGATCCCCTTGATTACCGGATGTTCGAGAATCGCGTCTACCGTTTCACGCGCACCTTGCACGAGATTCAAAACGCCTTTCGGAAGGTCGAGCTGCTCCATAAGACCAACGATTTTGGTCATGGTTAGGGGCACCTTTTCCGAAGGCTTGATAATGTAGCTGTTGCCACATGCCAGGGCATAGGGGAGGAACCAGAATGTGATCATGCCCGGGAAGTTGAACGGCGCGATGCACGCGCAAACGCCCAGCGGCTGGCGGATCATATATTCGTCGATGCCTTTGGCAATATCTTCGGAGAATTCGCCCTGGATCAGGGTAGGCATTCCGCAGGCGTTTTCCACGTTCTCGATCGCGCGCACCATTTCAGCCTTCGCTTCGGCGAACGTCTTGCCCGATTCGAGCGTAATCGTTCTGGCAATGTCGTCGGCGTTGTCTTCGAGGAGTGTTTTCAGTTTAAACAAATATTGCACGCGCTTCGAAACCGGCGTACTTCTCCATTCCTGAAATCCTTCATGGGCAGCCGCGGCGGCATCGGCCACGTCCTGCGCATTGCCGTACGGCACTTGCGCCAGCACTTCCTGGGTAGCCGGGTTCAGCACATCCGCAAAATGACCGGAATGGCTGTCGACCCAGCGGCCGTTGATGTAATTCTGTAATTTTTCCATTGTATTTTAAAAAATCTATAATCCTCCGTATCCTTTAACGAATGCCGTCACCTCGTCGTAGGTGGGCATGAAATTGGCGCAACCCTCGCGAGTGACGATAATCGCCCCGCATGCATTGCCCATCCTTACACTTTTATATAAATCCCAGCCGCGCAGCAGCCCGAATGAGAAGCCCGCACAAAACGCGTCGCCCGCCCCCAGCACATTCAGGACTTCCACCGGGAAACCGGGCACTTTCACCTCTTCTTTTCCCGGTTGAAAAATCGACGCGCCGTCCTTGCCGCGTTTCACAACCAGTGTTTCCACGCCGGAAGCAAGAATTTCGTTGATGGCATTCCCGATATTCCCCCGGATTTCCGGAGCGGATATCTGCTGGTGTTTGATCAAAAGCTGTTCCTTATCGGTCAGGAATGTGGCCAGGATTTCCTCCTCCGTTCCGACCACGATATTGAAGCTGCCTAACGCCGCCCGGATCGTAATTCCGAATGCCCGTGGATCAAACCACTGGTCGGCACGGAAATCGATGTCCAGAAGCCGGGTAACCCCATTCTTTTTTGCCAATTCGAGGGCGTAAAACATCGCCGTCCGGCTGGGGTCCTTGCTGAATGCCGTACCCGAGAATGCGGCTGCCTTGAACTCGTGGAACGGTATCGCGGATACGTGATCGATGTTCAGGTTGATATCCGCGCAGTTTTCACGATAATACACCAGCGGAAAGCGGTCGGGAGGCTCGATGCCCAGCACGACTGCCGAGCTGCGGGTGCCTTCGATGGTCGGCACCCATTCGGTAACAATGCCCTCGTTGTCCAGGAAATGTTTGATAAAATTCCCGACCTGATCATTGCCGATCCCGGTCAGAATGGCCGTTTCCAGGCCCAGACGTCTGCTTCCGGTCGCGATGTTGAGCGGGCAGCCGCCCACAAATGCATTGAATGCCTCGATTTTTTCAAAAGGGCTACCCACGTTGGCCGAATAGAGGTCAATGGACGAGCGGCCAAGGGTAAGAAGGTCGTATTTGGACATCGATTTAGTACTTCGGCTGTCGGCTTCGGCCGTCGGCTTCTGTTTTTATGTTTTGATTAAACTTTGGCTTTTTTTGTTATAATTTCTTTGTAGTATTACTCACGTAACCCAACTCTCAGAAGCCGAAAGCCGACTGCCAAAAGCCGAAGTACTTATCACCCATTCATTTCCGCTGTGACGATCGGCAACCTCGGATCGGCCCCCTTCCAGGTTCCGTAGATCCACTCATGCTCGGGATCGGAGGTGTTGGCGAGCGACTGGTCGCTTCCGGCGAGGAAATTGAGATAGTACACATTGTAGCCATGACCGGCAACTACCGGGTGGTAACCCCTCGGAACGAGCACAGCCTCGTTGTTTTTCACACGTATAATCTCATCCAGCGAACGGTCTTCCGTGTAAACCTGCTGGATCGCGTAGCCCTGCGGTTTATCGATTTTGTAAAAATAGATTTCTTCGAGATCCGCTTCGAGTAAAGTGCCGTCCTCGGCTACCTTGCGCTCGTCGTGCTTGTGCGCGGGGAAAGAGCTCCAGTTGCCCGAAGGCGTATACACTTCCACGCACACGATCTTGTGGCAACCAAAGCCCGGTTCGAGCAGACTGTTGATCTGCCGGTTGGCATTGTCGCCTCCGCGGTATTCGATGGCCGCTTCTTCGGGACGCTTCATTCGGGGCGGGAAGTCCTGGTCGGAAAGGACCTTGCAAATGGCAATGTCTGTGCCGGCAGATTGGGCCGTCAATACAAAGGGTGTCCGGCGAGAAAGGTACATCGCATGTCCGATGCCACTGAATACGTCCCTGCGGCCGTTGCCTGTTTCCCATACCTGTCCTGCGGCCTCTACTTTGAAATTTCCCCCCCAGTAATACGAAGCAATATTCATAATCGCCGGTATTTCCCACGATTTGTTCGCCTGCTTCCAGTATTTTAGCTTCGAAGTTCAGATATGTCCAGCCGGCTTGTCCGGCGGTGAGGGAATGATAGGTCTTCTCGTGTGTTTGGGGCTTGATCAGCAGGTCACTCATTGTAGTAAATCCATTACATTTGCACAATGATAGTGTTGTATAAATTAAACACAAAATGTAAATATGTTAATATTGAATGCAAACGTTTGAAAAAATTTCAAAGATTTAATTGTCCTATTCCAACCTATGAATTCTTCACGTCCTGTTACGATCAAAGACATTGCGCGCCGTTTCAGGTGCTCTCCATCCACTGTTTCACGGGCGCTGAACGACCACCCGGCGATCAATGAAGACACCCGCAAAAACATCCAGGAATATGCCAAAGAAGTGGGTTACCAGCGTAACGAAGTGTCGCTGAGCCTGCTCAATAAAAAGACCGCGTCGCTGGGCGTGGTAGTGCCGACAATCAGCAACTATTACGAAACCGCGGTGATCGAGGGCCTGCATACCGTATTGCAGCCGATGGGTTATACGCTCAATATCTGCGTGACAAACGAAAGCTACCTGCTCGAAAAAGAGTCCCTCTCCAAACTGCTTTCCAACCGCACAGAAGGGATATTTCTGTCGGTTTCACAAGAGACTTACGACGCCGGCTACTATGAGCATCTCGAAAACGTGATCCAACGCAAAACACCGCTGATTTTTATCGATCGCGAATATGAGGATTTCGAAACCAGCCGTGCCACCGTGGACGATTACCATGGTGCCTTTGCGGCTGTGGAGCATTTGATATCGATTGGTTATAAAAATATCGCGCATTTGAAAGGTCCCAACGGGCTCACCGTTTCCGAGCAGCGTTTTAAGGGGTATGTCAATTGTCTCAAAAAGTATCATATCCCGATTCGGGAGGACCTGATCATCAATACCAACTTCAACGTCGAAAGCGCCATTCTGCCAACCAAGCGCCTGCTCGAACTGGCTTCCCCGCCCGACGCGATCTTCGGCGTGAACGATCAGGTAGCCATCGGCGCCATGCGCGTTGCCAAAGACAAGGGCCTGCGCATTCCGCAGGATATCGGGTTGGTGGGTTTCGATAATTCCCCGATCTCCGCTTATACTTTCCCGTCGCTCACGACCGTCCACCGGCCGGGACGGAAAATCGGTATGGAGGCTTCCCGTTTGTTTCTCAATCAGTTGAACGGTTCCGGCGATTTTTCGCCGGAAAGCATTGTGCTTCCGTCGGAGCTGGTGATCCGTGAGTCGTCGCTGCGGATTTAGGAAACAGGCCCCGATGCGAATTGGACCTGAAACGAAAACGCCGGTCGGAATTGCTCCGGCCGGCGTTTAGTTTTTGGGAGGCAAATATCAATATCCGTCATTCTGTTTCAGATATCCCGGCTCGTTCGACGCGCCGTCGATGGCCGTTTGGGGGATGGGGAAGAGGCGTTTCTTCACATCCGAATTGGTTTTTTCGGTCCATTTCCCTTCATATTTGCCAAAACGGATCATGTCCGGGCGGCGGAGCATTTCCCAGTAGAACTCGAAACCACGCTCGCGGAAGAGCAGGTCCAGGTTCATGGTTGTCAGTGCGGGAGGGGGCATTGTCTTCGTACGTGACGCGCGTACCGTATTCACATCGGCCAATGCGCCGGCGGCATCGTTGCTCTTGCGTAGTTTCGCTTCGGCACGCATCAGGTACAGATCGGCGAGACGTACGATCACAATGTCGGCTTCGCCCTTGTTTCGGCCGGTGTTCGACTGGCTGCTGAACTCGTATTTTTCGACGCGGTAGCCAGTGTTGTAGTTGCTTCCCGCGGTTGTGAAATCGATCAGCTCAGAGAAATTGACCGGCAGGTCGGGCTTGTTACGGGTTAGATAAGTGAGTTTGCCCACCTTGAGCCTGCCATCAGGACAACGCAGGAACGCGCCGTTGACACGCAACGCCCCATATTGCTGGCCGCGCAGGATACCGCGGTTGATTTTATAATCGGCATCGGCTACGCAAGTGTCGGCCGCATTGGTGTAAATCGACATGTTTTGCTGATAGAAACGCGGATCACGCGAGGGGTCGACTGCGCCGTATGCCTGTACCCAGGTTTGGTAAAAATCGGAGGTGATACCGGGACCGTCCGTACCGTTTGCCGCCGGATATGCCGCGAGGGGGAACTGGTCGCCGGAGATCGAAAAATAAGCCATCCGGTTATGACCATTCAGCTCGGCCCTTTGATCGACGGCAAAAATCAGCTCCTCGTTCGTGTGGTTGTTGTTGCCGAAAATCGCGAAATAGTCGGGAGAAAGTTTCGCCTGGCCGGAATTGATCACTTTATCGGCGTAGGAAATCACCTTGTCCATGTCTTCGGCCTTGAAATCAAATGTGGCGCCGTAGATATTGCGGTAAACCGCCGCATTCAGGTAGAGACGTGCCAGCAAACTCCAGACCGCGGCCTGGTTCAGGCGGCCCGGGCCTACTACCGACTTTGGCTGCACCACCGGTTCCACCGCCAGAAGCTCGCTTTCGATGTATTTCACAGCCTGATCGCCCCGGATAATGGTTGACGTAGCGGACGATTCATCCTTAACGAACACAATACCGAACAGATCGAGCAATACCATATTGTAATAGGCCCGCATTCCACGCGCTTCCGCGGTGTAAAGCGCCGCGTTGGCCGATGTCGAGGTTTTCAATCCTTCAATGGCCGTGATACAACGCGATATGGATTGTACCAGCTGGTTCCAGGTGTTGTTCACATTCGGGTCGGTGCTGGTGGTGTTATGCGCGTGCAAAGCCAGGTAAATACCGTTGTCGCCCCAGTCGGTACCGCCGCGGTAGGGGAGGATTGCCTCGTCCGTCGAGATCTCCTGCAGTGCGAAATAGGTGGTATGCTGGAAAAGGTTCGGCAGCAATGCGTAAGTTGGCGCCAGCAGGCCGTTCGCAGCTTCTTCCGGCGAAAGGTTAGCACTGAGCGTTTCGTCCAGCACTTCTTCTTTCAGGTCGGTACAGGCATTGCCGAACGCCAGCAAACCCGCGGCCAGTATGAGTGATAATTTCTTATTCATGGGTCAATAATTAAAAGCCGAGGTTGATCGAGAAAATGACGGTTTTCGCTTTGGGATAGCTCAGGTAATCGATACCGTACGAGGTAATGCCATTGATCGAACGGTCGTTGTTGACTTCCGGATCGTAACCGTTGTATTTCGTCCAGACCATGAGGTTCTGGCCGGTTACCGATATGCGCGCGGTCTGAATCCACCTGTTGAGGCCGATTTTGGCGGTATTCAGGTTGTACCCGAGCACGAGGTTATTCAAACGCAGGTAGGCGCCGTTTTTAAGGTAGCGCGTCGATACAGGGGCCGAGTTATTGATCGACTCCGCCGGTTCGGCGATGGCTTCAGGTGTTACGTTTACGCCTTTCGATAATTTGAGTTTGTAGAAATTGGAATTGGCGGTGTTGTCATACACTTTGTTTCCGGCCACGCCATTGAAGTTGGCCGTCAGCTCAAAGCCTTTGAAGCTGATATTGCCATTGAAATTGTACATGCGTGTCGGGAGGGCCGTACCGGCTGCAATGCGGTCTTTATCGGTGATAATGCCGTCGCCGTCCACATCGCGAAACTTGCTGATGCCCTTTTCATCGAAGCCAATGAACTCTTTCAGGAAGAATGTTCCGATCGGCTGGTTGCTGATGTAGCCGTTGATCGTCGCCGACGTAAGACCGGAGCCCTGCGCGGAACCCGAGGGGATTACCGAATAAGGCGAGTTTTTAACTTCATTCCTGATAAAGGTAATGTTACCACCCACCGAATATCTGAGCCCGTTGCCGAGTGCATTGCGGTAGTTGAGGTCCAACTCGACGCCCTGGTTGATAATGCGCATGTCGGGAACGTTGGTCCAGAACGTACCCGCTGGCTGAACAGGATCTGCCGGTATCACTTCAAGCAGGATTTTCCGGGAGGTTTTCCTGAAATAGTCGATCTCACCGCTCAATGCACCTTTAAACAACCCGAAGTCGACGCCAAGGTCGGTCTGCCGCGAAACCTCCCACTGGATATTCGGGTTGGCGAGCCGCGTGGACGTAGTACCTGCGGGGTAGATCGCGGAGCCGTCGAGCGGATAGCTCGTTGTACCCGAAACAGCGGAGGTAAAACGGGCCAGGGTGATTTTGGAGGGGATTTCCTGGTTGCCGGTAGATCCCCAGCCACCACGCAATTTCAGTTCGGAGAATGGAGAAGATTTCATGAACGGCTCTTCGGAAACCCGCCAGCCCAACGAGAACGACGGGAAAGACCCGTATTTGTTGTTCGCTCCGAATTTGGACGAGCCGTCAATACGCAGGGTGGCGGTAATAAGATACCGGTCCTTAAAACCATAGCTCGCCCGGCCGAAGAACGATTGCAGCTCGTTGACCGTCGCAAAACCGCCTGGCTGGTTCAGGACAAGCGAAAGATCCTGTCCAAGACCCGGGTTATAAATCGGCTCGATGTCCGAGATCGGAAACTTGTTGATGCTGAAATTTCTGCTTTGGATAAAAATATGCTGGTACGAGTGTCCGAGCAATGCCGTCAGGCTGTGCATTTTCGTGTTCAGCGTATACGTCAGGTAGTTTTCGATCAGCTTGTTGGTGTTGCGCAGGCCGTAGTTTTCTAACCGTCCCGGTTCTAGGGGAACGGTGCTCGGCAGTGTCTGTTTGTCCTGGGTAGCGGTCGAATTGTCGATGCCGAAGTTCAGCTTGTAAACGAGCCCGTCGATGATTTTCACCGAAGGTGATATGCTGGCGAGTACGCGGTTAGTCGTCAGGAGCTCCTTATACTGCCGCAAACTGAACAAAGGATTGGTAAAATCCTGGTATTGCGCAAGTTGCCCGTCCGCGTCGTAAGGCGCGTAGGTAGGATTGATCGTAAGGGCACTACCTATGACGCTCTGAATATTGGGGCGCTGGTTTTTGGTATTGGTCGCGTTCAGGTTCATGTCCAGGGTGACACGGTCTTCGAACAATTTCTGCGAAAGGTTCACCCGGCCGGTGTAACGGTTCTGTTGGCTGCCTTTGAGGATACCCTGTTGTTTTTGGGCACCGAAAGAGGCGTAGTAGGTCATTTTTTCGCTACCTCCGCCAACCGAGATATTATGGTTGTGCGTGGCAGCTGTCCGGAATATTTCCTTTTGCCAGTCGGTATTGGCTTTTCCGTCGTTGGCGGTAGCGCCCAGTTTGGCGGCTTCGGCCAGAAAGTCGGGACCGGAAAGTACATCCAGCGGACGCGCCACGGTAGAAATACCCAGGCTTCCCGAATAGGTAACGTTAGCTTGTCCGGATTTTCCTTTTTTAGTAGTGATCAAAATGACGCCATTCGCGCCCCGTGCACCGTAAATGGCTGTGGCAGAGGCGTCTTTCAGGACATCGATAGACTCGATATCCTGCGGGTTGAGGAAGTTGAGCGGGTTGGTGTCGCCACCCGTTCCGCTGTTATCGAGCGCCATCCCGTCCACGACGAACAACGGTGTGCTGCCTGTACGCACACCGCCGGGGCCACGCACCGTAATGCTCGTTTTCGCGCCGGGTTCGCCGGTGGCCGAGGTAATGTTTACACCCGAAACCTTACCCTGCAAAAGCTGTTCGGGCGAGTTGATGATCCCTTGGTTGAACTCGGCGCTTTTCAGCGACTTTATCGAGCCGGTAATGTCCTTTTTGGTTGTGCTGCCGTAACCAACCACCACCACCTCGCTCAGGTTGGACGCCGATTCTTTCAGTTTGATTTCGATGGAATTGGCATTGGCTTCGGTTAAAAGAAAGTCTTTCAACGACTGTTTTTCAAAACCAATGTAGCTGAACTCGAGATTATACCGTGTTCCGGTTTGCAAATTGGCGAAGCTGAAAGCGCCTGATTCATTGGTGGTTGCGCCCTGCTTATTGTTGCCGTTGGCGTCGGAGATCACGACAGTCACGCCGGGAAGCCCCTCGGAGGAGCCTTCGGTGGTTACTTTCCCGGTGAGGGTGATTTTCTGTAATTGGTTCATGCCGGATTCAACATGCTTTCTGGGCTGGCCTTCGGGAACCGGTATTTCAGCTGCGGCCACGGCATGGAGGCCGCAAACGGCGGTCACCTGCAGAAGGCAGTTTCGGATTATCCCGGTCCTGACTGATAGAGTCCAAGTTTTTCTCATAGTCGTGGATTATTGGATTTTACAATGAATGGAAATAGGGAAGCGAGTTGATTTTTAGCCATAAGAGGGATTTTTAAAAGTCCGGAATTACAAGATTACAAATTGTATTTTTGAAATATAAAATTGAAATAACCCTATACTTAATGCAAACGTTTGAAATTTTGTGCAAACGTTTGAAAAAATACAAAGATTAAATTGGATGAAATTGATACGTCCCGAAGAGGTGCAGGATAGTGAAGTTAATTCATCCAAACGCCTGACAAGGACGCAGAAAGTTGCATTAAAGCAGCACTCCGCGCCGGAAATGGCGCTACCGCGAAGAAAAACGAAGAAATTCGTTTTAAGGAATTGTTAAAATGAATAGCGGGCCGAACGGGGCCTAGACGTCCTGCCGTAACACCTCCAGTGGCGGCCTCGACAGGACACCGCGGCTATTGAGCAGGCCGATGACGACCGTTAGCAGCGATACGAAGAAAAAAATGCCGAAAACGGGCCCTGCCTCCGGATTGAATTCGGATTCGAAGTTAAATTTCGCGAGGCAATAGCTCCCGACAACCGCGATGAAGATGCCCGTGAATGCGGCCAGCGCACCCAGGAAGAAGTATTCCAGCGCGGTGATGACAAAAATTTGCTTACGGCTTGCACCCAATGTACGCAAAAGGACGCTTTCCTGAATGCGCTGGTATTTACTGATCATCACCGAGGCGATCAGCACTATCAGTCCCGTGAGTATGCTGAAACCCGCCATAAAGCGGATAACGAAGCCGATTTTATCGAAAATATCATCCAAAACCCTCAAAACGAGGGCGAGGTCGATGATGGAAATATTGGGATATTGCCGTACCAGCGCCTGTTGAAACCGGGCCGAAACGCCGGGGTTCGGCATATGCGTAAGCATGGCATGGAATTGCGGGGCCTCTTCGAGCACGCCGGTCGGGAATACGACGAGAAAATTCGTGCGCACTTCGCTCCAGTTGACTTCCCGAAGGCTTGAAATGACCGTAGGCATGATGGTTCCCTGGACGTTGAAAACCATGGTGTCCCCCAGCTCCAAACGGCTTCTTTCCGCAAATCCCTGCTCCACGGAAATGGGGATCAGCTCCATGGATTTGTCGTACCGGCCCTGCCATTTTCCTTTGGTTATTTTTTCGGAAGAGGTCGTCGAGTCGCGGAAGGTGACGCGGTACTCGCGGCCGAAGATGCGGCGCGACTGCTCGGCAGTGGTGTCGCCTTCGAAATCGGCCGCCGTTTTGCCGTTTACTTCTTCCAGCCGCATGTTCACAATGGGGACGCTCTGGTTAATGGGCACGTTCTGTGCCCGGGCAATCGCCAGAACGCCTTCTTTCTGGTGGCTCTGAATGTCAAAAAGCACCATATTCGGCTGGTTGCCGCTGCTCGATAGTTGTACGCGGGTAAGGAGGATGGTCTGTATGAAAAAAAGTGTGCATATCAGCGAAGTGCCCAGCCCTACCGATACGATCAGTATGGTGGTCTGGTTATTGGGCCTGTACAGGTTGGCGAGTCCCTGGCGCCAGAGGTAGCTCCACGAAGCCGGGAAAAAGCGGCGCACCAGCCACATCAGCAGGCTGGCGATACCGAAAAGAATGAGGAACGATGCGAGAATGCTTCCTGTGAATACCAGCGCCTGCATCCAGGTTTGCATTTGCAGATAAGCGAACGCGAAAATGAACAGGACAATGAGCCCGTACAATGCCCAGCTCACCGCATCGCGCTCGGGATGGGCGGCGTCGGCGGCCGAACGGAGCACATTCAGCGGCGATACCTTGCGGATGGAAACCAGCGGCGGCAGCGCGAAAAGAATGGATATCAGGATACCGATGGCAAGTCCCTGCCCGATTGCCGGCCAGGAAATGCCCGTATGAAGGTCAAACGGCAGGAGGTCTTTCAGTACCACCGGAAGGAACTGCTGGATGACCGTCCCGAGAATGGCTCCGAGCAGCGTGCCGATCAGCCCGATGCCCGCTATCTGTATAAGGTAAATGAGAAACGCCTGGGTGGCTTTCACGCCGAGGCAGCGAAGAATGGCGATGGAATTGAGCTTCTCCCGCACATATATATGTATCGCGCTCGCTACGCCTATACACCCGAGAAGCAGCGCGACGAAGCCTACAAGCGAGAGGAAGCGGGTAAGATCGCGGAAAGAACGGCCGGTATCCTCTTTCTGGCTCTGTACCGTATTGTAGTCCAGGTCAAAACGCTCGAACTTGGGTTCCAGCGTTTTAACCATCTTTTCAATGTCAGTTTTGGGCGGATATTTGAAATAATACCTGTACCCGACGCGGCTGCCTTTTTGCATCAGGCCGGTCTGGTCGAGGTAACGCATGGGTATGTACACAACGGGGGCTACCGACGCGGTAATGCCGGTGGCGCCCGGTGCCTTTTCCAGGACACCCGCAATGGCAAATGTAACTTCACCGATCTTGATCGAATCCCCCACCTGTGCGTGGTATTGCAGCATCAATGTCTGGTCCACCAATGCTTCCTGACGGTCGCGGAATGTCTTCCCGGCTGATACGGGCAGTGTTTCCAGTTTTCCGTAATAAGGGAAATCGCCGGATAATGCTTTTACCTGCGCCAACCTGCTGCCGCCGGATTTGTTAAAATAAACCATCGAAGCGAATGCCCGCTCTTCGGAGCGTACCTTTCCCAGCGAATCCACGAAGGCCATCGCTTTCCCTTCGATTTTTTTTCCGCTGTAAATGGACAAATCGGCCCCGATGAGCGTCGCGGCCTGATCGTCGATATTGTCGCGCAGGTTATCGCCCAGCGAATAAATGGCCACCAGCGCGGCAATACCGAGGATAATGGACGATATGAAGAGCGCAAGCCGGGCGCGGTTTTTACGACTGTCGCGCCATGCCATTTGCAATAGCCAGGAAAGGTTGAGTGTCTTCGGGTTCATCGGGAATTAATGATTAGCTTGCCGCCGCAATTTTGCCGCCTTTGATACGGATGATCCGCTGGGTTTTGGCAGCTAGGTCGAGGTCGTGAGTAACGACCACCAGGGTGGTGCCGGCCTCACGGTTGAGATCGAAGAGCAGTTTCACTACTTTTTCGCTCGTTTCGGCGTCGAGATTACCGGTCGGTTCGTCTGCAAAAAGGATTTGCGGCTGGTTCGAAAACGCGCGCGCCAGCGAAACGCGCTGCTGTTCGCCGCCGCTGAGCTGGGTAGGGTAATGGTGGCTGCGTTCGGCGAGGCCCACCTTGTCGAGCAGGTCGAGGGCGCGGGGTTTTACATTTCTCTCACCGCGAAGCTCCATCGGGACCATTACGTTTTCCAATGCGGTAAGTGTCGGAAGAAGCTGGAAGTTTTGAAAGATGAACCCCACAAACTGGTTGCGGACCGCCGCAAGCTGGTCTTCGTTGAGGCCGTTCAAGCGCGTCCCATGCAATTCCACGCTGCCGGACGTAGAGCGGTCGAGTCCGGCGCAGAGGCCAAGGAGCGTCGTTTTGCCGCTGCCCGACGGGCCGACTATCGAGACCGTGGAGCCGGTTTCGATGGAAAAGCTGATATTATCGAGGACTTTAAGGGTGCGGTCGCCGCTTTTGTATATTTTACTGACGTCGTGCAGATCGAGTATGGTATTCATCAATCGATTTTCTTTTATGTTTGCGTAGAGCCGGTTCACCGGTAAAGCCTCAATTTGGCTTTTTTCGGTTATTGTTGCTTATAAATATAGTTCAAACGGTTTTTAAATGAGAATGAATGGCCCGGTACGCGTTTTTTAACTATAAAATCCATTCCCCTTCGATACCTATTATGAATGCCGTGCGTCGTTTCACAACAATTATGACATTACTGCTGCTAGCGGGCGTGCTTGCAACCGGGTTGTTTTCTTGCGGTAGCGACAAAAAGAACGGATCGGAGCAGGAAGCCGGTCGTTCCCAAGGAGCAGCCAAAGCGCCTGCCGCTAAAAAGAAGGTGATCGTGTTTTTCGGAAACAGCCTCACAGCGGGTTACGGCCTCGACGACCCTTCGCAGGCATTCGCCGGACTGATCCAGAAGCGGATCGATTCGCTCGGGCTCAACTATAAGGTAATCAATGCGGGCGTGAGCGGAGAAACTACCTCCGGCGGCAATAGCCGCATCGACTGGCTCCTTAAACAACCGCTCGATATTTTCGTGCTCGAACTCGGCGGTAACGATGGTCTCCGCGGTATCCCGGTTTCGGAAACCAAAAAGAATTTGCAGGAAATCCTTGATAAGGTGAAAGCGAAATACCCTGATGCGAAACGGGTGCTGGCCGGTATGCAGATTCCGCCCAACATGGGCCGGGAATATGCAGCGGAGTTCAAGGAGGTGTATGCCGACCTGGCCAAAAAGAACGATATTGTCCTGATTCCCTTCCTGTTGGAAGGAGTGGGGGGGAGAGTCGAAGCTCAACCAGGCCGACGGCATCCACCCGACGGCGGAAGGCCATAAGATATTGGCGGAGAATGTCTGGGTACGGATTAAAGACCTTCTATAATGAAAGAACCCGCCGTCGGGCGGGTCTCTTTTGTGTGGTCAGGCCGTGTAAGTTTCGTTGCCGTGCAGCTGGCGTGCCCCGTAACGCTGCCATGCTTCTATAATTTCCATACGGTCCTCGACGGTCCTTGGGGTAAACGAAATAATAATTCCACCTTCCCGGATGCTGGATTCGAATGCCTCGGCATGCTCTTTCGGAACACCTTTATTGTGCAATGCGCCCACGATGCCACCTGTGAGTCCGCCGGCGCCCGCACCGGTGAGGGCCGCCAGAAGCGGTCCGGCCACCGCAATGCCGAGACCGGGAATCACGACGGTCGTACCAATGGCGAGGATTGCCCCCGCGATGGCCCCGGCCGTGCCGCCAATGGCCGAACCGATGCCTGCATTTTCCATCGTCGAATGCGCGTGCTTTTCCTTGTCAAGTTCTTCATGATGGATACGGTGCGTCTCGTCCGATACGATCACGTTGATTTCCTCCGGTTTGTAACCCCGATAAATCAGCTCGTCGTAAGCCTTCTGCGCATCGGTACGATTGCCGAATGCGGCATTGACGAGCGAGGGGTAATTATATTCAATTGTCGTTTCCATAACATCGCTGTTTAGTTCGAACTATGCGCGCGATGTAACAACAATTATGCCAGCCGAGGCGAAAATCAGTTTGTTTTCACTATCCTGAACTGTGTGGCAAGCCCGTCTTTATCAACCAGTTTCAGCCAATAGGTGCCTGGCTGCCATTGGGCGGTCGGAATCGAGGCCGGTAATATGCCTGCTGTTTGATAAACCACATTTCCCCGGGCATCGATGAGTTCGGCAATACCGAAAGCCCCCGCGTGGTTCACGGAAAACGACAGTAAGGCCGAAAAAGGGTTCGGATAGACGGGCGCTTTCGTTTCAGGTACATACACACTACGCATGCGGCTATA
This sequence comes from Dyadobacter sp. 676, assembly GCF_040448675.1. NCBI lineage: Bacteria > Pseudomonadati > Bacteroidota > Cytophagia > Cytophagales > Spirosomataceae > Dyadobacter > Dyadobacter sp. 676. The sequence continues at coordinate 931,397 of NZ_CP159289.1, read as the reverse complement.
CGAGAATGTTTCGTCGCGGTCGTTCATCCGCAGGCGATAAAGACTTTCGCCGGTAAAAGGGACAGCGTCCGTAAAGGTATATTCTTCCCTGTTTCCGCTTTCGCCTCTTGCTTTCACGGCCCCGGCCTTGTGCCAGGTACGACCATCGCGGCTTCGTTCAATGTCGAAATGCGAAGCGTTGGTTTCCGTGGCAGTGGCCCAGCGCAGGCGCACGGCCGGTCCCTCGCCCATGGCGTCGAATTCCGTAAGCATTACCGGCAATGGACCGTTGCAAGCTTCGTATAAGGCAGCTTCATCGGAACAGAGCCCCGCATTGCCCGACACATTCAAATAGGTGGATGAACTGTGGTTACGCTGATAGTTGCAGATGGCGGTGGCGCTGCAGATCGCGAGCACGGGGTTATTGCGGATCGTGAGGTCGCCGCCGATATTCAATGCGGGCGATAACGCGGTGAGCGTGGTAAGCGATGCGTTACCGACAATACTGACCGGCCCCGAAACGGTTGCGAGCGCACCCAATCCGGCAAGGTTGCTCAATGAGCCGTTGAACGAAATTTCCAGCATTCCCGCGCTCTGTAACCCGTTGAGCCCATCGAGCGAGGTAAGTGAATGGTTTTCGGCGATAATGACCGCACCGCCGACGGTCGTCAGGTTCTGCAATGGTGCCAGGCTGGTAACGACGTCGCTCGCAAGACTGGTGATGTAGATATTGCCCGTAACGGACTTCCATTGCGGGTCCCAGGCGTTCAGCGCGCTCTGGCTGGTGAATTCGACGCTTCCGACATAAGTCTGCGCAGAAGAGCGGCCGGATATGCCAGTCAGGGCAAGGAGTAGTAGGAGGACAAGGCGTTTGAGTAAAATCAGCTGCATAGAACGGGGGTTATTTGTATAAAGCAGCTAAAAATATGGCTTGGTTACCCATTGGTGCAAACAAAAACCCGGAACGGTTTGAAATTAACGTCCCGGGCCTTCATGCTAGCGGATGTTTTGTCACACCACCCTGTCGCCACGTATCACACGGAGGATGATCGCGATTACGGCGATCACCAGCAGAATATGAATGATATTTCCTAATCCAAAACTCGCAAAGCCGAAATAGCCGATCAGCCATAGGATCACCAGGATGATCGCTATCGTATAAAGGAGATTGCCCATTGTTGTAATAGTTTGAGTTAGAGTTATTTTAGAGATATCAGGATTACATCAATTTGGATGCCAGGCACATTATGGCGCACTAAAACGGGATAATTCCCCGGTTTCTACAATATTTGCGGCATTCAGGGCGGTGGCTCCCGGCAGTTGTAGAAAATTTTCTCAAAAAGATTTCGGTGAAGGCCACTCCCTTATCGTCATTTTCTCAATTCCCTTTCAATCTTTAAAATGAAAAAAGCATTTCTATCACTCTTTGCATTTGCCTTGTTTATACTCGGCCAGGTTCATGCGGCGCAGGTCGACACGGTGGAGGTGAGCAGCGCGGTTATGAAGCGGAATCTCAAGGTAGTCGTAGTGCGGCCTGCCGCATATGGCTCGGGCAAGGAGTTTCCGGTCGTGTACCTGCTGCACGGTTATAGCGGCAACCATTCCAACTGGGTCACCAAGGCGCCCCGCATCCAGCAGGCAGCCGACCAGTATAATATGATCATCGTCTGTCCGGACGGCGGTTTCAGCAGTTGGTATTGGGACAGTCCGGTTGACCCGCAATCGCAGTTCGAAACTTATGTTTCCAAAGAACTCGTTTCCTACGTCGATAAAAACTATAAGACCATTAAAGACCGGAAAGGCCGCGGCATTACCGGTTTAAGTATGGGCGGGCATGGCGCATTGTACCTTGCATTCAGGCACCAGGATGTGTACGGGACAGCCGGCAGCATGAGCGGCGGCGTAGATATCCGCCCGTTTCCAAATAACTGGGACATGGCCAAACGCCTGGGTTCCTACGCCGAGCAGCCCGAAAGATGGGAGCGGAACACCGTGATCAACATGCTCCATTTGCTAACTCCCAATAGCCTTTCGCTAATTATCGACTGCGGTACCGAGGACTTCTTCTATGGTGTGAACGAAAATCTTCACAAACAGCTCGAATACCGTAAAATCCCGCACGATTACATTTCCCGGCCTGGTGCTCATAACTGGCCTTACTGGGAGAATGCGGTGCAGCACCAGTTGCTTTTCATGCATAACTATTTCAATAAAAAATAAATAATCAAAGCTTTTTTATCTGCCTGAATATGCGGTATTTCCTTCCGTTTCTGGTACTGCTATCGATAGTTTCGTCCAAAAATACCTGCGCTCAGGAGGGCAGCCTGGCTTTGCCTGATCCATTTACTTTTAACAATGGCGAAAAAGTGAAGTCCGTGAAGGACTGGGAGCGCAGGCGGAAGGAAATTCTTGAAATCATGACCCGCGAGATGTACGGTGTTTCGCCGGACCGTCCGAAAAAGATGCACTTTAAAGTTTTCGACCTGGACAGGAATGCACTGGGCGGCAAAGCGACGCGCAAGCAAGTGACCGTCCGTATTATCCGGGAAGGCAGGGAAGCCCGGTTTGATTTGCTCGTTTACATTCCCAATCAGGCCAGGCGTCCCGTGCCGGCCATTATCGGGCTGAATTTCATCGGGAACCAGGCCATCCATTCCGACCCGGGTATCAAACTGACCACTGCATGGGTGGAAAACAGCCGGATGTTTCCGTGTGCCTCCGACGGAAGGGCCACCGACGCCTGCCGGGGTGTGAATGCCTCGCAGTGGGCGGTGGACAGTATCCTCGCGCGCGGGTATGCGCTCGTGACGCTCTACCGGGAGGAGGTCGCGTCCGACCGGAAGGCGCATGCATTTCAGACCGGTGTGCACACGCTGTACCCCGCGTTGCAGCGACGCGAGGACAATTTCGGCACCGTTGCCGCCTGGGCGTGGGCGTTGAGCCGCGGAATGGATTATCTGGAAACCGATAAGGACATCGATGCGAAGCGGGTGGCGGTCTTCGGCTTTTCGAGATTAGGCAAAGCTGCACTTTGGGCCGGTGCGACGGACAGGCGGTTTGCCGCGGTACTCAGCAACGAGTCGGGCGCGGGCGGCGGCAAATTGTTCAGACGGGGCGTGGGAGAGGATATCAACAGGCTTTGCACGATGTTTCCGTACTGGTTTGCGCGGAACCTGGGCAAGTACAAAGGAAAGGATACGGAATTACCATTTGATCAGCATTTTGTCGTTGCGCTGATCGCCCCACGGCCGGTATATCTGGCAACCGCCGGGGACGACAAGAATTCCGATCCGCCGGGTGAGTTTGCAACCGCCCGGGCCGCGGATGCAGTGTACAGGTTTTTAGGGACGAACGGTTTGCCGGACAGCCCGTTTCCCGCATTGAATCAGCCTCTGACGGGCCAAATCGGCTTTCATATCCGGCCGGGCGGGCACGACGTTAAAATGTTCGACTGGATACAGATTTTAAATTTCTCTGATTTACATTTGCAAAAATAGACCGAACCTAATATTTAATTTTACTATTCAGCTAAATGAGCAACCAATCGTCTGTCGGCATCGCCCACACGTCCCCACCCAAGTTTACTGATAAAAAATACCTTGTCACACTGGTTTTCGTTACATCGCTTTTTATGGCATGGGGCATTGCTATTACGATGGGCGACGTGCTCAACAAGCACTTTCAAAAGGTACTCAGTCTGAGCAAGACGCAATCCGCATTCGTTCAGTTCGCGATTTTCGGCGCTTACTTTATCATGGGTATCCCGGCGGGTTTGTTCATGAAGCGTTTTGGCTATAAAAAAGGTGTATTGCTAGGATTGTCGCTATTTGCATTGGGAGCGTTCCTGTTCGTACCAGCGGCGAGCACCGCTTCATTCCCTTTCTTCGGTATTGCGCTCTTTATCCTCGGATGCGGTTTGGCAACACTGGAAACCGTTGCGCACCCGTTCGTGGCTTCGTTGGGCGACCAGCGTACCAGCGACCAGCGCATCAACTTCGCACAGGCGTTCAATGCATTGGGTGCCATTCTCGGACCGGCAATCGGCAGTTTTTTTCTGTTCCGCGGCCATGTGGAAGGCAGTACCGACCTAACTTCCGTCAGGAACCTCTATATCGCCATCGGTTCCGTCATTGCTCTGATTGCCCTGGCTTTTTCGTTGGTGAAGGTGCCCGCGTTGACGGACCCGCACGCAGCGGATATTGATCCCGAAGCCGTGAATGTGGATTCGGAACCCGGAAAGACCTTATTCCAGCATCGCCATTTCGTATGGGCGGTGATTGCACAGTTCTTTAATGTGGCGGCGCAGGGCGGGACGTGGGCATTTTTCATCAACTACGGACACGAAAAAATGGGTTTCCCCGATGAGGTGGCGGCCAATTATATGATCGGTTTTATGGCACTGATGCTGGCCGGACGCTTCGTGGGGACTTTCCTGATGCGCTTTATCGCGCCGCATACCTTGCTGGCCATTTTCGCATTCAGCAACATTGTCATGTGTCTGATCGTAGCACAGGCCTGGGGCTGGCCTTCGTTTATCGCGCTGATGATGCTCAACTTCTTTTTCAGCATCATGTTCCCGACCATTTTCAGCCTCGGCCTTAAAAATCTCGGCCCGCACACGCAGCAAGGCTCATCTTTCATCGCAATGGGCGTAGCCGGAGGGGCATTCTTCCCGTTCCTGATGGGTGCCGTGGCCGAAAGTAATGTGGCGCATGCTTACTATCTGCCGATTATCTGCTACACGGTGATCTTTTTGTTTGGTTTTAAGTTTTACAAAACGCACTGAAGTACTTCGGCTGTCGGCCGTCGGCAATCGGCTTTCAGTTATACATAACTGAAAAGCCGCCGTCGATTTTTGGCGATATGCAGCCGAAAGCCGACTGCAGAAAGCCGACAGCCCATTTATTTAATTAACAAAAACAAAATAATGAAACTCTGGGGAATCGATTTGGGAGGGACCAAAATAGAATGCGCGGTGCTGGATCCCGAAAGGAATCTGGAAGTAGTGGTACGAATGCGCGTACCGACGGAATCCGCGAAGGGCTACGACCATATTCTGTCGCAGATCAAAAAACTGATCGATATGGTCGCCGACCAGGTAGGTGAGCGGCCGCGCAAGATTGGCTTTGCAACACCTGGCGTGCTCGAACCGGACTCGCAGCTGATGAAGAATTCCAATACAACCTGCCTCAACGGTATGCCGCTGAAGGCCGATCTGGAAAAGATCCTCGGCGTTCCCTGCCAGCTCGCGAATGACGCGAACTGTTTCGCGCTTGCCGAAGCACTGATGGGTGCAGGTAAGGATTACCACGGGGCGGAAGTTGTTTTCGGGGTGATTATGGGCACGGGTGTCGGCGGCGGGCTTGTAGTGAACAACAAGATCATCGGCGGACACCATGGTATCGGCGGCGAATGGGGACATAATATCCTCGAAGAAGGCGGCGAGCCCTGCTATTGCGGAAAAGCCGGCTGCGTGGAGCAGGTGATCTCAGGCCCGGCGCTGGAACGTTATTATGAAAAACTAAGTGGAGAGAAAACTCCCCTGAAAGCGGTGCTTGAAAGATATCACGGGGGCAACGACGAACATGCCCGGGCTACCATCGAACGCCTGCTGGAATATTATGGCCGTGCGATTTCCACGCTGATCAACGTCATCGATCCGAACCTGATCGTAATAGGTGGTGGCGTTGGTAATATCGACCTGCTTTATACGGCCGGTTACGAGCGTATCCGCAAGTATATTTTCAACAAAGGAATTGTCACGACGCCTATCGTCAAACCCAGGCTCGGCGACAGCGCCGGGGTTTTCGGCGCGGCGCTGTTGTAGCGGGATCGTACCGTCAACGTCCCGGTATCCGGCAGCCCGGCTGGCACGATACCGGGACTTTTTGTTGCCTTTCATTTGAAAGAATCGGCAGTAAATGAGTAATTTATATGACTTCTTAGGTCAGCTTTTCCAACACCCATTAGTCATGTATACCGCTACCGGCACCCTCATCAACCGCATCCGGTCCATCGACACCGTCCGTGGCCTGATCATCATCATCATGGCCCTCGACCATGTGCGCGACTTCTTTCACATTGCCGGCGCTACCGGCGATCCTACCGATCTGACCACTACCACGCCTGCGTTGTTTTTCACGCGGTGGATCACGCACTATTGCGCACCCAGCTTTATGATGCTCTCGGGGCTGTCGGCCTATTTGTCCGGCCTCAACAAAACTCCGGCGGAGAAGTCGGTATTCCTGATCAAGCGCGGCTTTTGGCTCATTCTGGTTGAAATCGTGTTTATGACCTTCGCATTCACGTTTGACATTACTTATAAAACGCTCTTTTTCGCCGTATTCTGGGCCCTGGGCGGCGCGATGATCGTGCTCGGAATTGCCGTGCGTTTCGCTTCGCCGAAAACCGTCCTGATCCTGGGGCTGGCGTTGGTGCTGGGGCATAACCTGCTGGATTATGTGAAGTTACAGGAAAACACCCCGGCCGATATATTGCTGCGCATATTCTTTACCGGCAGGGGTACATTCCTTCCACGACCGGATGGCGGTGCGGTCATTTTTTTGTATGTGATCTTTCCCTGGGCAGGTATTATGATGTCGGGTTACGGATTGGGAATGCTGTTCAACCGTAATGCTGACCCGGTAAAACGCAGGAAGTTACTCGTCCTGGCGGGCCTTGCGATGACGATCCTTTTTGTGGTTATAAGGCTGATAAATGGCTACGGCGATCCGGCGCCCTGGTCGACTCAGGATAGCGGCATCAAAACGCTCATGTCCTTCATGAACGTCACCAAGTACCCGCCGTCGCTTTGTTTCATTTTCATGACGCAGGGGCCGGTTCTCATCTTGCTAGCCCTGACCGAGCATACAGACAATGCATTCAGCCGCATTTGTACTGTTTATGGCCGGGTGCCGTTCTTCTTTTTCCTCGCGCATTTTTACCTCATCCACCTGATGACCCTGGTGGTTGTATTTCTGTCGGGCTATACCTGGCAACAGGCTACGGACGATAGCTTGTTCTTCAAATTCAGACCCAACGATTTCGGTTATCCGTTGGGGCAGACATACCTGATCTGGATAACGATAGTCGTTGCTATGTACGGACCTTGTAAATGGTATGGCGAGTACAAAGCCCGCAAGCGGACGTGGTGGCTAAGCTATTTGTGATTCATTTTAAATTTAAAACATATATGAAGCAGCTGCTGTTCTTGTTCTGCCTCATTGCTCCGTTCTTCGCTGGTGCCCAGGTTCCGGAAGAGCACTACCCGGTGGACCCGGCATCGGAGGAACATCCAGGCGTTCCGAAGGGCGAAGTTTTGAAATTCGTTTTCGATAAATCCCGAATTTTCCCTGGCACCTGGCGCGAGTGTTGGGTTTATGTGCCCGCGCAATACAAGCCCGATGCGCCTGCATGCGTGTATGTGAACCAGGACGGTATCCAGTGGAAGGCACCTACCGTGTTCGATAACCTCATCCATCAAAAGGAAATGCCGGTGACGATCGGGGTGTTTGTGATGCATGGACGCTTAAAAGCGGCCAATCCCGATGCTGCCAACGACCGGTTCAACCGCAGTTTCGAATACGACGGCCTGGGCGATGCCTACGCGCGGTTTATCCTGGAAGAAATCCTGCCCGAAGTGGAAAGACAAAAAACGAGCGACGGACGGGCAATACGCCTGTCCAAAAACGGTAACGACCGTGCAATAGGAGGGTCCAGCAGTGGGGCTGTCTGTGCATTTACGGCAGCATGGGAGCGCCCGGAGGCATTCTCGCGTGTATTCAGCGCGATCGGCACATATGTGGGTTTACGGGGCGCCGACCGTTATCCGACATTGATCCGGAAAGTCGAGCCGAAGCCGATCCGCATTTACATGCAAGATGGCGCCAATGACCTTAACATTTACGCCGGCGACTGGTGGATGGCCAACCAGACCATGCTGCGCGCGCTCACTTTCGCCGGCTATGAAGTGAAGCATCAATGGGGTGAAGGCGGCCACAATGGCAAACAGGGCACGTCGTTGTTCCCCGATGCGATGCGTTATCTGTGGAAAGACTGGCCGGAACCGGTCAAACAGGGACAGTCTCAGAATGCACTTCTGTCGGCATTGCTGATTCCCGGCGAAGGGTGGAAAAAAGCGGAAGATGCTTTTCCAATTATTGGTAAACCGACACCTTCAAGCACTATTTCTTTGAAAACACTCAAAGCCACCAGCGCGGCCCTTTCGCCTGACCGGACATTGGTTTACACGGTTGACTCGACCTCGCATTGGGTATATTCCTATCAGATCCAACCGAACAGGAAACTAGCGTACAGGCAGCGCTTTGGTTGGCTACATGTATCGGATGCTGAAAATAAAGCAGCGGCAACCGGCATTGTTTGCGACCGCGACGGCCGGATCTACGTAGCTACGAATATCGGTGTACAAATCCTCGATCAGACCGGCCGTGTGAATGCCATTTTGCCGTTGCCGGATGGCAAGGCAACCAAGATTGCTTTTGGCGGAGGCAATTTTGACGTATTATACGTGGAAATCAATCGTAAAAGTTATGGTCGCAGGCTAAAAACCTGCGGAATAAATCCGGAAGAAGCGCCCAACAAGCCGGACGCTCCTAAGTTATGAGTATTTAACCGTTTGAAAGCACCTAACCGTTCAGAAAGATGGCCAGAATCACCAGTGCACCGGCAGCGAGGCTTATCGAGCCGGCAAACGGAAAGAAATAGATGAATTCGATGATTCCCATGGCGACATAGCCGATTCCGATAGGTGTGAGTACTTTGCGGGCAATATCGTTGTTACTATCGGCGAACCTTGCGGCAGACAGAATCAGCGCTATCGACATACCGTATACGACAAAAAGGATGAGGCCGTAACCTTCAAAATAATCGCCCATGCTGCGCATGACGCCCATGAATTCGAACTTGGGGCCGGTCATTTGCCTGATCACCTCCTGTTTGGCGGGATCAGGCGTTTCTTTCCAGGAAAAATGCCCGAAAAAGTGGCCGATTAAATGAATGAGAATACACAGCACGGCAAGGCGTAAGATGAGTCTGGGTTTCATTGGTAGCGTTTGATTTAGTTTACCATTCCATCACAATGCTTTCGAACTCGCCCAGGCGATCGAGCGCGACGTGGATCTTGCCGTCTTTCCAGGTGAAGTTCAGAGGCTTGCGGTTTGTCAATGTAAATACTTTTTTGTGGTTTTTTCGACATGCCGATCGTGAATCGCAGATCGTGAACGGGAAGCGGTTCGAAATAGGTGTTTCCGCTGAAACCGGTGAGGTTGATCAAATGCAGAATTTGGCCGTCGGAGGTGTTTTTAGCCCGATTTTCATAAGAGTTCTTGGTGAATTCCTTCAACACGGTTTCGACCCGGGCGGGCGCGTTTGTCTCTAAGTTTTGTGCAGTATCCGGTAGCAAATGGCGGATCATATCCAGCAAAAGGTTTTTGTGCTCCTGGTAGCCGTGGATGTAGTAAATCTTGCCGAGATTGGCCGGAAATAATGCCGCCTTACTGTTCGGATGATTCTTGATAGCCAATGCAAAATAGCCGGTGGGGTCGTGCCCCCCCTATGATCTCGGGTGGGCCCGGGCGGCCTTTTGCCAGGACGGGCAGTAGTTTCCGATCGGCACCGGAAAAGTCATAAAGTCCCAAATTGAACTTCCAGAAGAGCATTCGCTGGCCTTTGAAGCTTTTGAAAATGCTCCGGTCGTCGGGAACGAGGTAGTTACCGGCGCCGTCGTTGTCCTTTTTCTCGATTTTAGCGCCAAAAAGCGATTCCAGGGTTTCAGGACTATCAAATAGCGTCCGGTTGGTGGCAATGAGGTTTGTACCCTGGCGACTGGCTTCTTTCAGAATACGGATAGCGTCCGGACGGAGGTAAGTGATCTCCGGCATGATGATCAGCTTGTAGCCCTTCACCTTTTGTTCAAGGTGGGCAATCTGGCTATCTTCCACAATGTCGAACGGAATATGCGCCTCGCGGAGCATCAGCTGAATACCGCGATATTCCTGCATCGGTTCGCCGCTTGGCCACGCGCCCGGTGCGATGACGGCGATCTTCGCCACGGATTTGTATTTGCCGAAATAGGCCTCATTCTTTTTGTGAAAGCCGTACACTTTTCTGAAAACCGGGTAGCTGCGCTCGTCTTCATACCCGCGCATGTCGCCCATCATGCTCATATCCAGGCCGGAACCATTGGCGATGTTTTCGTATAGCCTGATCCGCGTTTCTTCCGGCTCCACCGCATTGTACCGCGACTGGAAGGAAATCTGCTGGATGCTTGCATTGCTGATAATGTGGTCGGGAAAGGAGTTGACGGCATTGCCGACGTTGTCCGACGCCGTGTAGGGCCAGTAGGGCAGGGTAGTCATGCTCTGCGACTCGTGACGGATGATGTCCACAAACTTGTCGGAATAGGTACAGATCGCAATCTGCTCGTTTTTGGCTTTAACCAGCTTATGCAACCGTTCCGACCAGTCTTCGACCGTTACTTTTTTAAACTCGAGGTATTTCTGAAAAAGCGGGTCGGCTTTGTTCTCTTCCACCGGCAATGCTTTCCCGCCGCTGAATTCGGCAAAACGTTTTTTGTCATACTCGTTCTGGTCGATGCCATGATATTTGCCTTCGTACGGGTTGTTGACCTGGTAGCCCGGCATATTGAGGAAAATACCGTCGATAGGGAACATATCGATCACCTCTTCGACGATTTTGAAAGCCTTTTCCTGCACGTAGGGGGCATTGATAGATACCACATACATATCCGTATTGATTATGCGCTCGCCTTTTGGTGAAATATAACACCAATCGGGATGGGCCTTGAAAATGCTTTCATGTACGCGACTGAAATCGAACCGGACAATTACCCTGATGTCCTTTTCGTGGCACTTCCGGATGACGTCCGCGAGTACATTATTGTCCTCCAAAAATGGGTTGCGATAGTGGAAATCCAACCTGGTAGGGTAGAATGCCATAATGCCGCCTGCGTTGATCAGCAGTGTGTTCGCGGAGCAGGCAGCGAGATCGGCTACGATCGAGTCGGCATTGATGGTCGCGGCTTCGTAGGCCGGGAGGTTCATTTGAATGACCCTCAGATTGTTTCTTTTCCACCAAAGGTCCGTTTTGTTTTGCGCCAGAAGGCAGCTTGCGTTCAGAAGGAGGTAAAGGAGTAAAATGCGGTTTTTCATGCCGGGGTAGTGGTTTGGTGGAAAAGGGCGTTTCCACATTTCATCTACTGGGCCCGGATTGATTGATTTTATGATACCGGCAGGAGCAATATTCGGCTGATCTTCCTATTTGTTTCCGGCGAAGCATGCTACTCGCGGTGCCTGTAACCGAATGCGACGAAGAACAGGAGCAATCCGACCAGCCCGAGTGCCCAGGACAGGGAAGTCATTTCGGCAATGACGCCGATTAACGCCGGCCCCGCAAGCTGGCCTGAATAGCCGAGAATGGTTACGGCCGATAGCGCAATGGAAGGGGGGATGTTCGGAATGCGCCCGGCGGCGGTGAAAAATATGGGCACAACATTGGCGGCGCCCAGTCCGACCATCACAAAGCCTGCCAGCGCGGCAATGGCCGAGGGAATCAGCACCGCTATGAGGAAGCCGGCCCCGGCGAGCAATGTGCCGTAAAAAACCACTTTGGCAGGACCCAGCCGGTGAATGATATTATCGCCGGTTAATCGCATCACAGCCATTGCCACCGAGAACGCCGCATAGCCGAGTCCCGAAAACGATGGATCAAAACCGCGGGAAAATTGGAGGAAAACCGCACTCCAGTCCAGCAAGGAGCCTTCCGCGAGGAAAAGGATAAAACACATAATGCCCAGAAGCGCTACGGGGCCCTTGGGTAAAACAAAGCTGGTGCCGTCCATTTTCGTTTCCTCCGAATGCGGCAGCAGGTAGCGTGACTGGGTTACGGTTATCAAAACCAATAATGCTGAAATAGCGACCGCCGCATAAGTCGGGGAAAGTCCGGTTTTGATCAGAAAGCCAAGCCCGATGGAGCCTATCAGGCCTCCGAGACTGAACATTCCATGAAAGGACGACATGATATGGCTCCCGTGCCGCTCCTGCACTACCACCGCCTGCGCATTCATCGAAACATCTATCGAACCAATGCCCGCGCCGAAAACAAACAATGCCGCTGCCAGCTGGTAGGGCGAGCCCGCCAGCAATAAAAGGGGAAGAAGCGACGCAATCACAAGCGCCGAAACGATCGCTACCGTGCGGCTGCCATATTTGTTGATCAGCAAACCGGTTACAGGCATTGTGAGAATAGCGCCCGCTCCCAGCGCCAGTAATACCACTCCCAGGTCGGCTTCGTTCAACCCCAGTCTGATTTTAGCAAACGGTACCATCGGAGCCCAGCTCGACAAGCCGATCCCACATACGAGAAATATTAACAGAGTGGCTTTCCGTGCGGCGCTGATCCTTAGTTTTTCTTCCATAACGATAAATGTTGTGCTTGCAAATTAATGCAATAATTCTCATGATATTGCAAAATATCGCAAAATATTGCAGCGAAACACATGTGTTTTGTTCTGTCGGCTGCATCAAAAAAGAAGGCCAGGTTACGACCTGGCCCCTTTTACTGATCCATCAGATGTTTTTCTTTTTCGATTCCTTGACCGCAAAGTCCACGGCCCGCGCGGTGAGCGCCATGTAGGTGAGCGACGGGTTCACGCACGATGCGGACGTCATACAAGCGCCATCCGTCACAAACACGTTTTTAACGGCGTGGATCTGGTTGTTTCCATTCAACACCGATGTTTTAGGGTCGCGACCCATGCGGGCGGTACCCATTTCGTGGATCGCCATACCCAGGTAAGAGCCATTGTCGTAAGTGCGGACGTTTTTGACGCCGGATTTTTCGAGCATTTCGGCCGCGTCGTTCATCATGTCCTTGCGCATTTTCTTCTCGTTTTCGCGGAGGTCGGCGTCGAATACAACCGCCGGAATTCCGAATTTGTCTTTTTTATCCTTATTCAGGTACATGCGGTTTTCGTGGTAGGGCAATGTTTCGCCGAAACCTCCGAAACCCATGGTCCAGTTGCCAGGGGTGGTCAGTTCTTCCTTGAAATCGGCACCGAACGCAAGTTCGGCGACGTTACGCTGCCATCCCTGACGACCGCCACCACCCTGGTAGCCGAAGCCGCGCAGGTAGTCGCGTTTGTCGGATCCTATATTGCGGTAGCGGGGGATATAAATACCGTTTGCGCGGCGACCGAAGTAATATTTATCGAGATCACCTTCCCAGGTACCGCTTGCGCCGGTGCGGAAGTGGTGGTCCATCAAATTGTGGCCCAGCTCGCCGGAGTCGTTACCCATTCCGTTCGGGAAGCGGTCGGAGGTGGAGTTGAGCAGCAATGCGGTGGACGCGATTGCGCTCGCACACACGAAGATGATATTGGCAAAAAACTCGCGCTCCTGCAATGTAACCGTGTCTACTACGCGCACGCCCGTCGCGCGGCCGCCCTGTTTTTTACCGTCGTAAATAATCTCGCGCACCACCGAGTCGGGGCGGAGCGTCAGCCGCCCGGTTTTCATCGCCGGCGGCAAGGTCGATGACTGGGTGCTGAAATACGCGCCGTAAGGACAGCCATACGAGCAGCGGTTGCGGTATTGGCAGGGCCCGCGACCACCGTCCAGCTGGATTTTCGTGGGCTGCGAAAGGTTGGCCACACGTCCGATGGTCATCACCCGGCCCGGAAATTCTTTTTCGAGACGTTTGCGTACTTCCTTTTCAACATGGTACATATCCATCGGCGCAATGAAGTCGCTGTCCGGCAACTGCGGCAAGCCAAGCTTTTCGCCCGAGATACCCACGTGTTTTTCAACATAGGAATACCACGGGGCAATGTCTTTGTAGCGGATCGGCCAGTCGACCGCAATGCCGTCTTTCAGGTTTGCTTCAAAATCCAGGTCGCTCCAGCGGTACGACTGCCGGCCCCACATAATGGATTTCCCGCCGACAATGTTCGGGCGGAACCAGTCAAAACGTTTCTTTTCCTCATAAGGCTGGTCCATATCGTTCATCCAGTACTTTTCGGTCATTTCGTTGTACGGATAATCGCGCGAGAGGAACGGGTGTGTTTCCTTTTGTTTGACCGTCAGGCGGCCATTATATTGGGTCTCCCACGGAGCTTTCAATGCATTTTCGTAACCCGTAACGTGTTCGAGGTTCTTGCCCTTTTCGAGCATGAGTACTTTCAGGCCTTTTTCGGTCAGTTCTTTCGCCGCCCAGCCGCCGGAAACTCCGGAGCCAATTACGATGGCGTCGTAGGTGATGTCTTTTTTTGCGTCGATATTAAGATTCGCCATTTTTCTTACAAGAGTTTGGGATTGTCAGGGAATAGCCAGGAGGTCATGCATTACCAGCCGCTACTGCCCCGATTGAATGTTTTCCAGTTAAAGTGCCCAGCTTTTTTTGTCCTTTCGGCATGGGCCAGCTGCCTTCGAACCGGCCGGGGATCGGCAGGTAATCAAGCGCTTGCGTGGCGCCGATTTCGGAAGTGAAATAGCCGGTTACGGTCAGTCCCTTCATTTGCAGGAAAAAAGGCTTGTCGGAAACGGTGGTCTTTTTGATGATGTCGTTCTTTTGCGCGGAGTCCAGCGCGGTAAACTCTTTCGAATAGGTTTCTTTGGCCAACGCATTCACCTTGGCCAGGCCATCGTAAAACTTTTTCTGCTCATCCATGGGATAGCAATCGCGCATGACGCGTACAATAAACTTCTCGGCACCGGCGGCTTTGGCGCCCGGCGTGCCGGTGGTAGGGATGATCACATCGGCGACTTCCGCAAGCAGCGCTTCCTGCTGATCGGATATTTCGAGGGAGGGGCCGAAATTCAGGCGTTCGCCATTGATGCCGGCCAAAAGCGGGGCGGAAATCGCACCGCCGAGCAGGAAGGTTATTCTTTGAACAGCTTCTCTACGGTTCATGGTCAGGTTATTAAGTCAGGAAATCCAAATAGGTAAAAAATATCTTTTAAAGATAATAAGAATGCAGATTCGGGCATCATTTAGGGGCGTTTTTCCCGATTGTTAACCGAAAAATACCAGTTGCTCATCAGATTTCCGGTGGACCGGTTCCATCCATGATATTTGAAACATATTATTGAACTCGGCTGGGAAAACAGATTAAGTGCTGTTGAACGGTTTAAAGGTTAAGTAATAGAGGAACGTTGAGTAAATAATGCGGATATCTTCCCTGAGGTTCAGGGAAGATATTTTTTGGACATAGCTGAAACCCCATTTGTCGAAGCATAATAACCTGACTAAACGAATCGCCGAGATTGCCTGCAATGCGAGAGCCTGGCGGATTCCTTGTTGGTGATCGAAGCGAGAGAGGCCGGAGACTTCCGGCCTTTTTTCATTGGGTATTTGGAGATTTTATCCTATAATTCGGGCCGGTGGCGGCCGCTCCGGGGGGCGGTTTCGCGGTTTTATTCATTTAAAAGTAATATCAATGGAATACAGACAACTGGGAGGATCGGGCCTGAAAGTCCCTGTACTGAGTTTTGGTACCGGCACATTTGGTGGTACCGGCGATTTCTTTAAAGCGTGGGGCAATACGCAGGTCGATGAAGCCAAAAAGCTCGTAAAGCTTTGTATGGATGCTGACCTCAATTTTTTCGATACGGCCAATGTGTACTCGCAGGGATTGTCCGAAGAAATTCTCGGCAAGGCGATCATGGGGCTGCGCGACAGGATCATTCTCTCTACAAAGGCCACTTTCAGAATGGGCGACAAACCCAACCAGTGGGGTTCGGGCCGTTTTCACCTGATCAGGGCCTGTGAGGACAGTTTGCGCAGGTTGCAGACAGACTATATCGATATTTACCACATGCATGGTTTCGACGGCACCACACCCGTGGAAGAAACCCTCAGTGCGCTGAACGACCTCATTCGAGAAGGAAAAGTACGCTACATCGCATGTTCCAACTTTTCCGGCTGGCATCTGATGAAATCGCTTTCGGTTTCGGAGCGCTATGGCTGGGCCAAATACATCGCGCATCAGGCACATTACTCGTTGCTGAGCAGGGAATTTGAATGGGAGCTTATGCCGCTGGGGCTCGATCAGAAGGTGGGGACGATCGTGTGGAGCCCGCTGTCGGCGGGGCGATTGAGTGGGAAATACCGAAGGGGGCAGCCCATTCCGGCCGACGGCCGCATTGCCCAGGGCGGGGGCGAAGGTCCGGAAATTCCCGAAGCGTTTTTCTTTAACCTGATTGACGTGCTCGATGCCGTTGCGGCGGAAACCGGTAAAACCGTTGCGCAGGTAGCCCTGAACTGGCTTTTGCAGCGCCCTACGGTGAGCAACGTCGTTATCGGGGCCCGGAACGAAGAGCAACTGAAGCAAAATCTCGGCGCGGTGGGCTGGAATCTCACACTCGACCAGGTGAAGCGGCTCGACGAAGCGAGTGAAAAACCGCCGATCTATCCTTATTGGCACCAGCGGAAAAATACGAAACTGAACCCGCTGCCTGATTTTTATGGTCCGCTTGCCTGCCGGGAATAAAGCGCTCCGGAGGCCACGTGTTTTACCTGGCCTCCGGAATGTACAGGCCATGCTGCATGGCATATACGATGAGGTCGGTCGTGCGGCGGACTTTCAGTTTGTCCATCACGCTCCGGTGGTAATATTGCACGGTATGCGCGCTGAGTTTCAGTTCGTAGGCGATTTCTTTGATCGTGTGGCCACCGCAAACTTTTTGAAGTACTTCTTTTTCGCGGGGAGAAAGGTGCATGATCACTTCTTCCTCTGTAAAAACACTGTTGATCAGGCTGTCGCGAATTGCCTTGCCGATATATTGCTTGCCCGAACTGACCTGGAAAATCGATTCCTTGAATTCTTCGAATGGCGTTGATTTGGAAAGGAAGCTGTTGGCACCGCGGCGGATGGTGTGCTTGATCGTCTGCACGTCGGTAATCGTCGAAAGAACAATGACCTTCATTTCTTTTGGAAGCGTGGAACGGCAAATGTCCAGCAGTTCCAGGCCGTTCGACCCATTCAGGCCCAGGTCCATTACAAGGATATCGGGAGGAGCTGCGCTTCTTTCGGAAAGAAATTCTTTGCCATCGGTATAGGCATCCACCTTGGTTACTTCGGGTTGCAACCTTAAAAGGTTCTGCAGGGCATCGGCTAAAAGGAGGTGTTCGTCTACTAAAACTATATTCATAGAATAACTTTAATTTGAGCGATATATTTTGACTCGCCTGCTTTGTACGATCACGTCATTTCGCTATGAAAGATGATGAGGTTTGGAATAAAAGGCATGCCAGGGCAATCCGGTAACAGCCGGATCGGACACTCTAAGTACTCGAAAAACACGTAAACTAGCCATCCGACAGTAGGAGATACTTATTTAGCGAATTTTGCCGCTGGAATTTACAATAATTGTGTGGATAAAATTAATTCTATCCCCCTAAATTTTGGGGGGGTGATACCATACTGAAAATATGTGGGTTTATTTTGATCCATTTATAGATACATTTGCAAATAAGTACTATTTAGTTTAGTGCATATAGTATAACTAAGTTTACTTATTTGCTTTGAGCCCACTACATGAGAAATCATCAACATATAAACCAGTTCGAAATAATGCTGATGCGAAAGATATCGACTCATCTCTCTTGACCGGCCGTCCGGTTATTCGTTAGGCGACACCTTCACGTAAAAAGAATCTGGCCGTGCCCGCGTATATAGTGAGGCGCGCATGTTTTGCCAGGTGCCCAGGAAATTTCAACCGAAGTGGAAACGCTGCCGGATGTGCTGGTTTTTGCTTAACAATTTGATTTACATGCATTTATTTATGTTCCTTTTTATCACATAACGGTTTATCTCTATTCTAAAATTTCTATCACTATGAAAAGTTCTATCGGCCATTTAATCAGGAAATTGGTTGGCAAAAAAATCAGCGGGGTCATGTCTGCCGTAATCCTGGCTGGCGTATCGCCTGATCTTGCCAATGCACAGCAATATGTTGCTTCCACCAGTACTACAGTCCATTCCGAGACACTGGCAACTTCCGACGTTTTGAATCCGAATAATGCAGTGGGTGCACCCGACGGTCAATCGGCCACGATTACCGCTTCTGGTCTGGTCGTAAACATCGCCATCGGTTCGATCACCTATTCCAGCGATGCGGCACTGCATCTGAATTTCAGTCCGGCCCTTCCTGCGGGCAAAACAACCTATGTTCGTATCAGCGAATTGACTCAAACCGGTTTGAACCTGGATCTGAGCTCGTTGCTGAACGTTCTGGGACTTTTGCAGAACAACACGATCCGTGCTACTTCCAATGGCGGTGCCACCACTCAGGAACTGGTTCGCGACCCTGCCGGCAACCTGTACATCGCCGTAACGCCCACCAACACTTACTCGCAGGTTACGGTGACTTTGAACTTCGACAATGCGACCGCTTCACTGATCGGTCTCGCATTGGGTCGCATTACGCTGAGCGTGGAGCATGCGACCAATTACGAGAACACGGTATTTACACCTTGCGAACAGGCGGCGTTTGCATTTACGGCCATAGACCCTCATGCAACGGGTATTTCGCTGACTTTGACGGACGCACTGCAAAATCCTCAAAATGCCATCGACGGCGTTGTGGATGCAAACAACTTCTCGCTTTTGCAAAACGGCGCGATTACTGCGGCATCGAACGTTTCCCAAACCGTCTATCTCGGCAAAACCATTCCGGGCACCAACCAGATTTTTGCGGTCGTTTCAAAACCCGCTGCCCTGGCAAATCTAGCCGTGTTGGATAACGTAACCATCCAGGCATACCTGGGTGCAACACCGGTCGGCTCGGCACAGTCGGTAAGAAACCTGCTTTTGGATCTCGACCTGCTTACATTGTTCGGTAACGACGGCCTTGCCAAGATCGTTTTCACTCCTGGCGGAGGCGAATTCGACAGAATTGTGATCAGGTCGGCTACCATTTTGAACGCGAACCTTTTTACCGGTATCCGCATTCATGAAATCGGCGCACGTCCTGCGGTATCTTTCACGGGTGGGGCGCTGGCCCCGGGGCGCGTAGGCCAGGCGATGACTTCCAGCCTGTTTGGGGCGCAAAATTTCAGCATCCAGTGCGGTCAGCCGGGCGATTACACTTATGAATTGTATCAGGTAACGGCACCGGGCGGACGTACCATGGCAGGAACTTTGCCAAGCTCGGTTACCCTGAACCCGGACGGCACTTTCTCGGGAACGCCTGTAACCGGCGAAGACGGTATTTTCACGTTCGACGTGCGGGCTACAAACCAGTTCGGTCAGACAGGAATTACTTCATTTACAATGGAGATAGAAAGAGCATTGCCGGTGACCCTGGTTAGCTTCAAAGCGATGGCAGAAGGACAAACCGCCTCTTTGGCCTGGACGACTTCGGAAGAGACAAACAGCGACCGTTTCGAAATCGAGCGTAGCCAGAATGGCAAGAACTGGACTAAAATCGGTTCGGTAGCTTCACACAAGGAGAGCAGCGTCACCAGACACTATTCGTTCGTCGACCCGACTCCGCTGAACGGAGACAATCTGTACCGCCTGAAAATGGTGGATCTCGACGAGACTTTCTCTTACAGCCGCATCGAAAACCTGCGTTTCAAGGGGATCGCGCTGGTTTATCCTAACCCTGTCGGCGGTTCCGAAAACCTGACTGTCAATGTAGGCGATTGGAGCAAAGTAAAAGCCGTAAAAGTTGTAAACGCAGCCGGCAAGGTCGTTTTCGAAGCTTCAAATGCGTTACTTTCCGGTATCCAGGCACGAAACCTGGTTGCGGGGGCGTACGTCATCCAGGTTACCAATATCGACGGAAGCGTAAGCTCACAAAGATTTGTGAGGCAGTAGCCCTGTCCCACACGATACACGTGCAAACCGCTGGTCATAAGTCAGCGGTTTGTTTTTATGTACGTGTTATTCAAAAAGGGCGCTCAACTACTTTTTTTAAATGGGCAGAACGGTATATTTGAAACAGAAAGTACCCCGATTTTACCAACGTATCTGATATGCCAAGGAGAAGTAAAAAGAGCAGGTTTAAAAAGGTCCTTATCCCGGTACTGAAATGGGCCGCTGCCATTGTTCCGGTTTGTGTCTTCATTTACATTCTTTATTACTACAAGCAACTCGATTTCCTGCATGCCCGGAAAGACCTGAGGTCGCAAACCGAAGTCCTGACGACGGCCGACTCTTTACCGGGGCGGCCGGCGGATGAACTGGCGGCGAAAATCCATGTCGTAAAAAATGAATGGCATCCCGTAGGTGGGATAGCGGTCCACAATATGGTGATCGAGAATACTTCGGCCAACCCGGTTAAGACCACGGAAGTAGAATTCAAATACCTCAATGATGTGCAGGCCGTGGTGGCTTCCAAGATCGTTACGATCAAAACATCGCTGCCGGCGGGAAAATCAACGAAAATTTCCGGATTGAGCGTCGGGTATGTCAATAACTCCGTGGTGGGCTGTGATGTAAAAGTGTTGAGTGTGAGAATGTAGGGAAGGGGAAGGAAAGCTGCTGGTATGATTATTTGGTTGGATTAATCAAACCTGACTAACACGGATATCATGGCACAGTTACTTCAAAATCTCTACAATATCGCACCGATCCTCGTAATGATTGCGCTCGTCGGTGCGGCAATCGGTGGGTTCTGGCTTGTTATCCAGCTGAAAAAGGACCATTCTTACCGCCGCTATTCCGTGAGCGATCGTTTGTTTCTCAAACGAAACGCTGACAGGCTTCGCAAAGTGCAGCTACGCTAACGCAGTTGGTATAAAAAAACATCCCAGTTACAAGGTAACCGGGATGTTTGATTTTACTCAACGTTATTGAAAACCCTTTTAGGGGTTCTCGCTACAAACTTAATGATTTCTTTATTCAAAACATTCATTTTTGTTTAGGAAATAATATTTTTTGTAGCTGCTGGGTAGCGGGAATTTACTATCCGGTGATAGCTGCCGAATTACTGCTGATTGTCAGCGGCTAACGATTTGACTTCGTCGATAAATTTTTGCAAATCCGGAGAAGAATATTGCAGCTTTTTAGCCTTTTCGTACTCAAAATACACGGAAAGCATGCGGTTGTATTTGATAAGCGAATTGTTTTTGTGGGACTTTAATTCGCGTCCCTTATATTCCGCATGTTCGTCCATCCGGTCCACCAGATACGACATCATATAATAGTGCATCCCATTATCCTGATCGAATCCTTCAAATTCCAGAGATGCGAGGTCGAGTAACTCCCTGTCCGCGTCGGGCAGCAACCTTATGGACTCGTTGATGCGGCTATACATTTTCATAATATCGGAAATCTCGCTGTAAACGCTCATGGGCACTTCTTCATAGAGGTTGCTGAATACCTTGGGGTAGAGACCGGTGTAGCCTTTTTCCAGGATTTCAATCCGTTTTTCACAGAGGTCTCGTTCTTTTTCGTCGGCGATAACCGACAGGATTCTGCATTGGTTGATCAGCAGTTGTCTTTCGACAAGGGAAATACTTTGAGGGATCATATGAGGCTGGTTCGACATTTTTAGCAATTTAGTGGTATTCGATACATTTTATGCGGGCTTTGCTTGCAATGTTCGGGAAAGTTTGCTCCTTTACAACCGCATTGCCTGTCAGGCCTCGGTCATACAGGCATCCGAGACCCACTCACGACTCAACTTATGGAACAATTACACACGGACCCGACAGATCCCGAACGGGATAGCCAGTCAGAGGAGGAGCCGCTTTCCGATTATGTGAAGCGGATGGAAACCGAAGAAAACCTGCGAAGGCTTGCTGACAGGCTGGAACAGGAATGGAAAAAAGCGACTCCGGCTGCAAAACCGGAAGTGCCCGATTTGTCCTTCGAAAAGTTTGAAGAAAAGAGAAAAGGCGACGGGGGTCAGTAGCCGTACCAGTCGCTCCACCAGTTTTGCAGCTTTTTCCTGATTTCTTCTTCGCGCGCATTTCTCCCCGGCTCGAAGAATTTGGTACCTTTTAATTCTTCCGGCAGAAAATCCTGTTTTGCGAAATTTCCCTCGAAGTCGTGCGCATATTTGTAATCCTTGCCATAGCCGATCTGTTTCATCAGTTTGGTGGGCGCATTGCGCAAGTGCAAGGGTACAGGCAGGTGAGCGGTACGGGTGGCGGCCTCGATAGCGGCCCCGATAGCCATATAGCTTGCGTTGCTTTTGGGCGATGTGGCGAGGTAAATGGCCGTTTGGGATAGTATGATACGGCATTCGGGATAGCCGATCACATTCACGGCCTGCATGCACGCGTTGGCCATGATCATCGCTGTCGGGTTCGCATTGCCGATGTCCTCCGATGCCATGATCAGCATTCGCCGGGCGATGAACGACGGATCTTCACCGGCTACGATCATCCGTGCCATCCAGTAAACAGCCCCGTTGGGATCGCTGCCGCGGAGCGATTTGATAAATGCCGAAATAATGTCATAATGCTGCTCGCCCGACTTGTCGTACCGGGCTATGTTTTGTTGTGCCACTTCGGTTACCCATTCGTCGGTAATTTCGATCTTTTTGGCCTCGCCCTTACCCAAAACCACGAGTTCGAGCAGATTGAGCAGCTTCCGTCCGTCCCCGCCGGAGAGGCGCATCAGGGCATCGTAGGACGCGAACTTGATATTTTTCCCTTTCAGCCAGGGATCTTTTTCAAGCGCGCGTGCGATGAGCGCTTTCAGTTCCTTTTCGCCGAATGCCTCCAGGATATAAACCTGGCAGCGCGACAATAATGCCGAATTGATCTCGAAAGAGGGGTTTTCAGTGGTCGCTCCGATGAGCGTCACCTGTCCCTTTTCCACCGCTCCGAGCAATGCGTCCTGCTGGCTTTTGTTGTAGCGGTGAATCTCGTCTATAAACAGAATGGGCGGGAACAGCCCCGAAGGCCGCGCGAGCACTTCGCGCAATTCCTTCACCCCTGAACTAATTGCGCTGAGATTATAGAATTGCCGCTTGGTGGCTTCCGAGATGAGCAGCGCGAGCGTCGTCTTACCGACGCCCGGCGGGCCCCAGAAAATCATCGATGGAATGGCATTTTGCATAATGGCCCGCCGTAAAGGTCCTTTCGGGCCGAGCAACTTTTCCTGCCCCACAAAATCGTCGAGCGTACGCGGGCGGAGACGTTCGGCCAGGGGCGTGGTAATCATGGTCATGGGTGAAGTGTCGGAATTAGCTTGTTAATGTAAGGTAAATTTAACACAAAAAAAGCGCGGCATAGTTCGCCGCGCTTTCGTGGAATGTATTTAAACGTTTAAACAGGCCGCTATCAAAAAGTCAGCCTGTCGAGCGTCATCTGCTTTTTCAGGTTACCCAACGCACCGAAAACCAGGTTATACACCGATTGTATATTGATTTTCATCAAATCCGCGATCTCGTGGTTGTTGAGGTTCATGTAAAATTTGAGGAAGATTGCCTCGCGCTGGCGGCGGGGCAGGCCGTTGATGGCTACATTCAGGTGCTGATTGGTGGATTCGAACTCTTCTTCCGATATCAGCTGGTTCTCATGCGAAGGGGTGTTGATATGCCAGTATTCAACCGGGATATCTTCGTTGCTGGTATGCTTTTGTTGTGCATTCAAGTGGCGGACCAATTTGCGTTTGATGGAGGCCATCAGGTAAAAGCGGACCGAAGTGGTGTCGCCGAGAGTCATGCGGTTTCTCCATAATTCTACAAACAAATCGTGGATACAATCCTTAATCAAAGGCTTGTCGATCGTGAATTGCGAACAGTACTGGTAAAGAATGTGAACGTAAGAGCGGTAGAGGCACGCGTAGGCATTTTCATCGCCTTTTCTGAACTGATCCCAAAAACAGAGTTCTTCTTCTTGCTTGTAGCGTAGGTGAGCCATTGTTTGGACAGGATTTGGAATTGGGGTTAGGAATGATTGTGAATAATGTCATTATTACACTTGTAAATATATTTATAAAAAAACATAATTTAAAAATATTTTCATCATAAAATTATACTTCAAAGGTTAATGATACTATTTCCTGAAAATCACTGCCTTCTATAAACTTGCCGCGGTAAACTTGAAGTTTTCCCCGTCGAAAAGGCCCTTATCGCTCAGTTTCAATGAGGGAATCACCAGTAACGCCATGAACGACAAGGACATAAACGGCGATTTGAGTGTCGATCCGAGTGCTTCCTTCACAAAACGATCGACCTTGGTATAGCTTTCGGCTACTTCGTAACCGTCCCGATCGGTCATTAACCCGGCAATCGGGAGGCCGATCACGTGCTCCATACCGGCGCCCACTGCCGACAAGCCACCCCGCGCACCGATCACCAGGTTCACCGCCCGGGCAATACTCTCGTCATCGCATCCTATACATATAATATTATGTGAATCGTGCGCGACCGACGACGCCAGCGCGCCCCGTTTCAGTCCAAAATTGCGGATAAATGCGACGGCGGGCCGGGCCGGCGAATAGCGGTTCACGACGGTCACTTTCAATACGTCTTTTTCGGGGTCGGGTACTATTGAGCCTTCCACAATTTTCGCCTCCGTTATACACTCATTTGTAACCAATTGACCGTCCAGCGCCTCGATTACCCTGATGCGGGTTTCGGGATTTTTTGCAGAAAAAATAAAATCGGAAGCAGATTTGAGCGTGCATTCGAAATGGTTGGGATGTTCGCTACGCAGGTCGGGGATCAGTGACTGGCCATTTTTGGCGACCAAAGCACCGTCGATCCAGGTTTCCAGGATGTTGAATGCATTCAAATTATCAACTAATATAAAATCAGCCGCGTCACCTTCGCGGAGCAGGCCCACATTCAAACTGTAATGCATTACCGGGTTAATGCAAGCCGCTTGCAGCACATTCCAAAAGTCGTAACCTAATGCCAGAGCACGCTTTACCAACAGATTAATATGCCCCTCCACGAGATTATCGGGGTGTTTGTCGTCGGAGCAGAACATAATGTGGTCGGGAAACTCGTCGATCAGAGGGATCAGTGCGTTGAAGTTCCGGGCTGCGCTGCCTTCGCGAATCAGGATTTTTACGCCATAACCAATCTTCTCGCGGGCTTCCTCGTACGTAAAGCATTCATGGTCGGTAGTAATGCCGTAGCCGGCATATTGCCTGGCTTCCTCGCCACGCAGACCCGGCGCGTGGCCGTCTATCGCCTTGTTGTAATGCCTTGCCCAATGGATTTTTGCCATCATATCCGGGTCTTCGTTCAAAACCCCCGGGACATTCATTACCTCCGCCAGATAGCCGATATCGTCGCTGGCCAGCAGTTCGCCGACTTGCTCGGCGTCTACGATAGCGCCGGTGGTTTCAAAAACGGTCGCGGGCACGCACGACGGTGCTCCGAAGCAGAATTTGAATGGAACGCGTTTACCATCCGCAATCATGAAATGCACGCCTTCCACGCCCAGCACGTTCGCGATTTCGTGCGGGTCGGATACCGTCGCGATCGTCCCATGTACGACCGCCAGGCGTGCGAACTGCGCGGGCGTGAGCATGGAGCTTTCCACATGCACGTGGGCGTCGGTGAAGCCGGGCAATATGTAAGGTAATGCCGGGTTCTCCGGACCTATAATTTGGATTTTTGAAATGTGCTTGCCGGCGACATGGATTTCGGTTTCGCGAATGGTCTTTTCGAAGATGTTGATCAGGTTGGCTTTCATATGGCGGTGTTAAATGCGGGCAAATGTCCTGAAATAGGGATTTTTCGGAACTCCTTCTGGTACTGCATCGGGCTTTTGCCCGTGTGGAGCTTGAAGTACTTGTTGAAGTTGGCAAAATTGTTGAAACCGCTTTCGAAGCACACCTGTGCGACCGGAATGCGGCTTTCGGAAAGCAGCTTGCAGGCGTGGCCGATGCGGAGTTCCAGTAAAAATTGCGAGTAGGTTTTGCGGCTGCGGCTTTTGAAATACCGGCAAAACGAATGCGGACTGATATTGGCTACTTCCGCGATTTCCCCGATCGAGATCTTTTTCTGGAAGTTGGAGATCGAGTATTGGTAAATGTGGTTGATCCGGTCGGTGTCGTACTGGTCGTACTCGTTCTGGTACTGCGTGTTCGACAGTACATTGATTTCCCCGCAATGGGCCAGCGTTTCGAGGATTTGCAGTAATGCGATGATGGAATTGCCGTTGGTCTGGTTGAGCAGTTCGTGCAGGAGCGTTTTTACTTTATCGGTGCCTTCTCCGAGTATCTTCAACCCGAGCCGGGCTTTCAGCAGCAAATCGTGGATCGACTTGTTTTCGGGCAATACCAGGAAGTTTTTGCCAAAAATATCCTCCGAAAAATGGACCACAGTAGCCTGTGCATAAAGCTGGCTGCCGCGTTGGAAGTACTTTTCGTCGCAACGCCAGTAATGCGGTAGGTTAGGGCCTATCAGCAGGAGATCGCCGCTCCGGAAGCTGCGGATATTGTCGCCCACGAACTGCGTGCCGGAGCCCTGCTCGATGTGAATAAGCTCTAACTCAGGATGGTAATGCCAGCGGTTGTAAAAATAGAGTACCACATCGCGGCGGATGCTGAAAGACTTTTGTAAGCCTTTCGGGACTTTGAGTAGCTGCGGTTTCACAAATAATTACATGATTAAAACCGTAAAAGAGAAATATATGCCAATATAGTTGAAAAATTTGCTAATGTCTGAGTTCATTGTATTCAAATAATTCTGTTGTTTTGCTGATATATTCTATTTGGCGGATTGAAAACCAGTAGGATATACCAGATTACCATTCACCAGAACATTAATATGGCGTCCCAATTTCTGAAAGTTCACCCTTCCGATAATGTTATAGTGGCCTTGCGCGACCAGCCCGCCGGCGCGGACGTGACATACGAAGGAAATCATTATCATCTTCAATACGGCGTTTCGGCCAAGCACAAATTCGTTACGGAGGATATCGATACCGGCGGCGCCATCATTATGTACGGCGTGCTCGTCGGGCGGGCCACCCAGCCGATCAAAAAAGGCGAGCCGATCACCACATTTAACCTGAAACACGACGCCCACGATTACAGCACAGCGAACCGCCAACCCTATACTTACGTGCAGCCCGACGTTACGAAGTGGCAGAACCGCACATTCAGGGGCTACCACCGTGAAGACGGCCGCGTAGGGACGTATAACTACTGGCTCGTGGTGCCGCTCGTATTCTGCGAGAACCGCAATGTGCTGATTATGAAGGACGCATTCGAGCGCGAGCTCGGTTATGCGCAAACCGATATTTACCGCGACCAGGTGCGGGAATTCCTGCATTTGTACCAACAGGGCGATCTGCGTACGATCAGAAATCTTGAAACTTTCGTGGACGCGCCTGTACAGGCGAAGAAGAAACCGGAACGACCGTTCAAAAATGTGGATGGTGTTAAATTTCTCACGCACGAGGGCGGCTGCGGTGGCACGCGCCTGGATGCCAATACTTTATGTTCGTTGTTTGCGGCGTATGCGGTGCATCCGAATGTGGCCGGTATCACGGTGCTCAGTCTGGGTTGTCAGAATTCGGAGCTGAAAACGCTGGAAGACGAAATCCGCAAGCGCGATCCGCATTTCAACAAGCCATTCTTTGCATTCGAGCATCAGAAAGGCACCGAATACTCGCTGATGTCGGGCGCGATCAAGGAAACTTTCATGGGGCTGACCAAAATCAACGAATTCGAACGCTCGGAGGCACCTCTGTCGAAGCTGTCGGTGGGCCTCAAATGCGGCGGTTCCGATGGTTTTTCGGGGATTTCGGCGAACCCGGTTCTCGGACACCTTTCCGACCTCGTTGTAGGCCTGGGCGGCCAAACGCTTCTCGCCGAATTCCCGGAACTGAACGGGGTGGAGCAGGAGCTGCTCAACCGCTGTGTGACCGAAGAAAAGGCCGCGAAATTCGAAAAACTCATGCGCGACTACGCCGGCAAAGCCGAAGCCGTAGGATCGGCATTCGCATTCAACCCGTCGCCGGGCAATATCAAGGACGGCCTGATTACCGACGCGATCAAATCCGCCGGAGCGGCGAAAAAAGGGGGAAATGCCTATGTTTCCGACGTTTTGAACTATACCGAACGTGCGACTGAATCGGGTTTGCACCTCGTATGCACACCGGGCAACGACGTGGAAGCCACCACCGGCCAAACCGCTGCGGGTGCCAATATCATCCTTTTCACCACCGGCCTCGGCACTCCTACGGGTAACCCGATCTGTCCGGTAGCGAAAGTTGCGACCAACTCGGCTCTTGCCCAACGCATGCCCGACGTAATCGATTTCGATTGCGGCCCCGTTGTGGACGGCACGCAAACCATCGAGCAGAATGCCGAAGCATTGCTGGAATATGTGATCAAGGTAGCCAGCGGCGAGCTCACCAAAGCGCAACAATTGGGACAAGACGACTTTATTCCATGGAAACGCGGCGTTTCTCTATAAATTTCGGATTCATTTCCGTCAGTTAAAACTGATGGGACTAGATTAAGAATTTTCAGAAGCAGCAAAATCCATTGCCGGGGTTTCAATCCTCGGATCCAAAGTAAAAGGAGATTGTAGGCAAGTTGCGAAGCAAAAAAACAGTCCCAAGTTGCTGAAAAGCAAAATGCCAAATCTATTGCCGGGGGCTTTATCCCCCGGATCCAGAGTAAAAGGAGATTGTAGGCAATTTGCGAAGCAAAAAAGCAGTCCCAAGTTGCTGAAAAGCAAGATGCCAAATCTATTGCCGGGGGCTTTATCCCCCGGATCCAGAGTAAAAGGAGATTGTAGACAATTTGCGAAGCAAAAAAGCAGTCCCAAGTTGCTGAAAAGCAAGATGCCAAATCTATTGCCGGGGGCTTTATCCCCCGGATCCAGAGTAAAAGAATAGCAATGCAATAATAACAAAGCAAGAGCAACAGCTTTTGTTGAACATTAAAAGCACAGCTATTATCAAAAGAAGCTAATTTTAAGAAGCAACTATCTATGTTTGATCTAACAGGAAAAACAGCACTGGTAACCGGCGGGGCGAGCGGGATCGGTTTGGCGATCTCCAAAACTTTCGCGAAGCAGGGTGCCTATGTGCACATTTTGGAACTCAATATCGACCTGGCCAACCAGGTGGTAAGCGAAATCGCGGCGGAGGGAGGACAGGCCGAGGCACACGCACTGGATATCTCCAAACAGGCCGATGTGGTTAACATCATCAATGCCATCGCGGCGAACCACCAGATCGATATCCTGGTCAACAATGCCGGTATTGCGCACATCGGCAAAGCGGATACTACTTCCGAAATCGATTTCGACCGTGTAATTAATATCAACGTCAAAGGTGTTTATAACTGCCTGATGGCCACCATCCCGCATTTGAAAGCCAATGGCGGAGGCGTGATTTTGAACATGGCATCCATCGCGGCAACAGTAGGAATACCCGACCGCTTTGCTTATTCTACTGCGAAAGGCGCGGTTTACTCGATGACATTATCGGTTGCCCGCGATTACCTGGCCGACGGTATCCGCTGCAACAGCATCTCGCCGGCGCGCGTACATACCCCGTTTGTAGATGGTTTCATCGCCAAAAACTACCCGGGCAAGGAGCAGGAAATGTTCGAAAAGCTGTCCAAAACGCAGCCCATCGGCCGCATGGCGAAGCCAGAGGAAATCGGCGCACTGGCATTATACCTCTGCTCCGACGAGGCCGGTTTTATCACAGGATGTGATTATCTGATTGACGGCGGGTTTGAGAAGTTGAATAATTGAACGGCTGTCAGCTTTGGGCCATAAGCCGTAAGCAATAAGCTTTAAGCTCAAAGTTATTTGGTACTGAGTTTTGGTAAAATTAAATACATTAACCATACGACGGTAGAACATTTAGTCGCGTAAAGCTAATGGCTTAAAGCTAATAGCTTACAGCTTTCCCCCGTCGCAAATATCCGCATTCATGAAACTCTTTCGATTTGGTGCATTTGAAAATGAAAAACCGGGCGTAG
The DNA here is from genome assembly GCF_040448675.1 of Dyadobacter sp. 676. Lineage (NCBI taxonomy): Bacteria > Pseudomonadati > Bacteroidota > Cytophagia > Cytophagales > Spirosomataceae > Dyadobacter > Dyadobacter sp. 676. The sequence goes on along the minus strand of NZ_CP159289.1, from coordinate 901,510 downwards.
AATTGGCCGACGGTACGAAGCTGGATGTTTCGGCATTCGGTGAAGATTACAATGAGAAATTTTTTGCGACCGACGGTGTTGCCCGTTTGGCGAGTTGGCTGGAAACCAACACGGCTTCCGCGCCGAAAGTGGAAGACGGCTTCCGTTATGGTTCCTGCATCGCCCGGCCTTCGAAAATCGTCTGCATCGGTATGAACTATGCGAAGCATGCCTATGAGTCGGGTGCGACGGAGCTGCCGAAGGAACCGATTATTTTCTTTAAGTCAACTTCTGCATTGTGCGGGCCGTTCGATCAGGTAATTATCCCGCGAAATTCCGAGAAAACCGACTGGGAAGTGGAACTGGCTGTGATCATCGGCAAGAAAGCAAGCTACGTGGAAGAAGCGAATGCATTGGATTACGTGGCCGGTTACGCGGTCCACAACGACTATTCGGAACGGGCGTTCCAAATGGAGCGTGGCGGACAATGGGTAAAGGGTAAAAGCAACGACACCTTCGCGCCGCTGGGGCCTTACCTGGTTACTTCCGACGAAGTAGGCAATGCGAACGACCTCGATCTGTGGCTAAGCCTTAACGGCAAGAAAATCCAGGATAGCAACACATCCGACATGATTTTCCAGATCCCTTTCCTGGTAAGCTACCTGAGCCAGTTTATGACATTGCTTCCGGGCGACGTGATTACCACAGGTACACCGGCCGGGGTAGGGTTGGGCATGAAACCACCGGTTTATCTGAAACCGGGCGACGTGGTAGAACTGGGTATTGAAAAGTTAGGTTCACAAAAACAGGAGGCAATTGCCTGGAAGGCGGCGGTGTAAGGGGGGGCTGCGACGTTCCTGGTCGTTGATGGTCAGGTGTAGTCGGGTATTGTCAGGTGTAGTCAATTATAGTCAGGTGTGGTCAGGTAATGTGATATTGGAAAATCAAATGTATTGGACAAAGATTACAAACCTGACAACGAATGACCACGAATGACAACACCTGGCAACGCATGACCACACCTGACCACATCTGACAAACCGAACCAAGTTATCAGCACAGTAAAAAAGTATATGACAATAGACAGCCATCAGCATTTCTGGATTTACAACGAAGAACGCGATTCGTGGATTACGCCCGAAATGCAGGTTATCAGGCGGAATTTCCTGCCGGAGGACCTGTGGCCCGTCCTGAAGGCGAACAAGGTCGACGGCTGTGTGGCGGTGCAGGCGGATCAATCGGATTCGGAGACGGAATTTTTGCTGCAACTCGCGGAGGCGAACGATTTTGTGATGGGCGTTGTGGGATGGGTAGACCTGCGGGCTGGCGACCTGTACCAGAAGCTGGAAAGGTATTCGCAATTCGAGAAACTGAAAGGCTTCCGGCACGTGGCGCAAGGGCAGCCCGAAGGATTTTTGCTGCAACCGGAGTTTATAAGAGGGGTGGGGCAGCTCGTTGCATTCGATTTTACCTACGATATCCTGATTTACCAGAACCAGCTGAAAGAAGCATTCAATTTTGCGGTGAAATTGCCGAATGTACATTTTGTGCTCGACCACATTGCCAAGCCGCTCATCAAAGCGCAAGAATTGCAACCGTGGGCCGATGATATTCGCCGGCTCGCCGAGCTGCCGAATGTGCATTGCAAAGTATCCGGTATGGTGACCGAAGCCAACTGGCAGCATTGGGAAAAAGCCGATTTCCGACCTTATCTGGATGTGGTTTTCGAAGCGTTCGGTACGGAAAGAATCATGTTCGGTTCCGATTGGCCGGTGTGCCTGGTGGCAGGCGAGTACGAAGGCGCCAGGGGTATCCTTACAGATTACCTGGGCATGTTCTCCGACGACGAAGTGCGCGATGTGATGGGGAACAATGCAAAAAGGTTTTACAAGCTCGATATTTAAACAGAAAATGAAAAGATATTGTCTTGCGGTGGATCTGGTCGACGACCCGCAAATGATCGCGGAATACGAGGCCTATCATAAGAAGATCCAACCGGAAATCCACAAGAGCATCACCGATGCCGGCATTACAGTTATGGACATTTACCGTGTCGGCAACCGCTTGTTCATGATCATGGAAACGGAAGACGATTTTAGTTTTGAAACCAAAGCCCAAATGGACGCCGCCAACCCGAAAGTGCAGGAATGGGAAGCGCTCATGTGGAAATACCAACAAGCATTACCCACCGCCAAACCCGGTGAAAAATGGGTATTGATGGAAAAGATATTTGCCCTCTGAGAAGAAAGGTTGTAGTATGAACTAGCATTCGAACAGGTTGAGCAGACTATTTTACGCATTATCCATCCTTTTTTTATCATTTGCATTGCTTTCGTCGCAGCCCCGCCAGGCTGTGGAAGTGAAGTTGATGAGTTTCAACATCCGGCATGGGCTGAATAACCAGGAGGAGTCGAATCTCAGGGATATTTTGAGGATAATTAAGGAAAATGACCCGGATCTTGTGGCTTTGCAGGCGGTCGACAGCCTCATAGACAAGGGAAAGGTCCAGTTCCAGCTCAGGCAGATCGCCGCGCAAACGGGCATGTACTACGCGTACGCCGTAGCCGACACCAATGAAAACGGGACGCAGGGCGTGGGCATTCTTTCAAACTGGCCGTTTGAGAAAACGCAGGTGATCAATTTGCCCAGAACGCCCGGCTCGGACCCGAAAGTGCTGCAATGCGGATTGATCAGACTGTCGCGGTCGGTTACCTTCCGGTTCTGCAACTCGCGGCTCGAATATGCGTCCGTCATGGACCGTGCCTTGCAGGCCGCTTATATCAATCAAATGCTGGTCAACAGCGTCCAACCCGTGCTTTTGGGGATGGATATGGGCGCGAGACCGAACGAACAGCCTTATTTTTCGTTCCGTAAAAACTGGCAGGACGCTGCCCGCGGGTCGCAGTTGCAGACCTGGAACGAGGGTTTACCGGGCGACCGGCTCGATTACATTTTTGCCTTGCTCAACAACAAGGTCCGCGTCAAAAACTACAAGGTCATCAGGAATTATCCGGACGTTTCTGATCACTACCCCATTCAGGCCACCATTGAATTTTGGTAGAAAATGAATTACTCAAATTGGAAGATCGGATTATTTATCCCCTGTTATGTCGATCAGTTTTACCCGCAGGTAGGGATCGCAACGCTCGAATTGCTTGAAAAGCTCGGCTGCACCGTCACATTCCCGTTGAACCAGACCTGCTGCGGCCAGCCGATGGCGAACTCCGGGTTCGAGCATTTGTCACGCTCTTGCGACAATCTTTTTTTTGATCTGTTCGAAGACTGCGATTACGTGGTCTCGCCGTCGGGGAGCTGTGTGCTGCACATTAAGGACCATTTGAAGGCCGACGGAAAGGCCGACGAATCGAAAGTACTCAGAAAGAAGGTGTACGAGCTGGTCGAATTCCTGACCGACGTTTTGAAAATAGAATCGATCGAAGCCGAGTTCCCGCATCGCGTGGGCCTGCACCAGGGTTGCCATGGGCAACGCGGGCTGCATTTGTCGCAGATGTCGGAGCTGAACGCGGCGCCGTTCTCGAAACCGGTTTCTTTATTGAAGCAGGTAAAAGGATTGGAACTGATCGACCTCGACCGTACCGACGAATGCTGCGGCTTTGGCGGGACTTTCTGCGTGAGCGAAGAGGCGGTATCGGTAAAAATGGGTAAGGACCGCGTGGCCGACCACATCCGCCATAATGCGGAATACATTACGGGCTCGGATATGAGCTGTCTGATGCATTTGGGAGGCATTCTGAAACGTAACAACTCCAATGTGCAGGTGAAGCACATCGCCGAAATCCTGAACGCCGGAATGCCTGAACGCCGGGATGCGGAATTCAAAAACAAAAAGCCGGAACCCTTACATTGAGCCCCGGCGTATACAAAGTTTGCCGCCGTCTGGAATCTGGGAAGCGCCCCGTTATTAGTTGATGGAAGAAACAACGCGGCTGGTTGTAGTCAAAATATCAAACGATTGTGAAGCCTTCTCTTTACCATCCGTGATTTCGAACGTGTAAGTACCGTCCATCAGGGTCGATAAGTCGAAGTATTTCAGATAATTGTTTTCAACTTTACGATTTTCTGAGAAAAGCACATTCTTGTCATTGTCCAGAATACGTACGATTACATTTTTAGAAATTGGATTATTATAAGAAACGCGGAATTGCAATGGTTTAACCTGCAGAACGGTCAGCTTGGTGGAAGCGTTTTCAGTTTTGTCTGCGGTAGCGAATTTGTCCTGGGCATTTGCTGCAAATGCCGGTCCTGATAGCAGCAGGCCTGTCAAGGCTGCGATAATAAGAGTGTTTTTGGTTTTCATAGGAGTTAATATTTAATGTCTAAAAAAAGTTAAACTGAACTTAGTTCAGACTCCGATGCCCCGATCGAAAAACTTTGTTGATTCAAAAGTATAAGATATTGCAATACAAGAAAATAGCATTTTTTCGATTTGTAAAAAGTTGTTTATTAAACAAACAGCAAACTTGAAATAGTGCAATGAATGTGAAAAGTACAAATCTTATTCTTCTTTAAATACCATTATCAAATTGTTAAGGCAGCTATGTCCAAAACAGTAATGGAGCACGCGGAAGCTTCCGAGGTGTTCAACAGAGACGAACCTTACGTAAACTGGCACGACGAAACGCTATGGTTCGTGCGCCAGAAACGTGACAAATCATCCAGGCAACTCCCCGAATGGGAGCAGCTCCGCGAGGCCGCGTCGGGTATCAAGCATTATGTGCTCTCGCACCTCGACGAGCTTCTGATTTCTTTTGAACAAAAAGCGAAGGAAAATGGCGTGCAGGTGCATTGGGCAGCCAATGCGGCCGAGCATAACGAAATTGTACTGGGCCTTTTGAAGAAGCACCGGATCGATAAAATGGTCAAAAGCAAGTCGATGCTGACGGAGGAATGCCATATGAACGAATTCCTGCACAAAAACGGCATCGAGGTGATCGATACCGACCTCGGCGAACGCATTGTGCAGCTCCGCAACGAGCCGCCGAGCCACATTGTGCTTCCCGCTATCCATTTGAAAAAGAAGGATATCGGCGATCTTTTTCACGAGCACCTCGGCACCGAGGCCGGCGCCACGGACCCGCAATACCTCACCGAAGCCGCCCGCCAGCATTTGCGAGATAAATTCCTGACCCGCAGGGCCGCATTGACGGGCGTCAATTTCGCCGTTGCGGAAACAGGCGGCTTTGTAGTGTCGACCAACGAAGGGAATGCCGATATGGGCGCACATCTGGCCGACATCCACATTGCCTGTATGGGTTTCGAAAAGATTATTCCAAAACAGGAGCATTTGGGCGTATTCCTCCGCCTGCTTGCGAGAAGTGCCACCGGCCAGCCGATCACCACTTACAGCAGCCATTTCAAAAAGCCCCGCGAAGGGCAGGAAATGCATATTATTATAGTGGACAACGGGCGGAGTACCCAGCTCGGACGGAAGGATTTCAGAAACTCGTTGAAATGCATTCGTTGCGGGGCTTGTATGAATACGTGCCCGGTTTACCGAAGAAGCGGCGGGCATAGCTACCATAATGCGGTCGCCGGGCCGATCGGCTCGATACTTGCGCCGAATCTGGATATGACCAAAAATGCCGATTTGCCGTTTGCGAGCACATTATGCGGCAGTTGCTCCAATGTATGCCCGGTGAAAATCGATATTCACGACCAGCTTTATAAATGGCGGCAGGTGTTGGCGAAGGAAGGACATGTACATAAAAGTAAGGAAATAGGTATCCGTGCGATGTCGGCCGTTCTCGCGCAACCGCGGTTTTACCAATGGTCGGGCAGACTGGGGCGGACGGTAATGCGGGCTATGCCGTTTGTCGTAAACAACGCATTGAACCCGTGGTACAAGCAGCGCGATATGCCCGAGCCACCGAAGGAAAGCTTCCGCGACTGGTATGTTCGTAACCGAAAAAATTAGACGATGAGCTCACGAGACAGAATATTAGCGCAGATCCGGCAGAATAAACCCGAAGCGGTGCCTTTGCCTGCGGTGACAACTTTCAAAAGCGATTTTGCCGATACCGAAGAGAAATTCCGGGAAACGCTGGCGGCGATTTATACGGAAGTAATTGCAGTTAAAAATCTCGAAGAGCTCACTCAGAAGGCGGAGGAGCTTTATAAAGGTGTTGTTAACCGCGCAACCACTATTCCTGCATTAAGCGCCTGGGCGGATTTCAGCCTCAACGTTTCCGACCCGCATGAACTGGAAACCGTGGAAATCGCGATTGTGCAGGCTGAATTTGGTGTAGCGGAAAATGGGGCGGTGTGGATTTCGGATCGGTATTTACCGCATCGGGTATTGCCTTTTATTACGCAAAATCTCGCGATTGTGATCCCGCGTAACGCACTCGTAGACAATATGCATGAGGCGTACGCGCGCTTACAGGACACGCTCGGATGGGGCTGTTTTATTGCAGGTCCGTCAAAAACTGCTGATATTGAGCAATCGCTGGTCATCGGCGCGCACGGGGCGCGCAGTATGGTAATCTTCCTGCTCGAAGACGATTAGTAATGTATTATGGCCCACCACGTAACACTCAGACCGTTCACCAGAAATATTGCCGGAAGGCTGGCGCAACTGGCCAACAATAGGAATGTGGTGGCGCAGGTGAGGGACAATTTTCCTTCACCTTACACACTGTCGGACGCGCATTACTGGATCGATTTCTGCAACGGCCGCCACAATGGAGAGAGTTTTCACCGCGCCATTTATTATAACGAAGAGTTTGTCGGCGGCATAGGCGTGCTACGGCAGGAGGACATTCACCGCAACAATGCCGAAATAGGTTACTGGCTCGGCGAACCTTACTGGGGGCTCAATATCACCACCGCGGCGGTTATGCAAATGACCGACTGGATTTTTGCAAATACCACTATTACCCGCCTGTATGCCGGCGTATTCGAAACCAATCCCGCCTCGATGCGCGTCCTGGAAAAAGCCGGTTACAAGCTCGAAGCCATTCACCGAAAGGCCATTATCAAAAACAACCAGGTTTTAGACGAACATTTGTTTGTGAAGCTGGCCGGGGAATGAGGTTTAAAGATGTATTTTTACGCTTTGTAAAATTACAAATTCCGATATGCCCAAGATTATCGTTGCGATCGACGGTTATTCGAGTTGCGGTAAATCCACGACTGCGAAACTGGTTGCCAAGCAATTGAATTACCCTTACATCGACACCGGTGCGATGTACAGGGCTGTTACGCTGTATTTTATTCAAAATCATATAAGTCTTACCAACCCGAAGGAGATAGAAAGCGCGTTGTCCAAAGTGCATATATCCTTTCGCCGCCATCCCGAACTCGGGCGCAACGATACTTACCTGAACGGTTTGAATGTAGAGGACGAGATCCGGAAAATGTATGTTTCCGAAAAGGTGAGCGAAGTGAGTGCCATCGCCGAAGTGCGGCATGCATTGGTGGCGCAGCAACAGCGGATGGGCAAAACGAAAGGCATTGTAATGGACGGTCGCGACATTGGTACCGTCGTTTTTCCGCAGGCCGAGCTCAAAATTTTCATGACTGCCGATCCGCTGATCCGGGCGCACCGCCGCCAGCTCGAACTGATGGAAAAGGGCGAAATCGTGGACCTGGCCGACATTCTTGAAAACCTCAAAATGCGCGACCATATCGATACGCATCGCGCTGAAAGCCCTCTGGTACAGGCGGAGGATGCTATTTATATCGACAATTCTTTCATGACTCTCGACGAGCAAGTCGAGCTGGTGGTGCGCCTCGCCGACGAGCAGATCGGGTTATCACTCAGACGTCGTGCTGCCGACAAAGCCTGATATGCAGCAGTTAGACTACGATTATCTCATTATCGGGCAGGGAATAGCCGGTACCTCCGTGGCCTGGCATTTGCACGACTCCGGAAAAAGTTTCCGGATCGTCGGCGACTCTTCCATGCCTTCGTCATCGCATGTGGCGGCCGGCATCTTCAACCCGCTGACGGGCAAAAAACTCGTGAAAACGTGGATGGCCGATGATCTCTTTCCCTATGCCCGGACATTCTATGGAAATCTGGAAGAAAAGCTGGGTCGTAAATTAATGCATCTCCTGCCGATTTACCGGCCCTTCCGTTCTATCGAGGAGCAAAATACCTATCTTGCCCAAACGGCCGATCCCGGAATAAGTCGTTATATCGCGACTACGCCCGACCCGGGGACGGAAATGCCTTACCTTAATGCGGATTTCGGGGGGCTGGAAGTGGTACAGTCGGGATGGATCGATTTGCCGGCATTGCTGGACGCAAGTCGGGCATATTTTCAGGAACGGAATTTATACGTTGAGGCCACCTTCCGCGCGGCCGACCTTTTGCGGACGGAGGAGGAAGTAGTGTGGCAGGGCAAACGGTTCGGAGCCGTCATTTTTTGCCAGGGTTTTTTCGCACTGGAAAACAGTTGGTTCAACTGGCTGCCGTTTACCCCGGTAAAAGGACAAATTCTCGAAATTGCTACGGACGCGCGACTGAAACCGTATATCATTAACCAGGGGATATTCGCATTGCCGGTGGCTGAAAACAGGATGAAAGTAGGAGCAACCTACTCGTGGGACCCGCTGGATTGGGAGGTCGCCGGAGGGGCGACGCAGGAGCTGGAATCGAAATTGCAGGGATTGCTGAGTACCGGTTACACATTAACAGGCGCCCGGGCGGGCATACGTCCGTCGGTGCGCGACCGTCGTCCGCTGATCGGCATTCATCCCGAATTTTCTAACGTGTCTATTTTCAACGGGTTAGGTACCAAGGGCGTAACGCTCGCGCCTTTTTTTGCGAAAGAGTTTTGTAACCACCTGATTTACGGGAAAGAATTGAACCCGCTAGTGAATATAAAAAGGTATTTTTCGTTATATTTCCGTTGACGTCAGCCTAAGCAATATGAGCAGAAGATATATTTACACATTAACCTTTTCGATCGGTCTTTTAGCGGTTTTAGGATTATTCACAGAATCAATAGCACAGCGCTATCCCTCACAGGAGACGTTCGGGAAAAACCGGGTCCAGTACAAGAAATTCAACTGGAAGATATTCCGGACCACCAACTTCGAGATATACCACTATCAGGGCGGGACTTCACTCGCCAGGCTGACGGCGCAATATGCGGAAAGCGAATTCGATAAAATCACCGATATTCTCGGCTGGACGCCCTATAACCGGGTCAAAATATTCCTGTACAATTCGCCTTCGGAGCTCGAACAAAGCAATATGGGGCTTTCGGTGCTGGATAACCTCAGCGACCAGAAACTGAACCTCTCGCAATCACGCGTGGAGGTGGCGTACACGGGCGATCAGATCGGTTTTCGTAAAAAACTCGTCAGGGACATCAGCCTTCTGTTTGTGTATGACATGCTTTACGGCGGTAACATGAAAGAGGCATTGCAAAGCTCGTTGCTCCTTACACTGCCCGAGTGGTTCATGACCGGAACGGCCGCTTACATTGCCGAAGGCTGGTCGCCGGAACTGAACGATTATATGCGGGATTTCTTCAAAAACCGCAACGTACGCAAACCGACGCTTATGACGGGCGACGACGCTACGTTGATCGGCCATTCGATCTGGAACTATATCGCAGAGCGTTACGGAAAGGACAAAATTTCCGACATTCTCAACCTCACCCGCATTATCCGCACCGAGCAAACCAGCATTACCAGCACGCTGGGGGTACAATCCTACAACCGCTTCCTGCGCGACTGGCGGGCCTATTACCTGAACCAGACCAAGAACGCGGAGCAATTCTATACCGACCCGAACCCGACCTGGAAATACAAGCTCAACGAGTTCAATGTCACCGACGCCAGCGCGGTGATCAAAATTTCGCCGGACAAAAAATATGTTGCCGTCAGCGAGATTAAAAACGGTCGTTACAGGGTGTATTTGTTTGACAGTGAAAGCGGTTCAAAAAAGGTGATCCGCCAGGGTAAGCTCGATATCATCGGGGGGGCGGATGAAAACGCAGCCACCGCTTTTGGGCTGGTCGAGAAACAATGAGCTGACGATTCTGGCCAACGAAAACGATAAGAAGAACCTGTACCGGTACGAAAATGTAGGTACGAAGAAGATGAAGGTCAAAACGAAGCGGAATATCCGTGGGCTTGACCAGATAGTGGATATGGACGTGTCGCATGACGGTTCGATGCTCGCCGTAAGTGCGGATAAGGCGGGGCAGAACGACCTGTTCCTGATCAGCGTTGCCCGGGCCTCGGCATTGCCATTGACCAACGACCTTTATGACGACCTTTCGCCGAGATTCGTTCAAGGCTCTTCGCGACGCGTGGTATTCTCTTCCAACCGACCCGTGGATTCGCTCGGCCGGGGAGATAAGGGCAACTTCAAGTCGATTGCGCCTTCTTACACGCTGTTTGAACACGACGGCGCCCCGAGATCGGAGAATATCGTGACACTGGTTGAAACAGAAGGCAAAACGAAAGTAACGCCGGTTTACGCGGACGAGAACGATATTATCTACCTGTCGAACGACAAAGGTGTCAACAACCTCTATAAATACAACCGGGCGTCGAAAACCAATGCGCAACTGACCAACTACATTCAGAATATCCGCAATGCGGACGTAAACCTGAAAGCGGCGGGCGGGGCATTGGCCTATACCTACCTGAATGACGGCTATTATACCGCGGCTTTCAAAAATGGTTTCGACCTGAACGCAACCGTTAATCCGCCGGCGCTGAACGTAGCGAGTGCCGGCAATACCGGTGCGGCCAATCCCGCGGTGAAAGTGGATTCCGTGGCCAAGGCGGCTCAAACTGAACAGACTTCGAAGCTGGCCCTTAAAGAAGGTGAGGTGGATACCGATAACTACGAGTTCGACGAGGATGTCCTGAAGTCGTTCGAATCGAGACGTAATCGTGGCACGTTCCCGACGACTCCGGGGATTGCCTCCCGCACAAAGGCGGTTCGTGAAAACATCGCGATCAAAGGGCCTTACAATTACAAAGGCCTATTCATTACCAACGACGCGAGCTCCGACTGGCGGATCGATCCTATCCGGGGATTTGGTTATGCCCAATCCATTTCAATGAACGACCTGCTCGAAAACCACGTCATCAAGGCCGGACTTTTTATCTCTTCCAATTTCAGAAACAGCGATTTGTTCGCGGAATACAACAACAATACCTATCGCGTCGACTTCGGGCTGCGCGTAGACAGAAAGACGCTTTACAACGACTCCGAAGGGCTGATCCAGAAATATCGTTTCAACCAGCTCATGTTTACAGCTTCATATCCCTTCTCGACGACCAGCCGTTTCTCGGTATCACCGATGTTTACGTCGACCAGGATGATCGATGTATTGCTTTCGAACCCCGATCTCGCATCCAACTACGGCGGCGTCCGGACGGAATTCGTATTCGACAATACCCGCGTGAACGGCATGAATATGATGGAAGGAACGCGTTTCAAGCTGCGGTACGATGCTTATCAGGGATTGAGTAATGGAAATGAAAGCTTCAACCGCGTAAGCCTCGATTTCCGTCATTACCAGAAAATCCACCGCGACCTGATCCTCGCCGTACGTGCGGCGGCCAGCCACTCCGGCGGGAAGGCCCCGAAGCAAAATATTCTGGGTGGTATGGAAAACTGGCTCGGTAACCGCAAAGAAACCCGTACCGGTGACAATCCGCTGAACTTCCAGCGCGATAACCGCGACATTTTCTTCGCGGATTTTGCCACTAATCTCCGCGGTTTCAAACTCAACCGGCTGTCGGGAACAAGTTATATGTTGCTGAATGCGGAATTGCGGATTCCGCTGGTAAAATACCTTTACCGCGGCGCAATCACATCGAGCTTCCTCCGGAATTTCCAGATCGTCGGATTTGGCGATATAGGTACGGCATGGACGGGCAAAGGGCCTTTCAGCGAAAACAATAGCCTCAATACCCAGATCATCGGGGACGAAAACGAGCCATTCCGCGCCACGGTTACCAACTATAAAAACCCTTACCTGATAGGCTACGGGGCCGGCGTGCGGACGACTGTATTCGGGTTCTACGCCAAATTTGATTATGCCTGGGGCGTCGACAACGGCTATACCAACAAGCCAATCCCTTACGTAACACTGGGTTACGATTTTTGATCAAACCGGGCAGTATAAAAGCATCATCCGAGAGTTATAAAGATGGCAAGAGATTGAACTCTCCTGCCATTTTTGTTTACAATAACCCAATTTCAGTGACCTATGTTTTTAAGAAACACACATTACCTTTTTAAGAGAATTTCGCTTGGAGGCGCATTGCTCATGGGCTGCCTCGGCAATGCAACGGCGCAGCGGGAAGTGCTGTACGAACAATACGTCCAGAACCCGATGGCGATTAACCCGGGATTCACTGGCGTACGCGAGGACTTCAATATGACCGCCATTTTTCGCAGGAAGTGGTTCAATATCCCCAATTCGCCCACGAGCCAGAGCTTTGCCGCCGACGGGACCGTCGCAAACGGCAAGTTTGGAATCGGTTTCCAGGCATTGAACGATCAGACGAGCTATTTCACGACGACCGGGTTCATAGGTTCTTTCGCGTTTCACCTCGGCTTGTCCGATACCTGGAAACTGGGTCTCGGTGCGCAGGGAGGCATTAATGTCCTGCCGGTTTCGGACGGGACTTTTGTGAGCAACAATCGTGCGCTGGGCAGCTTTGGCCTCGGTGCGTGGCTGCGCTCGGAGCAATGGTACGTTGGGGTTTCGAAGCCGGAGTTGCTGTCGCAGAAGTTCGGCGATCAGCTGGTTGGGACGCTTTACCGCCGGCCATTGTACATAACTGCGGGCGGCAGCCACGATCTGAGCGACGGCGTCATGATGTTGCCGCATATTTTGTTCATCCAGGAAAAAGACCATAAGCTCAGGTTCGATTTTGGTTCGCGGTTCTGGTTCAGGGAGAAAGTGGGCCTGGGGGGCGTCTTACCGTGTAGGCGGTGGTTACAGTTCCGTATCGGCTAATGTGGATTATTTACAGCTCACCGCCGAAGTTCAGGTGGGAAGGAACGTCCGTCTGGGGTATTTTTACAGCACGCGACAAGCGGAGCAGATTTATGCAAGTTACTCAGGTCCAAAGGGGATTCACGAGCTCATGCTCAAATTTATTCCGAATCCCAAAGGCTTTCAGAAATTCTGATGCCGGGAACCGCTCCAAATCGTGTTTTTGGTTAAGTTAAAAGGATATTTTTATTCGTAATCTTTACATAAGTCTCGTACCTTTGTGCCGTAAATGAAATACTCACTTTTGTGATGGATAAATACACTTATATAGCAAATTCCGACGCCGCTTATATCGAAGAATTGTACAATTCCTATAAGCAAGATGCAGCTTCCGTGGACGAAGGCTGGCAAAAGTTTTTTGAAGGTTATGATTTTTATCAAAAATACCCTGTTGCCGGCAACGGACACGCCAATGGCTCGGCTAACGGCAAGGAAGCTGCGGTAGCGGGAAAAACGGACGCTACGCGTATCCGCAAGGAGATGGAGGTAGTGCATTTGATCCGTGGATACAGGTCGAGGGGGGCACCTTCTGGCGACTACGAACCCGATCCAGAAAAGGAAAGACCGTCGCCCGCAATTGGACATTGCTGATTTTAATCTGGGACCCGAAGACCTCGATACCGTTTTTGAAGCCGGTGTTGAGGTCTTTGACCGTCCGGCCACCCTGCGCGAGATCGTGGACGCTTTGAAGACGATCTATGCCAGAAATATCGGTTTCGAATATCTTTACATACGCGACCGTGAGCAGAAAAGCTGGTTGCGCAAAAAAATCGAGAAAGAAGCATTGACGATGTCTTTCTCGATCGACGAGAAAAAACATATTCTTTCCAAACTGAACGAGGCGGTTGTTTTCGAGAACTTCCTGCACACCAAATACCTCGGCCAGAAGCGCTTCTCGCTCGAAGGCGGCGAAACGACCATCCCCGCGCTCGACGCGATGATCAACAAAGCCGCCGAAATGGGCGTGGTGGAAGTGATGATCGGTATGGCCCACCGCGGCCGCCTGAACGTACTGGCGAACATCATGCAGAAAACCTACGGACAAATTTTCAATGAGTTCGAAGGTAACCTGCCCGACCAGGTGTGGGGTGACGGCGACGTGAAATACCACATGGGCTTTGCGAGCCAGATCACCACCAAAGACGGTAACAAAGTGCATCTGAAACTCGCCCCTAACCCATCGCACCTCGAAGCGGTGAACCCGGTGGTGGAAGGTTATGTCCGCGCCCGCGCCGATGGCATGTACGACAGCGACTACGATCGCGTACTGCCGGTATTGATCCACGGTGACGCCGCGGTGGCAGGCCAGGGGATCGTTTATGAGGTAACACAGATGTCGGCACTGAATGGCTATTACACCGGTGGCACCATCCATTTCGTGATCAATAACCAGGTAGGCTTTACAACCGACTTTACCGACGCGCGCTCCGCTATTTATTGTACCGATATTGCCAAGATCGTAGACGCCCCTGTGCTGCACGTGAATGGCGACGATCCGGAAGCGGTTGTATTCTGTATGCGCCTCGCGGTGGAATACCGTCAGAAATTCAACAAGGATATTTTCATCGATATGGTTTGCTACCGCCGTCACGGACATAACGAGGCGGACGAACCGAAGTTTACCCAGCCGGTACTTTACAAATCGATCGAAAACCATCAGAATCCCCGTGAAATCTACCAGAAAACATTGGCGGACCGGGGCGATGTGGACGCGCAGCTTGCCGCAAGCATGGACAAGGAGTTCAAACAGTTGCTGCAAGAGCGCCTCGACATGGTGAAACAGAAGGCATTGCCTTACACGATGCCGAAGCTCGAACAGGAATGGCACAGTCTGCGTAAATCGAAACCGGAGGATTTCGATAAATCGCCGGAAACCGGCGTACCGCTGGAAGTCCTCGAAAAAATCGGCAAGGCGCTGATCAAGACCCCGGAGAATTTTAACCGGTTAAAACAGATCGACAAACTGCTCAAAGATCGTGAGCAGATGATATTCGATAAGAAAGAGGTAAACTGGGCTACTGCCGAGTTGCTCGCCTACGGATCGATCCTCGTGGAGGGTAATATCGTCCGTCTTAGCGGGCAGGACGTACAACGCGGTACATTCTCGCACCGCCACGCGGTATTGCGGGATGTTGAAACCAATGCGCCTTACAACAGCTTGCAGCACATTCAGGAAGGGCAGGGCCAATTCATGATCTATAACTCGCTGCTTTCCGAGTACGGGGTACTGGGTTTTGAATTCGGTTACTCGATGGCCAACCCGAATGCACTGGTGATCTGGGAAGCACAGTTCGGTGATTTTGCCAACGGTGCGCAGGTAACTATCGACCAGTTTGTGACTTCCAGCGAAACCAAATGGGACCGTTGGACAGGTTTGGTAATGCTGTTGCCGCACGGCTACGAGGGACAGGGCCCCGAGCATTCGAATGCGCGTCCGGAGCGCTATTTGCAGCTTTCGGCCAACTATAACATTATCGTCGCGAATGTGACAACGCCTGCGAACTTCTTCCATTTGCTGCGTCGGCAGTTGAAGTTCCCGTTCCGGAAGCCGTTGATCGTCATGTCGCCCAAATCGATGCTGCGTCACCCGCTTTGCGTTTCGTCGTTGGATAGCCTTGTGAGCGGCTCGTTCCAGGAGACGATCGGCGATACTTACGCGGATCCGAAGAAAGTGAAGAAAGTGTTGCTTTGTACCGGCAAGTTGTATTACGAACTATATGAAAAACAGCAAGCCGACAAACGCGACGACGTGGCGATTATCCGTCTGGAACAAATGCACCCGTTCCCGCAGGCGCAGATCGACGCGCACCTGAGCCAGTACGAAAACGCAAGTGTTTATTGGGTACAGGAAGAACCTTTCAATATGGGTGGGTGGACCTTCATGCTGCGCATGTACAAGGGAGCGAAGCCATTGCAGGTAATCGCCCGCGAACCAAGTGCGTCGCCTTCGACCGGCTTCTCGAAAATCCATACCAATGAGCAGGCCGAGATCATCAACAGAGCTTTTGAATGATTGTTCCTATAATTTTTGACTTAATTCGATAACAAGATTGCACATAAAATGGCTGAAATTGAAATAAAAGTACCGCCCGTTGGCGAGTCGATTACCGAGGTTACGATAGGAAACTGGTTCAAAAATGATGGGGATTTCGTGAAGATGGACGAGGTGATCTGCGGGCTGGATTCGGACAAGGCGACATTTGAACTCACGGCGGAAGCAGAAGGTATATTGCATATTAAAGCACAGGAAGGCGATACGTTGAATATCGGCGATCTGATAGCGACCATCGAAGCGGCTAACGGCGCTGCTCCGAAAGAAACGGCTCCGGCGGCTGCGGCCCCTGCCGCTTCGCCAGCTCCGGCAGCCGAACCTGCGAAAGCGGAAGCCCCTGCTCCGGCAGCGGCCCCTGCTGCAACCGGCCAGGTTTATGAAATGAAAGTTCCTGCGGTGGGAGAATCTATCAGCGAGGTAACCATCGCTTCTTGGAGCAAAAAGGACGGTGATTATGTAGCTGTGGACGAAATCCTGTGTGAACTGGAATCCGATAAAGCAACATTCGAGCTTCCGGCGGAAGCTGCGGGGATATTGAAAATTGTAGGAAAAGAAGGAGACACGCTGCCGATCGGTGCGGTGATCTGCACCATTGCGCAAACTGCCGGAGCTCCTGCCGCTGCACCTGCTGCTCCGCAAGCCGGCGTCCCTGCGGCAGCCGCCCCCGCCGAGAAAGCTTACAGCGAGAAGCATGCTTCGCCCGTTGCTGCAAAAATACTCGCCGAAAAGGGAATCGATCCGAAGGATGTGAATGGCTCCGGCTCAGGTGGCAAAATAATGAAAGACGACGCGTTGAAAGCGGAAAAACCGGCTGCACAACCTGCTGCTGCTCCGGCGAAATCTGCGGCTCCGGCCGCCGCACCGGTGGGCGGGCGCGCATCCCGTCGCGAGAAAATGTCGTCGCTGCGTAAAACCATCGCACGTCGTCTGGTCGCGGTTAAAAATGAAACGGCTATGCTCACCACTTTCAACGAAGTGGATATGAAGCCGATCATGGATCTTCGCGCAAAATTCAAGGATAAATTCAAAGAAAAACACGAAGTAGGGCTGGGTTTCATGTCGTTCTTCGTGAAAGCGGTAACCGTTGCGTTGAAAGACTTCCCGGTTATCAATGCCTATATCGATGGCGAAGAGCTGGTTTACAACGATTTTGCCGATATTTCGGTGGCAGTTTCTACACCTCGCGGATTAGTAGTGCCCGTGATCCGCAATGCGGAGAACCTCTCGTTTGCGGGAATCGAGAAGGAAATCGTTCGTCTGGCCGTTCGTGCGCGTGACGGCAAACTGGGACTCGACGAAATGTCTGGCGGTACCTTCACGATCACCAACGGCGGTATTTTCGGCTCGATGCTTTCGACCCCGATCATTAATGCACCGCAATCGGCGATCCTCGGTATGCATAATATCGTGGAGCGTGCGGTAGTGGTTGACGGCCAGATCGTCGTGCGCCCGATTATGTATGTGGCGCTGTCGTATGATCACCGTATCATCGACGGAAAGGACTCGGTAAGCTTCCTTGTTCGCGTGAAGCAATTGCTCGAAGATCCGACCCGTTTGCTATTGGATATCTAATATTATCATTTCGGAAATAAGTAACAGAACAGGCCCGGATTTCCGGGCCTGTTCTGTTGTTGCAGGCTATTGCAGTTTCCTATTCTGCTTGTGACGGTCCTTATCGCGTTCCGTTTTCTTGGCCAGGTTCTTTTCGAATGCTTCGGTAAGGTTAATGCCGGTTTGATTGGCGAGGCAGATCAGTACCCAAAGTACGTCGGCCATTTCATCGCCGAGATCCTTGCCCAAATCCGATTTCTTGAACGACTGGTCTCCGTACGTGCGGGCCATGATGCGGGCGAGCTCACCAACTTCCTCAGTAAGGATTGCCATGTTGGTCAGTTCGGAGAAATATCTGACACCATAAGTTTTGATCCATTGATCGACCTGTTCCTGTGCTTCCTGGATGGACATTTTAATTTTGAATGATTGAATGATTGAATGATTGAATGGGACTCATATTCTGTTTTTTGAATCGATTACGATCGTAACGGGGCCGTCGTTGAGAAGGGAAACCTTCATATCTGCGCCAAATTCGCCTGTTTGAACGGGTTTGCCTAGTTCGTCGGCCAGGAAACTGATCATTTTTTCATAGAGCGGGATGGCAATATCCGGCTTTGCAGCTTCGATGAACGATGGGCGGTTACCTTTTTTTGTACTCGCATGTAGTGTAAATTGGCTGATTAGCAGGATGTCGCCATCGACTGCTCCGAGGTCCAGGTTCATTTTGCCTTCCTCGTCATTGAATACCCGTAGCCCGACGATCTTCTTTCCCAGCCATTCAATATCGTCTTGTGTATCCGAATGGGTAATGCCGAGCAACACCATAAATCCCGTCTTGATTTCTCCCTTTACTTTTCCCTCAATGGTTACCGAAGCGCTGCTCACGCGCTGGATTACTGCGATCATATATTCATGTATTGGTTATTCGAATCGGGCAAAAATACTGCGCAATCTGCTAAGATGCCTTGAATAGCGAGTGAAAGCCGTTAGTTCAACGAATGTGACCGGTCGTATTTTTGTGGAGTCGGCACCATTATTAAGGACTTACATAACTTAATATGAGTTTTGGCACTCCCGCCGCGTGCACCCATTCGGAAAAAATGTGAATTACGAAGCATTTCTCATATCGAAATTGTTATAGTTTTATGAAAATCTTGAAGATTATGAAAAGCATACTCACAGAAACAGAGACTTCCAATAAATCACTGGGTACCTACAATCCGGAACTCGATAAATACGAGAATACCGTTATATTCCCCGAAAGGTGGCCAAAGCAAGAGAGATGCTAAAAAATATGCCCCTTCCCCCCGAGCTTCAAAATCGACAGGTCAAGAAGTAGTTCCTTTTCGATTAAATCCATTCATGACATCCGAACGCATTTCTGTTTTTGACATTTTCAAGATAGGCATTGGCCCATCGAGTTCCCACACGCTTGGCCCCTGGCGAGCTGCCCAGCAATTTCTCGGCGCTGTGAAACAGAGAGGCTTGCTGAATATCGTCGAAAAAGTGACGGTACATCTCTATGGCTCGCTGGCAAAAACCGGCAAGGGGCATGGGACCGATATTGCCGTAATCCTGGGTTTGAGTGGTTATGATCCTGTAACGATCGAGACGAGTTCGATCGACCGTATCCTGGCCGATATAGCGGCACGTGAGACGATCCGCCTGCATGGCGAAATGCAAATTCATTTCAATCCAAAAGCAGATGTGGTATTTCACAAAACGGAGTCGCTTCCGTTTCATCCGAACGGAGTGGCTTTCACGGCTGTTTGTTCGGACGGGCAGCTGGTGGAAGAAACTTACTATTCCATAGGCGGCGGGTTTGTGATCCAGGAGGGCAGGGAGGCAACCGCTAGTTCCGGGCCTTCGGTAATTCCGTATCCTGTGGATCGCGCCTCCGATTTGCTGAAGTGGCATCGTATTACCGGCAAGGCGATCTGGGAACTGGTATTGGAGAACGAGCGTGTGTGGCGTGATGATGTGACTATCCGCAAGGATTTGCTCAATATCTGGCATGTTATGCAGGAAAGTATTTTCCTCGGCTGCCAGCATAAAGGCGTGCTGCCGGGAGGGCTGAATGTGCAGCGAAGAGCCGCCGAGCTGAACCGGAAACTGTTGAAAGGGCAGGCTTGCACGGGTAGTGACGAATGGGTGCAACTCATCCGAAGTGGTGGTGCAGGTTTTAATTATACGCTCGATTGGGTCAGTTGCTTCGCATTAGCCGTAAATGAACAGAATGCTTCTTACAGCCGCGTGGTTACTGCGCCTACCAACGGTGCCGCTGGCGTAATACCGGCAGTATTGCAATTTCATGTAACATTCTGCGGCGGTACCGAAGAAGACATTTTCCGGTTCCTGCTCACGGCGGGCGAAATCGGAAGCATTTTCAAGAAGGGTGCGACGATTTCAGCCGCGATGGGAGGCTGTCAGGCCGAAATCGGCGTTTCTTCTGCGATGGCGGCTGCAGGGCTCGCGCAGGTTTCGGGCGGGTCGGTCGAGCAATGCCTGATGGCGGCGGAAATCGCGATGGAGCACCACCTAGGGCTGACTTGCGATCCGGTGGCCGGGCTGGTCCAAATTCCTTGCATCGAACGTAACACAATGGGGGCGATCAAGGCAATCACCGCTTCCCAGCTCGCATTGCAAAGTAACCCGGAGAATGCGAAAGTTTCACTCGATAATGTGGTCAAAACCATGTGGCAGACCGCCCTGGATATGAACAATCGCTACAAGGAAACCTCCGAGGGCGGGCTGGCCGTCAATATCCCGATCAGTTTGAGTGAATGCTGACGCTGCCCCGCGTCATAGTTTGAGCAGCAAATGAGCGAGCCCGAAGTACACGCCGTAGCCAATCAGGTCGTTGGCGGTCGTAATAAAAGGCCCCGAGGCCACGGCGGGGTTAATACCGATCTTTTCCAGTAAAATGGGGGTAAGCGTACCCATAAAGGACGCCAAGAAAACAACGGACATCAATGCGGTCGAAACGACGAGTGCGAGCTGCATTTCATTGCCGATCAGCATGTTGAACCCGAATACAATGGCGCTGATGATCAAGCCATTGATAAATGCTACCGCAAACATTCTGATCAGCCTTTGTCCCAATGTCGTGTCGAGACCGGTTTTGTCGGCCAGGCCCTGCAAAATGATGGACGACGTCTGAATGCCCACGTTCCCGCCTGTGGAGCCGATAATCGGGATAAATGCGGCCATTGCAGGGATGATTTTCAGATCGCCCTCAAAAAAGCTGATAAACTTCGCTGCCAGAATCCCTCCCATCATGCCCACCAACAGCCACGGCAAGCGGGCGCGGGTTTGTTGCCAGATACTATCGTCTTCCTCCACATCCCCCGTGATACCGGCCATAGCGAGTGTATCGGAACTGGCCTGATCGGTGATTACGTCCACAATATCGTCGATCGTAATGCGGCCCAGCAGTTTGCCCTGGACATTTACGACAGGCAGGGCATCGAGGTCGTAGCGGCGCATCAGCTCGGCAACTTCTTCGGCCGGGCGGTAGGTTTCCACAAAAATGACGTCCTTGTCGTACAGGCTTTCGATTTTGGAGTTTTTATGGGCCAGAACGATCTTTTTCAGCGAAAGTATGCCCAGCAGCTTGCCAAAGTCGTCGACCACGTACACAGCATACACTTTTTCGACGTCTTCCGCCTGCTGGCGTAGCTCCTCGATACACTGGTTTACATTCCAGTTCACGTTAGCTTTTACCAACTCTTTCTGCATCAGACCGCCGGCGACATCCTCGTCGTAATGCAGCAAATCGAGGATAAAGCGGGCCTGTTCGCGGTCTTCCAGCAATGCGATCACCTCCTCCCGTACGCGAATGGGCTGCTCGTTGAGCAAGTCAACCGCGTCGTCGGAATCGAAAAGGTTTACGAACTTCGAAATTTCCTCCGAGGTGAAAGCCTTCAAAAATTCCCGGCGCTCCCCACGGTCCATATCGGCCAGGATAGCCGCACCGGTTTCCAGGTTCAACTGACTGATGAGGAACTTGGCACTTTCCGTTTCCAGTTCGTAAAGCAAGCTGGTAATGTCTGCCGGAAAGAGGTTCTCCATTTCCGATCGGATAGCCGCGGAGTCCTCTTTTTCAATCAGTTCCTGGATATGGTCTACGTATAGCTGGGTTAATTCGAACGTCATCGTAAATGAGCTTTTAGCGATTGGCGAAATGCTTTTAGCTTACTTAATATACTGTTTCGGGGAGGGATTAGTTTGATCCGTGCGAATTTTGCGCCAATAACGTCAACGTAACGAAGTCCTGAACGCCCAATTGTTCAGCTCGCTTGTCGAGGAGCGGGTGGTCCGGCATTTCGCCCATCGGTTTCAAGGCATTCCGCAGAGTTTTGCGCCGCTGGTTGAATGCCGTTTTAACCACCCTGAAAAACAGTTTTTCATCGCATTCCAGCGCGGTTACCGCATTCCGGCGTAACCTGATCACCCCCGATTGCACTTTCGGGGGAGGGTCAAACGCGCCCGGAGGCACCGATACGAGGTAATCGATGTCGTAAAACGCCTGCAAAAGTACGCTCAGGATGCCGTAATCCTTATTGCCTGGCGGCGATGCAATGCGCTGCGCCACTTCTTTTTGCAGCATACAAACGATTTCGGGAATGCGGTCGCGTATTTCGAGTGCGCGAAAAAATATCTGCGAAGAAATGTTGTAAGGAAAATTCCCGATGATTGCGAATGCCCCCGGAAACCAGTTGTCGGCATCGAATTTCAGGAAGTCGCCGGCGATAATGCGTGGTGCGAGTTCCGGATAATGCTTTTGCAGGTAGGCCACCGATTCCGTGTCGATTTCGATGACATACGTGCTGAAATTGTTTTTGGGTAAAAGAAACTGCGTAAGCACGCCCATTCCCGGCCCTATTTCAAGGACGCGGTCGTAACCGCCGTGGCCCGAAAGGCCGTCGACGATGCGTTGGGCAATGTTCAAATCTTTCAAAAAATGCTGGCCCAGGTGCTTTTTGGCCCGCACCCTGGAATTATCCGGTTTTTTATAATTCATTTTCACAAGCCAAAATTACGTCTTAATTCGTAGATTTATCGAATAAAGAATTGGAAGGAAACTTAAAAGTGCGATTGTACCGGGACCCATGGAACTGATTTTATCCCAAACCGACTGGCAGACTATTCACCACACACTTCGGCATCTAAATCTGATCGGAATAACCTTTTCTCCTGATTTCATCATACGCAGCGTAAGCCCGCATGCGCTCCTGAAAACGGGCTGGCACGAGTCGGAACTGCTGGGGTTCAGTATATTCGACAAGCTGATACCGAAGGAGGAGGAGCACGAGGTGCGGCAAATGCTGGAAGAAGGTATCCAGGGAAAGCGGAAGCTCGAACAACGGGAAGTGCCGTTTTTGGCCCAGAAAGGTACAATACGCACGTTCTCGATCAACTCCGTGCTCGTCCATCGGGAAAATGACGAGGTCGAGTGCATCACGCTCGTGGGCGACGATATTACGCGTCGCCGGCGGATGGAATCGGCCATCGCGAAATCGAATTCGCAATTGCAGGACCTTGTGGACAATACGAGCGATTTGATACAGCTCGTCGCGATCGACGGGAAATTCATTTTTGTCAACAAAGCCTGGCGTGAAGTACTGGGCTATGGTCTGGATGAAATCGCTTCCATGCGGATGGAGGACATTTTGCATCCGCAGCACAAGGAAGAGGCGCTCGCGCAGCTCAAACTGATCGAGCAAGGCGCGGCCAATCCCGGTTTCGAAGCGGTTTTTTTGAGCAGGGAAGGCAAAAAGATATTCGTCTCAGGGAGCGTCAACTGTCGGTACGACAATGGCAAGCCGACGGCCTTCCGGTGCATTCTGAACGATTTTACGGAAAAAATCAGGGCTGAAAAGGCACAGAACCTCTATTACAGCATTGCCAACTGGACGGTCAACACACAGAACCTTGACGAATTTTACCACGGAATCCACGAGGAGTTGGGCAAGATCATCGATGTGCGAAACTTTTTCATCGCGCTTTACGACCCCAGCAAGAGCTACATCTATTTTCCATATTACGTGGACCAGTATTTCAAAGGCAATGTGCGGTTCACGAAACGGAAATTGGGCAACGGCTTGACGGAATATGCGATCGCGTCGAATAAGCCACTTTTCCTTTCCGGCGAGGACATCGAAAAGCTTGCCAAAACGAACAGCCTGTACCTCTACGGCGTAACGCCGAAGCTGCTTTTGTGCGTCCCCTTGCGTATAGGTGACCGCGTGACGGGCATTATCGGTGTGAAATCTTACGACGATCCCAATATGTTCGATACCCGTGACCTTGAATTGCTGGAATTTATTTCCGGCCAGGTAGCGATGGCGATCGCCCGCAAGCAGAGCGAGGAAGAACTGAACAAATACCTGGCCCGCCTGAATGCGATCTTTGACAGCAGCTCCCATTTGATATGGTCGGTAAATAAATCGCTGCAATTGACGTCGTTTAACCGAAACTATGCGGATCTGATCCATAACCAGCTCGGAGTACGGCCATCGCTGCAATCCAGCGCGGAGAAGTTCGGCTGGCGCATGGTGGGTAACAGCAACCGCCGAACGCTCGAAACCAAATACCGCCAGGCGCTGCGCGGCGAACCACAGTATTTCGAATTCAGGATCGACCGCAAGGACGGCGGTGAAATGTGGCTGGAATTTTACCTGAACCCTATTCACTATGCCGACGGCGTGATCGAGGAAGTGTCGGGTATCGCACGCGACATTACGCGCCGGAAGGAGGCCGAGCTTTCCCTGAGGCATAGCGAAGAGCTTTTCAGGGGGATTTTTGAAAACTTGCAGGATATTTATTGCCGTATCAACCGTCTCGGAGAGATCACGATGATCAGTCAGTCGGTGCTGAAACGGCTCGGCTATCTGCCGGAAGAAGTGATCGGGCACAAAATAACCGAGTTTTTTCCGGACAAAAAACGCATTCATTCTGCGTTGATAAGGCTTCGCAAGACGAAAAGTCTGCGCAACTTCGAAATTACCATGTACCGGAAGGATGGTACGGAGCGCCAGTTCATGATCAATATGCTGATGTTTACCAACGACAAGGGCAAGCCGACCGAAGTGGCCGTTCTGGCAAGGGATATTACCGAGTTGAAACGCAACGAACAGGAATTGCTGAAAGCCAAGGAACACGCCGAACGCTCGTTGAAGGTGAAAGAAGGATTTCTGGCTAATATGAGCCATGAAATCCGGACGCCCATGAACGGGGTAATCGGGATGATCGACCTGCTGGGGGAAACGCCGCTGAATGCCGAGCAGAAAGATTATGTGTTGACGATCAAGCGGTCGTCGGAGACGCTCCTGAATATCCTGAACGACATTCTCGATCTCTCGAAAATCGAGGCGGGGAAAATGGAGCTGCACGAAGCGCCGATAGCCGTGGAGGATCTGCTGCTCAAACTGGTCTCTCTTTTCGGCCAGACTGCGAAAAGCAAGGGCAATACGCTCACCTACCACATCGCGCCCGACATTCCGAAATTCATTATCGCCGATCAGACGCGTTTGCTGCAAATTATGTCCAACCTGACATCCAACGCATTGAAATTCACAGAGAACGGTTCGGTGAAGGTGTTCCTGACTTTGGTCAAAAAGGACGGTTTGTTCCATAAAATCAAAGTGGAGGTGCAGGACTCGGGTATCGGTATCAGCGCTACCGACAAGCAGATTCTGTTTACCTCGTTTACCCAGCTGGACAATTCTTCGCGGAAGTCGTTTGGCGGTACAGGCCTTGGTTTGGCCATTTCCAAACAGCTTTGCGAACTGATGAACGGCGAAATCGGGGTCGAATCGACGTTGGGCGAAGGCAGTACATTCTGGTTTACATTTGAAACGAAGGAGACTTCCATTGCGCAGGTCAGCACGATTATCCAGCAGGAAGATACACCTATCGAGGATGTATTCACCGATTATCATCCGTCGATCCTGCTCGTGGACGACAATGCGGTGAACCGGAAAGTAGCGAACGAAATCCTTAAAAAATCGGGTTGCGAAACAGACCTGGCTGAAAGTGGTTTTAAAGCCATTGAAATGGTCGAGAAAAGGTACCATTCCGATGTGAAGGGTTACGACATCATTTTTATGGATATTCAGATGCCCGACATGGACGGTGTCGAAACGACCCAGGAACTTAAAAAGCGTTTCGCGAAGGGCCTCCCGCCGATCGTTGCCATGACCGCCTACTCGATGAAAGAAGACCGCGACCGCTTTATGAGCCAGGGAATGGACGATTACATCGCCAAGCCTATTCGTGCGCAGACGCTCGTCCAGAAGGTAAAGGAACTGATGGGCAACATCGAAAACCGGAAACTTGAACAAAAGCAGAAGGAAATCGCGCAGGAAGCGATGGCACCTGTGCTCGACAAGGAAATTATCGACCAGCTCAATGGCATCGGCGGGGCAGACCTGGTGTGGTCGGTCTTCGACGATTTTGTGACCGAATCCAATGAGCTGGTTGCCGGCGCATTGGAGGCTTATAAAAATGGGGATATCAAAACCGTGAAAAGTAATTTGCACACGCTGAAAGGAAGCGGGGGCACGGTAGGGGTGCATCAGGTAGCGGAAATAGCCAGGGATGCCGAATGGCGGCTCAAATCGGACGATACCAGCACGCTGGCGGAAGCTTTACCGCAGCTGGAAAAAGCCTACGAACGTTTCCTGGCGAGCTACAAGGGCTTGCTGGGGGAATGGCTTAAATAAAAGCGGTGTTTTTTCGTCGGGGAATTCCGGCTTTTCATCTATAAATATCTCCGGAACTGTCGATTGTAAAGGTTTGCTGCCGGCGGGCATTAAACTTTGAATGGAAAGGCTGCTCTAACCAGCAATAAACCTTTACAAGTCATGAACAGATTTACATTCTTCGTCCTCCTGCTCGCCGGCTTCGCCGTTCCGGCTTTCACCTTCGCGCAAAACGCGCAGATTACCGGCGCCGTTATCGATAGTGTAAGCCGGGAGGCGGTGGTAGGAGCGTACGTGTCGGTTACCCGCAACGTACCCGACGCCAAGCCCGAGTATGTGACGACGGATGTGAACGGGAAATTCACTTTCACTGGCCTGACCAGGCAGGTTTCCTATCTTGTTAAGGTTTCCTACCTCAGCTACAAGGATTTCAGCCGGACAATTACGATCACAAGGGATGTCGAGAATCTCGGAACTATCACACTTACCGAGGCTGTCTCCAATTTGAAGGAGGTAAAAGTAGTGGGCCAGGTTACTGCGATGGAGCAGAAAGGCGATACCACGCAATTCAACGCGGCCGCATTCAAGACCAACCCCGATGCGACTACCGAGGACCTGATCCAGAAAATGCCGGGCATTACCGTCACAAACGGCACGGTAACCGCTCACGGTGAAACCGTTAATAAAGTGTTGGTCGATGGCAAGCCGTTTTTCGGCGACGATGCGGCATTGACGTTGAAATCGCTTCCTGCGGAAGTGGTGGACAAAATCGAAGTGTTCGATAAACTGAGCGATCAGGCACAATTTACCGGTTTCGACGACGGCAACGCGCAGAAAACCATCAATATCGTTACCAAAGCCGATAAACGAATGGGGCAATTCGGCAAGGTATTCGCCGGCTACGGCCTCGACGACCGCTATCAGGCCGGGGGCAATGTAAGTTTTTTCAAAGGCAACCAGCGCATTTCGGTTATCGGTTTGAGCAACAATATCAATAACCAGAATTTTTCCAGTCAGGATTTGCTGGGAGTTTCGGGTGGCGGGGGAGGAGGTAACCGCGGCGGTTCGGCAGGGAATTTCCTGGTAGGCAACCAGAGCGGCATTACCGGTACCAATTCATTCGGTTTGAATTATTCCAATAAAATCGGCAAGAAAGTCGATGTTACGGGGAGCTATTTCTTTAACAGGACCAGCAATACCAACGTGCAAAGTACTTCACAGGAGTATTTTCTGCAAAGTACAGCCGGAAATCAGTTCTATAATGAAAACAGCCGTACTAATACAACCAATTCCAATCACAGGCTGAACTTTCGCATCGAATACAATATCGACCCTAAAAACTCGCTCATCATTACACCGCGGTTGAGTTTTCAGGACAATCATTCGGGTAGTGTAAAAGCCGGGCTGACCACATTGGGTGCCGACGGCAGTAAGGTCAACAGCTCGGATAATAGCCAGGGGAATGCGAACAAGGGTTATAACTTCTCGAACGATATCCTTTTCCGTCACGCCTTCGAGAAGAAAGGCCGCACGATTTCGTTTAACTTCAATACACAAGTGAACGATAAAAACGGCCGCCGCGATCTTTATTCGAGAAATACCTATTTCGACAACATTGCATTAGGTGACACCGCCATGCGGGGCGACACGATCGACCAGCGAAGCTTTACCCACGCCGACGGGATCACACTGGGAGGTAATCTGGTGTACACCGAGCCGATCAGCACCACCGGTCAGTTGCAGTTCAACTACGGGCTGACGGTCCAGAACAGCAATTCGAATAAGGATACTTATAATATGAGCTACGACGACGGGACCTATTCCGACCTGGATTCGCTTTTGACCAATAATTTCGATAACCGTTACATTACCAACCGCGCAGGTTTGGGCTATCGTTACCGGAAAAACAGCTGGTCGGCCAATATCGGGCTCGATTTCCAGAATACCGGTCTGTACAGCCAGCAGCTAGTCCCGATCAACAACAAAGTGGATCAGTCGTTTACCAATATCCTGCCTAATGCGATGATCAACTACCGGTCGAAAACCGGTGCCCAGTTCCGGGCGTTTTTCCGCAGTTCCACCAACCAGCCGTCGATTTCCCAATTGCAGAATGTGGTGGACAACAGTAATCCATTATCGCTGACCGCCGGTAACCCGGATTTGAAGCAGGAATACCGCAATATGTTCAACGTCCGCTACTCGCTGGCCGGCGCCAAAAGGCCTTACAGCCTGAATGCCATGATTTTTCTGACGCAAACCAACAATGCGATCGTAAACTCGACTTACATTGCGCAGGAGCCGACGACTTTGCCTAACGGCCTGTTTCTGGAAAGAGGCGCCAAGTTTACAGCGCCGATCAACGTGGATGGCAGCTGGAACGCGCGTTCGTTTTTTGCTTTCGGGAAACCCATCGCCCCTTTGAGATTGAATTTGAACCTCACAGCCGGCTTCAATTATGTAAGATCGCCGGGTATGATCAACTACGTGCCGAATTATTCGAATACCTACGCGATTTCGCAGGGGCTGGTGATAAGCAGCAACATCAGCGATAAGCTGGATTTCACAGTTTCCTATTCGGGTAATTACAATGTGGTCCGCAACAGCATCCAGCCCAATCTGAACAACAATTATTACACACAAGGCATTACGGGCCGTGTGAACTGGATATTCGGTAAAGGGTTTGTGCTGCAAAGCGATATCAACAACCAGTCATACCGCGGCCTGGGCGAAGGTTATAACCGGAATTTTACCCTCTGGAATGCCAGTATCGGCAAGAAATTCCTGAAAAACAATGCGGGGGAACTGAAACTGACCGTTTTTGATATCCTGAAACAAAACAACAGCATTTCCCGCAACGTGACCGAAACCTATGTGCAGGACGTTACCAACCGCGTGCTGACGCAATATGCCATGCTCACATTTACTTACACGCTGAGAAACTTCGGAAAAATGCCGACCAACAACGGCAACAATTACAGAAGACGCGATTTCGACGGCGGAATGGGGTTCCCCGGCGGTGGTGAGCGCGGACCGGGCGGTGGAGGCCGGGGTTTCAATAATTAAGCTATTCTCATTAAACCCTTCATCAGTGCAAAAAGAAAATCCCGGGGCTTTCGGCTCCGGGATTCTTCATGTGAAACGACACAAAATGCTATTTCTTGTCGGGGAACGGGATGATCAGCTTTTCGCCTCTTTCGGAAAAGTCGCGGGTTTTGCCGTTCGCTTTCATCAATGCTTCTTTGGTAATACCGTATTTCCCGGCAACCACCCGAAGCACATCGCCCGGACCTACCGTGTGGACAGCCTTAACCTGTACTTTCAGTTTCGTAACCCCCGCTTTGATGTCCGACACCGAAGGGTTCAGACTCTTTAAAGTTTCCGTTTTAAGGTTGTAGCGCGAGGCAATGCTCGAAAACGTTTCACCGCTCTGAACGGTATGGGTTATTTGCTCACCACCGATCGACGAAGCCGAAACAACGGGCTTTTCCGCCTCTTTCGGTTCCTCTGTCTTTTCTTTTGCCGGTTCCGGCCCGGTTTCTTCAACTGGCTCGCCTGAAGGGGCCGGTTCATCGGTAATTGGCTCGGTCGCGGTTTCTTCGACTGTCGAATCGACGACCACCGAGGTTAATTCCTCCGAGCTGGACGAGCTGTCGGAAATATATTCGTAACCGACATAAAGCATCGCCAGCACGAGTAATACCAGCACCAGCAATGTGACGATCGGCAGATTCGACTTTTCAGTGGGACGGATATTTCTTTTCTTCGGGAATTCGTCTTCCATAACCTGGCCGGATTCTATTTTTTTAGTGGAGTTAATTTTCTACGAAAATAATAAAGACAACCTAGTTTCCAAGTTGATTTTTCAATTCCTCATTCATCGCCGCCACTTTCTCTTTCAGGCTTTCTTTGAACGCATCGAGCCTTTTTGCCACGTCTGCATTGCTGGCCCCGATGATCTGGGCGGCCAGAATCCCCGCATTTCTCGCGCCATCGAGTGCGACGGTCGCAACCGGAACGCCCGCGGGCATTTGCAGGATCGAGAGTACTGAGTCCCAGCCGTCGATCGAGTTGCTCGACAGGACAGGCACCCCGATTACCGGCAGGGAGGTTAGCGACGCTACCATGCCCGGCAAATGAGCCGCTCCGCCCGCGCCCGCTATGATCACCTGCAGTCCGCGGCTACGCGCGGACGCCGCGTATTCGAGCATGCGCTCGGGTGTGCGGTGTGCGGATACGATCTCCATTTCATATGAAACGCCGAGCTCCGTCAATGCGTCTGCGGCCAGCTGCATTACCTTCCTGTCGGAAAGGCTGCCCATGATAATCCCTACCATCGGTATGTGTTACTTTGTTTTGTGACTGATTACTTTAATGTTTTTCCTGACAAAATCGGCCTTGGCTTTCAGCGAGGCGATATCCGAGTCCATGATTGTGATATGGCCCATTTTGCGGAAAGGTTTGGTAACTGCTTTCCAGTAAAGGAATGGGAACACTTCCGGCGTCGCGAGTAATTTTTCCATGCCTTCGTAAACCGCGGGACCTTCATAGCCGTCCTCGCCGAGCAGATTCACCATCGCCGAGGGCCCGTAAGCTTGCGTGCTGCCGAGCGGGAGGTTCAAAATTGCTCTCCAATGCTGTTCGTATTGCGAAGTCGCATTGGCGCGAATCGTATGGTGGCCGCTATTGTGCGGTCTTGGCGCCACTTCGTTGATCAGCACTTCTCCATCGGGAGTAAGGAACAATTCCACCGCCAGCAAACCGACGATCTGGAACGCTTCGGCCGTTTTTCGCGCAATTTCCTGCGCTTTCGCATTCACTTCTTCGCTGATTTCCGCTGGTGAAAACAGGTACTCGACCAGATTATGTTCGGGATGGAACACCATTTCCACAGTTGGAAAAGTCTCCGTTTCGCCATTCGTGTTCCGTGCCACGATCACCGCGAGTTCTTTTTCGAATGGTACCGCCTTTTCGAGCAGTCCCGGTTTATCGAATGCCTTGCCGAGATCGTCCGCGGAGCTCAGGCGCTGCACGCCGCGACCGTCATAACCATCTTTGCCGAGCTTATGGAATGCCGGCAGGAACGAAATGTAGTTTGAGACATCCTGCCGGTTTTCGGTCAATATAAATTCCGCGGTAGGAAGCTGCTTGTCAGCGTAAAATTGCTTTTGAATGCGCTTGTCCTGTATCTGCCGGATCACCGAAGGTTGCGGGTAAACCTTTTTTCCCTCTTTTTCAAGCGCTTCGAGCGCCTCTACGTTTACCTTTTCGATTTCGATGGTAATGACGTCGAGATTTTTACCAAAATTGTAGACGGTGTCGAAGTCTTGCAGCGAGCCCTGGGTAAAGTGGGGCGCTATTTTCCGACACGGCGCTTCGGCGTCGGGATCGAGTACGTGGATATCTAGGTTCCAGTCGACGGCCGCTTGCAGGAGCATCAGCCCCAGTTGCCCGCCGCCCAGAATTCCAATTCGGGATGAAAGCATTTATTGAATGATATTTTCCCGCAAAATTGGTTTAAAAACAGGTTAGAAAAAAGGAATGTTTGGCAAATGTCGGTTATGGGGTTCGGATGTCAGGTGTGGTCATGAGTTGTCAGGTATGGCAAGTGTTAAACGGAGTTGTGAGGGCTAGTCACAGAAAAGGGGAATCTCCAATAGTCTAATAAATAAATAGCCATCCTGACAATTCCCAACTATTCCTGACTACACCTGACAGCACTTGACTACACCTGACAACCCTTGACTACACTTGACTACGCCTGCCCCCTGACTAAACTTGACAATTAACCACCTCGCCTGACAGCCGCTATTTCATAAATCTGATCAACCCGATCTCGGCCAGTAGGAAGAACAGCGCCCCGTACAAAAAGAATTTCCAGAGGTTAGTCCCCATATTTTGCTGCTGGAACGCGGTGGAGAAGGCGTCGTCGTCGATGCGGTCGAAAACCTGCACGTTCTTTTTGCCGGAAAATGCCGCGCGCAGTTCATCGGGGGAGTAGTATTGAAGTCTGGATTCGGCGTGATTGTGATTGAGGGCCACGATTTGCTCGGTTTTATTATCGAGCACAAGTTCGAAATAGCCTGCTGTGAGGTTGTCGCCAGCCTGGTCGCCCTGCGGGATTTCCAGCAGGAGCTGGTTACCGGCGATCCGCTGCACGGGAATGATCTCCGTTTTGTTGCGCCGAAGTTTGTAAACTGAATTCGGTTTCGGCTTATCGACCGTGAGACTGATCGGGTTTTCGTCGAAAGTATAGGAAGTGCGTTGCTGGCGGACACTCGATGCCGCGATTTTGTACATCACCGGCACAAAAATGGCGTGTTGCGCCACATTGCCATGTTCCTGATCCAATGGGGCGGCGAATAAATATGTTTTGCCCGAACCCGACAATGCCTGGTTCAGGTAGGTTTGTCCGTTACGAAGCGCCAGCAGCGACTGCCCCGCATTGGCCCAGCTCCATACCGGTGATGCGCCCGGCAGGTTCAGGTTCATTTCCTGCCGCATCGATTCTTCGAAAACATCGCTGAAAAAGGGGTTGTTACGGTCGGGGACAGCCAGCGGTAATGGCGACTGGGCTTTTTCGGACGTCAAGCCGTTGATCCCCAACCCGCTCAAAAAGCGGGCATAGCTGTCGACAGGCGGTACGCCGGGTGGTATCACGGCCAGGCTGCCGCCCTGCCGGACAAAATCCTGCAAATCCTGGGGTAATGTGCCCGAAAGCTGCGTAACGCCTTCCAGGACGACCAGGTCCGAATTTTTGATCAGGCCGGGGTCCACATTCTGGGCGCTGTAACTCTGGAGTGTAAAAAGACTGTCGTTGGCATAAACATTCCCGATATAATTGCCTTCCGGCTTTTGCCCGTACACGTGCAGCACACGTATGAGCGGCGAGGCATTGAGCACGAAGTAGTAATCGTTATCGAATGTGACCGGAAAGTCGTCGAAGGTGATCTGGCCTTTTTTGTAGCCCTTTCCTTTCAGGTTGAAGTTGAATTTCGCGGTTGCGCTGCCATTCGCTGGAACTGTGACGGACGCCGTCGAGGCCTGCGTATTGTCGAGACTCAGCCGCAGCACTACATTCCGTGCTTCACGGTTGCCGGAGTTGCTGACTTTTACAAAGAGGATATTGTTCTGGAAGCTCGCGGATAAATGGCGTATTAAGCCAGGCGGAATCCACAAATACATTCTTCTCGGCTTCGGCCTGCACCGGTACCAGAAAGATCTGGTTGGTGGAATCGGGTTGAATCGCGGAAAGGTCGCCGGCGGTGCTTTTCTGGAAGTCGGAAAACCAGAAAAGTTGATTTTTCCCCGATTGCGAATGCCGGGCTATGAGGTTCTCCTGGCGTTTATAAACCTGTTCGAGTGTGCGGGGCGTGCCGGAGAGCCCGATGGTGGTCAGCCGGTCACGGAGCTTTTCGGCGGGGTAGAGGCCCTGTTCCTGAGCGGAAAAATCGTTGGTGACGAGTTGAAGCGACGTCGCATTTTTGAACAGCCCTAGCAAATCGCCGAGCCGGCCCGTGGCGATATCGAGGTAACGTTTATTATTCAGCTCGCTCTCCATGCTCAGCGAATTGTCGAGATAAAGGCTGGTAATGCCCCGCCTGTCGACGGCTACGTTGCTTTCTGCGGGAATGAACGGTTGCGAGAAGGCGAATGCCAGGCAGGCAATCGCGAGGATCCTGGCGGCCATCACGAGCCAATGCTTGATTTGCCGGATGGATTTCGTTTGCGTTTCGACGGCCTTCAAGAAGGCGACATTGGTAAAGTAGACCCTTTTCGTCCGCCTGAAATTGAAAATGTGTACGGCAATAGGAACCGATATTGCCAGCAAACCCCACAGGAAGGACGGAAAAAGAAAACTCATGTAGCTCTGGTAAGTCTTGTGTCAGTGATCAGTTGCCGAATATGGCCTCAAAAAGGCACTTTTCAAATGATCAACGCAGTTAGTAAAGACAAATTACACCAATTTCTCCTAACTGTTTTTTATTTACAGACCTTTCTCATATCTCGGATGCTTTTTTCTAACTTTGCACTTCGTTTTGCGACGGCCCTGTTCAGGCAGGGCGTGGCGGGACGGAAAGATCGTTAATTTAAAGAGAGTTATGGCCAAAGTTTCGGTAAACAAGCACCAGCCCGTCTATCAAATGCCTACGAACCCGGCTGCGGTTCGCACCAAGAAGTACGCCTTACCTACCCAAAAATACATTTCGTTGGCCATGCGTTATTTTTTCAAAACGCAGCTCAAATGGGGGCTTATCCCACTGGCCATTATCCTGATTAACGCGGTGATCAACCTCACCGGCGTTTATCCCAACCTCTGGATTTACATTACTGTTTTAGTGGGCGTTGTCCTGTACATTTTGTTCTGGCTGATCCAGTTTACAGGCATCACGCAACTTGCCCAGTACAAGCCGATGTTCGAGAAGTTCTCTTACGAGATCGACAACCGCCAGATCATCATGAAGCTTAACCAGAAGGAAGGAAGCGTAATGAAGTGGGAGCAGATCCTGGAAGGTTACAAGGACAAGGACGCTTATGTGCTCGTTATTTCGAAAGGGCAATTTCTGCATTTGCCGTTCTCCATCTTTACGTCCGAGCACGATATTAAGGTTTTCGAACGGATTTTGAAGCAAAAGGAAATATTGAAAGGTTAATTTCAAATGCATTTGCAGAAACGCCCGGCTGTGCAACACGGCCGGGCGTTTCTGTTGGCAGGTACTCTCGTTATTTAATGCTGGCCTCGTGCTGGTGTTTGGTAAAATTCTTTTCCCCGGCGGCTATCGCAATAGCCAGGTGGTTGTCAATCGGCGGGATCGGACAGTTGTAGCCGGTGCTGTATGCGCAATAAGGATTATAGGCCTTGTTGAAGTCGAGCAGGCAGGTACCATCTTTCAGGTCGGTCGTTTTAAGATCGAGATAACGGCCGCCACCGTAGGTTTCCGAGCCGTTGGTTTTATCTTTAAAAGGGACAAACAGATAGTCCTTGTACTTGGCCAGTTGTTGCAGGCTAAGGCTCCGGTAAACCGTCAGTTTCTGCCTGCGCCCGTTGACCTTGAATTTCAAAACCCCGTATTTGACGTAAGTTTTATTCATTCCGCTGTAAGTGGGCATTTCAAAAGATTTCCCTTTCACCTTCTCAAAACGTGCTTCGACGCGGTAGCTGGAATCGGGTTCGTAGAACTGCAGGTAGGGTAGATCGGCCGCTTTGAGAGGGGAATTCTCGGAATGCAGGAATTCTTCCTTGTATTTGTTTCGGTACTGATTCGTCTCTTCGGTAAAAGTTTGTGCTTGTGATCCAAACGCCGCGACCAGAAGGGTAAAGAGTGTGCTGCAAACAATTTTCATACGTCAGGGAAAAAAAGAAATCCGGTAATTTTTACCGGATTTTATAAAAAATATTCCAGAAACCCAAGCTGTCGGGAACTTTTTGATTACCTGGCCGAAATTTTCTTCACTTTCGACTCGTCGATATTGAATGCCTTCACAACGGATTCGTAGCTGTTCAGGTCCACTTCTGCGTTGGTGCGCTGCAGGAAATCGGACGGAATGACCACCACGCGGAATTCGAAGCCGTGGGTCCAGTCGGTAGCTACATTGGCCAGGTTCACATTGCCGTCCATGAAAATCATCATATCATCGTCGGTTCTGTCGAAATTGTAGGTGACTATACCGTTGGGATTGGTGAGAAATGCAGTCTGAGGCAACGGGCGGTATGCTTTCAAGCCTCCCGCGTCGTTCCAGTACACGTAAACGAGCACGGCGTCGGACGGCAGGACTTCGATCTTTTGCTGGTCGAAATTGAGTGTATAGGAATATTTGTTGCCGGCGGTGAAATCCACGTTGATGATATCGAAGGTTTGTCCCACATATGAATCTCCCGGATCTCCTTTGGGGCCCGGGTCCCCTTTCGGGCCTTCGCAACCTTGAAATATTGCGGCAATAGCGAGTAACAGCAGGGGCAAGAGTTTTCTGTTCATGACTTGCGAGTAATTAAAATGAGAAATCTGTTAAAAATTTGTGATTAGATAATGATGCAATTATAAAGTTTAAATCCGGATCGGGCGTTAACCTTTATTAACTAAAAAATGCCGTTCCACGCATTCGGGCGGGCATACACTGGAACTGAGACCGCTAACACATTATTGTACGATTAATCGTAAAATCATTTGCGTAGATAGCAAAGGCATGCTACTTTTCCCGAAACAACGCTTTTAAGAATCAACTAACATTAAAAGGAACAACGATGATTAACCGTAAAGCAACAGCCATCTGGAAAGGTACCGGCAAAGAAGGTACAGGTACGATCAGCACGCAGAGCACAGTTCTGGAAAACACCCAGTACTCTTTCAATACCCGCTTTGCGGAAGGCAAAGGCACCAACCCCGAAGAGTTGATTGCCGCCGCACACGCCGGATGTTTCGCCATGAAACTGAGCTTTGAACTGAATGCGGCCGGGTTCACCGCCGACGAGCTGAATGCCACCGCTACCGTTTCCCTCGATCCGGCCAAAGGCCAGGTTGTAAAAAGCGCGATCGACCTGAAAGCACAGGTGCCCGGTATCAGCGCGGAGCAATTTGCCCAGGTTGCCGACAAAGCGAAGAAGGAATGCCCGATTTCCCAGCTGCTGAACGCGGAAATCACGCTGAACGCCGAGCTGGTGTAATCCGATAAACCGGTTTGCCCGGCGAGAGTCCGGCGAACCGGTTTTAGTCGATAAAGAGATCGCTTGCGATGCGGTCGGCGAAGAGCTTGCCGGCTTCGGTAAGCAGCAATATCCCCGAATCCTCCCTGATCCAGCCTTTCCGGGTCATCCTGGCCAGTTCATCGGCCGCTTGGAGCGCGAATGCACCGGCGGAGAGCCTTTCCAGTTTTTGTAATTCAACTCCCCATTTGGTTCGCAGGCCGGTTAGCAGGTATTCGTTGGTTTGGTCTGCACGGGTAAGTGTTTCTACGGTTGCCGGAACGATGCCCTTTTGGATCGCTTCCAAGTATCTGGCATTGCTGGAAACATTGTATTCGCGGCTCGCGCCGTTGTACGAGTGCGCGCTCGGGCCCGCGCCCAGGTAGGGATGTTGCTTCCAGTAAGAGCTGTTATGGCGGCTGTAACGGCCGTCGCGCGCGAAATTCGAGATTTCGTATTGTTCATAACCATTTGCCGCCAGGGATTTCACGAGTATTTCAAATTGCTGCGCCGCATACTCTTCCTCGATCGGCTGGATTTTCTTCTTTTTCAACCAGCTTCCAAATGCAGTCTGCGGCTCGATCGTGAGGCAATAGGCCGAAATATGGGCAATATTCAGCGTAAAAGCCTTCGCCAGATCATTAAAAAGAATGTCATGGCTTTCCGAGGGAATGGCGTAAATCAGGTCAATGGAAATATTATCGACACCGGCCTGTCGGGCGAGTTTCACACATTGTTCGGCTTCCGATGCGGAATGCGCCCGGTTCATGAAGCGCAAATGCGGCTCGTGGAACGATTGGATGCCGATGCTCAGCCTGTTGATACCCGCCTCGGCAAACATCCGGAGAGAAGCCGCATTCAGGTCGTCGGGGTTGGCTTCCAGGGTGATTTCAGCATCGGGCGCTACGTCGAAATGCGCATGGATGGTGTCGAGCAGCAAATGCAGTTCCTGCTCGTCGAGCATCGAGGGCGTGCCGCCGCCGAAGTAGATGGTTTCCAAGTCCCCCGTTGGCAAATAGGCCTTCCGTAGCACGATTTCCCGCGCAATTGCCTCTACGATAGCGCGTTTTTGAGCTGTATTGGTGCTGAAATGGAAATCGCAATAATGGCAAGCCTGTTTGCAAAAGGGGATATGGATGTATAAATGCATTATTTCGAGTTTTTCTGCCACTCCCAGCCGATCTTCACGCCGGCCCAGAGGTTGTTTTTCGGAGCGCCGTTGTAATAGCGGTTGCCGAATGCATTCAGGTCATAACCCAGGCTATAAATCCCGGCGTTGACCTTCTCGGCCGATGCCGACACTTCGCTGTAAAAATGTTGCCCCCAGCTTTTCTTCCAGCTTACACGCGCCGTCCATTGGTTGTAGGCAGTGTTTTTGGCGGTATTTACATCGTTAAGATAAAATGAATCGCCATGCTGATAAGTCAGGAATGCGGAAATGCCGTATTTGAGCAGCACATCGAGGCCCGTCGATTGAGAGAAACGCGGAATGCCGGGTATGAGTTTCCCGCTCAGGTCCGCATCGGCCTGCCGGAATTCTTCGTAGCTATATTTGGTATAGGTGCCGGTATTCCAGAGTTTCAGCATCACCGGCAGCTGCGGATTCGAAAGAATGTCCCAGGCGATGTTCCATTCGACGCCACGTTGTCTGGTCTTGCCGGCATTCACAAAATATTCCGCGCCCGCTTCGTCGAGCCTGCGCACAATGGCGTCGCGAAGGCCGAAATGATACAGGCTGATTTCCCCGGAAATAACCTTCCCGGCTTTGCGGATTCCGATTTCGGTATTATTACCTTTTTCCGCTTCCAGGTCTTTCCGGAAGCCGCCCGCCGACGGCCGCACTTCCTGCAAGGTAGGCGGCGAAAAACCGCCGCTGAACGAGGCCGTAACCGACCAGTTGCCGGCGATCACCTTATTAGCGGCAAAACGGGGAACGAATATGCCGTCGAAGGTCTTTTGGTCCTCATTGTACGGCAGGGGGAAATAGCGTTCGTATTTGTATTTCGAACTGTTGTAGCTTAAACCCGCGCTTAAAGTCAGATCTGTGAGCAAAGTTGCTTCCAGCTGGCTGAAAACGGAGAGATTGGTTGTGCGGATGTCTTCGACGGTTTGCTGCTTGTCGGCCACTCCACCTTTGTTATCGTAATTCCGTTGCGCCGATTTTCCGTATTGCCATTCGAAACCGCTGGTCCAGTTGGTTTTGACGTTGCCCCAATCCGCCTTGTTTTGCCAGATATTCCGGCCTCCGATACCGTTTTCGTCGCGTTTCTCGAAATTGGAAATAAACGGGTTGGCGAAATCAGTGAATGTGAGGTACAATGCGGTGGATTGGGTCCAGCTTTCGGATAATGGCAGCACGTAATTGCCGCCCAGCAATGCCATTTTGGTATAAATAGCCGCTCGTTGCGCCTCGCTGCCGGGAACGGTTGGCGTCGACTGGCGGGCCAATCTGGGATTATTCTGATATTGGGCCAATGTAATCCCGCCCGGTGTCTGATAGTATAAATCCGAATACATCCCCAGCAGGGACAATGCACCTTTTTCGCCTATGCCCGAGGTTGAAGTAAAGCGGATCGCGTCCCGGGCCATGGCGCTGTGGTCGCGGTAGCCGTCCTGCTCGCTATGGCCGTATTGAATGGATATCCCGCCGATCTGCAAGGTTGAATTCCGGCTTTGGAAGCCATATTTGCCAAAACTCACACTCTGTTCGGCCCTGTTCTGGTAAACATTGTCCGGACGGCTCTGCATGAGCACTACACCGCCGGTACCCGCCCCATAAATGCTGCTGCCCGGTCCCTTGATTACTTCCATGCTTTGAATAGCCCCGTAATCGAGCGAGTTCAGCGGCGTATTGCCGCTTGCGTCGGTAAACGGAATGCCGTTCCAGTAGAATTTTACATTTCGTACCCCGAAAGGCGACCTGATCAAACTTCCGCGGACCGAAAACCGGTAGCTTCCCGGGGA
Source organism: Dyadobacter sp. 676 (assembly GCF_040448675.1). Classification (NCBI taxonomy): domain Bacteria; kingdom Pseudomonadati; phylum Bacteroidota; class Cytophagia; order Cytophagales; family Spirosomataceae; genus Dyadobacter; species Dyadobacter sp. 676. The sequence continues at coordinate 861,574 of NZ_CP159289.1, read as the reverse complement.
ACGTTCTTCCATCCGCACGCCCGGAATGGTATTGACGGCATTGGCCCAGGTGTAATTGGAAAAGCGGCCCAACGAACGCGGACTGAGCATTCCGACGGTGGCGGTCGTGGTAAGCGGGTCTTTTTCGGATTCGAATGCGTGCACGGTGACTTCATGCAACTCACGCGTGCCAAGCGAGTCGTTTTGGGCAAACGCGGGCTTCGTATGATTGAGAATAACGAAAGCGGCAAAAAGACCGGTGATAGAGATTTTGAGCATAAGGTTCAGGAAGTATAGCAATAAAATACAAAGCTGGTCATAAAAGCGAAGAGTTTCAACACGCCCCACCCGGTTAAACCGGGTAGTCTGATGCGAAGTTCAACGACTTCGGCCGTCGTGAGAAGAATTTTCTACAAAAAACAGGCCCGGACGCCCCTGGAACACTGGTAAGATTTTTGCTCTGTAACAGACAATAACTGAAACAAACCTTAATACCCGGAAACATGAAAAAGATCACCTGGATTGTTGCTTCGATATTGCTGGCCGGCACACTTTCGCTGACCAGCTGTTCAGACAAAACCAAAGACTCCGCAAAGGAGACGGTAGAGGAAGCCAAAAACGATATGGACGAAAATGTGGCCGATGCCAAAGCCGATATCAAGGAAGCAGGGGAGGATTTTCAAGCCAAAGTGAAGGCCGATAAGGACGAATTGAAGAAAGATATCGACGACGCGATCGGAAAGCTCGACCGCAAAATCGAGGAAGTCGACGCCAAAATGGAAAAGGCTACCGAAAAGGAGAAAGCCAAATGGCGCGAACGTAAAAAAAGAGCTGAACGCCGAAAAAGAAGAACTGCAGGCTTCCTGGAAGAGAGCCCAGAATGAAACCGCAGATAAGTGGGACGAGTTTAAGGCCAATACCAAAGAAAAAATCGCCAAAGCAAAAGCCGATCTCAACGACTAATAATTTAATGAGGGTTATGGAATAAGAAAAATGCTCCGGGTTTCGGAGCATTTTTTTGTTACCTGACGGGTAAATGAAGTTCCGTCATCATGCATCGGGCCGAACCGCCACCGTTGCCTTCGATCACCGAAAGGTCGGTATGGAGCAGACGGGCGTAGTCGTCGAGCCGGTCTTTTTGCCGGGGAGTCAGCGATTCGTAGGCCTGGGTGGACATCACGAGGAATTTGTCGGCTTTCTTGTTTCTTACCATCAGCATATTGCCTGCGAAATGCCGCATTTGTTCGAGCGATATTTCGATTACGTCTTTGTGGGTCTCTTCCAGGACCGACCTCACCATGAGGCGCTCGTCGGGATCTTTGATGGCTTCCAGGCAAACCACCGCGAAGATATCGCCGACGCACATCAGCACATTGGTATGGTAAATAGGCTTTCCGTGCTCGTCGGAGGCCGAAAATGCGATTATTTCGTAGCCCAATGCATCCGCAAACGCATCGAGGACCTCCCGGTGCGTACGCGGGGAGAGGCAGGCATAGGCGATCTTGTAGCGCCGGTCGAAAACCATGCTGCCGGTGCCTTCCAGGAATTTGCCTTGTTGTTCGAAATGGGTCAGGTCAATGATTTCCTCCACCTTGAAATCCCTGGCCAGCGCATCGATAATGTCACGACGGCGTTCGAGCCTGCGGTTTTCGGCCATCATCGGATACAAAACCACTTTCCCGCTCTGATGGAAAGAAACCCAGTTGTTGGAAAAGACGGCGTCGGGACGGTCCACTTCGTCGGTATCGTCGAAAATATGCAATTCCACACCGGCTTTTTGGAGCTGGTCGATCATCAGGTCGAACTCTTCCCGGGCTGCCTGCTGGGCGGTGTCGCGGGTTTGCTGCGCGAACGACTCCTGCTGAAACTCGTTGCTTCCGGCGGTTTCCTCATTGAAACCGAACCGAACCGGCCTGATCATCATGATCCGTGAGGTGGATTGCGGCTGGATTTGAGCGGATGAAGTGATGACGCGCATAGGAGTAATGGTAAAAGGTATTATCGGATCTTTTCAAAAACTGAGGATGGTTGTCCCTAGTGCAATTTACGATTCAAACGGATCGATTACAATATTAAAATTAACCTGGCCGCTCGCGAGCCAAGGCCCGGAAAACGGCTATCCGCGAAGCAGGGGCATGCTCATACAATGCGAGCCGCCGCGTGCGCGGGAAAGCTCGGCGGACGGCAGCGTGATAAAGGTATCGGTGACGTCTTCAGGTGCCAGCATGTTATGTTCGAACTTTTCCAACAGCCTTTTTGCGCTGATTACCCGGAACCCTTCCTTTTTGAACGCTTCGAGCGTTTTGTCGTTACGATCATAGCCGATCACCACACCGTCGCGTAATGCGAGCAGATTGCAGGAGTCGGTCCATTGTTCACGTTCGCCGTACGGAAACTCGTTTCCCCCCGAATAAATGAAGCGGACAGGCCCGGTGACGCCCAGGTCGTTTCTGCTGATTTCGGTCAGGAGATCTTCCAGGTTTTCGATTTCCCTTGGCTGCTGTTCCCTGCCTTTTTCGAACTGCAGAATCCGGAACTCCTTGTTTACGTCTACCGGTGCGAAGAAATGCAGCACATCCTTTTTCCTGGCCTCGTCGCCTACGCGGGCAAGCGCGCCCAGCAGCACCCACACATCTTTTTTAACCTGTGTAAAAATCGTGTCGATATGCATGTAATCCCGCCTTTTAGGGATTTTGATGATCGTGATTTTCCCAACTACATTTTTATCGAACAAAATCTTCATCACCTGCTGCGCCGCGTAAATGGACGTCCGTTCGCTGCACCCGATCAGTAAATGCCCCGGCGCGACCATCATTACATCGCCGCCTTCCAGTGTGCAGCGGTGGTAATCGCTGGCTTTCTCGTCGTCGGGAAGCAGGAAATGGCGTTCGTTTTCGGGTATTTCAATGACGTTTTGCCTGACATGGGCAAACATCGGGTGGTAAAAGAAAACAAACTGAGCCAGTATCGATTCGCGTGTGCGGGCCGTTTTGGCCGGTTTGTTGAGCAGGATATGGTCGTTGATCACAATGCCGATGTCCCGGGTGAAAATCAGATTGGGCAGGGGAGCGAAGAGCATCCGTTTGTCGGAGCAGGAGCCTGAAATGAATATGCGGGCCAGTTCGTGCGGGTCGAAAGTGCCCAATTCCTCCTGGATCTGGTAGGAGCACCGTTCGATACCGCAAATGGCCGAGGTTAGCTTAATGCGTGTGCTTTCGTCTTCCAGTATTTCGCCCAGCAATCTTTGGATATCCACCACGCAGTCGGAAGCGAAGTAGTTTTCGGTGCCCGGAATAAAGAACGAGCGGGTAGGGTCGTCGTCGATCTCGGAGAGCCTGCCCTTGATCTTGTGGGGGTCGAGAAAGTATAAAAGGAGTTTTACATAAAAATCATATTCCTTCCTGCGCATCGTGTCCAGGTGCACGATATCCTCGAAAAGCCAGTCCTGCGCTTTGCTGGGAACAACTTTGCCCAGGCCGCGGTCGGGACTATGGATGAGTAGCCGTTTGAGGGTGCCGGTTTCAGACGATACATGGATCGAATGCCCGTGGGCTTGATTGATAGCCATAAATGAAGTGTTTGGAACGTAGGGCGCAAAGTAAATGTTTCCCGGCGAATTAAAAACCGGGTCTTCTTCAACCCGTTTATTCTCTGACCGTTTAAGGTATAAATATCTGCGTTGCGGGAACATCCTGCCACGTAAAAAGGTTGTACAAAATGGATGGCCCGCTATTTAAGACTCTGACGCTCATTTTCATTTACGCCGTTTGCGTATTACTTTTGCGGGAAATTACCACGAACTATCTTTTAAGTATAAATCAGTTATGCTCTCTATTAATGACTTGCGTGCCTCCATTGAAGGTAAGGAAATATTAAAAGGCATCAATCTGGAAGTCAAGCCGGGTGAAGTGCATGCGATTATGGGGCCCAATGGTTCCGGTAAAAGTACTTTGGCATCGGTATTGGCGGGAAGGGAAGAGTACGAGGTTACTGGTGGAAATGTAATTTTTGAAGGAAAGGAAATTCTGGAACTGGCCCCGGAAGAGCGGGCTGCGGAAGGTATTTTCCTCGCATTCCAATATCCGGTCGAAATTCCGGGTGTTACGACTATCAACTTTCTGAAAACAGCGGTTAACGAAATCCGTAAATATAAAGGTGAAAGCCCGCTGGACGCCGCGCAGTTCCTGAAAATGGTACGCGAGAAAGCCAAGCTCGTGAGCATGAACGATTCCCTGCTCAAACGTGCATTGAACGAAGGATTCTCGGGTGGAGAGAAAAAACGCAACGAGGTGTTCCAGATGGCCGTGCTCGAACCGAAGCTGGCAATCCTGGACGAAACCGATTCGGGACTGGATATCGATGCGTTGCGCATTGTGGCTGAGGGGGTTAACTCGCTACGGTCGCCGGAACGTTCGACGATCGTCGTGACGCACTATCAGCGCCTTCTGGATTACATCGTGCCGGATTACGTACACGTTTTGTACAAAGGCCGCATCGTCAAGTCAGGCCCGAAAGAACTTGCCCTGGAACTGGAAGAAAAAGGTTACGACTGGATCAAGGCGGAAGTAGAAGCGGTAGGTTAAGCGAAAATCCATTTCAAACTTAACCCAACACCATACCCAAATATCGATGAGTACCGAGACAATAGATTTAAAAACCAGGCTGATCACGGATTTTCACGCCCGCGAAGCTGTCCTGAATGGCGAGGCTTCTTCGGAGTTTCACCAGAAAAAACGCGCAGGGCTGGCCCGTTTCGAGCGGTTAGGTTTCCCGACGATCAAGCACGAGGAGTGGAAATATAGCAACGTAAGGGATCTGATCAGCGTTTCCTACGATTTTAACGCGGAGAGTTCCATCGGCCTGGCCGAACTCGAAGACCTGAAAGTGCCCAAGCAGGAGGCGAATATCCTGTACTTTGTCAACGGCCGTTACGACGCCGGTTTATCGACAATCATTTCCCCGGTTGGAAAAATTACAATCAGCTCGCTTGCAGACGCTTATAAGAACGACCCTGCCAAAGTTTCATCCTATTTCAACGAGCTGACAAAAGATGCCGAGGATGCGTTCACCGCGCTGAATACCGCATTTACACAGGATGGTGTGTTTATCCATATTCCTGATAACCAATCCGTGGAGCATCCTGTTATCCTTCGCTTTGTGAGCGATGCGCGCCGGCAGAATGTTGGTAGCCAGCCCCGGAATATCATTTCGGTCGGTAAGAATTCGCATGTAAAACTGGCCGAGGCATTCAGGACATTGGGCGATCAGCGTTCGTTTACCAACACGGTGACCGAGATACACGTGGCCGAAGAGGCTAATGTGCAATACTATAAAGTGCAGAACGAGAGCGACAACGCTTATCACATCGGCACCACCCAGGTACGTATGCTCGACCGCTCGCATTTCTACGCGGGTACCGTTACACTGAACGGTAAATTTACGCGCAACAACCTGAATATTGTGTTGGACGGCGAGTATTGCGACGCGCATATGTACGGCTTGTACTTTCCGCACGGCTCACAGCATGTTGACAACCATACTGTTGCGGACCACCAGAAGCCGAATTCGGAAAGCAACGAGCTATATAAAGGTATTTTGCGGGATAAATCGAAGGGGGTTTTCAATGGGAAGATCTTCGTTCGTCCGGATGCGCAGAAAACCAATGCATTCCAGTCGTGTAAAAACATCGTACTGTCGCCCGATGCGACGATGAACACCAAACCGCAGCTGGAAATTTTCGCCGACGACGTGAAGTGCTCCCACGGCACCACCACCGGGCAAATCGACGAAGAAGCGTTGTTTTATATGCGCTCACGCGGAATTTCAGAGCCGGAAGCGATGTCGCTTTTGATGTTCGCGTTCTGTGCCGATGTGGTTTCACAGATCAAGATCGACTCTGTTCGCGAATATCTGGAAAACGTGATTACCCGGAAACTGGCATCGAAATAGCTTTTGTGGGCCTGATGGCCCCGATTAATACATTTCCTGGTACCCAGCCGCCATTTTTGGGGTTGGGTATTTTTCTTAAATGACGAATTACTATGAGCCACAATCTCAATATCTCATCCATCCGGAACGACTTCCCGATTTTGAATGAAGTCGTGAATGGCAAACAACTCGTCTATTTCGATAACGCGGCAACGACCCAGAAGCCACGGCTGGTACTGGACGCGCTGTCGGGTTACTATGAGCATTATAATGCCAATATCCACCGCGGGATCCACTATTTAGCGGAAAAAGCTACATCTGCGTTCGAGCAGTCGAGGAAACGTTTGCAGGCCTTTCTGAATGCGGGGCATTCGGAGGAGATCATTTTTACATATGGAACTACCGACGGTATCAACCTGGTGGCATCCACCTACGGCCGGAAATTTCTGAAAGAAGGCGACGAGATAATCATTTCGACCATGGAGCACCATTCCAATATCGTGCCCTGGCAAATGCTTTGCGAGGAAAAAGGCTGTATCCTGAAAGTGATCCCGATCAACGACGACGGCGAGCTGCTGATGGACGAGTACGAAAAATTGCTCACCGAAAGGACCAAATTCGTCTCCGTAGTACACGTTTCCAACTCGCTGGGCACCATCAACCCCGTCAAGGAAATCATCGCGAAAGCCCACGCGGTAGGCGCGAAGGTGCTCATCGACGGCGCGCAGGCCAGCTCGCACATTGAAATCGATGTGCAGGACCTGGATTGTGACTTCTATTCGCTTTCGCTGCATAAAATCTACGGTCCTACCGGAATGGGCATTCTCTACGGCAAGCGCGATTTGCTCAATGCGATGCCTCCTTACCGCGGTGGCGGCGAGATGATCAAGGAAGTTACTTTTGCCAAAACGACCTATAACGAGCTGCCTTACAAGTTCGAGGCCGGTACGCCTAACATCGCCGATGTGGTAGCGGCCAGATTTGCGCTGGATTATGTCGATAGCCTCGGTAAGCTTAATATCGCGGCATACGAGCACGAATTGCTTGAATACGCAACCGAAGCTGTGAAAGAGGTAGAAGGATTGAGAATCATCGGCCGGGCGAAGAATAAAGTCAGCGTGCTGTCCTTTGTAATCGACGGCATTCATCACCAGGATATCGGCGTCCTGCTCGATCAGCAGGGTATCGCCGTCCGCACGGGGCACCACTGCACCCAGCCGTTGATGAACCGCTTCAACATCACCGGAACCTCGCGTGCGTCGTTTGCTGTTTACAATACAACCGAGGAGATCGACCGGCTCGTTCAGGGGCTTCATAAGGTGAAGCGGATGTTGGGATAATTTTTTAAATTACTGGCATTGATTCATTTTAAACTATATACGCATTATGGAGAATTCAGTACAGGAAGCAAGGAGATACCTTGACAATGCAAAAGAATTACTGAGGGACAAGGCCAGGAAGGAAGGGAAGTATTACCAGGACAAGAAGTATGTCAAGCTGGCCGGACATGCCGCATATTCTGGTGTTTTGATTGCACTGGATGTTCTTATTGGAGCAAAAAAGGGAAGAAAAAGTGCGGAATGGTATCAGGAGAATCTCCGCAAAATAGATCGGAAGGCCCTGGACGTGTTTAATTCTATCTATAACATTCTCCACCTGTCGATGGCTTACGATGGTGAACGAAATGTAATTATTTCAAAAGAGGGTTTAGAGGAAGCGGAAGAGCTTATCAACTGGGTCGAAAGCCGCACCGCGGTAGCTTAAATCGAATTTACGATGACCATAAACGAAATACAGGACGAACTAATTTCGGATTTCGAATTGTTTGATGACTGGGAGAGCAAATACGAGTTCATTATCGACCTCGGAAAGCAGTTCCCCCCCATTGGAAGAGCAATACAAGACCGAAGAAAATATTATCAAAGGTTGCCAATCCCGGGTGTGGCTGAATGCCTATATGGACGGCGACCTTCTGAAATTTGAGGCGGACAGCGACGCGATTATCGTGCGCGGGCTGGTGAGCATGCTGGTGAAGGTACTTTCGGGCCATACACCCGAAGAGATTGCGAAAGCAGACGTGTATTTCATGGAAAAAATCGGCCTGCACCAGCATCTGGCACAAACGCGGTCGAATGGATTGGCGGCGATGCTCAAACAAATGAAAGCGTATGGTTTCGCCTTCCAGGCCAAATCGGTGAATGCATAACTATTAACAAGACTTGCGATGTCAGAGTCAGAACTGAAAGAAGAAGTTATCAAGGCCATTAAGACGGTTTACGACCCGGAAATACCAGTGGATGTGTATGAACTGGGATTGATTTATGATCTGAAAGTATTTCCGATCAATAACGTGTTCGTGTCGATGACGCTGACTTCGCCTTCATGCCCGTCCGCTGGAACGCTGCCGGGAGAAGTGGAGCAAAAAAATCCGCGAGGTGGAAGGTGTGAATGATGTGAGCGTCGAATTGACTTTTGATCCGCCTTATTCAACAGAAATGATGTCCGAGGAAGCCAAACTGGAACTCGGGTTCATGTAGGGAGAACTTCGGCCGTCGGCTTTCGGCTGTCAGCTTTTTTAACAATTTCGATAGCCGAAGTACAAATAAGTAACAACAACTTTTAAACATTAACATATTATGTATCCACCACAATTAGTGGCTCCGATGAAGGCCGAGCTGGTAGACGCCGGTTTTCAGGATCTGACAACCGCAGAGGAAGTCGACAACTTCATGAAAAATGCCAAAGGAACCGCTTTGGTTGTGATTAATTCGGTATGTGGCTGTGCGGCTGGTGCTGCGCGTCCGGGCGTGAGAGCGGCATTGGCTGGCAGCGAAGTGAAGCCCGACCATCTTGCGACGGTATTCGCCGGTGCGGACCTGGAAGCTACGGCCAGAATGCGCGAATACACATTGCCATATCCTCCGTCGTCACCGGCGGTAGCGCTGTTCAAAGACGGAGAGCTGATCCATTTCGTGGAGCGCCATCACATCGAAGGCCGTTCGGCACAGATGATCGCAGAGCATTTGAAAATGGCTTTCGAAGAATTCTGCACCGAAGAGGCATAATTCGAAATTTTTTTAACCCCGGACGGCTACTTTCGATTACATTTGAAAGTAGCCGTCTGTTTTCAATACCTGCCAATATGCGAGGACATCGTTTCACCAAATACATTCCGCCCGAGCAAGGGCCGAACAGCAAATTCGAGCAGCTTTTTGATATTTTTCAGCAATTGCTGTTGATGACGTCCGGTGACGTCTCCGAGGCGATGTCGTGGTTGAGCCAGCTCGACCGCCAGTATAACCTTACCAACGATTCCTACGGGATCGGCGATTTTTTCGAAGACCTTAAAAAGAAAGGCTACGTTACCGAGGAAAAGCAGGAAGGTGAAAGCAGGCTCATTATGACGCCCAAAGCCGAGAAAAGCATCCGTAAAAGTGCTTTGGACGAGATTTTCGGAAAACTGAAAAGGTCAAAATCCGGCGGTAACCATCATACGCCGCACCTGGGCGTGGGCGACGAACTCACCAGCGACATCCGCGATTTCCAGTTTGGCGATACGCTCGACCAGATTTCGATGACCGAATCCATCAGGAATGCGCAGGTCAACCACGGGATCGGGGATTTTATGTTGATGGAAAACGACCTGGAAGTAGTGGAACGGGAGCAAAAGACTACCACCGCGACCGTGGTAATGATCGATATCAGCCACTCGATGATTCTGTATGGCGAGGACCGTATTACGCCGGCCAAGAAAGTAGCGCTAGCGCTGGCGGAGCTCATCAGAACCAAGTACCCGAAGGATTCGCTGGACATTATCGTTTTCGGGAATGACGCCTGGCAGATTCAGTTGAAAGACTTGCCGTACCTGGAAGTAGGCCCTTATCATACCAATACCGTCGCCGGACTGGAATTGGCGATGGACATCCTGCGCCGCAAAAAGACGCGGAATAAGCAGATCTTCATGATCACCGACGGCAAGCCGACTTGCCTGAAAGAAGGTATCAGATATTATAAAAACAGCTTCGGCCTCGATCGCAAGATTATCAACAAGACGCTGACCCTGGCTGCGCAGTGCCGCAGGCTGGATATTCCGGTCACGACTTTTATGATCGCCACCGACCCTTATCTGAAACAATTTGTTCAGAACTTTACGCAGGTCAATAACGGCCGGGCCTATTACAGCAATTTGCAGGGACTAGGCGGCTTTGTACTGGAAGATTTTCAACGGAACAGACGAAAGAACGTGAAGTAAAGCTTGGCCTCATGGTAAAATAGTCAGGTTTTGTTAGGTGGTCAAGAATAGTCAGGTGTGGTCATGTATAGTCAAGAATAGTCAGGTGTGGTCATGTATAGTCAAGAATAGTCAAGTGTCGTCAGGCGTAGTCGTATATTCTCAATATACTTGACCACACTAAACAATACCTGACGAAACCTGACCACATCCAACCCGCCGGGCATCCATATTCGCTATTTCGTGCCGACCGAGATCATATTCGCAAACAAGCGGTAAGCGCCGGTTACGCCTGCAGGCAGCTCGCGGAAAAACGACAGGCCGGTGTATATATAATGTCCCTTGCCATATTGCGCGTAAAGCGTGCTGCCTTCCTTGGCGCTTTCCCCTTTATCATTCGCCGAGAACAGCGCTACGTAGTTCTTTTTGTCCCAATCCTGGGCGAAATACAAACCGCGTTCCTGTATCCAGCCTTCGAAATCCTTTCGGGTAATTTTATTAGGGAAATTTAAAATGGGGTTCTCTGGTTGTAAAAATCGCATTTCCGCATCTTCTTCCGTAACTCTCTCGCGTCCCAGCTCGATAGGATAGGGGCCGATTTCCTTTACTTTCTGGCCGCCCGGAATCGTGTATTGAACGACCATCGTGCCGCCGTTCTTGACATAATCCATCAATTTGGCCTGGTAATTGTTCAGGTATGCCTCCGTGTTGTACGCACGTACGCCGACTACGATCGCGTCGTAAACATTCAAGTCCTTGGAAAGTCCTGCTTCGCTCAACATAGTTACCTGGCAATCCATCTGGCGCAACGCGGCAGGCACGTCGTCGCCTGCACCCGCAATGTAACCGATATTTTTGGCAGTGGTCGTGACGTCGATTTTAGCGAGTTTAGAGGTTGATTCCGGGAAGATAGTCTGGCTTGGAATATGCTGGTAGGCGATGGTCCTGACCGATTTGTCGTAGCTTTTTCCATCCACCATCGCTACCGCTTTGATCACCGCCTCCTGATTCCCGGCGGGAGGTGTAATGATGAACGAGAAATATTGCTGCTGGTATTTATTAGCCAGATTGAACTCCGCAGATTCCGGAACCGACTTCCATCCAACGGGAATTTCGGGTTTTAAAACGCCTTTTACATTGTTGCGCTGCGCTTCCACAACGATGTTGACCGTTTTGGCCTCCATGGAAGGAAATATGAAGACCGGCTCGCTGATAGTCGTCGTTACAAGCGGGCGGATCTCGAACGGCCGGTAAATCTCGCCTTCCGCCGGGTCTACGAATTTGTATACCCACGGCTTTTCGAATACGAATTCCTGACCGCCGATTTCAAACTTGTAGCTGGTTTTCGTTTCCGGCCGGTTTTCTGGATAACCGATATCCTGTTGGTTGTCGATTTGAAAAATACCGCGCTCGATCGGTTTTTCCAGCCAGTACGGCTGGCTGATTTTCAGGTTTTCAGGCAGTAATACGCTTTTCGAAAAAGCATTCATCTCATTGGAATTCAATGCAAGGTTCAAAACGCTGTCCGCCGATTTGCCTGTCCAGTGCAACGAAACAAGTTTTACGGGGTATTCGGAGCGCTTAACGACACTGATATTAATCCGGGCCCCGTCACCGGCCACGCCGGAAAAGTCATTCGGATTGGTTTCGAACCAAAGTCCGGCACATTGCTGGATGAGGTCTTTTACTTCTTCCTTTTTGGTTTTAACATAAATATTGCCCGAATCCAGCCTGGCCAGCTCCGTATTGATCTTCAGCAGTTCCGGAATGGAAGCCGACGGCTTGTTTACCGAATAATTTTTAATGGCCGCTGCAATCAGCGCCTGTACTTTTTCGCTGCCTTTAACCCGTTTCCAGGTCACATCGACACCGTCGAACAGACTTTTTTCCGCTGGAGTACCCACTTTATGAAGGAAGAAGTCGACCCGTTCGCCACGCTGCGGGGCACTTCCAAAGCCCTGGCTACGGTGCTGGCTGCGGCTCAATGCAGCAATTTCGGTGTAGGATTTGCCCAATACCGGATTGTACCCGCCGATTTCAATGGAAATGAACGGCTTTTTCTCGTCGGTTGGCGCTTTGTTGGTGAAACCCGGCGTGAATGTATTCCAAACGAGCCGCCTGGCTTGCCAGGGTTTTACAAATTTCAGCTGATCGGGATACGCTTTGGGATCCGCGGCCAGGCCAAAGCCCTGCTCGGCGAGATAAGCGGAGGTCTGGTGGTGCCCGTGGCCCGCGCGGGGATCGGGCGGGAAGCGGGTGATGATCACGTCGGGCTGGAATTTGCGGATCATCCACACCACGTCGCCCAGCACTTTGTCGCGGTCCCAGAAATTCAGCGTCTCGTCGCGGGTTTTGGAAAAACCGAAATCATAGGCCCGCGAAAAGAATTGTTGCGCGCCATCGATGCGCCGGGCTGCGAGCAACTCCTGTGTGCGGATAACCCCGATGTTGTAACCCTGCTCGGAGCCGATGAGATTCTGCCCGCCGTCGCCGCGGGTGAGCGAGAGATAGCCCGTGCGCACGAGCTGGTCTTTGGATAGATACGAGAGCATCAGCGTGTTCTCGTCGTCGGGATGGGCGGCGATGTAGAGTACCGAACCCAACACATTGAGTTTTTTGATGTTCTGAAAGATCTCGCTCGAAGAGAGTGCGGGAGTTTGTGCGAAGAGCCGGGTAGCGAGCAGTACGAATACGAGCGTAAAGAAACGGTACATAACGGGTTAAGGTAATTGAACAGGGCCGGTTAAAGGGTCCAGGTCAGTACATAATCTTCAAATGTATCAAATTGAAGCCGTACAACTTCCTGGTTGTCGCCTTTTTGCAGGTTAACCTCAAAAAAGCCGTTTTGGTTGCCTGAAAAATGATTTATCGTGATATGTTTTTTCAGGTCGATCGAAGCGTCGCCGGCGTATTTGAAAACCGATTCCTTGGCCGACCATATCAGATGCAGCCTAACGTTGTTTTCAAGATCGGCCCATTGCATTTCGGCTTCGTTCAAAAAGTAGAACGCACCTTTTGAGATGGAAGGTTTCAGTTGCTGAATATCCACGCCCACAGGCGCATGTTCATGCAGGTACACGCACACGTACTCGCCCGAATGCGACATCGATATCTGGATTTTCAGGCCCGCGAGGTGCGGCTTGCGCTCTGCGTCGTAGGCGATTACCGCATTTCGCCCCAGCATTTCTTTCAGTAATATCCTGCAAGCCAGCCATTCGCGCTTCCGCTTATTCTTGATAACGGATTCGAATGCTTTTGCCTCCCCGGCCGGTATTTCGATCATCTCCCGGAGCTCTTCCCACGGTTCGGTCATACGCCACCGTCCCAGTTGCGAAACCGGTGAAACGGTTTTTATAGAAACGATCCCCATTTATTGCTAATTTTGGTATCCGAAGGCCGCATGATCTGCGTGGCCGATTGCTGATTTTTATGTGGCCTAAAAACAAAGTACTACGTTCCGCGCTCAAAGCTTTTTCCATTTTCCTGCTGGTTCTCGGGATACTTTTCGGGCTGTTCCTGTGGCGTATCCGCGTACCGAAGCCGGAGCTTGAAAGTACTAAAACTGTCGAAAGTTACAAACGTGAGAAAGTGGGGGAGGACCATTACCGCGTAGGCAACAACTGGCTGCGGAAGAATAAGCACGGCATTTGGGAAATGTACCTCGAAGGTGCGCCATACGAACGGGGACTGATCTACGGTATTCTGGCCAGGGAGCTGATGGAGAAACAGGAGGTGCATTTTGTCGGGCAGATCAGGGAAATGATCCCTAGTGCGATGTTCCTGCAAGTGCTGAAAGGCTTTGTGGGCTGGTTCAACAGGGATATTTACAAATACATCCCGCTTGAAAACCAGCAGGAAATTTACGGCGTTTCGCAGTCGTTTTCCGATCAGTTCAATTATATCGGCCCCAAATATTACCGCATTCTCAACTACCACGCGGCGCACGACATCGGCCACGCGCTCACGGACCTGAATATGGTAGGTTGTACTTCTTTTGCGGTTAATCATTCGCTCACAAGGGATTCCACATTGCTCATTGCGCGTAATTTCGATTTCTACATGGGCGACGCGTTCGCCGAGGACAAGCTGATCGTTTTCATGAATCCCGATAAAGGCTACAAATTCGCCTCTTACGCCTGGGCAGGGCTCACGGGCGTGGTGTCGGGTATTAATGAAAAGGGTATTACCGTCACTTTGAACGCTTCCAAGTCTGATATTCCCTTCGCCGCAAAAGAACCCATCTCGATTCTGGCAAGGGAGATCCTGCAATATGCCGGCACTATCGAAGAAGCCCGTAAAATCGCCTCGAAAAGCGAAACCTTCGTTTCAGAATCGCTTCTGATCGGTTCTGCGGCCGATGACAAGGCGGTGATCATCGAGAAGTCGCCCCAGAAAATGGATGTCTACGATCCGGGCAGGGATTACCTGGTTTGTGCCAACCATTACCAGAGCAATGCATTTGTGAAGGATTCGGTAAATATCGATAATATCCGTGACACCGATTCCAAAGCGCGGTTCGACCGTATGACGCAGCTGATGGGCCGTTCCTACCCGATGGATGTGGACCAGGCCGCCGCCATTTTACGCGACCAGAAGGGTGTGGACGATAAATTCATCGGTTACGGCAATTCCAAGCTGCTCAACCAGCTGATCGCCCATCACGGTATTGTTTTCAAACCTGCCAGAAAGGAGTTCTGGATTTCGGCGCCGCCCTACCAGCTGGGGGAGTTCGTGGGGTATGATTTAACCCGCATTTTTGCACAAAAAGGAAACTTCGACTCATTCGACTCGCTCAATATCGACCGCGACCCGTTCCTGGAATCGGCGGATTACAAAAAGTTCGGGGCGTTTAAGTCAATGAAGCAGAAAATCACTAAATATGTGATGCTGGATACACCGCTTTCGCTGACGCCGCTGGATGAGAAAAACTTTATCGCGAACAATCCCGCGAGTTATCTCCCGTATTTTTTTCTCGGCGAGTATCATCAAAAGAAAGGTAACTTCAGCAAAGCGATCGGCTATTATGAGGAGGCATTGAAACACGAAGTTTCTTCATTGAACGAGGAAAATTCGATCCGTGCACGCATTACCGAAAGCAAAAAAGGCAAACATTAATGCATTTTCCGCTTTTTCATACCAACCTTTGATTGCCATGAATCCCGAAACACAGCAGCCGGCCTTGCAGCAGCTTTTATTGCACGTTTCCAACTATTCCAATTACTATAAGCGGGTTTTCCGCGACCATCAGATCAATGTCGACGCGATCAGGTCGGTGGCCGACCTGGCCCGACTGCCGTTTACGACCAAGGACGATCTGGCGCAATACAACGACGATTTCCTCTGCGTTCCCAAAAGCCGCATTACCGATTTTGTGACGACCTCGGGCACCCTCAGCGACCCCGTGGCGTTTTACCTGACCGATTCGGATGTCGAAAGGCTGGCCACGAACGAAGCGCAGTCGTTCCGTTGCGCGGGGGGGACGGAAAACGATATTTACCAACTGATGACGACTATCGACCGCCGTTTTATGGCCGGGCTCGCATACTGGATGGGCGCGCGCAAAATGGGCGCAGGCATGATCCGCGTCGGCCCGGGAGCGCCGTTTTTGCAATGGGAATCCATCCAGCGGTTTTCGCCGACGGTGATCATCGCTATTCCGTCGTTTATTCCGCGACTGATCGACTATGCGGTTGCTAATGACATCGATTTCAGGGCTTCGAGTATTAAATCGATCATCTGCATCGGCGAGCCGATCCGTAACCCGGATTTTACCTTGAACGAACTGGGCAAGCGCATTACCTCGCAGTGGGATGTGAAGCTGTATTCAACCTACGCATCCACGGAAATGGGGGCCGCATTTACCGAATGCGGCGAAGGTAAAGGCGGGCATCTGAACCCCGACCTGCTCATTCTGGAAGTGGTCGACGACGACGGTGATGCCGTAAAAGACGGCGAGCTCGGCGAAGTGGTGGTGACTACGCTCGGTGTGGAAGGGATGCCACTGCTGCGTTACAAAACGGGCGACCTGTGTAACGTATATTATGAACCTTGCGCGTGCGGACGTACGAGCCCGCGCCTCGGGCCGGTGGTGGGCCGGAAGCAACAGATGATCAAATTCAAGGGTACGACCATTTTTCCGCCTGCGTTGTTCGACGTGCTCGACGCCGTGAAAGAAATCGATTTGTACCAGGTGGTCGTATCCAAAAACGAGTTTGGAAACGACGAGATCACCGTGGTGCTGCCGATGCAATTGCAGACCTCCGCTTTCAAGGAAACCATGCATTCCCTATTCAAATCAAGGCTCCGGGTATCGCCCGCACTGACTTTCGTTACCGCTGAAGAACTAACTTTCCGTATCTACAAACAGGAAAAGCGCAAACCTGAAAAATTGATCTATATTTGACCCCTCTATTACCATAAAAATAAAATTTACGCTCATGAAAAAGTTTATTTACGCGTCGGCAATGGCCATTTCGTTCCTCGCCGCTGACGCGGCCCTCGCCCAGCGTGTCGACCTCCGTTCAGGTGATCTAGGCGTGTTGACCGGGCAGAAAACAGTCAATGTCGAATACGATTATTCGGATTTCGGAGTAGGTAAATTCGCCACCGAACAGGAGTATGTCGACAAGAAATCGGCGGAGTATAATGCCAAGGAGGCCGGTAAAGGCGATACCTGGAAAAAAGCGTGGGTCGAAGACCGCAAGAACCGCTACGAGCCGAAGTTTGAAGAGTTGTTCAACAAGGGAATGGCGGACAAAGGCCTCACGGCCGTAACAGCACGTCCGGACGCACAATACACCTTCATTGTGAAAACGAAATTCGTAGAACCTGGTTTCAATGTGGGGGTCATGCGTAAGAATGCCTATGTGGACTTTGAGGTCGACCTCGTGGAATCGGCCAACAAATCGAACAAAGTGGCCGAAATTGCGATGAGAAATGTGCCGGGCGGCCAGTTCGGTGGATTCGATTTCGACACCGGCGTACGCATTGCCGAATCTTACGCGAAAGCGGGCAAGTCGCTGGCGGCGTTCCTGGATAAAAAATTGAAATAAATCAAACGTTCCAAATTACTCTCGTTATGAAAAAGTTACTACTCCTCGCATTTGTATTGTTTAATGCCGCGCTCGCTAAGGCAGACAATACCATGGCCGACCTCGTTGCAGGTAAAACCAGGCTGGTTTTCCTGGGTCTCGACTTCACGCAGGCCAAATACATCGGGAAAGCAGGTTTTACCGACGCACAGGCGATCCAGAACCAGCACATCGTGAGCTGGAACAACCTGATCGAGCTTGAACCCAAGAAATTTTCGCTGCAAAAGGCTTTTAACCTCAAAGACGATCAGTACAAGTCGAAAGTAGAGGATATGGTGGCGCACAATAAATCGGTGAACGTCGAGAAAAATATTACCGACGACGAGTACAGCATTACCGAAGACCAGGTGAAAAAATCCGTCGCTAAATATTCATTGAGCGAAAAGGACGGCATCGGTGTGGTGTACGTGGTTGAAAGCCTCAATAAGAATGCCGAGAAGATGGTCGCTTGGGTAACGTTCATCGACCTGGCTACGAAAAAGGTGATCCATACCGAAAAAGTCGAGGGTAAAGCGGGCGGTTTCGGTTTCCGTAATTACTGGGCCGGCGGCGTTTACAAGATCAACCAGGAGATCGACAAAAACCTTTACAAGAAGTGGAGCAAATCCTTCAAAGCATAAGAAAGTAAATAGAATTGTTTATTTTTAAAGCTCAGATTGATTACCGATACCATATCATTCTTTTGTAAGCTGTGATCTGTTTGCCTGGGTTTGGTGAACGTTTCACAGCTTACTGTTTAAAACCCGTCGTCGTGCGTATAGCCAATTCGTTTTTCCTGCTACTGATCTGCCTGCTTTTTACGGGCTGTGGTAAAATGCTCTACCGTTCGGCTGCGAAGGCTTTCACAAAAGGTGCCAGGGAAGCGCCGTATGATGCGATCATCGTGCCGGGCTTCCCTTACAACGGCGAGAAATGGGACATGGTGCTGCAATTACGCATTCACTGGGCGTACTATCTGTATTCCAAAGGTTATACCAGAAACGTTATCTTTTCCGGGGGCGCGGTAGCTACCCCGTATATCGAAAGCCGGGTAATGGCCAATTATGCCGAGGCGCTCGGAATCCCCCGCGAGCATCTGTTTACCGAGGAAAAGGCCCAGCACAGCACCGAAAACGTATACTATTCCTACCGTGTAGCAAAAGAACATGGCTTTTCAAAGATTGCGCTTTCCACCGATCCCGTTCAGACGAGCTACATGAAAAAGTTCATCAAAAAGTACGAGTTACCGATCGGCTTGCTGCCGACGGTGATCGATACGGTTAAAACGCTGAACGTCTACGAGCCGAAAGCCGACCACAGCAATGCGGTCGTCAGGGAAGGTTTTGTGAAGCTGTCGGATCGGGAAGGTTTTTTCAAGCGTTTCCGCGGCACGATCGGCAAGTATATTGTCTGGCATGAAGAAGATTTGAAAAAAGCCAAATACAGAAGGAGATACAAGGACAGGATGATACCCTCTTCCGAACAATCAGGGAACAATAAAAGCGTACAATGAAAAAAGAATTGTCGGCTATTGAAGCCAAGTATGAAGCACAAAAGATAGCGTTTGGCCCGATGTACTTTCAGGCGGTGGTAGCGTTGAGGGATCTGGGCATTTTGCAGTACATCGGCGAAAACCGCAAGGGCGTGAGCATCGAAAACATTATCCGGAATGTGAACGTCTCGGAATACGGTGTCACTCTCCTGCTCGAAGCGGCGGAAGTTCTGGGCGTGGTGGAGACGGAAAACGATGTCGTCAGGATCAGCAAGATCGGCTTTTTCCTTTTGAAGGACGAAATGACCCGGGTAAATATGAATTTCATGAGGGACGTGTGCTACCTGGGTGCGAGCCACATGACCGAAAGCATCGTCAACGGCAAGCCCGAAGGCCTCAAAGAGCTGGGTAGCTGGCCGACGATCTACGAAGGTCTGTCGATCCTGCCGGAACCTGCCAAGACGTCCTGGTTCGAATTTGACCATTACTACTCCGACAATGCATTCCCCGATGCGTTAAAAATCGTATTTTCCAAACAGCCGAAACTGATTTTCGACGTGGGCGGCAATACCGGCAAATGGTCGTTCGCGTGCTGCGCCCATGATGCCGATGTTAGGATTAAAATACTCGATTTGCCGGTTCAGCTCAATGTCGCCCGCGCGAATGCGGCCGAAAGAGGCTTGCTCGACCGTATCGACTTTCACGCGATCGACCTGCTCGATACAACCCAAAAGATCCCGCAAGGCGCCGATGTGATCTGGATGAGCCAGTTCCTGGATTGCTTTTCCAAAGAGCAGATCGTCGCGATACTTGAAAATGCCTGTCAGGCGGCTTCCGAAAATACCACCCTTTTCATTCTGGAACCATTTTTTGATAACCAGAATTATCCTGCTGCACATTACAGCCTGGTGGCGACCTCTTTATATTTTACAATTATGGCCAACGGCAATAGCAAGATGTACAGGATCGGCGTGATGAAAGAGCTGGTTTGCCAGGCGGGTTTTGAAGTGGTTGAAACTTATCCATTGATCGGCGACAGTTATCACACGATTCTGGAATGCAGGAAGAGGGCCTGACATTCCTTGGTTACAATCCGGAATAAGTAAAAATTGATAGCTATGAAGCGTTTAATGGCGGTTTGCCTTGCGTTTCTGCTCGGGGCGACCGTTTCCGTCCGGGCGCAGATCGACAAGGAAACCTATTACAAAGCATTGTCGAGCGGGCAGGAGGAATCAATCGATAAAATGCTCGCCAGGCTCGAAACCGAGAAAGCGACGCCTAAATTGAATGCCTATAAGGGTGCATTGACAATGAAAAAGGCGGGATTTGTGAAAGGGGTGGGGGAAAAAGTAAAAACCTTCAAAAAGGGCGTACACTTGCTCGAAGACGAGATCAAAAATAATCCGGGCAACACGGAGTTCCGTTTCCTGCGCCTGACCGTACAGGAGCACGCGCCGGGGATTTTGAAATACAATAAGGAAATAGATGCCGATAAGCAGGCGGTGGTTTCGGGCTATGACAAGCTGGACGCCGACCTTAAAAACGTCATCGCCGATTACGCGAAGGATTCGAAGGTGTTGAAAGAGTCGGATCTCAAATAGAAGCATTAACAGGATTTTCATCGCTCAATGAAAAATATACTCGTTGTAAACTACTCGCAGTCAGGTCAGCTAAATGAAATCATCGGACAGTTTCTCAAACCGTTCGCACCTGAAACAGTAGAGCGACTGGAAATTTTCCCGGAAAAGCCTTTTGCTTTTCCCTGGACTACCGACGAGTTTTTCGACAAGATGCCCGAATGCGTGCAGGAAGAGCCAATTGCGCTTCAACCGTTGCATTTCGGCGCCGAGCGCTACGACCTCATTGTGATCGGTTACCAGCCCTGGTTTCTGTCGCCATCGCTTCCGGTTACCTCCCTGCTGAAATCGCCCGGGTTTCAGGCCCGGCTGCGCGGCACGCCGGTTGTGACCGTGATCGCTGGGAGGAATATGTGGCTCAATTCGCAGGAGAGCGTCAAAAAGCTGATCGCCGATGCCGGCGGCAGGCTTGTGGGCAATATCCCGCTGATGGACCGCGTTTCAAACCTCGTCAGCGCGGTGACCATTCTGCATTGGATGCTCACCGGCCGGAAGGACCGCAAATGGGGCATTTTCCCGAAGCCGGGGGTGAGTGACGAGGACATTCAGAGCGCGGCGCGTTTCGGTGCCATCGTCAAAAAATGCTACGAAAGCCGGGAATACGCAGGTTTACAGAAAGAGATTATGGCCACGGGCCTCATCGGGATACCTACCGACATCCTTTTCATCGAAGGGCGGGCGAAAAAACTTTTCAGGATCTGGGCGAACCTGATCAAGACAAAAGGCACTACCCCCGAAAAGCGGAAACGACTGGTCGGTTTTTTCAAATATTACCTGCTGGTAGCTCTTTTTATGGTCGCGCCGGTGTTGGTCACGTTGTACCGGTTACTGGTCGCGCCGTTTACCGCGAATGCGATTAAGAAGAAAAAAGAATACTTTTGTGGTGTAGAAACCAAATTATAATGTCAGAAGCATATATTACCAGAATTGCCAAGTTTTTACCGAATGAGTCCGTTTCCAATGAGGAAATGGAAGAATATTTAGGATACATCAACGGAAAACCCTCTAAGTCGAAAGCGATTGTTCTGCGCAATAACGGGATCAAAAACAGGTACTACGCATTGCGGAAAGACGGAACCCCCACGCACACCAATGCGGAAATGGCGTCGCTTGCCATTAAGGGCCTTTTTAAAAATAATCCCGCGGAGATCGGCGAAATGGATCTGCTGAGCTGCGCCACATCGAGCCCCGATCAGCTGATGCCTTCGCATGGCTCGATGGTGCACGGTAACCTGCCCGAAGCGGCGTCGATAGAAGTGGTATCGCCCTCGGGTGTTTGCTGCGCCGGGATGCATGCGTTCAAGTATGCCTATATGGCGGTGAAGCTCGGCGAGAAACAGAAAGCGGTGTCCTGCGCTTCGGAACGGCTGTCGACCATATTGCGGGCCGATCAGTTCGAAGACGAGGTGCAGCAGCTTGCCCGGCTGGAAAAGAACCCTTATCTGGCATTTGAGAAAGACTTCCTTCGCTGGATGCTCTCCGACGGTGCGGGGGCATTCCTGGTGGAACCGGCCCCGAACAAGGATGGAATCTCCCTGAGAATAGACTGGATCGAAGGCTGCTCGTACGCCAACGAGGTGGAGCCGTGTATGTACATGGGCGCCGACAAGCTGGAAGACGGTACACTGAAGAGCTACAAGGATTACACAGCCGAGGAAATCAAGGAGCAATCGATATTGAGTATCAAGCAGGATGTGAAGCTGTTAGGCGAAAAAATTGTTAAATTAGGTTTCGCGAAGCTGAAAGATATTCTGATAAAAAAGGGAATGGCTATGGACGATGTGAGCTACTTCCTGCCGCATTTGTCCAGCTATTTCTTCGAAGGTAAAATCGACGAGTTTTTCAAAGAAAACGGCATGCCCGTTCCCAAAGAAAAATGGTATACCAACCTCGTGACGAAAGGTAACGTCGGTGCGGCTTCCATTTATATGATGCTGGAAGAAGTATTCAATAGCGGGGCTTTGAAAAAGGGCGAGAAAATATTGCTGGCAGTGCCCGAGAGCTCGCGTTTCTCGTACATGTTTTGCCTGCTCACCGTATGCTGACCGGGCCGGAAGCCCGGCGTGCGTTATTGTAACCATCATAGCTGCCCATAACCATGAAAAAGGAAGAACTTCCGCAGGATCCCGGCGCGCTCGATAAATTCACCCGGGAAGTATGCTACGTCAAAAACGACGACGGCAAATACGAAACCGCATTGAGCAAGGGCTGGGAAATCAAAAAGCAGGCGCTCGACAGCGCCTGGGAGGAGGTCAACGAAAGAGTGGAAGCGGCGCGGCGGGCGGTAGCAAACGGGGAAAAAAGCCCGGTATACTATTTTATGGAACTTCGCCTGATGGATTTGTCGGTCCTTTCGGGCTACACGGGGATTTTCCCGTTTTTTATCAAACGACACTTCAAACCATCCGTTTTTAAAAACCTGAGCGAAAGAAAGCTGGAAAAATACGCCAGGGCTTTCGACATTACCGTGAGCGAATTGAAAAATTTTAAAGGTTGATCCAGTGAACATTGATAGCCAAACGGATGAATTCCGCCACGTGCAGACCGCCCATTGCGAGAACGGGGTAACAACCGCATTGCTACGCTACCACGGCCTCGATTTCATGACCGAGCCGCTGGCGTTTGGAATGGGCTCTGGCCTGTTTTATATACAAATACCATTTCTGACTGTCAACAACGGCCCGGCGATTTCTTTCCGTACCATGCCCGGCGCAATCTTTAAGAGAACCTGCAAGTCGCTTGGAGTAGAGGTTACCCGCAGGAAATTCTCGAACCCGGCGGCAGCGGAGGCATTCCTGGACCAAAAAGTGAGGGAAGGTGCGCCGGTAGGCTGCCAGGTGGGGGTTTTTCACCTCAGCTATTTCCCTAAAGAATACCGCTTTCATTTTAACGCCCATAACCTTATCGTTTTTGGCGAAGAGAACGGTCGTTACCTGATCAGCGATCCGGTGATGGAGGACGTTACGTCGCTTTCCAGAGAAGAACTTTCCCGCGTGCGTTTCGCGCAGGGCCCGCTGGCACCCAGGGGCCATATTTATTTCCCCGAAAAAATAAAACCCGTTTCCGCGGACATGATACGCAAGGGAATCGCGAGGGGTATTCGCCGCAATGTGCGCGATATGCTGAACATTCCGGGTAATTTCGCGGGGGTGAACGGCATCCGGCACACTTCGAACCACGTCCGCAAATGGCGCGAGAAGCTGGGTTTACGCAAGGCAGGCCTGTACCTGGGTCAGATTGTAAGGATGCAGGAGGAGATCGGCACCGGCGGCGGCGGCTTCCGCTTCCTGTACGGCGCGTTCCTGGAAGAAGCCGCGGCCTATTTGCAGGACGACCGTGTAGCCAATATTTCCGAAGATTTCACCAAAGCCGGAGACATGTGGCGTGCCAGCGCCATTAAAATGGCGGGTGTGTACAAAGGCCGCCTCACCGAACAAAAAGATTTTGAGGAAATCGCCGATATGATGCTGGAAATCCGTCTGGTCGAGAAAGAGGCATTTCAGAAACTGTCCCGCTTGAAGCTTGTAAAGTAAGCGTGTGGCTATGGCTGGTACAGTGTGCATTGAGATCAGGGATGTTTACAAGCGTTATAAATCCGCCGGCGAGGATAGCCTGTCCGCCGTTTCGCTCGACATTGCGCAATCGGATGTTTTCGGGCTGCTCGGGCCGAATGGTGCGGGTAAAACGACGCTGATCTCCATTCTTTGCGGCATTATTCCCGTTTCGGCGGGCAGTGTGCGGTTCTACTACAATGGCAGGCAGTATTCCGATGCGGAGCGAAAGAGCCGGATCGGTTTTGTGCCCCAGGAATATGCCTTTTACCAGGAACTGACGCCCCGCCAGAACCTCGACTACTTCGGGGCGATGTATAACCTGTCGAAAGGCAGGCTGGAAGAACGCCGCGAGCATTTGCTCGAAGTGCTGGGGCTTGGAAAAGCAGCCGACAAGAAAGTAGGAACATTTTCGGGCGGAATGAAGCGGCGTGTGAATCTCGCCATCGGCATAATCCACGAGCCGGATATCCTTTTCCTCGACGAGCCGACAGTCGGTGTGGACGTGCAGAGCCGGAATGCCATCATCCGCTATTTACAGCAGCTTAACCAGGCGGGGACAACCATCGTTTACACTTCGCACCATATGTCGGAAGCGGAGGAGTTTTGCAAAAATATCGCGCTGATCGATCACGGAAAGGTTATAGCAACAGGCGGGTTGCAGCATTTGAAAGCGGTGCATTCGGTTGCCAGTCTGCAAACATTGTTTATCAACCTCACCGGCGAAGCGTACCGCGATTAAGCTTATGTTTAAATTATACTCGTCACTTCGCAAAGAACTGCTGCTGCTTATCAACGATAAAGTGGGGCTGGCTTTGATGTTTCTGATGCCTTTGCTGCTGGTGTTCATCATCACGATCATCCAGGACAGCGCCTATAAAATGGTGAATGAAAACCAGATCCCCCTGCTGGTAGTCAATCACGATAAAGGAAAAGAAGGGAGTAAACTGGTGGATTTGCTGAAAGACTCGGGCCTTTTTAAGATAGATTCGCAAAACGGCATTCCGCAGGAATCTTTGCGCTCGGAACTATTATCGAGAGGGAAAATGATCGCATTGTATATTCCGGCGACATTCTCCGCCGGGCTTGAAAGCAATGCGGAGGACGTAAGCGGTATTCTGATGGACGATCTCGGTCTCGGGCACGATACTACTACCCGCGAGGAGACTTCCATGCCACGGCTTTCCTTTTATAATGATCCCGTTTTACAGGAAAATTACAGCTACTCGGTCATGAGCATAATCCAGTCGTACATGAGCGTGATCGAAAATTCGCTGATGATCGACAGGATGTACGCCAATATGGATATTGCCGAAAAATCTGCGAAGCTTAAACAAAAAATGATTTCGAACCGTGTACGCATCGATCAAATCGTTGCCCGGAACAATAATTCCACCGCCATCCCGAATTCGACGCAGCATAATGTACCTGCCTGGACGATTTTCGCGATGTTTTTCATGGTCGTTTCGCTGGGCAGCAACATCGTCAAGGAACGGATCAGCGGCAGCTTCCTCCGTTTGAAGACCATGCCGACCACATTCATGATGGTGATGTTCAGTAAAATGGCGGTTTACGTGGTCGTTGCGGCTTTGCAAGTGGTGCTTACTTTCTCGATGGGCGTCTGGATATTGCCGGAACTCGGTTTGCCGAAGCTAAGCGTTCCCGGCAATATAATCGCTACCATTGCCGTGATTTTCATCAGTAGTATGGCGGCTGTGAGTTATGCTTTAATGATCGGCGCATTTGCCCGTACCGAGCAGCAGGCCAATGGTTTCGGCGCGATTTCCATTATTATCTTCGGGGCGATCGGCGGCATTCTGGTACCCACTTTCGTAATGCCGGGTTTCATGCAGTTTTTTAGCAATTTTTCCCCGCTGCATTGGTGCCTCGAAGGATTTTACGTACTGTTCCTCAAAGGCGGTAGCTGGCATGATTTGCGAACGGTATTCGTTTTTCTGGGCATTTTCATCGTGTTTTGCCAACTTGGTACATATTTTAAGCTACGGTTGGAAAGAATTATTTAAGTTTGAAATTCTATCCCGTGCACCCTCTGCCGGTCAGCGCAGCTCACCGGTGATTTTAGAAGCGACTAACAAATCAATATGGACATAGAAAGCTTGAAGCCCATTCTGAAAGGGCAAATTGTACAATACCTGAACCTGCTCGATATTAACCCTCAGGACATCAAGGACGACGAGCCGCTTTTTGGCGGCGATCTGGGGCTGGATTCCATCGATTCGCTCGAACTGGTGGTGCTGCTCGAAAGGGAATATGGTATTAAAATCAATAATCCGGCGGAGGGCCGCAAGATCCTCGTCGATGTGAATCACATGGCGGAATATATTCTCGCCAATATAAAAGCCGCGTAACGTTCGATGGAAAGGGTGCTGGTGACTGGTATGGGCGCGATTTCCGCGATCGGCAACAATGTTCGGGAAAACCACGAGAGCCTGCGCAACGGTCGGTCGGGGGTAGGGAAGGCCGCCTTTTTCGAATCGCTATACGCGTCGCAGTTGCCCTTCGGCGAGGTTAAAATGAGCAATAAGGAGCTGAAAGCGGCGCAAGGGCTCGAATCCGCAGCGGGGTACACGCGTACATGCCTGCTCGCGGATATGGCGTTCACCGAAGCCGTCGCCGATGCAGGACTCACTCCGGGCCAGCTTTCATCGCTTGACACCGCCCTGATCTCCGCCAGCACGGTGGGAGGCATGTGTCTCACCGACCAGCTCTATGAGGATGCCAACCACAAATCGGGAGGCTCCGAGTACCTGGAAGCGTACGGCTGCGCGGCACACACATTGAAACTCATTAAACGGCACCACATCAGGGGCTTTACGGATACGATCAATACGGCCTGCTCGTCTTCCGCCAATGCGATTATGCTCGGGGCGAGATTGATCCGGTCAGGAAGGGTAAAAAGGGCAATTGTAGGCGGTGTCGACAGCCTGGCGAAGTATACGGTAAATGGGTTCAATGCATTGAAAATCCTCTCCGGGGCGCCATGCAGGCCTTTCGATACCGATCGCGACGGCCTTAACCTGGGCGAAGGCGCTGCTTACCTTGTGCTGGAAGCCGGGGAACTGGCGGCCGGCAGGAAAGTGTACGCGGAAGTGGCGGGGTTCGGCAATGCCAACGACGCCCACCACCCTTCGGCCATGTCTGACGAAGCCACCGGCGCGATCCGCTGTATGCGCGAGGCGATCGGTTCGGCGGGAATAAATGCTTCGCAGATCGGCTATATCAATGCCCATGGCACCGGTACGCAGAACAACGACCAGGTCGAATTTTACGGAATGGGAGAGTTGTTCGGGCGGATACCGCCGTACAGTTCTACCAAGGCGTTTACCGGGCATACGCTCGGTGCCGCCGGGGCTGTGGAGGCGATTTACAGCATTCTGAGTATCGTGCATTCGGAGCTCTTCCCGAACCTGAATGTGGATAAGCCGATTGGCGGCCCCGGTTCTGCGCCGGTCACCGAACGGCAGGATGGCCGGGATTTGCGCTATGCACTTTCCAATTCGTTCGGTTTTGGCGGAAATTGCACTTCGCTGGTTTTCGCCGGAGTGAATTAGCTTTCCTGCATCAGTTTGGCGAGAATCTCCTGCGCAGCCACTGAAATCACCGTTCCAGGGCCGAAAATGCCTTTTACCCCCGCATCGTAAAGGAATTGATAATCCTGCGCGGGGATTACCCCGCCGGCAATCACCATAATATCGGCCCGGCCGAGTTTATTCAGTTCCGCGATCAGTTCCGGGATGAGGGTCTTGTGCCCCGCTGCCAGGCTCGATGCGCCGATAAGATGCACGTCGTTCTCCACAGCCTGCAATGCAACTTCCTGTGGCGTCTGGAACAGCGGTGCAATGTCCACGTCGAAGCCCAGGTCAGCGAAGCTCGTCGCGATTACTTTCGCGCCCCGGTCGTGGCCGTCCTGGCCCATTTTGGCCACCATAATACGCGGCCTGCGCCCTTCTGCCCGGGCAAATGCATCGGACATTTCCCTCGCACGCCGGAAGTTTTCATCCTCCGAAGCTTCGGCCCGGTACACGCCGGAAACCGACAGGGTCTTAGCCTGGTAACGTCCGAATTCCTTTTCCATCGCGTCTGAAATTTCTCCTAATGTAGCTCTTTTGCGGGCTGCGTCGATGGCTAATGCGAGCAGATTTGACCGCATATCTTTTCCGCCCGACTCGCTGCAAGCCCGGGTAATGCGGTCGAGTGCGCTTTGCACGTCCGCTTCGTTCCTGCGGGCACGAATCGCTTGCAGTCCGGCTACCTGCGCCTTTCTGACCGCCTCGTTGTCGATTTGCAGGATTTCAAAAGAGGCTTTTTCCTCACTTTTATATCGATTCACACCCACAAGAACCTCCTTGCCGGCGTCGATCCGCGCCTGCTTTCTCGCGGCGGCTTCCTCGATACGCATTTTTGGCAAACCGGTTTCGATGGCTTTCGTCATGCCGCCGAGAGCTTCCACCTCGGTAACGAGTTGCCACGCCTTCTGCGCGAGCTGCATAGTAAGGTATTCGACGTAATAGGAGCCTCCCCAGGGATCGACCGCCTTGCAAAGGTCGGTTTCGTTCTGAATAAAAAGCTGCGTATCCCGTGCAATGCGTGCGGAAAAATCGGTAGGCAGCGCAATGGCTTCGTCAAAAGAATTGGTATGTAACGATTGGGTGTGACCCATCACCGCCGCCATAGCTTCGATCGTGGTGCGCGCGATGTTATTGAAAGGCTCTTGTTCCGTGAGGCTATAACCGCTGGTCTGGCAATGCGTGCGCAGCATCAGCGACTTTTCGTTTCGCGGGTTAAACTGCTTCACGATTTTAGCCCAAAGCATGCGCCCGGCCCGCATTTTGGCGATTTCCATGAAATGATTCATCCCCGTTCCCCAGAAAAATGAGAGCCGTGGCGCGAAATCGTCGATGGGTATGCCGGCTGCCAGGCCGGTGCGAATGTACTCCAGACCGTCCGCCAGCGTGTATGCGAGCTCCATGTGTGCGGGCGCCCCTGCCTCGTGCATGTGATAGCCGCTGATGCTGATCGAATTGAAGCGTGGCATATGTTGCGACGCGTAGGCGAAAATATCTCCTACAATGCGCATGGATGGTCCGGGCGGATAGATGTAGGTATTCCGCACCATAAATTCTTTCAGGATGTCGTTCTGGATCGTCCCTGTGAGCTGCCCCGGTGCAACGCCCTGCTCTTCGGCAGCGACGATAAAAAAAGCCATTACGGGAATTACCGCACCATTCATCGTCATCGACACCGACATTTGGTCCAGCGGAATCTGGTCGAACAACACTTTCATATCCTCAACCGAGTCGATCGCTACGCCCGCCTTGCCCACGTCCCCCGTCACGCGCGGGTGATCCGAATCATACCCCCCTGTGCGTAGCGAGGTCGAATGCGACGGACAAGCCTTTTTGCCCGGCAGCCAGGTTCCGGCGGTAAAAAGCGTTGGATTCGGACGCCGTCGAAAAGCCGGCATACTGCCGGATTGTCCAGGGGCGTTCGAGGTACATACTGGCGTATGGCCCCCGAAGAAAGGGAGGCATTCCAGCACCGAACGCGAGGTGTTCGGCACCGGCGAGGTCTTCCGCGGTGAATGTAGTTTTAAGCGCTATGCCTTCTGCGGTCAGGAAGGGTTCGTTTTGCGTAACCGGTTCCGGTAAAATTCCGTCAGGAACATGAGTGAAAATGGCCTGATTCTTATTTTCCAAAAATCGCTCCCAGGCCGCGGCGACCAGTTGACGAGTCATATTTTCCAGCAAATACGAGCCCGCCGCCGGGTCGGTGACTTTGCCAAAAAAACTCTCATGTTCGAGGATAGGGGAAATATGGCATGCCAGCCGTGCAGCCAACGCATTGTCCTTTCGATTTTCGAACGGCAATATCGTGATAGCGTCGCATCCGCCGATAATGGCGCTCATCGCCTGGGCGGTGGCCCGTACCAGATTTGTGTAGTCGGAGTGTCCGGCTTTATATTCGAGCGAAGAAATACCGCGGATGAAGGGTGCCCTGTCGCGAATGTCGTAGGTCATCGATATTTTACGCAAAAGATACCGCAATGCCCTCAGCTTGGCGACTTCTGTGAGATATCGGGAGCCGATGGGCACGGTAATGCATACGCGGCTGAAAGCCTCTGTCCGCGACATGCCCTCGCGTGCTGCTTTCCCGATTGTTTCAGCGAATGTGGAAAGGACTGTAACAAGTTCCGTCACGGGGTCACTCGACGGCGCGCTGATTTGATCCGGCGGAAGCTGGTAATCGGGTAACAGGTTCAGGTTCAGCCAGCCGGGAGTTCGCTTCTGTGCCTTCGAAATTTCCGCAGCCGCCTTCCAATCGACTTCCTCTCTGGTAAGGTAAGGCTGTAAATGTATTCCCGACGCTGTTTCCCAGGCATCGAGCAGTTCCGTACGCCCCTTTACTTCCTTGGCAGCGAGTTTCTCCCACGACGATTTGTCCGATGGGCTGAATTCCGAAAACAGGTTTGCTGACATGGGTAATAGGATTAATGGCCGGTTCAGGGACGGGTGCGATTAGCAAAACTACAAATTTTGAGGCTTAAAAACGGGAGTTGAAATTTCAAAACGGCTTCTGTAACCTTCTGGACACGATTAGGCTCGCGATTTTATTTTCAGGCTTGCAGATACACCCGGTAGCTGTTAAATTGAATGTCCGATTCATCTTGGGAGATCAGGTATTTTTATATCTTTGCCGTCCTTTTGAATTATGATACTCAGAGTTTGGTAAATTATACATTGGAAAGAGTCAGCACAAATAGAGAGGTAGACCAGGTTTGGGATGCTTGCCTGAGAATTATTCAGCAGCATATTCCCGAACAGAGTTTTAAGACGTGGTTTGAACCCATTCGTCCCTTAAAACTCTACGGTAAAGTACTTACGGTGCAGGTTCCCAGCCAGTTTTTCTATGAATGGCTGGAAGATAATTACGTCAATCTGCTGAGGAAGGCGCTGGACTATGCGATCGGGCGCGATGGATTATTGGAATATTCCATTATCGTCGACACCGGTAACGAGAAGCACCAGCCGCTGACGATGAATGTCTCGACCCAGAAATCTCCAAATTATTCCAGGCCGGACAATTTCTCGACAGACCCGCGCACAAGCGCGAGCGTGAAGGAAAAAGACCAGGACTCGCTCACGCTCGACACCTATCTGAATCCCAATTATTCCTTTGACAATTTCATCGAGGGGGACTGTAACAGGCTTGCGCGCTCGGCTGGTTTCGCGGTGGCGCAGCGCCCGGGGCTTACCTCGTTCAATCCGCTGATGATGTATGGAGGCGTGGGGCTGGGCAAAACGCACCTCGTGCAGGCCATCGGGAATTACATCACCAACCATTTCGAAAACAAGCTGGTACTGTACGTATCCTCCGAGAAATTCACCAACCAGTTTATCAACTCGATCCGCAACAACACCTTGCAGGAATTCACCGATTTTTATATGAAGGTGGACGTGCTGGCGATCGACGACGTACAGTTCCTGTCAGGCAAGGAAAAGACGCAGGATACGTTCTTCCATATTTTCAACCACCTGCACCAGCTAGGCAAGCAGATCATCATGACAAGCGACCGCCCACCGCGGGAGCTGCAAGGTTTGCAGGACCGTCTGCTGTCCCGCTTTAAATGGGGGCTCACCGCCGATTTGCAGGCCCCGGATTTCGAGACGCGTATCGCGATTATCCAGAAAAAGATACAGTCCGAAGGCATTTCGATCGACTACGACGTGATCGAATACATTGCGCACAGCGTGAATTCGAACGTCAGGGAGCTGGAAGGCGTAATCGTTTCCCTGATGGCCCAGGCGTCGCTCACACGCCGCAATATCGATGTCGAACTGGCCAAAAACACGCTTCGCAACATCGTGATGAACGAGGATAAGGAGGTGACGATCGACACCATTCAGGAGATCATCGCCGATTATTTCCAGGTTTCCATCGCCGACCTGAAAAGCAAGAGCCGCAAAAAAGAGGTCGTTTACCCACGCCAGCTTGCGATGTACCTCGCGAAGGAATACACCGACCTGCCGCTCAAATCCATCGGCTACCATTTTGGGGGCCGCGACCATAGTACGGTTATCCATTCCATTCAGAGCATTAACCTTTTGATGGACGAAACGCCGGACGTGGAAGAAACTTTACAAAAGCTTCGCAGTTACTTTAAGTAGAAACCGGCGTATCAATGTTCGGGAACCAATTTCTTGAACATATGTCGTCAAAGCCTATCCTTCTTTCCCGGGAGCAAATTTCGGCTCAGGCCTGGGACGATCACATCAGTCGGAGCAGGCAATGCGTGATTTACGCGCTCAGCTGGTATCTCGACATCGTTTGCGAACAATGGAAGGCGCTCGTGTGGCCTTCCGCGAATGACTTCTCGATCGTCATGCCGCTGCCTGTCAGGCGTAAATTCGGCAGGCCGGTTCTGTACCAGCCATTATTTTGCCAATACCTGGGCATTTTTTCCCGCGACGAGCCCGCCACCTCCGAATACGAGCCGTTTCTCCGGGCCGTAGCGCAGTATTTCCCCTACATTTCCAACTATGCATTTAATCCGGACAATTTACCGGCGATCCATGACGCCGATCTTTCGGAGTACTTTGGTTATGAGGTATTTCAAACACACTGGCTGGATCTGCGGCAACCCTACGCGGAACTTTACGCAGGCTATTCCGCAGACCGGAAACTCAATTTGAAAAGAGGGTTGAATGCAAATTGGGAGATCATCGAATCGGACGATTTTGAAACATTAATTAAACTCTTTAATGAAAATCACGCCGGGCGCATCGGGAAAATCAAATCGGATGCATACCGGATATTGGAGAAACTTGGGAAATGCTGTGTGAGCCGTGGATTCGGGAAGATTTTTTATGCGCGTGAGGGCCTGGATACACACGCGGGTGTATTGTTGGTTCATTGCCACGGGCGAACGATTTACCTGTTTAACGCCGCCAACCATGCCGGCCGGAAAGGTAATGCGAGGCTCGCGATACTGGACGCCTGGTTTCGAAGTTTTGCGGGAATAGGGACCGTTTTTGATTTTGAGAGCCCGCAAAACGAAGCTGTCGCAAGGTATTATGGCGGTTTCGGGACGGTCGCGATGCCGTTCTGTTGCATAAAAAGGAACGCATTGCCCTTCCCGTTTCGCCAAATCCAGAACCTGCGCAAGTGGTTGCTGGTCAGAACCAGTTGATGTCTTTGCGCAGGCCCTTGTAGGACTTCAAATCCATTTCCAGCGAGCCGATTTTAAGGTCCACTTCGGCTTTCAGCGGAATTTTGTTCGAATCGTCGGAAACCCAAAGCGCCATCGGCTCTTCGCCTTTGAAGAACTTATTGGAGGGAATCTGCGGCGACAGCCTTAGCACTTTGCTCTTACCAAACTTGGTTTTGATCACATCTTTGCCCACATACCGCACGCGCAGCTTATAGACCTCGCCGTCAAAGAAAGTGGGCACTTCAATGATCTCGCCTTCGCGCACCTTATCGAAATTGATCGTACGGAGGAAAAAATAGCCGCTGATGATATCGTGAATGTTGTTGGGGACGTTGTAGGTTTTGCTCTCGTCCTTCACGTTCGATACCGCCTGGTCTTTAGCGTGGTTGAAATACACCGTCTCTTCCTTGCGGTATTTGTTCTCCTGGATCTGCCGCTCGAACATGTGGGGAAGAATAGCCGTTGTATCGATGTACGAGCGCCACGTGTCGCGCACGCGTGAAATAAGGTCGAATGCACCTACCGTACGGCCAACGACATTCACGCGGTAACAGGGCCGGTTGTTGATCATCGAAACGGCTTTACTCACTTCCACTTTCGCCTCGGCGGCATTGATAAAGCCGTAGTGTACCCGGTATTCCACCCGTTCGCCGGTGCCAAAGCTTTTATTGGGGATGTGCCGGTCCATTTCCGCAGTATCGTCGAACTGGCGGAAAGAGAGCAGCAATGCTAATGTCGAAATGGCTAATAGTAATGTGTAAGATCGTTTCATGCTAATAAAAACGTTACAGGGAAGGGTATTTGCCCTTTAAATAGTTCAGGTATTTTTTTAAATCCCCTCCAAACTTTTCTTCAAATTCCTGCCTGAAAGTATCCTGTTTCGACTTATAGGTCAGGTAGCTGATAAAGTAAGCATTATTGGGGAGTTTCCCGTCGGGCCAGCGGTTTTTGTTTGTTAACGTACGCTTGCCTGAAAGCAGTGTGTCCGTGTCGCTTACGATATCGGTTATCAATCTGGTTTTCAACGAATCCCTCAGCCTGCTGGGCGCCGGGTCAGGACCAAATGTTTTGTATAGGCTGTCGAGGCGGCCCGCGCCCCTGAGCATATGCTGCGAATAAGCGTCGTTATACCGTTTGGAATACTCGTAAATACGCATTTGCTCCGAATCCTGACCATACTTGTATTTCAAAAACCGTATAGCCCCCTGGTCGCCGACAAAACTGGCCAGGTTTTCGTTGAGTTCCAGATTGTTTTTTACAAAAAGCGTACCATGTGTAAGTTCGTGCAATATGAGGTTGGCAAGGCTGCCGTCGCGTCGGCGGAGCATGCTGGAAAGGATCGGATCTTTGAGGTAACCGAGCGTCGACCAGGCCGAAACTTCGCCGATGTCGGTGTCTAACCCCCTTCCGATCAGCGCCTTTTCTTCCGCCGCCGCCCGGGTCGAATCGAAATAACCCTTGTAGGGAAAGGTTCCGACGATTGGGAAATGCCACTGATACGGTTCCACTTTGTAACGCTCCGAGGCGGTAATGAGCCAGATAAGCGGCCTGCCATGCTGATCGTAGAACGTCGTGTAGTTATCAGACGGCGTCAGGCCCAGCGAATCGACGCCGAATTTCTTGATTTCCCGGATCAGGCGAATGCGTGCTTTGAGGGAATCGGGGAAAGTCGGGTCGGCGAGCACATCGTCCACATCTTCCACTTGCATGAGTATGCCAATTTGTCCTTTGGCCTGTAAAAATGCATAAGTCAGAACATCCCTCTGCCAAATACCGAGCAGGAGCACGACGGCCAACAGGGCAAGCAATATTTTCCGGATCACAATTTCGGCTTTTAAGTGTGGATTGGTCTTTGCGGAGCAATTTGACGACCGCTGCAAAATTAGGGAAATGACGGATAATCATGCGCTGGTAATCACGCCTTCCGTACCTTTTGATAACTGCGCAGGACCGCTTGGGCATTGCCATTTTCCGGCATCTTTCGCGAATGTTCCAAAATGCGAAAATTTCGTGAAAAATTAAGTTTCCGGGCAAAATACGGGTTGTTGTTTAAGATGGAATTAGCTATTTTTACAAAACAATAAAGACCCGTTTCAAGCGGTTTTTGTCCAGCAAAAGCCGCTTTTTTATGTACCAAACACATTCTTGTTACCATTTTTATGGCACAACCAACAACCGATAAAGACAACAAACTAAAAGCGTTGCAGACCACGCTCGAAAAGCTCGACAAGACTTACGGCAAAGGTACTGTGATGCGTCTGAGCGACACCAAAGTATTGGACATTCCGGTAATTTCGACCGGTTCACTGGGTCTTGACCTCGCGCTGGGCGTAGGCGGTGTTCCCCGGGGCCGGATCGTGGAGATTTACGGACCCGAATCGTCGGGTAAAACCACGTTATCGATGCACTGCATCGCCGAGGCGCAAAAGAAGGGCGGTCTCGCGGCGTTCATCGATGCAGAACATGCTTTTGACAGAACTTACGCGGAGAAGCTCGGAATCGACACCAGCAACCTCCTTATTTCACAGCCCGACAGCGGCGAGCAGGCACTCGAAATCGCCGAGCACCTGATCAGCTCCGGCGCGGTTGACATCATCGTGATCGACTCCGTGGCGGCATTGGTACCACGCGCAGAACTGGAGGGCGAAATGGGCGACAGCAAAATGGGTTTACAGGCACGTTTGATGTCGCAGGCATTGCGTAAACTGACGGGTGTGATCAATAAAACAGGCTGCTGCTGCATCTTCATCAACCAGCTCCGCGAAAAGATCGGGGTGATGTTCGGTAACCCCGAGACTACGACGGGCGGTAATGCATTGAAATACTATGCATCGGTACGCCTGGATATTCGCCGCGTAGGCCAGATCAAGGAAAGCGCCGACGCTATCCTGGGTAACCGCACCCGTGTAAAAGTGGTTAAAAATAAAGTGGCCCCGCCGTTCAAAGTGGTGGAATTCGATATCATGTATGGGGAAGGGGTTTCCAAAGTAGGAGAGGTGATCGACCTGGCAGTGGAGCTGGATATCGTGAAGAAATCGGGTTCCTGGTTCAGTTATGAAGGGAACCGCCTCGGGCAAGGCCGTGACGCTGTGAAAGCGCTTTTGAAAGATAATCCGGAATTGCTGGAAGAACTCGAAGGCAAAATCCGTGGAAAAGTGAATAACGACCCCGATTCGCTGATCGATACCAGCGAGCCAAACGTTGCAGACGACGGTTCTCCGGAGTAAGATTTTGAATATACCAAATAAAAATGCCCTGCACACAGGGCATTTTTATTTGGTAGTCGATTTTGAAAAGTGGCATCCGAATGGCGCTTGCTGCTAAAATGGCTTACGATCATCGTCGTCCTCGTCGAAATCATAGTCTTCGTCGCCAGGGCCGGAAAACATGCTGCTGACGAGATCCTGAAATTTCATCCCCTGATCGAGCGCCTGCTTGCCTACAAGTGAGAATTCGGCCATGCCGTGCAACGCGAATTCCATCATGAAGAGCTTTTCCTCGGCATCGCCGTAAGCAGAAAGCATGTCTACGAAATCGTCCAGGCCGTCTATGGTCCTCAGGCGTGCGGTGTATTCACGGTCGGTCATGTCGGCAGGCATCTCCATTTCATTGCCTGCACCAAACCATTCCACCACTTTCGCGTAAGGATTGATCTTGCTTTTTTTGCTTTTTTCAGGATCCGGGAAGAAGTTCAGGAATTGCGTGCGGATCGCTTTGCCGATCAGGTTCTGCGCCACGATTACCGGGCCCTCCACTTCGCCTTCGTAAACCAACTCCACTTTCCCGCAAATCGCCGAAACGACGCCATACAGGTCCGAAATCCGTACGTAAGTCGAACTTTCTCCATTGATCAGCGCTCTTCTTTCGGCGGTACTTAAAAGGCTTTCATAGGCCGAAATCGTCAAACGTGCCGAAACGCCACTTTTGGCGTCTACATACTCGCTTTCCCGCGCCTCGAATGCAATCTGCTCGATCAATGTTTTTACCAGCTCATTTACGCGGACCAGGCTCTGCTGTTCCGGTTTCACAATCGCTTCCTGTTCGGTAATGCGCTTGCCGGTTTCGATCGTTTTGGGGTAATGCGTTACGATCTGGCTTTCGATCCGGTCTTTCAGCGGCGTTACGATGCTTCCCCGGTTGGTATAATCCTCGGGATTAGCCGTAAACACGAATTGGATATCAAGTGGTAAGCGCAGTTTGAACCCGCGGATCTGAATATCGCCTTCCTGCAAGATATTGAACAACGCTACCTGGATGCGCGCCTGTAAATCGGGCAGTTCGTTGATCACGAAAACGCCGCGGTGCGAGCGCGGAATGAGCCCGAAATGGATCACACGCTCGTCGGAATAGGGCAGTTTTAAGGTTGCCGCTTTGATCGGATCTACGTCGCCGATCAAATCCGCTACCGAAACATCAGGCGTCGCCAGCTTTTCGGTATAACGCTCATCGCGGTGCAGCCATGCTATCTCCGCATTGTCGCCCAGCTCGGCCAGCACGTCCTTGGCATAGCGCGAAAGCGGCGCCAGGGGATCGTCGTGCAATTCCGAATTTTTAATGTAAGGAATGTATTCGTCGAGCAGACCGACCATCATGCGTGCGATACGCGTCTTCGCCTGCCCGCGAAGGCCCAGGAAGTTAATGTTATGCATGGAAAGAATAGCCCTTTCCACGTCGGGAATAACCGTTTCCTCGTAACCCCAGATTCCCGGGAAGACATTCTCTTTATTCCTGATCTTTTCAATCAGGTTATCTCTCAGCTCTTGCTTGATCGAACGCGACTGATAACCTGCTTTTTTTAGTTCTCCGAGCGTTCGGATTCCCAGTAGTTCTGTGCTTGTAAGCTTTGAGTAAGTCATGTATGAAATGGTGGATTAACGCGCGTACGCCACAGATCGCATTTCGCGGATCACCGTGATCTTGATCTGACCAGGGTACTGCATTTCTTTTTCAATTTTTTGCGAGATATCAAACGACAGCAGTCCGGCCTTTTCGTCGGACACATTATCGGCGTCGATGATCACGCGGAGCTCGCGACCGGCCTGGATCGCGTAGCATTTCTCTACGCCGTCAAACGACAGGGCGAGATTTTCAAGGTCGCGGAGGCGTTGGATGTACGATTCCATCATTTCGCGGCGGGCACCCGGGCGGGAGCCTGAAATGGCATCGCAAACCTGGATAATCGGCGAGAGAATGCTCGTCATCTCGATCTCGTCGTGGTGTGCGCCGATTGCGTTGCAAACCTCGGGGTTTTCCTTGTATTTCTTGGCAAGCTCCATACCCAGGATCGCGTGCGGGAGATCCGATTCTTCGGGCCATACCTTGCCTATATCGTGGAGCAAACCGGCACGTTTGGCCAATTTGGTATTCAAACCAAGCTCCGCGGCCATTGTGGCGCATAATTTGGCCACCTCGCGGGAGTGTTGCAGCAGGTTTTGTCCGTAAGACGAACGGAAACGCATCCGGCCGATCATTTTCACCAGCTCGGGGTGCAGGCCGTGGATACCCATGTCGATCACGGTCCTTTCGCCGATTTCGACGATTTCGTCTTCGATGTTTTTGCGCGTTTTGGCTACTACCTCTTCAATGCGGGCCGGGTGGATACGTCCGTCCTGCACGAGGCGGTGCAGCGAAAGCCGTGCGATTTCCCTCCTTACAGGGTCGAAACCGGAGATAACAATCGCTTCCGGCGTGTCGTCGACGATGATTTCGACACCCGTTGCCGCTTCCAGCGCACGGATGTTACGTCCTTCACGACCGATGATTTTCCCTTTGATATCGTCGTTTTCGATGTTGAATACGGAAACGCAGTTTTCGATGGCGTGCTCCGCGGCGGTACGCTGGATGGTTTCGATGACGATCTTTTTGGCTTCTTTCGTGGCGGTAAGCCGCGCCTCTTCCATGGCACTTTTAATATAGGACCCGGCGCGGGTTTCGGCTTCGGCCCTCAGAGCGTCCACGAGTTGCTCGCGGGCCTGCTCCGCGGTAAGATTGGCGATTTTTTCAAGCTGTGCAACTTGTTGCTGTAATGATTTCTCCGCTTCCTCGCGACGTTTGGTAGCCGCTTCCAGCTGTTGGTTGAGGCTGTTTCTGAGGTTTTCGAGCTCGTTTTCCTTGCGCTTGGTCTGTTCCATGCTCTGGTTCAGGCTCTGCTCGCGCTGTTTGAGTTTCTGCTCGTTGCTTTGCAGGATGCTGCGCTTTTTATTGGCGTCTTCTTCGAATTCCGATTTTAAACGGAGGTACTTTTCTTTTGCTTCGAGAATGCGGTCTTTCTTGATGTTTTCGGCTGCTACCTCTGCATTCCTGAGAATTTCAGCGGCACGCTCCTGGGCCTCTTTTTCCTTGGCGTCGAATGATCGCTGAAAAATGTACTTACCTGCAAAAATACCCACCCCTACGGCGATGATATCGGACAGGATGACGATGAAGAACAAAGAATTTGACATTTCAATAATGGTTATATATAGTTGGTTTTACCGACTACACCCGCGTTGAAATGCCGAAAATGGAAGAAATTGAAAGTATATTTTTGCAGATACTGTAAAAATCAAGGGGTTAGGTATGGGTTCAGCTCTCAATAGCGCTGGCGAGCGTTTCGTCCAGTTTTTCCACTCTGCTTTTAAAAGCCGCTACCAGGTCGTTCATTTCTTCCTGGTTTCGTTGTAATGCCACCAGGCATTCGATAGAAGTCAATGCAATGGCCTCTATATCACCGTATACTTTCCCTTTTTCTTTATGCTGTTGCACACGCTGCATGAACACCTCATACCCATCCCTGTAAAATTTCTCCTGATCCGCCGGAACGCTCAGTTTGAAACCTCTGTCCAGCAGTTTTATAAAGACAGAAACGTCTGGATTAGGTATGCTATTTTTTTTCATAAGGTATCTTCAAGCAATTCGATGCACTTATCGATCTCCTGGATATATCTTTCAACTGATTCTTTCAGTTCGGCAATTGCGCCTGTTGGTGTCAGTTTACTAGTGACAAGTTTAGCGAAACTTTTAGACTTATTAAAGTCTTTTTCCAAAGAGGTGTATTTTTTCCTTATTTCTTTCGCTTCTTCCGTGAGCTTCGCATTGGCCGCCCGGAGCTCCGCGTTTTCGCGCTGGAGCTCTGAGATCGACCA
The DNA here is from genome assembly GCF_040448675.1 of Dyadobacter sp. 676. Taxonomy (NCBI): domain Bacteria; kingdom Pseudomonadati; phylum Bacteroidota; class Cytophagia; order Cytophagales; family Spirosomataceae; genus Dyadobacter; species Dyadobacter sp. 676. The sequence continues at coordinate 821,333 of NZ_CP159289.1, read as the reverse complement.
GCTTAACTTCTCTTTATGATTGATCAGGATTTCGAGTTTTTTCTCGACGTCGGACAGTTTGTGTTCGATAATACGTTCAGTGGTTCTCTCCATTTTCCTCAACTGAAAAATCCGACAATGAAAACTGTGGTTTACTTTCTGATCACCGCCTCAAATTCCCTTTCGTAAGTTGCAATCAGCCGTTGCATCGTTTTGTCGATCACTTTGTCGGTGAGCGTTTGCTGTTCATCCTGCAAAATGAAGCTGATCGAATACGACTTTTTACCTTCCAGGTTCGCCCCTTCGTACACGTCGAACACGTTCACGGCCCGAAGCAGGTTACGCTCGGTCTTGTAGGCGGCCTGGCGCAGTTCTTCAAAAGTGACTTTCTTGTTCAATACCACAGAAAGGTCGCGGCGGACTTCCGGAAACTTGGGTACTTCCACATATTCAACGGCAGCATTGTACTGGCGCAGCAGGTATTCCCAGTCGAAATCGGCGTAGTACACAGGCGCTTTGATATCCAGCTTTTTGGCAATGGACGCATTCAGCAACCCGAAGGACACTACCGGTTTTTTATTGGCGAGCAATGTCAATCCACTTTTGAAAATGGCGCTATCCGCTTCCTGTTTCTGCACGTCCCGGATCTTCATCGAAGTCAAAACCTGGTTGACGAATGCAGCCAAATCATGGAAAACCACCTCGCGCGATTTCTCGAACCAGCTTTCCTGACGGATATTGCCGGTAAGGAACACCGAAAGCCGCTCTTTTTCGATGTATTTGCCGTCGGTTTCATGGTAGGTTTTGCCAAATTCAAACAGTTTCAAATCCTTCTGGCGGCGGTTGCTGTTGTAGGCGATCACTTCCAGGCCGGAGAAAAGCAACGTCTGCCGCATGACCGACAGGTCTTCGCTCAGGTAATTGAGGATTTTTACCGGCTGGCCTAATCCATCACCCAATGCTGCGCCATACTCCGGTTTGGTTAATGAATTGTTGATCATTTCATTGAAACCATTGCTCACCAGCAGCTCGGCAACGCGTAGTTTGAGCTTTTCAGGGTCGTTTACCGGGAAATCCGAAAGGTAATCCGAGCTTAAAGCCTCCGACAGCTCCACCTGACCGAAACCGTAAACGCGCAGGATTTCCTCGATCACGTCCGCTTCGCGCTGCACGTCAACCCGGTAAGGCGGTACGATGGCGGTGAAACCGGTTTCGGTCTGCTCGGTTACCCGGATATCCAGACTTTCCAGAATGCCTTTGATCAGGTCTTTTTCCAGCGACTTGCCGATTAGCCGGTCGATGTTCCTATATTTCATACCGACCCTGAAATCCTGTACAGGCTCGGGGTAAATGTCGATAATGTCCGAGGAAATACTTCCACCCGCGATTTCCTGAATGAGCAATGCGGCGCGTTTCAATGCGAAAAGCGGCATATTCGGATCGGTACCGCGCTCGAAACGGAACGAAGAATCGGTCTTGAGCGAGAAACGCTGTGCCGTTCTGCGCACCCACACGGGCGAGAAGTAGGCCGATTCGAGGAAAATAGACGTGGTACCGTCGGTCACGCCGGAAGTAAGCCCGCCGAAAACACCGGCAATGCACATCGGTTCGGGATTTCCGTCGACGCCTTCGCAGCAAATCATCAGGTCATTTGCTGAAATTTTGCGCTCGACGCCGTCCAATGTCACGAACGGCGTGTTTTCGGTAACCGTGGTAACAATCACTTTTTTACCCAAAACCTTATCCGCATCGAATGCGTGCATCGGCTGGCCGAGATCGTGGCAGATGTAATTGGTGATGTCGACAATATTATTGATCGCGCGGATGCCGATCGTTTGCAGGCGCTGTTTCAGCCATTCGGGCGATTCGGCGACTTTAATGCCGGAAATCGTAAGGCCCGTATAGCGGGGGCACGCCTCGGTATTGCGCACCTCCACCGGAATCGGCAGGTTCTGGTTATCCACTTTAAATGCCTCCACCGAAGGCAATGTGATCTCACGTTTTAAAACCGCTTTCAAATCGCGCGCGACGCCATAGTGCGAAGCCGCATCCGCGCGGTTCGGCGTAAGGCCTATTTCGATCAGGTAATCGGAAGAAATGCCGAAATATTCGGCAGCTGGAGTGCCATTGGGCAGCTGGGTATCGAGTACGAGAATGCCGTCATGCGAAGTTCCCACGCCGAGCTCGTCTTCGGCGCAGATCATTCCTTCGGAAACCGCCCCGCGGATTTTGGATTTTTTCAGAACCAGCGGCTGGTCGCTGCCGGCCGGATATAATATAGCGCCTACGGTGGCGACGATCACTTTTTGCCCGGCCGCTACATTCGGCGCGCCGCAAACGATAGAGAGTGGCGTTTCACCGCCCACGTCCACGGTCGTCAGGCTCAGGCGGTCGGCCTCCGGGTGCTTTTCACACGTCAGTACTTCACCGATCACCACGCCCTGCAAACCGCCTCTTATCGATTCGATCTCTTCAATACCTTCGACTTCCAGCCCCGTGCCGGTTAACAACTTACCGATTTCCTCGGGTGTTTCAGTAATTTCAATTAAATCTTTAAGCCACTTATAAGAGATCTTCATCTAGAATGCTTTAATAACAATAAAACTCAGGCGCGGCAAATACAGCCTGTTTGCAAAATTAATGATTTAGTTTGAACGGCATTCGGGCTTTGCGCGCCGGGCTCGTTTTTTATGGTGGTTAACACGGTTCGTGCGGCCCTATTCATGTGTAGCCTCTTCGGTTACCTCGCCGGCATGAATGGCCACGGTCAAAGTGTTTTCGGCGGGAGGTACCGGACAGGCGTAGCTTTCCTGGTAGGCGCAATAGGGGTTATAGGCCTTGTTGAAATCCAGCACGATGGTGTTATTCTTGATCTGGTCCACCGGATAATCCAGGTAGCGGCCGCCGCCGTAGGTTTCCTTGCCGCTGGTCGCATCGCGGAAAAGTACGGAAATCGTGCCCTCGTTTTTCAAAAGGAGCAGTTTTTGGGCCTGGCCTTCGATGGAAAAATTGGCATACCCATATTTTTCATATTTCTCGGTAGTGCCGTCGGTATATTTGACCGTTACTTCCTTATCGTCTTGCATGTAAGGGGAAATGCTGGCTTTCACGCGAAACGCAAGGTTGGGTTCAAAGTAATGCAGCCCGTGAAAGCTTTCCTTGTCCTTGATCGGGGAGTCTTCGCCGGACTTGAACTGTTCGTCTTTGGCGGCGCGCTCTTCGAGTATTTTGGCTTTGTAAGCCGCAGGGTTGGCGGCAATGGCGTCGTCGGCGCTGCTTGTGCCACCCATGTTTTCGATAATGAAGTAAGCAAGGATCGCGATGAACATGGCGACCGTGCTGTAACGGATCACTTTATTTTTGAACATAACAGGGATTATTGGGTAACCGGACTGCAAACTTACACCCGATCGCGTGCTTTGAAAAAGTATGGAGGGTTTATTTACTTTTTTGGAATAATTTTGAAACTTCGCGCCCATCGGGTTTGCGATGTTGGTTGAAATATATCTAAATTGACCTGGGAAAAAACTTTAAACACAATACCTGCCCCATTGTATGTCATACACAAAACGAGTACTCATTGCCGAAGACAGTTCAGTTATTCAAAACCTGGCGAGGAAGATTCTGGAATTTCAGCATTATGAAATCACTTCCGTGAAAAACGGCGAGCAAGTGCTGCAATTGCTTGAAAAAGAGGATTTTGATATTATCCTTTTAGATATCAATATGCCTGTGATGGATGGAATGGAATGTGCAAGGAGCATCCGCAAGTTGCCCGACGAGAAAAAAGCCAAAACGCCGATCGTGGCGATCACGGGCAATGCCAAAAATTATTCAGACGAAGATTTCAAAGAAGCAGGATTTGACGATGCGCTGATGAAGCCGCTGAATTTCGACCGCCTGGTTGAAGTGGTGGCGCATCTGACCGAATAGATACCTGATGAGGATTACATTTCTTGGGACCGGCACATCGCAGGGAATACCGGTTATTGCCTGCGACTGTGTCGTTTGCCGTTCCAACGACCCGCATGACAAGCGTTTACGCACTTCCGTGTGGATTCAGGCCCACGGAAAATCGTTTGTAATCGACACCGGCCCCGATTTCCGCCAGCAAATGCTCCGGGCCAATGTGCGCAACCTCGACGCCGCCGTTTTTACCCACCAGCATAAAGACCACACCGCCGGCCTGGACGATATTCGGGCATTCAATCATCGCCAGCAAATGGATATTCCCCTTTACGGCCGCCTGGAAGTGCTCAACCAGATCAAGATCGAGTTCGCCTACGCATTTTCAGAAACCCGCTACCCCGGTGTTCCGCATTTTGAATTGCATCCTATTGAGAACGAGCCTTTTGAAGTGGATGGTGTGAAAGTGACGCCCATTGAGGTGATGCACCATAAGCTGCCGGTTTATGGCTACCGCATTGGGGATTTTACCTACATTACCGACGCCAATTTCATTTCCGAAGAAGAGCAGGAAAAAATTAAAGGCTCGCGGGTGCTGGTACTCGATACTTTGCAGAAAGAGCCGCATCTTTCACATTTCACACTGTCGCAAGCGCTCGATCTGATCGACAAACTGAATGTACCCGAAGCGTATTTAACGCATATCAGCCACAAACTGGGCTTACACGCTGTGATAGAAAGCGAATTGCCGCCGCACGTGCATCTGGCGTACGACGGACTGGTTCTGGACCTTTAAAAGTCGCCAGATTTAGCTGTACCGGTCGTTTCGCCATGGATAAGCCGTATTGGAATATCCACGCAATTCCCAGAAGCCAAGCCGGTTTTCAGGCAAAAACTGAATGCGGCTGATCCATTTGCTTCCTTTCCAGGCGTAAAGTTGCGGCGTGATCATACGCACCGGGCCTCCGTGATCGCGTTCGAGCGGCTTGCCGTCGGCGGTATGGACCAGCAATACATCTTCTTTCAACGCTTCTTCGAGCGAAAGGTTGGTGGTATATTGGTCGTAACCGTGGCAAAGTATGTGGGTAGCGGCCGGTTTGGGCATGACTAATGCGGCAATATCAGCCATGCGCACGCCTACCCACGGCACATCCATGCGCGACCACGTGGTCACGCAGTGAAAGTCGCTCACGTCTTCAGTTTGAGGCAGGGCCATAAAGTCGTCCCAGGTAAGGGTAACCGGCGATTCCACCTCGCCGTCGACGATCAGCTTCCATTTACTGAGCGGCACCTCGGGCTTGAAACCCAGGTCGAGAACCGGCCATTTGACGGTTGGTGTCTGGCCGATGGGCAGTTTGGGCATCCCGTGACGGTTGGGCGCGCCGCTGCCCAGGGGCCGGGTGTCGGAAACGGAAGGCGTTCCGGCCATTTGCTGTTCGAAACGGGCTTTTAGTTTCATCCGCGCTTCGACGATTTTATCCAGTTTATTGCTTTCTTCCATGTCAACCGATGTTTAGGTACTGATCCATTGCATCATTAAAGCAGTCAAATACCCGCCATAAGTTCCGATTGCATAACCTAAAATTGCCAGCAGCACGCCCACCGGCGCCAGCGACGGGTGAAATGCCGCTGCGACCACCGAAGCCGATGCGGAGCCCCCGACATTCGCCTGACTGCCCACAGCCAGGAAGAAGAACGGTATTTTAAGCCACCTGCACGCCAAAACAAGGATGATACCATGCAGGAAAATCCATATTAACCCAATGGCAAATAATCCCGGATTACCGGCTACCGCGCCCAGGTCCATTTGCATGCCGATCGTCGCGACGAGCACATAAAGGAACACCGAGCCTAACCGCGACGCACCGTAATATTCCAGCTTGCGCACGGGCGTGAGCGAGAGCAGGATACCTATCAGTGTCGCTATGCTGATAACCCAGAAAAAGTTGGACGTAAGACTGTATTTTTCAAGGGCAGGATAGTTTTTGGCCAGGTAAGGGGTGATCATTTCAGCCAAACCGTGCGCCAGGCCGGTAGCCCCGAAACCTGCCGCGGCCAGGAAAATATAGTCGCGCAGCATGGGATTTTGCTCGTTGGCCTTCTGGTCCGAATCCAAATGCTCCTTCACCTCCTGCACCGCACGGCTATCCGCACCCAAGAGCACGTCTACCCGCGAGGCAATGCCTGCGCCGTAAATCAATGCGGCCATCCAGAGTTCGGCGACCAGCACGTCGACGGCCACCATCTGGGAAAAAAGCGTGTCGCTGGGATGGAACACCTCCCGTAATGCGGTTTGGTTGGCCCCGCCGCCGATCCAACTGCCGGCTATCGTAGCTAATCCCCTCCAAACAGCATCCGCGCCTTCGCCGGCTACGGTGGCCGGGCTGACGCTGCCGACAATCCATAATGCAACCGGGCCGCCGATCATAATGCCCGCGGTGCCTATCAGCATGGCCGTCAGTGCCTTCGGGCCTAGGCGGGCCAGCGATTTCCAGTCCATGCCGACTGTGAAAAGTACGAGACAGGCCGGTAGGAAGTACTTGGAAACGACCGGGTAAAGCTGCGATGTGGCGCCATTGACCACCCCGAACGAATTGAGCAGTCCCGGTATGAAATAGCAAAGCAGGAGCGGGGGAATGATGGTATAGAACCGCTTCCAGCCGGGCTGCGCGGCCGTGTAGAAAATACCGGCCAGTATCAGCATTAACAGGCCGAGAACGACGGCGTCGTTGGTAATCATGCGTTGGAATTACAGATTAGGGAAAAGTGAATGGCTAAAAATAGGTGAAAAGTGCCGGAAATGCATTCTTTTAAAGCTTTTACACAAGGTTGCTTGTGTCTGAAACAGCGGGTTTGTAACTTACTGGCAATATATCATTTACTTATACTATGGCAGCTCAGGCAGGTTATTCCAATACAAGTCTTGTCAAAAAGCTGGGTATCAAACCCGGCTTTAAAGTCAGGTTCGTGGATCCGCCCGGGCACTATTTCGATTTGCTGGAAGGGCTACCTGCTGATATTGTGGTCGTTGAAGAACCCACGCCAGGGGTAGATTTCATCCATTATTTTACCGGACAGGCGTCCAGCCTGGAAAAGGACTTAGCCGCATTGAAAACCGAGATAGTCCCGAACGGTATTATCTGGATTTCCTGGCCCAAAAAAGCTTCGAAGGTCCCCACCGATGTCACGGAGGACGTCATCCGGAATCTTGCATTGCCGATCGGCCTTGTAGATGTAAAAGTGTGCGCTGTCGATGCGGTTTGGTCGGGTTTGAAATTGGTGATCAGGGTTAAAGACAGGTAAAGATGTTTGGAACACTAAAAAGATACTTGCTGCTGATAGTAGCGGGAAATCTGGTTTCCGCAGCCATTGCGCAGCAAAATGAGCCGGCGCATGCTGATACAAACGGCAGGGCAAGCATTACCGCAATATTAGATACGACCGATGGCACCCAATACCGTCATTACTACAAACTGGCTAATGGTCGGGTGGTTGGGGAAGACAGCGTTTACGCATTCGACGCAATCGACGATTGTGAAAGCGATGGAAAAATTCGTTTTAGAGATCGCATTACCGATAAGGCCGGTTTTTTCGATAACAATGGAAAGATAGTAATACCGGCTGTTTATGATGATGTTAGCAGGTTTCAAAATGGCATGGCCATGGTGATCAAGGATGCCAGACGGGTAGGGTGGGATGGCGAAGATTGCGAGAAGGGTGACTGTGAGCATTGGTTGTGGAAAGGCGGTAGTATGATGCTGATCAATGCACAGAACGAAGTGCTGGTCGACAGTTTTGAAATAAATGGGCAGATTAATTGGTATTCGGCCCGAATTCAAAACACGCCCGGAGACACAAGCTTGTATTACTCGGTCAGGGGCGTCAACGGCAAATGGTATGTATTTATGGATTATCAGAAGGAATTCGACAAGTGGTTCCGCGAAGAGTACCTGGCTGCGCTGCCGGACCTTGCTAAGCTGCGGGAATTCGCACACGATTCGTTGGTTAGTTCACTGCCTGAATATGAGGGCTGGAAGCGGATGTCGGGTGATGAATTCATACAAAAGTGCGGTAGCCGGTTGGCGGCCCGATTGCAGCCGGTCCGCGACCACAGGATCAGTGTCTTTACCGGACTGACTATATTTGGCCTGAACCCTTATATTCACACCGGAGGATCGTTCGAACCGTTTTTTGACGGATGCATTCCGGGTGACGCCGGGCGTTATCCTGCATTCGATGTTACATCCAACTTCACCGATAAAGACGGCCGCCTTGATTATCAGGAGAATTACTCGTTTTTAAGGACAGATAAGGGCTATAAATTGATAGGTGTGTCCTGGCGTAATCCCTAGCGGAATGCGTCCTATTTGAGCTTCATAAAAAATAAATACTTCCGATTGCGATCGTTGAAGGGGAAGATGTTGTTGTCGGAGACGGAGCCAATCCGTTTTTTTAACCACCAAACATCCAGAAACCTTTACCATGGACACGCAGGACGAAACCACAGCCCTGAAAGAGGCAAGAGCATTGTTTATCAAAATGGTAGTCTCCAACTGGGAGCTGCAAAACCAACGTCTGAACGGCTGGCTGGCCAAATTGCCGGAGGAACGTTTATCGGAGCCCGTCGCCGAAGGCAAAAACCGGGCGGTTTACCTGCTGGGGCATTTAATCGCGGTCAACGACGGTATGATCTCGCTGCTCGGCCTGGGCGAACGCCTTTACCCGGAGCTCGACGAGCTTTTTGTGAAAAATCCCGACCGTACGTTTGCTGAAATTCCATCGGTAACCGATCTGAAAGCCAAATGGGCAAATCTGAATGCGGCACTGACCCGCTACTTCGCCGAACTCGACCCGGAGGAGTGGTTCAGCAAACACAATGCGGTATCCGATGAGGATTTCGCGCGCGAACCGCACCGCAATAAGCTTAATATATTGATTAACAGGACTAACCACGAGGCCTATCACCTGGGGCAACTTATTTTTTTAAAAGCCTGAGATAGTTTTGCAATAGTTGTAAAAGTTAGAGATTTTGCAATATTTTACAGGATTATTCACCACTCTCATAAAATCTTCATCACCACCACCATGGCTGTATACAATCTATCATTGAATGGTAAAAAGGTGAAAGTCGATGTGGAACCCGATATGCCATTGCTTTGGGTGATACGCGACTTTGCCGATTTGAAAGGGACCAAATTCGGGTGCGGTATGGCGCTTTGCGGTGCCTGCACGATCCACCTGAACGGCCAACCGACGCGGGCTTGCCAGACGCCGGTTTCGAGCATCGGGAAAAACGATAAGATTACGACGATCGAAGGCATCGGCGAGGGCAAAATGAGCATTATCCAGAAGGCCTGGATCGAGGAGCAAGTACCGCAATGCGGTTACTGCCAATCGGGACAGATTATGTCGGCGGCCGCATTGCTGAAATCGAACCCGTCACCGACGGACGCGGATATCGACGCGGCCATGAGCGGCAACCTGTGCCGTTGCGGTACTTACGACAGGATCCGCAAGGCGATCCACCGCGCTTCGGCAGAAATGAAAGTGGCCGAAAAAGGGATCGGTCAGCGCTAATTCAAGTTCATCAACCTAGCCACAGAAAACATTGGAAAATATACAAACATCACGGCGCGACTTCCTGAAAGCCGCCGGTTTTACGTCGCTCGGACTGGCCATTGGCATTACAGGCTTTACGAAAGATGCGTCCCTGAAAAAGGTCGCCCCGGCGGTATTGAAGCTGGAAATCAATCCATTCATTATTATCGACACCACAGGCAATATCACGCTGGTTAACCCACGCCCGGATATGGGGCAGGGGTCGACGCAGGCGGTACCTTCGCTGCTTGCCGAGGAGCTCGAAGTGAGCCTGGAAAAAGTACTTATCGTACAAAGCGACGGTAAAGGCAAATATGGCAGCCAGACCTCGGGCGGCAGCAGCTCGGTACGGGAGCTGTGGATGCCGATCCGTAAGGCAGGAGCGGCGGCGCGTGAAATGCTGGCGGCTACCGCGGCCAAACGGTGGAATGTGCCGGTGTCGGAATGCACTGCGGAAGACGGTAAAATATGGCACAAAGCAAGTAGAAGGAGCCTTTCTTACGGAGAACTGGCGGATGAGGCGTCGAAACTCGAAATTCCGAAAGAGCCGAAACTGAAAGAACCGAAGGATTTCAAGATTATCGGGAAGTACAACAAGCGCCTGGATGTCCCTGAGCGGGTGACCGGAAAAGCTGTTTACGGGCTCGACGTGGACGTACCGGGTATGGTATATGCCGCTATCGTGCATTCACCGATGATCCACGGCAAGGTAGCGTCCATCGACGATTCGGAAACCAAAAAGGTAAAGGGCGTTTTGAAGGTATTGAAAACGGAGCGCACCATGCCGCACCGGACTTCGGAGGCCGTGGCGGTGGTTGCTACCAACTGGTGGGCCGCATTGAAAGGCAAACGGGCGCTGAAAGTCAATTGGGATAATGGCAATTATGCCAAGACGGTCGATACTGCGGGCTATTTCGCCGCCACCTACGAGGCCGCGAAGAAAGACGGAGTGAATTTTGAGGAGAAGGGCGATTTCACCGCGAAATACGCTACCGCCAAGGAAAAGTTGGAATCGCATTATGAAACGCCGTTCCTGGCGCACGCGCCTATCGAGCCCGAAAACGCGGTTGCGCACGTGAAGGACGATGGCTCGGTGGAGATATGGGCGCCCATTCAGGGACCCGACTGGGCACTACGGGACGTCTGCGGGTATTTGAAGGTAAAGCCCGAGCAGGTGAAAATCAATGTAACGTTGCTGGGCGGCGCATTCGGCCGCAAGGCGTACCACGACTTTTTGCTGGAAGCCTGCCATATTTCAAAGGAATTGAAAAAACCTGTAAAGGTGATCTGGACACGCGAAGACGATATTACCCAGGGCCCTTACCGTCCGGGAATGCTGAGTCACATGCAGGGATTTGTGGAAAACGGAAAAATTACCGGTTTTCATCATCATGCGATCGGCGAGTCGATTGTAGGGCAGGTTTTTAAAGGCCTCAAAGACGACGAAGCAGATCCATGGCTGAGCGAGGAAATCAGCACGGGAAATAACAAGTATCAATTCGCGGCGGCCTCCAAAGTCAGCTGGACGAATGTGAAAACCGATATTCCCGTGGTTTGGTGGCGTTCCGTATATGCTTCCAATTTTGGCTGGGGGCAGGAATGCTTCATCGACGAGCTGGCGCATCTGGCTAAAAAAGACCCGTTGCAGGCGCGTCTTGAAATTCTTCCCGACGAACGCTTCAAAAAAGTGCTGGAAACGCTCGCCGAAAAGGCCAACTGGAACGAGAAGCTTCCGGAAGGCAGCGGTAAAGGAATAGCGGTCTTCAAATCTTTTGGAAGTATTTCGGCTTGCTGCATCACCGTGTCCAGAAAAGATGCCGGCGTGAAGATCGACAAAGTGGTTTCGGTAATCGATTGCGGCTATTATGTGAACCCCGACAACGTAAAGGCACAAACCGAAGGTAACATCGTAATGGGTATCACCGCAGCCATCAAAGACGGTATTACGTTCACCAATGGCATTTGTGACCAGACCAACTACCATCAGTTCAACGTCATGCGTATCAACGAGGCACCGCCGATGGAAATCCACATCGTCGACAGCGGGGCTGTTCCGGGCGGAGTGGGAGAACCCGGCCTGCCGCCGGTTGCGCCTGCGTTGGGCAATGCGATATTCGCGGCAACCGGTAAGCGGCTCCGAAAGTTGCCTTTTGATATCAACAACATCGCATAAACAATGGCCTACGACGAGCGAGTAACCAACCGGGTCCGCGAGGCCCTGGCCGGTCATCCCCTGGGCGCTCAACTCCTGGTAGAGGAAAAAAGCCTCTTCCAGGGCTTGGCTTTTATGGTCGAAGACAAAATGTGCATCTGCGTCCGTAACGACGTACTGCTATGCCGGATCGGCCCGGATGAGTACGAGGCGGCCCTGGAAATGAATGGTGTCAAGCCGATGGTCATGAACGGGCGGGTGGCAATAGGATACGTGTACGTAAGTCCGGAAGGATATGCTTCGCGGGAAGCTTTCGATTCGTGGATCAACAAATGTCTGGCTTTCAATAAATTTGCCAAGTCGTCGAAAAAGAAGAAATAGTGGAGGAATTGTTGGTCGATAAGAAATATCAGCTGGAAAAATTTCCCGGGAAAGGTGGTTGGACGTACGTAGTCATCCCGGACGTCCGGCAGGACATCAAGCGTAAGTTCGGCATGGTGAAGGTCAAAGGCCGTATCGACGATTATGAATTGCTCGGCTACAACCTGATGCCCATGGGCGGCGGACAGCTTTTTCTTCCGGTAAAAGCCGAGATCAGAAAAAAGATCGGGAAAAAAGAAGGCGACTGGGTGACAGTCGTGTTGTATGCCGACGGTTCGGGGCTATCTATTCCGAAAGAGCTGATCGATTGCCTCAAAGACGAGCCTCGCGCCTATGCCAACTTTCAGAAGCTTACCGAAAGCGCCCAAAAAGAATACCGAGATTGGGTTTACGCTGCCAAAAAGGACGAAACCAAAGTAGCCCGCATCGCGAAGATGATCGATATGCTCGTGGATGGGAGACGGCTGACGGGGGATAAGTAAAATCCGTTTAGGCGTAATAAATTGAATATTATAGTACAAAAACGGGAAGCGGAGTTCGAAACAGTTCCGCTTCCCGTTTTTGTATCACAAACGCAGATTATTCCGCGCCATCAGTTTTTGCCCTCGCGACGGCATACCCGCCGATTTTGTGTCCGGCAGAAAGGCCGGCTTCGCAGTCGAAACGGTAGTGGATCATACCATAAATGCGGGATACGGATGCTTCCGCGGCCATATCGTCGACTTCCTTCTTTTTATCGGGAAAGATGTGGGCCAATACCTCGGCAGCCGCGCCGGAGAACGTCGAGTGGCCCGACGTGTAAGAGGGGAAGTTGGGCAACCCGACCGACGTTTTGATTTTGCTGCTCATCTGGTTGGGGCGTGGGTAATAGTAGTAATATTTCACATCCCAGCAGCAGATCCCGGCATCCTGCATGGTGGTGCCCAGCAATGCCAGCGTGCGAGCGGTACGCACCTCACTGAACTTATTTTCATGGCATAACGCGGCGCCTTTCCTGTGCCAATGGCCCGGAGGGGTATAACTGCCGACGCCATCGGACCAGAAGCTGGCAATGCGAGCCTGTTCGCGGGTCTGGTTTTTAGCGATATCGAGCAATTCGTTCAGGTCTTTCTGATAGGCGGGGCTGCCGATAACCGGCGGTGCTTCGGGGCGAAGGGTAGCGACGGTCGCAGAGTCGAAATTCCAGGGTTTGACGAAGCCATACGTGGGGAGCATAGGCGGGCGAGGCGGAAATTCCTGGCTCACCCAAGGCTCGGTTACACCTAATTTGCGCGCATTCTCAATCATGGCGGCGGTTTGTGCCTGGTTGTTGGCGGCGCTCATTTTATCGGTCTTGGCACGCGCCATAATTTTTGCGCCAACAGCCTTACCCAGCTCCGAGCCGGCCAGAATATCGCTTTCGACATTCATTCCTGCCGAAATCCTGCTTTGTTTATGCTCGGCCAGTTTAGCATCCAGGAACGGCACTTCGCTCGGGAACATCGCTTTCAGAATGGCAACTGAAACTTCGGCTACCACCGCATCCTCAGAAGGATATGACGGAAGATCGCTTACGGGCAGTAGCGTTTTGACCGAAGCGTCGTTTTTGGAAGGGGCTTTGCGGTTGTATTTAAATTTGTAGTTCCACGCGGCTATCAGCGCGTCGTACTGCGCTACGCTCAGGTACGCCAGGGCGCGGGCCGCGTAGGGCGGGTTGGCGAACGGGAATTTGGGGTCTTTCAATGGGTTGGCAGCGTCCGGTAGGGGATATTTGCCTTCTGCGTTGGAGGCGGGAGGGCTGTTATAGCGGGCACACAATTCGCGTGCTATTTCATTCCACCGGTACACAGCACCTGCGCCCCAGTAGTTGATTTGATCGCGCTGCTGCGGTGTAACGGCATCGGTCGCTTGTTTTAACTTTTCCAGTTCGGCCTTGTATTCCGCCGACGTTGCCGCTTTGGGTTCGGCAACTGCGATTTCACCGGATGACGCCAGGACGTACGGTTTCCAGGTACCGGCCCTTTCGTCCAGGCTGGACGGCGTATTGATACCCGCGGTTGGCTCGTCGACGGTTTTGGAGCACGACCAAAGCATTGTCACCGTCAGGACGGGCATTATCAGCCGTGCGACGGACTGCCGGAAGGAGATATTTTTGATTTTCATTGTCTCTGTCTCAAATATTAGTTGTTAGCTTCTTTGGCGTAACGGAATTGGTATAGCACGCCAACCGAAAAGGCAGTGCTCTGGCCGACATTCCGGCCATCGACCACATGTGAAGCGCGCGCGTTGACACCGATATTTTTAGGCTGGAATTTGGCATACACTCCCACGACGGTCGATTTCATGTTGTTTGTCGGGAACGGCATGTCGTTGCGGCGAATATTGTCGCCACCGTCGCAGGCCCCGTATTCGATGAAACCTTCGGCCTGAATGGCTTTTTTGAGGTAACCCAGTCTCGCGGAAGCGTCGTAGGCATTAGGGACCGATACTTTGTTGGTATTATACAACTTGCCATCGGCCAGGTACGAGTCGCGATCGATGGTGATTTTGCTTCGGAAGATGTAGGAACCCGAAGCGGTCAGGTAAATGCCGCTCTTATGACGGTAGTTGGCAAGGAGCCTGACTGTGGCTGTTTTGCATTGTAAACCGATCGACATCGGAAGAAAGTCGGGAATGTAATCCGAAACGGGTATCGATCCGCCTGCGATCGCATGCAGCGAGAAGCCGGATTTGTTCAGGAACCGGTATTTCAACCAGCCGGAAGCATCCTGAAAGCCTTTTTGCCAGCGCAGGTTACCCGCGCTGGCCTGCGTCCACACGTAGGGGACGGCCACAATCGCATTCAGGTTTTTGGTGATACCCACAGCAAGCATCGGCATGACGCTTTGCGTGGTATGCGTACCGATGTTGAGGTTTTCACGTTTCAGCGAATTCTCCCAATACTGGTCCCACGAGCTGTGAGTATAAGAAACTGCCAGACAGGCTGTTTTTTTACCCATATAAATGGCGTCGTTCGGCATCTGGGCGTGAGCGGAGGGGATCGAGCCGGCGATTGCAAGCAATATGCCAAGCACTCGCAGCCCTTTTTGGTGTAAAGAGTGCATCATAGGATTTTCAATTTAGTAGGATAACTGCATCCGTTCCGGCGGATGCAGGATTTGACCAGGCATTGCAGGCCGGCCAACGGCGTGGTAGCAGGTTGCCTTGTGCCTAAATAATTGCCTGGCGGCATTCGGGCGGCGGCGAAGCCAGAGGGGTTTTGAAGGAGCTGTAACGGACTGTCACGAAACGGTTGCCGAATGGCTGTCCTTCCCGGATAATATCATCGGAACGGGCCGGGAATTTGAAATTATTCGGAATATAGATTTTCAAAAGATTGCCCAGCAGCTCGACTGCCTTGCCGTAGGGACTTTGCGGAATGTCCGTATGCGGGTCGTTCAGCACCTGCATTGCATTGGCGAGCTCAAAAAAACGATCCCGGGCCGCTTCATTGGACCGGAGCGTTACGTAAAGTGTATCGTTTTCGTGCAAAACATGGGTAGGGTTATAAAACTGCCCGTCCCGTTTCACCAGTCCTTCCAGATTTTCCGTGATTTCGAGGTTACCCGAGTAAGGGAGGGACGGCAGGTAGATTTTCATAACCTTCGCTTCCGACGAGTCCCCGGAAGACGCGATCTGATAGTCTTTTTCGAAAAAAAGAACGGCAAGGCTGAGCCCGAACATATTGTAGAGCAGCAATGCCAATAACCCTATCGACGCGATTTTTCTCAATTCTGAAAGAGGATTTATAATCAAATGTAGTCATTTCAGATACATATAAACAAGTACTCGGTATAAATCCTTAACTAACTGGTTTTCTGCGACATAGTAACCGATGGTTTATTATAATAGGACCGAACGATTATTCATTTGGATTTCAGCGATATGTGCAGATTGGAACAGCGAGGTAAGCGACGAAATGCTTATCTTGACAAACCGAATAGCTAATCGAGGAACACTATGAAACCTTATACTTCTCTTGATGAATGCCATAGAGGCGTTCTGGTTGGTTTGTTTGTTATTCTTTGCGCTTTCTCGCAGGAAGGCTCCTTCTCGCGAAAGGACTTCGAAAAGCTGGAACCGATCATCGGAACCTGGGTTAGTAAACGTACCCGTGGTGACATTTACGAGACCTGGAACCGAAAAAACGCACAGGAGCTCACGGGTATGAGTTATGCATTGGCCGGCAAGGATACGACCCCGCTGGAAACGGTGCGGCTTTACTTTCAGGGAAAGGACATTGTTTACGCACCCGTAGCAGCAGGGCAAAACGACGACAAGGAAGTGCTGTTCAGGCTGCAAGCTATTCAGGGTAACCGTTTCGTGTTCGAGAATGCCCGGCATGACTTTCCGAAACGTATCGTCTATGATTTCAAATCAGCCGACTCGCTTTTGGCCTACATCGAAGGCGAGGTGAACGGCCAGCCCCGCAGAGTGAATTATCCGTACAAAAGAATACATTAATCAATCACCAACACCATGAAAAGATCGGAAGTGGTACCTATGCCCCGGTTTTTTGACCGCTATATCAACCTCGTAGACGACATCGAACTCCTCGACGGCTTCCAAAAATATGCCCCTGAACGCATATTTGCCGAAACTGAAAAACTGCTGGGCCTGGGCGACCGCGTATATGAGCCGGGAAAATGGACGGTAAAGGATATTTTGCAGCACGTGATCGACAACGAGCGGATCATGGCTTACCGTGCGCTCCGTTTTTCCAGAAACGACAAGACGCCGCTGCCCGGCTACGACGAAGCTGTGCTGGCTGCGAATACCACTGCCAGCCACCGGACTGTCGACGATCTGATGGAAGAGTTCCGTGAGCTACGCCGGAGCACCGTCACATTGTTCCGGAATATGGACAGCATCATGCTCACCCGGCCGGGTAACGCAAATAATACCGAAATATCGCCCCTGGCATTGGGTTTTGTGATCCTCGGTCACCCGGTACACCACATGAACATCATCCGCGAACGATATTTCCCGCTGCTTTAAACGCCCGCGAGCTGATCGAGCGCCTCTTCCACCTTGGTTACGGGCAGTTGGCAGGTCTTGTCATAACAAACGTAAATCGCTGTTTTCGCATTGATATCCGTTCGGTTCATCAACAGCGGCAGGGTAGAAGAGGTGCTGGTACCCATTACAATTTTGTTCGGGACAAAAAAGCGGTCGAAGTCTTTCCGCATGGCATCCGCCTCGCCGCCGACGATCGCGATTTCCGCGGTGGGCACCGCGCGCAGGCAGTATAACGCAGCCCAGTTGGTAACCCATTGCACATCGGCCAGGAGTAATTTCGTCATCCGGGAAAGCATGTTGTCCGCGACCTCAAGATAATCGTCGCGATCCAGCATTTTGCCCAGCGTGTACAGATTGTGGGCCATTATAGAGTTCGAAGATGGAATGACATTGTCGAAAAGCTCTTTCTTACGTGCAATCAGCGCCTCGCCGTAGGCATCGGTAAAATGGAAAAAACCTTCCGACTGATCGAAAAAGTTGCTTAATGTGTAGTCTGCCAGTTGCCGGGCCTGTTCCAACCAGTTTTCTTCGAATGTGATTTGATACAGGCCGAGGTAACCTTCGATTACCGCCGCATAGTCTTCCAGAAAGCCGGTTATTGTGGCAGTGCCGTTTTTAAAGCTATGGTTCAATCGGCTTCCCGACGTCATTTTTTCGGCAAGGAACCCGCCGGTGGCGACGGCCAGTTCGCGTATTTCCTCGTGACCGAGCGCGCGGTAGCAGTCTGTCAGTCCTTTGATCAGCAGTCCGTTCCATGAGGCCAGTATTTTATCGTCCAGCCCCGGTCTGATTCTGTTACGACGTTTGACCGCCAGCTTGCCCAATGCGTTTTCATACAAACTTAAAAAGTCATCCTGCCAGATGCCGGCGGTACGGGCGGCGTATTCGATCGGTTCGGTCAGGTGCAGATGGTTGTAGCCGTGCTCCCAATTACCTTGCGCCGAAATATTATAAAGTTTTGAGAACCAGGCGAAATCTTCCCCCAAGGCTTCTTTGAGCTCTTGTTCGGTCCAGATGTAAAATTTGCCTTCTATGCCTTCACTATCCGCGTCCAGGGCGGAGAAGAAACCTCCTTCCGAGCTGCGCATTTCCCGGGAAAGCCATTGGATGGTTCGCTCGATGCGGTCGGCGTAAAGCGGCTTTTGGGTTAGCGAATAAGCTTCGGCATACACGCTCAGCAGCTGTGCATTGTCGTACAGCATCTTTTCGAAATGCGGGATAAACCAGTCTTCATCGACCGAATACCGCGCCCAGCCACCGCCAACGTGGTCGTAAATGCCTCCGAGCGCGATGCGGTCCAGTGACAGTTCTGCCTGGGCCAATGCCTCCGGGTTCTGGCTGATGTCGAAATAACGCAGCAGGAACTTGTAAATGGAAGGCATCATGAACTTGGGGGCCCGGTCCATTCCTCCCTTTTTAGTATCGAAATGCCTTTGTATCTGCTCGAACATCAGATCCAGGTCATGGGTGTTGAACTGGACGGTCGCATTTACGAGGCCGTATTTCTGGGTTTCAGAGGCGACCATGTTCTGGACAAAACCTTCGGCGGAACTGGCCAGCTCGTCGTAATGATTATGGAAAGCCTGGTTAATGCTCTTCAAAAGCTGCACCCAGTTTTGCGGCGGAAGATAGGTGACACCGTAAAAAGGTTTGGTGTCGGGCAAAAGGAACACATTCAACGGCCATCCTCCGCGTACGCCCATAGCCTGCACGGCATCCATATACACCGCGTCCACATCCGGCCGCTCTTCCCGGTCGACTTTAATGCATACGAAATATGCATTCATTATCTCGGCGATAGGCTCTTTCTCGAAGCATTCCCGTTCCATGACATGGCACCAGTGGCAGGCCGAATAGCCTATACTCACCAGGATGGGTTTGTTTTCTTTCCTGGCCCTGGCTAGTGCTTCTTCTCCCCAGGGATACCAATCAACGGGGTTGTTGGCATGTTGGAGCAGGTACGGGCTGGTTTCTTGACTAAGTCGGTTCATATTCGTACAGGTGGCTATTGCGATATCACCACCTTTTTAATGACTGTTCGGTTGCTGGTCGTAAAGCGGGCAAAATATATGCCAGCGGAGAGCTTGGGAAGCGGGATGACGGTTTGGGTATTGCCGGCGAATGCTTTCAGTTTTTGCTGAACGAAGATCTGGCCTTTGGTATTGGTCAGCGCGAAATCTATATCCGTTACGCCATTTACACCGGCGAGTGAAACCCGGAGTTCCCGCGTCGCCGGGTTGGGATATACATTCACCATATCCAACGAAGGTTCTACGCCGTTCACAGTGTCGTTGAGGTCGAATTTGCAGAGGAAAACTTCCTTGCCTTTCATGGTGATATTTCGTGCCCAGTTCTGGTAGGAAACCGTAATCGAGGTGGTTTCGTCGTCGGCGGCATAAGGGTTTTGTGCCGCGATCAGGATATTCCCTCCCTTCACAATGCCACGCCATACGGGATTTTGCTGTTCCATATTGTCGCGCGCCGACATGGGGATTACGACTTGATAGTCGCCTTCGAGCATGTCCCTGAACTGCGACAGCCGGTAGAGCCCATAAATGAAATGCTCATAGGGAGCATAATTTTCCTGCCGTTCGGCGGACAAAAACGGATTTTCCCAAACCCAAAGCCCTTTTGCGCCGGAAAAGAAGGGGAATATCGCCGTCGCTTCGGCCATGAACCCGGTAATCAGCGGGATGTTCGGATCGTAACTGTCGTGCACGCGCAACCACACGAACGGAATGACGGGTTTGTCGCTCCATGCGACGTTGGCTTCGATGTTGAACAGCAAATAGGAGAGGTAATCTTTTCCGAACGGATTATCATACCCGTAATAATAGTAGGGAGAAGGCGAGAGGAAATCCATCGCCTGATAGAAACTTCCGCCGATCTTGCCTGCATTGTCCTGGGTGAGGTAATGCGTACGCGCGAGGTTGGTGGCCCAATCCTGCCAACTGTTTGTGGTAATGTTGAGCCAGGTATTGCGGATGGGGACGTCGCTGTAACTGGTTATCGTGGCTTTGACACCCTTCGCGCGGAGGCGGTTGATCGCTTCGGTATACCACCAGCGCATATCGCGCTTGTAAGTCGCCAGAAAATCGGCGTCCGGCAAGTTGCGGTAACTTTGCGGGATACGTGCATTGGTTTTCAGCGCCAGAATATCCCGGTCTTCGCGCTGCATGCGTTCGATGTCGAGGCAAACGATGTCGGCGCCGGTAACGGTGCCCGCGTAATTGTCCCAATAGCTGCGGTATGCCGCCGTATCGTTCCCCCATGGACTGCGCAGAGTATTATCGGCCCACGGCTGGTCACCACTCGACGTGGCCACGCCGTACCAGAGCACGGCGATCTGACTGTGCTGTAACGAGGCGGGCTCCGGGCCGCTGAAAGCCGCGATGTGGCTGAAACCGTGTTTAAGGGGCTGGGATTGCGTGTCGCCGAAGCGGGGGCCGCTGTAAACGATTTTGAACGGAAGCGAAAATTCGGGGAACTTGCCCCATTCGATGCTGTTGTTGGTCTTGACAGGGTTTAGCACATAACCGGGTTGGCAGTTCTGGGCATAGGCATGGGCTGCCCATAGCCATACGCTCAAAAATATGCTGTAAAATGTCCTTAAATAGCTGTTTGTATAGTATATCATAAGATTTGACCGGACAATTTCGTTACCTTTGCAATGTCGCCAATTTCACTTTTTCGGGACGCCCGGTCGGGACACGCAGTCCGTGAGGCAGAGCCGGGAAGTACCGGGCCGAACAGTTCAGCACAGTCGAAATTGCCTTGAAACGTAAAATACAATCAACATGAAACGACTACTCCTATTTGTTCCAATCCTGTTTTTATCGCTTTTGGTGTTTAGCTGCGGGGACAAAGATAACGACGAAACGCCCCAGCCGACACAAAAGAGCAAAATACTGGTCAATTATCCCTGGCGGATGTATTCCGTGACGGATTTGTCCGGCAAGGAAATTCCCGAGAACCAGCTCGACGCGCAGACAAAGGGTATCAAGGAAATGGACATCCAGTTTCAGCAGAACGCGACGGTAAGAGCATTCGATCAAAATTCGAGCCAGGTGATCAACGGCGGAACATGGTACCTGATCAACGATGAAAAGACGCTGGACATCAAAATCATAGGTTTCTCCGGGGAGTTCGGTCTGGAAGAACTTACGAATACGAAAATGAGGCTAAAAAGTAAAATGACGGTGAACGGGAAAGAGCAGGAAGCTGTAATGGTGTTCCAGCCTGTTGTCAAGTAGCCAGTGGAGTGATATACAATTTATGGTGCAAAGCGGCGGATAAAATCTGCCGCTTTTCTTATTTTGTACAAATTTTTTTGAATGAAAAAGAATATCCCCTCTGTGATCAATGCGTGGTGCATGTACGACTGGGCCAACTCGGTGCACGCATTGGTGATTGTTTCCAGCATTTTTCCGGTGTACTTCAGCGCCACGGCATTAAGTGCTTCCGGCACACCCGATGTCGATTTCTTCGGGACGCCGATAAAAAGCTCCGTGTTGTTTTCCTACACGGTTTCGGTCTCGTTCCTGATCACTGCATTGCTTATCCCGATTTGCACCGCCATTGCCGACTTTACGGGCAAGAAAAAGCGGTTTATGCAGTTCTTTTGTTACACGGGTGCGATCAGCTGCATGCTTTTGTATTTTTTTACCAAGGAAACGCTCATATCGGCCGTGTTCCTGTTCGGGATAAGCCTGGTGGGATGGAGCGGGAGTATTGTCTTTTACGATTCCTATCTGCCTGAAATAGCCACCGAAGACCGTTTCGACCGGTATAGTGCGAGGGGTTTCTCGCTGGGATACCTCGGCAGTGTGCTGCTCTTGCTTTTCAACCTGAGTATGATCCTTGCACCACAATTCTATGGTATCACCCAAAAGTCGCTGCCGGCCAGGATATCGTTTTTTACCGTGGGGCTTTGGTGGATATTGTTTGCCCAAATACCATTCTATTTCCTGCCATCGGGCAATGCGGGTAGGGAAAGGGGGGGGCAACTGGATTTTCCATGGGTTCGGGGAGTTGCGGAAAGTGTATGGCCGGTTGCGTGAGCAGCCATACCTGGCGAAATTCCTGAGCGCATTCTTCATTTACACGATGGGCCTGCGCACGGTCATGTATGTGGCGACTATTTTCGGCGCTACGGAATTGAAACTTCCTTCGCAAAGTTTGATCGTGACGGTGCTGCTTATCCAGCTTGTAGGAATCGCCGGTTCGTATACATTTGCCTGGCTGTCCGGTAAAATCGGGAATATTTATGCATTGATGATCGGCGTGGCTGTATGGATAGGTATTTGTACAGGGGCCTATTACACTACCGAGGCGATGGAATTTTACGTAATCGCCTGCACGGTAGGAATGGTGATGGGCGGCATTCAGTCGCTGTCGAGGTCCACTTATTCCAAGCTTATTCCGGAAAATATCCCGGATACCGCCTCATATTTCAGCTTTTATGACGTAACGGAGAAGCTGGCGATCGTGATCGGCACATTCATTTATGGATTTGTAGAACATATCACAGGCAGCATGCGGAATAGCATTCTGGCGCTGCTCGTCATTTTTGTGATCGGGCTGATGCTGCTTTACCGCATCCCGTCCCGGAAAGTTTATCACTTTGAATTGGATCGTAATAAAAATTGATTTAATATCGCGACACGAAAAAGGATGTTAGCTCAGCTGGTTCAGAGCGCCGCCTTGACAGGGCGGAGGTCAGCGGTTCGAACCCGCTACGTCCTACCCGATGCATAGGCCCGAATGCGAAAGCGTTCGGGCCTTCTCGTTTTCGTAGGGCCCTGAATGTTAAATTTTGGTAATCGGCAGGCTTTGACGCCCAAAAAACAGTAATAGTAGGCGATAGTTAACTTATCTGAGCAAAACAGCGGGCAATCGCATTGCCCGGATTCTATCCTAAACTACCTGTGCCGATGAAAAGAGCCAAGACCAACATCTTCATCTTCGCCATGCTTCTGGTGGGGGCTTTACCTTTTTTACCCGCGCGTGCCCAAACGATTACATTCGACGATCAGGGTTATGTCCATAATGCAGGGCTTGGACAAAGCATTACCGTGGGCAATTTTACATTTTCGGTGGTCAACCAGACCCTGGCCATTGATCCCGAAAACGAGCAAATGTATTACGAGTCGTCTTCCGAGGGAAATGGCTTTGCCGGCTCGGGCCTGATTTATGTAGGAGATCAATTCGACTTCGACGATCCTTATTACTTCCGCATTCAGGTGAGTGACGGCACCAACCGGCATTTATCGAGCTTTTACATTTACGATTATATCAATGCGGCCGGCAAAGATAAAATCAGCATAACGGTAGAGGGGTTCAGGGATAATGTCAAGGTAGGAGAGCAGGACTTCAACCTGATCGGCGACGGTGTTTCCAAACAGGTTCTCAGCCTGAATACTACGATATTCAGCGATGTGGACGAAGTCCGGATCAGGCAATTTCAACCGTTTGCTTATGGCGCCGAATACCCGGGGTTGGTATTCGCTTTCGATCAGTTTGTATTCGAGGAAGCGTTGCCGGTGCGCCTGGCCGCGTTCGGAGCTCAAAAAACCGAAAATGGTATCGAGGTGTTCTGGGAAACCGCTACGGAGACGGGCAGCGCTTATTTCGATGTAGAACGCTCGACGGATGCGAGAAGCTGGGAGCGGATCGCCCGGCTGGACGCGAAAGGAGAATCTGACCAGTCGGTTCATTACCATTTTCGCGATGAGGGGCCTGTTCAGGAAGGGCGCTATTACCGGTTGAAAATGGTGGATGCCGATAGTTCCTTTGCTTACAGTAAAATAGAGCATGTCGCTGCGGACAAGCGGCGCGGCATCGTTATGTATCCTAATCCGGCGATCTCATCCGTAACGGTGCGTAATATCGACTCCCCTATATCTTCGGCGGAACTGCTGGACGACGACGGAAGGCGTATGGAGAGCTTTCCCTCTTTGCTGCCGGTGAGGGGAGAAATAACGTTGCCTCTTCCGGATATCACGCCGGGCACCTATTGGCTGCGCATACATATGGCCGGGGGTGTATTCGAAACAAAAAAACTTGTAAAAGCGAAGTAAAATTGTTTAGCTTACGGGGTGTAAAAGAACCCGAACTAATGCATGGAACTCAGCGACCGACAATGGAAATTATTCGACTTTGTAAAAGAGATGCACGGCTCGCAGAAAAGAAAGTACACGGACGCGCCTTACTACACGCATTTGTTGAGCGTGGCCGGGAGGGTCGATCAGTATGTGAAAAATGGGTATGAAACCGAGATAGCCCTTTGTCACGATCTGATAGAGGACACGGAATGTTCGCTGGCCGAACTTTCGTCGAAACTGATGAGCCTTGGGTACAACATCGAGGAAGACGAGGTGATACTGGCCGGCGTAGACGATCTGACGGACAAGTACACCCATGAGAAATATCCGTCATTAAACCGGGCGCAGCGCAAGGAGCTGGAAGGGGCGCGCATTATAGCGTCGAGACCGATCGCGCAGACAGTAAAATATGCCGACATCATCGACAATATGCTATCCCTTGCCGAACACGATCCCGGGTTCGCACGGGTGTATGCGCGCGAGGTCGATGGCTATCTCTGGAAAATCAATAAGGGAAACCCCGAACTCTACCAGGCATGCTGCCGACTTTTGACGGAGATGAAGGAAAGGCTGGGTTTGAACACTAATTAAATCCGGGGTAAAAAAAAGCCTGCCTCATTGAATGGGGCAGGCTTTTCGCGGTATGCTACTGGTTATAGTGTCCGTTTGACTTCGCGTAATTCGAAACTTTCGATGATGTCGCCGATTTCGATGTCGTTGTAGTTTTTGATGCTCAAACCACATTCGTAACCGTTCCGTACTTCCTGAACATCGTCTTTGTAACGTTTCAGCGAGTCGATCTCGCCGGTGTAAAGGACGATACCGTCGCGGACAACGCGAATTTTATTGTTACGTTTCACATAGCCATCCGTTACATAGCAACCTGCAATGGTACCAATGCGGCTGATTTTGAATACTTCTCGGATTTCGATATTTCCGGTAATAACCTCTTCGATAGTCGGTGCCAACATACCTGTCATCGCATCCTTGATCTCCTCGATAGCCTGGTAGATAACCGAGTAATGACGGATCTCGATCTGATCCTGCTCCGCCATTTTCTTCGCGTTCGAGGAAGGGCGGACCTGGAAGCCGACGATAATCGCATCGGAAGCAATCGCAAGGTTGACGTCGGATTCGGAAATCTGGCCTACCGCCTTGTGAATGATATTCACCTGAACTTCGGATGTCGAAAGTTGCAGCAACGAGTCGGAAAGCGCCTCTACGGAGCCATCCACGTCGCCTTTTACGATCAGGTTCAGCTCGCGGAAGTTACCGATCGCCTTGCGACGGCCAATCTCTTCCAGCGTAATGTGCTTGCGCGTCCGGATCGATTGTTCGCGTTGGATTTGCTCGCGTTTCGTTGCGATATCACGTGCGTCGCGTTCGTTTTCGAAGACATTGAAACGGTCGCCCGCCTGTGGCGCGCCGTTCAAGCCGAGCAATTGCACCGGCATGGATGGCCCCGCTGTTTTGAGCCTTTTCCCAAGGTAATCGGTCATCGCTTTCACCTTACCGAAATGCGCGCCGGCCAGTACCGCGTCCCCGACTTTCAAGGTTCCGTTCTGCACCAGGATGGTCGTTACGTACCCGCGCCCCTTGTCGAGTGACGCTTCTACCACGGTTCCCACTGCGCGGCGGTTCGGATTGGCTTTCAGTTCGAGCAATTCGGCTTCGAGCAATACTTTTTCAAGCAACTCGTCGATACCCTGGCCGGATTTTGACGATATCTCCTGGGTTTGGTATTTACCGCCCCATTCTTCCACGAGCAGGTTCATATTGGCAAGCTCCTCACGGATCTTGTCGGTATTTGCTCCCGGCTTGTCTATTTTACTGAATGCGAATACAATAGGTACACCCGCAACCTGCGCGTGATTGATCGCCTCGCGGGTTTGCGGCATGACGCTGTCGTCGGCTGCGATCACGATGATAACCACGTCGGTGATCTTCGCACCGCGGGCACGCATCGCTGTAAATGCTTCGTGACCCGGAGTATCGAGGAATGTTACCGGCTTGCCTGTTTTGGTTTTTACGCTATAAGCACCGATGTGCTGAGTAATACCCCCTGCTTCGCCACTGGCAACGTTTTCCTGGCGGATATAGTCGAGGAGCGACGTCTTACCGTGGTCCACATGTCCCATGATCGTCACGATCGGCGCACGTTCTACCAGGCTGTCTTCGTCATCGACTTCTTCGGTAACGTCGTTTTGTACTTCTTCCTCAGCCGAAATGAACGCCACTTCAAAGCCGAATTCGTCGGCAATGAACGTAATGGCTTCGGCGTCGAGTCGCTGGTTAATGGATACGAACATACCCATGCTCATACAAACCGAGATTACCTCCTGAACGGTCACATCCATCAATGACGCTAGGTCGTTGGCAGACACGAACTCGGTTACGCGCAATACTTTTGTTTCTTCGTCTCCGAAGCTGTTCGGATCGTTCTGATCGCCACGGTCACGGCGGCGGCCTTTGCCTCTTGCCATACCTTTGGTGTTTCCACCCCCCATGCGCGCCATTGTGGCCTTAATATTGTCTGCCACTTCCTTATCGGAAACTTCCTCGCGTCTGTTTCCTCTGCGGTTGTTGCCGCTATTGCTACCTCGATTACCAGGGCCTTGCGTGGTTTTCGACTGCCCGCCACCCTGTTGAGCGCCGCCCTGAGAGGCCGCTCCCGGTGTATTCGGCCGGTTGCGGTTTGCATCAGTACCGGCATTCGTGCTGGTGCCAGCGCTGGTATCGGCAGGACGGTTTTCTCCCGGAGCCACTGCGCCGTCGCGGATTCTCTTTCTCTTTCTGCGACGTTTTTTGTCGGCGGAAGTGTCGCTGGACGCAACCGGATCTTTCTTTTTATTCGACGGTAGTTCGATTTTTCCAACTACCCTTAACCCTCTGAGTTGTTCCCCACGTGCTTCGATCAGCTCGGATTCGCCGGATGGCTGCTCTTCGGTCGTGCTGCCGGATTCCGGCGCGGCTGGGGTAGTCTTTTCAGCAACTGGCGCCGTTTCTTTCGGCTCAGCCGACATTGCCTTGGTTTCCGCGGGTTCGGCCAAGCTTGGCTCTTCCCTGGCTGGTGTTTCGGCAACCGGCGCCACCTGTGCGGGAGGGGTTTCTTTTACGGGAGCTTCTACCGGAGATTCCTTCACAGGTTCCGGCTGACTTGCTGCCGGCCTGGGTTCTTCCTTCTCAACCGGCACGGGGGCAGGCTTAGGAGTTTCGGCAGCGGGCTCTTGCGGGGCTTCCGGCTTCGGTTGTTCCGCAGGCGTGGCCGATTGCTGTACTACCGGTCGTTTCGCATCCAGATCAATTTTACCTACCACCTTAATACCCGGCAATTTATTTTCGAAAGCAGGTTGAGGTTCCGCGGCGGGTTTTTCTTCCACCACAGGTTTCTCTTCCGCTTTGGGTGTATTTCTGAAATAGAGAATTCCCTCGACATCGCTTTTTACCTTGTCTTCCTTCACCTCAACCGGCGCTTCCGCAGGGGGCGCGGCCGGTTTTTGCGTCAGGGAAGACCTCAGCTCATTTGATTTGAAGTCCTTCGCAAGAAACTCAATTTGATCGGCATTAATTTTGGTATTCGGGTTACTTTCCACCTTATACCCCTTGGCAGACAGATGATCCACGATCGTAGTAATACCCACGTTGAGGATCCGTGCCACTTGGCTAAGGCGCATCATTTTATCTTCTGCCATATTAGCAATTTAGTAGAATAAGGTTTTGCATTGGTTGCGGAGCCGGTTTCGCGGCCCCACTTGTTTATTTTATTCAAATTCTTTACGCAGGATGTCGAGCACATCTTCTACGGTTGCCTCTTCGAGGTCTGTCCGGCGTACCAGTTCTTCCTTGCTCAGGGCCAACACGCTCTTCGCGGTATCCAGGCCGATCTTATGAAGCTCGTCGATGATCCACTCGTCGATTTCGTCCTGGAATTCGGTCAGGTCGACATCCTCGTCGTTTTGTTCTTCGATATCGCGGAATACGTCGATTTCCATGCCTACCAGCTTGCCGGCGAGTTTGATATTCTGTCCGCCCTTACCAATGGCCAGTGATACCTGGTCAGGTTTGAGGAACACCGAGACGCGCTTGGCTTCGCGGTCGATCTGCATCGAGCTCACTTTCGCAGGGCTCAATGCGCGGCTGATGAGTAGTTCGAGGTTGTCGGTGTAGTTGATAACGTCGATGTTCTCGTTACCGAGTTCACGAACAATGGAATGGATGCGTGAGCCTTTCATACCTACGCACGCGCCCACCGGGTCGATCCTGTCGTCGTATGATTCGACGGCCACTTTGGCACGTTCCCCTGGTTCACGAACAACTTTCCGTACAGAAATGATTCCATCGTAGATTTCCGGGATCTCCACTTCGAAGAGTCTTTCCAGGAATACAGGCGACGTTCTGGATAGCGTAATCTTGGGTGAACCGTTGTTCATCTCCACTTTATGGATCACCGATTTAACCGATTCGCCCTTACGAAAACGGTCTTTGGAAATCTGCTCGGTACGCGGCAGGGAAAGTTCGTTGCCTTCCGAATCCACGATGATCACCTCGTGCCTCAAAGTCTGGTACACTTCGCCGGTAATCATTTCACCCACCTGATCCTTGTATTTTTCATACATGATCTCTTTTTCCATATCCTTGATCTTCTGGATAAGGGTCTGGCGGGCGGTTTGCACCAGGCGGCGACCGAATTCGGCCAGTTTTACTTCTTCGGCAACTTCTTCGCCTACCTCAAAGTCGCTCTGGATCTTGCGGGCTTCGGAAAGAGGTATTTTGTTATATTCCCAGATATCCTCGGAATTGTCGTCCACGATTTCACGGGTACGCCACATTTCAAGGTCACCGCTTTCCGGGTTAATAATTACGTCAAAGTTGTCGTCGGTGCCATATTTCTTGCGAATCATAGTACGAAATACCTCTTCCAAAACACTGATCATCGTGGGACGATCGATGTTCTTAGAGCTTGCGAACTCCGCGAATGACTCAATTAATATTCCGCTATCCATTGCTATGTTAAAGAATATTTGCTGATACTAAGTTATACATATTATATAATTGATCACAACCCGGAAATGCGAATCCGGCACTGTAAATCTATTTAAAAGAGATTTCTATCAACGCTTTGGCAATCTCATCCAGGCCGATCTGCCGGACCAGCGACGCCTCGTCGACCGGCGTTTTCGCTTTTTTCTTCGGGGCCGGGAGCTGGACGGTAATGCTATCCTCTCCTGCGTCGGTCAGTGTTCCCTGCAGGACTTCGCCGCTTTTCAGACTAATTTTAAGGTTGCGGCCCACATTTTTCTTGTACTGGCGTGGCAGCAGAAGTGGCTGGTCGAGGCCGGGGGAGGAAACTTCCAATGTGTACGCGTCTTTGAATATTTCCAGCTCTTCAAGCTGTTTGGCGAGCCTGCGGCTGATGGACGTGCATTGCTGGATCGTAATTCCCTCGTCACTGTCCACAAGAATGGTCACTTTCTGGCTCAGCCTGGATGGTTTGATCACAATGTCAACCAGAAAACAATCGCCATCTTCCAAAAGCGGGGCCAGCAGTGATTCTAAATGTTCCTTTACGGTCATGTACGAGTTTATACAAATAAAAAAGGGGATTTAGACCCCCTCAATCAATCGATCAAAATAGAATTGGATGCAAATATAAAACTATTTTAGTATTTCTACAAACATTGACGGATGTCTTCCAAATCCATCTCCTTCACCTATTTTTGCGAAAATATGCCGTTTGGAATCAATGAAGGGGATCAAGAAGTTACTATGGTTTTTGTATCAATGCTTTGCCTGCTATACTCTGCTGATTTACACGCTGATACTGTTCGTTCCATCGGATGGCTGGCTGGCCGGTTTTATGATGATGTCGTTTCCGCCGGTCGTGCTCATCCATTTGGCTTCCGTCCCTGTTTGGTTTGTGATAGAGAAGAAAAAGGCCGTTCTACCGCTGGCTATGTTTGTTATCGCCGGCATATTCCTGTCGAGGACTTACGCATTTGGACGTTCGGATGAGCCGGCTGCGGATATCGGCGGTAAGCGGAAGTTCTCCGTGATGAGCTACAATGTCCATGTATTCCAGAAGTTTTCGGAATGGTGGACGAAAGAAGGGCTGAAGGAGGTCAGGGCGATGAAGGCCTGGGTAGGGGATAGCGGGGCCGATGTGCTTTGCATGCCCGAGTTTTACGATCAGGACGAAACCATTTTCGAAACCGGAACTTATCTCAGAAAAAAAGGGTATAAGCACGCCGCTTATCTTCACGGGCGGAAATATGGCAAATCTTACTGGGGGCTGGCGATTTTTTCGAAATATCCCATTGTAGCGTCGCGCGATACGGTCTTCGCCGCACAAAACGGGATGATTCAGGCCGATATCAGGATCGGGCGGGATACCGTGCGGGTTATCGGCCTGCATTTGTATTCGATGACGCTCGGCCTCGGCAAACTGGCACAACAGCGGGAAATGGAGGGAATAAAGGCCGAAGGCCGCATTACCCTGCGAAAAATGAAAAACGGATTTACGCGCAGGGCCGAAGAATTTACCGTATTACAGAAATGGATCAAAACATCCCCGTACCCGGTGCTGGTGTGCGGGGACTTTAACGAAGTGCCTTACAGCTATATTTACGGGCAGCTAAGGAAGTCGCTCTCGAATAGTTTCGAGGAAAGGGGACAGGGATTTGGTTTTACCTATAACCATTTGCCGTATTTTATCCGCATCGACCATCAGTTTTACGACCATGAGCGGCTAACCCTGCTGAATTTCGACACTT
This sequence comes from Dyadobacter sp. 676, assembly GCF_040448675.1. NCBI lineage: Bacteria > Pseudomonadati > Bacteroidota > Cytophagia > Cytophagales > Spirosomataceae > Dyadobacter > Dyadobacter sp. 676. The sequence goes on along the minus strand of NZ_CP159289.1, from coordinate 790,407 downwards.
ACTCCAAAGTGAAGTATTCCGACCATTACCCGATTATGGGAACGTACATCTTCAAATAAGAAGAGGCTCCCGCGAGCCTCTTCTTACTGATATTTTATTCCGAGACTGTCGAGCTCGTGCGTAGAGATCGTGGGAGGAAAAATACCACTGTCCAGCTTCCGTTTCACGAGATTGCCGGTTTCTGCGGCTTCCCGTTCCGTTGCGAAACCACTCAGGCCGGGCACTCCGGGAATTATCTTCTGTTCAATTACGGGAGTCGTGTCCTGCCGGATCCGGTATCCCCAACCATTTTCTACTTTGATAGTTTCCACATTGAAACGGCCTTCGCCGCCTGGATTTCCGTCCTGTCCTTTAAAGAACAGAAAGTAAATCGCTGCTGCGAAGGCCGCCATAAAGGCCAGTATGAAAATGTTCAGGTTGCTGCTTCTCTTGCGGATCACAGATCGTCGTCTTCGTTGGCAGGAGATGCAGGATCGAAGCCCCAGAAGTCGTCGGTACCACCGCCGTTGCCCAGTGCACTACCGGTTCCCAGATAGCCGATTTTACCGATCGCGAATGCACCAGCAAATCCTCTCTGGTTAGGGAAAGATGATCTTTCCAGCCAGCTGTTGGCACCCGGATCGTATTCCCAAACGTCAGACCGCCCCTTTCCGCCAACGATGTAAGCTTTTCCATCGATCACGAAAGCCGATCCGTAAGAACGTGCAGGGAAAGCATCCTGGTCGAAGCCTGTGGCGAAGTCGATACGGGTCCAGTTACCCGCGCCGCCGTTTCCTGACGGATCGAAGCTGTAAATATCCTTGAAGGACGTTCCGGTATTACTTTCGCCGAATCCTACGTAAGCTTTATTACCAATGGTGAATGAAATGGCCCCGGTCCTTTTTCCCCCTTTGAAAGTGGCCATTTCGGTCCATTTATCGGTGGCGGGGTTGTATTCGTAAAAATCCTGATAATAGTTGCTGCCGTTGAAGCCAAGGCCAACATAAGCTCTGTCGTTTACGACAAATGACGTCGCGAACTGACGGGTTCCGCCGCCGAAATCGGCAACCTGATCCCATTTGTTCGTAGCGGGGTCATATTCGTAAAAGTCCTTTTTATAACCGTTGTCGACGGTAAGCACACCATCGTAGCCGCCGCCTACATAAGCTTTGCCTTTCACTACGAACGCCGTAGCATTGTTCCGGCCGGTGCCGGGGAACGCGGGTATTTGTGTCCAGGTCTGTCTTTCGGCATTGTAAGCCCAAAAGTCCTTTACCCGGGCAACTGTTTCGTTTGTATAACCAGTACCAATGTAACCTACGCTACCAATCACAAAACTCACGGCGTTGGTCCGTATCGACCCGCCGAAGTTGGGCAGATCTTTTCTGAACCAGTTTCCAAGTTTTTCGGTCTCATCTTTGTCTTTACAGCTCATCTGAACCAACGCGGTAGAGGCGACAAGAAGGGCGAGCGAAGTCTTTTTTTAAGGTATTAAACATGAAATTATAGTTTGACGAATTGTTACAAATGAGTAATGAGGTTTTAGAATGAGTCGTCGGCAAGCCAGCCAGCGTTTTTATATAGCAGGCCTACCCGTAACCTAAATTTTTTGCAAACATAACATCTTGATACTGCTAAGTAAAATAATCAGAAATTTTTTGTCCAAAACTTTCATCTGTCAGTTACTTTCAACGCGTATCGGGTTACAATGTTGCGCCGTAAGGCCACCGGCCGTTCTCAGGATGCATTCCAACCGCGAATGGTTTAAAATAGTCCCCTTCATTTTACGTTTCTTACCGGGTTTGCCACTATTTGGGTGCTTGCGGCGTAACTGGTGGAAAGCCTTTGCTTAACTCTTACGTATGCATTCCGTTTTTTGTTGCAAACCGGATTATTAGTTTCTTATTTGGCCGAAATCGTCGAATCGTGTTGTAATTAAGTTTGCAACTGATATTTTTGCACTTTTTACTGTCTTGCTCTAAATGAAATTTAAGTCTTATTCCCTCGGGGGATCGTCCATAGTCAATAAACTTCTGATCATAATTGGGTTTGCCTTTTCGCTCATGGCTTGTGAGTGGGGAGATGAGATAAAATCCATCGCACAGCCCAATGCGGACGATTTCGCGGTGCTCGCTACCGACACGGTTACGATCCAGCTTTCCACCATAGCGGCCGACTCGGTGATGACCAATCGGCCGTCCCGTATGCTGTTTGGGGCATTTAAAGACCCATATTTCGGAAAAGTACGGACGATGAATTTCTTTCAGCCGACTGCCGAAAGCGGCGTCAGCATTGCCCAGGAAGCCGTGTATGATTCATTGATATTGTCGTTGCAATTTGATAACAAGTTCAGCTATGGCGACACTACAAAGCCGTTGAACCTTTCGGTTTACAGGCTTCTGACCGATATCATGGATAAAAGCTCTTATTGGAACCACAATACCACGTCGTATGACCCGACGGTTATCGGCAAGGCTACCATTGTTCCCAGACCTTTTACGACACCGCTGTTGAAAGTTCGGCTTTCGGACGCAATCGGCAAGCAGGTATTTGAAATGGCTAAAAGCAACCAGCTCACGTCCAGCACCGATTGGCTGAACGTGGTGAAAGGGCTGGTGGTGATGCCGGGAGCTGCGGATAACGGCGCGGTCATCGGGTTCAAATCGGGAAATGACAGTACATCCGTGCAACTTCACTATCATACGCCGTCCGTCAGCGAATTCAAAAAGGATTCCACAATATTTAAGGTTATGGAATCCTACAATCATATCACGGCTGATCCGACCGGCACGCAACTGGCAAAGTTGCCTGCAAACAGAAGGATCGCGTTGCCTTCCACGCAGTCGGGAAATATGGCTTTCATGCAGGCCGGAACGGGCATCATGATGCGGGTTGATCTTCCATATCTCAAAAATTTCAAGTATACCAAATACACAGCCATCAATAAAGCTTATTTACGGGTCAGGCCGCTGAGGGCTTCTATCAGCGATTATCTTCGTGTTCCGCCTGTATTGTATCTCTACCGGATCGACAAGAACAACCAGTTTTATACCGATGCGAACGGTTCGCCTCAGGCTGTACAGGTACTTGGCGGCCAGGGAGGTGTTTTCAGCACCTACCGCAAAGACCTGGTCAACAACGACGAATACTATGAATTCGATATCAGCTCTTTTGCCACGGAGATTATGGTCTCCGAAAGCAATGATATTGGTGGGTTTGTGATCCGTAGTGGTACGTTTAACACGCAGAGCTCATTCCGCGACGCCGGTACCGATTACAGTATGAATGTAAACAGATTGGTGGTCGGCGACCAGTATAACGCCAACAGGGGAGTCGAATTAAAGCTATTTTACACTGAGGTAAAGCCTAAATAATACATCCCAAATACACAAAACGGGGTAAGCTGGAAAGCGCTTACCCCGTTTTTCATAACTACATCACTACGCCGTTTTTCGGCAGTATCTTCTCCGGGATTTTGTCGGCCCCGATCAATTGCAGCAGATTAATCTCGATGTTGCGCGACAGCGATGTCATCGGAATATCGTTCGGCCCGTTTTCGAACGGGTTTTGCATGATATAAGCAATCCATTCCACGTAAAAGAAAAGGAAAGAAATCGTGAACGTGATCGGGATGGCGATCCGTCCGATGCTTTCCACAAGGCCCATTGGCAGTACCAGCGTGAAAATAAATATGACCAGGTGGACAAAAAAGCTGTACTGGGTGGGGAAAATCGTGTTTTTGATCCGTTCACATTTCCCCATGGCGTCGCAGAGCCGCCGCATCGTGTCGTCGATATTCTGATATAGGAGCGTCTGGATTTTGCCGGTTTCATGCAACCGGGCGAATTTAAACTGGATCAGGTTCAGGATGGCGTTGGGAATGTTATCGTGCGCACTTACGTATTCGCGCTCTTCGGCGGTAAGGTGCAGATCCGCATATACCAGTACCTGGGTGCGCCTGAGCGAGTTGGCAAGCGCATAGCACCAGGCGATTTGGAGGTGTGCGATATTGGAAACGAGCTCGTCCTTTTCCGTTAAAGGCGCTTCGATGAAGGCTTTGGCCTGACGAACAAGCGTCCGGCTGTCGTTGACGATCTCTCCCCAGCATTTACGTGCTTCCCACCAGCGGTCATACGCAGAGTTGGTCCGGAAACCGAGCAGCAAGGAAAGCGCCGTACCGAGGATCGTAATGATGGAAATGGGGAAGGACAGAAAATGCCAGTTTTGGCTGCTGTAAAGGTAAAATACCAGGGTGGCATAGGCCGTTACGGCAACCACACCCACCCAAATACCTTTGAGGAGCCGCCAGATCGAAAAGACCTGTTTAACGTACATAAGGTGTTATGATAAGTTCATAGGCAAAATATAAAAAAGTGGACCAATACAATCGCGATCAAAGAAGATTTCGATTATTGTTTGTTAAGAAGGTGCGATGTCTACGTGTGGGGTGAGCCGATATACTTAAACCTGTATTTAAAAATATAGTAGAAATAACGGCAGTGACAGACCTATACGAGATCGTCTTTCCTGCGTTCCATGTTTTGATGGAGAAGCCAATTTTATCGGACAACACATTCGTCTTGTGACTGGGATATTATCTATGCAAGGAGTCATTGATGTAAAAAGCCGAAGTTTACAAGCACTAATCTGGTCTATGGAATTTAAACAATGGTCTGTGATTGATTGGCTTGCGTAATTCTATAATCGAAAAATCCCGGATAAATTTTGAACCACCGGTAGTTAAAATCGTAGGAATTGCCGAAAGAACGAGAAAAAGCTTTTGATTATGACCAGAAAAGTTTGTCGAAGCATTGTAAAAATATTTTTAAGTTTTTATGGTTACTTGCAGTAGATATTGTTCTTTATATACTCTTGTAACTGTTTTTAATTTATTTTTAACCAAAACACTTTATCAAATGAAATTAAAATTATTTGCTACGTTGGGCATTTGCGGGATGATGTTACTCTCCTGTAATGATGAAAAGTTTACGGAAGATAGGATAGCTGAGGGAACAGAAGGAGTGCTTTCCAAAACTCAGAGTGGAACAGTTGAGTTTAAAGATGGAACTTTTCATTTTTCTACACTAACAGCGTTTGAAGAGTTTTCGAACAAACTTTTAAAGGAAGAGGCATTTAGGCATTTTGTAGCTGACAAATATGGCAAAGATTTACTCGTGGGCAAAATCGGTGATCCGAACCTCTCTGAAAAACACCGTCATATTTTGGGCAATGTACCTTCTCAATACCCATTTATTCTCAATAACAGTGGTGCGTATGTGCTTGAAGATAAGTATGTAGTGTTTGGACTGCAGTCACAGTATGTTGTAGATATTAACAAGAAGGATCAATTCGACTGGAACAATGAAGAAAATATTGATCGGTCCCAGCTAAAGGCATTTCGATATGGTAGGAGAACGGGTATTATTAAGGCTTCTAATGTGAATGCCAGGTTGGATATTGGATTAAATCAGAAACATACGGGTGGTGCTCAGCATGAATTTACACAGCAAACACCAGTAAGTGGGGCTAGAAAATGGGTAGACGAGATCGATGCACTAGATATTAGGCTAGGTACAGCACGAGATCCATCGCGTCCATGGGATCTCAACTTCTATGATAAATGGGAATGTGTTCTTGTGTTTAAGGCGAAACTGGAATATAAAAGTGGAGGTTCTTGGCTGCCTGCTGGTAATAATCGCACAATTACCCCTGATATACTTTATTCTTTAACGTTAGGGCCATCTCCGACAAATGCTAGAACTGTCGCTACTAATGAGAGAATTGGGCCTGTTTGTTGCGTATCTACAACGCCAGTTCCAGTTACCGGAACAACCGATTGGCAGTTTGAAAAACACTATACATATGTTGATACATTTGGCCAACATGTAGGCAGTATGTGGTATTTAACTGGATCGGGAACAATTAAACATGAAATAGTTGGAGATAATCCTTCTAATATTTGGATTCGATCTATTGCTTGGTAACGGTAATGGGACTTAAAAATATCCATGTACAGTTGCCACAACGGTCGCATTTGACTACTATCTTAAATACTGTATAAATGAAAGTCGGAACTCATAACCCGACTTTTCATTTATACAATATTTTGAATAACCTCGTTTTATTTGTTTAAAATTCAAACTTTTTGCGACATTGATTGATGAAGTTTGCTCGTAAAGGCCATTTTTCTAATACTTTTACCGTTGCTGCAAGCGCCGTTTCGAGGTCTGCATTAGCTACTGAGCGTACACTCTGGATGTAGGTTGCCGCTCCCATTCTCTAAATTACTCATGTCTGGGCCGAGAAATAAGAAGCCGAGAAATAAGAAGCGTAGAGAAGTAACTTAACTATAAACAAAAACGAGGGCACTTTGCGGTACACCCTCGTTTTTGCTTCATATCAAATCTGATTAATGCGCCGCAGAGCCCGCCACATTATCCGGCTTTGCAGCTTGGTCCCCTTTCTTCGTCACCAGTTTTTCAATAGCCACAAACAATACCGGTACCACAAAAATCGCCAGCGAAGTAGCGGCGAGCATACCGCCGAATACGGTCCAGCCGATGGTTTTACGCGACTCTGCGGCGGCACCGCTGGCAAATGCGAGCGGAAGGACGCCGAGGATGAATGCGAGCGAGGTCATGATAATAGGGCGCAGACGCAGCTGCACGGCTTCGAGAGTCGCTTTCACGAGTTCCATACCATTATCCACACGTTCCTTCGCGAATTCGACGATCAGGATCGCGTTCTTCGCGGCCAAACCGATCAGCGTGATCAGACCGATCTGCGCGTAAATGTTGTTGGACAAATTCGGCAGGAATGTCAATGTCAGGATCGAGCCGAAAGCGCCGATGGGCACCGCGAAAAGTACCGAGAACGGAATAGACCAGCTTTCGTAAAGCGCGGCTAGGAACAGGAACACGAAAACGATCGAAATTGCGAAAATGGTCACGGTGCTGTCGCCCGCTTTGATCTCTTCGCTACTCATACCCGAAAACTCGTAGCTGTAACCGGCGGGCAGCTTGGCGGCTTCCTCGCGCAGCGCCGTGATCGCCTGTCCGCTACTATACCCGGGTTTCGGCGTACCGTTGATCTCCACCGAACGGTAAATGTTGTAGTGGGAAATCAATGCGGGGTTTTCTACGACCCTCGAAGTAACCAATGCGCTTAGCGGCACCATGTTACCGGCACGGTTGCGCACGTAGAATTTCTGGATCTTGTCGAGCGACGAGCGGAAACTGCTGTCGGCCTGCACCATCACGCGGAAGTTCCGTCCGTAAAGGTTGAAGTCGTTGATATAGGAGCTACCCAAAAGTGTCGACAGGGAGTTGAACACATCATTGACCTGAACACCCAGTTTCTTCGTTTTGTCGCGGTCCACATCGATCTGATAGCTCGGCGTCCGTGCGTTGAAGAAGGTATAAGCCATCGCGATTTCGGGGCGTTTGTTTACCCGGCCGAGAAATTCGCGCGCTACGGCTTCAAATTGCTGGATATTGTCTGTACTGGTCGATTGTTGTAACTGGAATGTAAAACCGGATGTCGCGCCGAGACCCGGGATCGCCGGTGGTGCGATAGCCAGCACGCGCGCTTCCTTGATATCCGCCGTGCGTTTCTGAATTTCCTTGATCACCGCCTGTACGTGGTGTTCCGCGCCTTTCCGCTCGGCCCAGGGATGCAAGCTCACGAACATTGTTCCGACGTTGGATTTGTTCGAGAAGCTGATTACGTTCAATCCGGCCAGACCACCCACCACTTTCACCTCGGGAATAGATGAAACGCGTTGCATAATGTCCTTGATCATCGCCACGTTACGGGTTGTAGAAGTAGCTTCCTGCATTTCGTAGGTAACGAAAAGGCGGCCCTCGTCTTCCACCGGAATAAATCCGGAAGGTTTGTTTTTGAATAGGAAGAACAATCCGACAAACAGGCAGACCATCATTACCAGCACCAGCGGCGTAGCTTTGATCCATTTGGAGACACCTCTGGTGTAAGAGTGCGAAACTTTATCGAACCAGCGGTTGAAACGGTCGAAGAACTTTTCGAGCCAGTTCTTCTTGTCGCCCTCACCTTTGGATGGGCGCAGCATGATCGAGCAAAGCGCTGGCGTCAGCGAAAGGGCGACGAATGCAGAAAGCAACACGGAAACCGCGATCGTGATCGCAAATTGCTGATAGAGCCGCCCCACGATACCAGGCACGAAACCCACCGGAACGAACACCGCAGCGAGAATAAGCGCAATCGCGATGACAGGGCCGGAAATGTCTTTCATAGCCTGTTCGGTAGCGGCGCGCGGCGACATTTTTTTGTCGTCGATATAATGTTGCACCGCTTCCACCACTACGATCGCGTCGTCCACCACAATACCGATCGCCAGTACGAATGCAAAGAGCGTCAGCGTGTTGATCGTGAACCCGAAAGGAATGAAGAAGATAAACGTACCGATCAGCGAAACCGGGATCGCCAGGATCGGGATAAGTGTCGCGCGCCAGTTTTGCAGGAACAGAAATACCACGATCACCACGAGGATCATCGCCTCGCCGAATGTATGAAGCACCTCTTCGATAGATACTTTCACGACAGACGCGGTTTCAACCGGGATCACGTAATCGATATCCTTGGGGAAGGTTTTCTTCATTTCGGTGAGCGCCTTCATTACGCCCTCGTATGTGTCCAGCGCATTGGCGTCGGGAGCCTGGTAAATCAACACGAATGCGGCAGGTTTACCGGCCACGAACGCGTTCACTCCATAATCGAATTTGCCTAGCTCCACGCGGGCCACATCGCGCAGGTACACCACGCTACCCTCTTCGGGGGCGGAGCGGACGATGATGTTTTCAAACTGCTCCTTAGTATTCAGGCGGCTGTTGGTAAGCACGCTGTATTCGAATGCCTGTGCGCCGGGCTGAGGGGTTCCGCCCACGGTACCCGCCGCGATCTGAAGGTTTTGTTCGGCCAATGCCGCCGAAATGTCCGAAGGGGTCATCCGCAGGTTAGCCAGTTTCTCCGGGTTAAGCCAGATACGCATACCGAAGTCGTCGGCGCGCGACACGATATCGCCCACGCCTTTAACGCGCTGCAATGCGTCTTTAAGGTAGATATTGGCATAGTTACCGATAAACTGCGCATCGTGCGTGCCATTTGGCGAGTATAACGCCAATGCGATCATAATACTCGGCTGGCGTTTCCGTACTGTCAATCCGAGGCGTTTCACGGCGTCCGGAAGCGTCGGCTCGGCCACGCTTACACGGTTCTGCACATCCAGCGCGGCTATATTGACGTCCGTACCGACGTCGAACACGACGTTGATGCTGCTTTGTCCGCTGCTGGTACTGTTGCTGGACATATACGTCATGCCCGGCACACCGTTGATCTGCGTCTCGATGGGGGTTGTGGTCGTCTGTTCGACCGTCTGAGCGTCGGCCCCGGTAAAGTTACCGCTTACGGTTACGGTAGGAGGGGTAACGTCGGGATATTGGGCCACCGGCAGGGTGGTCAGGGCAATGAGCCCCACCAGGACCAGCACCACCGAGGATACTATCGCGGTGACCGGCCTTTTTTATAAAAACATCTGCAATCATTTCGTACTGGTTTATGAAATAGTAAAAGGGACCGGCAGCTTATTGTTTTTTGGGAGCACCACCTGCACTAGGCGCGCCTTCCTGAATAACTGCTCCTTCACGAAGGTTCTGGACACCTTCCACGGCAATTTTTTCGCCTTCTTTCAGGCCATCCCTGATAATTACATTGGAGCCGATAGCCGTACCAAGCACCACTTTCCGCTGGGTAACCTTGCTGCTGTCGCCAGCCACATACACGAAAAATTCACCCAGCTGCTCCGTCACGGCTTTGTGAGGAATCACCAATGATTTAGTACCTGCGTTGTTCAGTACCATCACAGTGCCGGTCATACCCGCACGGAGCTGGTTGCCTTTGTTCGGGAAAATCAAACGGGTTTTGATGCTACCGGTTTGCGGGTCCACGGCACGGTCGAGCAATGCGATTCTGCCGTGCGCAGGATACACATCCGTTCCGAATTTGATCGAAAAAGTCGAGTCGTTCGCTTTTTGCGACTTCATCAGCGACGTGAAACGATAGATTTCCTTCTGGTCCACGTTGAAATCGACCGCCAGCTGGTTATCGGTCGAAACGGTATTCAAAACAGTCTGTCCGGCCGAAACGGGCGCTCCTACTTTCACCGCTGAAATGCCTATTATGCCATCGAATGGCGCGGTTACTTTCGTATAACGCACACTTGTCTGGCTCGCCTTGATACTGGCCCTGGCGGCTTCTACCTGGCGTTTGGCTACTTCCAACGCGGCATCTGCATTATCGACGAGCTGTTTGGCCACCGCGTCGTTCTTTTCGAGTTCGTGGTAACGGTCGGCATCTTTTTGTGCGCGGGCGAGGTTGGCTTCCTGCACGTTCAGGTTGGCAATGGCCTGCTCATAATTGGCGTCGTAAAGCTGGGCGTCGATGGTGTAGAGCAACTGGCCCTTGCGCACGCGCGCGCCGTCCGTGAAATGGATGCCGGTTACAAAGCCGGTCACCTGCGGGCGCAGTTCCACCTCGTTGAGTGGTACCACGGTTCCGGGATATTCGTCATAATACGATGCCTCCGTGGATTTAACCTCGGTCAAGGTCACCGGTACGGCCTGAGGTGCGGTAGGTTGCTGTTGCTGATCTTTTTTGCCGCAGGAGAAGATCGTCAATGCAAGCAGGACAGCGGGGTAATATTTTGTTGTATTTAAAAACATATCATTAAAATATTTTCTATGGAAGCTGGTGTTAAAGATGGTCTTGGCCTGACCTGTTACTGGATGTTGATTTGTCCGAGCGCTTTCTGAACGTCGATTTTGCTCGCCAGCACCTGGTACAATGCATTGTAATAGTTGATGCGGGCCAGGCGCAGGTCGGTCTCGGAAGTAACCACTTCGAGGTAGGTCTTGATACCCGATTTGTATTGCAACTGGATCACGTCATACACTTCACGCGCCAGCTCCACATTTTCTTTTTGTGCGAGCAGGTTCGTCAGATTACCCTTGTAATTCGCCAGTGCGCTGGCATATTCCGAGTTTACATTGTTTTGCAGGCCTTTAATATCCCAGTCGAGGCGTTTGATCTGCCATTCGGCTTGTTTCGTATTGGCTTTTCTCTTCCCTCCCTGGTAAATAGGCAGCGAAAGCGTCAGCAAGCCGAAAGAGTTGGGATAATTTTTATTATAAAGGTCCGAAAAATGGTTGTTCTGAAAGTTGAGGTTATAGGCCCCGTTCAGCGAAAGGTTCGGCAGGTAGCTCCATTTATTGTATTGCAAATTCGCTTCCGCGAGCTTTTTCTGCGTTGCCAGGATCTGGTACTCGATCCGTGCGTTCAGATCCACATTCTGCAATGTGTCGAGCGCGATTTCACGTTCCATTTGCAGCGTGTCGTAGCTGATTTGCAGCGCCTTGTCGAGCGGATAGCCCATCAGTGTTTTCAGGTATTCCAGTTTTGCTTTCAACACTTCCTCGTTGCTTTTTTTGTTGGCGCGGGTGTTGTTGAGGGAAATGGTCGCCCTTTTGTAGTCGATCTTGTCGGCAACGCCCGATTTGTACTGATTCTGCGCATCTTTCAGGCTGCGTTCGAGGCGGACGATATCCTCCTCGGCGACTTTAATTTGCTGGGTAGTAGCCAATACGTCGTAAAACGCCTTGGAAACGTTCACTGCGAGATCTGTTTTATTGTTGACCGTGTTCTGGCTGGCCGCGAAAAGCACATCGCCGCGGGTGCGCCGGGCAAGCAGCACGTCCCGGTTGAAAATCTGCTGCGAAAGCGTAAACTGCGCGGCCGATACGTTGTTGACCCCCAGTTTCACGGGATTACCGGCAATAATGCTCGTCTGGACAATGAAATTATGTTGTAAATTGTAGTTGAAGCCGATCTGTGGGTACCAGTCGGCCAGTTTGGCGCGGACCTGGTTGGCTGTGATCTGCTCGTCGATCAGCGATTGCTGGATCACCGGCTGGTTCTTGATGGCGTAGGCAACCACTTCCTGTAAAGTTGCCTGTTCCAGGACCGGCGCTTCCCGGTTACTTTCCTGTATGCCCTGGGCCAGGGCCGTACTGAGTAAATTCAATAATAGGAATGCCGAGCTAAGCGCCAAACGCGTCGTTTTTAGTGGCTTAGACCAATACTTCATGTAGGTGTTAATTAAAATTTGGATAGAGATAACGTTTTTGCCTGATGATGAAACAGGTGGATAATTGGAAAAAATCGGGATCGGGATCAGCTATCGGTGGGAAGAAACCGGATTTTGACCCCCGTAAAGAAAGGATTAAACGGCGTGAGCATGGCCTGTGGGTTTAAGAGATGTTTTTGTAAACAATCGGTGACATAGGTAATCTGCGTATAATCTGCCCCGTTGCCCGGATTGTACTTATTAAGGATTTAAAGGCGGGAATAGTTTCCTATGCATTCGAAAAAAACGGGTAGTACACTATACTTTCTTTAAAATGTTTAATTTTTAAAGAAAATTGTACTTTATTGGCGATGTGCTTATGTGTAAAAATAACGCAATGGCGTTATTCCATGCCTGCCTGGGGTTGCGGCCATATTTTCTCGATCGCCCAGGCAAAGACGATCACCAGTGCGCAACCGATCAGGTTCAGCCAGAGAAATGCGGTCAGATCGGCGATGTAGCTGACGATCACGAAAACCTCCCCGATAATGCTTCCCCAAAAAACCGCCCTGCTGCCGATATTTTTAAAGTAGAATGCAACCAGGAATATGCCCAGGATCGTCCCGTAGAACAGCGAGCCGAGGATATTCACCGCTTCGATCATGCTGCCGAGCCGCGACGCATATTGTGCCACCGCAATGCAGAACACCCCCCAGAAGAAGGTGGCCCAGCGCGAAGCAGCCACATAGTTGCGGCCGTTCTCGTCCTTGCGGATCATCCTTTTATAAATATCGACGATGGTACACGAAGCCAGCGAGTTATAGGCCGCTGCCACGGAGCCCATCGAGGCGAGCAGGATTACGGCGATCAGAAGCCCTACCATGCCCACCGGCAGATAGTCTATCACAAAGCGGAGGAAAATATAGTTCACGTCGTTGGTATCGCCGCCATTGGCTTTCGAAAGCAGGTCCGTAGCCTCTCTCCGAACGTCTTTTACCTTGCCTTCGAGTTCAGCAAGGACATTCCTCGAATCGGCGATCGCCCGGGCATCGTCTTGCCGGATGGCTTCCGTTAGCGCCAGCACATGCGGCCGTTTTACCGACTGGATTTCCTCGTGCTTCTTTTCCAGTGCCTCGTATTCTGCCGCATACCGCGACGACTTGACATGATCAACGGCGGTCTGGTTAAAGAAAAGCGGCGGGGCGGTAAATTGGTAGAATGCGAACACCAGCACGCCTACCAACAGGATCAGGAACTGCATCGGGATTTTGAGTAACCCGTTCATTGCCAGCCCAAGCTTGCTTTGCCCCTGTGAACTGCCGGTCAGAAACCGCCCTACCTGCGATTGATCGGTCCCGAAATAGGAGAGTTGCAGAAAGAACCCGCCGATCAGCCCCGACCAAACATTATACCTGTTGTTCAAATCGAATGTAAAGTCGATCAGATTGACCTTGCCCATCTTGCCCGCGACATGCAATGCGTCGGTAAACGACACCTGTTCCGGCAGGAACTTTACCACCATTACGCCCGCCACGACCATGCCGATCGTGATAATGCCCATTTGCTGCAAATGCGTGTGTGAAACCGCACGGGAGCCGCCCAGCGTGGTGTAGAGTATCACGATGCCCCCCCGAAATAATGTTGGTCCAGGTAATGTCCCAGCCCAGAATAGCCGAAAGGATCAGCGAGGGGGCGTAAATGGAAAGACCGGTCGATAACCCGCGTTGCAGCAGGAATAGAAAGGCCGTGAGCGCGCGCGTACGCAGGTCGAAACGGCCTTCCAGGAACTCGTACGCGGTGAATATTTTGAGCTTCCCGAATTTCGGCACGAATGTCACGCAAAGTACCACCATCGCCAGCGGCAATCCGAAATAGAACTGGACGAAACGCATGCCGTCGGTATAAGCTTGCCCGGGCGCGGAAAGAAAGGTGATCGCGCTTGCCTGCGTCGCCATGAGCGATAACGTTACATGGTACCAGGGCATCGATTGCCCGGCCAGCAGGAACGAGTCCATCGTATGCTTTTCGCGGCTGCGATAGATTCCATACAAAACGACAAACAGCAGGGTAAGCGAAAGTATAATCCAGTCGAGCGTGCTCATTGAAAACGGGTCATAAATAAATAGAAGAGGACAATCTGCAATGCGAGCATGCCAATCAGGAGAATGTAAAGCTGTTTCCAGCTATTGACAAACGGGGGCAGCCCGTCGCGGTCCTGCGAGCTATTTCCTTTTATGATCATCGGTCGGGTTGAGCGGTTTAGTGCTGAAAAATGGCCGGGTATCGTACCACAAGCAAAAGTAGAACGGTTTTGATTTACTTTTAGCATGCAAAAATGTTAACGAAGCGTTAACGGTAGGTATATGGGTAACCGCTGCCGGCAGGACAGAGCAGGTTAGTTCACTAATTTATAATTATTTATTTTCCGGGAATATTACAATCCTGACCAAACCAATCCGCTTGTGAAAATCATTTTTGCCTTCCCTTTGCTTTTGTTTGTTTTAATGGCCGGGAGCGTTGCCGCACAGGAGCTTCCGCCGGTTTTCGATGACAGTTACCAGGCACAGAAGGACTCCCGGATAAGGCAATACCTTTCGCCGAAACGCATCGTGTGGATGTCCGACCGGAGCGGCGCTACGGTGACAGACGCCCAGCATTTGCTGCGACCGGGCATCGGGCAGGCCGATCTCGTCCATGAGAATTTCGCCAGGCTTATCAGCAAGGAAGGCGAAATGCCGGGCATATTGTTTGATTTCGGCAAAGAAATACAAGGCGGCATCCAGATAGTGACCGACCAGCCGGCGAACCAGAAGCCGATCCGCGTCCGTATCCGGTTGGGCGAATCGGTGAGCGAAGCCATGTCGGAGATCGATACCATTCACGGTGCGACCAACGACCATGCGATGCGCGACTTTACGATCCAGGTGCCCTGGCTGGGGGTCATGCAAGTAGGTAATTCGGGCTTCCGTTTTGCGCGAATCGACCTCGTGGATGCCGACCGCGAGCTGCAATTGAAAGAAGTCCGCGCTATTTTCGAATACCGCGACATTCCCTACCTCGGCTCATTTAAAAGCAACGACGAGCGCCTGAACCAGATCTGGAACACCGGTGCGTACACAGTGCACCTGAATATGCAGGAGTTCCTTTGGGACGGTATCAAGCGCGACCGCCTTGTGTGGGTGGGGGATATGCATCCGGAGGTGATGACGATCAACACGGTTTTCGGTAAAAATGAAGTGGTGGCCAAAAGCCTCGATCACGCCCGCGACATTACCCCGTTGCCGGGATGGATGAACGGTATTAGCGCCTATTCTATGTGGTGGGTGTTGATTCACAGAGATTTGTATAAAAATCAGGGCGACCTGGAATATCTCCGTAAGCAACAGAAGTACCTGGTTGGGCTGCTCGACCAACTTATGGAAAAGACAAAAGACAACAAGGAAAACCTCGATGGTACCCGCTTTCTCGACTGGCCGTCCAGCGAAAACCCGAAGGGGATTCATGCAGGCTTGCATGCGATGATGATCATGACGCTCGAAGCAGGGGCCGAGCTTTGCCTCGTTCTCGACGAACCCGCACAGGCCGCCCGGTGCAAAACCATGGCTACCCAAATGAAAATGTATGTCCCCGATGCCAACGGTTCCAAGCAGGCGGCGGCACTGATGGCGCTGGCAGGGCTGATACCTGCCGAAAGGGCGAACTCGGAAGTAATCGCCGTGGGTGATTGCGAGCGGTTTTCTACATTCTACGGCTATTATATGTTGCAGGCCAAAGCGAAGGCCAGAGATTACACCGGCGCATTGAACTGCATCCGCAATTACTGGGGTGGCATGCTCGATATGGGCGCTACCACTTTTTGGGAAGATTTCGACCTCGCGTGGACGAAAAACGCCGCGCCGATCGACGAGCTTGTCCCCGACGGCAAGGACGATATCCATGGTGATTTTGGGGCCTATTGTTACAAAAAGCTGCGTCACAGCCTTTGCCATGGCTGGGCTTCGGGGCCCACTTCATGGCTCACGGAGCACGTGCTGGGTATAAGTGTGGTGGAGCCCGGTTGCAAAACGATCCGGGTCCAGCCTAACCTTGGCGATCTGCAATGGGTGGAGGGTACCTATCCGACACCGCTCGGCGTGGTGAAGGTCCGGCACGAGAAACAGGCCAACGGCACTGTCAAATCCACCATTGACGCGCCGAAGGGTGTGAAGGTTTTACGCTGAGAATTATGGGTTTTATGAAAACGAATATGCTGTCGGCGATGCTGGCGCTGGGGGCCGCCTGGGCTCAGGCAAAAGGGCTGGTCCCTGGCTACCTTCGGTGCGAATACAAGGAATCACCGGTTACCGATGTCGTCCGACCGCGTCTGAGCTGGGAACTTACCGCATCCGAAAACAACCAGCTGCAAACGGCCTACCAAATCATCGTGGCTTCTTCGGTGGAAAAACTTACCGAAAATGCCGCCGATTTCTGGAATTCGGGAAAGCGGCCTGGTCGGGCAACGGCCCAGATCGAATATGGGGGAAAGCCTTTGTCGTCACGAACGGTTTGTTACTGGAAGGTGCGGAGCTGGGACAGGAACGGCGTTGCGGGCGAATGGAGCAAACCTTCGCAATGGGAAATGGGATTGCTGGACAAACCGGAATGGAAGGCACAATGGATCGGACTTGACCTGGATCATTTGGGAAAAGGCAAAGTGTACCATTTGCCGCCGGCGCCGTATCTGCGAAAAGACATTATACTGCGTACCGGCATCAAGAAAGCCCGGTTATATGCTACCGCGCTGGGTTTGTACGAGTTCAGCATTAACGGAAAAAAGGCAGGCGACGCCTTCCTGACGCCGGGCTGGACGGACTACGACAAGCGTGCTTATTATCAGGTTTACGATGTAACAGGCGATCTGAAAGCCGGGAAGAATGCATTGGCTTCGCAGCTTTCCTATGGATGGTATGCCGGCTACCTGGGTTATTCGCTGCTCGTCGGGAACCCTGTGGTACGGGCATTTTATGGAAACGTGCCCGTCCTGAAAGCGCAGCTCGAAGTGGAATATGCCGACGGTAAGAAGGAAACTTTCGTGACCGATCAGACCTGGAAAGCAAGCCAGGGCGCATTACTGGAATCGGACCTGCTGAACGGCGAAACTTACGACGCGCGCCTGGAACAGGCAGGCTGGAATCTGGCCGGTTTCGACGACGCGAAATGGACGAATGCCCAGGTGTTTCCCGACAAGGCGGAACGCAAAATACAGGTCTATCCCGGCCCGCCGGTTAAAATTACGCAGATATTGAAACCTGTGGGCCATAAAAACCGCGGCAATGGTACCTACATTTTTGATATGGGCCAAAACTACGCGGGCATTGTGCGCCTGCACGTGAAGGGCCGCGCAGGGGATACCATCCGGTTGCGATTCGGCGAAAAACTGTATCCCGACGGCCGCCTTATGACCGAAAACCTGCGCATGGCCCGGGCCACCGACACCTACATTCTGAAAGGCGACCCAGCAGGCGAGAGCTGGGAGCCCAGGTTTACCTTCCACGGGTTCCAATACGTGGAAGTAAAGGGGTTGAACAATGCGCCGGTGCAGCAGACATTGACAGGCCTTGTCATCGGTTCCGATACGCCGAAAGTAGGAACTTTTGAAACCGATAACGCGATGGTGAACCAGCTTTACAGCAATATCGACTGGACGCAACGCGCTAATTATATCGATATCCCCACCGACTGTCCGCAACGCGACGAGCGTATCGGGTGGACCGGTGACGCGCAGGTGTATGTGAAGTCGGCTACATTCAACCGCGATGTGGCTTCGTTCTTCACCAAATGGATCGTAGATCTTAACGATGGTCAGTATGAAAGCGGAGCATATCCCCTGTACGCCCCGCGCCCGAATCTCCGCAAAACCGATACTTTCTCGCCCGGCTGGATGGAAGCGGGCATTATTTGCCCATATCAGATTTACCGTTCTTACGGCGACACCCGCATGATCCGCGACGGCTGGGCCCATATGGTGCATTTCATGGATTTCCTCGATGCCAGAAGCAAAGGCACTTATCTTTTCAAGGAAAACGCTTTCGCCGACATCGACCCGAAAGGAGGCTTCGGCGACTGGCTTTCGTTCGGCAGGAAAACCCCGCCGGATATGCTCGCGTCGTTTTATTACGCATATTGCGCCGACCTGATGGCCGAAATGGCCGCGGCTATCGGCAATATGAGGGACCAGCAGCGATTTGCGGAAGTCGGCAGAAAAGTAAGAGCAGCGATCCGCAATCATTATGTAGGCCAGGATGGCCGTTTCAAATGCGACTCGCAGGCATATGGAAATGGCGCAGGGTACGTCGACGGCTCGCTTGGCTTTACGGGCCATACCCAAACGGCCTATGCCAACGCGATTTATATGGGTATTGTCAACGGAGAGGATCGCCGCAAAGCAGGCGTGTATCTGACCGCATTATTAAAAGATAATGGTAATAAACTCGCAACGGGTTTCCTCGGCGCCAAGCCGTTGCTGCCGGCGCTCTCGGCCACAGGCCATTCCGACCTGGCTTATCGATTATTCCTCAGCAAAGAATTCCCTTCCTGGGGGTTTGAAGTAGAAAACGGTTCCACGACCATCTGGGAGCGTTGGGACAGTTATACCAAAGAAGACGGCTTCAAATACAACGCAGCCATGAACTCGTTCAGCCATTACGCGTTCGGTGCTGTTTGTGAATGGATGTTCGGAAACGCAGCCGGTATCGTGATGACCAAACCCGGATTTGAAACATTCGATATTCGTCCCGAAATCGCGCCGGACGGCCTGGGCAGCAATGGCATCAACCACCTGAAAGCCTCTTTACGGACGATAAACGGTACGATCGTTTCTGAATGGAATAAGAAGGATCGTAAACTGACGATGAAAGTCTCCGTGCCCGTAAATACGCTCGCGCACATATATGTACCCGTAGGTGCGGATACGCAGGTGCTGGTAAATGGAGAGCAGCTATCTTCTTCCGCATTGGTAAAAGCTGTCGGAAAAGAAGATAGCTACCGTATTGTCGAGGCTGGCTCGGGCAACTACGAATTTACGGTGAGCAGGTAAGGCAGTTAGCTAACCGTTTCGTTTACCAGCCGGTCGATGCAAATGCCGAGGCTGTCGCGCCAGTAAGGGATCGAAATGCCGAAAGTGTTTTTAATTTTCGATTTATCCATGACCGAAAATGCCGGACGTACCGCGCGGGTTACATATTCGGAAGTTTTGACGGGATTCAGTTTGACGCTCGTTTCGCTGAGGTCGAATACCGCTTTGGCAAAATCATACCACGATGTGGCGCCCTCATTGCTGTAATGATAAATGCCATAGGCCTTGTTGTCGGATTCGATGATGTCCAGGATTGCGTTCGCGAGATCGATCGCATAGGTAGGCGAGCCCACCTGGTCCACAATCACGCCCAGCTGCTCGCGCTCACGGCCTAGGCGCAGCATCGTTTTTACGAAATTATTACCATATTCGGAATATAGCCAGCTCGTACGGATAGTATAATGCGCCGGCAGGATTTCGGCGATGGCCGCTTCGCCTTCCAGTTTTGTGAGGCCGTAATTATTCTCCGGCTCGGCAGGATCATCTTCGGAAAGTAGCTTGGGTATATTTCCTTTGAAAACAAAGTCGGTCGAAATGTGGATCAGCGTCGCCTGGTGTTTCCTGCACGTTTCAGCAATATACGCAGCGCCGTCGCGGTTTACTTTCCGGCAGGTATCTACATCGTCCTCAGCCTTGTCTACGGCGGTATAGGCCGCGCAGTTGATCACGAACTGAGGTTTTTCGGCCGTAAACAGTTTGTCGAGAAGATCTTTGTCCAGAATGTTGGCGTGTTCTTCGGAAGGGAATGAAATGTCGGTCAGATTACGTTCCGCTGAGACTTTTTTGAGACAGCTTCCCAGCTGCCCCGAGGCACCTAATACAACTATTTTCATTGAGTATTTTGATAATGCGTTGCTGCAAAGTTAAGAATGCCTCAGGGAAGGGGAATGTTATTTGCTGATTATTATTTTGCGGGAAGTAGTTTTTCCTTTATCGTCTTCGATGTTCACGACGTAAATCCCCGCTGGAATGCCGTTCACATCGATACCATTGTCATAAGCCTTGTTGACAGAGATTACCGCGCGGCCGTTACCGTCGAGAACCGATATCCGGCGGGCCTTCCGGCTGCCGCGCACAAAAAAACGGTCGCGGACGGGATTCGGGTACACAGCCGTTTCGCCCCCGTCCCACGAGGTGTACCCGGGTTTCTGAACCTCGGTAGCACCGGACAACGCAATGGTGCTGTCGGCGTCGGGAGCCATTTCACGCGCCGTCGACAGGTCGGCTCCGAAGGTATAGGCTACGTAACTGTTTGGTACGATGGCGGTGGTGGTAGTCATCGAGCCCGCGCTGATATTGCTACTCCCCCCGAACAACGATACGGGATCGATGACCGAGGCCAGTTTAACCCATTTCGAACCATTCCAGCCGATAATGTACACCTTGCTCATATTGCCGCCGGGCGCGAACGACGACATCGCGCTTTCCAGGTGCCACGACAAGGTGATCTTCGTAGGCGTGGTTCCGTTGATGTCCCAGTATTCGCGTGCCGACACTTTACCGATGTTGGCATCTTTGCTCGTCGCCGAAAACGGGGCGCCGGCCGGGAGCGGCGGATAGTTGCCGCCTTTGTGGCTGCTTGTTATACCTAAGGCCGGATTGGCCGAAAAATATGCGCCCATGGTACCATCGGCGGTGGCGGCAAATGGCCGGTACACCGAATTGTCGCAGACAGGAAAGATAAAGCGGTTACTTCCCTTGACTTTCACATAACCGTCGACCATGTTGCCTGTAATGGTGGCTGTACTCGGATAACTGACCCTTCCGAAAGTCTGGCGGTCGGTAAACAGTATCCGCCTTTGCGCATGCAGGCTGTTTCCCGCGATCAGCAACAGGCACAGCGGCCCCAACAATCGTATAACCCCTCTCATCATCTCTTTGTAAAACTGCTAAAAATTGGTAATGTATTTTGTTACACAATATTAGAAGTTATTCTACAAATTTCAAAATATGGGTTGCTAAATAGACGAATAGTTTTCGCCATAAACGACAAATGGCACCATCAGGCGCCATCTGTCTGCATTTTTGGTTGTGGATACTGTAAGAAAAATTCTATTGCCCGCGTCCAAGAACCATGACTTGGACAGTTCTGAAAATCAGCTGGACATCATCAAAAACACTGTATGATTTAAGATACTGGAGATCATATTTGAGACGTTCGACATTCTTGGCTACCGTATCGGCATAGCCCACGTTGATCTGGCCGATTGAGGTAATGCCCGGTTTTACAGTCAGCAGGCGCTGAAAATCATGCGGCGCGGCTTCCATCAGCATATCCACATCATATTTATAAAGAGGGCGCGGGCCTACCACCGACATTTCCCCTTTCAGCACATTGATGAACTGCGGGAGCTCGTCGAGGCGCGACTTGCGGAGAATGCGGCCGATCGGCGTGATGCGCGGGTCGTCGTCACCTTTGGAATGTTGCAGGCCCATTTTATCGGCATCGACCCGCATGCTGCGGAACTTGTAAATATAAAACGGCTCGCCCCAGCGGCCTGACCGCTGCTGTTTGAAGAATACCGGCCCCGGAGAGGTGATCTTGATTGCCGCCCAGACGAGGAAGAACACCGGCGCGCCGAGGATCATGACGATTATGGAAAAAATCAGGTCGAATGCACGCTTTACGGTCTGTTCGTTCAGGCTCGAAAACGGTTTGGTGTTGATCTGGATGATCGGGTACATGTCGTGGTATTCGATGGTCGCCATGTTGGTCATGAATCCGCGGAAATCCGGCACGAGGCGGATCTGCGTACGCTGGCGTTCGCCGAGGCGGATCACTTCGCGTACCTGGTCGTCGTTCATTTCGGAAAGGCAGCAGTAGAGATAATCGAGCTGCTTCTCCTTGACCATCGATTCCAGCTCGTCGATCGGGTTATGGTAGGCCGACAGGTCGATGGAGCCGGAAAAGCGGTAACCCAGTTCTTTGCGGTCGTTATAAAAGTCGCGGATCAGCGTCGCCAGATCGCCCTTGCCGACGATCCCGTAGCGGTTGTAGTTGTAACCGGCCTGGCGGTACAGTTTCAGGAAGAGCACCGAAGCGGCCCGTGACGTTACGCCGAGCACCAGAAACAACCCGTAAGTAAGGAGGAACTGCGTTCTGGAATATTCTTCCCCCTGTTTGCTCAGGTACAGAAATGCCATCATGATCGCCCCATGCACCGTAACAGCCTTGAACAGGTTCGTGATTTGCGTATTGAAATGATACGAAAGTCTCGTAAACCGGTAAGTTTTGAACAGATAAATGGTGAATATCCACACCAGGTTCGCCATCAGCAGCAGGTTGACGTACTGGTTCTCGAAGACCGTCGCGACACTGTTGTCAAAACGAAAGACGTAGGCGAAGAAGAACGATAGATTCAGCAGAGCGACGTCCGTCCACAGGTGAGCCTTAGGCAGTAGCCCAGGATAGTGATTTTTCATGATGTTGTAACGTTGAGTATGATATTAGGGAAGATCGCGGCAGCTTGTGTGGAAAGGACTGTCAGCGATATTTCTGATCCCATACCACAAGTCTACGACTAATCTTCAAAAATTTCAATATATAATGCGCATTAATTTTCAAAATGATCAAATAAGAACGATAGGGCCATATAATTTCTTTTATATAACTATTTCTACTTTTTTTTGTTCTATTTGACTTTGGTAGTTTTTGAGCGGTCGGCCGGTGTGAAAAGTCGGTGCCGGTTGTTGTCAGGGAATCCGTTTTATCCAAAAATTATACCAAGCCGCCTGTTCCTTTTGACGAGTGTTGGCTGCGGTTTAATACCACAATGTGCGGTGAATCGCAACTACACACTCGGTCACACTTTGTAGCATATTTTCGTCAATAGTACCACAAATTGTGACAAGCGGTTTTCTGTATGAAAGACAGTAGCGGAGCGCCGTGCATACGAAATTTGAACACTTTCTTTCCGGACTTTCGTCTTACGGAAGCGTTAATTTTTACAATGGAACGGCATTTTCGTTTGCTGGTCTGAATTTTGCCGCTGACTTCTGGCGAACGGCCAAATTGGATTCATCCCCGACGAGGCCCCGGCGCGAAAGAGTTGGTGTCCGCTCCCGGGAGGGGCAGTGAGGTGTTGGTTCTACAAAGCCATAGGCTGCGTTTATGAACATTCTGTTAAGAAACCGCAATTGTGATGTAAGGAAAAAATCCAATTTTAAACTTTGAAAAATTATTTATCGTTTTTGGCTCGAAAATGTACAACTTTCAATTGTTTTGTCTTAATTTTATCCAACTTTGTGGAAAGTAACAAATTGCGGCCCGTGTTTCCGGCTGGTTTTTTTTACCCTCCCGGCGGGATATTTGCGTGCCGTACGTATATATGCTCAACTGGTTATTTGAAAAGAAGAAAAAAGAGGATGCAGACCTGTCCGTGATCGGGATGGACCTGCATTCCCACTTGATCCCGGGGATCGACGACGGCGTGGAGACCATCGAAGATTCCCTGGCGATGCTGCAGAAGATGTACAGGCTCGGTTATCGCAAGGTGTACACGACACCTCATGTGATGTGGGACTGCTACCGGAACACGCCGGCTATCATCCGCGAAGGGATCGCCGATGTGCGGGTGGCGGCAGCGAACGCCGGTCTCGATATGGACATTCACGCGGCAGCCGAATATTTTATCGACGAACATTTTGTGGAATTGCTCAATACAGGTGGCGAGTTGCTGACTTTACCAGGCAACCGCCTGCTGGTCGAACTGCCTTATTCGACGAAACTGATGAACACTTCCGAAACCTTGTTCCAGATCGTCGCCAAGGGTTACCGGCCCGTACTCGCACATCCCGAGCGTTATACGTATTTTTACCAGGACCCGTCGATTTTCAGGAAACTTTGCGACCAGGGATGTGAATTACAGGTGAATGTGCTCTCTCTCGGAAACTATTACGGAGAAAATGTGCATAAAATGGCCGACTGGCTGCTAAGCAACGGCCTGATAACTTTCGTCGGAACCGACGCGCACAAGCCGGCACATTTGGATTTAATTAATAGGACGGATAAAAAGGGATGGCTTAAAAAGTACAAGTTTCAAAACCTGAAACTGATGGACGAGTAGGATTTTACCTTGAATAAAATTCTACACGTATATCGCGCGTTTTCGGAATATACGTAAAAATTCCTTTAATTGCGTTTGTTGGTATTTTTATGCTGTCCGTTCGAATGTTTTTAAGTGTTAGTTGAAATAAACCCGATGCAATGGTGTTTTTTATAACAAAACAATGAATTATATTCGTGCTCTGATTTTTAGAATCTTTCTTACTCAACGTTAATACATGAATACACTGCAAAAATCACCCGTTCGTTATTTTTTGTACTCTCTTGTGCTGGGAGTCTTCCTGATCAGCTCTGTTTCGTCCTGTATTTCCAATAAGTCAATTGTATATTTTCAAGGTGACTCCCTGAAATACTCGGCCCAGGAAATTACCCAGAAATATGTTCCGGTTATTCAGCCCAACGACATCCTGTCGATCGTGGTCGGAAGCCTGAACGCCGAGGCAAACGAGATTTTCAATACTCCTAACTCGTTCACAACAGCCACTACAAACTATTCTACAACGGGCGGCGGCGCGCGCGTACAGCCATTAGGCTACCTGGTGGATTCCGATGGTACCATAGAAATGCCGATGGTAGGGCGCGTAAAAATCGGCGGCCTCCGTACGATCGATGCGGCCGATACCATTCGTACGCGCCTGCTTAGCTACCTTAAGGAACCCAGCGTGATCGTCCGTAACCTGAACTTCAAGGTGTCGGTATTGGGCGAGGTCGCCCGTCCGTCCGTATATGTGATCCCGGACGAGAAAATCACATTGCCTGAGGTGCTCAGTTTGGCCGGCGACCTTACCATCTACGGAAAGCGTGAAAATGTAATGCTCATCCGCGAGGAAAACGGCAAGCGCGAATATGCCCGAATTGACCTCACCAGCAGGGATGTCCTCAACTCTCCTTATTATTACCTCCACAAGAACGACATCATTTATGTCGAGCCTATCAAGACGAAGATCAACGCAACCGACAGGAACGTACAGCTGGTACCGATCATTACCTCGATCGTGGCGGCTATCGGTACACTCGGGATCCTGATCATCAATATCACCAAGTAGCTTTTCCAGTGCCTGAAATCTTTTCAGTAGACACTTATTATACTCAACTGTTATGATCGATACTAAAATCAATGGAATGCAACCGTCCTTTTTGGAGGAAGAGGAGCAGGAATTTAATCTAAGGGAGTACATAAACCGGTATTTCAGATATTGGTATCTGTTCCCGGTGTTCATCGTCCTGGCACTTACGGGCGCGTTTTTCTACCTGCAGATCACACAGCCGGTTTACAGCACCAAATCCAGCATCCTGATCAAGGAGGAAAAAAGCATCGGCGGTTCGCAGGGCGATATCCTGACTGAAATGAGCTCCGAATTCGGAGGGAACAAGGTAGTGGAAAACGAGCTCGAAATCCTGAAATCGCAAACGCTAATGGAGCAGGTGGTGAAGGAGCTCAACCTGGACGTGTCCTATACCTCGAAAGAAGGTTTGCGGACGGTCAACCTGTACAAGCGAAGCCCTATCACACTGACCGCCGAAGTGATCACCCCACTTGGACTCGAAGAGCCGCTGACAATCCACATGGTCGACAGCACGCATTTCCGGTTCAATAACGAGGACAAGGTATTCCAGGTGGGCCAGCGTTTCAACAACGCGTGGGGCGCATTTGTGGTCAACAAAGGCAAAGACTCGGAGTATAAAGATATTAAAGTGCATTTCAGCGACGTGAAAGCGCTCGCGGAGGCAATACTCGGCCGGCTCTCGATCACCCAGCCGAACATCAAGAGTACCGTACTCGAACTGACTTACGAGGACACCGACATCCAGCGCTCGAAGGATATTCTCAATAAGCTGCTCGATGTGTATGTGCAGGCCTCGCTCAACGACAAGAACACCGAAGCGAGCAATACGCTGAAATTCATCGAGAACCGCCTTGGCCTGATCACCGAGGAACTAGGCGATGTGGAAAAGAATGTAGAGACTTATAAAACCAATGCGGGCATTACTGATATCAGCTCGGAGTCGAAGTTGTTTTTGGAAAATATCAAGGAAAACGACGCGCAGCTGAACGAGGTCAATACAAAGCTGAGTATTCTGGAAAGTGTCGACAACTACATCCAGAATGCAGGCGAAGGCGCCGTAGCCCCCGCTACTTATATGATCGACGACCCCGTGCTGGTGTCGCTGCTGACGCGTTTCAATGAGCTGGAACTTCAGCGTGAGCGCTATGCACGTACAACTACCACCAAAAACCCGCTGCTCGAAACGATCAATACGCAGCTGGAAGGTACACGCCAGTCGATCCGTGAAAACGTGCAGAACCTGAAACGCGGGATGGCCGTCACGAAGCGTAACCTCGAAAATATCAACAACCGCTTTTCGGCCGGCTTGCGTGCGATCCCTAAAAAAGAGCGTGAGTTTGTAGGGATCAAGCGCCAGCAATCGATCAAGGAAGAGCTTTATCTTTATCTTTTACAAAAAAGGGAAGAAACCGCACTGGGCTATGCCGCCACGGTTTCGGACAGCCGGCTGATCGACGCCCCTGTGACGACGTCCCAGCCGATCAAACCGAAACGTGCATTCATCTGGCTTGGAGCGCTTGCGGGCGGAATCGCCATTCCGGTATTGCTGATTAACCTCCTGTTCATGCTGAACAACACCGTACAGCGCCGCGAGGAAATCGAAAAAGTAACCCATTCGTCGATCCTCGGCGAGGTAGGGCAGATGAATACCCCGGCCGGGGCTCCTGCCGACGACAATATTATCAAAATGACCAGCCGCACGGCCGTTGCCGAACAGTTCCGAGCGCTGCGTACGAACTTGCAGTATCTGGGCGACGGCAGTTGCCGGATCCTGATGTTCACCTCGTCTATCGGCGGCGAGGGCAAGAGCTTCGTAAGTGTGAACCTGGCCGCGAGTCTGGCCTATTCGGACAAGAAGGTATTGCTGATCGGTCTCGATTTGCGCAAGCCTACACTGCACGAGCGCCTGTCGTTGCCGAATAAAACCGGTGCTTCGAACTGTCTGATCGGTCAGGGCAACTATGAGGATTACATTCAGCAAACGGATGTCCATCCTAAATTCCACGTTCTCACCAGCGGTCCTATTCCGCCGAACCCGTCGGAGCTTCTGAGCAACGGCCGCCTGCCGGTAATGCTTGCGGAGCTGCGTAAAGAGTACGATTACATCCTCATCGACTCGCCGCCGTTCGGTCTGGTAACCGACTCCGCGCTGATAGCCGAGCACGTGGATGCCACGTTGTATATCGTTCGTTTCAACTACACATTGCTCGACCACCTGAAACGCATTGGCGAACTCCATAAGGCACGCCGCTTCCAGAACCTGTCGATCATCTTCAATGGTGTGAATTACGGCATCGGTTACGGTTACGGCTACGGCTACGGTGGTTACGGCTACGGTTACTACAAGGAGGAAAAATCCGAAAAGGGCAGCCGCTTGAAGAAACTTGTGGGGATGAACTGACCTGAGAATCCCCGGGAAATAACGTGTAATGTTGCTTCTCGGGGAATAGTTTAGATATTTCGTATTCTTTCGTAGTATTTATTTGGATTTTCTTTAAAAAGTATTATTTTAGTAGGCCTTGTAGACAGACAGTCAGATAAGTTTGTTCGAAGCCTCAGGAAATAATTATAATCTAATCAATTTACTCAACGTTATTTTTTCTGCGTATGAAAATCGCTGTTATTGGAACCGGCTATGTTGGACTCGTTACCGGAACCTGCTTTGCTGAAACCGGAAACCAGGTTA
Source organism: Dyadobacter sp. 676 (assembly GCF_040448675.1). Taxonomy (NCBI): domain Bacteria; kingdom Pseudomonadati; phylum Bacteroidota; class Cytophagia; order Cytophagales; family Spirosomataceae; genus Dyadobacter; species Dyadobacter sp. 676. The sequence continues at coordinate 762,342 of NZ_CP159289.1, read as the reverse complement.
CCTGTGTGGACATCGACGTTAACAAGGTAGCCAGAATGCAAAAAGGAGAGATCCCCATCTACGAGCCCGGTCTGGACGTATTGTTCGATCGTAACATTGCCGAAGACCGTTTGAAATTCACCACCGACATCGTGGAAGGTATCGAAGGAGCGGAAGTGATCTTCCTGGCACTTCCCACGCCGCCGGACGAGGATGGTTCTGCCGACCTGAAATACATCCTGGGCGTAGCCAACGACCTCGGTCCGATCCTGAAAAACTATGCGGTGATCGTCGATAAGAGCACGGTGCCGGTGGGTACCGCTGAGAAGGTGCGAGCGGCCATCGCGCAGCACGCAACTGTGGATTTCGACGTGGTGTCGAACCCGGAATTCCTTCGCGAAGGCGTGGCGGTCGAAGATTTTATGAAGCCCGACCGCGTAGTGGTGGGAACGACTTCCGACCGTGCGAAGAAGGTAATGGAGAAACTGTACGCGCCATTGGTCCGCCAGGGTAACCCCATTATTTTCATGGACGAGCGCTCGGCGGAAATGACCAAGTATGCGGCCAACTCCTTCCTGGCACTCAAAATCACTTTCATGAATGAAATAGCCAACCTTTGTGAGAGGGTTGGGGCCAATGTGGACGACATCCGCCGCGGTATCGGGACCGACAGCCGTATCGGAAAACGCTTCCTGTTTGCCGGTATCGGATACGGTGGCAGCTGCTTCCCCAAGGATGTGCAGGCGCTTGCCAAGACGTCCATCGACTACGGCTACGATTTCCGCACGCTGAAATCGGTGATGGCCGTGAATGCCGACCAGAAAAAGAAATTGCTGCCAATTGTTGAGGACTTCTTCGAAGGCAGCCTGGCAGGCAAAACGATCGCGGTATGGGGCCTTGCTTTCAAGCCGTATACCGACGATATCCGCGAAGCCCCTGCGCTTGAAAATATCCGGGCGTTGCTCGCGGCAGGAGCGAAGGTCACTGCCTACGATCCTGAGGCAATGGAAAATGTTAAAAGATTGATCCCCGAAGTTACCTACTGCCACACGGCTTACGCGGCGCTCGACGACGCCGATGCACTGATGATTTTTACCGAATGGCCACAGTTCCGCACCCCGGATTTTATTAAAATGGGCAAGCTCCTCAAAGAGAAGGTCGTGTTCGACGGCCGTAACCTCTATGAGCTGAACACGATGCGGGAGCACGGCTTTACCTATTACAGCATTGGACGGGAAGCGGTTAACGCGGTTGAAGAACCGGTAGCGTAGGTATTCCCGAAGGTCACGCGGGCGCGGCGTGCTTCGTCCAGGCAACCGCGCTTGCGTGAAACCGGAACCCCGGTGTAAACAATTCATTAAATCTCTCCCTCCCGGTCATTTCAGTGTAACGCAACCGGTATCTTTCCACTGGCAGTCGATGTGTTCCCGCAGGGCGCGTCGGCTAAGACGGAAAGCGCTGGCGGGAGCCGAAGATGCGAATGCCGAGGTAAACCAGGTAAAGATCTTTTTTCAAGACATTAAACGGATTACTCAACAGATATGAAAGTATTAGTAACAGGCAGCGCGGGATTTATCGGGTTCCACACGGTAAAGAAGCTACTGCAGGAAGGTTTCGAAGTAGTGGGCCTCGACAATATCAACGATTATTATTCGCCCCAGCTCAAATATGCACGTCTGAAAGAGGCGGGTATCCAGCAGGAGAAAATCAAATGGTACCAGCTGGTACAGAGCACGATCAACAGCAATTACCGTTTCGTGCGCATGAACCTCGAAGACAAGCAGCAGTTGTTCAGCCTGTTCCAGGCCGAGCAGTTCGACTACGTAATCAACCTCGCTGCGCAGGCGGGCGTCCGCTATTCGATCGAGAACCCGGATGTGTACGTGCAGTCGAACATCATCGGCTTTCATTATATCCTTGAAGCCTGCCGTTACTTTCCGCCCAGGCATCTGGTGCACGCATCTTCGTCGTCAGTGTACGGCGCAAATGCCAAAATCCCTTTCTCGGAGGAAGACAAGGTAGATTCGCCGGTGAGCCTCTATGCCGCCACTAAAAAGAGCAACGAACTGATGGCGCATTCATACAGCCATCTTTACAATATTCCCATTACCTGCCTCCGCTTCTTCACGGTTTACGGCCCGTGGGGGCGCCCGGATATGGCCCCGATGCTCTTTGCCCGGGCTATTTCGGAAGGCAAGCCGATCCAAGTGTTCAATAACGGCGATATGGAACGCGACTTTACATTCGTAGGCGATATCGTCGACGGCGTAACCAAGACGATGGTGGCCGGCTTCGAAGAAAAACCGCAGTACCGCGTGCTCAACATCGGTAACGGCTCGCCGGTGAACCTGATGAAGTTTATCGAGGAGCTGGAAGAAGGCATCGGCACCAAAGCCATCAAGAACTTCCTGCCGATGCAGGCCGGTGATGTTCCCCGGACCTGGGCGAGCCAGGAAAACCTCGAACGCATTACCAACTATAAACCGCAGGTCGAACTCAGTTCCGGTATCAAGGAATTTGCGGACTGGTACCTCGAATATAGCGGGCAACTGGCGGCGCATTATGTTTAATGCCCCGTTGCCCTGGTTGAATGTAATGTCTGCGCCGTAACAATGGGAAGCAAATTAAAATACGATCTTTTCCGCAGCGCCGGAAGGACTGGCACCAAAGCTTTTCTTTCGCGATTGCTGTTCAATTACCCGTTCAGGTTTATTGCTTTTTTCAGGCTATCCCAAAAGTATTCCAAAAGCAGTCCGCTCGGAATGCTTTACAGGTTGCTTTACAGACGTTACGGTGTGAAATACGGCATTCAGATCCCGCTTTCGGTGCAAATTGGGAAGGGATTGCTATTACCGCATTTCGGTGGAATAGTTGTCAATTCCCAATGCAGGATCGGCGATAACTGTACTTTATTACACAACGTCACAATCGGCAATACCAAAAGAGGGGAGAAGAAGGGTGCGCCAAGCATCGGCAACAGGGTCTATATCGGGCCGGGAGCGGTTATCGTCGGCGGCATAGTGGTCGGCGACAATGTACTGATCGCCCCCAATTCCTATGTAAATCTCGACGTACCTTCGAACAGCGTAGTGGTCGGTAATCCGGCCCGGGTAATCGCGAAGGAATCAGCAACGGAAGGGTATATTACCAATCCCGTAATTTGAACCAAACCAGCCATAATAAACGACACGGGGCTCCGGTCCGGAAATCCGAATTTAAAATATTGCAATACAATCTGAATGTCTTCGCAAGTAACTAAGATCGCCAAAAATACCTTGTTCCTATACGTCAGGATGTTTCTCCTGATGTTCATCGGGCTTTATACATCCCGCGTGGTATTGGAAGTTCTGGGCGTCGAAGACCTTGGCATTTATAATGTGGTGGGTTCGGTGGTGATGATGCTCGAATTCGTTTCGTCGAGCCTTACCAATTCATCGCAACGCTATTTGAATATCGGTTTGGGGAAAAACGACCTGGCACTTACAAACCGCTATTTCTCGCAAAGCGTGGGGCTGCATTTCCTGCTGTCATTATTCATTGTTCTTTTGCTGGAAACGGTGGGGCTGTGGATGTTCAATAATAAATTGGTAATTCCCGCCGACCGCAGAGAGGCGGCATTCTGGGTTTATCAGCTATCCACACTGGCAGCGTTTATTAAAATTAACCAGATATGTTTTCAAAGTGTGGTTGTCGCACGCGAGAGCATGTCGGTGTATGCGTACCTGAGTATTTTCGAAGGGGTCGCCAAATTGGGGATCGTATATCTGATCGGTGCGAATGCGCCATTCGATAAGCTGGCATATTACGGATTTTTACTGGTAGTAATTCAATTGGTGGTGTTCCTGACACACATGGTGTATTGTTACAGGAAATATCCCGAATCGCATTACAAATTCTTCTGGGACAATGCATTGTTCAAAGAAATGGCGGGTTTCGTAAGTGTAAATGCGTTCGGATATATTTCGTGGGCAATCGGCGTTCAGGGGATCAACGTAGTGTTGAACCTTTTCTTCGGACCGACCGTCAATGCGGCGCGGGGACTGGCATCGACGGCGGGGAGATTTATCAACCAGTTTGTCAATAACATTTATCTCGCTATCAAACCGCAGATTATTCAATCCTATGCGAAAGGAGAGACGGAAAGTATGGTGATGCTGGCCGAAAAATCGACGGTTTATGTGTTTTATCTGGTGCTGTTCGTCTCGCTTCCGATCCTGTTCGAAACCAGTTTCATTCTTCAATTCTGGCTGAAAGAGGTACCGGAATACACCAAACTATTTACAGAACTGACCCTGATCCAATCCTATTTCTGGATGTTGCCGATCCCGTACAGCCAGATCGCCACCGCGACCGGCCGGATCAGGAATATTCAGCTTTACGGCCGGATTTTCACATTACTCGCATTACCGGTTTCGTATGCGATCCTGCTGGTGGTCAGGAATCCTTACTACCCGGTTTTCGTGATCATTACCATGGACGCATTCTTCTGGTTATATACGATATATGACGTTGATAAACAATTGAATATCAAATTCGACAGGTATGTGAGGAATGTAATCCTGCCGGTACTTTACATGGCTGCTGCGATGGTGATTTCGCTCTCGCTGGGCCATTACATGATAGCGGCCATGGAGCCGATGTTCCGGTTTATCATCGAAGTCGCAATGAGCCTTTCGTTGGGATTTCTTTTTTACTTTTTTATTCGGTATGCCGCGCGATGAAATGGCATACCTGAAAGGCGTAGTAATTAAGAAAATAAAGAGATGACCAAGCTGACAGCGATAGTTTTCTTCCTGATATTCTTTATAGGCAGCAACGTATTGAATACGTTGAAGATAGATAACTATACTTTTTTTTACCTGATCGTGGCGATGTCGCTGGGTGTGCTTGCGATGAGCTTTCGTGACCGTTCGTTCCGGGACCGGAAGTACGAGATCGGTGTGCTGTTGCTGATCGCCTTTGTGATCGTTTACCGGATGTACGCCGGTATTCTCACCGACTCGCTGAGAAGCGCCGCTATTCTGTTCGCGACACCACTCATTTACCTCCTGGTACCGAAAGAAATCAGGACAAAGGACGATTACCTGGTCAAAAGGAAGATCGTCAAGATTATCATCGCATTTTATGTTTTCGAATGCCTCGTGGCGATTGCGGAATATCTTTTGCGGACGCATTTCTTTCTCTGGATCGACACTACTTTCCAGTCCCACCTGATGAATATCCGCCTGCGTGAATCGTTCAGGAGTGTGGCATTGCACGGCGCACCTTTGAGCAATGCGTTGATGGTAACCGTGCTCAGTGCATTTTTTATAACATCCTCGTTGAAGGATAAGTACAAGTTTGCGTTGTGGGGCCTCGGATTTGTGGCTGTCCTTGCGTTCAATGCGCGAATGGCGATTATTGTAAACCTCGGCTTTTTCGGTTTCTATATCCTCAAATTGCTGGGGAACAGGAAAGCGAAGTTTACAACGAAGCTATTCATATACGCAGCTTCCGCGGCGTTCTTTATGGTAGCGGCTTACCTGGTATTTTACCAGGGATTGGGCGACCGCCTTTTCAAAAAAGAGCTCCTCGACGAGGCAAGTGCGCAAAAACGTTTCGATTTGTTTTCGATCTTCGATGGCCATACGGTTTACGACTTTTTGTTTGGCCGCTCGATGCGGGAGTTCGATATGATGAAGGAGCTGGCGGGACTTCTGATCATCGAGAATTTCTGGGTTTGTGAAATCGTGCTGTTTGGAGGGTTGTTCGTCGCCGGGATGGTGATTTTGTATATTAAGCTATTGGCACCGTACGTTCGGGAATATTCTTTCTACAACAGAATGGTGATTTGCCTTTCTTTCATTCTGCTGGCTTCGACCAACAACTCGCTGTTTACGCAATACCTCCCGCTATTACTTTTTGTGGTTTGTCTGAACCTGTTCCGGCCCGATACTTTTAGAATGATACTCCCGCCAAAGTATATTGACAGATACGCATTAACCAGACAAAGACGATGAAACTGATATTTGATTTAACCAAAACGCAACCTGTCGGGAATACCAAGTTCCACGGAGGGGGAAAGTACGGTGAAATCGTGTTCAAATCCCTCGCCGGGAGTTCGAAAGACATTGTTGCCTATTACAATTCGGAAAAATGGCTGAACCCAGAAATCGCGCAGATTTGTCGGGACAATCATTTCGTCATGGTGGATTCCAACCAGCGCTCATTGCAGGAAACCGTGGCCGAATATCCGGGCGTTGTGTATAGCCCGATTATCGAAACCGACCTGGCGACGATCGGCGACAATATCACTTATATCACCACGGTTCACGGCCTTCGCGTGCTGGAACTGCCTTACGATAAATACATTGGGCATTACCGGAGCAAGAGCTTCAAATTGGGGTACGAGTTATACTACAAATACAAATCAAAGAAGACGTTCGATCTTACTTTGAAGAAATACCGCGAGGTTTTTCAGCGCAAAAATATTCACGTCGTAACGGTTTCCGAGCATTCGAAAGCGTCGATCCTGGCGTTTGTGCCTTACCTGAAACAGGAAGATATCGAGGTGTTTTATTCGCCTTCGACCGTGGGAGGGCTCGAAAAAGTGGAGCCCTACGAGGCGGGCGAAAAATATTATATGATGGTGAGCGCCGACCGCTGGGTGAAAAATGCTCTTCGTGCGGCCATGGCTTTCGACGAGATTTTCTCGGAACGCCCCGATTTTAAGGGAAAAGTGATCCTGACGGGCTCCAAAAACAAGCACATTTTCGACAAGTACATCAAAAACAAATCCCGGTTCGTGTTTGTCGATTACGTGGACGGCAAAACGCTGCTTTCGATGTACAAAGGGGCCTACCTGTTTGTATACCCGTCTCTGAACGAGGGCTTCGGATACCCGCCGGTAGAGGCCATGACGCTCGGCACGCCGATTATCGCCTCGGCGATTTCGTCGATCACCGAAATCTGCGGCGACAGCGCTTTGTATTTCAACCCGTTGCTGGTGAGCGAGATCAAAATGCGTATCCTGCAAATGGAGAACAGGGAACTGCGGGCCGAGTTTATCCGCAAACAACAAAAACGCGTGCAGGAAGTGAAGGAGCGGCAGGACCAGGACCTGGAAAGGCTGACGCAATACATTCTCTCGCACGTAAACCAGTCCGTAAACGCCTGAACCAAATAGCCCTTTATCAGAATGGGAAGACTAAGTATCATCAAAAATCTCCTGAAAAGGTGGTGGCTTTCGCCGGTCGACTACGCGCGGTCGATTGGCGTGAAAGTGGGCAGCGGCTGCCAGTTTTTCAATGTGACGTGGTCGTCGGAACCTTACCTCATATCGGTTGGTAATAACTGCCAGATCACGAACGGCGTGAGGATTTTTACGCACGGAGGGGCATTCATGTTCCGGCGCGAGGTACCCGATTTCGATTGCTTCGGCAAAGTGGCGATCGGCGACGGTGTGTATATAGGCAACAACAGCCTGATCCTGCCCGGCGTGACGATCGGAAACAATGTGCTCGTGGCGGCCGGATCGGTAGTCACGAAGTCGGTGCCCGACAATGTGTGTGTCGGCGGAAACCCGGCGAAGATTATCTGCTCGGTAGAAGATTATAAAAGGAACAACATCCGGTATAATGTGCACTCCAAGGGCATGAGCCGCGAAGAGAAGAAGGCATTGCTGCTTTCGCTTCCCGACGACCGCCTGATCCAAAAGGGTTACCTGAAATATAATGAGCGGATTAGCAACCTCTGATACAACCAGACAAAAGGCCGTTTTCTTCGTGAACTGCTATGCCGGCGGTGCGGAGAAAATGACGCTTTTTATAGCCAGTTGTCTGGATAGCAGCCGGTACGACGTCATTTTTTACATTGTCGGGAAAGAAATAGGCCTGATCCGCAATTTCATCCCCCGGGAAAGGACCTGCCATTACATTCATGTCAAAAACTATAAGGACGGCCTCATGCGCAAGCTCGCGAAAGTGATGCGGGAGGAGAAGCCTGACTACGTTTTTTCATCGCTCATGCCGATCAACATCCGGCTCGCGCTGGCTTCGATCATGTTCCCGAAAGTGAAAGTGATCCTGCGGAGTAACAATTATTTATACACACAATCGATCGTTCAGAAAGCACGGTTATTTTTGGCTTACCGCTTTATGGACCATCTGATCGCGCAAACGGATGAAATGCGTGACGAAGCGGTAAAAGTTCTGCGCCTTCCGAGAAGTAAGGTCACCACGCTCGCCAACCCGATCAACGCGGACCAGATCAATAAAAAGCTCGAAGGTGCAACGTCGCCATATGAAGGCACTGCCACCAACTACGTGTATGTGGGTCGTATCGACCGCATCAAAGGGCTGGATGTTTTGGTTAAATCATTCGCCAGGGTCCTGGCGGACGAGCCGGATTCCAGGCTGTACATCGTAGGAAAAGTGGAAGGCAGTTTCGCGGCCTATTACGAGGAGCTGCGGGCGATCCAGAAGCAATTGAATATCGGCGATCAGATCGTTTTTACGGGGTTCAAGGAGAATCCGTACCAATATATGAAGTTTGCGGACTGTCTTGTGCTGCCGTCGCGTAATGAAGGATTGCCGAATGTCGTGATCGAGTCGCTGTACCTGCACACGCCGGTAGCGGTGACGGCGTCCATTCCCGTGATCCGGCGCATTGTGCGGCACGGCGTGGACGGTTTCGTGACAGAGGTGGACGACGTGGATGGACTGGCCGAGGCCATGAAATCGGCATCGAAACTGGGGCGCGTAGAGTCGGCTTACAAGTCGGCGACGAAGGAAGATTTTCAGAAGTTGTTTACGAAATAACCGGCGCCATAGCCTGGCCCGCCGGTTTTCAGACAGATTAAACTCAGCGTTATTATGTCAATTTTGAAGGATTATGCCGCTTATGCCGAGCATTCCGGCAGTAAGTTGAAGCCGTTCGTGAAGACGATGTTTTACTGCAACATCTTTTTCCGGATCAGCTACGTGCTCTACAAAATCAAGCTCATTCCCCTGGCCAGGATTTTCTGGCTGTTCAACCGGGTCCTTTTTTCCGTAGAAATAGACCCGCGCGCCAGGCTCAAAGGCGGCTTCGTGATCCTACACGGAACGGGCGTGGTCATCGGCTATAATGTGGTCGCCGAAGGGAATTTTAAAGTGTACCAGGGCGCTACCATCGGCGGAAACGTCGGGAAAAAACGTACCGCGAACGGCCGTACATTCAGCCAGCCCTGGTTGCAGCCCGACGTCGTGATCGGTATCAATGCCGTAGTGGCCGGGCCGGTGATACTGGGCGCGGGAAGCCGGGTAGGGGCCAATTCCGTGGTAACCCGCGATGTGCCCGCCGGGGCGACCGTCGTATCGAACAATGTGATCCTTGCTGAAAAAAGCGAGGTAGTATTATAACCCGTCAACACACACATTCTATGAAAATCCTCTTTGTCATTAACTCCTCCAACAATGGCGGCGCCATCAAGATGATCGTGGCGCTGTACCGGGAAGTGAAACGTCATTTCCCGCAGAGCAAGATCGTGTTCCTGAAAAAAATCGAATCGCAATATTCGAATATTGAAGATGCCTATTATCTGAGCGACGAACTGAGTTCGCTTGCGGACTATTATATCGTTTACAAACGCCTGAAAGCGGTCATGATCGACGAGAAGCCCGATGCGCTGATCAGCTTTCTGCCGCTGGCCAATATTTTCACGTCGGTTATCGGCCGGTCGCTGGGGATCAAATACCGCGTGGCGTCGCAGCGTAACCCGCCGCAGATCTACGGCAAAGTGGTGCGCATGCTCGACCGCTACCTGGGCTCCCGCGGTTATTACACGGCCAATGTATGCAATTCCAGGGCAGGTATGGATGCATTCGGTGCGTACCCGGCATCCTACAAGAAACATTTGTCGGTGATCAACAACTGTGTGGAAGAGCCGGATTTCTCACTTTCCAAAACGGAGGCGAAAATCCGGATGGGCATGCCGTCCGGCAAGACGATCCTGACCTGCGTAGGCCGCCTGCACGAACAGAAAAACCACGAGGTGATCGTGAAGGCCATGAAGCATTTGGATGACGCCGTGCTTTACCTCGGCGGCGACGGGCCATTGAAGGAAGAGATTTCCGGTCTGATCCGGTCCGAAGGCGTGGATGACAAGGTGGTCATGCTGGGTGACCTCGACCGGGAGCAGGTGCGCCTGCTGCTGCGGGCGTCGGATGTGTTCCTGATCCCGTCCAGGTATGAGGGACTGAGCAATTCGCTGCTTGAAGCGATGTCGTACGGCCTGCCGGTGATTTGCAGCAATATTCCGTCGTTCACGGATTTCCTCAGGCTCGAAAACGGGTTGGAGCCGGATTATGCGGGGATGGTTATCGAAAACAACGACGACCGAGAATGGGCCACGGGTATCCGGCAAATGATCCGCAACGATGAGTTGCTGGAACGCTACCACCGTCGTTCGCTCGATAAAGTGGCCGACCTGAGCCCGCAGAAAATGGCTTCGAGGTTCCTGAAACTGTTGGGCGTTCAGGAAAAGGAATATGTTGGTTGATATCCATTGTTTTTATAACAACAAGAAAATGAAAGTAATAGCCATAGCCTCAGTAGGTGGCCACTGGGTACAGCTGCTGCGTTTGCGCCCGGCCTTCGAAGGATCGGAGCTGATATTCGTTTCCACGAAGCCCGACTTCGCCAAGATGGTGGAAGGCAGCAAATTTTACGCCGTGGCGGATGCCAGCCGCTGGGACAAAATGAAGCTGATCAAGTCGTTTTTCGATGTATTCAGCATCATCCGCAAGGAAAAGCCCGACGTGGTGATCACCACGGGCGCCGCACCGGGATTAATGGGCCTGATTTCGGCCAGGATACTCGGTAAGCGTACAATCTGGGTGGATAGTATCGCCAATGTGGAAGAACTGTCGATGAGCGGGAAGATCGCTTCCAAATTCGCCAGCCGCACCTACACGCAATGGCCGCAGCTTGCAACGGACAAAGTTTTATTCGCAGGAAATATATTGTCATGATTTTTGTCACAATCGGTACCCAGGCCCCGTTCGACCGGCTCATCAGGGCAATCGACGAGATGGCCCCGCAACTGAACGGCGAGCGGATCGTCGCTCAGGTATTTGAATCCTCGTATCAGGTAAAAAACCTGGAAACGGTCGGGTTCCTGTCGCCCGACGAGTTCAATACCTATTTCGAGGAGGCTCGTCTTGTGGTGGCGCATGCAGGCATGGGTACGATCATTTCCGCGCTCACGCAGGCGAAACCGCTGCTCATCCTGCCGCGGCTGGCCAGTATGGGCGAGCACCGCAACGACCACCAGATCGCGACGGCGAAGAAAATGCAGGACCTCGGTTATGTGCAGGTGGCATTCGACGAAAAGGAGCTTGCGCGTAAACTGCTCAAAATGAGTGCCGGTGCCAGTGGCTCCGTTTCGTCGCCGCAGATCCGTCAGGTAGCCTCCGATTCGCTCATCCGTTCGGTGCGCAGTTATATTTTTTCGGGTAAATAAAAATACGTGCAATGCGCCGCTAAAACGCACAAGGTTTGGAAAGGAACACAAATCTGGATATCGCGAAACTATCGCTCAGCTTTCTGGTCATTGCGGTGCATTTGCCGCTGTACAATGGCGTAAGCGACGATCAGGCCTATACGATGGGTTGGTTGTTCTCGAACGGCATTTCAAGGATCGCCGTGCCCTGCTTCTTTATGATCAACGGGTACTTTGTGAATATCACCGACAAAACGAAGGTCAGGAAATACATGACGCATTTGCTGATCCTCTATGCCGTGTGGATGCTGCTGTACTTGCCGGCTTACTATCATTCGGTTGTCGGTAACCCCAAATACCTCGTCAAACTGGTCGTTTTCGGGTTTCACCATTTGTGGTATGTGATCAGCCTCATTTTCGCGACGTTTTTCCTGTACCTGATCAAACGCTACCTGCCGGTGTCGCAGCGGATGCTCATCGCATTGGTCGTCGGCTTGTTCGTCATCGGCTACCTGATCCAGGACGTAGTGGCGCCGCGTTTCCGGCAGCCGCAACATTATGTGGTGGTATACCGCAATTTTCTTTTCTTTGGCCTGCCGTTTTTCACACTTGGCCACATAATCCGCCGGACGTCCTTCGAACTCGATGCACGCGCCCGCCGGAATTGCTATATTGCCATACTGGTCGGCACGGTAACATTGCTGATCGAATCGTACCTGAGCCTCAAATACAAGCTCGGGGTGAACCTGTACATTTCGCTGCTGTTCCTGTGCCCGCCGATCATGATTTTACTGTTCAAATCGACGTGGCGGAAATCGGGGAGCCTGGTAGCGGATATCGCCAATGCGGTATTCTTCACACACACCGGCGTGATTCTTTTCCTGCAAGACTACTTTGCGGGAACGCCCAACATTTATCTGTTTCCAGTGGCCGTTTTCCTGTCGATCATCGTGTCCGGCATCGTGTACGCGCTCAACAGGCGGTTGAAATTTTTGTTGTGACCCATTAACCCGATACACTGATATGAGACTTATCGTTCTGTGCCTGGTGATGACCGTGTTTTGCGGGGTGATCAGTCTGACCACCTGGACGGACGTGCCCGATAACTCGTCGGTTGCGCATGAATATTCCACGACAGCTGCTGCACGGCAGGAAGCCGCTGCACGTGCCGATGCGGACGAAAAGCCGTTACGAGAGGCGTACAAAGACTATTTCCCTATCGGTACCGCCGTTTCCCCGAGTATGATCACCGATGCGAAGCGTGCCCGGTTCATTGCCACGCAATATTCGAGCATTACGCCCATGAACGGCATGAAAGCCAGATATATTCATCCCGAAGAAAAAACGTATTCCTGGGCCGAGGCGGATCAGGCGGTAGAGTTTGCGGAAAAAAACAACATGAAAGTCCGGGGCCACACCCTTATCTGGTTCCAGAAAATGCCTGACTGGTTTTTTATGGACGGTAGTGATTATGCCTCCAAAGAAAAAATCATGCGGCGCATCGACGAGCATATAACGACGGTCATGAACCGCTACAAGGGCAAAGTGTACTGCTGGGACGTGGTGAACGAAGCCTACCAGTTCTTTGGTAATGCGCCCGCCACACCCAAAAGGGCCAAGATTTACGATATGATCGGCAGCGAGTACATCGAACGTGCGTTCGTCGCGGCCCGTAAAGCCGATCCGAACGCCAAGCTGTTTTACAACGACAACGGCTTCGAGGACCCCGATCGCCGTAACCGCATTTTTAAATACCTGAAAGCCAAAAAGGAAATGGGTATTCCGATTGACGGCATCGGCATGCAGAGCCATTACGGTGTGGAGGGGATCAACGAAGGCTATTTGCAGGAAACTATCGACATGTTCGCGTCCATCGGCCTGGAAGTACAGATTACCGAGCTGGACGTGTCCATTTATCCCAAAAGAGAAAACAAGGTTGGTAATGGCCGCGTTCTGGCGGCTACTGAAATACAGGGCATGAGCGATCGATACACCAGGGAAGTTCAGCGCGAACAGGGCGACGTGTTCGATATCATTTTCCGCACCTGTCGGAAAATGAAAGGCAAAGTGACCGGTATTACGCTCTGGAGCCCTTACGACAAGGACAATTATCTCACCGAAATGCTGAATAAGAAAAATTATCCGTACCTGTTTGATGAGAACATGACACCGAAAGCCTGCTATTACCGGATCGTCAACTTCTAGCAGCAGGCCCTTTTACCGGATACCCGCGCCCAAAGGCATCGTAACACCCCTCTCGAAGAACTAACTCAACGTGAATGAAGAAAACCCTAAAATCCATTCTGCTCCTGTCGGGCCTGCTGGCCCCCGCGTGGAGCATGGCCCAGGACGGCACGTCTACGGCCGCCGACAGTATTTTTTTCAGGAACCCCGGCGGGGCGCTTTCAATGCCAGTCTGGAAATACCGGTCGTTACGACCACCAACGGCGTAGTCCCCTTCTGGATGCGCGCCAACCGGTTCGGTAATGCGCCGGTGGAAGGCACTTCGGCAGGGGTAATCGGGAGCATTTCGAAAAGTTACGGGGCAAATCGTCCGGGGCGGTTCGACTGGCGTGCCGGGGTAATATACAGGCTCAATGCCGGCCGCAAAACCGAAGGTACGCTCATTGAAGGCTTCGCGGCGGTAAAAGCGGGTATTTTCGAATTGAAAGCCGGCCGCTCGCGTGATATTACCGGTCTGGTCGACAGCACGTTATCTTCCGGTGCCATGGCCGTTTCCGGCAATGCGCTGGGTATCCCCAAAATAGAATTGTCTGTTCCGGAATACTGGCGGTTACCGGCGCTGGGAGGGGTGCTTTCCTTCAAAGGCAGTTTCTCCTACGGCTGGTTCGGAACTACGCCCATCAGCCCCGTCAGCGGAGGCGGCGCCAGGAAGGACGATATTCCGCCTGTTACCTCGTTTTACCATCAGAAATCCCTTTACGGACGTTTCGGCAAGCCCGGCTGGCGGTTGAATATCTTCGCGGGTTTCAATCATCAGACCATGTACGGGAATGAGGATGACATTTATGAAGGATTCAATCTCGGCAAACTCGAATCGTTCTTTCATGTGGTTACCGGCAAAACCTGGCGCGCAAACAGCGGTTTTGCGACCAAGCTCGGCAACCAGCTCGGTACCATCGATTTCGGGGCTACTTACGATTTCCGGACGACGCAGCTTTTTGTTTACCGACAACAAATCTATGACGTAGGCGCATTGTCCAAGCTCGCCAATGTCCGGGATGGTCTGACGGGTATTTCGTTGAAAAACAAGCAGAAACGCAATGCCGGTTGGAGCCGGATTCTGGTTGAATTTTTGTATACCAAAAATCAGGCGGGCGAACTGTGGTCGAAGGTCACGAAATCGGGCGACGAGAACTACTACAACAACTATATGTATGCAGGTGGATGGTCGTACCGGGGCCGGGGCATAGGCAACCCGTTCCTCACGCCCCGCCATGAAGCACGCGCCGATTTGCGGCACAAGGACGGCGAGTATTTCGTAAACAACCGAGTGATAGCGTTCCACGCGGGATTGGGGGGAAACATCGGTTCGGTGAATATTACTACCCGGTTGTCCTATTCCCGAAATTACGGCACTTATGGTACCAGCCCGATCGGCACTTCGCTGGGCAGGAGGAGGGAGGTATTGCCTCCGCCGTATTTCCGGCAGGTCAACCAGTTTTCGGGTTATCTCGAGGGCAGTAAAATGTTTAAAAATAACTGGGAAGTGGGCGTGGCGGCAGCATTGGATTCCGGCAGGCTGCTCTACAATTCCTTCGGGCTGATGCTGAATGTGAGAAAATCACTGCAATTCTAGCCAGCGGTATGATACGTATCGGGCGAATATGGATCGGAGTATTGGCGGGGGCGTTGTCGCTTCCCGCATTCGCGCAGGCGCCTGTGACCGCCCCGGACGGGATCACGGGCGGTTTTCGTAATCCTGCTTTTTTTGATACCGAAGGCAAGGCGTGGCGCATGAACATCGCCCACGTAAGCGCCCGGGCCGCTTCCAACACGGCGTCCATTCACATCGGCGATTTCGGCAAATCGGGCCCCGATTTTCTCCGTTCCGACATTCTGGGCACCTCGTCCGTTTCCACCGGCGTGGGCGGTTTGGATTTCAAAGGGCCATCTTTCGCATTCCTCGCCACCGACCGCCTGACGTTGGCGTTGACCACCCGAATGCGCATCCATGCCAATTACCGCGATGTGGATGGCCGTCTCCTGTCCGAAATCGGGGAAATTACGAAAGTAGAGCAATCCTATCCCTACCGGTTGCCGCGGATCGCGAATATGCAAACCAGCATTGCCGCTTTCTCGGATATCGGGGTGTCGTTTTCCTACGGGCTCGTGCGCACCGACCGGCACCGCATGCGCATTGGAGGAACCCTGAAATTCCTGAATGGCATCGCGCACACCGCCATCGACGTTTCGCAGCTCACCGGTACCATCCGTCTCAATTCCGACCGGGTGAGTTACATCACGGCGGCAACCGGTGCCGTTTCAACCCTTACGGCCGGTAAGCTATTCGACAGGTTCTCGGCCGGTAATCTGCTCAAACCCGGCAAGGCGAGCCTCGGCGGTGACATCGGGTTGAGCTATTCCTTTCATGCTTCGGGGGAAGAGCCCTGGAAGTTCAGGCTTGGCGTATCTGTCAGCGACATCGGTAATATCAGGTACAAGGCGGACAGCGCTTACAGCAAATCGTATGACATCGGCATTGCCGCGAATAAGCGGTTATACTTCAACGGAAGTTTCAATAACTCGCTGTTCAGCCGTGCATCGCGCGTTTTCGACACTTATCCGCAGTATTTTACCCGCACCGGCCGGAGGAGCGGGTCATATAAGGTAGCGCTGCCGACCATGCTGCACATTCAGGCCGACTACCGCTTTTCGCCGCAATGGGTCATAAACGCTGGAACGGGCGCCAGCTTGCAGCGGAAGCACGATTTGTACAAATTATACCAGGTCCCTTATGTGGCATTGACGCCCTGCTGGCTCAAAAACGACATGGTGCTTTCAGTGCCATTGGCCTGCCAGCAATATGCCGGACTAACCGCGGGAGCGGCATTACGTTATAAAGGTTTTACAATAGGAAGCAACAGCCTGTTTTCCGCCTTTCTGGGAGGGAAGCAAGCTGATCTTTACCTGGGTTTTATTATTTCTTCCAAATAAAAAGATCGCCCCAAGATGAGGCGACCTTTCCGTTCATTCTACAATCCCTATTTTAACCTATTTCATTAAAATTATTCGCCTGTTGAGAATCATCGCGCCCTTGCGGAGCTGGAAGAGATAAGTGCCGTCGGGGTAGCCGCTCAGATCGATGGACTTGCGAACGGTACTGCCGGTCCCCACGGTCCGGCCTTCCCAGATTTGTTGGCCAGCGAGGTTGAAGATGGCCATATCCGCCCGTTGATTGTTGCCGAGCGGGAAGATGGCCGTCACTTGTCCGCGCGTCGGATTGGGTGCGATGGTTAGCTCCGCCTGGTCCGTTTCGCGGGAATTCGGCGCGATTTCCGTTTCGTCTTCACCCGGCGCGGCCATCCTGCCGCCCGCGGCACAGGTCATTGTCCGCGGCGAATCGGTGAGGGTGAATGTCGTACCTTTCACCCGAACGCCCACTGAACGGGTTTTACCGTCCCTGATCGCCGCCGGTGTTGCAATTTTGAAAACATAATTGCCGGTACCGATGCCCGAAGTTTTCAGGGCTTCGCGGTAAATATTGGCGACGCCGGTGGCGTAAACAGTAGTTCCTTCAAAAACTTCCACGGTCAGTGCATTGGCCGGGAAATTTTTGTCCCAGACCCATCCGTTAATGTAACTGCAACTAGGCGTTTCCATGCGGCCGGCGTAAGCGTTCACCGGGCAGTTGGAGGTGCGGGGCGAGTTGTTCAACACGGTCGCCGAGCCTTTCACCCGAATGCTCAACGCGTGGTTCCGGCCATCCTTCAAAGCGGCGGGCATCGGGAGCCTGAAACCATAGTAGCCGGTTCCGGTACCGTTGTTTTTAAGGTCGTCGCGGTATTGGTTCGCCAAGGCGGTAGCATACACGGTACTGCCTTCATAAAGTTCGACGGTAACCGCTGTGTTCGGGAAATTTTTGTCCCAGGCCCAGCCTTTGAGCGACTCGCAATCGAACCATTCGAAACTGCCTGCATATTGGTTGACGGCGCAGGTCAACGGGCGTGGTGAGTCGGTCAGGGGAAATGCGGTGGTTTTCACACGTACAGTTAGCTGGTGCGCTTTACCGTCCATCAGACTTGCCGGCGTCGGGATCTTGAATGCATAGTTGCCGGTACCGATGCCGCCCGCTTTAAGGTTCTCGCGGTAGATGTTGGCCACGCCGGTTGCATGCACGGTCGTACCTTCCGTTACCTCCACGGTCAATGCATTGGCCGGGAAGTTCTTATCCCAGACCCAGCCTGTGATGAAGTCGCAGCCGGCAGTTTCGAAACGCCCTTCGTAGGCGTTCACCGGACAGTTCATCGCCCTCGGCGAATTGGTCAGTGTGGTGGCAGAGCCTTTTACCCGGATGCTGATGTTATGGTTTTTGCCGTCTTTCAGCGCGGCAGGCATCGGTATCCTGAAACCGTAATTGCCGGTTCCGGTGCCGTTGTTTTTCAGATCTTCGCGATAGGTGTTCGCCACAGCGGAGGCATAAACGGTTGTTCCCTCAAAAACCTCTACCGTAACGGCGTTGCCGGGGAAATTTTTGTCCCAGGCCCAACCTTTGATGGCCTCGCAATCGAACCATTCAAAACTGCCTGCATACTGGTTCGCGGCACATGTCAATGTCCTCGGCGAATCGGTCAGGGTGAAAGCGGCGCCCTTCACACGTATGCTCACCTGGTGCGCTTTTCCGTCCATAAGTGCGGGCGGGGTCGCTATTTTGAAACCATAGTTGCCGGTTCCTTTGCCCGCGGCTTTCAATGCGTCGCGGTAAATGTTGGCGGTGCCGGTGGCATAGACGGTCGTCCCCTCAAAAATTTCGACGGTCAACGCATTGGTGGGAAAGTTTTTATCCCAAACCCAACCCTGGATAAAGCTGCAATCAGGCGTTTCCATACGGCCCTCGTAATTGTTCACGGGGCAGTTCAACGCACGCGGCGAGTTCGTCAGGACGGCAGACGACCCTTTTACCCGGATGCTTACCTGGTGGTCCCGACCATCTCTGAGCGCTGCCGGCATCGGAATCCTGAAACCATAGTTGCCGGTTCCGGTGCCATTGGCTTTAAGGTCGTCTCGGTAAATATTGGCCAATGCCGAGGCATACACGGTCGTTCCTTCGTACAATTCAACCTCGACGGCGCTGCCCGGCGCATTTTTGTCCCATGCCCATCCTTTAATGGATTCGCAATCGAACCATTCGAAGTTACCCGCATACTGGTTTACCGAGCAGCTCAGCGCCCGCGGCGAATCGGGCAGTGCCGTAGCGGTACCTTTTACACGAACACTCAGCTGATGGCTCCTGCCATCCCAGAGCGCAGGCGGCGTCGGAATTTTAAAAACATAATTACCGGTACCATAGCCGGCCGTTTTCAGTGCTTCGCGGTAAATATTGGCCACGCCGGTCGCATACACCGTGTTTCCTTCGTAAACCTCGACCGTCAGGGCCGAATTAGGGTAATTTTTGTCCCAAACCCAACCCTGGATATAGTTGCAATCCGCATTTTCGAACCGGCCTGCGTACTGGTTTACAGGACAATTGACCGGTCTCGGCGAATTGGGCAGTGTATAGGCAAAATTTTGCAGGCTGACGCTTATCTGGTGCGTGTTGCCGTCCCTGAGAGCGGCAGGGAGCGGGATTTTAAAACCATAATTGCCCGTGCCGGTGCCCGCGTTTTTCAGGTCCTGGCGGAAAATATTGGCTACGGCGGTGGTATGCGTGGTATTACCTTCCCTGACAACGACGGTCAGCGCGTCGCCGGGATTGTTTTTGTCCCACGCCCAGCCATTGAGCGTGTAACAGTCGGTGCCCTCGAAACTGCCGCCCAAAGTGCAGCTCAGCGACTTGGGCGAGCCGGTGATGAGCGCCGAACTGCCTTTGACGCGAATGCCTAGCTGATGTGCCGCACCGTCGAGCAATGCACCGGGTGCAGGAATGGTGAACCCGTAATTACCGGTCCCGATGCCATTGTTTTTAAGATCGGGGCGGAACTGATCGGCGCGGGCGGTGGCGAGTACGGTGGAGCCTTCCACGAGTTCGACGGTCAGGGCCACGTCGGGGTAGTTCTGGTCCCAAACCCAGCCACTGATGGCCGTACATGCCACATTTTCGAGGTTGCCAATGTAGTTGGTCGGCAATGTCGCCGAATTTAAGGCGGCGAGTGTGTAAATGCTGTAACTGTTCGGAACGACGGTTTGCACGGTGGTGATCGAACCCGCGGTGAGGCCGCTGGTGCCGCCCTGGTGTGCGACTTCGTCCACAACGGCCTTGACAGGCTCCCACCGGGAAGTGGCTGTGTTCCAGCCGACAATGCCCAGGGTGGCGAGGGAGTTGCCTGTGAGTGTGCCTACATTACTCGCGGCATTCCACGTGAGCGTAATGCGCGATGCGTTCGTGCCGTCGATGTCCCAATATTCGGTCGTACTGACGGCTTTTACAGTCCCCTCGCGGCTGGATGTGGTGAATGGCCCGCCCGCTGGTAATGCGGCCGTTCCCGGATTATCCTGAAAATATGCGCCGGTAACGCCGTCGGCATCCGCCCCGAATGGCCGGTAAATACCTTTATGCCCGACGGGGTACAGGAACGAGCCGGTGCCCGTTTTCTCGACATAGCCATCGATATGTTTCGCATTGCCGATGCCCGTAAGTTTGGCGGCTGCCGCGAAACTCACCAGCCCCCGCGCTGCCGAGCGGTCGGTTTTTACAATGCCGGTCTGGCAAAATCCCGTTGCCGTCGCCATCACCGTAATCCAGGTTATGAGGCAGCCTTTGTATATTTTTTTCATATAGATCTGAATACCTGTGAATACGCTGCTTTTAACCGGTGATATTGACTGTGTAATCACCAAGGAATTTGAGCTTTCCGCCTGATTCCACTTTCACATCTTTGGCGGTGATGTTTTGTGCCACATCCACGGTATGCCCGGAATTGATCCGGACAATCGCCTTCGAATCGGGCACGCGGCCGTTCGACCAGATTTCCGGGTTCGGCCATGCACCGGACGCGATGGTTTGCACGGTATCGGAGAAGAGCGACGTCGTTTTGAAATCGCGGTACAGGATCTGGTCGGTTTTGGAACCGGCCGTTCCGAACCAGTCGTTGAGGATATCGGCGTATACGCGACGGAAGTCGATCTGCATTTTAATGTCCCGGTTGCTGATGCCCGGGTCGGGGGCAGGGGGGAGCAGGCCATTCACGAGGTCGGGGTTGGTACCTATGACCTGTCTTTTGATACCCGTCCCAAACACGAACATCGGCGCGCCGATACCGTGGTCGGTGCCCTTCGAAGCATTGGAAGATGCCCGGCGCCCGAAGTCGGAGAAGGTCATTCCCAGGACCTTGTCTTCGATACCTTGCAGTTTGAGGTCGTTCTGGAATGCGTAAATGGCGTCGGAGAGTTTTTTGAGCAACGTTGCATGCACGCCTTCGGTGGTATTGGTGCCTACCTGGCCCGAATGCGTATCGAAGCCGCCGAGCTCGACGTAATAGATCTTGGATTTCAAACCGCCGTGGATCAGGCGTGCGACGATTTTCAGCTGTTCGGCAAGCTCGTTTTTCTGGGAGGCGTCGGGATAGGCGCCCAGATTTTTACCGGCATCGGCCGCCGCCTTGATTTCGGAAGCGTAGCCCACTGCGAGAACCTGTTTTTGTCGCACGTATGAAAGCAGATCACCGGCGTCGCAGCAGGGAAGCGGTGCGCTTACCGCCTGGTTGTTTTCGCCGATCAGCTGGTAAAATGCATTCGGGTCCTGGATATTGACACCGGTGGAAACGGCTCTTTCTCCAAAAAGCGTGGTCGTGGCGATCTGGCCGATCTGCACAGCCAGCGGATCTTCCATTTCACTATTCGGATATGCTTCGGGATATCCGGCAAAGCGGTCGCTCAGGTAGCGCCCCGCCCAGCCGGAAGTAGCATATCGGTTGGAATCGACGGCCGTCATCCAGATGTCCGTCGAGCGGTAATGCGACTGATCAGGGTTAGGATACGATACCGAATTGATGATCGCCAGTTTACCTTCGTTATAGAGGTCGCGCATACCGGTCATTACGGGGTGAAAGCCGGTTTCCGGCGCTCCCGCGAGTTTGAGTGCGCTGGCTTCCGGAATGGCGATATTGCTTCGCAGCCCGTAGTACTGGGAATAGTATTCGAGCGGGATGACCGTATTGAGGCCGTCGTTGCCGCCGGCAAGGTAAACGATCACCAACACGCGGTCGTTATTGGCGGCCGACGTCTGTTTCAGCGCCCGCACCAATGCCGAACCTTTGGCGAATGTCCTGATCCCGAACCCATTCAGCACTACGGGGACCATCAGCGAGGATGCCGCTGACATAAAATCTCTTCTTTTCATCGACAGCGGGATTAAAATAGTTGATATTCGGCCATTCTCATGAGGTATCTCAGTAATGCGCGGCATCGCCAGAGAATGGTGCTTTGCTTGGTCGTATCGCCGGGCGCCGCACGGTAGGCGTCCCATTCGCGGAGCCAGGTGGCGCGTGCGGCACTATTCATCATCAGGATTTTGTCGATCAGAAAATCCTTTTGTTCCTGCGAAAGCTCCATCGGAAAAAGGTGTCTGGTAAATTCGGCGAGGACCTGCTCGGTGGTGATGGCGGGCGAAGCGGCCACGTCCGAAAAGTTAGGCTGGATCTTTCTTAACCGCCCCAGGATATCGATGGAAATGTACTGGCCGGGCTTGATTTCGATCACCGACGACACCAGCGTGTCGGTGCGTCTGCCGCGGAGCCCGATGAGAGTCTCGTTGATCCAGTTTTTGGAAAAACCGGTCTGATAGTAAGCCGGCGAGCCGAATACCGTGGGCTGGTCGAGCAGGTTGAGCTGCAAGAGCTTCATGTTGTCGCTCAGGTGACTGGTCATCCGGCCGAAAGCGGCGGTATCGGTGACCATGTCGGGAATGGGCATATCGAATAACCTCACCGTACCGACCAGCAATTCCGCCGGCGACTTGATAATGGCTGCTACATTTCGGTTGTCGAAAAATATCTGACTGGTGAGCAGCTTTCTGATGAGCGGTGCGACGGCGAAGTTATTGGAAGTGCCCGCGAAAAAGGCGGCCAACGGGACGATCACATTATCCTCGATCTCCTGGGTCACATTGGGGTTGACATAATACCTGTAAAGCCTCCTGCAAATGTATTTCGGGGACTCGGGGTGCCGCACAAGCATGTTGATCAGGTCGGCTACTTCGGCGTCGCCCGCGATGGAACCGGTACGGCCGGCGATGGTAGTACCGTTGTATTTGGCCGAAAATGTCTTGTCGGAAATGTCGTGCCGGTCGGGATTGAACACCGCATCGATAGTGGTACTTCCTTCGAGGCGGCGGTTTTTGGTCTGCCAGCCGGTGAGCACCCGGGCCGCGGTTTTAACGTCCTGCTCGGTATAATTGTAGTTGCCGTAAAAGTCTTTCTGGCCTACTACAAAAATCTCCTGCAACTCGCGTGCGTAGTTTTCATTCGGGTGTTCCCTGGTGTTTTCGTTTCCATTCTGAAAAGTCAGCATGGCAGGGTCCTTGGTAATCGCAATGGCCAGGTCGCGGAAATTCCCGAGCGCGTTTGCGCGTAGCAGGCGCAGGTAGCGATACATATACCGGTAATCTTCGACGGCGGAATGGATTACCACAAAATGGTTTTGCCAGAATACCGCGAGCTTTTCCAGCACGGACGGATGTCCGTTTTGTTCGGCCATAAGCCCCGCCCACCAGTTTTTGATGTAGCCGAAATAGGTGTAGCTCAGCGAGTTCACGAATGGCTTTTCCATGAAAGGCTGTCCCAGGTCGCTTCGTGCCGGATCGAGCTCGACAGGCGGCGGCGGGGAAGCGCGGTAAGAGGCGTTGCTGATCAGTAAATCCACGGCTTCGGCAGCGGTTTTTCCTGTGAAATCGGAGATTTCCTGCTGGGTAGGCCCGAATGTGGCACGCCGGAGCAAATGGGCCGCCGCAGCGGCAGTCAAAGGTGTTGTGTAAGTGTCGAGGTATGCCATGTCTGGCGTGTTACAAATGTTTGGAATTATTTCGGGGAAGAACAGGAATGGCCAAAAAGGGCGCAGCAGGATTATCCTGGGCGGAATTTTCCGCCGGGTGATTTACTGTGGTCTTAATGGGGAATTAACTCAGTGCGGGCAATGCTGATCGGAACGTATAATCTTCACTTATCATCCTCATCTTTTATCTTTGTCTATCTGTTCGTTACCGTAGCAAAAATACTGCGATTGAAATCTATATTCAAAGTATTTCTACAAAAATTGGAAATAAATTTTTGGCAATAGAAGACAAAGCCGGAAGGCCCGGAGCTTCCAGCCCCGAGCTTCACGTTTCAACCGGATGGAATGTCCGGGAATTATCGCCCCGCAAGTGTCTCCTGATGCTGCCACAGGTCCTGGAACACCGGGCTGTTATGGTAGAGGTCGTGGAATGTGCCTTCGTCGATCAGATAGCCGTCGCGCAGAATGTAGACGTAGTCGAATTTGGTGAGTAAATGCAGCCTGTGCAACGTGGATACCACGGCTTTGCCGCGGAATTCGGCGAACATTTTGTCGTAAATCTGCGATTCGGTCTTCGGGTCGATGCTGCTCGTAGGCTCGTCGAGCAGCACGATATCGCTCGTGCGCGCCGCGAGGATGCCTCGTGCGAGCGCGAGGCGCTGTTTCTGCCCGCCCGAAAGGTTCACGCCCTTTTCCTGAATGCTGGATTCGAGCCCTTTCGGCAGCTTTTCCACCACATCCGCAAAATGGGCCGTTTCGCAAACCTGCATAATGTCGCTTTCGTCGAACGGCAGGCCAAGCGTAATGTTGTAGGCAATGGTATTTTCGAAAATTTCGGGGTCCTGCGGGAAGAGCGTAACCTGGTCGGCGAGCATTTCGATGGCGGCGTCCTGCTGGCCATCGACGGTCACTTTTACATCCTTTTCCGGTTGATATAGCCCCCTTAACAAGGCCAGCAGGGTACTTTTACCGCTGCCGCTCTCGCCGATGAATGCAATGCGCTGGCCCCGTCGGATGCGGATATCGAGCCGGTGCAGGCTGTGAGCCCGTTTTTCTGCGTCGTACACTTCGCCGTGCGAGAAGTTGAGGCTACTGATGTGGATCTCCTGCCAGTCTTCGGGGAGGTCGCCGGCCTCGTCCAGGCGGTGGTGCTCCCGGTAAGCCTCGCCGATAGCCCGGGCGGTTTGCACTTCGGTGTTGTAGCGGATAATCTCGGTGTATTGCCAGGCGATGTCCTGGAATACGCTCGTAAACTGGTTCACATAGCTCAGCAAAGTCACCAGTCCGCCCACCAGGAACACCTCTCCCGGCACATAATGCTGGTATACATAGCCGATTGTGACCACGATATAAATAATGGCGATAAAGACGCTTGCTACGAACCACTTCCATTCGTTGATCACCACCGAGCGCCGGAAAGGGGGGAATACGTCGCCCACCTTGTCCATCAGGCTGATTTTCATTCGTTTTTCAAGCCTCAACGTGATCACGGTAATAATGTTGGAAAGGCTGTCGAACAGGGTGGAGGAAACGATGTGCTCCTTCTCGTTCGACTCGTCGAGCGCCTTGATGAACGGTTTATCGAATTTGAAAATCACATATACATTAATGACGCCGATCAGCACGCCGATCGCTCCGAAAAGCGGGGAGAACCAGATGATCGCGACGAAGGAGAATATGAATTTGGCGAATGCGTGCAGAAACATGAAGCCGTTCTGGAAGAAGTCCTTCAATGCCTCGTAGGCTTTGCGGATACGGTTGATCGTCGCGCCGCTGTGGTGGTCCTGGTGCCACCGGATGGGTAAATGCAATGCCTGGTGGTAAAGCTCTTCGAGGAAATTGCGGCTGAGATCGAAGGCCAGTTTCCGCTCCATCACGCGTGCAGGTCCGTGGAACGCCCATTCGAGCAGGATCAGGCCCAGGTAAGCACCCGCGTAAATCCACACATTATGTAACGTGCCTGCGGCGTCCTGTTGAATGGATTGAATGAACCAGCCGTACAGCAGCGGGTGCGCCGCCAGCACGAGGTTGGCCATCACGAACATTCCATATACGAGCAGGTAACGGCCGCGTTGTTGCCGGGCGTAACGCCAGGCGGTGGACAACAGGGATAAATAGGGGTTCTTCATGCAAAAATCGGTGGTTGCGGGAAACGCCGAACGTCCCCGGCCCCTTACAACCGCAAAATGCCTTCAAAGGTTGCCTTCCGGTGGGTAAAGTTTATGTAAAGAAGCAGTAGTTTTTAGGAGTTTGTGGTTTAGTAACACGTTGACCGATTTTACAAACCAACCTTTTTGAACTACCAAACCGGAATTTTATGAAACAATTAATGCATGTTTTTTGCAGCGCCATCCTGCTGAGCATGGCCCTGGGCATTTCCGCACACGCACAGGACGGCTGGATTTCGCTGTTCAACGGAAAGGACTTTACCGGCTGGAAAGTCGGTGCGAATGCGAGCTCCTTCTCGATCGAGGATGGCACCATCAAAGTGGCCGGGCCGCGGGCACATCTTTTCTACGACGGACCGGTTAAAAACCATATGTTCAAAAATTTCGAGTTCAAAGCCCAGGTGAAAACGACGCCCGGCTCCAACTCCGGTATTTTCATCCACACCGCCTACCAGGAAGATGGCTGGCCCGCGCAGGGCTACGAAGTACAGGTAAACCAGTCGCACACCGACTGGAAACGCACCGGCAGCCTGTACAATGTGGTGGACGTGAAAGATACCTACGTAAAGGACAATGAATGGTACACCGAATACATCAAGGTAGAAGGCAAACACATTACCATCAAAATCAACGACAAAGTGGTGGTGGACTACGAAGAAGCCGATGTGGACAAGCGCCAGGGGGATATGAAGAACAAATTCCTGAAAGCGGGAACATTTGCGTTGCAGGCGCACGACCCCAAGAGCGTGGTGTACTACAAAGACATTCAGGTAAGGCCATTAACCGAGTAACCACATTCGCTTCTTATGGAAGAAGAGGTTCATTTCGAATCGATATTGGAACGCCTCCCCAAAAAGGGAGGCGAATTTTATATGATGGTACCCGACGACGTGGCGGCACAGTTTACCGAAGGCCGCAAGCCGGCACGGGTGCGTTGCGTGATCAACGGCCATGTGCATTTTCAGTGCGCGATCCGACCGAAAGGCGGGGGCGGATTTTACATCAACGTAGCCACCGGGCTCCGCCGGCAGGGTAAACTGGCGTTGGGTCAGAAATTGCAAGCCGCCGTCCGCAAGGACGACAGCGAATATGGCCGCGATATGCCGGAGGAATTACAGGAATTGCTCGCGCAGGACGAAGAAGCGAAGCGGTTGTTCGAAAATGCAAAACCGGTGAACCAACGAGCCATTATCCATTATATCGCCAGCGCGAAATCGGTACAGGTAAGAATCGATCGGTCTATCATGATGACGGACCGGTTGAAAGCGGGGCGGATAACATAGCGGTTGGGAGGGCAGGTGTAGTCAGGAATTGTCAGGTGTGGTCATTGGTTGTCATATGTGGCCATGTTTGGTCAGGAATAGTCATGTGTTGGTCATGTATGGTCGGGAGTGGTAATGTGTAGCCAGAGGGCTTGGTATGGTCATGGATGGTTTTCTTCTCAATATTAATGCTTAACTATACCTGACTATACCTGACTATGCCTGACAACAACTGACTACTCTTGACCACACCTGACAAAACCTGACCACAACTGGCCATACCTGACAACACCTGACCCGACCTAGCCACAAATCTGAATATCGAATTGTTTAATGAGCAGGTGCGACCGTCGTGTAGTGAATCTTTTACACGACGGTTTTGCACCTTTCTTGCCATTTTAGGACTTCTTCGTTATATTTGTTCAAATCGAGCGGTTTGCTGACTGGGAAAATCAAGGTCAGCTATATCTATAACACACCTGTAAATCAGTAGATTTACGGATTTTAAAAGCTGAATTTTGAATTTTAACGAATTTGAACTCCACGAAGACGTACTGAACGCCGTGGATTCCATGAACTACCAGCAGGCGACGCCTATCCAGGAACAGGCTATTCCACACATTCTCAGCGGCAAAGACCTGCTTGCCTGCGCACAGACGGGAACCGGCAAAACCGCCGCTTACCTGATCCCTATTCTCGACAAGGTGGCCCACGAGGCGAATGAGCATACGGGAGCGTTGATCCTCGTGCCGACCCGCGAACTGGCAGTACAGATCGACCAGCAAATCCAGGGGCTGGGTTACTTTGTGGGAGCTACCAGCATTGCCGTTTATGGCGGCAATAAAGGCCCGGAATGGGACCAGCAGAAAAAGGCGCTGACGCAAGGCGCCGATATTATTATCGCCACTCCGGGCCGTTTGATCGCCCATTTGCAATTGGGTTATGTCAATTTCCGCAATTTGCGGCATTTGGTCCTCGACGAGGCCGACCGGATGCTTGACATGGGCTTCCTGGGGGATATCCTGAAAATCATGAGCTATCTGCCAAACGAAAGGCAGACACTGATGTTTTCGGCTACCATGCCGCCTAAGATCGGGGAACTGGCCAAACGTATTTTAAAGGACCCGGAAGAACTCCGGCTGGCGGTTTCCCGCCCGGCCGATCGGATCGACCAGCAGTTTTACCTTGCCAAAGACGAGCAAAAATTGCCGCTGCTGACGCATTTGCTGAAAGAAGTCCGGAATATCAGCATGGTGTTGTTTACTTCCCGCAAATCGACTGTGGAGCCGATTGTGCGGGCGTTGCGGAAATTGGGGCTGGGAGCGCATGGCATTTCGTCTGATTCTGAGCAGGCTGAGCGTGAAATCGTGCTGCGCGATTTCAAAAACCGGCAGTTTCCGATCCTCGTCGCGACCGATGTATTGTCCCGCGGCATAGATATTGATAACCTCAGCCACGTGGTGAATTATGATGTCCCCCGCGACCCAGAAGATTACGTGCACCGTATAGGGCGTACGGCACGTGCCGAGTCGAAGGGTACAGCTATTACCTTTATCAATGAGCATGATCAGAAGTACGTTTTGAAGATCGAGCGGCTTTTTGAAAAGGAACTGGAGAAAAAATCCGTTACACAGGAGCTGGGATTAGGAGAAGCACCCTCGTTTGAGCCGCCACGGTTTCGGTCGGGACGGCGTAAGAAGGATAATGCGAAGAAGGCCGGCTCCGGAACACCGTCATCCGGCAGAAAGCCGCATCGCGAGGCAAAACCCCAGGAAGCGGCGGCGGCCGTGGAAGCAGCACCTGCCGACAGCAAGCCAAAACGCAGAAACAAGCGGCGGAGACCGAAAAAGGGCCAGCCCAAACCCGTAAACCCTACCGAGGCACAAGCCTCATGATCAGCGTTGGTCAAGACGTGCGCATAGATTTGCTTTGCTGTTCGTCATGAAAAAACTTAAATTACGTACACTTGGACCGTTTGATAGATTGGATAAGGAATTATAAATTCAGCGTATCCGATCCTCCTATCATTACGATGGAGGGTTTGTTCTCATTGCTGCTGCTATTGCTTCTGAGCCTGCTTGCGGTATTTTTCCACCTTGTCCGCATTCTCTTCAATTCTCCTGTTGATTTTTCGCTCGACTGGAACCTTTTTCTGAGCTGGATACCGCTCATTATTGCGTTTCTGGCGGATAACCTCACAAAGCGCTTCGGACATATTCCGGTCGTTCTGGGCATTCTCAGCATTGCCTGGCTGGCGTTTTTCCCGAATGCGCCTTATATGATCACCGATCTCGCGCACCTCACCGTCGACTACCACCGCGACCTTACCTGGCACGACATCATTATGCTGTTTTCATACGCGGAGGTAAGTCTCTTTAACGGTCTGGTGTCGCTTTACTGGATTCATCGCTCGTGGCGGCGGGTTTTCGAACGGAGGCCGGCTAATACCTTGCTGCTGTTCAGTTTGCCGCTGGCAGGCTTCGGGGTGTACCTTGGCCGGGTCAGGAGAATGAACAGCTGGGATATCATTCACGAACCCAGGGCTATTATCAATAATCTCTTCGAAAGCCTGCTCGACCGGACCGCCTGGGTTTTCGCGATGGAAATCGGGATGCTGCTGGGGATTTTGTACCTGGTTTTGTGGGGGATAATCCGGTTCCGGATCCGGCATTCGAAGAAGAATACCGAATCCGGCAACAACGGTTAATCGCAGATCAGGATTTTAAAAGTTTCCGAGCCGACAGTAACGAATGCACCCCGTCGGCCACTTTTGACACGTCGATTGGTTCTGACCGGACAAATTTTCCCGCTTTGACCTACTTTCCGGACTACGGTTGAAACAGCATTGAATGGAGCCTTTACAAATTTTATTTCAAACCGACGATCTGGTCGCCATCAATAAGCCCAATGGTCTGCTTGTACACCGTTCGCCGATTGCCGGCGACGCCGATGTTTTCGCGGTACAGCTGCTGCGTGATCAGCTCGGACAGAGAGTTTATCCTGTCCACCGGCTCGACCGGAAAACATCCGGCGTCTTACTTTTTGCACTGGACGAATCCATGAACAGCGAAATGCAGCGCCTATTCATGGGCGGCGAGGTTACCAAGACCTATCATGCGATCGTTAGAGGCTACACTCCCGACAACGGCGAAATAGATTATCCGTTGAAGCGAGACGACGGTGTTTTTCAGGATGCGATCACGTTTTTTGAAACGCTCCGGCACACCGAAGTGCCGTTCGCGGTTGGGAAACATTCTACATCGCGCTATTCGCTTGTGCGGTTGAACCCCGTTACCGGCCGTATGCATCAGCTCCGTAAGCACATGGCGCATATCCTGCATCCGATCATCGGCGACCGGCCACACGGCTGCAATAAGCAGAACCGCTATTTCAAGGAGCATTTAAACATGACCCGGATGATGCTGCACGCATTGTCCCTGGAATTTATCCATCCCAAAACAAAAGAGCCCGTAAAAATACAGGCCCCTTATCAGCCGGAGTTCCTGCGAATGCTCGACGTGTTGGCGTTCCATGTCACTTCGGACGCCAACTGACGGTTTTTGTATCGGGGTTAGTCAAAGGAAATCACACAGTGTCTGCAACGTTTACATGCAACATTGTGTCTAAAACAGAAATTCAATCCTGACTAGCCGCCATGAAAAGAACATTACCCGCCATTTGCCTCTCATTACTGATCTTCTCGTGCCACATCAGGGACTCCGATCCTTTCGTTGGCAATGTAAAATTCGATGGTACGGGTTACCGGCCGGTTTATAAGGATCCGGAAGCCGTCGCGAACGTGGAGATTATGGCCGCCCAGGCACTCCGCGACCCGGGAAAGATCTATACTTTCGATCGCTACCTGTTTATCAATGAAAAGGGCAGGGGCATTCACATCATCGACAATGCCGATCCAGAAAAGCCGGAAAACCTTTCCTTTATTTCCATAGCCGGGAATTACGACATTGCCGTGAAAGGCAACTGGCTCTATGCCGACAACCTTTCAAACCTGCTCGTGATCGATATTGCCGATCCCCGTACGCCCAGGCTTACGAAGACGATCCCTAATGCGGTGCCGGTACATGCCTACCCGCCGTTGCAGGGCGTTTATTTCGAATGTGCCGATGCCAGGAAGGGTGTCGTGGTAGACTGGGAAAAGGTCAGTATGGACAAGCAGCCCAAATGCTACCGTTAGAAATCAAAACATTTCATCCAGCCGATATGAAACTGGCCATAGCTATGAAAAAATTGATACCATTGTTATTCCTCGGGCTCGCTGCCATTGGCCTGATGCTGATCCTGAACGCCTGCAACGATTCGTCGGGCGATTCGAACGTGAACCCGCAAACAGGGACCGGCGGATCCCTGGCGCGCTTTGCGATCACCGGCAATACGCTTTACATCGTTTCCAAGCAATCCCTCGATGTTTATGATATCAGAGACGGCGGCAATCCGGCGAAATCGGTGACGAAGAACCTGGGTGTGGGAATTGAAACGATTTTTCCCTACCAGCAAAACCTTTTTATCGGGGCGATGGACGGAATGTATATTTTTAACAACCATACGCCTGCCAACCCCGTGCTGCTGTCGAAATATACGCACGTGCTCTCCTGCGACCCGGTCGTTGTACAGGGCAGGTACGCGTATGTGACGTTGCGCGCGGGCGTGAACTGCCGGCCGGGCGGTTCGTTCAGTTCGCTCGATGTGGTAGATATCGGCGACCCTACCCAGCCGGCTATGGTAGGCACCCAGCGAATGGATTCACCTTATGGGCTCGGCGTATCTGGAAACAAGCTGTTTGTATGCGAGGGTGAAAAGGGCTTCCGCGTCATGGATATTACCGACCCTAAAACACCGGTTCAGAAACGCTACTTTCAAAATGTACCGTCCTACGACGTCATCGTCCGCGAAAACCGCCTGATCATAACAGGCCAAAAAGGTTTGTTCCAATATCGATACGACGATTCGGACACGATCCGGTTCCTTAGCCAGATCCCCGTTTTATGAGATTTGCCATAATAGTAATACTGGCATGTCTTTCCCATTACTCGGTCGCGCAGTTCGATGTGGAGTCGGCAAGGAGGCATGTGATCGTCAAATATTCGCCGCTGCCGATGCTTGACCTGGACAATACGATCCAGTTCGGAGTGGAAATTCCCCTGGGAAAAGGCAATTTCGCTTTGCAACAGGACTTGGGCTACGGACCCCCGGCTCTCAGTTCCTGGCGGGTCGAGCAAAGGGAAATACCCGACAAGCAGACATTCAAAAGCAGGACGCATTTGCGATGGTATTTCGTTGAAAAGCGAAGAATGAGGGCCTACATGGGACCGGAAGTTTTGTATAAGAAAGTGGCGTACCGCGAAAATCAATGGATTGGAAGGGATTGCGTCGGCGGATTTGGGCCATGTAGTTTTTTTCAAAACCAGGATGTCCGGCTGGACAAAAACGTCGTTGCCGGTCATGCGCGCATCGGTTGGCAGTTTATCACGCCGAGCCGGCTAACAATCGATTTGTTCACCGGCGTAGGCTTTCGCCACATTTCTACCGCGTCGCACACGCCAGGAATCCCCGATTGGGAAATCCGCCGCATTTATGATGGTTGGGAGTATCACACGCCCGGTGAGAGCGATTTTCGTCCAAGCATAGTCGCCGGTGTTCATTTCGGGATTGTTTTGGGAAAATACAGCAGAGATTGAGTACATTAGGCTATCAATCCCAAACATCGGACAATTATGGACAATGCCATCAGCTGGTTTGAAATCCCGACCACGGACCTCGACCGCGCCACCGCTTTTTACGAATTCATTTTCGGGATCCGGCTCATTCCTATGGATACGCCGAACCTGAAAATGCGCATGTTCCCTATCGATAACATGACGACCGGAATAGGAGGGGCGCTGGTACACAGCGGCGGCTTCCATAAACCTTCCGCAACCGACGGGCCATTGATTTACCTCAATGCAAACCCGGATGTGCAGATTGTGCTCGACCGGATACCGGCCGCCGGAGGCAGGGTGATCGTTCCCAAAACGCAGATCAGCCCCGAGTACGGTTTCATGGGCGCGTTCATCGATTCGGAAGGAAACCGGATCGCATTGCATTCGGCCCCGGTGGCTTGATATCCGAAATCAGATTTTAATTTGTAACGTCAGGTAAAAACCCCGGCCGTCGGACGGCAGGATACCCGGGCCCGGATAGCCTGTGGCCCGGCGGGTGAAGTACATTTCGTTCGTCAGATTATTTACGCTGCCCTCCGCACGAAAGCGCTTCCATTCGTAGGAAAGGCTCACGTCCATAATTTTGTAAGCCGGAATAAGTCCTACTACCGACGAGACGCCGCCGTCGGTCGCATTGGTGGCTTCGGAAAACTGGTTGGTGAGGCGGGTGAACTGGAGCGATCCTTTCAGCTTCCGGTAACCCACGCGCAAGCCGGCCTTCAAATTTACTTTTGGCACAAATTCGACCTGGTTGCCTTGCACGCCGGGTATTTCACTGCGTTTGTATTCCGATTTGATGAATGCGGCGTTGCCGAACAGAACGCCGCTCCAATCCGGGCTATCCGGACGTGCGAGCCGCAGGAAATCTGCCTCGGCGTAGGATTCGATACCCATGATAATGGCCTGTCCGACATTGCTCCTTAACCTTAAAACCCGGTTGCTTTCGTCGTAAAACTGCACTTCGCCAATGCGGTTATCGTAATTCAGATAAAACAGGCTGACGTCGTAATTGTAAAACGATGTCTGGTGGCTGCGCACGCCGAGGTCTATCGAATAGCCCTTTTCGTCTTTCAGGTTCGGGTCGATGACCGACGACGGGTTGGCAATGCGCATATCGCTGAATGTAATGGAGCGGTAATTCTGCGAGATGTTACCGTACAACTCCACTTCCCGATGCGGCTTGTAACCGATGCCGATCCCGGCGAGCAGAAACCGCCGGCCATTGGTGCGGTACTCGTCGGTGCGCGAAATATCGATCACATTTCCGGCGAGGTCACGCGCTATGTTGCCGTAGTAGCCGTCGGCGGTGGTTTTAATATACTCAAAACGAACGCCCGGTGTGACGGATAATTTATCGGTCAGGTAGAAGATGTTTTCTGCAAAAAGCGAAACGTTGCGGTTCGGAAAGCGGTAATCGTACGTTATAAACCGCTCGGGTTCCACAAAGCTGAAATCGGCGTCCTTACCCTTCGAGCCGAGGCCTTGCAGGTTGTGGTTATAGCCATAATAATAGCGCCCGCCGACGAGCAGCACCGACATTTTTTTGGCTATCGAATACCTTTTCAGATAGCGTACTTCCGCGCCCCAATTAGTGAAATCGCCTTTGATCAGGTCGCGTTCGCTGTTATCGTCGATTGTCGCGACGCGGTTGGGGCGGAAGCCGAGCGAATAGCGGTTTGCCGCAAGCCCGAAAACCCGCAGATTGAATTCGTTGCTTGCATTGAAGCGGTGGTCGAAATGCAGGGCGGCCATATTCCAGTTAACGTGGAACCAGTTACGCTCCCGGTTGGTCTGGCGGGGATTTTCCGCGAACATCGCGTCGGAAAGGCCGCCGGGCTGCCTGGCCAGGTAATGCATGTGGGTGATGTCCAGCCCGAGGGTAGTTTTGTCGGATAGCTTGTAGTCCAGGTCGGTGTAAAAGGTATAATTGTTGAAACGCGAGTTTGCTCGCCAGCCGTCCGCTCTTTTGTATTGAAAAAAAGTATAGTAGCTCAGCTTCCCGACCGTGCCGCTGACGCTGGTAAATGCATTGTAGAAACCGAATGAGCCCACACTTTGCCTTGCCACTACCTCAATTTTGCGGTCGGCAACAGGTTTTTTCATTACGAAATTGATCAGCCCGCCGAACTGCGTGCCGTATTGCAGCGACGCGGCACCACGCACGATCTGGATCTTGCCCACAGCCTCAATCGGCGGTGTGTAATAGCTTTCGGGGTAACCGAGCGCGTCGGCCGCGATGTCGTGGCCGTTCTGGCGAACATTGAAATTGGCGGTCCGGTTAGGGTCGAGGCCGCGCCCGCCGATATTGAGTTGCAG
This sequence comes from Dyadobacter sp. 676, assembly GCF_040448675.1. Taxonomy (NCBI): domain Bacteria; kingdom Pseudomonadati; phylum Bacteroidota; class Cytophagia; order Cytophagales; family Spirosomataceae; genus Dyadobacter; species Dyadobacter sp. 676. The sequence goes on along the minus strand of NZ_CP159289.1, from coordinate 727,271 downwards.
TCCCCCGCCTTCGTTTTCCCAGATATTCAAACCGGCGACACGGGAATAAACTTGCCTCGCATTGTTGGTCGACAGGTTGGCTACCAGTTGATCCGGCGTAATTACTTCCGACTTTTTGCCCTCATAAATACCCATGTTCTCCACGCCGCGTAATCGTGAAAAACCGAAATCCGCGGCTTTTTCCTTTACGGTTAGTTCGTCGAGGTTTTGTTCGAAAGAGGTCAGGTAAAAGTCGAAATGCAGGTCTTTGCCGCGCGCATTGAAATGCTTTTTTTCGACCCGGTAACCCGAAATCGTGATTTGGAGCGTATAGTTGCCGTTTGGTACCGACGTAAAAACGAATTTTCCGTCATCGTCGGTGACGGTGGTAAGGCCTTCGTTCAAAAAGACTATGCAGCCTTTGATGGCGGTGGTGTCGGCCTTGGAAAAAATGCGGCCCGACAGTTTTGTCTGGGCTACGGAAATGCTGCAAATCAGCAGGAAGGGTAAAAATTTAAAGACCTTCAATTTCATCGGTAAATGGAATAATCCAGGATTTGTGGCGAAGGGATTCGGTTTGTTGTGCCAAATCCACGTCGGGTGCGATCAGGGGTTTGCCGGTACGCCCGTTCAGGGCTACGTACGAATCCACATATACTTGCGGTTGCGTGAAGCCGCGCGCCGCGTAATGGTCGCGCAGCATATGGGCATATTGGAGGATCATGTCGGGTTGGGTCGACATCATTTTTTCCTGCAAGCGCGTCAGGAAATCGTTGTTGTTAACGACCTGCTTTTTCCCTGTTGCGTCCGTGACGGTAAATTGCGTGTAACCCGCTTTTTCCATTAGCATAACCCTCCACGAGAACCGGTAGCCTTCTTCTGTCCAGAAAAGCTCGTCCGGATAGAGCATGTAGCGGAATGGGAAGATGATTTGGAATAGAAAAAAAGGACAAAAATGCCGTGCACGACCGGTTGGACGAGCGTAGGGAAACGGTAACGTCCCGATGGACGCGCTGAACCCGAATGCGATCCGAATACGGACCGGAAGCCGTCGATGAGCTTCTGGTGAAATGCGGCCGGGAAGAAAATCAGTGCGGTCACGATCATGATGTAGGGAAACATGCCGATCGGAAAGAGCAGGGACGTCAGCAAATGGAAGCCGATCACCGACGCATAGGCGAATGCCCGGGTTCGACGGTTCCAAAGCAAAAAGCCGACACTCAGGTCATAAATGCAGCCGGCCCAGCTGAAAACATAAGCCGTTTCCAAATGGTTGAACCATGGCCCCAGGAGTGGCAGGTCGTTTTTCGCAGGCAACCAGATTCTGAGCGGCAATGCGTGCTGAAGCCAGTCGCTGTTGAGCTTGGCAATGCCGGCGTAGAAGTAGAGCATGCACACCATTATACGAATGCTATCGATGCACCAAGCGGGGACTTGTCCGGCACGCAACTTCGGGTTCCGGCCCGAATCTACCGAAAACATCGTATGCGCCGGCAGGAACATGAGCATGAAGCACAGAAGGCTGACGAAATAATAATGGTTCAGATAAGTGCTCTTGTCCATGAGCTCGATATAGGTGAAACTCAGGAAAAGCGTCACCGAAGCCAGCCGGTAATGCCAGCCGAATGCTACTAGCAATGCGGAAATGCCGCATACGGCGAACAGCAGGTAGGTCCATTCGCCCAGCGGCCTTATGAATTCGAAACCGTAAAACGGGAAAAAGAACCGCGGGCTGATATACAGTTCGCCGACCCATCCCATAGCTACAAAACGGATGGTACTGACGGCCAGCATCAGTCCGAAAATAGCCCGGAACACGGCCAGGGGAGCCGCTGAGGTATATTTTTGCAGATACGCCCGCATTTGTTCAGTACTAATCGCCGTCGTTGTCCGTATAGGTGATGGTAATGCTCATGGCCGAGGCCATGTCGACTTTCAGCATCCGCACGGCCTTCTGCATTTCGGTGTACGTGTCTTTCATCGCCTGGTTATTGGTTTTGACCTCCTCGTACAAGTTCGGCTTCAATACGTCGAGCTTTACCGCAGCCGCCTGGAATTGTGTGTTGATGCTTTCGCTCAGCGACTTACCGGTGCCGCTGTCTTTCGCCCCCAGCGCATCCAGGTAAGATTGAAGGCCCGGTCCGGCCTCTCCGGTAGTGGCGTGTTTCCCGTTGAAGAAATCGACATAGGCTTTGTGAGCGGACTGCGCCAATGCCCTGGAAATGTCTTTTTTGTAATAAGCTTCCACTTTTTCGGGAGCCGGAACGCCGTTAGCCATAGCGCCGGAAGGAATTCCGAACTTGCCTGAACGAATGAAGCGCTCGTAATGCAGTACAGCGCCGTTGACCATCAGAGAGGTAGACGAACCAATATCCACGCCGGTTTTGCCGACGAACGTTCCGAGGTATTCGCCTTTCCATTCACCGACCACCTTGTTCAGCAGCGACTCCATTCGTGTGACCACGCGGGTGGTGTACGCGAGTCTTTTGGCTGCGTCTTTGTCGGTCGTGTATTGCGCAAGAATGTCGGTATCGTTGGCACCGAGGCCGTTGATGAGGTAGTCGAGCGCGGGGAAGCCCTGGGTGGCGTAGGAAGCGGGTACATCCAGGTTCGATGCAGGATCGGCGTAATTGGCGGCAATACCCGCTTCATTGGCAGGGTAAATGTTGAAAAAGTTGCGGATCGCGTGCTTTTCGCCCGGGCCGAAATCGAACAATTCTACGCGCTCCCATGCTATGTAGGCGTCCGCCCATGCGTTGCGGAATTCGCCTAAAGTCCGGGCATCCGGCTTGGCAGTAAATGCTCTGGATTTTTCCGCCATCACATCGAATTTGGCCTTAAACTGATCGTAAGAAGGGATAATAATGCGTTCGGCCACGCTTTTCAACATCACCGACCGGTCCTTTCCGTCGTCCGATGGCTGGGGATCGGGCTTGTCGCTGCCGTCAGAACAACCCAGGAAGAATACCGCCAGCAACAGCGCGAGGTACTTTTTCATTTTATCGAAGGTTAGATTAAAACAACAAATGGTGGACCAGCAAAACTGCCGGTCCACCCCGTTCAAAAGAATGATATGCTTATTGTATCTTGAATTTGGCTTTGATGGCGTCGGACGCGGCGTTAATCTTGTCATTGGTAAGATCCCAGAAGCCATTCGGTGACGCCGGACCGATCAGACCCAGGAGAATGCCGTCGGAGAAGTTAGGATCGGCACCGTTGAGTGTGCAGTAACGCAGCGAGTAAATGAAGCCCAGGCCTTCTCCCATTGCGTGTGCACGGGCAGCGTCGTCTTTACCGGTTTTCCATTTGCCCAGATAACCCAGGGCAGCCGAAGCAATTGCTTTCTCCATTTCCGTGCGGATCAACGTAGCCTGCGTTTTCAGCTCCGTTTTGTCGTTGTTGACGATCGCGACGCGGCCTTTAAGAAAGGCGGTATGGATTTTTGCGTAATTGTCCCTGTTGTATTCCCAGAGGTATGAAGCTAAAAACTGCTCGGTTGCTTTGGGGCCTTTTTCAGCGCCTGTTGCCCCTTCCAATAAAATCGGGTTAGGTGTAAGCAAGCCGAAAGCCTCGTCCCAGTTGTGTTCGAGCGCTGTGTATTTTTTGCCGGAAACCAATGTCGTGTTGTCGGCATCAAGACCTTTGTCCAGAAGCACGTTGCTGATGTAATCGAGCTGCAATGCGCCGATAAGGCCTTTCTGGATAATCTGGGCCATTTCAATGCCGTTCGAAGTTACCAGGTAATTGCCCAGTTTCCCGGCTACTCCCTTCGATGCTTTGGTTTTTACCGATTTGCTGGCTTCCGCCATTTCGTTGAAATAACCTTCGAGCGCCGCACGGTTTGCGTCGGCTTCCGCCAATGACCTCGATGAGGCCGTCACGTTGCGAAGCTGTACACCAGATGCATTCAGATCGTTACCATTTACCTGGACGGCCCCCGCTTTGATGTCCTTGAACGGGTTACCACTATTCGCAAACATATTCTTCATGACCGAGGCATCGAGCGTAGCCGAATCGCGCACAGCGCTGCCGAGGTAGTAGTTCAACGCCTGGAACATTCTGTAACGGTCGGTTCCTGATTTCAGGTCGGCGGTGGTATCGCCTTTGGCGTCAATGAAAAGGCTCTTGTAAGGTGTGGTGGGGGTTACTTTGGCATAGTCGATCTTCGTGCGAAGATTCTGTTGTACGGGAGGTGTCGGCTCGTCGTCATCCGAGCAGGACACAAGTCCGAATGCGACAACTGAGGCGAACAACATCGCCCGCAACCTGAAATTGTGGTGTAACATTTTATCCGGTAGGCGTTTTTGTTAGGGATGTAACCGTGTGATTTATTTAGATTAATTATAAATCACGACAAACATATAGATTATTTAGAATTGGAACAAATTGCAAAAGATTATCCGGGTAAAAATTTTTTCGGAAGGCAAAATAAAAAGGACACTCTCCTTTGAGCATGAGCTGGTTAGCCCGGCGCAGGGAGCATTGTCCTTGATGTTAGTAAATACGAAGTTCGGGCCTAACCGCCGGTTTCAGGGTTCTTTTTCCTGTTGAATTTCTTCTCCGCGGTTTTGGCTTTCTCGAAATCCAGCACGACGCCGTTGATGCAATAGCGCAGGCCGGTAGGAGGCGGGCCGTCGTCGAATACGTGCCCTAAATGCGACTTGCATCGGCCGCACATTACCTCAATGCGGTGCATTCCAAGGCTGTTATCCGGCGCCTCCACGATGGATTTTTTGCTGATCGGCTCGAAGAAGCTCGGCCAGCCGCAGCCGCTTTCATATTTGGCGTCGCTTTTGAAAAGCGGGTTGCCGCATACCGCGCAATAAAATGTGCCTATTTCCTTCGAATGCTCGTACTCGCTCGTGAAAGGCCGCTCGGTGCCTTTCAGCCGCGCCACGCGGTATACTTCCGGCGAAAGAATCTTCTGCCAGTCGCTATCGCTTTTCCGAACGGGCGCGGCGTCCGTATGCGAATATTCCGGTGCTTTTTCGGCTTTGCCCTGACCGGAGGATTGTCCGTAGCAGTTTTGCAGCATCAGGGCGAATATTCCCGCCAGGGCGGCCATTGCGATGTTTTTCATGCTTTCGTAATCTGTTTTTCCTGATATACGATAAAAACACCCGTAGCGGTCAAACAAATTCCCGGAATTTTCTAACAAAAGTATTACGACACGTCTCAAAGAAAGACGGAAAGGTCCTTCACGCCCAGTTTACGCGCCGTGGTGAAGCCTTCACCATATTTCACGCCAATCGCATGGCCCATTTCCTGCGCGCGTGCGATGATAAATTCCAGGAACTCGGGTGTAGAAATATAGCTCTGCGGCTCATTGTTGCCTTTGTAGCCAGGTACGTGGAACTGACTTTTGAATGCCTTGATCGCCTCGATCTTCCGATCGTGAAATTCGGTGATGTCGACGATGAAATCCGGATCGATGTAACGGTCCTGAATTGAATGGAAAACCTGTTTCGGGCGCCACGCTTCCTGCTCGTCGCCCCGCTCGTCGTAAGTCTTGACCATACGCAGGCCGGAATAAAAACATGCATCGGACACCAGTTGCCCGCCGCGGCCGTGATCGGGGTGACGGTCGTGCACGGCATTTGTAATCACGATTTCAGGCCGGTATTTGCGGATAAACGGGATAATGGCTTTCTGGTGTGCTTCGTTGTTCCGGAAGAAACCGTCGGCCAACTCTACGTTCTCGCGCACTTCCACACCGAGAATGCGCGCCGCGTCCAGTCCCTCCTGAATGCGGCCTTCGGGTGTTCCGCGGGTGCCGAGTTCGCCCCTGGTCAGATCGACAATACCCACTTTTTTTCCTAGGGCAATCTGCGCGAGCAATGTGCCGGCACAGCATAGCTCCACATCGTCGGGGTGGGCTGTGACGGCAAGGATATCTAATTTCATGGTGTTTCTGATTATTTAATACGCAGTTTCTGACCGATGCGCAGCGTGGCGCGTGTCGACATGCGGTTTCTGCGTGCAATGGATGAAATGCTCACGCCATAACGGGAAGCGATGGACCCAAGGGTGTCGCCCGAGCGGACTTTGTGCAAAATCGAGCGGGAATACGCTACGGGCGCGTCGCCGGCTTCGAATTCGCTCCTCGTCGACTTGCCGCGGATGTGGCTCCATGCTGCGCTGGTCAGCAGAAAATGGTCGGATCGGATCGCCGCGTTGCCCCAATCGAATATGTGCTCGGGGTCGAAGGGGTTGCCTTCGTAGCGGTTTTCGTAATGCAAATGCGATCCCGAGCTGCGGCCTGTATTTCCTCCCAAGCCGATTACTTCCCCTGCTTTCACAAGCTGGCCGGATTCGACCATTTGCTTGGAAAGGTGACCATACAGTGTTTCGAGGCCATTGTAATGCCTTACCACTATAAACCGGCCATAACCGCTGCCATCCCAGGCCACGATCCGCACCATGCCGTCGTAGGTACTCCGGACAGAGTCGCCCGTTTCGAGATCGAGGTCGGTACCATTGTGCCAGCGGCCCCAGCGGTAGGCAAAACGGGACGTTACGGGCGTGCGTTCCATGGGGGCGGCCCACATACGGTTGGCCGCCGGGTCGAACAGTTTCAGATCGACGGGCTCGTCGAACTCGGCCGGGTTGAGGCCGTAAGGATTAATAGTGCGGGCATCCCAGATCACGTAGTATTCGGCAGCCTTGACCCATTCATCCGCAACGAGTACCGAGTCTTCGGCGATCACTACTTCGGTTTCCCCTTCGTCAATGGTGGCGGTATCTTCATTCACGACGGGGTTTAGCGGCTTGACCGGCTCGAACTGGCTCTGGAATTTAAGATTGGAGGTTTCTACCTCGTATTCGTCCTCTGGCTGAGGCGTGGCTTTCGTAGTCGGGCCTTCATTGGCGTTACCCGACTGGTTGATCTTGGGGTTTCTTCGGAATTTTCCTCGCTCTTGCGCTTGCGTGTTCCAGGAGATTAAACACACGGCCATTAGCAAACAGACGATGAGCTTTACTTTCATAAGTATAAATACCAAATCAGACTACGCCGGGGTGCTTGTCGTACAGCGTAGCCTGATCCTTTTAGGAGTTGTGCGATTGATTAAGCTGTTTCCTCGATAATAATATCCACCTCCCGTTCCATCAGGAATCTTTCAGCATCCAATGCCGCCATACAACCGGTTCCCGCAGCGGTAATTGCCTGGCGGTAAACGTTATCCTGTGCATCACCGCAGGCGAACACACCTTTGATGTTGGTGCAGGTGCTTCCCTTGATGGTCTGGATATAGCCGGTTTCGTCCATTTGGACGTAACCCCTGAAAATATCAGTGTTCGGTTTGTGGCCAATCGCAACAAAGAAACCGGTTGCTTCCAAAAGTTGCTCCTCGCCGGTTTTATTATTTTTCACTAACACCGATTCAAGCGCCTCGTCACCGTTCAGCTTGACGGTTTCGGTGTTCCAGAGTATCTCGATATTAGGCAGTGTTTCGAGGCGTTTCTGCATGATTTTCGACGCGCGCATTTCGTCACGGCGGACGAGCAGGTACACTTTGCGGCAAAGTTTGGCAAGATAGCTGGCTTCTTCGGCCGCCGTATCGCCTGCACCTACCACCACCACATCCTGGTTACGGAAGAAGAAACCGTCGCAAACGGCACAGGCCGATACGCCGTGGCCATTCAGGCGTTCCTCGTTTTCGATGCCGAGCCATTTCGCCGAAGCGCCGGTGGAAATAATTACCGCGTCGGCGATGATCTCGTGCTTGTTATCGATGATCACTTTATGGGGATAGCCCGTAAAATCGACCGCAGTGGCGAGCCCATACCGTATATCGGTCCCGAAGCGGCGGGCCTGTTTTTCAAAATTGATCATCATTTCCGGTCCGGTAATGCCATCGGGATAACCCGGGTAATTTTCGACATCGGTGGTGATCGTAAGCTGGCCACCCGGCTGGGCACCTTGGTAAAGTACAGGATTCAATCCCGCGCGGGATGCATATATGGCGGCTGTGTAGCCGGCAGGGCCGGAGCCGATAATCAGGCAGGAGACTTTCTCGGATGACATGTTATTATAAAAACTACTGTTAATGACGTATGTTCTATGTTTTGCTGGAAAACCCAGTGGTAACCGTAAGGCCGAATCTTCGTGTGTGGATAGGGATTTTGCCTTTCTGTACCTGTTGGTACAACACCGGCAGACTGACAAAAGTGCAAAATTCCAGCTCCTTATGCAAATGCCGTCAAAGGATGCGCCACTCGATTCTTCGGTTTTTCTGGCGGTTTTCGTCGGAATCGTTGGGTGCCACGGGCTTTGTTTCTCCATAACCTTTGGCCAAAATGCGGTCGGCCGCAATTCCCGATTGCTGCAGATAATATTGTACCGACTGTGCCCGGCGTTGCGAAAGAGCCATGTTCTCCGTATCCGAACCGACGTCGTCCGTATGGCCGGATATTTCGATTTTAATGGCTTTGTTTTTACTCAGAAAGTCGGTCAGCTTGTCGAGCTCGACCTTCGATTTGTCGTCCAGAATGTACTCGCCTGTTTTGAAAAAAATATTGTTCAAAACCTCCGCGCGGTCTTTTTCGATCGCTTCAAGCGGGATTTCGAGATTCACGAACGACTGATCCTTATCGACTGAGAATGAAAGGCTTTTAAACAAATAACCCGGTTTTGAAACGTAGAACGCATATTCACCGCCACTATTCAAGACCGCCAAAAACGAACCGTTCTGGCTGTCGGATGTAAACGAGCCGACTTTGGTTTGCGTTTTCAGATCAAACAGGTCGATATCGGAGGCCAGTACGGCCCCTGTTTTTTTATCGAACACTCTACCCTTCGCGTAGCGCGTGGGCGTGATGATCTTTTGCAGGGATTCGGGCACACGAAAAGTATACAGCAACGAGCGGCCATTGCCTTTTTCCGTGTTATCGTCGGTATAATAGGCATTCTCGCCGTTGGACGCGATGAACAGGCCAACCTGGTCCGAAACAGTGTTGATAGGGTAGCCGATATTTGTCGCGGGGGCCCAGGCCGTATCTATTTTTTGGGTAATGAAAATGTCGAAACCGCCCATGCCAGGCAGCCCGTTGGATGAATAGAACAGCGTCCGGCCATTGGCGTGGATGAATGGCGCATTCTCATCGTCGGGCGTATTAATGGCCGGACCGAGGTTTCGGGGAGCAGTCCATTGCTTTTTATCGTCGAGGCCCGTCACCCAGATGTCGCGCTTGCCGACGCCGCCTTTGCGGTCGGAGGCGAAATAGAGCGTATGGCCGTCGGCGGAAAGCGAAGGCTGCGACTCCCATTCGCGGGAGTTGACTTCCTGTCCCAGGTTAACCGGCTGGCTCCATTCTTTCCCTTCTTTATGGGAAATATACAAATCGCAGCTTCCATAGCCGTCGGGCCGGTTGCAGGCGGTGAAAACGAGCGTGCGGCCGTCGGCGGAAACCGTACAGGTGCCCTCGTTATTGGTCGTGTTAATGGCTTTCGAAATTTCTTCGGGAACATCCCAGCGGTCAGCCGGGCTGCGGTCCGCCGCGAGGCCACTTTTGCCACGGCGGGTGACGTAAATGTTTTCGTCGCGGTTTGCCGTCAATCCGGTGAATATCAATGTTTCGTCATCGGCTGTCATTACGGGAAAATATTGCGTTTCCAGGAAATTGACCGTATCGCCCAGCGATTTTTTCTCGATCACCAGCGGGTTTTTTACCGCCTGCTGCGCAAATTTCGACGAGGCCACGGACTTTTCCGCCAGTCGGCCTAAACTGGACCTGGCCGGGAACAACGCAAGTGCCTTCTCAAAATAAACCTGTGCGGAGTCGTAGCGCTGTGCATTGAAATGGTCGCGGCCGATCCATTGAAACGCCGGTGCGGATTGCGGTGCGTCGGGCCTTATCCGGATCGCCTTGTAATAGTGTTTCCGGGTAAGGTCGGGATTTCGTTGGAGCTCGTAAACCTGGGCCAGCCTCAGATGCGTATCGTAACTGTCAGGTTCAATTTCGAGCACTTTTAAGAACAGTTCGGTAGCTTCGGGGAGCCTTCTTTCCTGCCAGGCCTTTTGTGCCTTATCATATACTTCCCGCGCTTTTCTGGATAATGTAACTTCCTGAGCTGAAACGGATTGAAGCGTAAATGTGCCGAGCGCTATACAGAAAAGAATAATCCGGTGCATTATGGAATGTTCATAAACTTGTGAGTTTGTAACGACATTTTCCATTTGGGATTGTCTTTGATATAGTCAATTATCAAAGGCAGCATCGCGTCCTGCTTACTCCATTCGGGTTGTAGCAGCAGTGTGCAATCGGGCGAGACTTTGGCGGCATGTTCTTCGGCAAAATCGAAGTCGCTTTTGTTATAAACGATCACCTTCAGTTCGTCGGCGTTGCCATAAATGTCGGGGTGGGGCGTTTTGAATTTCTTCGGAGAAAAACATACCCAGTCCCAACGCCCCGTGAACGGATACACACCCGAGGTTTCGATGTTGGTTTTGAAACCCGCGGCCTGTAATGCGCCCGTAAGCCCGTCGAGATTGTACATCAGCGGCTCCCCGCCGGTAACCACCGCCAGCCGGCCGGGATATCGCATTGCACCGTCCACAATCGTGCCGACGTCGTATTTGGGATGGATGCCGGCGTCCCACGACTCCTTCACATCACACCAATGGCAGCCCACATCGCAGCCGCCGAGGCGGATGAAGTACGCGGCACGACCGCTGTGCTGGCCTTCTCCCTGCAAGGTGTAAAAGGCTTCCATCACCGGAAGTTCAGAAGTAACGATGGGCCAAGTTTCGGTAAGCAAAGTATTGAAATATTGAATGTTGAAAAAAGTGTAACACGCCGCGGCGGCGGAAAAATCCCGTAAAGGTACAAAATTCAAACTTCCGGCGGGGGATAATGGTTCTATCAAATTAGTAGCATATTTGCAGTTATGAATACAGAACCAGTCCATCAGCAGGAAGTGATTTGCGCGCTCGCCACGCCCTCGGGCGTGGGCGCGATAGGTGTTATACGTGTGTCTGGCCTGGGCGCCATTGCCATGGTCAATAACATATTTAAGGGCAAAAACCTCGAAAAAGCCGACTCTCACACCGTGCATTTCGGCACCATCAATGCCGGCGACGAAGTTATCGACGAGGTGCTCGTGACCGTTTTCAAAACGCCGCGCTCGTTTACCAAAGAAGACTCCGTTGAAATCTCTTGCCACGGCTCAGATTACATTATCCGCCAGATATTAAAGTTGCTTATTACCAAAGGCGCCCGCATTGCCAAACCCGGCGAGTTCACCCAGCGCGCTTTTTTGAACGGACAATTTGACCTCGTCCAGGCCGAAGCCGTCGCCGACCTCATCGCCGCCGACTCCCGGGCCAGTCATAAAACCGCATTGAATCAGCTGCGGGGAGGGTTTTCCAGAAAACTGGCCACCCTGCGTTCCGAACTGATCCATTTCGCATCCCTGATCGAGCTCGAACTCGACTTCGGCGAGGAGGATGTGGAGTTCGCCCAACGTGACGACTTGCGGCGGTTAATCGATGCCTTGCTTTCGACTATCGAGCCGTTGATCAGCTCCTTCGATTTTGGGAATGCCATCAAGGAAGGTGTGCCGGTGGCCATTATCGGCTCGCCCAATGTCGGTAAATCGACCTTGTTGAATGCATTGTTAAACGAAGAAAAGGCGATTGTAACCAGCATTGCGGGCACCACGCGCGACGTGATTGAGGATACGATGGTGCTCGACGGCTTAAAATTCCGCTTCATCGACACGGCTGGCATTCGGGAAACCAACGACGTCGTCGAATCGATCGGCATCGAGCGCTCGAAAGCCGCGATGGATAAGGCGGATATTGTGATATTCCTCTTCGATAGCGCTGAAACTTTGGCTGAAAACCGTGCGCTGGCTGCGCTGCTGCCCGCTAACAAACAAGTGCTATTTGTTTTAAATAAAACCGATATTAACCCTTCGCTGGCTGATTCGCTATCTTCGGAAGATCCGGGCATTATCCCCATTTCCGCCCATACCCAGCGGAACTTGTCCGCACTGACCGAAAAACTTGTTTCACTCGTCCACAAGCAGGCCGCCGGCGATACCGTTGTGACGAACCTGCGGCATTATGAGCACTTGTTGAAGACCTCGAATTCGCTTACCGATGTTTTGAATGGGCTGTCTCTGGGCGTTACCGGTGATTTTCTTGCGCAGGACATCCGGCTGGCACTGCATCATCTGGGGGAGATAACAGGGACGATTGTTACGGATGATTTGCTGGATAATATTTTTTCGAAGTTTTGTATCGGGAAATAAGTAGATAGAATACCAGTAGGCAACAATATACAAACGCCTGAAAATTAGACATTTGATCTGAATTTTCAGGCGTTTTCTTTTGCCCTTCTCGCAGTGATTTACTAATTTTTGTCCCTCATTTGTCCCTCAGGATCAGACGATTTTGGAAGGCAGAAAAAATGGGAGAGATTACTTCTCTTATTTACCCTTAAATACTCTTATTTGACCTAACCGCATTTTAAGCACGTTTATGAGCTCTAACATTTCCATCACCAGAATATGCCAGCATTGTGGTAATGAGTTCACAGCGAAAACAACTGTGACAAAATTTTGCGGCGATGATTGCGCTAAGCGGAATTACAAACTCAGGCGGAAAACCGCCAAGCTGCAAAAGATGAACGAGAAAATCACTGAAAGTAATCGTCAGACCCAGCTGGTCAGAGATGCTCCGAAGATGCGGCTTCTGGAAAAGGAGTTTCTCTCGGTCAAGGAAGCGGCGCTAATCCTTGGATGTTCCGACCGGGCGATCCATTTGATGATTAGTTCAGGTAGGTTGCCGGCCATTAACTTAGGTATACGTAAGACAAGGATACTCAGGGCAGAATTGCAGCGATTGTTTGAGCTTCCTGAACTGAGAGTGAAGCCTGTCCAGAAAGTTAAGCTTGTAGAAGAGCCGCTCAGCAAGGAAAATTGCTATACGGTGGAGGAGATTACAAAATCCTGGGGTGTTACCCGAGATTCAGTCTACAGCATGGTCAACAGAAAGAAGATACCTAAATTTCAACAGGGCAAAGAGATTTATATTTCCAAAAAGCATATCGAGAAGGCATACCGTTTAGCGAAAGGAGGTGGCAAATGAGCAAGGTAACGCTAAGGCGCAGAACAATAGGCAAGGGAAGAATGTCGCTTTACCTGGACATCTATCCTCCGGTTGCAAATCCTGACAATGGAATTCCTGTCAGAAAGCACTATCTGAGAATTTTCATCTACGAGAAACCTAAAACCGAGCTGGAAAGGCTGCATAATAAGGAAACAATGGAGCTGGCCGAAACCATCCGCTCCCGAAGGCAACTGGACGTGCAAAATCAGCGCTTTGGTTTTTTGTCAAGCAGGATGATGAATGGCGATTTTGTAAGCTTCTTCGAAGCTCAGAAGGATAAGAGGAAGGGAACAAGTCGGATAAACTGGGAAATGGCCATTGCTTACTTCAAGCAATTTGCAGGCGACAAAGTGCTTTTTCCGCGGCTCAATGAAACGTTCAGCGAAGAATACGCAGATTTTCTCTTATCCGGACCAGGTATCGGTCGGATCAAAAGGAAGATATCTCGCAACACCGCGGTCAGTTATTTTGCCAAATATCGCGCGACTTTGAAAGAAGCGTTCAAAAATGGGTTTTTGCCCGTTAATCTCGGGGAAATTATCAGTGCAATCACTCCCAAGGATACGCATCGGGAGTTCCTTTTTGAAGAAGAGGTGCAAAAGCTCGTCGATACTGGTTGCCGTTCGGAAGTCATCAAAAGAGCGTCATTGTTCTCAATTCTGACGGGGTTAAGATTTTCGGATATCAGCACCCTTGATTGGTCAGAGCTCAGAGGCCAGGCGGGTGATTACTACATCCAATTTTTGACCGACAAAACAGGAAGGGCGGAGTTTATGCCGATCTCGGATCAGGCCTATGGTTTGTTGGGGCAGAAAGGGGAAGGTCGAGTATTTAAGAGGCTGAAATATACCCAAGTAAACTACATCCTGCCGGAATGGCTGAAAGACGCGGGAATCGAAAAGCGTATTAGTTTTCATTGCTTCCGACATACGTTTGCGACCTTGCAGCTCTTGTTGGGGACAGATATTGTAACAGTTTCCAAGCTATTGGGGCATCAGGATATTAAGACTACGATGATCTACGTGAAAATCGTTGACAAACTGAAAAGGGATGCGTCGCATAGGATCAAATTAAACATTGCAGCTAGCGCTCTCGTGTTCCAGGAGTAGTCGGGAGGCACTCTGTTTGTTGCCTACGCTGTGAAGTATCAATTCAAGGAATTACAATCATAATATAACAAACATGGATCAAATGACATTTGAGCAATTGCCGCAAGTCGTCGGTGAGATCAGAGAGCGGTTACTTCGTATAGAAGATCAATTAGAAGCGTTGCTTTGCTCTGAGAAGACGCCAAGTTATTTAAGTATTTCCGAAGCGGCAGAATTTCTAAACTTGGCTAAGTCCACGCTGTATATCAAGGTTTGCCGAATGGAAATACCTGTACACAAAAAAGGCAAGCGGCTATATTTTGATAGAGCAGAGCTACATCAATGGATCAAGAATAGCAGAAGGAAGACTAGCGATGAGCTCCATGCTGAGGCAGATCAATATTTGAAGCTTCCAACAAATAAACGGCGAATTATCAGTTGACATATTCAGAAGTTAGTTGCGCAGACAGAAGGCCGCCAACCGCGAGGTTTAGGTTAGGTCAACCTTCTTGTAGCATTTCAGTCTGGTAACCTAGTTCATGATAAGTGGGCCGTTTTGCTGCCGGTCGCATTATACCGGCCAGTTTGCAGTGCATGCCCGCTAATTGTTTTTGACCTTTTTGGGATATCGGATGGACCGGCAAGCTGATGCTGGTCCTGCCGGTAAACTGCATTAGCTTGCCCTCCTCCCTTAGCCGACAAGGATCCATTGCCGGTCGACCTCATTAAAAGGATCGTGGCATTCCGTGTGCAGGAAAACGAACTGGCCGCGGCATCTAAACAAAAGAAAAAATAGGTCCTCCCGGTTATGACCTTTCTCAGCATACGGGCTAAGGCGTATCAGTTTTTAAGCTGTTGCAGCGCGGTAATTTTGGATGAATAAGTCAACCTCATTCATACCATTATGCCGCATACTTTTCATATTCCGGTCCTTGGCCTGGGATATTCCATCGATACACCTGTTAAAGTTGCCAAATATGGCATTTCCTCGGTAGCATCCATTGTCGACGACGAACTGATCGAGCGCATGCGGGCGCATTATGTACGCATGCGTGGGGAAACCTACGCGCCCATCACCAAAAAAGATCCTGATTACCGGGCCAAAAGGATCACGGCTTACCTGGACCTCATCCACGACATTATCCAGGAATCCTTCCAAGAATTGCAGCAGCAGCCTTTTGGAGAAGACAATGATATCGCCCGCTATTTCCGCCTTTTACCACCCGGATCCTCAGTAAAGCAACGCTATGAAGCGATGCTGAATATGCCAGGTGGTGTTGAAAGAATGCAGGAAGAGGAGGCATTGCGCGTTGGCATTGTGCCGGGCGCGATCGATGTGAACATCATGTCGAAAGTCGATAAAATGAATGCGGACGCAGCCGGGAATGTGTCTGGTGATATTTATTCCGACGCCCTGGCCGCCCTGAGGGGTTTCGCGTTGAGCAAGCTGTCATCGTCTATCATCATGTCGGCAGGCATGAACCCACGCTTGTACAGCTATCTGGAAAACTTTCCAGATTTTTACCCGGACAGCAGTGGTATCCTGCGCAAAAAAGTGATTTTGAAGGTCAGCGACTACCGTTCCGCATTGGTGCAGGCCAAGTTTCTTGCGAAAAAAGGAATATGGGTCTCCGAGTTCAGGATAGAATCAGGACTGAATTGCGGCGGGCATGCATTTGCCACCGAAGGCAATCTGCTCGGGCCAGTTCTGGAAGAGTTTAAACGCCGAAGGGATGAAATGTTTCGCGAATTAGTGACCATGTACAGCATTGCGCTGGAAAATAAAGGCATTGCATTACAAAATGTACCTGCAACGCGCATTACCGTTCAGGGCGGGATTGGTACTGCTGCCGAAAACAGCTTTCTGCTTGACCATTACGGGCTCCAAGCCACAGGGTGGGGCAGTCCGTTCCTGCTGGTGCCCGAAGTCACAAATGTCGACGATGAAACCCTGCGCGAACTTGCCAATGCGAACGGCGATGCCTATTATGTAAGCGACTCTTCGCCGCTGGGTGTTTTGTTTAACAATTTCAAAAGCAGCACAGCCGAAAAGCAACGCCTGGAGCGGATTGCGAAGGGGCGCCCGGGCAGTCCGTGCAACAAGCGTTACCTGGTTTCCAATACCGAATTCACCGCCGAACCGATCTGTACGGCTTCGCGTCAGTACCAGCAATTAAAGATCAAACAGCTGTCGTCGCTCGAACCCCGTCCCGCCAACCTGGATAGGCAAATAGAAGCCGTTACTGAAAAACTATGTTTGTACGACGGCCTAAGCACGGCTGCATTGATCAAAAATAATCTGGTTAAACCAAGAGAGAACAAGGCGGTGGCGATCTGCCCGGGCCCTAATCTGGCCTGGTTTTCGGGTATTTATTCGCTGGATGAAATGGTAGGGCATATTTACGGGCAGGTTGACCTGCTGGCCAAAACCTTCCGGCCCAACATGTTCATCAACGAGCTGAATCTTTATGTGGATTATCTCAAACGGGACATGGAACGTCATGCGGCCATTTTGAGTGAAAAGAAGGCGAAGTATTTTACAAAATTCAAGGAGAACTTGTTCGAAGGAATCCGGTATTATAAAAACCTGATCCCGGAAATTACAAATCAGACGGTCGCCTACCGGCAAGAAATGATGGCGCAACTTGGTGCCATGGAAATAGAACTAGCCCGGATTTAATTTCGCATCCGGACCAGTTTTTCATATTCGAGAACGGTGATCAGGCTACCTTTCATGTCGACAAGGCGTTCGTCCTTGAAGTCGGAAAGCGTCCTGATCACCGTTTCGGTTGCAGTACCGACCATTGAAGCAATGTCTTCCCGCGTAACAGCCATCGAAAACGGCTTCGAACGGTCTTCCTGATATCGCTGCACCAGCATGACGAGCGCTTGTGCAACCCGCTTACGCACAGAGTTATAAGCCAGCTGCAACAGCCGCTCTTCGCGGTCTTTGATCTCATTGGACAGCATCCGGATGAATTTCGACGCTACTTCGCGGTTGCCTTGCAGCAGGCTAAAAAAATCGTCTTTCGGGATCATTGCCACCTCCGATTCTCCAATGCAATGGCCGTCTCTTCGTAGGGCTCTCCCTGCAGCAAGTCCAGATAGCCGAAGAAATCCCCCTCCTTATGCAGGTCTGTAATGTATTCTTTGCCATTTTCATTGGCCTTATAAGCCTTTACCTTTCCTTTTTGAAGGAAAAATACATGTGATGGATAACTGCCTTCAGTATAAATGGTCTCTTTTTTTGCGAAGCAACTTCACTTTCTTGTCTTCCGCCAGTTTCATGATCGGGTCGAAGGTCCGAGCTTCTTTAATGAACTGGTCAAGGCCGTCGGCCGAGCGTTCGAACTGTCGTTTGAGCCGGTCGCTCTTTTTGAGGCGCATTTCAACTGCATTCAGCAGTTCGACATCGTCATAGGGTTTGGTCAGGTAATCGTCCGCGCCCATGGTCATGCCTTTGCGGTAATCGTCTTTTTCTGCCTTGGCAGTCAGGAAAATAAAAGGAATAGAAGCCGTACGCTCGTCCTTCCCGAGCATATGCAACACACCGTAACCATCCAGTTCGGGCATCATAATGTCACAGATGATGAGGTCCGGGACTGTCAGGCCGGCCTGTTGCACGCCCTCCTTGCCATTGCGGGCCGTAACAACCTCGTAGTTGGCTAGTTCCAGTATTTCCGCAGTATTTTCCCGCATTTCCGGATTATCTTCGATTAAAAGTATTTTTCTCGTTTCCACGTCTGTCCGGTTGCTTTATAGTTCTGTTCTGGTTTGCGAGAGCTCCGGATTGGGCAGGTCTACCACGAAGGTTGTACCTCTGCCTGCTTCGCTATGGAACTTCACAGTGCCGCCCATGAGGTTAATGTAATTTTGCACGATATTTAATCCAAGGCCTGTTCCTTGCGCATTTCCCGCATTGTGTGCCCTGAAAAACCGGTCGAATATGTGCGCCTGATCCTGTTCGGGGATACCTATACCCTGATCTTCCACCTCGATGCCAATGTGCCCGGGGCTGATTTTCATTCTCAAAAAGATCGATTTGTCATTATCCGAGTACTTGATGGCATTCGAAAGCAGGTTGAAAAGGACATTCCGCAGCAGCTGTTTGTCAATCCATGCATTACTTTCACCTTTACCAACGTGGTTGCCGGTGTACCGTTTCGAGATCAGCGTTTCGATCTTCTTTCCGATCAGTTCCTGGTCTTTATAACCAAACAATTCCCGGGCCTTGGGATTTAACATCACAATGCTAGCCTACCTGTCCACGATCACGATCCCCTCGGTCGCATGCGTCAACAAGGCATCCA
Organism: Dyadobacter sp. 676; assembly: GCF_040448675.1. Lineage (NCBI taxonomy): Bacteria > Pseudomonadati > Bacteroidota > Cytophagia > Cytophagales > Spirosomataceae > Dyadobacter > Dyadobacter sp. 676. The sequence goes on along the minus strand of NZ_CP159289.1, from coordinate 708,779 downwards.
GCATTTCAATATGCCGGCTTTGTAGATGTCCTGTAATTTCTCTTAGGATTTCTTTCCCCGAGCCCTCCACCATGGCTTTTTTACAAAGTTTCCCAATGTACATGGGGAAAGTTCGTATCCCAGAATACGGTAATATGCTCAGCCTGTCCAAGAAAATAGGGCTGGTATGGTAGATAAATAGAAATTTGCCAATTTGAGGCGTTCAAAGTCGTTAGGACGTCCGTGCCATCGACATTACCGTAAATTCCCTCTTTCGGCCGTAGCACGAAAGGTAAAAGGCTGTCTATTAACCATCATTTTTTGGTAAGAACTGACAATGGTCATTTTCTGCCTAGCAGATGTTAACCAAATTGCGGTTTGACGCTATTATCGATACGATGCAATATGGTTGTTATTTCTTTCACCGAATTGAATCGAATATTATTATCCGGCAAATATGCGGCCCAGGCAGTACGCGGTGATGGACTGCTTTAGTTACTTGAAAGATTGATACGATGATCACCAACATGTACGCAGGGCTTACCTTTATTTGCCTTTTATTGAGCTTTTTGCACGCTGTTAAAAGCTTTAGAAGTAAACGTTAGTCTTGCCGGGCCGCTGTTTGCATTCGAGCATCATTTGGCAGGCTTCTTTTATCCGGGCGCTGGCCGTGTACTGGCCGTTGTCAGTGCACCCCTTTAATGTGGAAGCTCGGTTCTGAAACGTCCATAAACGCATGTCCCTACAACTGCGCTCAATAGCGGTACGATCATCACAGTTGCTCCTGTCCCGATCTGAGCAAAAAAGAGGACCGGGGCAAGCCCCGGTCAGGCTCCATCCCAAGCCGAAAAGCAAACCACCATAAACGTGGCCTTTGTTGAATGTCTTTTTTGTGAAGGTGATTTTTTCGCCATGGGTAGTTTTGATTTCCAAAGTCTTAATTACTCCGACCGACAGCATACCTACCAGTACTGCGCTGGAGCTGCTCGCAAAACAGATGACCTTCCTTACTGGCGAAGACATTGGTAACAGCATCTTATATTGGGTGACACAGCCCGACCACGTGAATGTTTCGCAAGTATTTGTACTGCCAACTGAGCAAGGTTGGTGAGCGCCGGCAAGCCGAAAAAATCCGGAGACCAATCAAGCGGCCTCCGGATTTTTTATGAATGGGCCTAATATTTCACCAGGTTTAGTGTCGCTAGCGCTCCTTTGGCCTGTTGTAGTTTACTTCCCTCGCTGAGCGATCCTAAATCAATGGGAGCGAAACCCAAAGAGGCTATCACGTCTATTACCTCGTTTTTCGAAATCGGGTCATTGCCCGATACGAATAGTACCCGATTGCCGCCCATGACCCTAGGATCTTCGGCCAATGTCTTGTAAAATATTGTGTTAAATGCCTTTACAATTTTGGCGCCCGGCAACAAGGATGCAACAACCTCACTGGACGCCTTGCTGCCCAGGTCTTCGACTTTAAAGTCGGGGGCGTAACTGATGAAGTGGTTGGTTGCATCTATGACGGTCTTTCCTTCCCAGTCTGTGACCTGTTTTAATGTGGGTACCTGCGACCAGGGCAAGGAAAGCAAGACAATATCGGCCTGTGCGGCTTGCTGGACAGTGCCCGCCGTTGCACCCGCTCCGAGCGATTGAGTGATTTTCTTTAGGGAGTCGCCTCCGCTGTTGTTAGCGAGAATGACCGCGTGTCCTGCGTTGAGCAGGTGGCGCGCTACGGTCTGCCCGATATTTCCTGCACCGATAATTCCAAATGTCTTTTTCATTGAGTCTGATTTTGAAAGTCGAATTAAATGTTGACAGCCGTTTTCAGTCCGAAATACAGTATGTCACTTTTCGTTAAAGGATTGATTTTTAAGTATGCCCCTCTGGCATAGTAGGCAGAAATCAGGTAGAACATCCAATGACTACCCGCACGGTACTGCGCGTAGAGGTCAACCATTTGCCCGACCCGTTTTTCCGTACCATAAGCTGGCAGCAAGAAAGAGCCGTTTACTGCATAAAACCCATCCGCTGTGTGCCGACGCCAGAATCGGTAATAGTTCAGTGTAAGAGCTAAATTGGTTGCTAGTTTTAGTTCGGTCTTTGGGTGAACTACAATCAGGTTTGAGGATCCGGCATTATCAATAAATCCGTAAAATATGGCTTTGGGGTAAACGGGGTTAAACGTTTGCAGAATACCGTCACCGGTGTCCTTATCCCCGCTTGAAATGGCGGCCTGGATGGAAACTACTGGTTGTGTTGGAAGCCTGCCAAGCCGGTAGCCCAGGGAAGGAGCCATTTTCCATGCCAGGATTTTGTCTGTTCCGAGTTTGCCCCATTGAAAGTCGAGCTCTGAGAAGCTAAACCAGCGCTCGTCTTTCAGTGTGAGCCCGATCCCCATGGTATGTCTGAGCTCCGTGCCGCTGCCTTGGTTATAACGACTATTTTGGCGACTAATGAGCAGATAGTAGCTATCAATTTTAACGGGTGACCTTTCTCCGAAGTTTTGCGTCATCCAAAGACCACCAATCCGTTGATCGTGGTCGATTCTGTCATCAAGCAAACCTTTTTGCGCCGCTATCGCCTTCATGGCAAACAGATCCAACCTGGTATGCGCCATTTCAAATTGTAATTTGCCGCCCAGGAATGATCTGCGCACATTCGCATCCCGTAAATCCAGAAGTGTACCTTGACCGTAATTCAAATGCTGCTTTCCCAGCCGCAGTATCAGGCGGGAAATTGCCGCTGTTTTTACCGTCAGCTCGCCAAAAAGTCGATTAACCGCAAGTTTATTCAGCTCCTGGACAGGCCTGGGGCCACCGTTACGACCGGTGATAAAGCTGCTTTGCAACTCGGCGAAAACGCGCAAATGTCTTTTGTACCGAAGATCGCTGTGGACTAACATGCGGTGGAGCAGATATCCATTGCCGTCCTGCGGGCCTATACCCCACAAGTAACCCCTGAAAAATTCAAAACCTTCCCGAACGTTGACCCCGCTGCTTATTAGACCCTTTCCACCAAGTATCGGAACATGTTTTCCGATGTGGGATCGTCTATCCAGTGAATCGGCCGGCCAGTATTCTTCTGACGCATCAGCCAAGTAGCCGGTAGGTTCCGATTTTGGCGTTTGTGCCCGGGTAAGCGGCGCGATCAGGATCGCTGAAAAAGCAGCGACTGTGATTTTTCCTGGCTGGAAAGATATTTTCATCTTAGACATGCTGGGATAAAACGGATCAGAAGCGCCGCAAAACGGGCTCAGCATCTTTTGTACTATTTGGCCAGCACTTTACGCTGGCGCTCCTGATCGTAAGTCACTGGGCTAGGACGCCGGAACCGGTGTCGCCAGCAGCTGCCATTCCCAATGGAATACGCTATTTCATGGACAACCAGGACGGTGGTAGTACTAGCACAAGTAACTGGACTGGCGCATGGTCCGTTGATGGAAATGGAAATACATGGCACACTTTGTGTCGTGTCGATGGCCGCCTGTTCAAATTCCTCCATCTCACCCCCCGCGTAATAGATGGTGCCCCTCTCCGAACACTAAACTATGGAGTTGTTCGCCTGGGAAACCTGAGACCCACCTATATGATTCATGTCGACCCATATATTGTACATCATGACAGTGAGGATGATAATAACAAGAACATTAGCACAGCAGGTCAAGTTGTTAGCAACCCATACATTCACAGAGATACAAATGGATTTGCTTTGCAATTTTGGATTGGCTATGGCACTAATAACGCAAACGAAAGTTCTTCTTATATGTCCGAGTTCCCTAATCTTGGATTCAGCTACGGTGTTTTTTCGTCAAACACAAGCTCCCCATCTCTTGCAAACGGGAGTTTATATGTTGACGACGAGAATACCAGAAATGCGAATACCCTTACCAAAGGTGGCGTAGCCTATACAAATTTAGACGGCTATGGTGTCACACGTGTTTCAGATCCAGGAAACACGCGCTACAACTTCATGAAAGTACGTTAATATTGTCGCTAGCAATGCCGCAGGGGCGTTTTTGGCGTCTCTGCGGCATTTTGTTTAATTAAAACGCAGATGAAAAAAGTATTTTTACGGATAATTGCCCTTCTAGCAATTGCTTCATTTTCAATATCAGCCTGTAAGTATAATAACAGCGAAGAAGTAGTTGCCAAAATAGGAGATGAAAATATTTATTTGACAGATGTTGATATAAACATTCAAAATTCTCTTTACGAATTTTTATTTGGTATTTTTAAAGTTCGAGCTATTGCATTAGAAAGCCTCATTATAGAGCGTGTTTTAATTAAAGAGTCTGAAATTCAGGGCATTTCTGTTGACTCACTTGTGAAAATGAGCGTTCGCAAACGGATGAAGAACTTTAAGATTGACGAGTTTATCAAGCTCAACTCATTAGAAAATGGTGTTATCGACCCTAAACAGCCATTTAGAAACATTTCAATTGATAGTGAGGAAGGAAAAATCATCCTGAACAAGTCCTATGAGGATTTTCTAAAAAGCGAATATGTAAATGATCTGAAAAAGAAATTCCAGGTTACGACTACGCTCAAACCACCTATAGGTCCAAAGTTGGATCTCCGCGGGGTTTCGTTTATGGGGAGGGGCTATGAGCTTTCAAAGCATGCAGTTTGGATTATTTCTGATTTTACTTGTCCCTCATGCAGACAATATGAGCATACAATTAATGCCTTCTATGAACGATTTAAAGACAAAGTTTTTTTTAAGTACGCGCATTTCTCAGGTGGTGTCAATACTTCAATGATCCTAGCAGACTGTGCTGGTGAGCAAGATAAATATTGGGATGCATATACCGCATTGCACAAACAGAATGTAGACTCGCCGACAGAGGTCAAGGCGTTAATGGCCTACCTTAAATTGGACGCGGCAAAATGTATGGCATGTATAGCGGGCTACGATTCCACGAAAGTACTGGCCAGCATGAAAAGGTTGGCTGACCAAAAGGTAACCGGAACCCCTACGATTATCATAGACGGAAGAATTTACTACGGGGAGATTAGTTTAGAAGAACTAAGTAAGCAACTAAATGCAGCATTGGATCAATAGAGTGTCAAATGAAATAAGCTGGTCGGCCAGCTTTATCCTAAAATATGGGACAATCGTAATAGTCGCCCTTATCTTCATGCTCTCATGCGCGAAAAGCATAGAGCTAGATCTGGGTCAAAACGGCGAGCCCGTTCTGGTTGTTGACGGACAATTTACAGACATGAATGTGAACAATTATGTCCGTTTAACGTGGGCGAGAAGACCCAATGAGACGTCTGTCACCCCTGTCGATGGCGCCGTTGTAGTGGTGAGCAATCAAAAGGGCGATTTAGATACCTTGGTAAACGAAAGGCTTGTGGAGAATGAATATGACGATCCCTTGTTCGAAGGCTATTATTATGCTACGAAATTGAATTGTGCAGCTGGCGATAAGCTTCATCTGACGGTTCTAGTTGGGGATAATTCTTTCGAGGCTGATGCAATTATGCCACCGGTTACCCCAATTGACTCTGTAGGGTTACAATTAGTCGAAAACTTTCCTGACGAAAATAGCCGCAGCTATTTTCCATTGCTATTTTTCAGGGATCCGCGGCCCGACAGGAATTTTTACATGACACAGTTTTGTCCCGTGAGTTCAACAACCGGGGCATATTTACATAGACTGCCTTGCAGGTTCAGCGATAAGGTTTGGAATGTGGCCATTCTAGACGATAAGCACCTTCCGGAATATGTAAACGGCCTTAACATCAATGTAGGTGCGACGCCCTCGCCTTATTTTAAACAATGGCTCACGGTAGATGACTATACCGCATTCCTCTATTCTTTGACCGAAGAAGCCTACAACTACTATTTGGCCTTGATAAAGAGCCTTAACAGCGATGGCGGTGTTTATTCGCCTGCACCAGCAAATGCGCCATCTAATATTCGTGGTACGGCGCCTGCCGCTGGCTTTTTTAACGCTTCCTGTGTAAAACAAAAGCCATTTAGTATTATCCCATAGTTTTGATTCATCTGTGCAACGATTCTCTATGTTTTTTCTTCGGTTTTCCAGACAGTCAATATTCCTTATAACTCTATCATTTGCCTCACCGGCCCTTGCCCAGCAGGTCAGATTGAGTGGAAGGGTACTTGACGCCACGTCAGGTGAAAGTCTTCCTTTTGCTACTGTGGTGATCAAAGACAAATCAGTATCTACGCAAGCAAATGCGTACGGATTTTACTCATTGTTGCTGGAAAAAGGGCGGCATATGTTCGAAGTATCATTTGTTGGGTATAAACGATACGCTATTGAAATTCAACTTGATCGCGGTGTGACACGGAATTTTGAGTTGCAGCCACAAAGCACCGAGCTGAGCGAGCTTGTGATAAAAGGTGAGGGAGAAGGCCTGAGCAGCGACATGATTCCCGGCAAGAACAGCTTATCCGTAGCACAGGTGAAAAACATGCCTACCTTAGGCGGTGAGGCAGATATATTTCAGTCACTTCAGTTCCTGCCCGGCGTCCGTACTGCCGTGGAAGGCACGACGGGACTTTCGGTCCGAGGCGGCTCTTTCGATCAGACTCTTGTGTTGTTAGATGAAGCGCCGGTTTATAACCCGTCACACGCTTTGGGTTTCTACTCAAGCTTTAACCCTGATGCCATCAAATCGATAGACATTTATAAAGGAGCGCTGCCGGCACAGTACGGCGGCCGGCTTTCATCGGTTGTCGATTTGAGGATGAAAGAAGGAAATGACCGGGAGTTTAAGCTATCGGGCGGTTTAGGCTTAATCGCCGCCAGGCTTACTGCTGAAGGGCCAATAAAAAAGGAAAGGGCGTCATTTATCTTTTCAACCCGATATAGCTACGCCGGTCTTACAGCAAACACGCTGGGAAATATTGCCAAATCAATAAAAATCAAAGAATTCCAAACCTTCAAAGACGACAATGATATTCGATTTTACGACCTGAATGGAAAGATTAACTGGAAATCGGCGAGCAACAAAGATCATATCTTCGTTTCCGCATATTCGGGAAGTGACTGGTTTAAATACTATCTGTTCCAAAAGGGTACTTTTACAAAATGGCAGAACAACACTGGTTCTTTGAGATGGTACCACATTTTTAATCAGCGGCTATTTTTAAATTCCACCCTGTATTTTAGCAAATACAATTATCGTTACAACCTTTTGAACGACCGCAGGGATTTTAATTGGAAGGCCGGGCTGACCGAAATTGGCATAAAGAATGAAATTGATTTTTTCATGGGTCAGGGTGATGTCATTAAAATGGGTTTGAATTTTTCTCAAACCGGTTATCAGCCCGGCGAAATATCTCCCCGTACAGCAAGTTCATTGACTGTCCCGTTCAAACTTGAATCAAAACGCACACTCCAAGGGGCTGGATTCGTTGGCATCGATAAACGGCTTGCACGGAGAATCATGACCAATTGGGGACTGCGCATATCTTCATTTGCATTGCTAGGCCCATCAGTCCTCTATAACTATAATGGCTCTGACGTAATGGATTCCACTTCCTTGAAGAACGGGAAATTGGGCCAGTTCAAATGGGGTTTCGAACCGAGGTTTTCGGCAAAATATCAGCTAGACAGTTCGCGGGCACTATCCTTCGCTTTCACTCGGACGTTGCAATATGTTCACTTGCTTAGCAATTCTTCGGTGGCGCTCCCCACAGATATTTGGCTGCCGTCCAATAACAACGCTGGCCCGCAAAGTTCGACCCTTTTTTCGGTTGGTATTAAGCAAAAGGCCCGAATGTTTGTGGTCGGGATCGAGGCCTATTACAAAGCGATGAGAGGTGTAATAGATTTTATAGACAATGCGGATTTGTTTGTTAATCAATATATTGACTCCCAAATAAGATCTGGTACTGGTCGCGCGATTGGTCTGGAAACGTTGCTTGAAAAAAAGAGCGGCAGAATTACAGGTTGGGTCACATACACGCTGGCCAAAACAGATCGTACGATTGCAGGTATAAACAATGGTCTTACCTATCCAACGCGGTATGACCGTCGGCATAGTTTTTCGGTGGTCACAAGCTTCCAAGCCACCAGGCGATTGACTTTTTCCACCGATTTCCAATTTAACTCGGGAGGGGCAGCTTCTCTGCCAACGACGGTTTATGAATATCAGGGGTCGACATTCAATTACTATTCTAAGCGAAATGGATTCCGCTTGCCGGCCTATCACCGTCTGGATATTCAATGCACGTTTTCAGAAAAGAAGAAGTGGGGGGATTCTCAATGGGTGGTCGGAATTTATAATGCCTATAACCGTCGCAACCTGTTCTCTGTGGAGCTGGTGCCGCAAGACTATAACTACTTTCAGTACTCGGCAGCAAACGCCGTTTCATTATATGGCATAGTGCCTTCGATATCCTACAATTTTAAATTTTGAGTCCTCAGCTCAGTGAAATAAACCCAAAGGTAACCAATACTAGCAAATACCAGAGGTCATTTAATTTCTCTCATGCTAAGGAGGATGCAATTAGGCAATCCAAGCCGCCTCACCTTTGGTATTAGCCGTAATTTGGCGGCCGTTGTTAATTTGTATCAAAATGATAATCAGTATATTTTGGGCTAAAACCGGCGTTTATTGGGATAAAATGTAGCGAGCCAATGGAAGACATTTGTATGCATCCGGCGAACCCGTATTGTGTAGTTGGGTTTTTTGGCAGGTAGCTTAGGCGCTCTGATTGCGGAATTTGATCCAGTTATTTGGAAGCAGTTGATAAAGATCTTTTTGTTTGTGTGACTGGATCCGTTCGAAAACGTCTTTGAGCCACTCCTGCTCATCTACACCGTTTTTCTTGCACGTAGCCATAAAAGAGTACATCCCTGCTGTCATTTCAGCTGCCTGGTGGGAACCAGCGAACAAAAATGCTTTTCTTCCGATTGCCAAGGGCCTAATTACGTTCTCCGCCAGATTATTATCGATCTCAATTTGCCCATGTAATGCATACGCACTGAGCCCTTCCCAGCGAGGTAAGCTGTAAGCAATGGCCTGACCAAGCGGGCTTTTCGGCATTACCAGCGGCAGCTGCTGGGTCATCCAATCTTTTAATTCCAAGAGAACCGGAACCGATTTTTCCTGTCTTAACTTGGTTTTCTCCTCCCAGCTCAGCCCTTCTTCCCGCATCTGCTTTTCAAGGAGATAAAGTAACTGCATACGTTCAAGCACATAGGTAGCCCTTTGCTCGTCGTATTTCTTGGCGTCTACAAATTTGCGTCGGGAATGAGCCATGCAGTAGACCAGAAGGATATCTGAATGGTTCCCAAAGAGCTTTTCGTACACCGAATAGCCATCAACTTGCAGTATACCGGTATATCCCTCCAGCATCTGCCTAGGCCCACTTTGATCGCGACCCTTCCGGTAGTCAAACAGCGTAAGCTTATCACAAGGGGCATTATATATCCACATGTAGCCCTGATGGACCCCATTTTTATGGTCTCGATCAAGCACTTTTAATGGGGATTCGTCTAGCTGTAAATATTTCTGGTTGAGAACCAACAGTTTCAAGAGCTCCCATAAGGGGGACAGGTGCTGCCAGCCCCGCATAATCCAGTCAGAGGCCGTGGAAGCAGGAACATTTACTCCTAACCGTCTGTATTTGTCTATCTGCCGGTGAAGGGGAAGCCCAAAAACATACTTATCAACAACCATTTGGGCAATAACTGCTTCCGAAGGAATGCCCTTATCAATTACACGGTCTGGAAGAGATGCGGTTATGATGCCCTCACCATTGGCACGGGCATATTTGTAACGGATATAACGCTTCACAAAAAACTCAGCAGGAATAAGGTCTAACACCTCAGTGACCTCTTCTCCGATTATAGTGCAGCCGGTAACGTCTTCGGTAGGTTCAATGATGATGATCTCACGGCGCAGGTTCTCAGGAAGCAGCATTCTCCCCGTTCCCTTTTCACGTTTTTTAGCGGGAGCTTTTTCCTTTACAACGTCTGCTGCCTGCTCTGAGAGTTCTTCTTGCTGCTGCCGGTCGGTTCCCAGTTCAAAGAGATCGATCTGGTTTACATCTGTGTATACACTGGCCAGGTTTTCGTTCTTTTTGCCGAATATATACCGCTTGTATTTATCAAGCTCAAAGTTCAGGGCCTGGATCTGCTCATCCTTTTCCGATATTAATTCCAGCGACTTTTTATGTGCAGCAATCGCCTGCTCATAAAGTAATTTATAGTCCGTCGCTATATCTTCCATAACCCGAAGATACGGACCAAAAATAGCCTAATCAAGCTATTGAGGCACTTTTAAAGTAAGTTTTCCATCTTATTTTGTGACCTGATTTGTGTGCTGATATCGTTTTCTTAGACGAACCGAGTCCAACATTACACCCTGTAAAAGAAGTGTCAGTTGATGGCTGTGATGGCTATATCTTCTGATTTTAGCCATTCAAAAGTGCCTTGTTCCAGCTTTTTGACATACATCGCAAACCCGTCCCTGTCCCACTGCAAGAGCCGGATTTGATTAAGTCGTTTACCTAAGAAAACGAAAACATCACCGCTCGATGGATCAAAGCCCAATTCATTCCGGACCAAGCCAGCCAAACTGTATATTCCATAGCGCATGTCAGTTGGGCTCCGATACAGGAAATACCGGCAACTATTGGATAAGGCCAGCATTTTAAAGAATGAGCTTCCTGATAAATGATGCGTCAAGAGAACCGAATAGCTCTATACGTGCTCCGGATGGAAAAGTAATTGCTGCCAGCGCCTGTTGGTCTTGACCAACTAACTCCGGTTGCGGAACTGATATCTGACTGAACCCAGGGGGCGGTGACATGGTGGCTACATTCTTGCCGCGGAATTTTTTAACCCAGTAATTGAATTTATGGTATCCCATACCATTCCGATTGCAAAAAGCCTGCTTGCTTATCCCTTGCGTTTGCCACTGATCATACAGTTCACGCATTTTTTCTGTCTCATTTTTCATGAAACAAGATTACGAACTATGCGGATTTGTTAAAATATGGTTTTATCGGACGCATACAGACATTTGAACTACTCCCGTTTTACTGGACATGATGTCCTCCCAAGTTTTCAGACGGTCGAAAGTAGAGTTTCCGGTGTCTTTTGATGTAAGTTAACAAATTCTTTCGGGACCGTCCGCGGCTGCGGTTAAATCATTCAGTGCGCTGTGCGGCCTAAAGTGGTTGTATCCCCACCGAAAGTCCTCGATTTTTTCTCGGGCATCGTCCAGGGATAAGAACCAGTTGGTGATAGACATTCGTCCCTGAACTTTCCGTTAAATGATCGCTCCGGCGACCCGGTCGACATATGGGTTGTCAGTCGGTTTCCCAGGCCTCGAAAAGTCGAGTTTCACACCGTTTGAATATGCCCATAAGTCCATTTCCTTTGAGATAAATTCACTGCCGTTATCACATTGTATTCGTTCCGGACGACAGCCTTCAATCAGGCAAATCCTGGTCAGTTCAGCTGCAACATCAAATCCTTTTAAGGATTTTCCAGGCAGCAAACCGTGACAAATTTGCCGCCGGAATTCTAAGATTGAAGCAAGAACATGTTCATAATTTAATCGCATTGAACAGAATAAGCTGGCTTTATATTTTCTCACAGTCCTCTCAGATACACAGGACAGGACTCTGTTAGGACCGAACGTTAGGCAGATTGGGCGTAATTCATCAGGGTAACATATTGGGTCCCTCAATGGACAGTGGCAAATACCCGATTTATAAGCTTTGTTTTCACCGCGTTCATAGCGGCCATTTTTGCTTTACCGTCCTTTATTTTGTGTTGATAATACATTTTGAGCTCTGGATCATGCTGTACAGCCGCACTGGCACAATTGCTCAGGAGAGATTTCATTTTCCTGTTAGCCAGTGGACTAACCTTTGTTTTGCCTCTAATACTACTCCCTGAGGAAAACTCAAACGGTGCAACGCCTGAATAGCAGGCAAATTGCCGACCGTTCTCAAAAGCAGTAAAATCCTGTGTATAAATCAGAAATGCGGTAGCAGTGATCATTCCAACCCCGATCACAGAGGTGATCAGGGTGAAATGTCTGTAAATCTGCTCGTCCTCTTTCATAACTAATTGAATTTGATGGTCGGTATCGGCGATTTGCTGTTCTATGAATTTTTGCCGTTGCTCGGATTGGTTGATAATGAACTGATTATCCATTAGACTCGAAATGCTTTTCAAATCTTTTGCAGCATTCGCCAAACTAACGTTCGTCTTTACAAGCCTGTCACGAAACGCAAGAAGATTTTTTAGTTTTAGTAAACATGTAGATGGTAATCGCATAGGTTTCAGGAGACGATGATGCAGGCAAGCAAATTTCGCAATACGCTGTGCATCAACGCGGTCATTTTTACCTCTCACCAACCCAAGTGATTTTTTCAAATGTGAGGGACTAACTAAGGTAAATGGAAAGCCCCTTTCCTGGAGGCAGCAGCAAAGACCTAAGGTATGATGTCCGGTATGCTCCATGCAGAAGAAGCTGTTTGTCTGGTTGATCCCACTTCTTTTGAGTATAGTGAACATCGATTTATAGCCTAGTGAGTTGTTGCCAAACCGATGGACAACGCAATCGTCCGGCTTATTAAAATGGCAAACTGCTACATCCAGGGTAGCCTTCGAAATGTCGACTCCTACAAACCATTCATTTTGCATAACGATCTTTATTAATGTTTGTTTATTTCAACTGAAAAGGATACCACTAATTCATTTCAAAAGTATACCAATTTAGTTTAATGGTAAAGGGTTAGCAGACCGAATTGGGGTACCCCGATTCGGTCTGCTAACGCCGGCGCTCGTATGGCTGGATAGTGCTTCATTTGTTCATTTGTTTTGTTTCCCTTATGCGGTAAGACTCTCCGTTCATGTTGACCAGATAGGCTTTGTGGGTGAGCCTGTCGACCAGTGCATCGGTCAGGACCGGATCGCCAAAGATTTCCTCCCAGCGGTCAAAACCCAGGTTGGTGGTGATGATCGTCGACTTTCTTCCCGTGCGCAGGGAGAGATGGTTAAACAGCAGTTCTGAACCTTGTTTGTCGAAGGAGACATATCCGAACTCGTCACAGATAACCAGGTCCCATTTTTCGAACCGGGCCTCGGTAATACGCAGGGCCCTTTGCGAGTGAGCTTCACGCAGTTGGGTCAACAGTTTGTGAACGGTGGTGAACAATACCTTATAGCCCTGGATACAGGCCTTAAGCCCCAGGCCTACGGCTATATGGGTTTTGCCGGTGCCCGGGTTTCCGGACAGCACGATATTTTGCCCGGATTTGATAAAATCCAGCCGCTCCAGCAGCGGTAGTTTCTGCTGGGCCTGCTGGGTAAATGCTGCTTTTCAAGTTCGCTTAAATACATTCTGGCTGGGAACCCGGCCTGCCTGATGGCCGCACCCTTTCGGTTCTCGATGCGCTTTTCATACTCGATCTGCATCAGCCGGAGCAGGAACGTTTCGTAGCCAGCGCCTTCGGATGCGGACTGGCGGGCGACTTCTTTAAAGTGATGGCCCAATGCAGGCAGGCGGAGCTCTTTGCTGTATTGGCTTATTTGATCCTCGATTGGCTTTTTCATGGCGACTTTTAGTTGAACAGGGATGATATTTGCAGAAGCTGGTTTTGGGCTGCCAGGCCTGTCGAGCAACTGGCCGGCGACGGGCAAGTTTGCGCCTTATTGCCCATCAGGGTCATCAACTGCTCGGCTCCCGGATGCCCAACTCCGCTTGTGAGCAGCCGCTCAACGACCGATGCCAGCAATGCATCCGATACCTGGTTTTGTTTGCAAAAACATAACAGCTCGATAAAGTCTCTGGGGGTTTGCCGGAAGTAAGCCTGATATAGCCTTTTGAGCTGGTCACTGCTGGCAAGGGCCACACTGCCGGCCAATGCCCCTGGCTTACGCTTGAAGGTTTCCAGGTAATGGTCAATTCGCACGATCCACTCGTGTTTGCCATAGCTGCGGGCATGCTGGGCTATTTTTTGCCCTTGATCATAAAGATGTAGCCCGTCACTAAGCACTTTCACATCGACGAACTTGCCCACCAAATGGTCCGGCACCGAGTAACGGTTGGTCTTATAGCTTACCGTGGCGTATTTGTCGGCCCGGAGCTGGATTTGCTCCGCGCAAAGCATCGCCGTATTGCTCACCGGCAGATACGGCTTTTCTTCTTCCAACAGCTGTTGTGCGCTTTTGCCGCTTTGCTGTTGAACGGCCGCATTCAGCTCGGCCAACCGCATCTGTAACCATTCATTGGCCGATTCCAGGTCGTCGAACCGGGTCTTGAACCCAAAGCTTTTTCGGCGCACATATTCCACGCTCCGCTCCACATGCCCTTTTTCGTTGCCGCGCCTTGCGTTACAAAACCGGTGGGTAAACCCGTAATGGCCCCGGAGCTGTAAAAGGGCCATGGTGGGTTCTTTCTGGTGATGGCCCGTAAATTTAGCGACCGCTACGCGCATGTTATCGTAGACCAATTCGGGGTATACATGCCCCAAAGACCTAAAAAACGATACATGCGATTCCATGAACGATAGCGTGTCCTGCCGCTGATAGAGCCGTCCGTAACGATAGTTGCCGTAGCTGCTGGTGAACACAGCCAATTGCAGACGAGATAAAACACCGCCTATCCATAACTTAACTTCCCCCCAGTCAAACTCGCAGCTGCCGCCTGGGGCATACTGCTGACGGATATAGGCTTCCTGCCCATGGGCTATACCCCGCTTTGAGCGGATATAATTGCAGACACTGGTGTAGCCAATCGAAAAACCGCGCTGGTGCAACTCTTTCAATATGTCGCTGTTTTTCAAAAGCTGCTTCCGCAGGCCTGCCTGTTTGTTATCATCGTTGACCAGCAACATCTCATCTATCGCCTGCTGGATTGCTGCGCTCAGGCGCCGTTTGCAGCGGTTCTTTGAGTTATAAACCGGAGCACTCACCAGGTAAGGGCCTATTGAACCATCCACAGATCGATCTCCCTTGACAGCCAAATCATAACCGGCTAGATAACGGCATACCGTCTTCCGGCTGATTTTCAGCTCCCGGCAAATGCTCCGCTGGCTTTTGCCCTCACGGTAGTACTTTAAAATAATCTCCTGCGGTCCGCCGCTGCGGCTTGGTATACATGCTTATCATCTTTGTTCAGCTTCCGTTTCCAGCGCTGAAGGTTCGAAACAAGTGGTATACTTTTCAATTGAAACCTGGTTCCCTTTTCAAGTAATATAAACACTGGATGACTATGACCATGAGCAGTTGGATCGGAAAGGCCGGACTGTGCGCCCGGCCACGTATCCAGATTTAACCGAGTACCATCTCGTCGTCGATGCTATGAAAGCTGACTTCAACTCAGCTGTATTCGGAAAAGAAAAGGATGGAAGCTTCCAAAGTGCTATCGTGCAAATTGGCAAGGGTTTTGGCGACGAGGATTTTTATCCATCGGTGGAAGAAAAGGCAGCAACTTTACTGTATCTTATCATCAAGAATCATAGTTTTGTAGACGGGAACAAGCGTATCGCCGCGGCATGTTTCCTGCTGTTTTTAGAAAGGAACAATTTGCTAACGTCTGACAACGGTGATCCAATTATTAGCAACGAGGCGCTAGCCAGCCTCACCTTGTTTGCCGCAGCCAGTAAGCCGGAAGAGATGGAGACAGTGAAAAATCTCATCATTAGTATACTCAATAGAAACCAGTAGTTTTTGTATCTTATCTGGTTCTGATCTTGGTTAATTGACTGATGATGAGATAGATAAATATTTTGTATCGGCAAGTGATTTTCGAAAAACAACGATAGATAACACTATACAAGCGTCTGAAAAGTTGATATTTGATCTGATTTTTCAGACGCTTGCTTGCTACTGCAATATCAATGTTTTACTAATTTTTGCTCTTGATTTGGCCCTTAGGACTGTAAGGTTTTTCTGATCGATACGGTTACCATTCGATATACATGTGTAATGGAGAATACGGTGCAACAGACCACCCCATTCCGTGGCAGATTGACCAGTAATCCAAATTCTTGGATTTTGTGTAACTCACTGACGAAAGAAAGATTTGGTGGTCGATCTTGACCGAAATCATCTGGTCAGCTCAAATTGAAATGGGGTGGTCACTGGCACCGTAATTTCCACCACTGGCGAGCATTTCAAAAAAATACAATATATCGGATAGTAGTCTTCGAAAGGTTTGCAAGTCCATGGGGATCCCTCTGCCAGATATTGGCCATCGGAATAAAGTAAAGGTTGGGAAAAAAGTCAGGATAAAACCCTTCTTAGAGAAATATGAAGGAGAACAACAACTGCATCTGTCTCTACGGACGGAAGGGGATAACTTTTCGGAGGTAGGAATATCTCCACAACTGGCTTTACAAAGGGCGATTGAAGCTGATACATCAGTTGACCTGGTAGTTAAGCAAGAGTTGTTAAACCCGGATCCATTAGTTAAAGCGGTTCAACAAGCGTTTTTGTCAAACGCCAAGGGGGATAGCTATCTTCGGGGAGATCTCAGACTGCCCGCCGGCGGAAATGTCTACATCAGCGTGTCGTCCGGCCTGCTTGATCGTTCCTTGCGTATTATGGATACCTTCATTAAAGCTATGCGGCAAAGAGGGCATGATTTTACCCTGGAAGGCGAATATTACAAGGTCGTCGTATCCGGAGAGGCAATAGGAATGGTGTTAACGGAAATGCAAAACAGAATCGCGGCGTACGACAGTTGGCAGAGCAGCCTTCTAAAAGCGAACGGAAATCTGATGTTCAAGTTCGAAGAATATTACATCTCTACCATTTGCAAGGATGGTAAAGAGCAGAAGCTCGAACAGCGACTATCGAGAATAATTTCCCGGTTAGAATTGGCCGAGCGCCTTAAAAAAGAACGGGAGGAAAACGAGAAGAGGTGGGCGAAAATGCGGGAAGAGGAAAGAATACGAAAGGAATTTGAGGAGCGGAAGAAGCTGGAAATAAAGTCTTTTCAGCAATTGGTAAAAGCTGCAAGCCGTTGGAAGGAGGCTCAGGTCATCCGGGAATATATTAATCAGAAGGAGCAGAAGGCTCGCGATGCGAATTCATTGAATGAAGAAATGACCGCCTGGCTCTCTTGGGCCAGAAGGAAGGTCGATTGGTATGATCCTTTTGTGGATACTGGGGACGAGTGGCTTAGGGATATATTGCCTGATAAGATTATGAAGGAAGATGTTGCCAAGAACACGAATCCTTGGTTTGATCAGAATAACTCGGAACAAAAGGACGATGGGTGGCCACTAAAACCTTGGTATGTTAATTCTTAAAGTTTTGGTTTTAGATTATTTTTCCCGTTGGTCAAACCTACGGAACTATCAACTAAGCGAGCTGAATAATAGCGGAAATGCTTTGATAGATTCTCAGGGACAACTGTCATTTGAAAATGCTCCAAATTGCAGCGTTGTGTTGGCGAATTGTTATTTGTAAGTTACAAAATCTGACAGTTTTGTAACTTACAAATAACAATTTTGGGCTCGTTTCGCAGGAAGCAGATTCTGCGAGCAAATAGTTGACACCACAGACTCGATCTTCCCTTGCAAGATCGAAAAAGTTTGGTGAGTTGTCGGCAGTCGCAACCACAGTGGTCGAAAGTATCGATAGCAATCATGGGCAGATCTCAGAGGCGGGTGCTTTCCGCCGGTGGCAAAGTGGGGCGGGTCGTTGTTACGGTCGATTCTAGTTGAGGACAGACATCATAGGTGCAGTGCAATAGTTTTTGGACTCGGCAGGTGGGTGGATACTACGTTCAGCACCTGTTTTCAATTTAATATTCACGTTAACCGCTCACATATCATAGTACCTTTTAGACTTAAAAGAAGGTTTTGGGTGAGATAACATGCGGATCATGGAACGGGAAATAAAAAATTACATATCGCAATATTGCGATATGTAATTTTTCCTGTTATGTTTGGAGTATGGGAGTTACGAAAACGGAAATATTCACAGAGCAGCAGAACCGGATCGCGGATCTGGCCAAAGCATTTGCACATCCTGCACGGGTGGCAATTTTGCAGCTGCTCATTGCCCGCAAGGCATGTGTTTGCGGTGATCTGGTAGACGAACTGGAACTTGCCCAGGCGACCGTGTCGCAGCATTTGAAGGAGTTGAAGCGGATAGGTATCATTCAGGGAGAGATTAACCCACCTCGCGTCTGTTACTGTATTAACCCACCGGTGTGGGAAGAAGCCCGCCAGGCCTTCGGCTCGATACTGGAATCCTTTGAACAGGTTACCTGCTGCAATTAGGCGGGTGTTTTTTTGAATAAATTAATCGTAATATTACATTATAACAATGAAACCATGGCAAATCAATTCAATCCGGTGACAAGCCGTCCGATGACCTGGGGCGATTTCAAAAATACGCTCGAACAAAACCCTGAGCTGCACCTGCAATTCGAATATGAGGCAGGAAAATTCGTGGATAGCTCGTATCATATCACCGAAATCAAGCAGGCGCCCATCGTTTCGGTCGATTGCGGTGGCCAGATGAATAGCTGGACCGAAGTTATAGTGCAGATATGGGAACCCTCGGTCAAAGAAGCTGATCGGTCCATGAAAGTGGGCAAGGCGCTTAAAATCGTTGGGATCGTAGAAAAATCGGTGCCTTTGAACCCGAATGCCATAGTGAAAATTGAATTTGGCAACTCGAAGTTCGACACGCGGCAGATGTATCCCGGAGAATTCGTTGCCGAAGGTGAGACATTTACGGTAAATTTGGTCCCCGACTTTACCCAATGCAAGGCGCTTTCGCGCAATCAAAATTGTGGGACAACATCGGCCGATGCTTCCTGCGGCGCTCCTGCGTATAAAAAAGACGAGTCTAAGCTGGTTGTAGCCAGTGAGGAAGCGTCTTGTTGCACCCCGGGGGAGGCTGTTGCTAGTTAACCATCATAACAACCTATCGATGACGATCAGAGAATTATTACCCAACGATTGGCCTGTGGTCCGCGATATCTATGCGCAAGGCATCGCAACCGGTCAGGCAACGCTCGAAACAAGTCCGCCGGAATGGGAGGTATGGGATCAGTCCCATGTGGCGGACCTCCGGTATGTAGCCGTTACCGACAACGGCGAAGTCGCGGGTTGGGCTGCATTGACGCCTGTTTCCGGCCGATGCGTTTATGCCGGAGTGGCCGAGGTGAGTGTTTATGTAGCCGAAGCTTTCAGAGGCCAAAAAATAGGGGACCTGCTTTTGAAGCATTTAATTATCGAAAGTGAGGCCAAGGGTTACTGGACATTACAGGCCGGTATTTTCCCGGAAAATTCGGCAAGCATCAGGCTCCATGAAAGCAATGGTTTCCGGATCATCGGGTACCGTGAAAAAATCGGTAAAATGAAAGCTGTCTGGCGGGATGTAAATCTGTTGGAACGCAGAAGTAAAACCATAGGAATCAATTAAATAAACATGAAAAAAGTATTAGTGCTATGCACCGGTAACAGTTGCCGGAGCCAGATTGCCGAAGGATATTTAAGACATTTTGCCGGAGACAACACCGCCGTATACAGTGCAGGGGTAGAGACGCATGGCGTGAATCCCAAAGCCATCGCGATCATGGCGGAAGACGGAATTGATATTTCCCATCATACGTCAAACAACATGGATGAATATGGCGACATCGATTTCGATTTCGTCATCACGGTTTGTGACAATGCCAGAGAGCGTTGCCCTTACTTTCCCACCAATGCAAAGAAATTCCATCACAACTTCCCGGACCCGGCAAAGGCAACGGGTACTGAGAAGGAAGTTTTGGAAGAGTTCCGGGCCGTTCGGGAGCAGATCAAAGCTTACGCTGAAAACTTTGTAAAAGAAAATCTGTAAGCAATGTCTGCGAATAACTGCGCTCCGGCGGCAAACCGCAGGAAACTCGGCTTCCTCGACCGATACCTGACACTATGGATTTTCCTTGCGATGGCTTTCGGTATCATCGTCGGCAATGTTGCGCCGACTGTACCGGATTATATCAACCGATTTTCCAATGGCGCGACCAACACCCCCCTGGCCATCGGTTTGATCCTGATGATGTATCCGCCGCTTGCCAAAGTGAAGTATGACAAGATGGGCGAGGTATTTCGAAATACTCGGGTGATGACCGTTTCCCTTCTGCTCAACTGGGTCGTTGGTCCGGTGTTGATGTTCGTACTTGCGGTGGTCTTTCTGCCCGATCATCCCGATTACATGGTCGGATTGATATTGATCGGCCTGGCGCGCTGCATCGCCATGGTGCTCGTGTGGAATGAGCTTGCGGAAGGCAGCCGCGAATACGCGGCGGGGTTGGTTGCGCTCAACAGCGTGTTTCAAGTCCTGCTGTATAGTTTCTATGCCTATTTCTTCATTACGGTTTTACCGCCGTTAATCGGTTTGAGAGGACTGGCTGTTGATATCACTATTGCTGAAATTGCATTAAGTGTCAGCGTTTACCTAGGTATTCCCTTTGCAGCGGGAATGCTAAGCCGCATTGGTTTAACTGCCTGGAAGGGCGAAAAATGGTACGAGACCAGATTTTTGCCTTTCATCTCACCGATTACATTGATTGCGCTGCTGGCTACAATTGTTTTGATGTTCAGCCTGAAAGGTGAGCTGATCGTTCAATTGCCGGGTGATGTGGCATTGATAGCGATACCGCTCGTGATTTATTTTGTAGTGATGTTCTTGACGAGTTTTTTCATTGCAAAATCACGTGGCGCCGATTACGGACAGAACGCATCCATTGCTTTTACCGCTTCGGGGAACAATTTCGAGTTGGCGATTGCTGTTGCTATCGGTGTGTTTGGGATCAATTCCGGTCAGGCGTTTGTGGGCGTGATTGGCCCGTTGGTGGAAGTCCCGGCCTTGATAGCGCTGGTCAATGTAGCTTTTTGGCTGAGAGATAAGTATTACAAATCAACAATCGCCTGAATACGGACGATGAAAATCGCTTCATTTTGTTCAATTTCTCCTGACTTCAGGATACAACGACCTGAGATTCCAACTTATTTGCTATGTGATCAAATACAAATTGTATTTTTCCGTTATTATAGCAGAAGGCTTATTGACATTACGAAGATTAACTTGTTCTCTCACCTGGTCCTTCGGTAAACAAGTTGAAATCGACGTATGACAAAAGATAAAGTAAAATTCGCTCCCCTGGAAAAAAGCCTGTTCTTCCCGACCTTGAAAAAGAGGGTAGATCAGTACTTTGCCGACAACCGCCAATCCCGGTATGCAAACAAGACAATGATCGTTAAGACGGTTGTGTTGCTTTGTATTTATATTGTGCCTTATGTGCTTCTGCTGGTGTTTACACCTCCGTTTGCCGTCAGCCTGCTGCTATGGCTGCTGATGGGCACCGGAATTTCCGGTATCGGGATGAGCGTCATGCATGATGCCAACCACGGGGCCTTCTCCCGGCGTCCCTGGGTAAACAAGTGGATGGGCCGCACCATTTATCTGGCCGGTGCTGGTGTTGTGAACTGGAAACTTCAACACAATGTCCTTCACCACACTTATACCAATGTTGCCGACCTGGACGAAGACATTAAAGACCGTGGCGTGTTAAAGCTTTCGCCACATGATAAGGCTGGTCCTATGCACCGGTTCCAGTGGATGTACGCATTTCTTTTCTATGGGATCGTTACACTTTACTGGGTGCTGTTGAAGGACTTTATTCAATACTACCATTTTATCCGATCGGGAGTGAACCGGCAGGGCAAGGCAGAAAACAGACGCATGCTGACTGGACTGGTCTTGATGAAAACGGTGTATTTAAGTATCTTCTTTGTAATTCCGGTGTTTGCTGCCAGCATCGTTTTCTGGCAGGTGCTGCTTGGATTTTTTCTAATGCATTTTGTGGCCGGGCTCGTTTTGACGGTCATCTTTCAGCTGGCGCATTCAGTGGAGGGCACGCATTTACCCGTTGCCCAATGATCGTGGCGTTATCAGCCAGGATTGGGCAATGCACCAATTGGAAACAACAGTTAACTTCTCTCCCCGCAATAAATGGCTTAGCTGGTACATCGGTGGCCTGAATTACCAGATTGAGCATCATTTGTTCCCTAAAATCTGCCATGTCCACTATCCGAAATTAGCGCCCATCGTCAGAAAGACTGCCGAAGAGTTTGGCCTGAAATATCAGGAGAACAAAACCTTTCTGATAGCCTTGCGCGCGCACATTGTGAGCTTGAAGCGTTTTGGTGCGCCGGGCTTTGAGGATGCTATCGTGTAAGCGGCCCCCTTAATTATTCACTATACACCAGACCGATCAGTATGGCATTTATCGATGTAGTTTTAAGGCCCCCTTCTTACGGGTGGAAGGATCAGCAGGGAAATTTGATCAAACCGGGCACAAGACAAATCTTGGGCGAGTTCTTCGCTCGTTTGAATATTTTCGTAGACCGTCGCAACTGGCTGCCAGTTATGAGTTGGGCGAAGGTAGCCGCGATGGTACCGTTTTTGTACCTATTTATTTTTGAATTTTTCAGTTTTGGAATGCTTGCTGCTGCATTTGTATACAGCATGATTATCATGGGGACACACGGCACGATCTGGCACCACCGGTACTGCACGCACGGGGCTTACAAGTTCCAAAACAAATTCTGGCGCTTTTTCACACAGAACCTGACGATCAGCATGATCCCTGAGGAGATATATGTGGTTTCACACCATGTGCATCACGCCAAATCAGATAAGCCGGGCGACCCTTACAATGCCCAGGCAGGTTTCCTGTATTGCTTTTTGGCGGATGTCAACCACCAGCCGATTGCGCATGACCTCTCTGAGGGTGATTACAACCGGGTAAAGCTGTTGATGAAGCATACGGGGATAAAAGGGAATACGTATGCACAGTATTTGAAATGGGGCTCGTTTCTCAATCCGGCCCGCGGCGTGGTAAGCTGGATGCTGAACTGGTCGTTTTGGTATCTGGCCTTTTTCCTTTTGGGCGGACACGCCCTGGCATGTACATTATTTGGCGCTGCCGGCTTTTGGGCTGTGGGCGTCCGGACGTTCAACTACGAGGGGCACGGGAAAGGTAAGAATGTGCAGCGGGAGGGAGTTGACTTTAACACGACCGATAATTCGGTCAACCAGGTATGGCCCGGAATAGTAGCGGGGGAGTGGCATAACAACCACCACTTGTTCCCCAAAAGCGCGCGCAGCGGGTTCAAGCCTTATCAGGTTGACTTAGCCTGGTACTACATCTGGTTTATGCATAAGATTGGCGCTGTAAAATCATATAAGGATTTCAAAAGGCAGTTTTATCAGCAGTACCATACACCCTATCTTCGCGGCTTGCGCAAGCCGTCGTCGGAAGAACGTTCCTATCATCAACCAGTATGATTCCTGTCCTTTTCGCTATATCCAATTCAGTTTCTGCGCAAAGGTGAGCTTTTGATACACATCTTTACTACTTACGAATCTAATTGAACACCGTGAATGCAAAAGGGCCTTGCAGATCGAAACCTCACCCAAGAATCAAAAATCTGAGGGGAGGAATAGTGGTCCAAATCGCTTTGCTACTGCTGTCTTCCAGACTCCGCTTTTGGGCGCTTGTATTGCAGGCTTATGGAAATTTACATCCTTGGGTTTGAGTTAGTGGTTTTCGTTCTTGATATGCCCAAATTAGGCGTTTTGCAAGCGATGTTTGGGCATGTAGTTTCGATATCTAGGTTATTATCAGGCAAAGCCACTCTTCAAAGTCATGTTTTCTACAAGTCATTCAATTGGATTACTTCGCATCTGTAGCTCATAGTGGCCGAGCATTGCTCGGTCAATCCTTCGACAGGTGCCACCTGCGCTGGACCGGGTCCAATCGCAAGCGGGATATGGCCTTCACTGGTAAACAGGCCCGAGGTCGTGTCCAAACCAATCCAGCTAGCCCCTGGTATGAAAACTTCTGCCCAGGCATGCAGTTCAACAGAGTCGCCCGATGTGGTACCTAATTGTACCAGATAACCTGATACAAACCTGCTTGCCAGTCCTAATCGTCGCAGCACCTGAACCATGAGCCATGCAGAATCGCGGCAAGAGCCAGTACGGGTCCTTAGGGTCATCTCGCATGACTGCACGCCTGGCTCTAATCTCTGCACGTAGCGGATATAATTACAAACGTGCTGATTGAGCTGTACCAGGAAAGAGAGGGTTTCACCATGAAACTTTTCGGTGCAGCCAACGAATGCGGTGAGCGCAGAACTCCTGTCTACGATTTGTAAATAAGGCAGCAAAGCATTTTTAACGATCGAAGGATACAAAAATGGGAAGCGCTGCGATTCATCGTCGAGCAGTACATCGAAGGGGTTCAAACTGTTCAGTTTGATTTCCAAGGTAACCTCCACCGACATAAAATCTGTTTTGTCAGCGAAATCGGCCCGCGCCATTTTATTGCCGTAAACATCGTGTTGCCAGTAAAGGCGATTGGCAGGCCGCAGAACAAAACTGTATTCTTCGATGATCGCCTGGGTATCGGGTTGCGGCGCAAGGCGGAATCGGTGAGGGGACAGAAGTACCTTGTGATCGTAGCTGTAGTCTATCCTGTGCTTGACTGAGACGCGCGTCATCTAGTCGCCCTTCGATTTACTATCCCTCTTCTCCTTCTTATCCGCGCGCTTTTCTTTCAGGTTTTTGGCGGGCTTTTTCTTGTCACTTTTCTGCTGGTTTTTTTCTTTTGACATGGTTTTTAGTTTTGTTGTAAGGTAGGTCCTTTTACTTGATATTCAACATGTATTATGAATTCATAGAGATTCTGTGAAGTATTTGGCGGCAGCTGAAATATTCCCGGGTCATGCCATTTAAATAGGTTACCTTACAACAAATCAACAAACGGCGGAAATGAAAATAGCATTTATAGGGACCTACCCACCAAGGGAGTGCGGAATTGGCACTTTCACCCAGAACTTATTTCATTCTACCGTCGGAGAGGAAGCCCTGGTCGGCGGCTCGCAAGGCTTTGTGATCGCGATAGACGACAATGGCCTACATTATGATTATCCCAAAGAAGTGAAGCTCGCTATCCGGCAGGAAGAACAGACTGACTATCTGGAAGCAGCCAATGTCATTAACCTGAGCGGGGCTGATGTATGCATACTCGAACACGAATTCGGCATATTTGGCGGTCAGGACGGCATCTACATTCTGCCGTTGTTGCACCGGCTCAAAATTCCGCTGATCGTCACGCTACATACTGTGCTGAAAACACCTTCCTACAATCAGAAGGCTGTGATGACCGAGATATGTAAAATTGCGCAGTCGGTGGTGGTCATGAGCCAGACCGCGGTCGATATGCTATCGGATGTCTACAAGGTGCCCATCGACAAAATCGCCCGTATTGCACATGGTGTGCCGGATATACACTTTGGCCAACTTCTGGCCAAGAAAGAGTTCAAGCTTTCCTCCAAACAGGTGCTATTGACCTTTGGGTTTATTGGGCGTAATAAAGGAATCGAGACAGTCCTAAGGGCCTTACCCGAGGTAGTCAAAAAGTATCCGCAACTTGTCTACATTGTGCTAGGTAAAACGCATCCCAACGTAGTCAGGCATGCTGGGGAAGAGTACCGTGTCTTCCTTGCAGGCTTGGTCAAACAGCTGGGCATTGAGAAGCATGTCGTATTCCTGAACGAGTTCATAAGTCAGTCCGAGCTTTTCAAATACCTCTCTGCCTCCGATATCTACATCACCCCTTATACCAGCGAGGCCCAGATTACGAGCGGGACGCTTTCCTATGCGATTGGCGCCGGTAATGCAGTGATCTCTACGCCTTATTGGCATGCAGCAGAATTGCTCGCCGATGGCAGGGGCCGTCTTTTCAATTTCCACGACTCGCCGGCACTTACCGAGATATTGCTTGAACTACTGGATCATCCCGAGCAGATGCGGCAGCTCCGGAAAAATGCATTTGATTATGGTCGCGAAATAACCTGGCCGAAAATCGGGCAAAAATATCTGGAATTGGCGGGGTCAATAGCGAAAATCGGACTAGATATTGAATCGGGCAATCCGATGATTCTGGACCCGCTTGCGCTTCCGCCATTCCTGCTCGATCACGTGCAGCGCCTCACCGACGACACCGGCATTATCCAGCACGCCAAATACGGGATCCCGAACCTGAAAGAAGGCTATTGTCTGGATGATAATGCAAGGGCCTTGCTGATGGTGTTGATGACCTACAAAAGAAACAAGCATCCACTTGCCTTGAAACTGTCGCCCACCTATTTAAGCTACATCAATTACATGCAGACCCAGGACGGCATGTTCAGAAACTTCCTGAGCTTCAACCGTAACTTCCTGGATGAAGTAGGGTCGGAGGACTCCTTTGGTCGCACGATTTGGTCGTTGGGCTATCTGCTCGGGAATGCACCTAATGACGCCTATTACCAGACCGGCCGCGAGATTTTCTTTGACGCTGTGCCGAATTTTACCAAACTCAAATCTATCCGAAGTATTGCCAACACCGTCGTCGGGATATGCCACTATTTGAAAAGCAATCCGACAGACGAAGGGATGATCAAGATATTGGAAGCCCTGACCGGCAGGCTTCTCGCCGAATACGATATCCACCGCAGCAATGATTGGCAATGGTTTGAATCGCTGCTGGCCTATGACAATGCATTTTTGCCTTTGGCGCTCCTGCATGCTGCTGAGTTTTTGCATGATCCCCGCGTCTTCGAAGTAGCAATAGAAAGCATGGATTTCCTTTCGGATGTAACGCTCCGCAACGGCTATTTGTCGGTTGTTGGCAACGAGAACTGGTACGGCAGAGACCGAGAGCAATCGATGTTTGCTCAGCAACCACTGGATGCCCTTGCCATGGTATTGATGTTCCATCAGGCGTTCCGGCTTACCAAAGATCAATCCTATATCCAGAAATTATCCACCTGTTTCATGTGGTTTTTAGGAGAAAACGACCTCCGGGTAAGCCTTTACGATTTTGAAACAAAAGGCTGCTGCGACGGTTTGGAAAGCACAGGAGTCAACCGAAACCAGGGAGCCGAGAGCACATTGGCCTATCTGATCTCCCATTTAAGCGTGCTCGAAGCATTTGAGGAAGTCACCAAAATGGAAGCCGAACTGGTATGAGAGTGGCTATACTATCATCGATCGCATGGCGTACGCCGCCCCGGCAATATGGGCCGTGGGAGCAGGTGGCCTCCTATCTGACGGAGGGGCTCGTCGAGAAGGGCGTAGATGTAACGCTCTTTGCCACAACCGATTCGGTGACCACGGCAAAACTGGAAGGAACCTCGCATGCTCCCTATGCGGAAGACAGGGACATCGACCCAAAAGTGGCCGAATGTCTGCACATCAGCCATTTGATGGAAAATGCCTCGCAGTTTGATCTGATTCACAATCATTTCGATTTTCTCCCATTAACCTACTCCAAACTCATCCGGACCCCCATGCTGACGACGATCCATGGATTCTCATCCACCAAAATCCTGGATGTCTACCGGAAGTATAACGGCTCATGCTTTTACGCATCCATTAGCAATGCCGATCGTAGCGATGAACTGGACTACATTGCAACAGTGTATAACGGTGTCGACGGCAAGGATTTCCCTTTCGAGAGAAACCCGCAAGACTATCTGCTGTTTTTCGGCCGTATTCATTCCGAGAAGGGAACGCTAGAAGCGATTCAGATAGCCCGGGAGTCCGGAAAGGTCCTACTAATTGCGGGGCTGATTCAGGACGACGCCTATTTCGAGCAAAAGATCAAGCCCTGCATCGATGAAAGATCGGTCTTTTATATTGGGAACGTCGGTCCATCCGAGCGCAAAACGTTACTCGGAAAAGCGCTCGCGCTGCTTCACCCGATTCAGTTCGACGAACCTTTCGGTTTAAGCGTCGCTGAATCGATGTTTTGCGGTACGCCGGTGATCGCCTTTAACCGTGGCTCGATGTGCGAGCTGATTGTCGACGGAAAAACCGGGTTCCTGGTCCATACAATCGGTGAGGCCGTTCAGGCTGTAAAAAGGGTTGCACAGCTTGACAGGCAGGAATGCCGCCAATGGGCGAAGGCGATGTTTTCGAAAGAAAAGATGGTGGACAACTACATGAAAGTCTACGAAAAAATTCTGCGGCGTTAGTTTCTGTCGCCGATAAGGTCCTCTAATAATTCTTCTAAATTGACCACTGCATACGTAGAAGCATAGTCGGAAGTGGCATAAGGGATAATCAGACTCTGATTGTGCACAAATGCGCCGCAGGAATAGACTACATTCGGCACATAACCATCGCGCTCGCTTGCATTGGGGATCAGTAGGGGGTTAATCAGACGTCCTATCTCATTTTCAGGGCTTTCCAATTCAAACAGTGATACTCCTAGCACGTACTCCCGCATCGGGCCTACTCCGTGCGTTAATACCAGCCATCCGGCCCGGGTTTCAATGGGTGAGCCGCAATTGCCGATTTGAACGAATTCCCAGGGAAATTTAGGTGTCTGGATCAACGTGGCCTTGCGCCAAACGCTGATATTATCCGAATAGGCAATGTAATTATTGACGCCGTCGATGCGGCAAAGCATGGCGTATTTGCCCTTGATCTTTCGTGGAAAAAGTGCCATTCCCTTATTCTGCGCAATCTCTCCGTGCAGCGGCAGTACTTTAAAATGATAGAAGTCCCGGGTAGTCAACAGCTTGGGCAGGATATTGACGCCATCGTATGCCGTGTAGGTAGCATAGTAGGTCCGCTCTTGGTTGTCATCGGTGAAACAGACAAACCTCGCATCTTCGATACCTCTTTTTTCCGTATCGGCGATGGGAAAGATCACACGTTCTGAAATGTCGGTGTCAAGGGAAAAATCCATTTCGTAGTGCGAAGAGGCCAGCCACATTACCTCGTGGAGAAACACCGCGCCCGCAATGTCCATCTCCGGCAACCTGCTGGTTTCTTCCACATATCGTTTGAGTTCTTCATATGTAAATGTCTCGGTCAGCTTTCCTTCCAAAGCCGGGTACGCAAGATTGTCCAAATCCTGCATTTCGCCCAATTTTGACAGAAACGACCTTTTCTTATAGACGTGGTTGCGCACATGCTCGGGAGAATCGAGTAACCGGCCGGGCGTATCGATGACAATATCATCGTTTTGATCAATAAGTGCCGAACGGAATACAATAGACGATATATGCCCTTCCCCCGTAGCCCGAAAGCTGAGGATCACCCGCGTTTCGCCCGGTTCAACGCCGGATTGATCGGGATCGGCCACAATGGACGGGTTGAAAAAGGCCGCAGCTTCGATGGAATATTCCATTGTGAAATAGGCACCGATCAGCAGACGCTGGTTCGTCTCCAGATCCTGCGGGTCTATTTGCATGGCGTTGAACAGAACTTCCAGCTTTCGAAAATGCCGTTCGAATACTTTGAGGATATTCCGGTGCCGTTTCGCGTACTTTCTCAGAACGTTGTTCAGTTGCCGTATCTGGGTGCCTGCATCAAGCGCGAGAATAATCGATATCAGTTCTTTACTCCTATCCTCGCCATTGTACAGAAATCGCGCAATGACCCGGCTCGAATCAGGCTGAAAAATGGTGTCTTTCCGAATGAGATGTACGGCCATGATCAATATTTAAGATGAGTGGATAGCAGCCGCCGCCGGAATTTTCCACCGGTTATGTGACCATAGCCAGTAAGATGGCGCGCGGCTGATGCTATTTTCGAGAAAATGATAGTAGGATTTTGTAATGCTCAGGGGCGTTGACCGGTCAGAGCGCTCCATCAGCCGGAATGTGAACTCGTAGCTGAAACGAGACCTTTTTTGAGATTCAACGTACACGACTGCCGCCTGCGATGAAGCCGCCATCCGTTCTCCGCCCGTTTGAACGGCAGTATCCTGGTCCAGAAATGAAATATGAAATTTGTCGCTGCCAGGCGCAGGCCGCTGATCCGCGATGACCACCAGTAAATTAGGGACAGCAGTTTGGCGCAACAGCGACAACGCTTGCCGGTAAAATCCCTTCTTGGGAATAAGTTTGACCCCCAGGAACGAACGCAACCTGATCATCATCCTGTCGAGCAAACCATTCTTGATCGGCGAGTAGGCTGTATAAACCGGATAGTGCGTCACTTGCGGAAGATTAATCAGGTATTCCCAGTTTCCGTAATGCGACGCGAAGACTATTACCGGTCGTTGGTCTGCATGGAGCAACTCCAAAATTTCTGGATTGATATACTTAGCCAGGCGCTTTCTAAGCCTTTCGGGCGCCAGGTAAAACAAAAAAGGTTCGAGCAAAAGATCACTCATATGGCGGTAATATGCGCTCGTCAGCTTGCGGATCTCCCCGGCGGATTTGGTGGGGAAAGAACTTGTCAGGTTTTGACGTATCACCGTTTTCCGGTACCGCAGTACAAACCGAAGCAATAAGGAAAGTAAAATAGAAAGGAGCGACGTCAGGCAAAGCAGCGCTTTACTCCAAAGCGCTGCTGGCAGATCTGTTAATAGCGGCGTTACTGTTCGCCATAACGATCTCGGGTATTGCGGGATATTGGATTTCATTTGTATGGTCTAAAACAAAAAATCCTCCGCACTGGGAGGATTTTTATTGCTTTGTATGGCTTGGCCGCTTAGATAATAGTTACATTAACTGCGTTCAGGCCTTTTCTACCT
Source organism: Dyadobacter sp. 676 (assembly GCF_040448675.1). Lineage (NCBI taxonomy): Bacteria > Pseudomonadati > Bacteroidota > Cytophagia > Cytophagales > Spirosomataceae > Dyadobacter > Dyadobacter sp. 676. The sequence goes on along the minus strand of NZ_CP159289.1, from coordinate 678,240 downwards.
TCTTCTACTTCGTAAGACACACTGTCATTCTCACGGATATCATCATTAAGACCAGTGGTGTGTACAAAAATGTCATCTCCGCCATTTTCCGGAGCAATGAAACCAAACCCTTTGGTGTCATTAAAAAACTTAACTGTTCCTCTATTCATAACTTTATTTTAAAATATTTATCAAATGTAAAATAAAATTTTGACAATAAAAAACATTTCAAAAATATTTAGAATAATATTTTCCTTTGCTCAAAAATGACTACCTTCAAGAGACACTTTATTATACCTGACCTCCGTAATGCAAGACCTGCTCGATATCCATTTAAATCCTGACTTTTTGGGTATTCGCGAATATTGTCTGGAAAAGTTGCGGCCTTCCCACATGGAGCAGCTCGATAGCTTGATTCGAAAGTATCCTACTTTGATATCCGGCGCCTTTTTTCTCCGGTCTACTTCGCGGAACGGCAGCATTTTCAGTTATCCGTATGACGAAACCGGCGATAAGCAGGTGATTGCGTGGTCGCGGATTTCCGGTGACCATGAAATACTGTGTGCTATAAATTTGAATCAGGAAAAATACGCTTGTGTATATGTTACTGTCGATGATATAATGCACCCGATAGACAGCTCGATGAAGTGCCTGTTTGCCTCCGAGCTGAGCCCGGCAGAACTAAATATCGAAGTAAGAAACGGCAAGGCGATCCGACTAACTATCCCTCCGCATGCGCTGGTGATTTATAGTTGACCAGTAGATGGGCATTGATTCGATACTAACGGCCATCATTACATCGATCGCAGGAATTCAGGGACCAATAGCACATACCAGCCAATAATCGATATGGCTTTTAGCGTCGACATAAGTTCCTTTGGTGATTCAGGCAGGTCATAGGCAGATGATCAGCAGGAAATAAAAAGCGAGCCCTAACACATTGCATTTGGGCTCGCCTAACACCGTCTTATTGCATCGATCAGTTCAATGGAACAGGGATCAACTCCCTTTCAAAAAAGGCCAACATCTTTTTGTCGCTGTCGCCAATTTCTTCGCAATAGTAAATACGCTTCAAATACTTTTTGACCGTCAACCGCTTCCTGGGGTCTGTTAACAACGAGACCACCGACCCTACTAGATGTTTGTTTTCCATTCAGGAAGATACGAAACTTAAATGGTTATAACTATTTAAAAGCATATTAAATCCGCCATTCTGTACGTCGTTAAAAGCTTTCACTAGTTACTTTGGTGTATTCGGCATCTGTCACAGGCTGCGTCCATTTGACCCTTCTATGTGCCTGGGTCCGGAGTGATGGCCGGCACAAAACTGGTTTCCCTAGGGTACGGTGCGAATGTGGCATGTTTGGCGGGCATTTGACCAGGTCTTCCTTCGGAATATTTGAATGGGCTTCTCTTTGTTTTGGCATAGCCAATGCTATGGATGGCCATGGTGCCCTGTTACATGTGAATGCCAATAAGTCCCGGCGTCCGGTTCGGATGTTACGCTGGCCACTGGAATGTTGAAAGCGTTATCGTCCGGGATCAGCGAGTGAATCCAAGCTTTACCAGTAAAGTTGCAGGCGTGTGCCAGCCGTCCTTTTGGAAAAATGGACGAATAGCCTTTTTCTTTTTTTCAATATTGTAAATGAAGGTGGGCTTCACTGGCAGCGAACGCAATAGTTCTTTTGATCGCACTATGTTGCCGCTTGGTTGTTTCAATGAAGGTTGCTCAAAACCCTGTACTCATTGGGCCTCTGCCCGAGCAGCACTTTATTTATGTTATTTGTGGCTCGCAAATGGCGTTATATAGCTCGGTGCCGAACTCATGAACAGAGCCTCGCTTGGAGACTAATTTCTTGATACCAAAAGTAGTCAAGTCTTCACCTGGGTACTTGCCGCTCGATCCTGATATTACAAATACGATCGTGCGGGCCAGTTCCGGAATTTCTGCCAGACTTAGCAGGCTTTGCTGAGCGGTCATGCCCGGCATGTTCAAGTCCAGAAACAGCATATCTGGAATCGGAATCTTGTTTAGGACAATCAATTCAATGGCATTTAGACAGCTTGTCGAATAGAAACAGGATAAGTGGGGGAGCACTTCTTGGATCGCCATCTGGAAAATAAGGTGATCGTCTGCGTCATCATCGATAACCAGACAGATGTTTGCGTTGGCCATATACTTTGGGAAAGGTATCGTGCGAGAAAGGTTGCACGATACTATTTACGTTCCTTGGAATTATTGATATTGGGATACACAATTACGACGTTTGACGAGTCACTTATGCCGCAACTTGATACTTTTAATCTACATCATGCTCATTTATTGCCCAGAAAAATGGCCTCCATTTTCAACGTGGGCGCACATGCGGGTTTTGGGACATATCTCACGTGGCCGTCGAACCGGAAAGTAACCAAGAAAACATGCCTTGCCACAGACGCATCGCTTTGAGAGTAGGGGACGATCTGTCACATATTGAAATCTCCCACGTCGACAAACATCCTGATTTTGCCTTCGATCTACGCATTTAATGTTGGATCGTTGTAGCAACCCTAGCAATAAGAACTAAATCCGTCATCGATATTTCCTGGAAGTTAAAAATTTTTCCAAAAAGAGGATATAGGTGAGTGTCTTAGAAACCAATAATTTTTGTGTCCTATTTGATTTTCTGTGTTGCGTAGTTCAGCGGTCTTTGGAAAAGAAAAAAGATGGGAGTTTTTGAAGTGCTATTGCACAAATCGGTAAGGTTTCGCAGACGAAGGCTTTACCCATCGATCGAAGAAAAGGCTGCGACTTTGCTGTAACTGATTATTAAGAATCATAGCTTCGTAGATGGCAACAAGCGTATTGCCACGCATGCTTCCTGCTATTCTTGGAAAGGGACAATTTATTGATGTCTGATAATAGCGATCCGATAATTAGCAACGAAGCCCTTGCCAGCCTTAAGCTTTTTGCCGCAGCCAGTAAGCCAGAAGAGATGGAGACAGTAAAAAATCTCATCATAAGTATACTCAACAGAAACCAATAATTTTTGTATCTTATTTGGTTCTTGCCTTAGTTAATTAACTGATAATGAGGTATGTAAATATTTTGTATCGAAAACTCTCACAAGCCCTGGAAGCTAAAAAATGGAATTCTTTGCAGACATCTCCATTGGCAAGCAGTAAGCTACCTCGCGGGAGCTCTCGACGGGAATATGACTCAAATATCCCTGAATATATAGCCAAAACCGCCCGGAATTTTCTAGTTTAACCGGAAGTTACATTCCACGGTTAAACACGTTATGGGTATTTGCAGCGTAAGATGGTTACGGCCAGTTATCTTTTTTCTCGGAATATGGGTGGAAGGTTTGTCCAGACCGGCATCGGGGCAGGATTACGCGATCACCAAACTCAAACTTTTCCCTGATCGCGATGAGGTCCTGATTAAAGATGTAGCTACGGATAGCAAAGGGTTCGTGTGGTTTCTGACGAATGGCGAAATATACCGGTACGATGGCTACCGGTCGCTCAATGTTCTAAGGACCATCGCAGATCAGGTGCATACGGCCGATATGCCGCAGCACATCCTCATCGATCGCCACGACAGGCTGTGGATGGCGGGTAATGCCAACCTCAGCTATCTCGACCTAAGGACCTGGAAAGTGCATCCGGTGGCTTCGCCGCTACTTCCGCCGGTCGAGGACCGTGCGGTGTTTTCGATGACTGAGCTCTCCGATTCAACGATTGTGATAGGCTATGAAAACGGGCATTTGCTGCTCGTGAAAGGGAGCCGGTTCGTTCGTGTGGACGATTTGTTCGAGCTTGGCAGGAAATCCAGTAATAAATTGTCTCCCCGTGGCATGACACTCTGGAAAAATAAAATCTGGATCGGTACCACCGGCGGTAGCCTGCTGTCCATTGATCCGATGCGGAGGTATAGCACACAAATCAGGAAGCTGACGGGCCAGGACAGCTATGTAAGGACCCTCTTAGGACATGGGGATACCCTGTTTGTGGATGTTCCGGGCGATATCGGTTTCCAATTGGAGGAAGGGTTTGGGCGGCAAATGAGGCCGCGGGGCTTTGAGCTGTCGGCCGACAAGTATTTTGTCATGAAAGAGGGGGCTGACATGCACATTTACGCCGAGGACGACGCATTGTATATAACGGACCCTGGCTTGCGGTTGCGTCAGAAGTTGAGAATTCCGACAAAACGTAAGTTCAGGACTGTGGCAGCGCAGATTTCAAAGAGAGAAATTGTGTTGGGAACGGAAGAAGGGATATTTGTCGCTTATCCTAAAACAAAAGGCCTTTCGGCACTGAGTATTACAAACGCCGGGCCTAACAAGAGCACAAGGGGCATTCATGTTTATCCGGATGGCTCGCTTTTCTACGGAACGTATAACGGGGCAGGGTATTTGGAACCTGGTGGAAAAACATTTGTGTTTCCCGAATTGAAGCATGCCTACACGATGCTGCCGATGAACGATAATGAACTACTGGTAGGCACAGAAGGCGGGTTCCTGAAAGTATTCAACCGGCGCCAGAGAAGGATCGAACCATTAAAATATAGCCTTTCGCCCAATGCACAGGCAAAGTATACTGCACACCTCCCCATTTACGTCATGTGCCTGGCCGAGACACCCGACGATTTTCTGATCGGCGGAATGAACGGGCTATGGCTGCTCGATAAAAAAAGCCGGCAACTGGACCGTTACGAACTAACGGGGGGGCTCGCCCCACGCCCTCGATTTGCAGATCCGGCATATGCGGCGACTTTCAGAAGAACGTCTGCTGCTGAGCACCAACCTCGGCCTTTTTGAACTAAATCGCGGAAGGCTGACGAAAAAATATCCGAAGTCCGGCAATATGGGTGTTTACAAAGTCATTGCCGACGGCGATAAGTGGTGGATCGCCACGCAGGGCGGTGGACTGGTGGCGATCGGCAGCGATGGCAGGGAAGTAATGCATTTAACCACGGAAAATGGGTTGAGCAATAACCTGGTTTACAGTCTGGAACGGGTTGGCGGTGTGATGGTCCTGGGTACCGCCGACGGACTGAACCTTGTAGACGCAAGCTTCCGGGTACGGCGGATCGGCACGGCCGAGGGGCTGAGCCAATCGGAGTTCAATTCGGGCGCATCCGCGGTGGACAAGGTGCGAAAGCGCGTATATGTGGGAGGGTTAATGGGTTATACGGTTCTGGATATGAACCAGGATTGGTTCGACAGGAATGACCAACCGGAAAGCTATGTGGCCGAGATTCATATCTCCACCGGCAAGGCTGGACAGCGGGCCAGGGACTACACCTGGCCATACCACGGACAGAAGCAATTGTCGCTCGACCATAACCAGAGCCTTACCGCATTGTATGTGGGCACACCCGGTAATTACCGTGCCAACAGCGAGGTAACATACTCCCTCAATACGGGAGACTGGGAGCAACTTGTCCAGGGGCAATTTATTTCGCTCATCGAGCCGTCGCCGGGGAAGTACACACTCAATTTACGGACCCGGAGCTTCGGTTTGGAAAACAAGCTGAACACGGTGACGGTCATCAAGAAGCCCCACTTTTCACAGACCTGGTGGTTCCGTGGATTGCTCGCCCTTGGTGCCGGAGCGATCGTCATGCTATGGTACCGTAGCCGCATTGCCAAAATCCGCCGTGAGCAGGATATCCGTAACCGCATCGCGGCCGACCTGCACGATGAAGTGGGGAGTTCGCTTACACGGATTTATTTTCAGGCCAATGCTTTGGTGGGCGTCCCCATGGGCGGCACTCCGCTGGGCGGCACTCCGCTGGCAAGTACACGGGAGGACGCAGAAAGGCAAGGCAAGCAGCTGGAACTGATCGCCGATACGAGCAAGCAGGCCCTTCTGACGATGAGCGACATGGTATGGTCCATCGACTCGCGGTTTGATACTATGAAAGACCTGGTGATCCGGATGAAGGATTATGTGTACCGGCTCAGGGACGAGCTCGATTTCAGTTACCGGTTCGAGGAAGGTGCGGACGTTGAATCGGGCAAGGTTTCCCAGGCCGTCCGGCAGAATCTCTTTCTGATTTTTAAAGAAGCCCTCATCAACGCCATCAAGTATAGCGACGGGTCCGAAATTCTCATTGCATTGGAGGTTGCACCGGTTCTCCGGCTTGTCGTATCCAACGGCTACCCCGAAAAGGCGGTTTCTATGGGCGATCGCCAGGGTGGGCGGGGACTCGAAAATATGGAATTACGCGCGGGGAAGGTCGGCGGAAAGCTTTCGGTGAGCGATACGGGCGGCGTCTTTTGCGTTGTTTTCGAGATACCACCCAAAAGGGGGATGTAAACTGAAAAAGTTGCAGGCTAAATTTGTACAATGATACGATTGGGCATTATTGAAGACGACGACGAGATCAGGAATATGCTGGGGCATTATCTCGGAAACCAGCCGGGTATTTCCGTTTTGTTATCGGCTCCATCGGTAGAGTCGTTTTTTGAACATTGGCATGAGACGATCTACCTGGATATTGTCTTGTCCGATATCGGCTTGCCGGGCGAGTCGGGTATCAGGGGTATTCCGCGTATCAAACGGCGGGCGCCCAAATGCGGCGTGATGATGCTCACGGTTTACGACGATGCCAGCCGGATCTTCCAGGCATTATGCAATGGTGCAACCGGCTATCTATTGAAACAAACTCCATTATCGCAGATTAAAGAAGCGGTAGCCTCGCTGTACGAAGGCGGTGCGCCGATGTCTCCCGGAATAGCCCGCAAGGTGGTCGAGTATTTCAATCCCAAAAATGCAGGTCAACTGTCCGAAAATCTGACACCCCGCGAGTCCCAGATCGTCATGGCGATTGAAGAGGGCCTGACCAACAAGGAAGTGGCCGTTCGAATGGGCATTTCCCTGGAAACCGTTAAATACCACATCAAAAACATTTACGAAAAACTTCAGGTAAACAGCCGCCACGCGCTCATTAGCCGGAAATACAAATAACTTCCCCCCCCCCAAAAGAGGGATACCGTAGCAACCGCTAATTGATTCACTTTGCAGTGCTATGGAAAAACTTCTACAAATTATATCGATGGGCCGCGATGGTTTCGTTACCGGTCGCCGGGCCTTATGGACAATTTTCCTGTATTGTCAGGGAATTATATTTCTTCATACCACTGTATTAGGGCAGGAGATTTCCCCCGGCGCGAACAACATTCTGTATGTCGATATCCATGTGAATACCGGGGCCAGCGGCTACACCGGTGCCGGGGATTCCTGGGCCAATGCGGTCCCTCAGCTCGCAGATGCCCTCCGGTGGGCCAGAGCGGAATATGCCGGCGGCGACCACGGATGGAGCAGCGGGAACCCGCTTCGTATTTTCGTCGCGAAAGGAAAATATTTGCCCGCCTATCACATAGACGACCGGTTTTACACCACCGACGGCGGCAAAAACAATGGCTTCGTCATGGTACGCGACGTGCAGCTTTACGGCGGGTTCGATCCGGCGGCTGGGATTGCAGACCTCGATGATGCGCGTATACTTCCCAATGTCGCTTCGCCGGGCCTCGGTACGGTATTGAACGGTGATTTGTCAGGAAATGACAGTCCCGACAATTTCGAAAATCATGCGGAAAACGTACACCATGTGGTTGTGGCGGGAGGGATAGTCGGAACGGGCATTATCGATGGCTTTACGATTTCCGGCGGCAATGCCGACGAAACCATGGAGGACCCGCTGGCAGTGAACGGGCAGTTTGTCATCGCGTCGGCGGGCGGCGGAATGTATTTGGCTAACTCGTCGCCGTCGGTAAAAAATAGCCTGTTTTACCGGAACACGGGAGGTATGAGTGGAGGGGCGATGATTTTCGGCTCAGCTTCGGAGCCGACGTTCACAGGTTGTACGTTCCATTCAAATGCGGCTGAAACCGGTGCGGGCGCGGGCAATTATACCGCGGGCCCGCTATTCAACGACTGTGTGTTTTCGGGTAATACCGCATTATCCTTTGGGGGAGGCGTTGCCAACATGCAGTCCAATTCCTCCTTTACCGATTGCAGGTTCACAGGTAATACGGCCGATGCAGGGGGCGGAATGTCGAACCAGGGAAGTAATCCGACCATCACCAATACTACCTTCATCGAAAACACTGCCCGGAATGGCGGCGGCATGTTCAATGGCGGAGGATTGATCACACTGAACGGGTGTGGTTTTTCAGGAAATTCTGTCGAGGCGGATGGTGGCGGGTTGTTCAATGGGGAGACTCAGGTATTTTTTTCAAAATGTATTTTCGAGGGAAACAGGGCAGATCAGCGGGGAGGCGCTATGCGAAACGATCGCGCTACGGTGACGATCAGGCAAAGCCGGATCATGGCGAACAATTCTCCGCAAGGTGGCGGAATCATCAACGAATCGTGCCCCTCTGTCCTGATCGTCAATAGCATCGTGTCGGGCAACACGGCACAAATGGGGGGGAGGCATGATGAGCGGGTTGGGCGGGCCCGTTGTTGTAGCCAACTGCACATTCCAGGGCAATGCCGGTAGCGAGTTTGTCGGCGGAGGCTTGTTGAATGTGCAGGCCCCGCTTACAGTAGCCAATACAATCATTTGGGGCAATGAGTCGGCCGGGGTCGGCAATAGTCCCGAAGCATCCATTTACAGTATGGGGGATCAATTGCCGGTTATTACAAACAGCCTGGTGGCCAACTGGGGCGGAAGCGATAACTGGGACGACCTCAGAGGTGTGGATGGCGGTGGTAACATCGATACCGACCCCGGGTTCGCATCTATCGCCCCGGCAGACGCCAATTTTCTGCATCTGACCAATTCAAGTCCCGCCCGCAATACCGGAAGCGATAATGCTTACACCACGGCAGGGGGCAATCTGAATAGCGACCGGGATTTGGCTGGCAACCCGCGTTCGTTCGGCCCGTCCATCGACATGGGTGCTTTTGAAAATCAACATGCGGAAGCCGTCATTCAGGTTTTGTATGTGGATGCAGCGGGAGGGAACGATAATAACGATGGCGCCTCCTGGGGAACAGCATTCAAAACTTTGTCCCATGCATTAACCCTCGCGAACGCCGATACCCGTGTCGATACGATTTTGGTCGCAAAAGGCACCTATTATCCGACCGGCATTGCTTCGGGTACAAACCGGGAAAGTGCTTTCCATATCGATCGCGGGGGCATTAAGATCTTTGGCGGATACGACGCCGGTACGGGCCAACGAAACCTGGCGGTCAACCGCACGATCCTGAGCGGGGCAATAGGCGACGCAGGTTCGGCGACCGACAACAGTTATCATGTAATGGTGATCGCGGGAATTCCTGCCGATGCGGACAGTATCGAGGTCGATGGGTTTGTGATCACGGACAGCTATACTGACGGCGGAGGCAGCACCAGGTACAACGGCATCGACCTGCCGCAGAACTACGGAGGCGGCATTTTTAGCAGACGAAATGGCATAGGCTCAAAACTCCGGTTTGCCAATCTCATCATCCGGAATAATTATGCGAACTACGCCGCGGGGATGTACAACGACGAGCAGTCGTCGCCTTTGGTGGTTAACTGCCAGATCACCGGTAACGCCGCCGAATATACTGGTGGCGGTATTTACAACAGAAACGGATCTTCGCCCCGGATCATTAACTGTACGATCGCCGGGAATGACGCCGATGATGGGGCGGGGATATTCAATAATGTCAATGCTTCGCCGGTCATTCATAATACCATCGTTTACGGCAACCGCTCGGGCATCAGCAACGAAGGCGGTAGTAGTCCCGTGCTGGCTTACAGCCTGATCGAGGACCAGCCGGTCGGACCGGGTAATATTCCGGGAACTGTTAACCCTGGCTTTGTGGCCCCGGTGGGATATGACCTCGCGCCCGGCAATGGCGGCGATTATCGTTTGCAAGCATGTAGCCCGGCGGTGAACAAGGGCAACAATGCGTTATTTGCCGGAAATGCCGCACACGACTCGGACGGTAACATCCGAACGGCGCATCTGCTCGTCGATTTGGGGGCATTCGAATACCAGGGAACGCTTCCGACAGCGGCCGATGCTTTGGCAAAAAATGGCGACCAAAGCACCAGGACGGTCATCAGGGTCACCGACTTTTGGGCTAACGACGAAGCCTGCCGGCTGGTTGCACGGCTGGAACCCGCCGGAAACACTCCGTTGTCGGGCAGCGTGACGGCCCGGGTAGACATCGATGCAGAAGTGGCTTTCCACAAGGGCTCTCCCTACGTCCAGCGACATTACCTTTTCAATGGTCCTGCAGGCGGGTCAGCCCGGATGACACTCTATTTTACACAAGAAGAGTTTGATCGTTTCAGTGAACAACTTCCTTCCGGTCCGCTTCCCGCTAACGCCTCCGATGCGGCCAACAAAAGTAACCTCCGCGTGTTCCGATATGCGGGCACGGCAGGAAGCAAGCCGGTCGATTTTCACGGCGCTCCGTCGGTAATCGACCCGGACGATGGCAATATCCTCTGGGACGAGGCGAAGCAACGCTGGGAAGTTAGTTTCAACGTCGACGGTTTCAGCGGTTTCTTCATCGGTTCGGTAGCAAGCCCGCTACCTGTGAAGCTGGTATCGTTTGGCGGGTCGGTAGGAGCGGAAAGTGCCGTCACATTGGACTGGCGGGTCGTGGAGCAGGAGCATATCGAGGCCTATCACATTCAGTACAGTACCAACGGGCGGGATTTTCATCACGCGGGAACGGTGGCGGCTACCCAGGCAGCCGAAACCAGTTACATGTTCCGTCATCACCCGCCGCTGGGCAGTGCTGTGCTTTACTACCGTTTGCTAATCTCGGAATGGAACGGCTCTCAAAGTTACAGCAAGATCATCGACCTGAAAATACCGGATCACAGGCCTGCAATTGTATATCCTAATCCGGCTGATCAGGGCTTCCGGATCAAAAGACCGCGAGCGGCGGGTACCACCGCGACGCTGGTTGACCAATTCGGGTCACATCTGAAAACATGGAAATTCAGGTCCGACGAAGAATACGTGGATATTCGAGCGCTTCAATCCGGTATTTATTTTATCATGTTCGGTGATGGCCTATCGTTGAGGGTATTCAAAAAGTAGGATGACCACCGCGGCGGTGTTTCTCGCTGTATCGAGGCTCCATCCGTACGGGCGAAGCCTCGATACAGCGAAGTTTACGTATATCGCCTATCGGTAAATGATCGCCTCTCTTTTCACGGCAGTCGATGTCTGGAAAGTCGCATTGGTGGGTTACCAGATAAAACGACCTGGTAATCCGGTGTGATGATTCATCCGTGGGCGGCTTATTTTTTTTGTATTTTGGCATAATTATTTTGTGTTTCTTCCTGGAATGCAGCGGGTTGCGGATACATCGGGTGAGCCGATGCCGAGCCCGGCCAACAGGAAGATTTTACATGCTTGCGGGCGCGATGGATGTTTGGATCGTTGTTGGTTCGATGCGTTGAATTTCAGGTTAGTTCTGACAGGTATTATCCATTCATGTAAACATCAACCGATCATGGAAAACGTGAAAGCGATCGTGAAACAAGTTGTAAAGATCTGGCGTCTGTATAAAACCCAGCAAACGATGTTAATAGCCGCCATGCGCGGCGAAATCCCTTTCCATCTCAGAAAGCTCTTAAGCAGGGATTATATGATTTGTTCGCTTCTGAAAAAGGAGATGGCCAATTTCTATGACGGACTTCGGTGTTGCATGGCGGATATGTACCATATACGCCCCGAGACGAATGTGGGCGTCGGTGTGGACGGAAGGGACGACATAGCCGCGGTACTCAGAAAAATCGCGATTGCCCACCGGCAAATCGCCGCCGAGCACGCAATATTACTCGATCTTGCAGAGGATTCGAATATTAACACGGAGATCATTCATCAACATCGCAGGCAAATGAAAAAAATGGCCGATGAGCTCATGACGCAGTCGGAAAGAATGCAACCGGAAGTAAAAGAACATGGATATATCTTCTTTTAAGAAACGGGCCGGCCACGGGTGGAAAATCAGTATTCCTGAATTTTGCCAAGGACCGCCTTCACGATTCTGTCACAGCGGACCAGATTGAAATCGAACAACTGGCTGGGTTTATAGTAATTACTCAGCTCGGCGCGTAACATTTCCTTAGCCCTGTTCAGGCGGACTTTGACATTGGATTCGGCCAGATCGAGCACCTCCATGGTTTCGCGGACACTCATTTCCTGGACTTCCCGCATGACAAATACAAGCCTGTATTTTTCCGGAAGGTTGGAGACCGCCTTTTCCAGTACGACTTTTAATTCCTCGTTCATAAGTCCTTTTAATGGCGTTTCGCCGTGATGTTCATGGTTAGCGTGCATGGCCAGGAATTGGTCGGATCTTATCTTTTGCTTTCGGTGTAAAAGACATTCGTTGATCGCGATCCTCGTAAGCCAGGTGCCGAAGCTGGATTTGCCCTGGAAATTCGGCAACTGAAGATAGGCGTTTAAATAGGTGGTTTGCATTACATCTTCCGCTTCCATGTCGTCGTTCAGGATGGACATGCAAATCCGAAACAGCCGGAGATTAAACTTACGTATGAGAATTTCATAGAGATTCTTTTCTCCCTGCAATATCCTTATGATGATTTCTTCATCGGAAACAGAAACCGGCGCGATCTGATCGGAATATGCCATTTCATTAAGTTTAATATCTGACAATGAAGTATTAAATCCGGGAAAACGGTGACCATAAAACGCGAACCCGGCATTTTTTAATTCCACTTTTCCCTTGGCCCCGATTTCAAAAACATCAGAGCCCGCCGCTGCAAACGGGCAGGCTCTGACAGGGTGGTTTATTTTACGGTAATCTTTCCTTTCATCACCGGATGTATCGAGCAATAATAATCCGCGTTCTGCCTGACAGTTAAAGACCACGATTTCCCGACCGGCAACGGGGACGATCGCCAGGCTTTGTTTGCCTCGGTAATGTCGTGAACGACAATATCGTGATTGACGAAGGTGATCCGGTCCCCTTTTTGCACCGAAATATGGGCGGGGCTAAATGCCATTTGCTTAATTTCAACTACGTGGTTCCGGGCAACGGGCGAAGTGCTTTCCGCTGGCGCGATATCCATCCGGCCTGCCGCGATGGGGCCTGTCGCCAGTAACAGGATCGCCAGGCCCGCAACTTGCGATCTGGTCATTATTTGTAATTTTTCTGGACCATTTCCGCATGTCCCAAATGCGCCTTTAAAGCAGGCAATACGTTCTGCAGGAGCTTTTTCAGCTCAGCGTTGTCTGTCTCAGGGATCAGCAGATTTTCAACTGCATCGATAACCGCCTTGTGATAAGCCACTTCGTTGTCGATATACGCTTTGTCGAACTCCTTGCCTGACTTTCCGTTAAGTGTCTTCCGGGTCTTGGCGGCGTCGGCCAGCAAGCCTTTGCTGACGTCGTTATCCTTGGGCGTCACGCCGAGTTTTTTTGTCAGGGCTACGGCCTGTTCGATCACGCCGGAGTGGTCCCGCTTCATGGTCTCCGCGAACTTCAGCACTTCGGCATTTTTCGACTTTTTCGCAGCGATTTCCGCATAATTAATGTCGATCTGGTTTGCTACAACCGCTACCGACGCCACCTCGGGGTCTGTCAGGCTTGTTTTTTTTTTGAGCGGTAACGTCGCAAACCAGCGCGGGAAGTGCTACCACCAGGCAGGTAATCATCTTTGAATTTTTCACCGTATTAAAGTTTTGATTTACCTTTAGAGAAACAGCCTTCGGAAAGGTTACAGAATTTTCAGAAAATAATTTCTGCAATGGGCGGCCGTGCCTTGGTAAGCGGCCTTCGGAGAATGACAGTCCGGAGTTTACCCGGATAAAATCTTCGCGATACCCTTCCTGCATCGACGCCGCAGACCGGGCGAACTCAATGCGTAATTGCCGTAGAACCGCGCGTAAAGTTAATGATGCTTTTGCCTGCGCCACCTGGGGTTTCATGCAAAAGCTTATTAGATTCGCTTTGTCAGCATTGAATCGCTGCCTGGCAAGATGTGTGTCAGTCACAAGTCGATGGTTAACCCGCCCTAGCTCAATGCCATCGTTGAAAAATATAAGCCTTCCGTAGATAGGTATAAGCCCGGTTGCTGCTTGCCGGCCAACTTTGCATCATTCAATCAAAACAGACAAAAACGATGACAAAGACAGTATTGATAACAGGCGCTTCTTCGGGATTTGGGAAGGATGCTGTGCGGCTATTTCAACGGAATGGGTGGAATGTGATTGCTTCGATGCGGTCGCCGGAAAAGGAAACCGAGCTGGGCGGGCTCGAAAACGTCCTGCTGGTGCGACTGGATGTGACAGATAGCACAACTATCCGGAATGCCGTAGAACAGGGCATTACCCGGTTTGGCGGTATCGATGTGCTGGTCAACAACGCGGGTTATGGCTCACTGGGCGTGCTGGAAGCGGCACCCGCGGAGGTGGTGCGCCGGCAGTTCGACGTCAATGTTTTCGGAGTGATCGAGACGATTAAAGCCGTATTGCCGCATATGCGCGCGGCGGGAAGCGGGGTGATTGTCAACGTGTCGTCCATGGGCGGCCGGATCGCCTTTCCGTTTTCTACGCTCTACCATGCCACCAAATATGCCGTGGAAGGGCTCTCGGAATCGCTGCAGTTCGAGCTCGAACCGCTGGGCATTCGGGTGAAGATCGTGGAGCCCGGTGGTTATAAGACCGATTTCTCCGGCCGCTCCCTGGCAACTTTTGGAGCCGGTGATTTGTTGGATTACCGGCCTGCCTACGACGCCTTTTCGGGAAAAGTCGATAACTGGCCGATGTCGGACCGTGTGTGGGAAGTGGCCGAAGCCATTTTCGAGGCGGCATCGGACGGCTCGCACCTGTTGCGCTACCCCGTAGGCGCCGACGCAGTTCAGTTGTTACAGGCAAGAAAGGAAATGGACGATCAGGCCATCAGGAACCTGATCGCCAGTCATATTTAACAGTTGTTCAACACCCATCGATCCCGGTTATGACCAGCCAGTATCTCGACATCGAGACTATCAGCGGCCTGCACGACTATGTAGGCGCACCCAGGCCGAAGCATCCGCTCATCAGTCTGATCGACAACACCCGATTTTACGCGCAATGCCCGCGGGCGCTTACAGCTTTCCGGTTTGGCTTCTATACGATTTCCTGCAAGCGTATTCACGGGGTGTTGAAATACGGCAAGGGGCATTACGATTTCAGCGAGGGCTCGCTAATGTTCACCGCACCCTGGCAGGTCATTACCGGCAATATAGACGAGGGCGGAGTGGAAGAGGGGTGGGCGTTATTTATCCACCCCGATCTCCTGAATGCGACCGAACTCGGAAAAAAGATGCATCGATATTCATTCTTCAATTACGATGTTAATGAAGCCCTGCACATTTCCGATGACGAGAAGGAAGTGATCCGGGATTGTGTAGCGAAGATCGAGCGGGAATACTCTCAGAATATCGACAAGCACACCCTGCGGCTGATCACGGGCAATATCGAGCTGTTGCTCAATTATTGCGACCGCTTTTACGACCGCCAGTTCTACACCCGGGCGATGGTCAGCAATGACGTCGTACAGCACTTCGAGCGCCTGTTGAACGGGTACTTTGAAGATACGCTGATCGACAAGGGATTACCCACGGTGAAATACTTCGCCTCGGAGCTCAGCCTGTCGCCCAATTACCTGTCCGATCTTCTCAACCGTTTTACGGGCAAAACCACACAAGAGCATATTCATTTGAGGATGATCGATAAGGCCAAGTCGCTGCTGTGGGGAACGGAACGTTCCATCAGCGAAATTGCGTATGAGCTGGGTTTCGAGCATCCTTCGCATTTTACCAAAATATTCAAAACCAAAACCGGCAAATCCCCCAGTGCGTTCAGGAACCTGAATTGACAGCCCTTTTCCCAAACTTGACTTTCTGTTTGGCAGGGCTCGTCCGGGTCCAGTTCTTGAATGCACGGTGAAAGGCGCTTGGTTCGGTGTAGCCGAGGAGCTCCGAGATAGCCAGGACTTTCGCGTCCGAATTTTTCAGCAGGTTGATCGCCAGTTCCTGTCGTATGCGGGCGCTGATCGACCGGTAACTTTCGCCCTCCTGCTGTAATTTACGCTGTAACGATCGCTCGCTCATATTCATCTGTGCCGCAATGACTTCCAATGCAGGTACTTTGCCATGGAAATCGGTAATGATCGTTTTGCGCAGCTGATCGCTGAATTTGCCGGCTTTTTCGAGTTCGGCTATTTTTTCTTCCAGGATTTTCGAGAACGACAAATGGAGCGACTCGTTATGGCTGATCAGCGGTGTGTCGGCGAACCCGGCGTCGAATACCAGCTTGTTCTGCGATTTGCCGAAGTGGACCGGGCAGCCCCATACGCGTTCGTACTCGGCTTTCAAACCCGGCTCCGAGTAGCTCAATTCCGCCCTGAGAGGTTGAATGCGCCGCCCCGTAAAGATACGGATGTAACTGAGTCCGCCGCTCATGGCCAGTTCCACCGGTTGCCGGGCCGTAACGGGCGATACCTGCCACCATTCGGGATTGGGAAAAAAGATCAGTTCGCATGTCTTTCCTATATTAAATGCATAAGAAACCCACCCGGAAACGGTCTGCTGATACTGGATCACCGCCGCGCAGGCATCTTTGAGTGTCGGGCAGCTTTGCATCAGATATCCCAGCAACCCGAATGTCGACGGATTACTGCCCGTGCCCGCGTGCAGGCCCAGCGCGGTGTCGCCGGTTTGTGTAACGGCCTCCGTCCAGAAGTCGATCAACGGCGCTACACCTTCGATACGCCGCTCCGAGTCGCTGATATCGTGAGGACGAATACCCAGCGCCTCGCATAATTTAACCAGACTGGCGCCTTTTTCACAGGCTGTGTAGATCACATTCTTTAAAATTCGCAGACTTCCTTCCATGCGGTCGAGGTGGCGTAAAATGCTATATCCTTGGCGTGAAATATTAGTTTTTATGCGAATCCGACCGGCTTATTTTGTACCCGATCAAATCACTCAAAATTAGCCATGAAAATCAGAAGAAAAATTGAACCACGCATGATGAAAGTTACTGAAAGCGACACGAAAAAGCAGTTTTCCCGCGTAATGCTTACTGGATGTTTGTTGTTGGCGGGCGTAGGGGGCTGTAACGAGCACGGCGATGCGGTAAATCCGGATGGCAACGGAGGCATAACGGGAGTCGGGATACCGAATGGGACTGCGGTTGCCAGTACAATCGGCGCCGCGGGAGGTACAATTTCATCCGCCGACAACCTGGTAACGCTCACGATACCGGCCGGTGCGTTGTCCAAAGACACCGAAATCAGCATTCAATCCATTACCAACGAAGCCCCTAACGGTCTTGGACAGGCTTATCGCTTTTCTCCCGACGGAACAACCTTTGCCCGGCCTGCTTCGCTGACGTTCCGTTACGATCCCCGCACTGTTTCCGCGAACAATCCCGACGCTTTCAGGGTAGCCACGCAAGGCGCCGACCGCCGCTGGTACCGGACGGCGAAAGTCGCCGTGGACACCGCCTCGCATACGATCACCGCAGCAATGCCACATTTTAGCGATTGGAGCGCCTATCAGCTGGCGGTGATGAAGGATACCGAGTTGAAGGGGGCCGACTATGTGGAGTTGGGCGCTTCGACGGATCTAAGTCTGGGAATCTACAATGAGCTCATTGTATTTGAATCGAAGGAGGCCGGTGAGGATCTGGAAGTCGAGGACGTTCAGTGGGAGGTCGCTGGCGGAGCGGTTAATGGGAGCGTCAAGGCAAGTGGTAAAAAGGATGAAACCTTGCTGGCCGAATTTTATAGCGCCGTTTATCGTGCGCCGGGCAAAAATCCGGCCAGCAACCCGGTGACGGTCGTGGCGAATGTAAAGTTCAAAGGTAAGCAAGGTAAATTTCAGGTAATTAAACAGATCCTGGTCGGCAAGGATTATTACCGCGGCACATTTGCGGGAGCTCCTTTTGACATGGAACACTTGTATTTTACGCATCAGGGCGGCAGTTTGATTATCAGCGGGTATAACGAAAATCCGGACCAATCGATGCACCTTCTGATCGGCGAGACGGATACCTTAGCGCCCAATCGCATTTACCGTTACACCGAAAGCGTCAATACCGGCGCCTGGGGCGAATTCACCCGGACTTACGCCGGTAACGAGGGCGGCTGGATTTCTGCACATGCCGATTGCCCCAGGGGAATCAGGGTATCGCCGGACGGTGTTACCATTACGCAGATCAGCCTGGTCAATGGAATTGAATATGTGCAGGGGCATTTCGCCGGCACTTACTACAATCGCACGGCGGCTTGTCCCGTGGGCCTGCGCAGTGCGCCCATCGAAGGGGAATTCAGAATAAGAAATTCACGCGACGGCGGGCGTAAACCGGCCGACTTTGCTAAATTTAAGGGAAATAGACACCCTTAAATGACAAAGCAATGCAAATCGAAATCAAACGCATTTACGAACCCGCAGCGGCCACCGACGGCCACCGAATACTGGTGGACCGCCTGTGGCCGCGCGGGCTTACCAAGGAGGCGGCGGCTATCGACCGCTGGATGAAAGAAGTGGCGCCTTCCAACGAGCTGCGCACCTGGTTCCACGCCAATATGGAGGAATGGGACGAGTTTACGAAGCGTTACAAGGCCGAATTGAAAGGCTCGGAAGCGTTGGAGGAATTGCGCTCGCTGGCCGCGGAAAAGAAGGTGGTTACCCTGCTTTTCGCTGCCAAAACCGAAGACCGCAACCATGCGTTGGTCCTTAAACAAATGCTCCGAAAGGCCTGACGACGCCCGACTCAACGTTCCAATCTCACGATTAACCCTTCATCCCCGCTCAGCAGCAGGTTGTTGTCGACCCGCAAACCGATCCGCTCGGTTTCGGTGCTGATGATGATCTCCCCCTCGAAAGTTTCATTTTTTGACCTGAGATAACCCGGCCGGTGGCTGAGATTTAGTACCACCAGGAAGCGGTCGGTGTCGTTTTCGCGGATATAGGCGATCAACTGCTTATCCGAAAATACCGGCGTGTATTTACCAGTTTGAAATGCCGGATGCCTTTTTCGCAAAGTGATCAGGCTCCGATAAAACGCCAGCATCGAATCCGGGTCTTCTTTTTGCACCTCCACATTCACCTTGCGGAAACTGTACGGCAGGCGCAGCCATGGCTTGCTGGCGGAAAAACCGGCGTTTTCATCCGCACTCCATTGCATGGGGGTTCGGGCAGGGTCGCGGCTCACATTGCGGTCGGGCATGTTGAGCCCCTGCGGGTCCACGATCTCATCCTGCGGAATGGGCACATCGCGCATACCGATTTCATCGCCGTAATATATAGTAGGCGTTCCCCGGAGCGTCAGCAAGAGCATTGCCGCTACCCGTGCCTGCGACCGTCCTACACGGCTGGCGACGCGCGGCTGGTCGTGATTGCCGAGCACCCAGTTCGGCCAGCCGTCGTCCGGGAGGGCACCTTCGTACTCGTCGATGGCCCGGGCGATTTGCTCCGCGTCCCAGGGAAGCGTGAGCAGCTGGAAATTGAACGGCAAATGCGCACCTGACCGGTCGGCGCCATAGTACGTCACCAGCTTGTGGATCGGCAGGTAAATCTCGCCGATCAAAACACGGTCTTCGTACTGATTGGTTACCTGACGCATCATCCGCACGATTTCGTGCACTTCCGGCTGGTCGGTGGAGTACACAGGGTCGTGGTATTGGTAAATCAGGTCCTTTTCGTCAAACGGGGAATCGGGAACTGTGGGGTTGTTGCGCAATTGCGCATCCTTGATCATATGCCACATTACGTCCACCCGGAACCCGTCGACGCCCTTCCGGAGCCAGAAATGCATGACGTCCATCATGGCCTGTTGTACTTCGGGATTACGCCAATTCAGGTCGGGTTGTTGTTTCAGGAAGGCGTGGTAGTAGTATTGCTGCGTCGCATCGTCCCATTCCCAGGCGTGGCCACCGAAAACGCTGAGCCAGTTGTTGGGCAATGCGCCGTTTTCACCCCCATCGTGCCAGATATACCAATCGCGTTTCGGGTTGTCGCGGGACGAGCGCGATTCGAGAAACCAGGGATGCTGGTCGGACGTGTGGTTGGGTACAAGGTCGAGAATGAGCTTCATTCCCCGTCCGTGCACCTGATCCAGCAACTGATCGAAATCGTCCATGGTCCCGAAAAGCGGATGAATGCCCTGGTAGTCGGAGATGTCGTACCCGAAGTCGGCCATAGGCGAAGGGTAAATGGGTGATAACCATATACAATCTATCCCCAGCCATTGCAGATAATCGAGTCGTTGCATAATGCCTCTGAGGTCGCCTATCCCGTCGCCGCTGGCGTCCTGGAAAGAACGGGGGTAGATCTGGTAAATGATTCCGGTTTGCCACCAGAGATAACGGATGTCTGTCGGATTTGTGCCCGTGAGTGTTTCCATTGATTTTCATAATTGCTGGTGCCAGGCCGGGCCAAAAAAATCACACCAAGTGTGGAATATCTTTTTTATAGGAATTATTTGATAAAAAACATGGAAAATCGAAGCAGATTAATTATATTTCAGTAAACCAAAATACCCAGAACCATGATGCCATTCATAAAACTAACCGGCGAATTCGACGAAAGTCTGAATGTAAGTGTGGAGAAAATCCTTTACTATATGGGGTATAGCCACGGTTGTACGATCTGGCTTGCGACCAGCGTTTCCCTTCGCGTAAAAGAATGCGAGGAGGACATCAAGAGACTTATCGAAGAAGCATATATGCAGGTTGCATAGGCCGGCGCCCCGCATGGTGACATGCAACGGACCTTGTGTCCTAAATTTTGGATCGCTGACGGGACTATTCGTCCTGTCGGCGATTTTTTTATGCCGTCGACTGGCAAATGTGGTTGTGTGGTTTATGTATAAATAGTACTTTTTAAATAAATAGAAATGTCGATTTGAAGATTTTTGGGTCGCCGAAGTAAGAATTTTTAAATTTGTAAACTATTGATAGACAACACATGTTTAAGTTTTTGGATCGAAGGGCGTTCTTTCGGCGGCTTTTGTGAGAATTGAATTAATATTGGTATTATACCGCTGTCTTACTCGCAATGCCGGAAGCTCCGACCTCCGG
Source organism: Dyadobacter sp. 676 (assembly GCF_040448675.1). Classification (NCBI taxonomy): domain Bacteria; kingdom Pseudomonadati; phylum Bacteroidota; class Cytophagia; order Cytophagales; family Spirosomataceae; genus Dyadobacter; species Dyadobacter sp. 676. The sequence continues at coordinate 657,208 of NZ_CP159289.1, read as the reverse complement.
AGAAATTGTCCCGACGGGACATTCAGTAAAATTCAACACCATGAAACAAGTACAAAAAAGCAAAAGAAAGTATGCACCGACAGGGTTTCGTGCATTTCTCGGTCAGTTTTTCGTTGACCGCACCGCAACAAAAGAAGAAAGATATCTGGAAAATCGCTACTCGGTTTTATATACATTAAACGGTCAGTATCAGCATATTGGCTGCCCGACACAGGAAGAGGCGCAACTGATCCAAAGTCTGATGCTTACCGATGGAAGCCGTGTGCCGGTGGGCATTTATGATTCGAAAACCGACTCTTTCGAGTGGGAAATTGTGGGCGAGTACCTTGCGGCAAAAGGTTCGGAAGAGAGCCAGCAGAAACATAAGGAGCGCATTTTGAATATCGCGCGCGCATTGCGCCGCCGCGATGCGAGCTGGCACCCCGAATATTTGCAACGTCCAAGCTTCTTTGCCTGAACGTTAACGGTTTAGGGTGACGTCGCCGGCAAAAACAAGAGGCCGCCTCCATACGGAGCGGCCTCGATAGTAAATGTCATGCAATTCTTACCAAGTCAGGGTAATAGCAACATTTGGAAGAATTGAGTCAAGCCACAAAAGAAGCTGAGTAAGGGAAATACCGATTCCTACCATGATTTTGATGAGGTTAGTGTTTTTTTGCCTACTCGTTTTTAGTGGTTTTCGGCTGTCCCACATCTTGCAAGATGCTGTAATATTAGTGCGACACTTCATTAAAAGCAAGTTCGATTCAATAGTTAGCCGCGATTATGCCGGCCGTCTTTCGAACCGGGTTCCATCCTCAGCGGATTTGAACAGTAAATAAAGTTCTACGCTCTTTTTAATATATAATATATTGAATATCAATTTTTTGAATGAAATAATGTAAACCTTTGGTTTTTTCGTATTTATACGACATTGTTTCGAATATGTGTAGAATTTGTGTAGAAAAAATTAAATGGCCGGGAATTAAATTCGACCATATAGTTGGAAACAAACCACAAAGCGGAAAGCGGGCGCCAGGAACTGTTTTACGAAAGTATTTTGCGATTTGCAGCCCCGGCTAGGTTCGGTTAACTTTCAGGAAATTTTAAAATCCTGAAATCCCGATGAAAAAAACTGTTCCTCTTCTTCGTATTGCTCGTCATCGCAGGCGCTTCCAAGCCCCGGAAGGTCGTTTGGCTCGCTATTGGCGATTCCATCACTTACCTGAACGACCATAAGAACGAGACAGGCAACCGGGTGACAAAGGGATACTTAACGCTGATCGCGGAGAAATTTCCGCAGGTTACTTATATCAATCAGGGGCACAATGGCTGGACGTCGGTGAATATCGCCGATAAAATCGAGTCGCTGGGGCTTGTAAAGGCCGATGTGTACACAATTTTCCTCGGCACCAACGACTGGTGGCAGGGAAAACCCCTGGGAACGGTTGGCGATTATGAAGGGGCGAAAGGCAGCGGTACCGTTTACGGCGCGTTCCGTGTCATTACCGACAAACTGAAACAGCTCAACAAAAAAGCGAAAATCATTCTGATCACGCCTATGCAGCGCGGGGATTTCGTGTACATCAATAGTTATAAGAATAACGCGTTCGGTTCCTACAAGCCGAAGAACGGCCAGACATTGGAGCAGTTTGCCAATGCGGTGGTGGAAATCGGGAAGAAAGAGAAAATACCCGTGGTGGACTTATATCATGACAGCGGCATTAATCTGGATAATATGGTGCGTTTCAAACGCCTGAAAGACCCTCAAACCGGCACTTACAAGGATTACAGGTATCCTGAATACGTGGATGTGCCCTTCAATCCGGAAACCGACGAATATCCGTACCCGGAAGAGTCCGTTGATATGACTTACGATGGCTTGCATCCGTCCGACAAAGGATACGGGGTAATCGCTGAAATGCTGGTCGAAAAATGGAAGGGGCTCGAATAACTGGCCCGGTTACTCGGTCTTCGGCCTGGTAATGTAATTTTTCAGATCGGCCAGCAGGTTGTATAGTGATGTATTGATACCGTCGTTATCCGCCTTCGCCATTTGCAGGGCGAGTTCGGCGTCCTTGCGTTTCTTGCGGCTGCTCTCGGTCTTGACGATTTGCTCTTTGGCAGTGATTTCATCATTTTCCCTGGCATTCAGCCGGACGGGAGAATGCTCCGCCGAAACGCCGTCCAGGGTGGTAATGCGTGCGTCGTACCGGCCATCGTCGTATTGAATGCCCAGATCGAAACGGACGTACTGGTAGTTCGAATGAATCACAGGTATGTAGCTGGTAATGAGAATTATGCCCGCTTGTGTGTCGTCGCTGGTGATTGCATTTTCGGCATTGCCGAATTTTTTGTCGACCCATTCCCTGATTTTCCGATGAAGCTCGGTTTTGCCGAGTTGAGGCTGTCCCGAATCGGTGTAACTGATGTTGTTTTTGGCGTCGAGCGGCAGACGGCCGTCCTGCGCGAAAGTGTGGGTAGCTGCGGAAAGCAGTGCAAAAAGGACCAGATGTTTCAAGGTAGAAAATTGAGTTTGGTGACCGGGCAAATATAGCGGAAAAGAATTTCGCGGAGCAGGCACCGGTATCGTTATTGGTTTGGTTTTTTAAGAACATGGATTTGGTTACCTTTAACTGCACTAAACTCAACATGTTATGGCAAAGTTTAAAAACATTTCGCTTGCATTGGCGCTGCTGGCCTGCGTCTCGTTCACTTTCCTGCATCATGGCTGGGCCGACTACGACCAGACCAAACCGACCGATTTTAAAGCCAAAATCGAAGATCTTACCTACGAAAATCCCCATGTGCTTGCCAAGGTGAAGTACAAAAAGGAATTGACGACCGTTTACCTCGCGCCCGTAACGCGTATGGAATCGCGCGGGCTGAATGCGGATATGATCAAAAAAGGCACCACGATCCGTTTTGTGGCTTATCCGCACAAAACCGAGAAGAATGAAATGCGTGCAGAGCGCATTTTTGTAGGAAATGATAAATACGAACTTCGCTAGGCGTGCAGTGGTACCATCAGTGGCTTTTATGGCTCGATAAATCGGCTTGGGCTGTCGGTATCAGGCAATCGCTGTGGCTGTACCCCGCGCTTGAAATTGTCCATATTCTCGGAATAGTGCTCCTGGTAGGCGCAGCCTTTCTTTTCGACCTGCGCCTGCTGGGTTTTTCGCGCAATCTGCCCGTTACGGTGCTCTCGAATTATTTGCTGCCCTGGTCGCAACGGGGGCTGATATTGATTGTCCCTTCGGGCGTTTTGCTGTTTATCACCAATGCACAGGCGCTCGGTGTGGACCCGGTGTTCTGGACGAAGGTAGGGTTGATATGGATCGCCGCGGTGAATGTATTCGTGTTTCACCGGTTGGTTTATGAGCCTTTCAAACTGCGTGGCGGAGTAGAAGAGCTGCCTGCCTTAGCCCGCATTTGTGGCGGTGTTTCGATTGTCGTTTGGGTGGCGGTGGTGGCTTGCGGGCGGTTGCTGGCTTATTAGCCGTTCGTTCATTCCCGCTGGGCGACTGATAATTAGGTCGTTTTGTTGTGCGGGCTATGCGGCAGCTTTGAGGAAAAAGCACACATGGCCCCCGACGTTAAACCCCCGCACCAAGAACGGGATGTCCGCATCGATATGCTGAAAGGCTTTGGCATAATATGCGTCGTAGTTACACATGTCGCTATTTACGAGCAGCATTTCAGTAGCCTTTGGGTAAAAACGATCTACTCGTTTCATATGCCGCTGTTTTTCTTCCTGTCGGGCTACCTTTCCGTGATCCGGCAAAATTACAGCCATTTTTTTATCGAGAAGTTTGGTCAGTTGCTGATCCCGTACGCGGTCTATTTTGCAGGGATTTTCGTAGTGAACAAGCTTGTGGGGCGCGACGACTGCGGTTGGCAATGTTTGTTGCTGGGAGGGCGGTACGCCTATAATTATCTGGGTGTATTCTGGTTCGTGCCGGTGTTGTTTCTGACCCAACAAGTCGGCAATTTTTTACTGTTCCGCTTTTCAGTCCCGGTCAACATGCTCATTATTGTGGGGATGCTGTGCGTCAGTTTCCTCAATGACCAATATTTCGACATGTTCAAGTTCCCACACAATGTAAACGTGGTGTTGGCTGCCGTGCCATTCTACTTTTGCGGCTTTCTAGTGAGGCACCATAAAATGGTGGTCAAGATAGGGGGCGCTTTAATCGCCGCAGCATGCGGGGCTGGGCTGGTTATTGCCGGTTATCCCAATTATTATGATATGAAAAATGCCTTTTACGGAATCCCGTTCGTCACTTTCGGGAGTGCGTTGGCAAGTGTGGCGGTGTTGGTCTATGTTTTTTCGAACCTTCCCCGCTGGGGCCTGCTTGTTGATATTGGAAAGGCCTCATTGGTGATTATGTACCTGCATCAGGGCATACAGATTTTTATATTCGACCATTTTACGGAGTCGATCGCCTTGCGGTTGGTCGTGGCAACGTTCGTTCCGCTTTCGGTTTATTATTTAAGCCTGCGGTGGTCTGTGACCCGTGCGTTGTTATTGGGGTCGGGTAGGGACCTGGCCGGATTGAGAAGTTATTTGATGGTTATGTTGCGGTGATATCCGGGTGATCGCCTGAAAAAATGCCCGCCAAGGAACAATGCACATTCTTTCCGTTGTTGTTCGGGTAGGTCACCAATTTTCATTCTTCCTATGGCCTTCGGCGATTTTTATCGTACCTTTGCGCCTTAATTGGACATCATGATTTACTTCTTCACAGGCGGGGACGAAACCGTCTTTGCACTACAAACCGAGCGAACGCTCACTGCCTCCGATACTTCCAAATTGAGCTGGCTTTTCGGCGGCGCAGAACTCCGGAAGGAGACCGTTCTCACAGACTGTTTCGTCGGGCCACGTGCTGCCATGATCACGCCGTGGAGCACCAATGCCGTCGAAATTACCCAAAATATGGGATTGGAAGGCATTGTACGCATCGAGGAATTTAAAAAGGTAAGTGCTGATTTCACGGATTTCGATCCGATGCTCTCGCAGAAATACAGCGAGCTGAACCAGGACATTTACACCATTAATATCAAACCTGAACCCATTCGGGAAATCGACGATATTGCTGCCTATAACAAGCAGGAAGGCCTTGCATTAAGCGACGAGGAGGTGGATTACCTCAACAACCTCGCCGGAAAACTTGGCCGAAAGCTCACCGACTCCGAGGTATTCGGCTTTTCGCAGGTCAACTCAGAGCATTGCCGTCACAAGATCTTCAATGGGGTATTCGTGATCGACGGCCAGGAGCAACCGGTATCGCTGTTCAAACTGATCCGTAAGACTTCGGAAACGAATCCGAACTCGATCGTTTCGGCATATAAAGACAATGTTGCGTTCCTGAAAGGTCCGGTAGTGCAGCAGTTCGCGCCGAAGCGCCCGGATGTGCCGGAATATTACGAAATCAAGGATTTTGAATCCGTACTTTCCCTGAAAGCGGAGACTCACAACTTCCCGACCACGGTAGAACCATTCAACGGCGCGGCGACGGGCTCCGGCGGTGAAATCCGCGACCGCCTCGCAGGCGGGCAAGGCGCGATCCCGCTCGCGGGTACGGCCGTGTACATGACGGCGCTCTCGCGCCTGGAAGAAAACAGGCCGTGGGAAAAAGGGGTGGAGGAACGCCAATGGCTGTACCAGACGCCGATGGATATCCTGATCAAAGCATCCAACGGCGCCACCGATTTCGGTAACAAATTCGGTCAGCCGTTGATCGTCGGCTCGGTGCTGACTTTCGAGCATGAGGAAGCCGGCCGCAAGCTGGGTTACGATAAGGTAATTATGCAGGCAGGTGGTATCGGTTACGGAAAAGCCGACCAGGCAAAAAAACATACGCCGGCCACCGGCGACAAAGTAGTGGTGATGGGCGGCGAGAACTACCGGATCGGGATGGGCGGTGCTGCCGTTTCATCCGCGGATACGGGCGCATTTGGTTCAGGTATTGAATTGAATGCGATCCAGCGCTCCAATCCTGAAATGCAAAAACGTGTGGCTAATGCCGTGCGCGGCATGGTAGAAAGCGATAATAATACGATTGTCTCCATCCATGACCACGGAGCCGGCGGACATTTGAACTGTTTGTCGGAGCTCGTGGAAGAAACAGGAGGCAAGATCGACCTCGACAAGCTGCCGGTGGGTGATCCGACGCTTTCCGCAAAGGAAATCATCGGCAACGAATCCCAGGAAAGAATGGGGCTCGTGATCAGCCAGGATAACATCGATTTCCTTCAGCGTATCGCCGACCGCGAACGCGCGCCGATGTATACGGTAGGAGAAGTGACCGGCGACCATCGCTTCACATTCGAATCGTCGACCACCGGTGCCAAGCCTATGGACCTTGCGATGGACGAAATGTTCGGCAGCTCGCCGAAGACATATATGCACGACAAAACTGTGGTGCGTACTTACCAGCCGGTTCAATACGACATTACGAGGCTACACGAGTATCTCGAACAAATGCTGCAACTCGAAGCGGTTGCCTCGAAAGACTGGCTGACCAACAAGGTCGACCGCTGTGTGGGCGGCCATGTGGCGAAGCAGCAATGCGCGGGCCCGCTGCAATTGCCTTTAAATAACGTCGGCGTAATGGCTCTCGATTTTCAAGGGAAGGACGGCATCGCGACTTCCATCGGCCATGCACCGCTTTCGGCGTTGATCGATCCGGCAGCAGGCAGCCGCAACGCGGTAGCCGAAGCGCTTTCCAACATCGTTTGGGCACCGCTGAAAGACGGTCTGGCGACGGTATCGCTTTCGGCCAACTGGATGTGGGCTTGTAAGAACGAAGGCGAGGACGCGCGTTTGTACAAAGCCGTACAGGCCTGCTCCGACTTCGCGATCAGCCTCGGCATCAATATCCCGACAGGAAAAGATTCCCTGTCGATGAAGCAGAAATACAAAAATGACGAGGTAATAGCCCCGGGCACCGTGATCATTTCGGCAGGCGCTCATTGCGACGACATTACCGCAGTGGTAGAGCCGGTTCTGCGTAAATCGGGTGGTGCTATTTATTATATCAACCTTTCGGGTGATCGCTTCAAACTGGGTGGGTCGTCATTCGCGCAAATCCTGAACAAAATCGGCTCCGAAACGCCTGATATTCAGGATGCTGAAAAGTTCAAGGTTGCATTCAATGCGATCCAGCAGCTCATTAAAGCAGGTAAAATCCATGCTGGTCACGACATCGGTAGCGGCGGGCTGATCACGACCTTGCTCGAAATGTGCTTCGCGGACCGCGACCTGGGCGCTTCCATCGATTTGTCGGCACTCGGCGATCAGGACATTATCGAGAAACTGTTTTCCGAAAACATCGGTATCGTATTCCAGGCCGACGAACCCGCCGAGGCCATACTGGCCGAAAATGGCATCGTTTTCCAAAAGATCGGGACTGTAAATCTCGCCGCTACGCTGACCGTGAAAGACGCCACAGGCAAATGGGACTTCGATATCGACCGTCTGCGCGACGTCTGGTTCAAAACATCGTATCTGCTGGATCAGAAACAAACCGGCAACGGCCTCGCGAAAGAGCGTTTCGACAATTACAAACATCATGTGTTGCGCTACAAATTCCCGGCGCAATTCGACGGTAAAAAACCGGTAATCGACGCCTCGAAGCCGCGCCCTAAAGCCGCGGTGCTCCGCGAAAAAGGCAGCAACTCCGAACGCGAGCTTGCCAACGCCATGTACCTTGCCGGTTTCGATGTGAAGGATGTCCACATGACGGACCTCATTTCCGGCCGTGAAACTTTGGAAGATATTCAATTTATCGGCGCTGTGGGCGGTTTCTCCAACTCCGATGTGCTTGGCTCCGCCAAGGGCTGGGCAGGGGCATTTTTGTACAACGAAAAGGCCAAAATCGCGCTCGAGAACTTCTTCAAACGCGAAGACACGCTTTCTGTCGGCATCTGTAATGGTTGCCAGCTCTTTATCGAACTCGGCCTGATCAACCCTGATCACGAAAACAAGCCTAAAATGCTGCATAACGCGAGTGGCAAGCACGAAAGCATTTTCACTTCGATGACTGTTCAGCCTAACAACTCGGTAATGCTCTCGTCGCTTGCGGGCAGCACGCTGGGCGTATGGGTATCACACGGGGAGGGCCGGTTCCAGTTGCCATTGGCCGAGGACCAGTATCATATTGTTTCCAAATACGGCTACGAAACCTACCCGGCCAACCCTAATGGCTCGGATTACAATACTGCCATTCTCTGTGACAACACCGGCCGGCATTTGGTGACGATGCCGCATATCGAACGTTCGCTATTCCAATGGCACTGGGCGCATTATCCGGAGGGCCGGAAAGATGAAGTCTCGCCATGGATGGAAGCGTTTGTGAATGCCAGGAAGTGGATCGAGGAGCGGAATAAGTAATTTTAAGGAGGAAGGGAAGAAGGGGGATGGAGAAGGTTCTCTGCTAACAGAACCCGTCGCAATATCGTCGCGACGGGTTTTTTGTTTTCCTAATCATGAATGTGTACAAGTTTTTTGATCGTATAGCTTTCATTGACCTTTAACCTGCAAAATAAAATATCACTTTGGCTCTCCGGTAGTTCTTTGACCTCGTATTGCCATTTGCCTTTTGCATGCGGATTGTTGACAACCGTTTTCAGGACCGTGCCTTGATTATTTACCACTTCCAATTTGACATAGCTATTATCATCGGCAACATCGAATGTAACGGTGAAGCTTTTTTGTGAAGGGGTTGGGGTAGGCGTTTAATTCGAAGCCTGGCTGCTCGCTTTCCTTCGCATCGGAAATATTCATTCCTTTCCGTTGGTTACTATATTGTCCTACACTTATCGTAGGAGAAACATGCCAGTTTCCGATAGCATCTTTCATGTAACATCTAATACCGAACAACCAATTTTTGTCAGTGGTAAATACGCTCGTCGTTCCTCCTGCAACACCTGGGTTATTAATGTGTGAAGGATTCCAATGATACTGCACACCTCCGGAAGGAGCGGTAAGCGTTCGCCAATCGTTATTCTTGGAATACATAAGTAGCGGGACGTAACTGGCGGCAACGGGATTGCTGAGAGCACCAATGGTCGCAGCCCATTTGCCAGCGAGCCAAGTAAGGCCTTTAATTTGTCCCGTGCCTTCATAAAAATGGGTGCTGTCTTTACGATATTCGTCGCCACCATCGCTTACAGTTGTAGCTCCCGCACTTCCACTCACATAGTCTGTCTCTGCGCCTGGAAGAACCGTGGAGCCAGTTGGCGTATTGCCTTGTCCTGTTCTAATCGTCGCGTTGATGGGCCCAAACTTGCTGATAGTTGCTTTGCAAATGTACCACGTGAGGTTAGGCGCCGCAAAATCAGATCGGGATTTGGCAATCACCGCTTGCAGTTTTGCCTGATAGTCGGCGGCACTGCTTGCTTTGTAAACCGGGTCTACATTTGCGTCTGCATCGGCTTCCCCCTGATGCCAGAGCACGGCCCGAACACCATACAGCGATCCGTAGTAATTCAAAGCGGTTTTCAGCGCCGTGTATGGCTGGCCGTAATAGTCCTTTGGAATCACAGAGCCTCCATTGTGACCCAAACAAACTTGTGCTCCGGTGTAGGGATGTTTTGCTTCGACGCCATCGGCGCCCTGCTTCCATTCGGTTACACTTGATCCTCCCGTAGCCGCGTTGAAGAATGCCACCGGCATTCCTCCATTAGCGTCGGAAATTAGCTTGCCGAGAACTCCGTAAGCCCATATACTATTTCCTGTCGGCCCCAAAGGGCCATGCCGCTTCGCATCATCAGCAGTGTTCAGCGGAAACATGTTGGTGAACGATTCGGGTAGTTTTTTAGTACAAGTTTTGTCTTCGGACGCTCCTACGACCCATTCAGGTATACCCGAGCCTGCAGGTAGCTTATATTGCTCATCTTTAACACCTTGGGCGTTGGACTGTTCGGCGATGATAAATACGTCGCCTACGCCAAATTTGTTAGCGGTATAAACAACACCGTTCACGAGGATTTCACACAAGTACCAACCCTTACTTATCACTGGCAGCGCATAAAACATGCCGTTGGGTGCGAGGCTAAGATTGGTTGCAGGGCCGGGTACCCCCCGGAACACCGGTCGCGCTTACCGGACGGAACCTGTAACTGACCGTAACCGTAAGGTCGCCGTAAATAAGTTGACCTGCGACAGTTACAGTGTTAAGGGTGTTACGTTGGATTACACTGTTATTAACCGGATAAGACAGCGATACTATTTGCGCATCGCAAGTACGAGAGATGAAGCAGGTGAATACGCATATCCACATGAAAAGTGTTTTCATTTCTATGTTGGTTGATGAATGTTATTTTTCAAATTCTGTCTTTTTGACGAATTCGGCAATATCTATCAAAGGGATCTTAGCGTTATAATGCTTATTAATCGCCTTGATAACCTCATTGGTAATAATGGCCTGTCCGAACGGCGTGGGATAGATGCCGTCCGACGAAAAAAAGTTACCGTAAGCGGTTCCATCCACTTCAATACCGTCATCTGTTCTGTATCCTCCCTGGTGAATGCGCTGGTAGAGGTCGAAGAGATCTACCACGGCGAGGTCCTTTTCCGCCGCATATTCCCTAATTTTACCGTTGTATGGGCGGGGATCGGAACTAAAAGTTTCCCCTTCGTCTATCACTTCTACATCTTGGAAATTGACCCGAAATTCCCCGCCACGACTGAAATTTTCGAAAAGGTGATGCAATTTGGCGGACGGGATCATGGAACTGGGTCGTGAGACATCCAAAAGCTGATCTGCATTGCCATTGCGATTAAAACTAATATAAATACCCCATCCTCTTTTTGCCAGCTCCTGGCTCGAATACCAGTCCATGTACGGTAGATCCTGGTAGCGGGGAACTGTAAATATCACCCCTTTTTGACCTTTGTTTAATACGCCGTTGAGGGCATAGTCGGTGATTTTTCCCGAAAGTTGAATGGAGCCATTAAAAGCTATATCATACATCCCTATTTGCCCTGTCAATCTAATTCCAGTCATCCAACGATCGAAAAACTCATCTAGAATGACAAAATTGTAAGGCACATCTTCCCTGATTTTCTGAAATGCCTGGGATGGATATCTGGGCAGGTACCTTTTGAACCATGGGATCATGGTCTTATTCAATTCGCAGTTCTCACATGCGTCGTCATGTATCAGCCATTCTGCTCTACCATCAGGCATTGCGTAATTAGAAATCTTCCCGAGATACTCCGGCATGGTCGGCGGATCTCCCGGCAAAGCCGAAATGGTATTGTTCACCACCCGGTCCCACTGCGGATACCCGCTTTCCGTATTACGATATACGTAATAGCCAGTGCCATTGTAATGCTCCTTATCAAAAAGCGGCATCTCGAAATTCTTAATCCCCATCTGATGCGCCAGCAAATTGGTATAGTTGGTTTGCTGACTTTCCCGGGTAATGCCGCCATTCATCACACCTGCGGTTAAGCCACCACCGAATGCGACCATTTCCATTTCCTGTCCGGGTTTCAGGATACGCCCAAAATCGGCGAGCGGGATTGGCGTAGACAGCCAATCCTCTATTTTGAGCTTCGGCTGCCGTTCGATATTGTCATGGATCATCTCCGGATAATGCCCCATCGGATGAATGCGCATAAAAGGTCCGTTGGTTCGCGCCGAATCTTCGGCGGTGGCTATCTCGAACGGTTTTCCGGGGACAGGATCGGGCCAGCCGCTGCTGGGCTGGTTACACGCAGTTATGGTAAGCAGAAACAACATTTTCTTCATCGCTAGTTTGTTTAAAGTGAAACATGCAAAAAGGACTGAATAAGATTTGTGGAAAACCGGCGCGTGACAACGACGGCGGCAGCTAAAACAAGTTAGCGCTTCCCGTTTCGAAAGGGACAAGTCCTAGAAGATGATGTTGAGTCCTGACTGGTAGAATTAATGGCCCGTCAAGTACGATGCAATGAAAGGTAATTTGGATTTGAAAGGCAAGCGAATGTAGTAGGAGAATGTACAGGCGGTCGACCAATGATCAAACGGTTACAAGATGCTGGTTTTCTGTTGGGTTTTGCGAAGTATCTCATAGCAACCGCAGAAACGAGCTTCTGGAAATTCAGATCTTTATGTTCCAGACCTCCGCCAAAGTGTCCCTGAACAGTGTATTTAACGCATCCGTGTCGGGCATCGTCATGGCGGGAAGTTGCTTTGCATATTCTTTGTAAAGCGCGAGTTTCTCCGTCAGGAAATCGTGCAGCAGCGGAATGCGTGGCCCCCTGGCGAGTTCTTCGCCCCCGGATTTGCGGACCAGCAGGTTGTCGATTTCGCGTCGCACGGCCTTGTCCTTTACCTGGCTGTCGAGCAGTTTGATAAACTCCGTAGGCGCCATCGTGTCCGCTGTGCATATCCAGTCGCACGCGAGGATGGGGCCGCAGCACATACTAATCGCTATTCACCGAAGCAAATCCCCAAGCCGGCTCCCGCTCTCCACGGCGGACGATTCGAATGTTGTGCAGGGTTTCGAGGCGAGTGAGTTGTTGCTGGATTTTTGGGGCGCATTGGGTTCAAGTGTTAAAGATAATGTGGCTAATATACCGGCTTTTGTGGTTAGTCCCTTATTTGCTCCATCATTTACACCCTCATTTGCTCCATCACTTACTCACTCACTTCTTCATTACCAGTTAATCACCTTCGGCAAGCCTGTTCTCGAAGTATTCAGTTGTTTGATATCCCCCGGTTTTAGACGATCCGACGAATCTCAAAATGTTGAGCGCTTTCGCATTTTTGATGTAGCGTTCGACGGTTGCCCTAGACTTTTGAATTTTCAATGCTATATCCTGCGCCTTTTGCCCCTCTTTTTCCACTATGGTAAATACAACCTGAATTAGGCCGATTCTGTTTGTATTTGTTTGCTCGACAAGCTCTTTGCCGCTTATTCCACTTTCTATCAATCGATCAACAGTTTCGATTAACAGAGATGGTATTACCTTTCCGTTACAGATTATCGCATTATTTAAACTACCATTTACAGAGGCATTTGACGGGGCATTTAACAGCCCATTTTCGACACCAGTTGGGAATGCGTTCACGCTACCGTCTGATGATCCTTCGTCTCCTCCCTCAGACTTGTTTGTCGGAATGGGAATTTTGATTCGAAATGTAACACCCTCCATAAATTCTGGCTTGCGTCTTCCGACATACGGTTTTGTGAATCGTGTGACGTTCAGTACGCCAGATCCAAGTTCGTCTACCCTACCAAGTTGAATGAAGAACTTAGCGATCACGGGATTTTTCGGGAACGGTGCAAAGCGTTCGGGGTTAATCATTCCTTCACCGTGAGGATTGTTTGCATTCTCAGTTTCGACATGACTTTTGCCAATTACAAATGTACAAGGACGAGCATTTGTGTACTCCCTATGCACGATAATGTTAGCAACCACTTCGCGGAAAATGGCGGTTCGAAGACTGATTCGTTGATCTCTTTGAAGAAAGAATTTATCCGGAAGGTGTTTCTCGACAAAGTTCATAAGTTGTTCATACGCCTCAACCAAATTTGTCTGAATATATATTCTGTCATCATAGCGGTTTAAGTCATGAATTCTAACAAGAGCATCAATTTTATAGTGAGGCAGAATTTGTGTGATAACCTCATCCTTTCCCAGTAGCAGGGCAGCTGCAAGGGTATATCCTTCTTGACCGTTAAGGAAGTCTCGCCGCCAGAGTCCTGCGGTTTCGAGGAACTGCCGGTCGTCTAGTGCGAGCCATGGGTGGTCAGGATTATTGCTGCGGATCAGATTTCTGATTTTAGGAAACAACGCCGCGTTGAAATCTTCAAATCGAAGCAACGGGTAAACCGTGTTTTCAGTGTAGTGTGTCCGTTTGCGATTGAAGATTTCAGCGATTTGCGGTGCTTCGCTTACCCTGAAGTCTCCGTCGCCGCTCCTGTTGAAAATGATTTGAGAGGTTTTGTGAACCTGTGAGCTGGCAGGAACCTGAACATGAATAATCCATTTTTGATTTATCTCGTATTTACGTGGGAATAGAATGAAAGTCGGGCTGATTTTCGTTGAATTATTTGATAGGCTGACCAAATCCTTGATCATTTTATCTACTTGATTAGCCTCAACACCTAAAATACTGCCGAAATCGTTCGCGCCAAGTAAAATATCTCCGCCTTCACTATTTAGCATAGCACAAATTGATTCAAATATACCGTCAGGTAGTGAGGACTTTGCTTCCTTAAATTCGAGGTGCAGACCTTTTTTGTTGCAATAGCTGAAATAATCGTTCTAGTCTCATTTGTATCCCATTTATCCGAATTACCTACAATCGAACTTTACGGCTTCTGAAAATTATTTAACGGGCAAGAGAATGACCTAACGGTAAAGGAGAAAGTACGGGGACTAACTTTGGCTGGTTTCTGAATGGCCAGCGATGGATCACGAGTCCCGTGATCACTTGGTCCTTCACTTCATAATCCAACGTTTCGTAGAGCCCGCTGGATTAGCTCATAATTGCATGAAATCAAACGATCGGGGTATGACTACTTTTAAAATTATTATGTGTTGAATGAGTTGCCGCCGTTGGAAAATTGCTGTCGCCTTAACTTGCATTCCGGTAAAATTCTCCTGAATATGCGCCCTCCCAAAACAAGTAAAAACTATGAAACACATTAAAAACATTGCCCTGTTATGGTGTGGGGCCAGCGAAAGCACCCCGAGTGTGATTTACTTACACTGGGACACCTGAAGACAGGGCATTTTCTTATCCCAAAACAAGTAAGTTATGAATCAACAAACACATCTCGAATCCCCGGATTCGACCACGCTCGCCTATGCCGAGCACGTAAAGACGTTATTAAGCATGAACGCCCCGCAGAATGGGTCGAAGACCTCTGGACGATCTACACCGATTGTATGATCGCGCAGGGAGAGCTAGGCCACAACCCGAAGGCTAGCGACTTGTTTTGCACGTTCCGCGAGCTGGTCTTCTTCTTTCAGAAGCTCGATGATTGAATGACCGAATGAGTGAATGGGCCGTGGAAGGGAATGAGTGAATGTTCTCCCGCAGGATTTCAAATTTCAATAACCAACGTTCCTCTTACTTTTTACGCAAAGACTAAAACTCAAAAAAAAAATGGAGACCACCCAGGCAGCCTCCATTCCAATGCATTAACAACGCAAAACACTATTGCGCCCCGTCAATCCCCGATTTCGAAGTCTTCTTCTCCTCCTGAACCCTGAACTTCGCATTGGATATCTTCAAAACCACTGCATTAGGCCACGTACGGTTCGTGTAAAACCGCTGACCGTTCACGGCGCTCACAGCCAGGCCGAGCGGAGTAGGGGCGTGGCGGATCGAGGCGTCGAAATTGTTGACGTATTCCACCAGCTCGCTGCCGTAACCGAGGACTTCGACTTTGGTCGAAGCATTGCCTTCGATCATCGGGAAGAGGAACTCCCGGCGTTGGCCGTATTTCCATTCGTCGTCGCGCTTCTTGGTGATGAAGGCGTAAATGGCTTTTTCGTCGTTGGATTGCGTGAACCAGATGTCTTTGTCGCGGATGACGGGCAATGGCTTTACGGCGTATATGGCCTCCCCGTTCGCGAAGTTCCAGAGGGCAATTTCACGCAGGAGCGCCTCCTGCTCGATCTGGATTTCGCCGTTCGGTTTCGGGCCGACGTTCAGCAGGAAGTTGCCGCCCTTGGCGCGGATCTCGATGAGCATGTTGATGATCTCCGTGCCCGATTTGTGCGGGTCGTTGGTGGGTTTGTATTGCCAGTCGGTGCCCATGGTGTAGCAGGCTTCCCACGGGCGCGGCGACGCTTTGTCGGGGATGTTTTGCTCGGGGGTGTTCATGGCGTCGCGCGTGATCACGAGATCGGGTTGCAGGCTCCACGCGTACTCGCGCAGCCCATCGCCGGGACCGTCGAAGAACATGATGTCGATTTTACCGTAATTGGTGAGAAGTTCCCTGATCTGCGCCTTGTCGTACTCCATTAGCCTGGGGTTGTTCGTCGGGAACTGGCGCTTGTCCTGCAAGCGGCCGAGCGGGATGCCGTTCTGGTGGAAAAACAGGAAGTCTTCCGGCGAAAAATACAGTCCAATGGCGATGCCCTGCTTGCGGAATGCCTCAATGATCTCCTTCGTCACATCCCGTTTGAAGGGGGTGTTCATGACGTTGAAGGCCGTCGTTTTCGTGTCGAACATGCAGAAGCCTGCATGGTGCTTGGTCGTGAAAACGACATATTTCATTCCTGCAAGCCGCGCCAGCGTGGCCCATTCGTCGGGGTCGAACTTTTTGGGGTTAAAGAATGTGGGCAATTCCCTGATGTACCGGCTCACGTAATCGTCCGATGCCCCAGCGAGCGAATGGCTGATCACCGTCCCGAGCGAGACATCCACGTTCCAGTGAATGAACATCCCGAAACCCAGGTCCTGAAACCATCTGACACGGTCGGGTTTGTTGGTCGTTTGCTGGGCGTGGGTGGCGGTGGCGAGACCGAGGAATAGGAGGAAAGTTAAAATTCGTGAGCGCATTGTTTGGTTCATTGTTTAGCCAAAGACGATTTTAGAGCGGGATGATACTCCTTTCAGGATAATTAAGAGCGTAGCGACGAAAGTGAAGAGGAAGGATATATTCGCGAAATGAATTTATATTTTAGCAAAATGAATTTATATTTTCAGCATTCAAGGCTGAGAATACGGTAAAAAGGCGATATTTTACATATAATTTACTACGTATGGCCCGAAAAATCGCGATGGTAGGAAGGCAGTTCGACATGAAGGCGGTCGATCAAGCCGAAGATGATTTGGACTACTGGTTAAGTAAAACGCCGCAGGAACGGATTGCTGCGGTTACCTTTCTGGTCTATCAAACATTGAAGCCGTTTCAGCGGATGGATAAGACGGTGTTTACTCAAAAGAATATAAAATAATGCAGCTAGCATCTTCGCGCCTTTGCTCGTATTCCCTCGCCATCATGCCTCCGCCGCCCATCGACGAGGATGTCCGTGGCTTCAAGCAAGGCTATCGCGACGCCATCGGCAAATCCTACGGCAGCGCCAACGCCGATGGCCACATTTCCCTCGACGGTTTCGACGCCGCTGAGACAGATTACCCTTTGATTCTGGCAGAGTACACAAGGTTAATCACTCCTTTAACGCCTTTTCAGCTCAATTTCTCCGGCTTTGCCGACTTCGACCGCGCCAACTTCTCGGCGTTCTACATTAAGCCCACCGAAGAATCGTCCAACGCCATCCGCGAGCGCACCCAGGCGATCATGAAGGCTTTCGATAAGAAATTCAAAAAGCAATACATGCAAAAATGGGCCGATGAGTCGAAGAACCCGCATATGTCCATCGGGCGCAGGCTTACGCGCGAGTGGATCGCGCTGGCTTATACGCTGTTTACCGACTACGAAGCGGGGTTTCTATGCGACTCGTTCGCGATCCGGAAATACAATGAAAAAAGGAGGCAGTACGATGTGATCGATACGATTCCTTTGCTGGGAAGACCTGCGGCAGGTGAGCAGACCAGTTTGTTTTAGCCGATATTGCTTATGCCGACGTTTATCAGGTAATCGATGTTCGAACGTTACGCCTCCAACGAATTCTACGGCGATCTTCTCTCGCACCGTTTGCTTTTCGCCAAGCGGCAGTGGGAGAAAATTGCATATTATACTATATCAGTAGTGTCTGTCGTCGTTTCGCTGGCGCTCTTTGCGAGGAGGGAGGAGATGAACAGCTACATTAGCCAGTTCGAAAATGCATTAGTGCAGTGGCTATTTCGAGAGGGGCAGGGACGAACTTTATTCATCGGTTTCGCCGCGCTGATTTTCCTGCTGAATATCGGTCCGACGCTGTTGTATTACATCCGGAAGTATTGGCTTTACCGCAAATCGTCGATGAGCTTGCAGGCATATTTGAATGTACACTATAAAGAATCCATCAGGTTACCCCGCGCGCAGAACGCGATCCGATCGCCCAGGGCATTTTATGTTTATGTGGGACATCCGGTGACTGGAAAAGTATTGCCGGTGGAGGTTTCAGAGGATTGGTATTTGCAGCTGGAAGCAGGCAATAAGGTTCATGCACGCTATCATCCCGGCAGCGATAATGTCGTGTTTTTGATTAGGAATAGCAATCTGGCAATCACCAGCATCTCACAGCCCGTTCGCCTGTTGTGCTTATACGACCATAATAACTAGCAGTTTGTGATCATCCCGGCTAAAATTTGGAAAAAGTGTCGGTGAACGTTGTCAGGTGGACCACAGGATTCTTCGTCTATGCGTGTTAACCGATAACTGCGTAATCAAACTTTTGGGAAACTTGGACAGGACGACGGACGACAGCGCGCTTTGGCTGGCTTACCGTAATGGCGATAATGAGGCGTTGGGTCTGATCGCTGAGCGTTACTATGGCGCGTTGCGACGGTATGGGATGAAGTTTCTCGTCGGTGAAAGCATTGTCGATGACTGCATCCAGGACGTTTTCCTCGATCTCTGGCAGCACCGGGAGCGGATCAGCCAAACGCCGTCGGTCAAGTTTTACCTCTTCAAAGCCGTCAGGCACGCTATTCTCGGACATATGCGGTATCACCAGCGGTTCGCCGGCGAGGAATCGCTGGATTGGGATACTTCATTGCCCGAGCAATTCAACGCCGAATCGCTGCTGATCGAGCAAGAGACGTTGAATGGCCTCGTGGCGCAGATGCACCTGCAAATGGCGGCGCTGCCCAGGCGCGAGCGAGAGGCGCTGTTCCTGCGCTATTACGAAAACATGAGCGTGGCGGACATTTCCGGTCTGATGGGCGTCAACCGGCAGTCGGTCTCCAATTTCCTCCAAAAAGGCATTACCCGCATCCGCGCCAGGTGGTTTGTCACGATGGTACTAAACCTATTCTTTTTTTAATTTTTTTTCCTGATCCGAGGGTATATCGTTCCCGGTCATTCATAATATCATAGAAATCATTTGAAGAATGAAGAATGGGCACCCTGGATCACGATTTGAACACTCCGGAAGATTTTCTTCAGAATGAATTTTTCCGCAACTGGGTAAAGTACCGGCCGCCTGAAAGCCGGGAATTTTGGGAGGATTTGCTGAACCGTTATCCCGAAAAACGACCGGCCTACGAGAAAGCCGTGGCAATGCTGCTGGTATTGTACGGCCGCGATGCCGTGCAGGCGGACGACACCACCGAAGCGGCGGGCAGGCTGCGGGAATTACTACGCACGGAGGCCGGCAGGAACGGGCCATTGCCGCTGTGGCGCTGGGCACGATGGGCCGCCGCCGCGGTGCTGCTGATCGGGCTGGGCTTCTGGTGGAGCAAGACGTGGCGCCCGGCGAGCACGAGGAGCGCGGGTATGAATGCTTCCGGGCAGGACGGCTGGGTAATCCGCGAAAACCGATCACAGCCCATACTGTTGGTGAATTTGCCCGACGGCTCGTCGGTACTGCTGAGCAGAGGCAGCACCATTCGTTTCGGCAAGGAAATGAATGGTGCCGAGCGTAATGTGTACCTCGACGGCGAGGGGTTTTTCGAGGTAGTCAAAAATCCTTCAAAACCCTTTCTCGTCCACGCCGACAAGCTGACGACCCGGGTTTTGGGTACGAGTTTCCGCGTGAAGTCGTTTCCGGGCCGGGCCGAGGCGGAAGTGGTCGTCAAAACCGGCAAAGTGGCCGTTTTAACGGACGATGACCAGCTTGAAAAGCCGCTCACGCTTTATCCCAACCAGCGGGTCAGCCTCATCCGTGGGAATGGCAGGCTGATCCGCTCGATTACCGGTCCCGCGCGCGCCGAGGCCACTACGGCGATAGAGACGGAGCCGTTCGACTTCCGGTTTATGCCGGTATCGGAGGCATTCAAAACGTTGGAAACGCATTATGCGGTGAAAATCCGTTTCGACGGGGAGAAAATGAGCCGCTGCACCGTCACGGCATCGCTCAAAGACGAACCGTTTCTGGAAAAGATCCGGCTGATATGCCTGGCTACCGAGGCTTCGTTCACGCTGAATGGCGACGAAGTCACGATCTCCGGAACGGGCTGTCCTTAGCGGGGGGGCGCCTAGTCGGGGACGCCTAGTCGGGGGCGCCCGGTACTTCGCGAAATTGTCACTTAACCATTTGCCTATGTAAAAAAACGCTGCACCGTGCACACTGTGCATGATTTTGGACGCGCCGCCAGGTACGAAGCTCTGGCGAAACAATGCTTTTTCTAAACTTTAACCCATCATGAAATTCCTTAACCAATGAAATCGAACTCGACAGGTTCCAAACAATCCCTGCGCAGTTTACTGGGTATCCAGATGCTGCTCACGTTGCTGTTCATGCAATTCAGCTGGGCCGGAAACGGTGCAGCCCAGGAAATGCTCAACCAGCGCATTTCGATCTCGGTAGAAAACGAACGCATCGAATCGGTGATTTCAAGACTCGAAAAATCGGCGAATGTCAGCTTTCTATATAGCCGGGAAATTATTCAATCGCAACGAAAGATCAGTTTCGAGGCTGAGAACAAAACGTTGTCGTCGGTGCTCGACGGTATTTTGCAGCCACTCGGATTGAAATATGAGGTATCGGGCAACAAGATCATCCTCAAACGGCAAAAGAACACCTCCGAAGTACACCCTGACGCGTCGGCCGAACCTGTGGAAACCCGGGCCGCGGAGATCGATATCTCGGGGACCGTGACCGACAACGCGGGAGCGGGCCTGCCGGGCGTGAGCATTCTCGTGAAAGGTACCCAGACGGGCACCACCACCGATGCGGACGGCAAATATAAACTTTCCGTCTCGGACAATAACGCAGTGCTCATTTTCAGCTTTGTAGGGTATGTTTCGCAAGAAATAACGGTGGGGAGCAAAACGGTGATCGATGTGCAACTGCTGACGGACGACCGTGCATTGGAGGAAGTCGTGGTCGTCGGCTACGGCACGCAGAAAAAGGCCAATCTCACCGGTGCGGTATCGACCATCGATTCGAAAGCCATTGAAAACCGCCCCACCAGTAACCTGGCTACGGGTATGCAGGGCGTAACGCCCGGGCTGGTGGTGACCCGGCAGACCGGTCAGCCGGGCCGTGAAAATATCAATATCCAGATCCGCGGCGCGACTTCGGCCAACGGCAACGTGAACCCGCTCGTACTGCTCGACGGCGTTAGTGTGCCCATCAGCACGATGCAAACCATGAACCCGAACGACGTCGAGAACATCAGCGTACTGAAAGACGCGGCAGCGGCAGCCATTTACGGTGCGCAGGCCGCGGGCGGGGTTATTTTGATTACTACCAAAAAAGGGAAAACCGGTAAGGTTACGTTTGACTACACGGGTCAGCAGGGGATCGACTGGTCGCTGAATGTACCGAAACGGATGTCGTTGCTGGACGAGGCGCTGTTCTCGAATCTGGCCCGCGCCAATTCGGGCAGCGCTCCGGAATATACCGACGAGGAAATCCAGCGTATCCGCGACGGCGTTCCTTATGTGGTTAACCCGGCCGATACTTCTTCCTATTTGTATTACAATCAGGAACCGATAGCCGACCAGATCCTGCGTAAGTACACCTCCATGAGCACGCATAACCTGACTGCCCGCGGCGGAACGGAAAAGCTCAACTTCCTGCTTTCGGGAGGCTATTACAACAAACAGGGCGTTTTCAAGGTAGGCCCCGACAGTTACGACCGGTACAATGTGAGGCTGAACCTGGGTTCGCAACTGACGAAGCACCTGACGCTCGACAGCCGTTTGTCCTACACCAACGATAAGGCCAGGACTGCGTCGACGGAGGTGAATGGCAGCGGGTTGATTTACCAGGTTTACCGTTTCCGTACCAGAAATCCGTTTTTCACGCCGGAGGGCCGTTATAATACCGCCAACAACACGTATGCCATCCTCGAATCGGGCGGTTATAATGAAAACCGTAGAAATTACTTCGATGGGGTGTTTACGCTGACGGCCGCCAATTTTATCAAAGGTTTGCAAATCCGCGCCATTGCCGGAACGCAGTACCGCCGCGGCGACCGCGAGCAGTTTAACCGTACTGTGCCCCTTTGGAGCAAATCGAAGGTGGCCGGGTATGTGAACCAGATCAATTCGTTCGCCATTACCGACGACGTGACCAAGAATACCAACTTGCAGGCATTGGTCAATTATGACTTTACGGTGGGTAAGGACCATAATTTCGGTCTTTTCGCAGGTTACCAGTGGGAAGACTTCCGGACCGACACGTTGTTTACCGCCGCCACCAACCTCGTGAGCAACGATTTGCCTACATTGAACCTGGGCGACGACAAGACGAAAAGCAACCGGCAGATAATCGCGACGTATGCGTTCCAGTCGGTTTTTGGAAGATTTAATTACAACTACAAAAATAAATACCTTATCGAAGCCACCATTCGGTTGGACGAGAGCTCGAAACTGGCACCGGGTTACAGGAGAAAGGTCTTCCCGGCGGTGTCGGCAGGGTGGAACCTGCATCAGGAAAACTGGTTTGCCACCCCGCTGCCGTTTTTCTCTGAGTTCAAGCTGCGCGGGTCGTGGGGACGCCTCGGGGGCGCATTGGGTACCAACATCGGTTATTATGATTATGTGAGCCAACTTACTCGCGGGAACAACCTTGTGTTGGGCGATTCGCGCACCTCCTACATTTACCAGGGCTCTATTCCGTCGGAGGCGCTTTCGTGGGAAACCATCGAAACGACCAACGGTGGCATCGATATCGGTTTGCTGCAAAACCGTTTGCAATTCAGCGGCGATTACTATGTGAAGTTCAACCGCAACATGCTCACTCCGCAGCAGTTACCAGGAGTGATCGGCGTAGGCACGCCACGGAAGAACAACGGCGAACTGAAATCGTGGGGATGGGAAACCGAGCTGCGCTTCCGCGACAAGATCGGCAAGGATTTCAACTATTCCGTGGCCATTAATTTTTCCGATAATAATAATAAGCTCATCAATTTCTCGGGACGGACGGTTGTCGGACCCGGGAAAAACGACCTGATCGAGGGATATGCGCTGAATACGATCTGGGGCTATCAGACAGCCGGCTATTTCAACTCTGCCGACGAGGTAAAAGAATGGGCATTCCAGGATAACCGCACAGGGCCCGGCGATGTGAAATACATCGACCGTAATGGCGACAAGCGTCTTTCGATAGGCAAAGGAACCGTTGCAGACCATGGAGACCTCGTATTGCTCGGTACTACCGCGCCGCGTTACCTGTTCGGCGTGAACCTCGGCGCCAGCTGGAAGGGTTTCGACTTCACGGCATTCTTTCAGGGGGTAGGCAAGCGCAGTTACCGCTCAACGGCCGAATCGGTTGCCCCGCTACTGGTAACGTGGAAACAGGCTATGGGCATCCACAGTGATTACTGGACGCCCGAGCATACCGACGCGCTGTTCCCCAGACCATACACCGGCGGTACTCACAACTACCTGCCTTCCGACAAATGGACGCTGGATGCAAGCTATGTACGCCTGAAAAACATCCAGTTCGGATACACGATCCCCTCGCGCATTACCGAGCGCATAAAGATGTCGCGTGCACGCGTGTTTTTCTCCGGCCAGGATATCCTGACTTTCTCGGGATTGGGCAAGTTCCAGGGTTATTTCGACCCGGAAACACGTGATGGCGTGGAAAATGATTATCCATTCTTCGCCACCGCTTCGCTGGGTATTAACGTGTCGTTTTAAAACTCTGACTGATCATGGCTTTTAAGAAAATACCAATGAAAATAACCATTCAAAAAGCATTCATAGGCCTGTCGCTGCTGGCCGGTCTGGCGTCGTGCGACGTGAACCGTCTGCCGGAAACCAACATCAGCGACGACGCCTTCTGGACGTCCGAATCGGACATCAAGGCAGCTAACAATTATCTGTATACGTTCCTGCCGGGTTTTAACAATGACGACGTGTGGTCGGACGATGCATTCGGGCTTTCGGCCAATATGATCAGCGACGGGTCGAGGCTGGCTCCTGCAACGGCTTCGGCTGACTATAACACGCCGTACAACCTGATTCGTGCTTCGAATAATATTCTCGAAAAAGCGCCACGTGCCGCTGTAACACCGGCTGTGCTGGACCGTTATCTGGCGGAAGCCCGTTTCTTCCGAGCATGGGGCTATTTTAGTCTGGTACAGAAATACGGCAGCGTGCCGCTGATCCTGAAAACGCTGGATGAGAGTAGCCCGGAGCTCCGCCAGCCGGCCGCTCCGCGCGAAACCATCGTAGATCATATTTATTCCGATCTCGATTTCGCGATTGCGAATCTTCCCACTATTACCACACTGGGCACCACAGACTACGGACGTATTTCCAGGACTGCCGCGCAGGCGTTCAAAGCGCGTGTGGCATTGTTCGAAGGCACATTTGCGAAATTTCATTCCAAAGGCGATGCAACCAAGCATCTAACCCTTGCGCTGGCTGCCAGCAAAGCGGTGATCGACAGTAAGGAGCACGCGTTGTTTGCCAGCTATTTCGATCTTTTCCAGCTGGCAGGAGAGGGGCGCCAGAACAAGGAGAATGTCATCGTAAAACAGTACGGCGTGTCCAACACCGAACGGGTGCTCACGCATTCCTACTATCGCGGATCGCTGGAAAACGGTAATGTGAACCCTACAAAATCGCTCGCCGACTCGTATTTAATGAAGGACGGTCTACCCATTACGAAGTCGCCGCTGTGGGTAATGCCGGATTCGTCGCACAAGGTTTTCAGGAACCGCGACGCCCGTATGAGCGCGACGTTCATGAAGCGCGGGGACGCGATGATGACTACCAAGCCGATATTTGATATTGCGAACCTGGTTTTCAATAAAACAGGCTACATGTTCCGCAAATTCGCCAACATCGACGACTGGAACACACAGGCATCGACCATCGATCGCCCGTTGCTGCGCTACGCCGAGGTGCTGCTGATTTTCGCCGAGGCAACTTACGAGCTGAACAATGCCATTACCGACGCGGAGCTGGATATGTCGGTCAACCTGCTCCGTGAACGTGGCCAGATCGCCAGGCTGACGAATGCGTTTGCGAAAGCCAACGGCCTGGATATGCGGGAGGAAATCCGTCGGGAGCGTCGTGTAGAGCTCGCCCAGGAGGGTTTCCGTTACTGGGACATCATCCGTTGGAAAACCGCTGAAACAGAGTTGGTAAAACCGGTGCTTGGTAATTTTTACTTCAAAAATGAATTCGCCGCAGCGACTGTCAACCTCACTCCCGACAACATCATTCTCGTGCAAGCCGCCAGCTTCCGCAAATTCGACCCCGCGAAAGACTACCTCTGGCCCCTGCCAATTAACGAAATCGCACTGAACCCGGAACTGGATCAGAACCCGGGGTGGTAGGATGGAGGGATTAGCCCCCTTTAAAATTTCGCATCGGTTACAACCGATTGGCCGTTGGGAATGTCCCTTTTTTATAAACCACTAAACCTATGCAAACCAGATTTATCGCATTCCTGTTTTCGGCAGCGCTCTTCACGGCGTGCCAATCCGAAACCGCCGAACCCCTTGTTACCGGTCCCGAGCCTATGCCATACCATATTGAAAGGGACAGTATCGAAACCGGCAGCTATCTCGATATCGCGATCGGCGACGAGGCTGCGGCTGTCTATCCTAAAATTCAGGCGCTCCAAGCCCCTAAGGGTGTTTCGGCACTGCATGTTGTAAGTAACATATTCTCCGATCTCAGCCCGCTTCGTGAAAGCATTCCGCTGTACGAATACATTCTCCTCGACGAGAACCAGGGCACCGACACGGGTGTGCAGATCACTGTCAAGGACGGAAAAGTGAAGGCGATTTATCTGAATAGCGGCAAAAAGCTCGACCAATGGCCGGAAAAACAAAAAGCGGCTTCGTCCGTCCGTACAGGTGACGACGTGGCGGCGCTTTATGGAAAACTCGCCAACATCCGCGACATGAAAAATTATTCATCGAAATTCCAGCGTATCTTTCTGATGACCAAAAACCTGTCTACGACCTATGATCCGGCGATGGGACGGTCGCCGCAATGGTATTTCGGCTATGCGACAGGGCAGGACGCGATGGATCAGATCCAGGTGCATTTCCGGGCCGGGAAGGTAGCGAAGATCCGGATTGACCATTACTCGAAATATTGATATTTAAGAGGTGTCGATTATTTAATTGAAGCCAAAAAAGCGGACGATCCTACGTCCGCTTTTTTTGGCTTCATCAGGTAGGGAATCATGCATACTTTGGCCAGTCGTTGTTACGCATATTTCCGCTGGCAATTTTCGCAAAAATAGCTGCGCCGCTTGGTACGCCCGAGATATTCCTTGTGAAACGGAATGTCACATCGCGGACAAATTTTCCTGGTATGTGCCAGCCAATGCCTTTTTAAAGTCCCTTCCTTCTTCCATTTCAGAAAATCAAAAGCATAATTCCGTGTCTCCCGGACTATTTCCTTCAATTTGGTATCGGGGATTTCGCCAGCAACGCTCAGCGGGTGAATGCGGCAGCGGAAGAGCACCTCGTTTTTGATGATATTTCCACTGCCCGCGAAAATGTCCTGGTCGAGCAGCGCGTCGCAGATGAGCACTTTCGGCTTTGCTTTCAACTTTTTGAATGCGGCTGCCGGCTTCCAGGTTTCGGACATGATATCGGCCGACCAGTCGTACAGCTCGTCGGCCGGGGCCTCGATAAGCTGGATGGACGTAGTGTAAAAATTCAATACGTGTTCGTCGAATAGCAGGCTCAGGTGCGGGGGAGCTTTTTTCCGGTCGTCGATATAATAGGAGCCGAAGAGCAGGAAATGGATCCGGACCGTAAAATTTTCAAAGCAGATCAGGAAATGTTTTCCCCAGGATTTGAAACCGGTTACTTTCCGGTTGGTCAACCGGCCGATATCGATGCGTGCGGTGCCTTCGGCATGCCGCACGGTTTTCCCGCTCAGGTGCAGTGCTTCAACAGTCTCTCTCAAAATGACAATGGACGGTCCTTCGGGCATAATCGTTTTTTTTGATCGCTCGTTCTAAAAATGTGCCAGGGGGAGGGCGGAAATGAGAAAAGCGAGGAAGGGAAGGATGCGACATTCCCCCCCTTTCCCCTCCATCTGGCATCATTCTTGATGGGAATTTGAAAATCAAATACCACAACTATGCGCAATTTCATGATTACCATTGCCTCCACATCGGAGGAGAATATCCTGACTTTTGAACGCCACATCATCGAATCGGAAACGTATCCGAGCCGGTCGTATATCACGAACGTTGTGAACCGCGGGGGCCCTGAGCAACCCCGGGGCGAGGTGATTTCGATCGTCGAATTGTCCGATCAGGATGTTAAGGAATATGAGGGCGTCGAGTAATTCGCACCCCGGTCATCCGGTATCCCGCGTTGTTAAACCCTTACTTTTCATTTCTGATACCTTGCCATGGGACTGTTTTTCAAAAGTCGCAAACGCGAAGCGGGACCGCTCATGGAGCGCGATGGTTTCCCCTTCTACATCAAAGCCCCGATGGTCCTCATCGGGCTTTACCTGTTCTTTTATATCCTCAATCTGTTGCAGGAGATCATCGTCCCGTTTGCATTCGCCGGATTGATTTCGGTATTGCTCAACCCGATTTACAATCGTTTTCAGAAATGGAAATTCAACAAAATCCTCGCTATCGTGCTGACGATCTTCATCGCCATTCTGATAGTAGGCGGGATCATGTTTTTTCTTTCGTCGCAAATCGTCCAGTTCGGCGACATGATTCCGCAGCTGGAAAAGAAAACGATAAAATTGCTCGGTAACCTGCAAGCATGGCTGTCGTCGACCTTTGGTATTTCCACGGAAAAGCAAATGAGCATGCTCGACGACGCAATTAACAACAGCCGGGCGTACGTAGGTAAAACCGTGAACACGCTTTTTGGCATCATCAGTTATTTCGTACTGATACCGCTTTATATCTTTCTGTTGCTATTTTATAAGCCGTTGATCCTCAATTTTATATTTGAGGTTTTTGATGAGAATAATTCCGAACAGGTTGCCGAGATTTTACAGGAAACCAAAGGCGCCGTGCAAAGTTATATTGTGGGGTTGATGATCGAAACTTCCATTATCGCCGCATTGAACTCGATTGCATTGCTTATTCTGGGGGTACCGTATGCGCTGTTGCTGGGTGTCATCGGCGCCATTCTGAATTTAATTCCCTACATCGGCGGCATCATCGCCATCGCATTGCCGGTACTTATTTCATTCATTACCAAGGACGGATATACCACTCCGTTACTGATCATCGGCGCCTATACGGTGATCCAGTTTCTGGACAATAACATCATTGTTCCGAGGGTAGTATCCTCAAAGGTTTCCGTGAATGCGTTGATTTCCATTCTCGTGGTGTTGCTTGGCGGCACTTTGTGGGGAGTGAGCGGAATGTTTTTGTCGATCCCGTTCGTGGCGGTACTGAAAATCATTTTCGATCGCATCGACGAACTGAAACCATGGGGCAAACTGCTCGGCGATACCATGCCCGACGATCCTCCTGCACAGGTCGTGAACCCGCGCGAAGCAGAGGACAAGGAGCGGACATTATTCTAAAAAAACAGGCAGATATTCGCCGGAATATCTGCCTGTTTCACATCGATTGTCAATTAAATCAGTAACTCAGTTTCTGGATCGTGCCGTCGAAATAGCTTAGGACATAGAATGTCCGGTCGCCGCTACGCTTGATGTCGGTAGGCATATTGAGGCCGCTCAGCAGCGTCATACCGTCTTCGTTGAGGATCGAGCCCGTGCCGGGAACGAATCCGACCGGAGGGCCGGGAGGCGGCGCGAAATTGGCGAAGTGAAGCACGAGCGGCTTGTTATTGGCCGTCAATGTGAGGTGGGTGAGGGTGGTAAAGCCTGTTTTATAAGGACTAACTTGTCCCGCCGGCGTCACCTGGAAGATGCTGGCGGCACCTGGTGCGAACGGAAAGCCCGTGAGCGTGCTCAGCAGGAATTTACTGCCGTCGAAAACGATGCCTGTCGGGACCGCGTCGGTGGTTGGGGCAGGTCCGGGGATCTTGGCGAATACCGAAAGCATTTTGGTATCCTTGTCCCGTTTGATGATCGCATTCGCGCCGGCATCAGCGATATACAAATGGCCATCCGGACCTTTGGTCAGGCTGTACGGGTTGGAATTAAGAGGATTAGTGAGGTTTTGTGTCAGCACGAAATCGGCGATATTTTCCGTTGGAACCAGATTTTTGGCCAGCGGTGGGTCGCCGGCGTCGAAATTCGATACGTCGACGATGTACAACAAGCCCTCAACGCCGTGGAGCACATACAGCGTGCCGTTTTCGTAATACATGTGGCTGATGCCCTCGGGTCCTCCTTCCGGGCTCGAACTGGATTTGAAACCACTCAGGACGGTGGTCTTGACGCCGCCCGGCGTGATCATAACAACGGCGCCGTCGTTATTGCCGGTTCCGGCCTCGGATACCCAGAGCTGGCCTTTTTCGTCGACTACCAGTCCAATCGGAAAATGCAGGCCGCCGGTGAAACCGGAAACCGAGAATTGCGTCGGTTCAGGGATAGGTTCTACGTGGTCGGTACAAGCCACCATCAGCGCGGTGGCTGCCAGCACGGCAAAGGCGAGGAATGAGAGGAAATACTTTTTCATACTGGTTGAGTTGGTTTAAAATGGAAAAGATCGGAAAGGAATTAGCAAGAGGTACAGGCAAAAGTAAGGGTTTGATATTCCTTACTGTTGTATAAATGCGTCATTTTTAGATCGATTTATTAAGCGGTAAATCTCGGCTAACCCTTTTAAAAGTCGCCGAATATCGGTTTTTTGCACGCTTTATCTCCACCACCAAAACCGCTCATGAACCAGGACATCCGCCAGCCGCTACCGGCCGCTTATCTTTCCATCGACGAGGCGACCAAAGCCTCCGGCTTCACAATGGCCTCCGACATTTACACCTGTTCGTTATTGAAGACCCTCGCCGCATCGAAGCCCGGCGGCACGTTCCTCGAACTCGGCACCGGCACCGGCCTTTCTACGGCATGGATACTCGACGGCATGGACGCGCATTCCGCGCTTGTATCGATTGATAACGACGCGAACTTCCTCGAAATAGCCGAAAATCACCTGGGCAGCGACCCGCGCCTCACGCTCGTGCATACCGATGGCGGGGATTGGGTGAAGGCCCATCCCGGCGAAAAATACGACTACATTTTCGCCGATACCTGGCATGGTAAATACCTTATGCTGGATGAAGTCCTCGACATGCTCAATCCCGGTGCATTTTATATTATCGACGACATGCTCCCGCAACCCAACTGGCCGGAAGGGCACGACCGGAAAGCATCGAAACTCATCGAATACCTCGATACACGTCCTGATCTGTCTATTACCAAGCAGGTGTGGGCGACGGGCATTATCCTTGCCGTGAAACGCTGAGCCACGCGGTCTTTCCAGTCATTTCCTGAAATTGCCCTCTGGCACAATCGGAGGGTGATTTGTAACTTTTTATGGTTTATGTAGGAGTAAATTAAGAGGTAAAGACGCTTGACTTTGATAATTGTAAGATGATCAAAGATTTAGTACTAACCCTTAAATCTTAGCTTATGTGCCAAAACCATGGAGTAGCTTACATCCGGCCCGGTGAGGTCGAAGTGCAGGAAATCGAATACCCGAAACTCGCGCTGGGCGATCGCAAGTGTGAGCACGGCGTCATCCTGAAAATCGTTTCCACCAACATTTGCGGCAGCGACCAGCACATGGTCCGCGGCCGGACCACCGCTCCGGCGGGGCTCGTGCTCGGGCATGAAATCACGGGCCTCGTGATAGAGGCCGGCCGCGACGTCGAGTTTATCAAAGTCGGCGACCTCGTTTCCGTACCATTCAATATCGCCTGCGGTCGCTGTCGCAACTGCAAGGAAGGCAAAACGGGCATTTGCCTCAACGTGAACCCCTCGCGCCCCGGCGCCGCGTACGGCTATGTGGACATGGGTGGCTGGGTAGGCGGGCAAGCGGAGTATGTAATGGTGCCGTATGCCGACTTTAACCTGCTGAAATTCCCGGACAAAGACCAGGCGATGGCCAAAATCAAGGACCTTACGTTGCTGTCCGATATTTTCCCGACCGGCTTCCATGGTGCAGTCACCGCCGGGGTAGGGCCGGGCTCGATCGTATATGTAGCGGGTGCGGGCCCGGTTGGTCTCGCTTGTGCAGCCTCGTGCCACCTGCTCGGGGCGGCCGTTGTGATCGTCGGCGATATGATCCCCGAACGCCTCGCGCAGGCAGCCAGCTTCGGCTGCGAGGTGATCGACCTGACTAAAGACACGCCATTGGAGCAAGCCATTGCCGAGATCGTCGGCGTTCCCGAAGTCGACTGCTTCGTTGATTGCGTCGGCTTTGAGGCACGCGGCCACGGCGCCCACGCGGTAGAGGAACGCCCCGCTACTGTGCTGAACACGGCCATGGCCGTCACGCGCGCCGGTGGCGCCATCGGTATTCCGGGCCTGTACGTCACCGGCGACCCCGGAGCCCGCGACGCGGCCGCCAAAGAAGGCAGTCTCAGCATCCGCATCGGCCTTGGCTGGGCCAAATCGCATTCATTTTACACAGGTCAATGCCCGGTAATGAAATACCACCGCAACCTGATGAACGCTATTTTGTGGGATAAAATACAAATCGCGAAGGCCGTGAATGTGGAAGTGATATCCCTGCAAGACGCTCCGAGAGGCTACGCGGATTTTGACAAGGGTGCGGCCAAGAAGTTCGTGATTGACCCGCATGGGATGATTGCGTGAGATTCTGAATTTCCGGACGGGATCCATATGATTACCAACCAGCGCGGTTTGCACATTCATCTGTATCATACGTCCTTTGGAAGTCCTTTCTCAGCGGCTCTGATTTGTATTCTTGTAAAGTTCTCCCTAACATGCGGCCTCCTAAAAGCTAAGCCAAATGAAAAATTTTGCAAGAAATGCCCTGTTATGGTGCGGGTTCTGTGAAAACTCCCGGATGTCCGCTTAGCGACATTAGGACACCTAAAACAGGGCGCCTTCATTCATCCTTAAACGTCTAAGCCAAATGACCACACTATCAAACACCGAATCCCCGGATTCAAGACTTCTCGCGTATGGCCGCGAGGTGAGCACACTATTGAGCAGCGATAGCGCCGAAAGCTGGGTAGCCGAGCTCTGGACGATGTTCAGCGGCTTTATGCTCGCGCAGAAGGAGTTGGGTTACAGCCCGGAGATTGCAAACACCTTTTTTACCTTCAAAGACTTGCTGGGCTTCTTCGAAAGAGTCGAGCGGATTCGTAACACTGCATGACCGATGCGGTCGTAACGACCCGTTACCATGTTTCGGTGCGCTGCACCTTAAACACGTGGGGACAATATGGAAACGTATCTACAAGTATTTCGGTGCTCTGCACCTTTCGTCAATGGGGCAGAGCACCGGAATATTAGAAGCGTAGCATATTGTAAGCATTCTTCCCCGAGTGTCCCCTGGTCCAGGGCCCTTGGGAATGAAGGCTCTCAGTCATTTGATTGTTCCCGTCATTCCGTTCCATCGCGAGTCATTAAGTCATCCCGCTTTCCACGGCAACTCATTCAATCATCCACTCATTCACTCATTCAATCATTCAAAATTACCCCCACTGAAACGGGTCCCCCGATGCGACGTGTGTCACCTTAATGCCTGAAATTTTTGGCTGTAACCATTCGGCGAAATATTCCATTCCCGGCTCTTCGCTCACGGCGTGGCCGAGTACGATCAATGCCATTTTTGAGCCCAGTAAGCGGCCGTCGCGGGCGTATTCTACGCCTTCCCATTCAGGCGTTTCGCCTACGATGAGTACATCCGGTTTTTCGGTTTCGGCAACCGACACTTGCCGCTGGCCTCCCGCGGCGCCGGGCATGATGGCGAGCTTCGAACATGGCTGGTTTAGGTCGCCGATGAAGCGGAGTTTCTGGATGCCGAGTTTGGTTTTAAGGTGCTTCACCAACTCGCCGAGCGTAGTGGCGGGAATGGTCAATGCGGCGGTTTCGTTCTTATAATACTGCGTCCAGCCCGCTTTCCTGACCACTCCGTAGCGGATCGCGTCCGGTTTGAGGGAATGGCAGTAATCGTGAAAGCGCCAGACGGCGATTTGATGCTTTTCGAGCAATGCCCGCTTCTTTTTGACGATTTCATTACCTTTTACCCATTCCGGGTCGTCGCGGTGGTTATAGAAAGTAGGCTCGTGGGCGATGATGAAGTTTGCTTTCAGTTTGGCGGCCTGTTCGATGACGCTCGCCGTGGCGAACATCGTGGTAACGATGCCGGTGACGGACTGATCGGGACTACCGGATTTGATGGTGTCGACCGTGTCAGGGATCGGTTTGAGGTTGCCCTCTTTAAGGACCAGGTCGATGATTTGCCGGACGGTGTATACTTTGGGAGCTCCGCCGGATAGTATTTCAGGCGCTAGCAATGTGAAAGCGCCTGCTGTTAATGCGGCCTGGCCGAGGAATCGGCGGCGGTGGATGAAGTCGGGTTGCCGGGTCATGAAAATGCCATTAAGAGTACAAATAAAAGAGGCCGGTTTCCCGGCCTCCTACTTGTCATGCTTAGTGGATTTCTATTAACTTAGGTCCTTTTTGCTTAGCTTCCTCCCGTTTCGGGATAGTCAGCCGCAGGATACCGTTCTCGTATTGCGCGGTAATGTTGTCCTCGTCGACTACGTCCTTCGGCAGCACGAATGTCCGTTGGAACGATTGGTAACTGAACTCCCGACGGCTATAATTTTCCTGTTTGTCTTCCTGATTGCTCTCTTTGGTGGAAGAGATCGTCAGCGTATTACCGTCCAGGCGGATGTTGAAATCCTTTTTGTCCATACCCGGCGAAGCCATTTCTACCTCAAAATGATCTTCGGTTTCGCGGATATTGGCCGCAGGGATGGTAGTACTTGTGGAAGAAAAATTGTTCTGGTTCCAGTTGAAAAGATCCCGGCTCCAGAAGTCGTCGAATAGTGCTGGGAATGCCGGGAACATATCCCGGTTTCTTCTGATCAGTGACATAATTTACCTCCTTTTTAAGTGTTAAATAATGATTTATTTAAAAAGTAAATTGAAAGTAATTTACGTTTGTGTAAGACGCTTATCAAATTTCCGTGCCAGCAGGGCTCGAAGAAATTTTGACATTTTCTCAATGTCAAAATTTCAGTTAAAAGTGCCATTCTATTCACTACGCAGGCTTTTTACCGGGTTCATCAGCGCCGCCCGGACACTCTGAAAACTCACAGCCACCCAAGCGACGACCAAAGATGCCACGGCCGCAATGCCGAACATCCACCATTCGATATCGATCCGGTAGGCGAAGTCGCTGAGCCATAAGTTTACGCCATACCAGGCGATGGGTACGCCAATGACGACCGCGAGCAAAACGAGTTTCAGAAAGTCTTTGGAAAGCAGGGCCACAATGCCGGAAACGGTGGCCCCAAGGACTTTACGGACGCCGATTTCCTTTGTGCGCTGCGCAATGGTGTAGGACGACAGTCCGAAAATCCCCAGCGAAGCGATGAGCACGGCGAGCAGCGAGAAAAATGTGGTGATTTTCCCGAAGGTGCGGTCCTCCCTGTATTGTTCATCGAAGTGCTGGTCCATGAAAAAGTATTTGAAATTATTGCCGGGGAAAAACGCTTTGTACTTCTCCTGTACCGAAGCAATGCTTCCGGCCGGATCCGCCCCCTCGATTCGCATTGAAAAGTAGCCGGAAAGGGTGTAGAACGGCGCAAAAATGATGGGCTCGATACTATGTTTCAGCGATTGCTGATGGAAATCGCTCACAACACCGACAATCTCCCATTCCCTGCCATTGAAAATGAACTTCTGCCCCTCCGCTTCGGCGGCATTGGCAAAACCCAGCAACTTGATTGCCGACTGGTTAAGAATCGCATTTTTAACTTTGCCGGCGTCCGGATTCGAGTCCCCAGGCAGGAAATTGCGGCCGGCGAGCAATGCAATTTTGTAAGTTTCAAAGAAGTCGCCATCGACAGGCATACGGCTGAATGTGACGCCTTTCCCGTCACCGGCTCCTGCCCGCCGGATGTTGAAGCTGCGGCTTAGCCGGCTACCGAACACGGAACCGGAAGCGCTCGCTATCTCGACCGACGGGATGCGTTCCAGTTCGGTTTTAAAGCTGTTGATACGGTCAATGGAAGTGGAATCCCAGCGGGTAAGCTCGGGCCCGCGAACCACCAAAACCTGGTCCATATCGACGCCCAGCTTTTGTTCACGCATGAATTTGAGTTGTTTAAAAATAATGAGCGTACCTGCAATCAAGACCATAGACGCCGTATACTGGAAAATCACCAGCGATTGCCGTACCCATATCCCCCTGGCCGACCGCTTGAAAGAACCCTTCAGAACCTGTACAGGTTTGAATGACGATAATGCGAAAGCCGGGTAAAATCCGGAAAGCAGAATGCCGAGCATAAAAATGCCGCCCAGCGCAAATGCGAAGCTCCGGCCGCCGAAGCCTGCGCCCGTTAAAAGTGCGAACGACAGCGACTTGCCGATGATATCGTTTAAAGCCGGTTGCAGCAGCGAAGCGAGGACTATACCGAGCATCAGTGCCAGCCCGTTAAGCATGACGGACTCGGAGAGAAACTGGCCGACCAACTGCCCGGATGTGGCACCCGCAACTTTTCGCACACCTACTTCACGGGCGCGTTCAAATGACCGGGCGGTCGAAAGGTTAATGTAGTTGATCCAGGCGATAATCAGTATGAATACAGCGATAGTGAGCATAGTCCATACGGATTTACCGTTCTCGACCTTCCCGATCTCGTATTCATAATCGGAAAACAGGTGGGCACGGTGCAACGGCTGTAAGAAAAATTGCTCTACGCTGCCGGATACTTTGTCTCCGTGAAAATACCGGTCGCTGAATGCAGGCAGCTTCTTTTCCAGCGCATCGGCGTCGGCACCCGGCCGTAGCTTTACGTAATGCCACACATCCGAGCTTTCCCAGCTTGTTTTGATCCAGTCGCCCCAGGTCTGCGCAAGTGTTTCGTACGACATGAGCGCGCCGTATTGCAGATGCGAAGCCGCCGGAAAGTCCTTCATAATGCCCGTGATCTGATAAGGCTCGGTATCAAGGTCGACTGTGATGGTCTGGCCGATCAGCTTCATATAATCTTGCGGCTTTGCGTTGAAAATACGTTTGGCATTCCTTTCCGAGATCACAATCGAATGCGGTGCCGCCAGTGCGGTTTTAGGGTCGCCGGCAACCAGGGGAAATGTGAAGAGTGAAAGGAAGCGTTCGTCCGTGTAAGCGCCGTCTTCTTCAAATATCCTGCGATGTTTTTGCAAGCTGAAAGTACCCGGATTCGCCAGGGTGGTGTAGCTTTCGATCTCGCTGAAATCCCTGGCCATGGCGGGAGCGACAGCGGGGTAGGTAATGGTGCCGTGCTGGATGAGCTTGCCTTGCTGGAAACGATCGTTGGTAACGCGGTAAATGCGATCGGAATCCTTATGAAACCGGTCGAAGCTCAGTTCGAAGCTCACATATTGCAGGATCATCAGGCAGGCGGTAATGCCGGTTACAAGTCCTGTGATATTGAGTGCGGAAAAACCCTTGTTCTTCCACATATTGCGCAGGGCGATTTTGAAGTAATTCCGGATCATAGCAGGTTGAAATGCAGACGATGGGGGATATTTTGATACTTCTCTTTTGAATGCAAACGGGCGGGCAAGACTGAACACATCCCGCACATAGCGCGCACGTGCATAGCGGGCGCCGTTTGCGCGTGCGCGTCGTGCGAAGAGTTCCCGAAGATCGCCTTCGAGCTCTTCTACCAGATGCGGCGCGCAGAACAGCCGCAGCAGCCGGCCCGGCCAGCGAGGGGGATAAGGGGGCCTATTCATTGCGAAGACTTTTAACGGGGTTCATCAATGCCGCGCGAATGCTCTGGAAGCTGATCGTCGCGAATGCCACCATTGCAGAGAGCAATGCGGCAGCGACAAAAATCCATAAGCCAATGTCTGTTTTATAGGCAAAACCTTCCAGCCAGCGGCTCATACCGATCCAGGCCAGCGGTGCTGCGACGACAAACGCCAGGCCGACGAGTTTCAGGAAATCTTTCGATAACAGGCCTACAATGCTGGCAGCCGAAGCGCCCATCACCTTTCGCACACCGATCTCTTTGGTGCGCTGAATAGTGGAGTAGGAGGCCAGCCCGAGTAATCCCAGGCAGGAAATCACGATCGCGAGTACGGCGAAATTCGTAAATAGCCGTTGAAAGCGAACATCGGCCCGGTATTGCCGGTCGTAAAACTCGTCAAGGAAATAATAGCTGAACGGGCGGTCGGGGTAGTGGGTTTTCCATTGCTGCTCGATAGCCGATAATGTATTCCGAACGTCATTACCGGCGAGTTTGACGGATAGCAAATCACCGTTCCAGCGGTCGGCCAGACGGAACGTGAGCGGTTTGACCTGCTCGCGTAACGATTTGAAATTGAAATCTTTCACCACGCCGATGATGGTTCCCTGGCGTTCCCATTGGCTGAATTTTTTGTTGACAGCTTCCTCCGGCGACCGGTAACCAAGCAACTTCGCCATAGCTTCGTTAATTACCAGGGCCTTGGTACTGTCCGTGGCGAAATCCTTCGAAAACGACCGTCCGGCCACGACTTTCAGGCCATATTGAGGGATAAAATCGAAATCGACCTGGTACATATCGATCGTCGCCACCTGCATTTCGCCCTCGCTGTTCTCGATCCTCGAATGTGCCTGCGAATTGGGGCCACCGGGCACGGAGGCCGACAGGGCGGCGGATTGTACGCCATTTAAGTTTTGCAGGGCGGCTTTCAGGGCATTGCGTTCCGGGCCCGATGCCGACGGGATCACTACCATCCGGTCTTTGGCAAAACCCAGGTCATGGCTACGCAGGAAGTTCAGCTGCGTGTACACGATCATCGTGCCTATGATCAACGCGATGGAAATGGCAAATTGCACCGTTACCAGGCCTTTCCGCAGCAATGTGCCGTGGCCCGTCATGGCGAACTTCCCTTTGAGCACCTTCACCGGCTCTAAAGACGAAAGCACGACCGCCGGGTAAATCCCCGAAACGAGGCCGATCAGCATCGATCCGGCGAACAAAGCACCTACAAAAGGCAATTCATATTCGATGCCGCGACTGATGGTTTTGCCCGAAAGCTCATTGAAAAGCGGGATCAATGCGGCCGATAATATCAATGAAAAGATAAAGCTCAGAAAGGACATCAGCACCGACTCGGCTATAAACTGCCGGGCCAGCAGCCAGCGCCCCGCGCCTACGGCCTTACGCACGCCTACCTCACGCGCGCGTTCCAGCGAACGGGCCGTGGTAAGGTTTACGAAGTTGATACACGCGATGACGAGAATAAAAGCCGCAATGACGGTGAACGTGTAAATGTTTGCCATGCTGCCCGATTGCTCGGCTTCGTATTTGGAATGCAGGTAAATTTCAGGAAGCGGTTCCAACACGAGCGTCAGCGATATTTTTTCCGCTTGCAGCAACCGGCCCATGTGCCTTTGCAGGAATGCCGGAAACTTTCGGGATAATGCGTTTGCATTAGCCCCGGGTTTAAGCAGCAGGTAGGTGGTAGTCCCGAAATTGCCCCATTCTTCGTTCACAGCTTTATTGTAATGGCGGGTATGTGTAGTCATGGAAATGAAAATGTCGCCGGTCAGCTGCGAGTTCACCGGCGGGTCTTTCATAATACCGGTTACCTGTGCGGCATCGCCATTGTCGCCGACGAGCAACGTCTGGCCTATCGGGTTGGCGTTCCCAAAGTATTTCCGGGCACTGCGCTCGGTGAGCACTACGCTGAACGGCGCGGTCAATGCGGTAGCAGGGTTGCCGTGCAGCAGTTCCAGATCGAACACCCGGAAGAGCGTGGAATCGGCGAGCACCGTTTGTTCCTCGTTGAATTTCAGGTCGCCCTTCCTGAAAAGGTATTTTTCCTTGCTAACCCTTGTAAATGCTTCAATTTCAGGAAAGTCGGTTTGCAGGTTGGGGCCGAGCGGCCAGGAGCTTATGCTGTAATGCAATGTGCCGGCGCTGGAATTGATATCCGAGGAAAGACGGTAGATGCGGTCTGCCTTTTTGTTGAACGCGTCGTAGCTTAGCTCGAAATGGACATATAACGCAATCAGAAAGCAAGCCGTTATCCCGGCCGAAAGGCCCATTATATTGATAAAGGAGAACATTTTGTGCTTCGCAAGATTGCGGAAGGCGATTTTGAAATAGTTGCGTATCATGGCCGGCTGGATGAATGCGGGTTGCGGATATTTTTCTGGTTTTTCTTTCATGGCAAAAGGGCGGATCAGCGAGAATACGTCGCGTACATAACGCCTGCGCGCCTCACGCGGCCCGAGAGAGCGTACGCGCTGTGCGAAGAGTTCGAGCAGGTCGCCTTCCAGGTCGTCGACCAGCTGCGAGGCGCAGAACGTACGCAGGAGCCGGGTGGCCCATTGTGGCGGTTGGATAGGGGCATTCATGGCTCAGGCGGGTTTAGGAATGGCATTCCACATGCGGTTACGGATCTCGCGGATATTGTCCAGCGCTTTGGTCCCGGCCATTGTGACGGTGAAAAAACGCTTGCTCCGCCCGCCGCGCTCGGCCGTAGCCCCGCCCAGGCGCGAGGATAGCAGGCCCTTTTCTTCCAGCCGGTGTAATGCGGCATGCACGGCGCCCAGGTTCACCGACCGCCCCATTTGCTGCTCGATTTCGCTGGTAATGGAGGCCCCGTAGGCGTCACCGGCCAGTATCGCCACCGCCAGCAGGACTACCTCTTCAAATTCTCCCAGATAGGTTCCTTTCATAAGGGGTTTATTATTTCTGTAAATGTATAACAAATGGCGTGCCGCTGTTGAAAAATAGCGTTTTCTGCTTGTGAATGCGGTTTTTGGAAAAACATCATGTCCGAAACCGGACACCGCGCGCAAATGCCGGACAATGCGTGCGGCCATTTGCGACGAAAGCCTTTTCTTTGCTTTTGCATATTTACCGAACTGTCATTTCATGGTTTTCGATTTCCGTTTGCAGGTTTTCCAAACCGTAGTCCGCCGCCTGAGCTTCACTAAGGCCGCCGCAGAGCTTTTCATTACCCAGCCGGCTGTGACGAAGCACATTCACGAGCTTGAAAATCAGTTGAAGACACAGCTTTTTGAAAGAAACGGTTCAAAAA
This sequence comes from Dyadobacter sp. 676, assembly GCF_040448675.1. Lineage (NCBI taxonomy): Bacteria > Pseudomonadati > Bacteroidota > Cytophagia > Cytophagales > Spirosomataceae > Dyadobacter > Dyadobacter sp. 676. The sequence continues at coordinate 617,104 of NZ_CP159289.1, read as the reverse complement.
TCGGTCTAACGCCGGCGGGGGAAGTATTGCTCCATCACGCCGAGCAGATTTTCGATATTTACCGGAATCTGGAATTCGAAATCAACAGCCTTTCCCAGCGGAACAGCGGGAAACTGCGTCTTGGGGCGAGTACAACGGCGGCGCAGTATATCCTGCCACCCATTCTGGCTGCATTTCACCGGAAGTTCCATAACATCGAGGTGACGCTGACAACCAAGAATACCGAAGAAATAGAACATGCCTTGCAGCAGAAGGAGATCGACCTGGGGGTAATCGAAGGCGTTTCAAGGAATGCGGCGATCAAATACACCGAGTTTCTGAACGATGAGATCGTGCTGGTGGCGAACAGCCGAAATCCGCGTGCCGTTACGGGTTTGATTACCCCCGCGGAATTGCGTGAAATACCGGTGCTGCTCCGGGAGCCGGGTTCGGGAACGCTGGAGGTAATCGCTCATGCGTTGAAGTCGGTGGGGTTGGGACTCTCTGACCTCAATGTGGAGATGCAGCTCAGCAGCAGCGAGAGCATGAAATTGTATATCCTGCATTCCGACAGCATGGCATTCATTTCGGTACACGCGGTTTTGAAGGAGTTGCAAAGCAAAGAATGCCGTATCGTGGATGTGGAAGGGCTTTCTATCGAACGTCATTTTCATTTTACGACCCTCCACGGGCAGCAGGAGGCATTGCCCGACCTGTTCATGCGGTTCGCATTGCACCAGCGTAAATAGCCGGGCAGATAACCTGCTGGCGGTCTGGACCCGCGTACTTTTCTTGCAACGAAATCCCGGTTATTAGAGTAGTTCCGCGCATTATCCTATTTTATTAGTCCGTGTACTGTACCAATCGACTCTCTGAGAAAGGGTTGAGATTATTTTGTTAAACTATTTATGTTAAAAATCACATTGAGCGTATCGGCGTTCCTGCTCATGCTATGGACGACGACCGGCACCCTGCAAAAAGAAGAACGGGCGGAAACCCGCAACCTGGCCCGAATCGATTCCCTTCCGAACGCGGCCGCCTGGCCGGCTGAACTCGACGTAACGCATTTCGCCGGACATGATCTTACACCCAGCCCCGCCTGTCTGGCCGTTGCGCCGACGGGAGAAGTATATGTCGGCGTCGACATGATCGGTTCGCTGGGTAAAACGCCGGGAAAAGGAAGCATTGTGCGACTGGTGGATACCGATAACGACGGAAAGGTTGATCAGCACACCACATTCGCGATGGTGGACAACCCTCGCGGCATCATTTCGCAAGGCGACCAGCTTTTTGTGCTGCATACTACGTTTTCCCAGGAAACCGGCAAAGCATCGGGAATGGATCTGGTAGTTCTGGAAGACAAAAACCATGATGGAGTCGCCGACGGACCCGCTAAACCGCTGGTCCGGAACATATGTTCGCCCAAATTCCTTCAAAGCCGCGGCACCGACCATGCTACCAACGGAATCAGGATGGGTATCGACGGCTGGATTTACATTGCGGTGGGCGACTTTGGTTTCCACGACGCGGTGGACCGCTCGGGCAGGAAAATGACCCAACTTGGCGGCGGTATCGTGCGCGTCCGTCCCGATGGAACGGAAATGGAGGTGTATACGCACGGTTTGAGAAATATCTACGACGTGGCGATAGATCCCTACATGAATATCTTCACCCGCGACAACACCAACGACGGCGGCGGTTGGAATATCCGTTTCAGTAACCAGATCCAGACGGGTGAATACGGCTACCCTGTTCTGTTCAAGCATTTTACGGAAGAGATTATTCCCGCTTTGGTCGATCTCGGCGGCGGTTCGGGCACGGGTTCGCTTTTTATGGACGACCCCAACTGGCCCGCCAAATATAACCGTGTGCCGATGATGGCCGACTGGGGGCGAAGCCAGGTGTATGTACACCGTGTTACGCCGGATGGTCCTACCTTCCAGCAGAAAGAAGAGGAGTTTATCAAACTTTCTCAAGTTACCGACCTCGATATCGACGCTTCGGGCCGGGTATATCTGGCGGCCTGGGATGGTGCCGGATATTCGGGAAACCCGGGGAAGGGTTTTGTGGTGCGCGCGGTCCCTCGCGGATGGAAGTATAAAGCATTCAAAGACCTTAATAAATCGTCGGTGAAACAACTGGCGGCATTGCTGCGGTCGGAAAGCGCGGTACAGCGCCTGGCAGCGCAGCAGGAAATGCTCAGGCGCCCTGCGAAAGAAGCGGCAAAAGCCGCGTGGGCAGTTGCGGAGGATAAAAAAGCGCCCTCGTACGTACGCGTTGCAGGCATGTACACTTATGCGCAGGCGGCAGGTGCGGATGGCATCGGCAATCTGGTGAAACTGGCTTCCGAGGCCGATATGCGTGAATTTGCACTGCGTGTGCTGGCCGATCGTAAACCGTACACGGCAAAAGTACCTCTCGAACCGTTCCTGCAAGCAATTGAAAACGGGAACGCCCGTGAAAAAGTGGCCGCGGCGATCGGGTTGGGCCGTTTGGAAAGACCCGAAGGTGCCCAGGCATTGTTGAAAGTGAAAGTGCCCGGTTCGTTTGTAGCGCCGGCCAAAGGCACCGAAGGCCCGCATGCAACTCCAAACTCGGCGATCGTGACGCCCCATATCGCCGTGCGCGCACTCGTGGCATTGAACGCGGTGGATGCCTGTGTGAAGGCAGTGGGTACCGAAAATTCAACCATCGCTTTATGGGCACTGCGCTACATGCATGATCCCGGGGCGGTCGAGGGGCTGATTGCCGCTTATGGCAAAACGGCCGACAAGGCCTTGAAGGACCAGATACTGACTACGTTGGGAAGGATTTACAAAAAAGAAGCGGACTATGATGGCTCGTGGTGGTGGAGCACCCGCCCCGATACGCACGGCCCGTACTATAAAGGTGTTGATTGGGAATCGTCTGCGAAAATCAGGGAATTCCTGATGAAGGAATGGGCGAAGGCCGGTGACAAGCAGTTCTTCGCGGATTTGAATGCACGTAACCGGATGGGTATCGCTGAATTTGGCGGCGAGGAAGTGGTGGCCGCCAAAGAAGAAGTAAAAGTGGACCTGGAAAAAATCAGGAACAAAAAGGGCCAGGTAGGGGAGTCGTCGATCGAGGATGTGATGCTGGCGATGGCGAAAATCCAGGGCGACCCGGCGGTGGGTAAAAAGCTGTTTACCAAGCAGGGATGCGTGGCCTGCCACAGCCTGAGCCGCAATGAAGTAATGAAAGGGCCATTCATGGGGCAGATCGGCTCGATCATGAACCGCGAGCAGATCGCCGAATCGATCCTGAAACCGAATGCGTCGATCTCGCAAGGCTTTGCCTCCGTGCTGATCACAACCAAAGGCGACAAGAGTTACATGGGGTTTGTTTCGGAGGAGTCGGCCGAGAAGCTGGTCATCCGCGACATCACCGGTCAGGTGAACACCATTAAAGTAGCGGATATCACTTCGCGCAAGGAAATGGAAACATCGATGATGCCTTCGGGGCTGGCGAACGAACTGTCCTACGAGGAATTTGCGTCGCTGATTACCTTTCTTTCGCAGCAGAAAAAATAGGACGGTTCAAGAGCTGTCGGGGAGCCGGCCGTCTCACATACAGGCCGGTTTTTTAATGAATAGCTACCCGGTTTGTAGAATACTATTTAATGCCCGTAGACCGTATAAAAGTATGCATTTCCGGTTTTAGGGCGATTATTTGAATAAATTCAAACAGTTTTGACGAATTTTTACGCAAATGCGGTCGTATTTTTGCACGAACTATGGAATTTAGCGGTACCTTAGCAGCCTGATAGAAGTAGTTTGATTAGTTGAGTTAAATATCTCTCGCACCCATCGTCTATTACTCAACGTTTATTTATACAGCATTCCCCGGCAAGTAACGCTGCGCCGGGGATTTTTTTGTCAGCAGCACATTCAACTTTTTGGCCAGCAATACTGTTCACACCGTGGCATTTTATGATCTGTCGAAGTCCGAAAGGGCCGATCGCGTACAGGCGATCCGAAATGACATCAGGCATTCGTTGCTAGTCCGGATGCCTGAAAGAGTGCGTTTTTATTTCGCGGATGCCGATACCTACATACGGAAGTCGGCATACCTCGTTACCGGCCGGTTATACGAAGAGGACGAAGCGCTGCGGCTTCCGGTGCTGGCTATGCTGCGCCATTTTTTTCGCGACGCCGATTTCAAGGTGCGGCAAACCGTCATCAATGCGGCAGGCGAAATCGGCAAAAGACACTTCGACGAAGTTCGGTCCTTTTTTGATGAAGGGCTGAAAGATTCGCATCACTCGCCGCGGAATGCAGTGATCGGTTCGGTGAAGAAAATGGGAGAGGTGAATCCGGCACCGGTGCTGGCGTGGGCAAAAGAATACCTTCATCACAGCGACAAGGAGATCCGCCGCGAAATCTGTCATGGCATCGAACTGCGGGGACGGAAATATCCCCAGGACATTCTCCCGCTTTTGCGGGAACTTCAACACGACCCGACCGGCCGCGTACGTAATACGCTAGTGCACGTGATCGGCCAGATCGCTTACAAGAAAGGCTGCCTGGACACAGTTCTGGCGCATTTAAAGGGCTGGGAAAACAGGAAACTCGTCGATGCCGCCCTGGAAGAAATCATCGATGTGCACCATCGTTACCGAAGTTTTGCCGTGCTTACGCAAGCAGAGGCGGTCAGGATCATCGACGAGCATTTTCCCGACCGTAAGCGATGATTTCGTCCCGATTGCCCCTTCGAAAAGTCGCGATTCCCCTGTACTTAAATGCCAGGAAGCAGCTATTTTTGAAGCTGACAGGCTTATGGCGGCGCTGATGTTCGCTGTGCAGACGAACTGGTATCTTAAAGGAAAATGAAATGGCTGATTCAGATCAAAATCTGCGGATTTGCCCGAAAGGGCATCGGTATTACAAAAGCACCGATTGCCCGACCTGTCCTGTTTGCGAAGCTGCGAAAAAGCCCCAGGCCGGCTTCCTGTCGTTGATTAGTGCGCCCGCGCGGCGTGCATTGGAGAACAACGGCATCCATACTTTGAAAGACCTGGCGGTTAAAACGGAAAAAGAGGTACTCTCGTATCACGGCATGGGGCCTAACGCCATGTCGAAGCTCAAAACAGCCATGGAAGAGGCCGGAATGGCCTTCGCCTCCGAATCATAAATTGATCAGAACTTAAACCCGTTAAAACAATGGAAAGCCGGAAACTGGAAATCAAGGCCGCGATTCAGATTTCAAAAACGGCCCGAGAGGTATTCGAAGGCATAGTAGAACCCGTGCACATGACGCATTACTTTATTTCGGAAAGTACCGGCCGCATGGAAGAAGGCAGGGAGCTGGTGTGGCGCTTCCCCGAGTATGACATGAATGTACCTGTCCGCGTAGGGAAGGTAGAACAGGACCGTCTGGTAACTTTCCATTGGGGCGACCCTGGAAAGGAAACGGAGGTGCGGATCGGGCTGGCACCATTCGGAGAGGGCAACAAAACGACTGTCGTGCGGGTCACCGAAGGGACGATGGATCTCGGCGAGGAAGGGATTAATTGGCTGATTAGCAATACCGAAGGCTGGGCCAATTTCGTGGCATGCCTGAAAGCCTATCTTGAATACGGTATCAATCTCAGAAGAGGTGCTTTTGATTTCCGGGCCTAGGCTGTCACGCTGAATTGGCAAGGCGTGGGGAAATTTGTATGATATTTTAAATTGAAATACATATGTCTGTATTGTCCAGACTGGCATCATCCCTGAACCGCCGTGATGAAGTGCCGAATCAGGAGCTGGCAGCCGAAATCGTTCAGAATGCCGATGAAGCGGCAGTGAAGGAACTGGTAGACGGGCTAGACCATCGGCGAAAGGACGTCCGGCATGACTGCATTAAGGTCCTGTACGAAATCGGGGCACAGCGTCCCGGCCTGATAGCTGGCTATGCCCGCACATTCGTTTCCCTACTCGACGACAAGAGCAACCGGATGCAATGGGGCGCTATGACGGCCCTTAATACTATTGCGCTGGAAAGGCCGGATGTGGTTTTCGAGGCCATTCCCGGGCTGGCCGCTGTGGCCGGCAAAGGCTCCGTAATCACCCGTGACAATTTTGTGGCTATTCTGACCAAACTGGCCGGCATCCCGGGTTACAGCGAAGCAGCGCTTCTATTGCTGAATGAACAGATGCTCGGCTGTCCGTCCAACCAGCTGCCGATGTATGCGGAGAACGCATTGCTTGTGATGGCCGGCGCCCTCAGGCAGGAATTCGTTCGCACGCTGACTTCCCGCCTGGCCGATTTCGAGAAGGAGTCGAAGCGGAAGCGGGTGGAGAAGGTTTTAAAGCGGCTTGGATAGGGTGGTATAGGTTGGATCAGGATGGCCGTCGTGATAGAAATTTGCCAGTTCTACCGCTGCTATTGTTTCTTCGACCATACAGACGTTGTCTTGTTTGAGCTGATTCGTGAAATGTTTTACAAACGAAGGCGCAGCACTTAACTCGTCGAGGGTTAAGCTGGAAAGTAAATAATATCTGAATTTTGCTCGATTAATTGAAACAAGGTCTTTGTGGGAGATTCAAATTCATGGCCGAAATAGCCGCCAAAAACAGATGTGTCAAGGTATAGTTTCTTGCTCGTCGACATTGCGATGGAGGTAAGGTTCGTGTCGGGCGTCAAAAAATGTATTTCGGAGTTGAGAGAGTTTAAACGCTTTTCAAAGTACCCGATTGAATAATCATTCGGTTGGAGAATAGGACTAGCGATTTTATCCTCTGGCATCATTTTAGCCGGTACGATTTCAAAACAAACCAGTTGTAACTATGGAGCAAGTAACCAGGCATTTGAATGTGGCAATGAGCGCGATGGCCGTATCGTCGTTTCTGAAAGCGCTGAATGATCAGGATTATGAAGCGGCTGGGGAATTTATGGATGAGAATATGCGCTTCGAGGGCGTGCTCGGAAGCGTGGACGGAAAAGAGGAGTACCTCAGCCAGATGGCGAAAATGAAGTTCCGGTATGATGTGAAAAAGCTGCTGTACGACGAAGATTCCGTATCCGTGCTCTATGAAATCGACATGGGGGGCAAGGCGGTGCTTACCTCCGGGTGGTACGAAGTGCAGGAAGGAAAGATCACGCACATTCGTGTCATTTTCGATCCGCGACCGGTACTTTCCTGATCATCAGAAGGTCCGGAAATAGGGGCGGGCAGACAGTGGCGAAAATGGCCAGGGGATGGCGGCCAGGATGATGACAAATGCGATAGCGTAGTATATCGTCATTGTCCTGAACTTGGCTGGCGCGTGTTCTTGCCGCTTCGCCACGGACGAACCGATGGTGATCACCACGACTGCAATAGTCATCAGGGTAATATGGACCATACCGAAAAACACAAAGTCGAACTGCTTAATGGCTTCCTTGTAATGCGTCCGAAAATAAGCGATGAACGGGCTGTTGAAGTACAGCACATAGCCGAGCATCAGTTGGATGTGGGCAAACGTGGCCGTTACGTGCCGGACGGTGTTGTCCGTTTTCATGAATGGCAGCTTTCCAAGCCAGCCCCTGCAACCGCGAAACAGGGCATAAACAAGGCTCGATACAACAAACCACCGGACGATAGAGTGGGAGAGAAGCAGAAAAGTGTACATCGGCGAGGAAACGTTTACTGGTAATGACGTTTTCCAGCACTTTTTTTACTTCAAAAATGACTTGTTTTTTCGACAAGAATACCATTCCCGGCATAGTACCGGTTGAGTTTTAACCGGTTATGGCGATGTAATCAATTGATTATGAAGTTTGTTAGGGCTTTCTCCGCCTTCCCGTTGTGTCCCGGGGAGTGTTATAACCACTACGAATAACTGTCTTCTTTCTTTTGATTGTATAAGTTGTATCGGCATCCGGCCGGCCGGTACTGCTGCGGCTGCCGTCGATGGCGCCGGTGGAGTTGACATTGCCGTTGTCGTTCAGGATAGGGCCGGTTTCGGCATTGGACGAATCTTTGAGGATGGCGTTGAGGTCGGACGAGTCGGCGGACTTTACCTGATGCCTGGCGGTTTTACGCTGATAGCTACTCTCGTGCCTGGACGAGCGTGTTTGCTTGCGGTCGGATTGCGCCTGCACACCCAGGGACGTGAGCAATATGAGTGTCGTAAGGATTGTTATGAACGGTTTCATAGAATGGTTTTGATTTGTTGCCTCGATATTTCTTCAAATACCGTTCCAGTTACCGTCGCTGACTTCAAAGACGACCGCTGTCGCCCGGGCGATTGTTTTGCCGATTTGATAATGCTGACGAAAGACCGCAGTGGTGCAGCCTTTCGTCCTGGTCTTTACTCCAAAGTGAGCCCGTCCATATCTTCCAGCCTTGCTATCAGCGCCCAGCCATAAAAATCGTTGGCTAACGCCACCGTCAGCTCGTTTTTTCCGGTTTTGAATGGTATTACAAACGACGTGTTTTCAATGGAGCACCGGCCCGCCGGTTCTTTCATAATAGGGGCGGCAAATGTATTTTTATCGACGTACAAATAACGGCCATTCAGGAACACCCACACATCGTCGCTGAAACCCAGAGCGATTTTCTTTTTCTGATCCGTTTTGGAATTGATATTGACCTTCATCCACACCACGCGGCGTTCCTTGCTCATGCCATATTTGCGGGTCAGGTTAATCATTCCCCTTCTTTCTGCCCACACCGGTTCCCATGTGGTTTCGGCCTTAGGGACGAGATCGGTACTGAAATCGACATATTTGGGGAGTGTCATGGGTTGGGTTACGTGCCATTTGCGAATGTAACGCGGATCGTGCGCGACGGGGTCGGGACCTTCGTATGCGGGAAGGCCCTCCGTTTGTCCCGGTTTGATGACGAGGTTGGAAACAATACCTTCGCCTTCGAATGCAAGTGAGCCCTCCATTACATTGCCTTCCATTCGCGGCACTTCCATAGTTGGCCGCCCCATATCATTTACATAAACCCGCAACTGGTAACCCGAGGCAACGAGTTTTACGTGGTTCCACGTTTTGTTCTGAAAATTGGCCCTTCCCTGGTAGTGGGGCAAGAGGTCCCAAAGATTAACCCCCGCGATAACCGGTGAATATTGTACGGCTTCGATTCCCGTCGAGTCGCCCGCCCGATGGGTGCGGAAGTAAAAAAGCTCGTTTTCCTGGCTGTTCTTATAGCGGAAGTAGAAGGAAGCGAAACGCTGGTCGGTCGGAATATAGTCGAACTCGACGGTGCCGTCCGAGAAGGTCGTATTTTTCAAAACCACCTGGCCCGGCTTGGGCAGGACTTTCAATACCGGGCGCCCGTCGTGGGTGGTGAATTCGGCGTTGGCGCCCGGTGCATCCCAGTTGTCGGCGGACAGCGGCACATTAACCACAGGGGGAATAGCGGCGGCTTTCGCGGTTTTTCTCTGGGCAAACGAGGTTAGGGAAATGCAGACCAATGCGGCTGCGATAAGCGTCTTTTTCATGACTAATAATGCAAACGATAAAAATAGTTGTATTAAGGAATGTTTTTCTTGAAAATGCCTGCATGGAGTTCCGCGCCTGCCGAGCCTGGTAAAGGGTTGAGATAATCTTTGGGAAGCCCGTTTACACTCACTTCGCTGAGCAGCACCCGGCCAGTTTTGCCGACGTTCCGTTCGGTGTGCTCGTTCCGCTCCGTGGGCAGGGTGCCGTTGCGGCCGTAATAGCCCATGTAATGCTTCAAACCGGTAAACAGGCAGTCCGAAAATGCGTATTTGGGGAATGTGTTTTCCTGCCGCAGCCAGAGGTATTCACTGTTGGCAACGATGTTATTTTTGAAAACGAAAGGGCTATTGAACGATCCGAACCAGACCGCCGCTTCATAGGCACCGAAAATAATGGAATGGGTTAACGAAAAATCTTTAATGCCTTTGAACAGCAGTAAGGCATTTTTAGTCCCGTAAAAAATGCAATGATCGACATGCGTGCCTGCACCATGCGCCCAGATGCTCCCCTGAATGGGCGCCGAATTGCGCTCGCCAATAAAATAGCATTGCGAAACGTTAAGGCCCGTGAGGGTCGAATCTTCGCGGTTAAGAGGATAGTAATATTTAACGTCCGGGTTGGCATTGCCCAGGAATTTCAGGCCACGGATGGCAATATGGTCGGCGGCGATGAGAAACCCGATCGAATGCGGGAATTGCGTAACAGAGTTATTGGTTGATATGGACTGGATAACAGGCATTTTGGCGGGCGCCCAGTCGGCGTCGTCGGGCATTACGGCCGCTTCGATGGTCAGCCATGCTTCTTCGGTGTTCCGTTTATCGATGTTGAGCTTGTCGTTCAATAAATACAGGCCCGGCAATACTTTAATTGTAGTATTTTCATTGCTTTTGAACGTACGGGCGAGTTCCATAGCTTTCGGCAGGCTGGCCACGGGTGCTTGCTGGCTGCCCGGGTTTGAATCCTTGCCGTTTTGTACATCTACAAAGATGCTTTGGGCCGATAAATGATCCCCGGCGAGAAGCAACACAATGCATAATAAATACCGTAATTTGCACATGTTTCAGATGGTTGTGAATGAAAGGGAAGAAGTTCGCAGCAGCCTATGACCGCCGCTTCCGCAAACATAGCATCATGACTGCGGGAAGGTATTTCAAACACAGATCAAGTTTTGTCAAGTTGTATCATGCTTATATACAATGGTTTCCGAGCTTAGTGAATTGCAGCGGTGTAAGGGGCTCATCGAGCAACGACTCGACTGGGGGCCGGCGGACACCTGGCAAACGACCGATTTTGAGAATCTGAGCGAGCTGATCCTGAACGAAACGGGTGTATCGCTCAGCACCAGTACGCTTCGGCGGATATGGGGCAGAGTGGAATACAACCATTTACCGAGCACCACTACGCTGAATACCCTCGCGCGTTTTGCCGGCGCCGGCGACTGGCGGGCATTCGTAAAGCAGAATAAAGCCGTTACCGTAGAACCGGAACAACAACCCGGGGCGGTTAGGGAGCAAAAGGGGACCCAAAGCTGGAAACGCCTGGCCTGGATAGCGACGGCCGCCGTCGTGGTGATTCTGGCCAGTATGCTCGCGTTCGATAAAGGGGAGCCGCAGCTGGAAAAGAACGCCTATACATTTACAAGCCAATCGGTGACCAAAGGCATTCCCAACTCGGTTATTTTTACCTACGACGCATCCGCTTCCCCGACTGACTCGGTGTTTATCCAGCAGTCATGGGACGACAGCAAAAGAGTGCTGGTGGATAAAAATTCGCATAAACACACTTCGATCTACTATGAACCCGGGGCGTATCAGGCCAAATTGCTGATCGGGGCCCAGGTGGTGCAGCAGCACAAGCTCGTGATAGGAACCGCCGGATGGGCGGCGCTGATCGACCGGCCGAAAATGCCTGTGTACCTGAAAAAGGAAGAATTCTTGCGCAAAGATGGTATGGGAGCGGACATAACAGTCATCGGGCAAAAGAACATTTCGCTCCAACCGGAACCCCCGATGATCAAATATTTCAACGTAGGAAATTTCGAGCCTGTACCGCTGGATAACTTTTCTTTTTCGACCGAAATAAGGCACGACTACAATGAAGGCGCCGCCGCTTGCCAGTTGACCTACATTTCGCTTCTCACCGACGACACGCCGATCGTGATTCCGCTTTCAAGCAAAGGATGCGTGTCGGATCTCAACCTGCTGAGCGTGGATAGTTATGTCTCCGGCAAAAAGGCCGACCTTTCTGCATTGGGCGTCGATTTTACGGATTGGGTGAGTGTTTCCTGCCTGGCTTCAGGTGGGAAGATCCGCTATGCCATAAACGGGCAGCACGCATTTGAATTTCCGGTTCCCAGCCGTCCTATCCGTGTACTTGGTATCGCCTTCGGTTTTCGGGGAGCCGGTTCTGTGCGGAACGTCAGCCTGCGGACGGGTGGAAAGACAGTTTTCGAGGCGTTATAAAGATCGCCTACCGCATTCAAGGGCGGGCGTAATTTCAGGCCCGGATGCTCTGGTAGCGCCTGATAATGCAGGCGGCAAATTGGTGTACCCGATTTTTCAGCCCAAATAAAATTTCAAAATGACTAACTTCGGCGCTTTCAACTGAACAGCTGTTTCGATGGACAATGATCCTGTCGGCCTGCGGACCGTGAATGTACTCCGTTATCTGACTCCGCTGAGGGAAGGAGGTTCGCTGCCCGCCATTGCGGAGGCGGACGATGATTTTTTATATGTACTGAAATTCAGAGGTGCCGGCCAGGGCACGAAAGCGCTGATTTCCGAACTGATAGGAGGGGAACTGGCCCGCTTTCTAGGCCTGAAAGTGCCGGAAATCGTATTTGCCAATCTCGACGAAGGATTTGGCAGGACAGAGCCGGACGAGGAGATTCAGGACTTGCTCAAAGCGAGTACGGGCCTCAATCTGGCGATGCATTATCTTTCCGGAGCTATTACCTTCGACCCCGTGGTGACCAAAATAGAGCCGCGGCTGGCTTCAGAGATCGTGTGGCTGGATAGTTTTCTGACTAACGTCGACCGTACGGCCCGCAACACGAACATGCTCATGTGGCATAGAGAGCTCTGGCTGATCGACCACGGCGCGGCGCTTTATTTCCACCATTCATGGCAAAACTGGGAAGAACAGGCCAGGAGGCCGTTCGCACAGGTAAAAGACCACGTTTTGCTGCGAAACGCCTCGTTGCTGGAAGAAGTGAATGCCGAGTTTCGCCAACGGCTGGAAGGCGATATTATCCCGGCTGTAGTATCCCTTATCCCCGACGATTGGTTGTTGAGAGATTCTCCCTTTGAAACTGCCGATCAGCACAGGCAGGCTTACATCAGTTATTTGCAAGCCCGCCTGTCAGTATCTGAAATCTTTGTGAAAGGAGCCCGGGATGCCAGATAGATTTTTATACGAATATGCGGTCCTGCGCATAGTGCCGCGTGTTGAGCGGGAGGAGTTCATCAACGTGGGCGTGGTGTTGTATTGTCCGTCGCGTGGGTTTCTGGCTTGCCATTCCGCGGTCGACGCCCATCGTTTGAATGCGCTCGCGCCCGGTACCGACCCGGCCGAGGTGGAAGCTTATCTCGATGCATTCAGGCTGGTTTGCGAAGGCAACCGGCAATGCGGCAGCCCTATCGCGTCCTTGCCGGCGGCGTCGCGTTTCCGGTGGCTGACAGCCACACGCAGCACGGTGTTGCAAACGTCGAAAGTCCATCCCGGTTTCTGCGAGGACCCGGAAGAAACATTGAAGCGGCTCTTCCAGCAGCAGGTAAAATAGCCGGTCATTTGATTTTCAGATATTGTTGAACGAGCTCTTTCTTACGCCTCGAAATTTCGATCCGCGAGCCGTCCGACAGCAACAGAAACTGGTTGTTGTGCGTCACCTGCTTGATGTACTTCGGATTGACGAGATGTGATTTATGTGTGCGGATGAAATTGAATTCCGCCAGCATTTCATCGAAATGTTTGAGCGTCTTGCTTGCCAGGAACGGGCGTTTCCCTACAAGGTGAATGGACGTGTAATTTTTGTCCGCTTCCAGTCTCAGGATTTCGTCCAGCGTAAAAAAAGAAAACGCCTTCGCTGGACGGTACCGCCAGCCTGAAATCACGGACGTTCTTTTTCTCGATGTTATGGACGAGATTGTCGTAAAGCTGCTGGGTTTGCTGCTTGGATTTTTCCTGCACCTTTTCGAAGTGCCGGTTGATAGCCGACTGTAATTCTTCCGGATCGACCGGTTTAAGCAGATAATCCAACGCGCTGAAACGGATCGCCTGGATGGCGTACTGATTGAAGGCCGTGGTAAAGACGATGTCGTAGGGCGGGTTTTTTCGGGCAAGCAGAAACTCGAACCCGTTTTGGTGTGGCATTTCCACATCCAGGAAAACAATGTCGGGCTGGAAATTTTCCAGCACATGGAGGGCTTCCTCTACCGATTCGGCATGGCGGGCCTCAACTTCCAGCGAAACCGAATTATTGAGATAGTGATTCAGAACATTGCGTGCTTTCTGTTCGTCATCGATGATCAATGTTTTAAGCATAACGTCTCAGGGTATTTACAGTGTGAAATCAGGTGTCTAGTGAAGTGGAAAGCTCTATCACCACCTTCGTACCGGTGGCTCGATCGTTGCAATCGTATTTGTCGATGATTTCGACCGATGCGTGCTGGCCCTGCCGGTCGATCAGGTCAAGGCGGTCCTTGGCTATCTGGAGGCCTTTGGATTTGTGTCTTTTGGTATGCGCATTCTTCTGTTTGATTTCAAAGGATTTCCGTCGCCCGATTCCGTTGTCATCGATTGTGCATTTGAAAACCTCCTCATCGATGCGGTCGAATGAAATTTTCAGCTCGCGATAGCCGTCTTTGTGCATTAGCCCGTGCCAGATAGCATTTTCGACATACGGCTGCAGTAACATCGAGGGCAAAAGGATATCGTCCGCTTCCAGCTCGTCGTCGATGTCGATGCTGTAAACGAAGCTCTGTTCGAATCGCATTTGTTCGAGTTCCAGGTAAAGTTCGAGCACGTCTTTTTCCTCTTCGACCGTGACCAGGTTCCGGTCCGAATTGTTGAGCACCATGCGGAAGAGCTTCGAAAATTTGTTGAGATACTTGCTCGCCTCGCCATATTTCTGCGTTACGATGCATTCCTGAATACTATTGAGGCAGTTGAACACAAAATGCGGGTTCATTTGTGCCCGGAGCGCCATCAGTTGGCTTTCAGCCAGCATCCGGTTGATTTCCAGAAGCATGATTTCCTTTTTGGCGGCTTCTTCTTCCGCCTGCGCTTCGGCGATTTTGTTGGCGTTGATGGAGGCGATGGTAACGAGCGTGCGGGCCTGTTCCTCCGTAAAAAAGTTCTTTTTGCTATGCTCCGAGTCCAGCACACCGATCAATTTACCTTCGTGGAGAATAGGGACTGCGATTTCGGAGAATTTGCTGGGGTCTTGGCGAATGTACCTCGGATCGAGAGAAGTATCGGGAATTATCAGCGTTTTCCTGATTTTCGCCGCAACGCCTACAATACCTTCCCCGAGTTCGAGCTCCAGAGGATTTAGAAGTTCGTTTTCAATTGGATCTTTGGAGCCATACGTAGCTTTTTGCAGTAGTTTCTGGCGATCCTCATCCCATAGAAATACGGTGCAATCTTCGAAATGTAGCTGAGAAGTGCAGCTGCGGACAATATCCCAGCAAATTTCGCTTACTGAATTTTCGCCATAAATTGAGTTTACGAAGTATTCGATTGTTTTTGTAAGCTCCCGTTTGTGCTTTCTATTCAGATACCCGTGGTAGGTAAGGTAGAGAAATGCGCCGGATACACAGCCGACCAGGAGGAAGAACCACCAGCTTTGCCACCAATACGGCATTATTCTGATTTTCAGTGTAGTATATTGATTCATCCATTGCTCGTGTTCGTTTGTGCTACGGACCTTGAACACGTAATCGCCGGCCGCCAAGCTGTTATAGCTAACGCTCAAATTCCTTCCCGCGTTAACCCAATTCTCGTCAATTCCCTCCAGTTGGTAACTATACTGTAATGACGGGATATCGCGATGCTTCCATGAGGCAAATTGGAATGTGATAAAATCCTTGGTGGGACCGAGAATCAGAGAAGGCGGGGGGAAATCCGAAATTTCATTTCCGAACACCTTGATAGAAGTAATTTGAGGGGCGTTTTTTACGGGAATACGCGCAAATTTCATTGGATCTATTACGACGACGTGGTCAAGCATAGCCGCATAGACGCGGTCCCGCGTCGCAAGGACATAATTCCAGTAATCCTGCAATGTTTTGCCCAGATTGATCTTTACTTGCGTAACTTTCTTTGTTTCAGGGAAGAAGAATAGCAATCCGGTTGGCCCTGCCGCCCATATCGCCCCTCTGTTGTCCAATGCAATGCTGTTAATCAGGGTGGTCACAAACCCGTTACGGCGTGTCAGGCTGTCAATATACTGACCCCGCTCATTTAATTTGAACAGTCCCCGTTCCAGCACAGCCGCCCACCAATTTCCTGCTTGGTCCTCAATCATTTGCATGGCATGAAAGCGTTTTTTGTCTGCAACTTCGATGACATTGAACTGCTGCGTGCGTTCGGAAAAGCGTAGAATGCCCTCACCTTTCATCGCGAAAAGTAAGTCGCCGTTCCTCAATTTCAAGGCACTCTGGCACGGTTTGTACCGGAAACGGCCCCATCGGTCATCGGTACCGTCTATACGCTCGCAAATGTTTGTCTTGGGGTCAAATCGATATAGGGCTTCTTTCCAAACCTGGAACCAGATTCGTCCCCGGAGATCGATAACCACGAAATTGCCGGGTGAGAATGGCTTTTTTAATTTACTGTGAGTAAATGGCCGAAGGCTTTGGTCACCACTACGAAGGGTGTACAACCCGCCGTTCCCTGCAATCCACCATACTCCCTCGGAAAGGGCGGCATCAGAAAGCCGGTTTCTGATAAGGATATCTTTTGAACCAATAAATTGCCTGAATATTTTCTCGCTTTGTTTAAAGAGAACCAGGCCATCTTCCTTTAATGCCAGAATCGTATCACCTCTGGTTGCCAACGCATTAATCCCCGCAAAGTTAACCTGAAGGAAGAACTGCCTGCTCGGTAGTTTGTAAACCGCTTCGAACGGATTATTGTATGTCAGTTTACTCAGCCCATTGATGGTACCGAACCAGATATCCTTTTCGTCGTCTTCGATAATTTCATTAAAGAAACCATAACCGATGGAATATGCTGCGTCTTGGCTATAAGGCAATTTTCGTATCGGTTTGCCCGGCTCTTTTAGGTAAGCTGCATACATCCAGGTGGATATCCATACCCTGTCCTGACCGTCTACAAACAGAAAGTTGACGCCGTCGGTTGACCGGACATTGTCAAGGTGCAAATAAGAAGTATCGTTGGGAACGTCGGGCTTGGAGAAATGTAGGGAAAAGTCGATCGTCGAACCATACCAGAGGTCATCGTTATTATCCAGGGTGATGGCGGTTACTTGCCTTTGATTCAGAATGGGCCATTTGTGCGGATTATTCTTGCTGTCGTAAACAGTTTTATTGCCACAATCTATGAAAAGGCAGTCATACCCCCCGACCCAGAACCCTTTTCTTTTTTTGTCCCAGCAAAAAGCGCTTTTGGCTGCGAATGAAAGGTCGTGATCGGCGACTCGTCTGGCCCATGGAAACAGGTCGGTCAGTTTCCATACCTTCACGCCGTCGTAAACGAATATCTCCGATTTTCCGATAAACCAGATTCTCTTTTCACCGTCTTCCTTAATAGCTAGTAAGGGCATGTGGGTAAGTGCTTTCCATCGCTGATCGGTTTGATACCTGCCGGCGGATTTATTAAATAATTTAAGCCCCCGCGATGTCGCGACAAGCAGATTGGCGTTTCCGTCAACGGGATAAATGCCATTCACCTCTACATTGTGTACTGCCCTTAGGTCGTCGTAACACTTTATGGTGTTCCCATCGTAACGGTTAAGCCCGTTCACGGTTCCTATCCATAGAAATCCATCAGTATCCTTATACATGCAATGTATGTCCTTGGAGCTTAGCCCATCCTCCTCTTTAAGATTCTGGAAAATGAATTGAGCGCTGGACGTGAGAGGCCAAAGAAGATAAATAAGCCAAAAGACCTGAAAATGACGCATGTACAGGGTGATTTTCTGCTGATTGTGTAAGGTACCTATAAGGAAGATCAAAGTAAACATAGATGAACAAAAGGCGGAGCCGAATTGACTAACGGGAAAGTGCACGGTGCAAGGCTTGCCCGACTTAGCCTGGAATCAACCCAATTATTTTGACCATTTAATCATTGATACCTCGCCGTTCATACATCCCATTTTTATTACCTGAGTGACCGGATAATTTTGCTTAAGACACCGACGGTAACCTGCTAATTCATCAATTTGAACGAATACCATGAGACTCTATCTGATAGGATTCCTGATCGATTGCATTGCCTTGCTGGCAGTATGCGGCTATTATCTCTACTATATAATAAGGAAAAAAGAGCCCGAAGAGCCGAGGCATTATTTCTGGATCGTCATCTTATCGATTGGCGCCGCCGTTGCCGGTTCGTTATACTTTCTTTTGAACGACAATCTCGATACCGCATCCATTCTGGTGTGGGTAATGGCGGTGCCTGTTCTTATCACCACCCTTTTTATCCTGCTCATCATTATTTTCCGGCCCAACTGGAATTGATGTCGTGAAAAGCACATTGCTGCCAGGGCATTCACCGCAAGAGAGTTTAGCCGCAAATCACTGGGCTCCCGTTAATGTGGTGAACGGATATTATAAAGCCTCGGCCGGGAGGCTTTCGCCATCCATTTTTCGCCATCCCATTTTAAGTAGCCCGCAGAATACGTGATCCTCCGACCATGTAGCTCTTCCCAATGCCGTAAACATTGCAATCTGCCATCATTAAGAGTCAACCCGGGAATTACGGCTCCCCAATTTGCTTGCTTTTGCACTAACGGCTTTTGGGTATTTACAAGAAAAACCGATCGTTTTCCGAGACCTGCCAGATGATCATCGGATTCTTTTTGAGTAGAGTGATGAATGTAGATTTGAACATAAAAATTTTTAATTAAGCCGGATTAATAAAAATAAACGTGAATGAGAACGCCTTCCCAATTTGGATTTGGAATTGAATTTCACTCAAACGTAAATGTATTATGAAGAAGTTTTTTTTACACACGTTAGTTAGTTTTCTGGTTCTTGTCAATGGGGCACTGGCGGTAGACTTTCCCAAAACATATACCAGTTATTCTTGTGTTAATTGTACGCCTGCAGGGTATACAATTGTAACAGGTGGGCCGGTTGCACTTTCCAATATGAACGGTTTAGGTGGAAGCCCTACTAGGCCATGGCTGGACGGCTTTTTGCCGCCCCCTTCGTCAACTAAGGCAATTGATCAGAACGGTAATAATATATTCCTTTCTCTTCGATATGGTAATGTTCAAAAAGACAAGTTGAAAGCTAATGTTGGAGGTTTTGAGATCGGAAATAAGTACACATTGCATTACTATGTCATGACTGCTCGAGTAGACTTAACTACTGGAAACTCAGACTATGCGGCATCGGCGACTATTGAGGTGCAAACAACAAACTTCGTTTCGATAGCAAGTAAGACTACTACTTTCTCGCAGGGGGTAAACGTAAGCAAATGGGTAGAAGAGACTTTGACATTCGTTGCTCCAGCTACTGATCTTGTTTTTTATTTATCTGGAATGTCCAACCCGCAACAAACGGCATTTGTAAATTTTGACATTCATCCGAAATCTTTTGACTGTGTGGTTCCTGGTGGACAGGTTGAACTTTTCCATGGAGGAAGTCAAAGCACACCCTTCGCCTGCGGAACGACCAATTTGTATGATTTGATAAAGAGTACCACGCCAGCAGGAGCAGTTCCGGTATGGGGTATAAATCCCAGTAGCAGTTATCCGCAATTGACAGAACAAGAAGCGAAAACGGCGGGCCCTAAGGCGGCAGGCCAATACTATTATGCGTTCTATAAAACACCCGGTGGCTGTTACAATACAGATATATCGACTGCTAAGGCGTCGTTTATCGCTACACCTACACAAGTAGCCCTTACTAGTAATCAAAAGTCAATCGACTGCATCAACCAATCTGGTGTAGACCTTAATGCCCAATTATCTCCGACTACTTATAAGGTGCATTGGTTTACAAATGATAAGCACCAGGGAATCCCATTTGATAACCCCCCGAGTGCACCTGTAAACTCATACTATGCCTTCTATTTTGACTCGAAAAACAATTGTTACTCTGTTGATAAAGCGGCATCCAGCGCATTGTTTTCTGTATATGGTTCTACAATGTGCTGTAATGACCCCAGCGATCCATCTAACCAAGTTCCTCTGCTGAATACTGATGTGAAAATCGTCGCACCCGCACAGACTTATGATCTAACAAAACTAATTCCTTCCAATATTTCAATACCGCCTAATGCGATCATCGAGTGGTATACCACATCAGATCATTCCAGTGCTCCAATCTCTGATCCTCAGCACGTCAGCGCGGGAAAATATTACGCCTTTGTGCACGACCTAAGCAATGGATGCTTCAACGTTCCTCTTTCTAAATCTTCTGTTAATGTTTCAAAAGCTTGCAACGCAGGAAGTACGCCTGTTGCCTTAAAGACAGTGAATAATCTGTATTGCCAAGAGGGCGAGCCGCCAATAAATTTGAATGATTTTGTCGCCAGTGTTCCTCCGGCCGGACTGAGTGTGGTTTGGTATACAAATAACCAACACAGCGGTAACCCCGTTACAACAGGACAGGTGGGCGAGGTCCCGTATTTTGCATTCTTTTATGATAATGCCAATCAATGCTTTTCACCTCCTTCTTCATCGCTTTATTTTACTACCATGCAAGTTACACTAAATTGTCCTTATGAGGATGGATGTCAGTATTCAACGTCTTGTCCATCTGGAGGAGTGAACTTAAATGCCTTGCATTCGGGCCCGATACCAAGTGGCTGGGAAGTACGATGGTTTAACAATCGCTTTCATACTGGTCAGCAGATCGCGAATCCTGATAATTTAACTGAGGAAGGTGACTACTATGCGTTTTATTATAGTCCGACTAAACAGTGCTACAATAAAACAGGATTTCAACAGGACGGTACCGAGGATTTGAGCAATAAAAAGATCACTATTGTGAACCAGCCTTGCGGCACGCAGTTGGACTTACGTGTCGTACTTCAAGGAGCGAGGTTGTCAGGTACTGGTGACGACATCATGCGGAACGACTTACAACTTTATGGGAACTCCGGATTACTGCCAACAGTGAGCCCATATGGCGATCTTGAAACTTGCCCAGATATAAATAATTCTTTAAAAATGAGCAATGTAGCGGATTGGGTGAAGGTAGAAATTAGGGACGCTACAACCCCATCGACTCTGTTGGAATCGAGAAGCTTAATTCTATTGTCGTCCGGATTTGTCGCTGATTTGGACGGTTCGTTGCCGCCTGTTTTTACAAGCCAATCAAAGCCGGTTAGGATCGTTGTCAAGCACAGAAACCACTTACCTGTTATGAGTAACCCGATCCAAGATTTTAGCACAGGAACTGTTAGTTACGATTTCACCACTGCTCTTTCCCAAGCGTCTAACGCATTCGGTGATTCTCCGCAGATGGTTCAAAAGAATGGAACATGGTGTATGCCTTCTGCAGACTTAAATGCGACTCAGGACTTTGTTATCGACGGTAAGGACGGAACTTTCTTCAACACACAATTCAGAACAGATGTATTTGATTCTTATGATCGGGCTGACCTCAACATGGATGGAATTGTGGATGGAGTAGACGGTACACTGTTTAATATCAATTTCTACTTGGATATCTTTTCTACACTAATTAATTATTAAACACTTAGACTATGATCAGGACTTCTAAAAAATGGATCGCACTCTTCTCGATTCTCTTGGGTTTACAGTATTTGAGTAATGCTCAAACGATTCAAATAGCGTACGAGAATGGAGTGCTTAATGCAAGTAAAACAAGTTACACATTTGATGTCAGAGCGATAAGAGGCTTAAATTATGACGTAGCCAACCCTGATAGCAGCAACTGGCAGTTTATGAATCTTAGGTCAGATGTTCAGGTACCCCCAGGGGTAACAATTCAAAGCACCAATTATACATTCAACCCGGCTTATTCTAGCGGAGGAGCGATTTCGAACAATACACCAGGTAGCCCGCCGAATGATGGCGGATCTTGGGCAGAATTCAGCATCAACCTTACAAGAACAATGCAAGCCGAGATTCCCGAGGGTGCCGGAGTGGTTTTGGGTACAGGAACTTTGAACTTTTCGGGCCCGGTGATGAGCAGCAATAAAATTACTATCCGGCCCTATGACGGTACTACATTTAAAGCATTTTGGACTAACCTAGAACCGATTAACGCACGGAAACGAATTGACGGTACAGCTAATTTAGCTCTGCCGGTTTCATTGATCGATTTTTCGGCGACCCGTGAAGGTAGCTTGGCAACTCTAAGCTGGTCTACGTCCGAGGAATCCAACAGTGACTATTTCGAAGTACAACGCAGTGGGGACGGCAAAACTTGGGAAAAGTTGAAAATAGTTACCGCAAAAGGAGAAAGCTCTGTGGAAGTACAGTACTCTACGGTAGATGAAAGCCCGATGAACGGAAACAACTTGTATCGCCTCAAAATGGTCGACAAGGACGGCACGTTCGCTTTGAGTAAGATCAAGAGTGTTGAATTCAATTTGAAGACTGGTTATTTGTATCCCAATCCTGTAAGCGATAAATTAAATTTCAGGTCAATTGAGGATTGGAATAGCATAGCCAGCATCAAGATATACAATGCACTGGGGGTTGAGGTATATACATCACCGTCAGTGCCGGAGAAGGAAGTAAATGTCAAGAACTTACTTGCCGGAACCTATGTGGTGAAACTTTCGCGTAAAAGTGGAAAGTACAGCAGTTACAAGGTGATCATCACCCGCTAACTCTGGCAGTGTGTATGTATTCTATTCAGGTTGATGACGTGTGCGCCGTCTTTTGCCCACTTCAAGGCGCCACGTCGTCACTGAATTGTTAGCTGTGACTTACTCATTAACATACTTCATCATGACAAAGAGGTTTTGGAAAACCGCATTGATTACTTGTCTCGCAAGTTCCTGTGGACATGACAAAGAATGTGTCCCACCGGCTTTAGAAGAACAAATTGTAGGAACCTGGAATGCTGAATTCGTTTCCGAATCAGGAGCGCCCCAGGAAATTACATTTGAAAAAAGTGGAAAGTTTAATGAAAGTAAAGGCTTGCTATTTGGGGTTTATTTGAAGTCGGAAGGCAATTGGCGGGTAAAGAAGGATTCATTAATTGTAGAAGGAAAATTCTCAAATGGTAAGCAGACAACATTCGAGTTCTCGGTAATTAGCAGAACATGTAATGAGATATTGTTTGATTTGGAAGGTGCGGAGCAGATGAAATTGATTCAAAAATAGATTGTAAATATATATGAAAAAGATATTGTTAATAGGTCTGGTCATCACTGCTGTAACTTCAATTTTAGTGGTGAATTTAATCAGGCGGGAGCCAGACGGCATCTAAGATAAACCAGTTCAAGTTCATAGTATAAAGGGAAACTCAACCCACGCACGTTATGAAGCGATTTATTCAACGTTATTTTGGATTGTTTTACTTAGTTGTTCTAAAAAACAAAATTAAGTACTTCTGACTAATCAGGCGCGATGTTCATCGGAGCTGGTGTGTGTTTAGTTTAGATTCCGGACGCCGATTTGTGCGTCCGGAATTTTTTTGTTTAATTTTTGGCCGGATATTATTGCTTAATTCAGGTATAGGTACATTTTTTAACAATATGTTTTATAACCAATCAAAATTGCGGTGGTATTTTAATACTATTACCGCCAGCGGCGGGAGTGTCAACGGAACGGAATGGACACGGCCGTGCCGGGGAATAGGATAACTTTCGGTTTCTTCCCGACAGACAACGTCGGACCCCCCCGTAGCGAAGATTATCGCTATTGAATACCTCCCGGTAATAACCCGGTCTCGGAACACCAATCCTGTAATTTTCCCTGACTACCGGCGTAAAATTGGCGATAAACAACAGCTCCTCGGAAGGCGAAGCGCCTTTCCGGATCCAGGCCAGTACACTGTTGGTCGCATCCTGGTGATCGATCCATTCAAAGCCTTCCCGGGAAAAGTTCCGTTCGTAAAGCGCGGGTTCGTTGCCATAAAACTCGTTCAGGTCCTTTACCAGCCTCTGGATGCCGTTGTGCGCGGGGTGCTGGTTCTCACCCCAATCGAGGCTGTAATCATGGCGCCATTCATGGTTCTGTCCGAATTCAGCTCCCATAAAGAGCAGCTTCGCACCCGGATGCCCGTACATGTACGTATGCAGGAGGCGCAGGTTCGCGAAGCGCTGCCATTCATCGCCAGGCATTTTGTGCAGAAGCGAGCGCTTTCCATAAACAACTTCGTCATGGGAAAGCGGCAACACAAAGCGCTCCGAAAATGCATAGTGCAGACTGAACGAAAGTTGCCCCTGGTGATAAGACCGGTAAACCGTATCTCTTTGAAAGTAAGCCAGCGTATCGTGCATCCAGCCCATCATCCATTTGAGATCGAAGCCTAGTCCGCCGCTGCTTACAGGGTGCGTTACCCCTGGCCAGGCGGTGGATTCTTCTGCAATGGTAAGTACCTCCGGAAAGGATTGGTGAACGGCGGTGTTAAAATCGCGCAAAAAGTCGATGGCTTCAAGGTTTTCACGCCCGCCATATTTATTGGGTATCCACTCGCCTTCTTTTCTGGAATAGTCCAGGTAAAGCATCGAGGCAACGGCGTCGACGCGCAGGCCGTCGATATGAAATTTGTCTAGCCAATAAAGGGCGTTGGATATCAGGAAGCTTCGCACTTCGTGCCGGCCATAGTTGAAAATGGCACTTTGCCAGTCGGGATGGAAGCCCTGCCGGGGGTCGGCGTGCTCGTATAAATGTGAACCGTCGAAATAGCCGAGGCCATGCTCGTCGGTAGGAAAGTGGGAAGGAACCCAATCCAGGATCACACCGATGTTGGCTTCGTGCAATGCATTGATCAGGAACATAAAATCCTGTGGCGTTCCATATCGGCTCGTTGGTGCGAAATAACCGGTAACCTGATATCCCCATGAACCATAAAAAGGGTGCTCCGCCATGGGCAGGAACTCTACATGGGTAAATCCCATGAACCGGCAGTATTCGGGCAGCTCCGCGGCGAGTTCCCGGTAGGTCATCCACCGGCCCTCTTCCTCGGGGACTTTTCGCCATGAGCCGGGATGTACCTCATAGATCGATATCGGGTTGTTCAGTGCAGGCGCCTTCCTTTTTTCCATCCAGGTATGGTCGGTCCATTCAAAACGGAGGTCCCATACGACTGACGCCGTGTGTGGGGGTGTTTGCCAATACGTCGCATAAGGATCGCCTTTTTCGACCTCATAAGCATTGGCAGAGCGGATAAAATACTTGTATAACGCCCCTCGCGACACCTGGGGAATAAAGCCCTCCCAGATACCTGAACCGTCGCTACGGGCCGACAGGGGATGAGCATCTCGCTTCCAGTCGTTAAAACTACCGATAACCGACACTTCCACCGCGTTCGGCGCCCACACCGCGAAATGTACCCCCCTGAATATCGGCCTCACTCCCGGTGTGGGCTCCAAGCTTGTTGTAAATATGATAATGCTTCCCGGATCGGAACAGGTCGACGTCGTAGCCGGAAAGCAATGTAGGCAATTCCTGTTGTTGCGTCATAATTTATTGGTTAAACCATCACACCAGCCTCGGTTTTGTCGAGAATCGCCCGGATACCTCTGAGCGGCACCATTACCCACGATGGCCGGTTGTTTACTTCATAATTGAGCTCGTAAATCGCTTTTTGCAGCAGGAAGGTCCTGAGAAGTATTTCGAGGTCACCCTTCTGATGCGGGATGATGGGGCTGTTACCCACAGTTTCGAGATAAGCTTTCATAAAAAAGCCGCCCATGTAGTGATGCCATTGCTCCACAAACGGCAGCAGCTTGCTGGCGTCTTCGGGCCTGATCTGGTTGTCGAGATAAAGGCTGCTGTGCGCGACGTAATGAAACGACCGAAGCATACCGGCAACATCGCGAAGAGCCGAGCGTTTCAACCTGCGCTCGCTGTAACTTCTCGCGGGTTCGCCTTCGAAATCGAGCAGGACAAAGTCTTTGCCCGTGAACAGCACCTGGCCCAGATGGTAATCCCCATGGATGCGGATCTTGGCCGTATCGATTTTATGACTGTATACTTTTTTAAGCTCCATGAGTATTTCCTCCCGCAGTTGCATTACCTCCTCCGCCGCCTGCCGGGTTTTGTCATCCAGCTTTTTCATATTGCGATTGAGGCTCTGGAACGCGACGCGCACCAGCGATTGAAGCGAGGAATACACAGATCGCTGGTAATGGAGGGAGAATTCCTCCGGCTTGAAATCCGGGTTTTCTTTTTCGCTCGCCAGCGCCAGGTGCATTTCGGCGGTTCGAATGCCCAAAAGCCTGGCTTGCTCGGCCACGTGAACATCGAGCAGCTCTTTCAGTATTTCGGGGATATCTTCATAACCGACGGGCTCCGTAAGTGTTCCGCGTAGTTCGGAAGGCAATTCCAGGCCGGTTGTGGACAGCACTTTTTCATTGAAACTATCGAGGCGATCGAGCATATTGGCCCAGGCGTCGGTGGCGTTGCCGACCATTTCCTGCATCATGCCCAGCACCATCGAATCCTTTTTGTACCTCCATTCAATGTTACCAATATAGGCGGGTATGTTCTTGAACTTCGCTTTGTGGGTAAGGTATTGCGTAATTTCCACATCGGGATTAATCGCCCTGTCGACTTTGCGATAGAGTTTGAAGAAATACTTGCCGTCGTAGGTAATGGACGTGTTGCTTTGCTCGCCCGAAAGGACGCGTGGTTTTATCCGATCGGTTTCTTTCATGTGCCGGGCCAATTGCCGGTTGCCCGAAAAATGGATCTGGCTGTTTTTTGCGTTCAGCCGCTCGTTTTCCGCCATATCGCGGATCAGCGCTTGTTGCAGTTCGAGCCCGTAAATAGCGTCGAACAGCACGCCTTCTTCTTCGCCTTCGATCTGCATGCGAGCCAGCACGGCCTGGGGACAGTTTTCCCGCACATTAAATGCGAAAGGCTCCTTGCCGAATGCAACCGGAAGCTGATACATTTCGGGGAGGTCGTTCTGGTAGGATGTTTCGAGCAGCAACAGAAAGCAAGGCGGATTGTCGCCCAGCGGAATAGCGGCGTGCGATACGATGCTAACCTTATCGAGCCCCTTCCCTTTTCCTCCAAACCATCTCATTTTCATCAGATAGGAGGGCAGAATCTTAGTTTCGAGCATTTCCAGCGTCTCCTGTTCCAGCAGATCCTTCCATTTTTCAAGCTTAACCAACGGCAATTCACGGTTCTCATCGATCTCCGGATGCGTTTTTTGCATCACAAAGCACTGGCAGCCATAAGCTTCCAAAGTGAAGAAATAAGGTGTGTTATCCTTCACTCCCGGAAATTTGTTCCTGCTGTAAATTTCCACCGGCTGAAATCCCTTGTACTGATCCAGGTCGAGCTCCACGGGCTGTGGGAATCTCGAAAGGTTCGCTATTACCAGCATCGTTTCGTCTTCGTGGCTGCGGGTGAACGCCAGGACTTTCGCATTCTCATGGTTCAGGAATTTGATATCGCCCCGGCTGAATGCCTTGTATTTTTTGCGGGTGCTGATGGCCCGCTTCATCCACCATAGCAAGGACGACGAGTTTCGCGACTGTAATTCCACATTAACCGACTCATAGTGGTATTGCGGGTCGAGGATAAGCGGCAGATAAAGGCGCTGCGGATTGGCCTGTGAAAACCCTGCATTGCGGTCGGGGCTCCATTGCATGGGCGTCCGCACTCCATCGCGGTCGCCAAGGTATACGTTGTCGCCCATTCCGATTTCGTCGCCGTAGTAAATGATCGGCGTTCCGGGGAAGGTAAACAGCAATGTGTTGAGCAGCTCGATTTTCTTGCGGTTGTTTTCCATCAACGGTGCCAGCCGGTGCCTGATCCCGAGGTTGATTCTCGCCTTGGGATCTTTTACATACACTTTATACATGTAATCACGCTCTTCGTCGGTGACCATTTCGAGGGTCAAGCTCGTCGTGGTTTCGGAGAAAAATACCCCACTGACAGTTGTCGGGTATGGCCGGGGTCTGATCGAAAATGTCGGTAAGCGGGTACCTGTCCTCCATTTGAAGCGACATAAACATCCGCGGCATAATCGGGAAATGGTAGTTCATCTGGCATTCGTCGCCGTCACCGAAATAGGATGCCGAGTCTTCGGGCCACATATTGGCTTCCGCAAGCAGCAACGTGCCGGGATACCGGTCGTCGACATACTTCCTCAGTTTTTTCAGGAATGCATGTGTTTCCGGCAGGTTTTCGCAGTTGGTGCCATCGCGCTCGAAAAGGTACGGTACAGCATCCAGTCTGAACCCGTCGACCCCCATTTTACACCAGAAATTGATGATTTTGAAAATCTCCTCCTGTACATCCGGGCTGTCATAGTTCAAATCGGGTTGATGGTGGAAAAAGCGGTGCCAGTAGTATTGCTCGGCTTCGTTGTCCCAGGTCCAGTTCGACTTTTCATAATCCTGGAAAATAATGCGGGCGTCTTTGAACTGGCGCGGGTCGTCGGTCCAGACATAAAAATTCCGGTATGCCGAACCTTTGGGTGCACGACGGGCGCGCTGAAACCACGGATGCTGGTCGGAAGTATGGTTGATCACAAGCTCCGTAATTACTTTCAAACCACGTTTATGCGCTTCGCGGAGGAAAGTTTTAAATTCGTGAATATCCCCATACGACGGGTTAATGGTATAATAATCAGCGATATCGTAACCATCGTCTCGCAGGGGCGATGGGTAGAAGGGGAGAAGCCAGATCGCCGTAACGCCAAGGTCCTGGAGATAGTCCAGCTGTTCCATCAAACCCTGAAAATCGCCGATCCCGTCGCAGTTACCGTCTTTGAAGGCTTTAATATGAAGTTCATAAATGATCGCATCTTTATACCAATGCAGATTTTTTTCGGGCATTCCTTTCCTGTATTCCATGTGCTCTCTCAATTCAATCGTTCAACTTTCAGAATGTGTGCCGGCATTTCCCAGGGATTCATTTGTACGTAATTGTATTCCCCCCGCCATTTGTATTTTTCCCCGCTGAGCATATCGCGGATCAGGTACGGCTGGTCGTACCCGATGCCAAAGCGGTGCAGCGGTACCCGAATGTGTGCGCCCTGTGTGTGATGATGGTCCAGGTTGACGGCAATCAGCAACGGCTCGCTGCCATCGGTAGGCGTTTTGGTGTAGCTGATCACCCGGTCATTGTTGGTTTCGTTAAAATCGATATTCCAGGTCGACTGCATGGCCGGATAAGCCCTCCTGATCCGGTTTACCCGCGTGATAATCTCCCGCGTGCGGCTGTACCGGTCCCAATCCCAGTGTTTGATCTCGTATTTTTCGTTATCTGTATATTCCTCCTTTCCGGGGTGCGGTGTGTTGATACCGTATTCATACACTGGCCCGTATAGGCCGTAATTGGAAGAAAGCGTGGCCGCCAGTATCAACCGGATGATGTGAGCATTTTCGCCCCCTTCCACAAGGTGGTGCGGCAGAATATCCGGCGTATTCGGCCAGAAATTAGGGCGGAAATAATATTGCCGGTCGGTTTTGGTAAGTTCGTAAAGGTATTGTTCCAGCTCCCATTTGCTGGTTCGCCAGGTGAAATAAGTGTACGACTGGTTGAAGCCTATTTTTGCCAGCCGCTCCATTACCCTCGGACGTGTAAATGCTTCGGCCAGGAAAATTACCTGCGGGTGGGCTTTCCGTACTTCGCGGATCATCCATTCCCAGAACGGAAATGCCTTGGTATGCGGATTGTCGACCCGAAAAACATTGACCCCGTGCCCGATCCAGAAATCGATCACGCTTTTCAGTTCATTCCAGAGATTTTGCCAGTCCGCCGTTTCAAAATCGAATGGAAGAATATCTTCGTATTTTTTTGGCGGATTTTCCGCGTATTGTACTGTGCCGTCGGGGCGCCACTTGAACCATTGCGGATGTTCTTTCACATAAGGATGGTCGGGCGCGCATTGGTACGCGATGTCCATAGCGATTTCGATGCCGAGTTGCCTGGCCCGCGTTACCAGTTCGGTAAAGTCCGCGATGCTCCCAAGCTCGGGATGGATGGATTTATGCCCGCCGAAGCGGTTACCGATCGCCCAGGGCGATCCTGGGTCTGTAGCAGCCGGAACGAGCGAGTTATTTTTTCCCTTCCGTTTCATTTCCCCAATGGGGTGAACAGGCGGAAAATAGAGCGTGTCGAAGCCCATTTTGGCGATTTTCGGCAACAGCCTGAGAACGTCCCGGAACGTTCCGTGCGCACCCGGCATCTCGGCCGCCGACCGCGGAAAGAGTTCGTACCAGGTACTGAACCCCGCCTTTTTTCGCTCGACTTCCAGCCGGAACGTCTGATCGAAAACGCTGATGCGGTCGGTGTATCGGATTTTTGACATCGCTTCGGAGAGTTGGTCGCTTAACGCCAGGTCGATTGCCCGCTGCGGGTCGCGCCCGTTTTGCAGCGCTGAAATCCATGGCTGAAATGCGGACTGGTCGTCTTTGGCAGCCAATCCGGCCGCTTCGATTAATATTTCCGCTCCGATCAGCAGCTCTACGGAAATATCCTGGCCGGCGTCGAATTTCTTGACCAGCCCTTTCTTCCAGGTCGTGAAGTGGTCGATCCAGCCAGTGAAGCGATATTCGTAAAAGCCCTCTTTTGCCGGCGTCCAGGTCGCGGTCCAGTGGTCGTTTCCGGTGTGCGACAGCGGCACGTCCTGCCATAGTTGTTCGCTTTCGTGGCGGAAAATCACGCTTGCGGCTACGGCGTCGTGACCGTCGGCGATGATATCCGCCGAAAATTCCACGCTTTCGCCGATCGCCCGTTTGGCGGGAAATCTTCCGTATTCGACCTGAGGTCTTACATTGCTGATCACTACCCGCTTCCTGCCGTCCAGCGTGCTCATTGTCGATAACCTTTTTAGTTGTTGATTGATGAATGTCCGAAAACGATAATCAAAATCGTGCCTGCAGAATTGGCACGACGGGCGGGACGAGGTCCGCGGAATGGCGATCGTTAATTTATTTTGAGAGTAAAAAATCTATTCAGTAACTTTTACCGGTAATAGCCCGCTTCCAACCGATTTCATATCTCAACGATGGCCGATCGACAGGCCGAAAAATGACTCAGATAGTGCCCGCTTATCGATGCAGAAATGGATCTGATCGCCTGGCGTGACAGGCACTTTCACGCCTGAATTGGCGTTTCCGGGAAAGTATTAGGCTGCATTTGCCGATTTTCAGTTAGATTTACAAGCTTTGTAGCTTATTTCCGACAGCCATTTCTACAATTTATATCAAATGTAGAAAAAGGAGTAAATCCGGTTGATGCGGAATGCATGCGCGATATGATTGTTCTGAACCCTTCTCATACCATGCAATGGAATTTATTATCGTAGACGACAGTGTTTTCGATCTGTTTACCCAGGAAAAACTGTTACTGAAAAGCGGTTTAACGGAAACGGTCAGGACATTCGGCGTGCCGCAGGAGGCGATAGAGTATCTTATGCAGCAGGACGCGGACATGCCCGAAACGGTGATCCTGCTCGACCTGCAAATGCCGGGCATCAACGGCTTCGAATTTACGGAACACTACGGGCTGCTGCCGGAAGAAGTCCGAAAGCGGATCCGCTTGTTCATGATCTCGTCCACCGTCGATATTTCGGATATCGAACAGGCGGAGGTCAATCCATACATAATCCGGCTTCTGTCCAAGCCGCTCGAAATACCCCAGTTGAGGGAGCTGCTCAAATAACGATGGCCGAATGCTGGCATAATATTTAACGGGCTGACGGTACACTTATCATCAGCTACATGAACAACCCAGTTTCTACCTACCGGCTTCAATTTCATCAGGCATTTTCATTTCAGGACTTCGAGTATCTGATCCCTTACTTTCAAAAATTGGGGGTCGGAACGATCTATGCATCGCCGGTGCTGGCGTCGGCGAAAGGCAGTACGCACGGATACGACGGGACCGATCCCGGCAGGATCAATCCGGAGATCGGGAGCCTGGCGCAATTGCGAAACCTTTCCGCCGATCTCCGGAAATCGGGGATAGGCTGGTTGCAGGATATCGTCCCCAATCACATGGCTTTCAGTACGGAAAATCCCTGGTTGACGGATGTGCTCGAAAAGGGCAGGCAGTCGTTGTATGCTTCTTACTTCGATATCGCCTGGAACAGCGCGCTTTTCCACGGGAAGGTGATGGTGCCGTTTTTGTCGAAGAATGTCGATGAAATGATTGCGGCGGGCGAAGTGAAAGTGCTTTTCACCGGCGAACGCCTCGCGCTGGATTTCGGGGGACTGACATTCCCGCTGAACCTGCGGTCTTATAAGGCGATTCTCGAAAAAGTAGAAGGAGCATCGCAGGCGCTGGCACAGCTTGTGGGCCAGTTGGAAGATCTGAACCAGGTCGAGGATGCTCATGTATTTTCGCAGCGCTGGGACGAGTGGGCAATGCAGTTTCGCGCGCTGTATGCACGCGATGAGGAGAAAGCGGTGATCGACGCCGCGCTGGCACGCCTGAATGCGGATTCGGCCGGGCTCCAGACACTTGCCGACCAACAGAACTATGTACTTTGCCATTGGCAGCGAACGGAAGAAGAGATCAATTTTCGCCGCTTTTTTACGGTAAATGGCTTGATCTGCCTGAATATGCAGGACGATGCCGTTTTTGAAAAATACCACTCGCTGATCAAGCAACTGACGGAAGAGGGTATTTTCCAGGGACTGCGAATCGACCATATCGACGGGCTTTTCGACCCCTCCGGCTATCTGGCCAGACTGCGTGAGGAAATGGGTGACGGCATTTACATTATCGCAGAAAAGATCCTGGGCGAACATGAAGATTTGCCTGTAAAGTGGCCGATACAGGGTACTACGGGCTACGAATTTCTGGCGGTCGTCAACAACCTTTTTACCAACACATCGGCAGAGGGCGAATTCACTGCATTTTACAACGAACTCACAGGTGATAACCGGCCTGCGAATGAGCTTTTGCTGAGCAAAAAAAGCGATATTCTGTATGGGCACATGGCTGGGGAGCTGGAAAACCTGTACCAATTGTTCGTATCGCTGGAACTGGCAGATTCGGAAACTATCGAACGCATTGGCGCCGAATTGATCCGCCAGGTAATCGGCGAATTTCTGATCCATTGTCCGGTGTACCGCTATTATGGCAACGCGGTGCCGCTTTCCGACGAGGAGTCGCAGGCGGTGAAAGCGATTTTTGTAGATATTAACAAACACCACCTCGATTTGTCGCCGGCGGTGGAAGTGCTGGAACAATGCTTCCTGCACAGGCCGGTATTGGGCGATGAGGATTACAACGGGCGTGTAGCCGAGTTTTATCAGCGTTGCATGCAGTTCACCGGCCCGCTGATGGCCAAAGGGGGAGAGGATACGCTGATGTATACCTATAACCGCTTTATAGGCCACAACGACGTCGGCGACTTTCCTGACCGTTTTGGCATTACTGCCGACGATTTCCATCAGTACATGAAAAAACGCAGAAAAGAATGGCCCCTGGCGCTTAATGCGACCTCTACGCACGACACCAAACGGGGAGAGGATGTGCGCGCGAGGCTGAACGTACTGACGGACTTATCGGCGGAATGGATCAGTAAGCTGAAAGAATGGCAACGGGCAAATGCCGGATTACGCCAATCCGCCGGCCCCGACCCCAACGACGAATACCTGATTTACCAAACGATCATCGGTGCCCATCCTATGCCCGGGGAAGACGACGACGATTTCGAAAAACGGTTGGAAGAATATCTGCAGAAAGCTTTACGGGAGGCCAAAATGAACTCTTCCTGGTCGGCTCCAAATGAAACGTACGAGCGCGGAACGGCAGCATTCGTGCGGGAGATCTTAAAAAAGGATTCTTCGTTTTCCAAATCGATGCAGCCATTCCTGGCATCGGTGGCGGATTTCGGCATCATTAATTCGCTGGCGCAAGTGGCATTGAAATTCACTTGTCCCGGAATTCCCGATGTTTATCAGGGCTGCGAGTTGTGGGATTTGAGCCTGGTCGATCCGGATAACCGGCGTGAGGTCGATTTTGGTAAAAGGAAATTGTGGCTGGAAGAACTGGATGGCTACGAGGAGGACCGGTTACTCGAAAAACTCTGGAATGAACGCCTCACGGGGCAAATTAAGCTCTGGCTTACCTGGCGGCTTTTCCAGCTGCGACGGCAATATCCGTTACTTTTTACACAGGGCGAATACATTCCGCTGAAAATCCGTGGTACTTACAAGGATAACCTGCTCGCTTTTGTCCGGAGGCATAAGCGGGATGTCGTGATCACCGTGGTTCCCCTGCACACCGCATCGATGAGCCGCGAACAGCAAAAGGATTTTTTCGGGCTCGACTGGAAGGATACGCATGTGGTGTTACCGGAAAACCTGCTTCCTGAATGGGATAATGTGCTGGCAAATAGCCGGGACGTTTGGCGATCGAAGCTTTTCCCGGGTGAACTGTTCAAACAACTGCCAATCGCGATTCTCAAAGGCGGGCGCATGGATAACGAGCGTAATGCCGGTCTGCTGCTGCATATCAGCTCCCTGCCGTCGCCGTTCGGCATAGGCGATATCGGGCCGGCTGCCTATCAGTTTGCGGATTTTCTCGAAAAAACATACCAGAAAATATGGCAGATCCTGCCACTCAACCCCACGGAAGCCTCCCAGGGGCATTCGCCGTACAGCGCGCTGTCGAGCCGGGCCGGTAATCCCTTGCTGATCAGCCCCGAAATGCTCGCGCGTGAAGGCTTGCTTTCCGAACAGGACCTGGACGAAAACCGGTTGCCGGATTCGTCGGCCGTCGATTTCGACGCGGCGAAAAAAAGCAAGGAAATTTTACTGGAACGAGCGTTCCGGAATTATGAAGAGCGGGCCGGTGGAGAGGCCGCCGAAATGGGAGAGTTCGTAGTGGGAAATGCGGCATGGCTGGACGATTTCACGGTTTATATGGTGCTGAAAAAGCGCTACCGACACCAGCCCTGGTATACCTGGCCGGAAGAGCTGCGTAACAGGGACCGGAGCGCGCTTGATGAGGTACGCAGAAGCGAGCGTGAGGAGATCCGCCGGGTGCAGTGGCAGCAATTCGTATTCGATAAACAGTGGAAAGCGTTGCGACGGTATTGCAACGACCGGGAAATCAGGTTGCTGGGGGATATCCCTTTTTATGTCAGTTACGATTCCGTCGACGTTTGGGCAAACCGCGGGTTGTTTTGCGTGGATGAGGAAGGTAACATTACGGGCGCCGCGGGTGTGCCGCCGGATGCTTTCTCGGAAAGCGGGCAGCTTTGGGGAATGCCGGTATTCAACTGGGAAGCCATCCGGTCGCAGGGGTACCAGTGGTGGATCGACCGGCTGGCGAGGAATATGGAAATGTTCGATCTGGTTCGGCTGGACCACTTCAGGGCATTCGCCGACTACTGGGAAGTGCCGGGCGGAAAGACAACCGCCGTCAACGGAAGCTGGAAAACGGGGCCGGGGGAGGAGTTTTTTAACAAGATCGGCGCCGCGCTCGGGCAGTTGCCCTTTATAGCCGAAGATCTGGGCGAGATCAGTCCCGAGGTGTATCTGCTGCGCGACAAATTCGGCCTGCCCGGAATGAAAGTACTGCAATTTGCATTCGATGAGAATATGCCGCAATCGGACCATATCCCTCACCATTTCAAGCACAATTTTATTGCCTACACCGGCACGCACGACAACAATACGACCAGGGGCTGGTTCCGTGAAATGGGCGCTACGGTGCAGGAGCGGCTGGAATCTTATCTGGGAAAACCGGTTTCCGAAGAAAATGTGGCCGTCGAACTTGCGCGGACCGTTTTTGCTTCTATTGCCAAAACGGCTGTTTTACCTGTTCAGGACCTTCTTAATCTGGACGAAAGCGCTAAAATGAACCAGCCCGGTTCCAGCGAAAACAATTGGGCATGGAGGATGCTTCCCGGCCAGATCACCACGGAAGCCGGGAACTTCCTCACCGCTATCACATGCCTCTATAATCGTGAGTAGACGCTAAAATTCCCCGGGTTTAAATCGGAAGTCCCATACAGTTGTGGCTATATTTGCGCATAGCCACCAACTGTGATTCGTCATGCTTTTCAGAAAAATTGCCGCTTGCGTCCTGCTGCCCTTTGCCGGCACAGTAATGTTTTCGTGTGACCGTCCGGCTAGCTCGCCTCAGGAAGCAGCGCAGTTTCTCACCGCCGTGCCGCGGTGGGAAATTGAAGAAATCGCGGTTAACGACGCGGTCACATTCAAGGATGGCAAAATGACGCAGCAATTCGGCGGTATTGATTTCCAAAGGTATATGGAAACCGTGCAGGTGAAAAAGGACGGTGTTTTTTCCGGTGTCTTCAAGGGCGAAACCACCCCGTTTTTACTAAAATGGCAGATCAGCGACAAAAATATCACGATCGGCGCGCCGGAAGGCGGTAAGAAGGGGGAATGGACAGTGCGTCCGGGCGATGTCCGGAAAGATTCTTTCGTGATGAAAACCCGAAGTACCGCTTACGACTACCCGCGTATGACGACCATCGCGCTGAAATTCAGGGCGGTCCGATAGCATTAACCTTACTGAATCACCATGAGCAAGCTCGACAAAGCTTTTGAACTTTTTGATGCCTACAACAAACGTTCGCCGGGGCGCGTCATGTGGGAAAACGTGGAATATCCGGTTGAGTACTTCTACGCCTTAAAACTGTATGAATGGGTCAGGAACCTTGACCCGCAAGCCAGCGAAAGCCTACTGCTGGCATCGCGGTGCCAGCACATCGGAAGATGGGAGATCGCCCGAAGCAGCTATCCCGACGGCCGCGTGGGCTATTTGAAATGGCGCAGCGATCTTTCAAAATATCACGCGGGGATTGCTTCCGAAATCCTGAACGAAGTTGGGTACGATAAAGAAACGATCGGTCGCGTAAAGCAGATCGTTCTGAAACAGCGCCTTAAAAGCGACGCCGACGTACAAACGATGGAAAACGCATTGTGTCTCGTTTTTCTTCAATACCAATACGACGATCTGATCGCAAAAATGAGTGAGGAAAAAATGATCGATATTCTCCGAAAAACCTGGAATAAAATGAGTGCGCCCGGACGTGACGCCGCATTGGGACTTTCATACAGTGAGCAGGGCAAGAATTTGATTTTGAAAGCATTAAAAGAAGACTGATACATCATCGCGGGTTGCGAATTATGCTCACCGGAGTGCGGGAGCTAATGCAACGCGGAGAGGGCTTCGCATTTGAAACCACTTTGGCAACGAAAAGCTACGCTTCGCTCATTAGGGAAGCTAAGGCTTTGGGCTATCAGGTTACTTTGTTATATTTTTGGTTAACAACGCTTTATGTAGCCCTCGATCGAGTGAAGAACCGGGTACGACTGGGCGGACATTTTATCCTGCTCCGACCGTACTTGCAGAGAGGAATCTTGGTAGAGAAACAAATGTTTCCGATGAAGTTCTTTGGAACAAAATTAAGACCCAATGGAAATGAAAGCAGGTACTCGGAATACTGATGATCTTTCGAAAGAATCATTTTAAGTGTCAGGAAGGCAGTACGCAAAATGATTGAAGAGAGGGCTTCGGCTGGCGATGTTGTAATAGTTGGTGACGGAGAAAAGGGATTTAAGTATTTGCCGGCCAAAGAGGTATTTGAATCGTTGAATCCGGATGACGAGTTTAAAAAATAGAAACTAGCGGGAAATGTGCCGGCTAGTTTCTATTCTGGTACAAATCACTTCTCCGCCGTCTCCCGTGAACCATCCAGGCTTTGTGCGAGCTTCACAAGTTGTACAAATTCGGAGCGGTAACCTTCTTCATCCTTCCCAAATGCGCCGCGGGCGTGCCGGATGACGTCCGTATAAGTTGCCTTACCCCTATATTCCGAGCCACGCAGCAACAACCCGAACTCCGCTACGGCGCTGGCGAACCGAAGGTTCTCGGAGCATTGGTCGAAAGCTACGGATCGTGCTTTGACCGGCAGATCAAAGAGCACGCTTTTTTCGCTGTCGGCCTTTTTTATAACGAACCTTTATCGTCATCATTTCGTCGCTGTTACCGGTCGTGGACCGGTGGTCAGACTGATATTTCAAGGCTTCGGTTTTTCCGATGTACGGAGTTTCTACGCCATGCGGCACGATCTCGTAAATCGCAGTTACGGTGTGGCCCGAGCCCATATCGCCCGCGTCCTTTCGATCATCGTTGAACTCGTCGTTGCGTAATGCGCGGTTTTCATAGCCAATGAGTCGGTAAGCCCGTACGAGCTCCGGGTTGAACTCGATCTGGATCTTGACATCTTTGGCAATCGTGAACAACGTGCCGCCGAATTCCTGCACAAATTCTTTCCGCGCCTCCTGAATGTTGTCGATATAAGCATAATTCCCGTTGCCTTTGTCGGCCAGCGTCTCTACATGGCTGTCCTTGTAATTGCCCATTCCGAAACCCATTACGCTCAGGAAAATGCCTGCCTTGCGCTTTTCTTCGATCAATTTCTGTAATTCGGATTCATTGGAGACTCCCACGTTGAAATCACCGTCGGTGGCCAGAATAACCCGGTTGTTCCCCTGGGGCAGGAAATTGTCCTTTGCCAGCTTGTAGGCCAGTTCGATACCCTCGCCCCCGGCCGTCGATCCCCCGGCTTCGAGCTTATCGAGCGCGTCTTTGATCATCTTTTTCTCGGTCCCCGATGTTGGCGGCAATACCAGCCCGGCAGAACCTGCGTAGGCGACGATAGAAATTTTATCGCCGGCACGGAGCTGGTCTACGAGCAGATTGAATGCCTGTTTCAGCAAAGGAAGCTTGTTGGCTGCATTCATGGAACCCGAAACGTCGATCAAAAAGACCAGGTTGGAAGCGGGAAGGTTTTCGGTGGAAACGGTTTTCGCCTGTAATCCGATGTGTACGAGTTTCAAACCTGCATTCCATGGCGAATCGGTTGTTTCGGCCGTGATCGCAAGAGGATGGTCGCCGGCGGGTTGCGGGTAATCGTAGTCAAAATAATTGATCATTTCCTCGACCCTTACCGCATCCGCAGGCGGCAACTGGCCGTTGTTGAGAAAACGGCGTACGTTGCTGTAAGCGGCGCGATCTACATCGACGGAGAAGGTCGTGACAGGCTGCTGACTTACGGACAGAAAGCCGTTTTCATTAACAGGTTTGTAGCTTTCGGTTTCGGGGAGGGCTTGCAGGTAAGTTCCGCCGAGCGATGCCGGCGCGGAGGTAACTGTCTGGAAATCGACGGTTACTTTTTCGGCCGCTTTCGGCCTGCCGGTCACTACCAGCTCATTCAGTGTCTGCGCGTTAGGGACCAGCATGACTTTCAAGACCGAATCCCGGGTAACGGGCACAGTGAGAGCCTGGTAACCCGCTTTCCGGAACACCAGCGCCCTGCCCGGAGTGGATACCCGGATGGAAAAATGGCCAGCCTGATCGGTGACCGTTCCTGCGGCGCTGCCCTGAAGTGATACGCTTACACCCGCGAGCGGAACGTTCGCGGCGTCGGTGACGGTGCCTTTGACGAGCCGGTCGGGCAGCAATGCGAAGGCACTCAACAAGATGGCTAGCAGAATAATGATTCTCGTTTTCATGGTACAGATTCGTTGTTTATTCGCTGGATGCATGCCTCCGGGTAATTCCACAAAAGTTTTTCAGAATTTTTTATGGAATTTTGATAAAACCGCATCCAGTAGCCGGAAATGCCGGAACACCGGAACACATTCCCCGTACACACGTGAACTTTTTGAGATTCTTTCAGGGTAAGGGTAAAGAACCGATGCCGGAGGCCGAGCGGCTTACGGCTTACCGGCATTCGGGCGACGTTGCCATACTGGGCGCATTGTATGAGCCTTATATGGAAATGGTATTCGGTGTGTGTTACCGATATCTCGGGGACGAGGAAGAGAGCAAGGACGCGGTGATGCAGATATTCGAGAAATTGGTCTCGGATTTAAGGCAACACGATGTCTCGAACCTGAAAAGCTGGCTGTACAGCGTTGCCCGCAACTATTGCCTGATGAAACTCCGGGCGGCACGGGTAACTGCCGGTGCCGCAGAGGCCGGCGCGCGGGAGTTCCGGATCGAAACGCCTGTGCAGGACGACTTCCTCGTACTCGAAGCAAAGCTGGACGCAATGGACAAATGTCTCCAAAAGCTCGCGAACGAGCAGCGGATCAGCATTGAACTATTCTATCTGCAAAGCAAATGCTACCGCGAGATCGCCGGCGAAACGGGGTTCGAGATGGGCAAAGTGAAAAGCTATATCCAGAATGGAAAGCGGAACCTGAAAATCTGCATCGAAAGCAATGGACGCTACCGATAACCTTTTACCGGATTTTGACGACTTCGAGCGCTATTGCAGCGGGCAAATGCCGCCTGCCGAACAACGCCTGCTGGAAGCAAGAATGCTCGACGAGCCGCTGGTGGCCGAGGCGTATGAAGGCTTTCTCGCGTGGCGAGCCCCTTATGCCGACGCCGCGCGGCTCCGTGCGGATTTACATGAACGCCTGCACACCCGTGCGTCGCGCACGCGCAGGAAGGCATTGCCATTGTGGGCTTACGGTTCGGCTGCGTCGGTATTGCTGGCCCTGTTTGTTTACCGGGTCGCTTTTTGGGGAGGCCGTAAGGCTGATACACAAAGACCTGCCGCCATTGTAACGCAACGGGATCAGCCGGGCAGCAAGCATGGGGTTCCGGAGCAGGCTTCGCCCGTTGCACAAGCACCTGCGCCTGCAATCGCCGGGCCAGCCGGAGCGCCGCAACTGGCCGCTTCGGCGCAGGCCCGGAGGGAGGAGATTACACCATCCCCGGGTATTGTCGCAAAATCTGCCGCGCCGGCATCCTCCACAGCCGCCGGGCCGGAGCAACTGGATGGGAAAGAGGAAACCGATACCGTTTCGGCCGATTCGGAGCTCGCCGGAAAGGCTGCTGCACAACTTGCCCCGGCACCTGCCAGGGCATTGGCGGTGCCCGGTTCAGTACAGGCAGTTGGAAAATCAATGGCCGGCAGAACGAGAGCCACGGCTTCGGCTCCGCAAATTGTGTCACAAAAGCCTTCGGGGACTAGTTCGCTCACTGAAAACCTGAATGAGATCGCGGCGACCGGCATCTCGTCCCAGTCAAAGAAAACGGCGGTAAATGTTCCTTCCGAAGCCGACCGTGCCGATCCGGCGCCGGTTGGAGGCTGGGAGGCGTACCATGTCTATCTCGATGAGAATACGGCGTCGGCTACGACGACCGGACAGGTAACCGTAACATTTGTAGTCAACCCGACGGGTACATTGTCGGGCTTTAAGGCAAGGGGTACCGGGGAACTTCGGGACGAGGCGATCCGCATTGTCCGAAAGGGGCCAGTCTGGCTACCTGCGCGAACCCAGGGCGCGAACACCGCCCGTTTGGTGGAGGTACAGCTTCAATTCCGCCGGTCCGAATAATTGTGACCTAATCAGGAGGTTAGGCCATGATTTGTAGAATTATTTTTAAAAAATACCGGGAATTAGAATGGTTATTTTTTGCGATCTACTTCTCAGTGCTTAATTTTACTACAAGCTCTGAATCACTCACCTCTTAATTTTTTGCATACCTGAATTTGTACTTCCTCCTTCCTGGTCCTGCAATGGCGTTTTCCGACATTGCCAGGCGACCGATGAGGTGGAACTGCGATTGTCTGGCTTAAATTTTGTTATGGCAAGTATTATTACTATTTCTACGAAGTAATTGAATGCTATCCTCCTCGTTACGACACCAAAATTTGCTTATTTATACTCAACCTATGGACGATAGAAGGAATCTGCTGATTATAGACGACGAACCCAGCATAACCAAAATACTGGAACATTTTCTTAAAAAAGATTTCAATGTAGTGATCAAAAGCGACGGTTCCGAAGGGATGTTGTGGCTCGAAGAAGGCAACCAGGCCGACCTCATCATCGCAGATCTCCATATGCCGAATCTGAGCGGCAAGGAATTTCTGAAAGTAGCGAAAGCGAGTAATCTCTATTCGGAAATACCGATTATTATCCTTTCCGGCTCCGACGAAAGCAGCGAGCGCATCCAATGCCTCAATCTGGGAGCGGACGATTTCATGGTCAAGCCTTTCAACCCAATGGAGGTGCACGCCAAAATCAATGCCGTATTGCGGCGCAGCAAACGCTTTTCCTAAAATACGGATAGTATGGAACTGGCCGGCACAACGACAGAAATGGCAGCGGCGGGGAAAACCTACCTTGCCCGGTTCAGGGTTATTTACGTTCATACCGACTTCCAGGAATATCTGCGGTTCGCGGAACGCTTTGAGGAATATCTCCAGGTGGAATATTTCGATACGCCGGCGGGCGCGCTGGAAGCATTGAGAGAAAGTTATCCCGCCGATGTGATCGTTGCGCACGACCGGAGCGGAGGCCTGGAACTGCTGGACATCATCCGCGGCAGCGCCGGCTTTGGGAATATCCCTTTCGTGTTACTGGTCGACAGGATCGACCGCCAGGCGATCGATGTGGCCCGCAGCAAGCGTGCCGACGATATATTCTCGGTCCGTTTCGAGGACGGCGACCTCATTACCCGCATCAGGTATTTCAAAAAGCGCCAATGGTACGTTGCCAACAAAGCGTCGCAGAAAATCGGCTCGCGAAGCCATAAAACGCCGCTTTGGAAAAGGGCGATCGATATCGCGACTACGGGAACGGCAGTGATCCTGCTGCTTCCGGTATTCATTATCGTAGCCATTCTGATAAAGCTGGATTCGAAAGGCCCCGTGTTTTACAAATCCAAACGGGTAGGAAGCGGTTACCGGATTTTCGACCTGTATAAGTTCAGGACCATGCGGACAGACGCCGACCAGCTGATCCGTAAAATGGCCGCGTTCAATATGTATTCGAGGTCCGAACCGGTAGCCCAGATCGAAACGCAGGGGCTTTGCGACGAATGCCGGGCGGGCAACGAATGCAAAAACCTGCTTTTTCATGACGGTAAGGAGATCTGCGAAAAGCTGTACCATTTTCAGAAGGAGCAAAAGGCGGCGTTCATGAAGTTCCAGAACGATCCGCGCATTACCCGTCTGGGCCGGTTTCTCCGGAATTCGAGTATCGACGAACTGCCGCAGTTGCTCAACATCCTCAAAGGCGATATG
This sequence comes from Dyadobacter sp. 676, assembly GCF_040448675.1. Lineage (NCBI taxonomy): Bacteria > Pseudomonadati > Bacteroidota > Cytophagia > Cytophagales > Spirosomataceae > Dyadobacter > Dyadobacter sp. 676. The sequence goes on along the minus strand of NZ_CP159289.1, from coordinate 574,337 downwards.
TCGCTGGTGGGGAATCGCCCGTTGCCCCTGTACGAGGCCGAAAAAATGACCACGGACGATAAAATACTGCGTTTCGCAGGTCCCGCCGGGCTTACCGGCCTGTGGCAGGTCACCAAGCGCGGCAAGGGCCAGGCCGATATGACGGAAGAGGAGCGTACCCGGCTGGATATTACTTATGCCCGCGAATTCTCCTTCAGAATGGATATGGAGATCATCCTGAAAACATTTCCGGCGCTGCTGCAGTCGGAGAATGTCTGACGGAATAACAACGCTATGTCAGGAAATTTTTGCCCAGTCCTCGTGTCCGGGATCGTACCGTTTGATAATGCGCGCCGGGTTTCCGACAGCGACCGAGTACGGCGGGATATCCTTCGTCACGACGGCCCCGGCCGCTACCACCGAATGCCGGCCAATGGTAACGCCTGCGGTGACAACGGCGTTGGCGCCGATCCAGCATTCGTCCCCGATGACGATCGGGGCTATGCTTACGCCTTGTTTATGAATGGGTTGCCGGATGTCCTGGTAGTTGTGGTTGAGGCCGCTGACAACGATATGCTGCGCGAGGATCACGTCGTTGCCGATTGTCACCGGACCGATTATGACATTGCCCAGGCCGACCAGGGAGTTGGCGCCGATGTGTACCGCCCCCACGCCATTGTTGATTGTGCTGAAATCTTCGATCATCGAATTATCGCCGATCGAAAACGGATTGAATGGCAGCACATCCATTCTGACCCGCCTGCGGATGACGACATTTTTGCCCTTATGATGAAAAAAGCGGTTCAGGAAAACCCGGACCCACCACCTGGGCCGCGCCTGATTGGTCGGGACCAGCATCCAGTGGACAAATTTTTTCAGTCCCGGACTGCTCCGGATTTGGTCAGGTAAGGACATTTTACCTAGATTAGTGAGATGTAGTAATATTTTTATCCAAAAGTATTTTGTATTACTACAAAGTCAATGAAAGTGATTTATAAATAATGATAGTTCCCTGATATGCCGATTAAATATGCCGCTTTGGGGCTCCTGCTTTTATGCTCGGTCCCGAGCGCCCGTGCCCAGGAATCTTTGAGCAAAGACGTCGATTATGCCTACCTCGACAAGCTGATCGCGATCTGCAAGGCCAATTATCCGAAGATCAAGATGTACCAGGCACATGTCGACGCGGCTGAAACGGGCGTCAGAAAAGCGAAGCTTTCCTATTTCGATATCTTCAATTTCTCCTACCTGTACAATCCAAAAAATAACGGAACGCCGGTATCCGCCTCATTTCCTTTTACTTATCAGTTTGGTTTTTTCGTCAATATCGGGGCCATATTGCAAAAGCCGGCATTGGTGAAGCAGGCCCGGAGCGAGCTTGCCTCTGCGGAGTACGACAAGCAGTCGTTCGACCTGAATATGGAAGCCGAGGTGAAGAAGCGCTATTTTACCTATATCCAGAAAAAAGCGGTGTACCGCGTGCGCTCGAATGCCGCGCTCGATGTCGAAAGTATGCTCGACCATGTGAAAAAGCGCTTCGAAACGGGACAGGAGACATTGGAGAAGTATAACCAGGTGCTCATCATGCAAACCGACCACGCACAGAACCTGCTGAATTCCGAAAGCGAGGTACTGGTTGCCAAGAGCAGCCTGGAAGAATTGTTGGGACAAAAACTAGAAGATATCAAATGACCGAGGTTGTACAGTTTTTGAGGTTGTTGCAAAGGAATAAGCTCGCGCTGATCCTCGTTCCGCTGATTACCGTCATCGTCTGCTATTTCCTCGTGAGACGGCTGCCGGACACCTACGAATCGCACGCCCGCATCGCCACGGGGCTGGTCGACAAGACCGACCAGGTGGTAACACGCGCCAGGGATGAGCAGGACCAGCAGATCGCACGCAAGTTCGAGAGCCTGATCCAGGTAATGCGTCTGAAGAGAACCCTAGATCAGGTATCCTACCGGTTGATCCTTAACGATTTGAAAGGCTCGAAAGACTCAACCTGGCGCGAGCCGGTGCGCGAACTGGAAGAGATGGGCAAGGCGGAAAAAGCCAGGGCCATGGCGCTCATCGGCGAGAAATACCGGAAACGGGAGGAGCTGTTCCTGTGGAAGCCGGAGGAGAAAAAGCTTAACGACATTATCGTGGACATGGGCTACGGAGCCAATGCGCTTCGCGAGAAGCTGATTATTTACCGCACGGGGGTAAGCGACTATATCGATGTCGAATACGAAGCGGAACACCCCGATCTGGCTGCCTATGTGGTCAATACGCTTGCGCAGGAGTTCATTTCGGACAATTCGTCACGCGTGGTGGGCAACAACAAAAGAACCATCGACTTTCTTCACAGTTTTATGCAACGGAAGCTCGATGTGCTGAACGAGCGGATGAATACTTTGAAAAATTTTAAAATCCAAAACCGGGTGCTTAACCTGAACGAGCAGGCCAAGAGCATTTACGGGCAAATGGCTGATTTTGAGACCCGCCGACAGATTGCGCAGAAGGACATTATCGCCTATACGGCCGCTATCGGCAATATCGACAAGCGTTTCAATCCCACGGAACGCAAGTACTTCGAAAGCGCGCTCACCGACATTAACCAGAAGATTATCGCCACCAAAAGCAACCTGAAAGCCCTGAACGAGCGCTACATTTTGAGCAATTTCGACAGTCGCATCAAATTCAGCCTCGATTCGCTGCGCAGCCGGCTATCGGAGGAAATCGATGAGGCTGCGGATAAATACGCCTACAATCCGATGGCTGTTAAACAAGACCTGGTAACGCAGAAACTGGGCATGGAGATTTCGCTCGAATTGGCCAGGAACAGCGTATCGTCCATCCAGGCCGAGCTCGATCGCCTTAACCGAAAGTTCGACGGGCTGGTGCCCAACGAGGCGAAAATCCAGGAATTCGAAACTTCGATCGACATCGCCAGCAAAGAATATATCGAGGCGTTACAGCGCTACAACGAAGCCAGCCTGGAATTCAGTTTCCCCGTATACCTCCGCCTGATCGAACGTGCGATGCCCGGCGAAGTCCAGGCGTCGAAGAAAATGGTCCTGGTGATCCTGTCCGGGGTGATCAGCTTCACATTCTGCGTATTCGTGTTCTTTATCCTTTTCTACCTCGACAAATCGATCCGCTACCCGTTACAGCTGGCGAACGAAACCGGCAAGCCTGTACTGGGGTATCTGAATGCGTTGGATAAGGATTCGAACCTCAGCCTGTCGGGAATGAATGCATCGGACGACAAGTCTGTCAGGCTCTATAAAAACCTGGTGCGGTCCATTCGGTACGAGCTCGATAACGAAATGGCCGATCCCAAGATCATTGCAGTTACGAGCCTGGGCTATGACGTGGGCAAAACGGCGTTTGTGATCGCATTGGCATGGGCATTTTCCAAAATCAATAAGACCGTACTGATCATCGACGGTAACTTCGGCCAGCCGGACATTTCCCGGCTGAACCCGGATAGTACGCCATTTGAAAATTTCATAAAATCAAACAACCTGCCGGAGGCGATGCGGGGCCAGATCAGCATCCTCGGCGCGAAGCCCGGCGACATCTCGGTGCTCGAACTGGCCGAAGAGAAAGTGATCGGCGAGCGGTTGCAGGCATTGAAAGCCCGTTTCGACATTGTCCTTATTGAAACCGATTCGCTGATGGCCATGAACCGCGCCAAGGAATGGGTGATGTTCTCGGATTTGGTGGTTGCGGTTTTCGCGGCGGGACGGTCGATAGGACCGGGAGACCAGTCGAAGATTCAGTATCTCAACGGCTTGCATGGAAAATTTGCTGGTTGGGTATTGACCAACACCGGGGATATTCCCGAACAGGCCGGAAAGGTGGCTAAACCCGTGGAAGCATGAAAATCTTGGAATGGACAGGATGGGCGATCCAGCTCATGGTCGGGTACAATCTCGTGTTCCCGGTGTTTTTATTGCTGCTTTATGGTTTAAGGAAAACGGCGGGACCGCGGCATACGTGCCAGGCAACGGCCGGTATGCCCGATTACGGCATTATCGTGACGGCCTATGAATACACTGCGCAGCTGCCTGCGGTTGTCGCTTCGCTGCTCCGGCTGGATTACGACCGTTACCATATTTACGTGGTCGCCGACAAATGCGATATCAGCAACCTGAATTTTCAGGATGATAAAGTGCTTTTGTTGCGCCCCGACAAGGTTTTGGGCAGTAATACCCGCTCGCATTTCTACGCAATACGCCGCTTTGTGCGCCCGCACACGCACCTGACCATCATCGATAGCGATAATCTCGCCGATCCGGGCTACCTGAACGAGCTGAATGTGTATTTCAACAGGGGGTACGAAGCTGTACAGGGCGTTCGCGAAGCGAAAAACCTGGACACGACTTATGCCTGCCTCGACGCGGCGCGCGACATCTATTACCATTTCTACGACGGCAAAGTATTGTTCGGGGCCGGTTCTTCAGCCACGCTGGCCGGTTCGGGGATGGCGTTCACGACGGCATTGTATGAAAGCGTGCTCGGGCCCCTGGACGTAACCGGCGCGGGTTTCGACAAGGTGCTGCAGAAAGGCATCGTAAGCCGCGGTTACCGCATTGCATTTGCCGAAAAAGCTATTATTTACGACGAGAAAACCACCGGTTCCGACCAGCTCGTGAAGCAGCGGGCAAGATGGCTCAACACGTGGTTCCGGTATTTCGGATACGGTTTCAAACTGTTTTTCAAAGGCATAATACGCTTCGACTTAAACCGGACGCTGTTCGGATTGGTGTTACTGCGGCCACCGTTGTTCCTGTTTCTGCTGCTTTCGATGTTTTTTATGATGGCCAACCTGCTGATCTCGCCGATCGTATCGCTGATCTGGCTGGCTGCACTCATGATATTCGTGATGGGATTTTACATTTCGCTGAAAAGCTCGCCTACCGACCCGAGGATTTACCAATCGCTGGTGAATATTCCCAGGTTCATGTTTTATCAGCTTACCGCGCTGATGAACGTGCGGCGGGCCAACAGGATTTCGGTGGCTACCCGCGGGGAAAACGAAAGTACCGGCGATTAACGCAACACTGTTATGAAAATTTATCCCGAAAAAAAGGTTAGCGGGCGGGCATCCGATTTGAGCGGGCTTACGCCTTTGCAACGCACAGCACGCCTGGCGGCCCTGTTGCTGGCGCTGGCGAGCGTGTTCGTGTGGTTTTTTAAAATCCTTTTCTTTTAATGAAAGATATTCGGATACATATTCCCGGAAAGAGTCACGAGCGCCTCGGCGGCATCGAAAAGCTGCGCGTGCTGCTTGACGGCCGGTTGGCGGGGCTGGTTGTGTTGCTGCTCATTTCACTGGTATTCGGCGTGTTAATCGCTTACAAGGGCATAGTGGCCGGTGCGGGCATTCTGGCGCTGATGATCGGGCCGCCGGTTGTGTATGGTATTGTAGCCTATCCCGAATTCGGCATTACCGTATTGCTGACCCTCGCTTATCTGCTGTTTTTCATCGGCCGGCTGGGTATCGACTTCCCGCTCGGAACGGTCATGGACGGAGTACAGTGCCTGCTCATTCTCGGTTTTTTTATACATCAGAAACGACGTCCCGACTGGAAGGTATTCGGCGGGCCGGTCAGCGTGATGATCCTCGTCTGGATCGTGTATAACATTGCCCAGGTCGCCAACCCGGCCGCGGAATCACGGCTGGCGTGGGTGTACACCATCCGGGCTGTGGCGATCGTGATGCTGACCTACTTTGTATTTATGTATCAGATCCGAAGCATCCGGTTCCTGCGGTTTATCTTCAAATTATGGCTTGGTCTGGCGCTGTTTGCGGCATTGTATGCCTACAAGCAGGAATATATCGGTTTTTCGGCAGCCGAAGACGCGTGGCTCCATTCTGAAGGCGTCGAGGATTTGCTCTTTATCGCCGGGCACTGGCGTAAATTCTCCATTTTTTCCGACCCGGTCGCATTTTCCTACAATATGGTGGCAAGCAGCATTATCTGTATTGCGCTGCTGACCTTCGTGAAGAAAACCTGGCAGAAACTATTGCTGGTGCTGATGCTGGCGCTGTTTTTCTCGTCGATGCTTTTTTCCGGCACGCGGGGCGCCTATGTGCTTATCCCGGCAGCGATGGTACTTTTTGTGATCCTTCGCATTAACCGACGCGTTTTGTTTTTTACCGGTATAGCGGCGCTGTTCTTTTTGTTCCTCGTTTTTGTACCCACCACCAATTCCAACATTGTAAGGTTCCAGACCGCCTTTAAACCGAACGACGACATTTCGTTCCAGGTGCGGAAAAACAACCAGAAGCGCATTCGACCCTACATTCTCACACATCCGATCGGCGGCGGGCTGGGGGCGACAGGGGCCTGGGGACAACGGTTTGCGCCTCAATCCTACCTGGCTAATTTCCCGCCGGACAGCGGTTATGTCCGCATTGCGGTCGAGCTGGGGTGGGTGGGGCTGCTCCTGTTCTGCCTGCTTATGTTCTTTATTCTGAGGGAAGGTATCGGCAACTATTTCCTGATCGATAACCCCGAGCTGAAAACCTATTGCCTTGCGATGGTTTTAGTGATATTTGCTTATAATATAGGTAATTACCCGCAAGAGGCGCTGGTGCAGTTCCCTTCGAATATTTACTTCTATCTGGCCGCCGCGATTATCAACATTACCCGCATCCTGGACGAACGGGAGCGGCAGAAGCCTGTGGTATGAAAATAGCCCATCTGATACTCGCGCATTCCGCCCCGGCGCAGCTGGCGAGGCTGATCGGCGCACTGGAAGATCCCGATGCCTGTATTTTTGTACACCTCGACCGCAAAACCGACCTGGCTGCATTCCCTTTCCTGACAAACGGGGAGCGCATGACGCTTGTCGCCGACCGCGTAAATGTGGCCTGGGGCGCTTACAGCATTGTGGAAGCCACGGTACGGGGTTTTAAGGCCATTGCCCGGTCCGGCCAGGATTTCGATTATGTGAATCTCCTCAGCGGGGCGGATTATCCGGTCAGGAGCGGCAGCGAAATCAGTGATTTTTTCGCCCGAAACCATGGAAAGAATTTCATGGAATATTCTCCCGTACATCAGGACTGGCAGGAAGCGATTCCCAGAATTACGGAATACCATCTCACCAATTACCATTTTGCGGGTAAATATCTGGCCCAGAAATGGCTTAACAGGCTGCTTCACGCGCGTAAGATGCCAGCCGGCCTGGAACCTGTGGGGCGGTCGCAATGGATGAGCCTGACGATGGATGCCGTCCGGTACGTTCTGGAATACCTTGCAAACCATCCGGAGGTTGTACGTTTTTTCAAACTCACCTGGGCACCCGACGAGATGATATTTCAAACTATTTTGTATAATTCGCCTTTCCTGCCTTCTCTGGTCAATGATAATTTGCGGTATATTGACTGGTCGAAAGGCCAGCCGAGCCCGAAGATATTGACGGAAGAGGATTTGGAACGGGTCCTGGCGTCGGGGAAACTATATGCGCGGAAATTCGACCTGGCCCGTTTCCCCGCCGTGCTGGATGCCCTCGACGGGGCGATCCGGCACCGCCAACCATAAGTAATTCCCAACGAAAGCGGGGAGCACCCGCGCATTAGCCGCAGCAATATGGACATTGTCATTACCGGGCAACAGGCCTGGGATGTTGAAATTGGAAGCAATTGCAAGAACATCGCGCTGGAGTTCGCCAAAAACCACAGGGTATTGTATGTCAATTCCCCGCTCGACCGCATCAGTCTGCTCAAAAATGGCGATGATCCCAAGATTGTCAGGCGGAGGGCGGTGGTTCACGGTAAGGCCGACGGTCTCGAAGAAGCGGGAGAGAACCTCTGGATCCTTTACCCCGACAAGATGATCGAGTCGATCAACTGGCTGCCGGACATGCTGTTCGATATTCTCAACAAAAGGAACAACCAGCTTTTCGCCGGTTCGATCGCCCGTGCAACGCGAAGGCTCGGTTTTACGAACTATATTCATTTCAACGACAATGATATGTTCCGGAGCTTTTTCCTGAAAGAACTGCTCAACCCCCGCCTTTCTATTTACTATTCCCGTGATTTTATGCTGGCCGTCGACTACTGGCGGAAGCACGGCGCGCGCCTGGAACCGCGGCTCATCGCCAAAAGCGACCTTTGCGTAACCAATTCCACCTACCTGGCCAACTATTGTGCCGGATACAACAGGCATTCTTACTACGTGGGCCAGGGTTGCGACCTCGGCATCTTCATGGCCGGCAACGAAACCCCGGAGCCGGCCGATATCCGGCCTATCGCCCGCCCGCGCATCGGGTATGTGGGCGCATTGCAGAGTATCCGGCTGGACATGGAATTACTGCTATACATTGCCGAAACCCGTCCAGGCTGGAACATCGTGCTGGTAGGCCCGGAAGACAATGAATTTCTTCAAAGCAGCCTGCACAAGCTGCCCAATGTAACCTTTACCGGTTCCCGCAGCATCGCCGATCTGCCGGCGTACATCAACGCATTCGACGTATGCTTGAATCCGCAGTTGCTCAACGAGGTCACAATCGGCAACTACCCGCGTAAAATCGACGAATATCTGGCCGTTGGCAAACCGGTCGTAGCTACTGCCACCGACGCCATGAGCGTATTCGCCGGGCATGTGTACCTGGGTAAAAGCAAGGAGGATTATGTGAAGCTGATCGAACGGGCGTTGGCCGAAAATTCGGACGAGCTCGCAGCCGCCCGCCGGTCGTTCGCGAGCTCGCATACCTGGGAGAACAGCGTAGGAGAAATCTACAAGGCGATCAGCAAGGCGGGTGCTTCCCTGTGACCCATTACGACAGGTTTTTAAGCTGCGACAGCCCCGTTTCGGATTCGGCTTTCAGGTCGGTCAGTTTCTGGTCGAGCTCGCTATTCCATTCGCCTTGTTTCAGAATGGCTTCCAGTTCCTTGTACTGATTGGCGGTGTTCAGTAACCCTACCGAAAACAGCGATGACCGGAATTTGTGAATGGCCTGGCGGAGCCGCTCGGGATCATTGTCCCGGGCTGCCCCGGCGATATTGGCGAGCTGGACCTGGCTGTCTTTTTCAAACATGGCAATCAGTTCGTCGCGGAGCTCCTGGTCGCCTCCGGTGATTTCCGTGAGGTACTCGAGATTGAGAATTGAGTCTGTCATTTTAGTTACAGGAGGTTGTTGAGCAAAGTCTTTGCTTTGTGATGTTCCGTAGTTTTCCTTGTTTCCAAGATGTGCAATGGCGTATAAAAGTTCGCTTTCCTTAAACGGTTTCGAAATATAGCTGTTCGCGCCGATACTCAGGCATTCTTCTTTTTCGCCAACCATCGCGTGGGCCGTCATGGTGATGATCGGAAGGGTGGGGGGAAATGGTCCGCCTGATCTCCCTGATGGCCGTGTAGCCGTCCATTACCGGCATTTGAATATCCATCAGCACCATGTCGAAGGTTTCCTCGCGCAGCTTGCCGAGTGCTTCCTGACCATTGTTGACGATGGTTAACGGAATGTTCAGGCGTTCGAATATCGCCTTCAATAGTTTCTGATTGAGTGTATTATCCTCCGCGGCTAGAATGTGCAGCGACGTTACCGAAGCATTGATATCGATCTCCTGCTCGATCTCCTCCTGACGGTCGGCGTTCTTTACCACTTTGAAAGGGAAATCCATCGTGAATACCGAACCTTTGCCCAATTCGCTTTCCAGATTTAACGTGCCGTCAAAAAGTTGTACGAGGGATTTTACGATGCTCAGCCCCAGTCCGGTCCCGCCGAATACCCGCGTTGTGCTTTCGGTGGCCTGTACGAACCGGTTGAAGACCTCCTCGATCTTGTCCTTTGGAATGCCTATGCCGGTATCCCTGACCTCGAAACGGATATTCTGGATGTTGTTCACCGCTTCGCCGACGGGCGTGACACAGAGTTTTACACTGCCATGCTCGGTGAATTTGACAGCATTGCCACATACATTGAGCAATATCTGTGTCAGCCGCAGCTTGTCGGTTTCGATGTATTCCGGCAGGCCTTCTTTGAGAACAGCCTCGTAAGCAATGCCTTTTTCGACCGCGCGGTGGTGCATAATCGCTGAAATCGAATCGGCAAGTTCCCGGATGGACACGGGCGCTTTTTCCAGGTGCACCTGCCCGGCCTCGATCTTCGAGAAGTCGAGAATGTCGTTGATAAGTTCGAGCAGGTTTTTGCCCGCATATTGAATATAACCTACATATTCGAGGCTCTTCTGGTCGGTTACCTCGCCCAGGAGCAGGTTTGTAAACCCGATGATCGCATTCAGCGGCGTCCGGATCTCGTGACTTACATTGGAAAGGAAAATGTCCTTTACGCGCACCGACTTTTCGGCCAGGATGCGCGCTTTTTCCAGCGCTGCCTCGTAATTGGCGCGTTCGGTAATGTCCCTGAAAACAGTAATGGCGCTGGTAATCCCGCCGTCGAGACCGATTACCGGCTGTACATTTGTTTCAAGGTGGTAAATTTTGTCGTTCTTGACCAGGTCGATCTTGTTGCCGGTCAGTTTTTCGCCCTGCAATGCACGGGTCACAGGCAATGTGTCGGCCGAAAAACGTACATGGTAATGCGTCGGGTCGAGCAACTTAAGGCGTTTTACCTGTTCTTCGAGTGTTTCGGGTCTTTCGCCCTCCACACCGAGGATTTCCCTGCCCGATTGGTTCAACACCTCGATCTTCCGTTCTTTATTGATCACCATGACGCCGTCGGGGATGGCTTCGAGATACTGGCTTACAGTCCGTTCCTTTTCGTTGATTTCCTTTTGTAAAAGCTGCTGCTTGCGTTTGTCGAGGTTCAGGAAAATAATGGAAAGGATCGTGAGTACGAACCCGACGGCGCCGGTGACGAAAATGAACATGACCGAGTTCTGCTGCGTATCGGAAACCAGCTTGCGCCGCTGGTCCAGGTTATGTTTTTCATAATCGTCTATTTCGTTGATTTTGCGCGAGAGCAGGTTATTGAGCCGTATTCCTTCGCCTTCCTGGATTTTGGCGAATGCCTGGTCGCTTCCCTGCGTACGGTAAATGCTGATGATGTTCTGCGAATAGGCGACGATCTGCCCCGAAATATGCAGCAATTCCTTCACCCGCCCCGTCTGGACCGGATCTGTCTTGACGAGGTTGAACAGCGTGTCGGTAATGCCCACGAGCTGGATTTTCTTATTGTAATTGTCCGAAAGCAGCTGCTCGCTCTGCGTGATCAGGTACCCGCGCATATTCGACTGGAAATCCTTGGTTACCAGCCCGAAATTGGCCGTCTGGTTCAACACGCCGATCGTCACATTCAGCCGCTCGTTATTCAGCGAGAGATCGCGGACGTTCTTGTAGGTAAAATACTGGGAACCGAAAATGAGTGCCAGTCCAAGGTAAATACTCGCGTAATACCATCTGAATGAATCGTTTCTGGGGCTGGTCGGCATATGTCAGGGAATGGGATGTTGTAGGTTGAATGAGATCGGGTTCAGTATGAACCGACAGGATATTCAGGTCAGGTAGTCAAAATTAAATTTCAGGTGCCGGTAAAGGTGCCGCATTTGCGTCAGGAAGAAGTTACTGCTTTCGCGGAGCCTGTTTCTCCTCATCGTGCTGGGTTCCGCTTCGGAGTTCTTCTGTACAAACAAACCGGTGAAATCCTTGTAAAAATAGGCTTTGCCCTTGTTTTTAAGGAACGACATCATCATCCGGTACTCGGTGACATCACCCTTCCGGCCTTCCGCGTATCTCCCGAACCTTTCAAAAAAGTTGCTCCTGCGCAAGTGCGGGTGGTCGCTGTACGCGTAAAATTTGCGGTAGCCGGGCTTCCAGAGGCGGAAATCCATCTGGTAATACCCGTGCTCGTGATTGCGCAGGTAGGGATATTCGAAATAGGCGTAAAACCGTACCACATCGGTTTCCGGTTTCTCCCGCATAATGTCCAGCGCGTGCACGAAACTGCCGGGAAAAATGGCGGTGGGCGTAAAATCCTCCTGCACGTACAGCGTCAGGGGCGTCTGTACGGCATCCTGGCCTTTGTTGATATTGTTGCCTAAACCTTTGTTCTGTGGTGTGGTAATGAGCCTGAACCCGTATTTTTTCTGTAACCGGAGCAGGTAATCGATGTGCTCCGCCTTGCTGCCGTCGTCGGACACGACAATGTCGCCAAAGCGGCAATGCAGCGCTTCGAACGAAAGGAGCAGCTGTTCCAACGACTGGCTCCGGTTGTAATGCGTAATGAGCAGTGTCACTTCGCCGAAGAAATATTCCTTGTTCATACGGGTTATGGCAGGTTTATTTCATGAAAACCAGGTCCAGGGTATTCTTCACCCAGCGGTAGCGCAGGTAGCCCAGGCGGGCAAGCCTGACGAACGGGTTTTCACTGAGCTTCCAGTCGGCGCGCTTCATGGTACTGGGTTCGTCGGATGAGTTTTTCTGGTAAAACAGTTTTGTGAAATCGTTGAAAAATAGGCCCTTGCCTTTTTTTGCAAAAAACGGACAGCCATTTTGTATTCGGTCAGGTCGCCTTTGATGCCTTCCGGGTACCGGCCGAATTTTTCCGGAAAAGTGCTCCGCCGCAAGTGAGGATGGTCGCTGTAACAGTAAAATTTCAGATGGTTCATGTCCCAAAAGCGGTACACCATTTCCGAATACCCTTTTTTGAATGGTTTCAGCGTCGGGTAGGCGAAATAGGCGTAAAAACGGACAATGTCCCATTTCGAGTCCTCGCGCATGAATGTAAGCGCGTCCCTGAAATGCGCGGGGAAAATGTCGGACGGTTGGAAATCCTCCTGTACATATAATGTGTATTCCGATTGCACGGCGTCCTGGCCTTTGTTGATATTATTGCCCAGGCCGCGGTTTTCAGGCGTGGTAACGAGCCGGAAGTTGTAACGACCGCCAAGTGCCCGCACTTTTTCGAGGTGTTCCGGCCTGCTGCCGTCATCGGACACGACGATGTCGGCAAACCGGCATTCCAGGGACTCAAAAGTCGCCAGCAGCCGTTCGAGCGAGCCGCTGCGGTTATAATGGGTGATCAACAACGTTGTGTCGGGAAACTGGTATTGCATAATGCCCTGGTATTACGAGAGATAGTCACGCATGCCTTGCAATTGCCGCCTGGCCCGGTTGAAAAACGCCCTGGAAATGCTGCCGTCGTCGAGCAGGCGACGCGGCGATGTAAAAACCGTGGCTTTCGGGCTGGTGACCTGTTTCAGGTCGCCTTCTTTTTTGAGGTTCAACGCCATACGGCCGTCCTCGGCCTCGTTTTCGAAATCACTGCCGACAATATTGGCATAAACCCTGGAACCACTTACCTTGAAACCGCCCGTCCGGCGGCCTACTTCCGTCACGAAGCCCATATTGAAGCCATAGACGTTGAGGTATTCCCGGTTTTTCTTTCGGATTTTGATCATCAGTCCTGCAAATTTTTCGTAAAGCCAAAGGCCGAGCCGTCCCTGCCCGGGAGGCGGAATGAAGGCGTAGTTGCCATACACGCCAGTAATCCGGGGATCGTTGGCCATCGGGGCCACCATCAGATCGATCCAGTCGGGCGGGTAGAACGTGTCGGAGTCGGCGCAGAGGTGGAACCTGCCACGGGCGTGATCGAGGCCCATTTGCCGCGCAAATGGCGTTCCCTGCACGGTTTGCAGGTAATTGCGGACGCCCAGCGCGTCGAGCACCTTCTGGGTGCCATCGGTAGAGTTGTTGTTGACAACGACGATTTCGACCCTGTATGCCGTGTTGCTGGCCGAAAGCGACGACAGTGTCCGATAGATATTGTTCTCTTCGTTCCAGGCGGGGATTACCACCGAAACTTCCGGCTCTTCGTCCTTGAAGCGGCCGATACGTTCCCGCAACGCCCGGATTTCGCTCCCGGTAAGGTCTTCGAATCGCTTGTTTGTAAAAAGGTGCGGTAAAATCCATTCAGGTAAGCCCAATAAACCCATATTCCGGTAATCAACGGTTCGTACTTTTACAAGCAGGCAGTCCCGTGTGCGGGAGTACGAGGAAAGTTAAAACATTATTCCAGCTTAGTGCAAAAATATTGTAAAATTACTTCGCATATTGCGTTTGGCTCCAACTTCGGGAAAAGTTAAGTGATCGGATGGCCATTCAGCTGTTACAGAAATTACGGAACAAGCATTTTCTTTCGCTCGCCGGAAACGGGATCATGTCGGTATTGGGAATGCTCAACATGATCATCCTGTACCGTGCGTTGCCTGTTACGGGCATCGGGATGTGGGTGTTCTTTCTGTCGATCCTGCTGCTGGTGGATACGTTCCGTTCGGGGTTCCTGACGACGGCCTTTATCAAATTCTACGCGGGCGCGACCGCCGCACGCAAGCGCGAGGTAGTCGGTTCGGCCTGGTTCATCGGTGGGGCCATCACCGGCATTCTGGCGTTGATCAACATTCCCGCGTTCCTGTTTTCGGGTTGGTTCAAAAATCCGTCGGTGATATTGTTCGTGGAGTGGTTCGGCATTATCTACATCGCATCGTTGCCCTATTTTATCGCTTCCTGTGTAGTGCAGGCCGAGCAGCGGTTCGACCAGCTGCTTTGTATCCGCTTCCTGAGCCAGGGGTTTTTCATCCTTTTCGTGATGGTCATGGCATTTACCGAAACCGCCGACTTACAAAATATCATTTACGCATACCTGGGTGGTGCCGCGTTGACGAGCATTTTCACGATCGCGATGGGCTGGGCAAGGGTCGGCGATTTCAGGTACCGTACCGGCGGCTGCATCCGGGAAATCTTCCATTTCGGTAAGTTTTCCGTGGGCACCACATTGAGTTCCAATCTTTTCGGAACGTCCAATACGATGATCATCAACTTCATGCTCGGCCCGGCCGCCCTGGCGGTATTCAACCTCGGACAGCGGCTGATGGAAATCATCGAAATACCCCTTCGAAGCTTCGCCGCTACCGGTATGCCCGAGCTCTCGGCCGCCTACAACGAGGGAAACCGGCCCAAAGTGATCGAAACCATGAAACGATATGCCGGGCTTATTACCATGGCATTGTTACCGGCCTGCATCGGGGCGGTAATCCTCGCGGACGTAGCGATCCACATCATAGGCGGCGAAAAATACGTGGGTTCCGAAGCTGCCAACATCATGCGCCTGTATATGACATTCGCGCTCCTGTACCCGCTCGACCGCTTTTTTGCATTGACACTCGATGTGATCCATCAGCCCCAGATCAATTTTATCAAAGTCCTGATCATGCTCGCAGGCAGCGTGATTGCCTCGGTAGCGGGTATTTATATTACCGGCAGCATTTACGGCGTGGCCATGGCCGGCGTTGTCCCGACACTCATCGGCGTAGGCATTGGTTACTGGGGACTCAGCCGTTTCCAGCCATTCAGCGTCCTGAGCGTGTTCACCACGGGCTGGGCCGAAGCCGCGGGCCTGGCGAAGGTATGGTGGAGAAAGCTCAGGGCGTATGGTAAAAATTTCTAAATTACAGGTTAAACGCCGGAAGCCCGCATGGTCCGGTACCGGTGTAAACCTCTTGAATACGCTCTGCCAATGAAACTGAAAGGACATCAGATTCTGATCCTGGGCTTTCCCCGATTTGACGCGTCCGTCCGTTCCGTCAGCTACGCGACAGCGAGGTTGCTTGCCCGGGAGAATGAGGTGTATTACATCGAGCACCCGTTTACGCTGGGGGGATTTTAGAACGGCGCGGCGTGCGCATTTTCCGAACACCGGGCATTCTGTGGTCGAAACCGATATATCGACCCTGAAAGTGATCATTCCGCCGTTGCTGCTACCGGCGGGCTTTCTTCCGGAGAGCGGGCTCTTTCGTGCCGTGCTGCGTTTCAACGAGTTTCTGATTCGGACGAAGCTCAAAAGCATTTTCGAGGTGCACAGGATCAGAGATTATATTTTTATCAATTCTACCAATTATCATTACCCCTCACTGACCGACGGCCTCACACCCGCGCTGAAAGTTTACCAATGCCCCGATGGTCCGGCGCAATCGTTTCACAGGCACAGAACTGTTTCGGAGGATATTCTGGTAAGACAGAGCGATGTGGTCATTTGCGGCGACAGGCAGTCGTTTGAGGAGAAAAAGAAGCGGAACGCATCGACCTACCTAGTGGCCGGCGCGGCCGATCTGGGCCATAGCAGCAAGGCTTTGAATGAGAATTTACCGGTTTATCCGGCGATTGCGGCATTAAAAAGGCCGGTCATAGGGTATTTCGGTGCCATCGATCGCCGGCTGGACTACGAGTTGCTGCAAAAAGTAGCCGAGGCGAACCCCGACAAGAGCTTTGCGTTCGTCGGCCCGGTTTCCAAAGGGGCTGTACCGGGTTGGTTTTTCACCGCCGGTAATGTCCATTTTCCCGGTCAGGCCGGGTATGACGATATGCCGGCGGTTGTCAAGGGTTTTGACGTAGCGCTCGTGCCGTTCAGGAAGGACGTAAACCGCGACATCGTACCGCCGGAAATGTTCGAATACCTCGGCGCCGGCAAATCCGTCGTTGCTACGGATTTCAATCCCGATTTAAAGGAGCTTACCAAAGGCACGGTCGCATTTTGCCTGAATGCGGAAAGCTTTTCGGGGGCGATCGGCACCGCATTGCGGGCCGACCATGCCGGGCTGCGCAAGAACCGCCTGGCCATTGCGGCGGAAAATAGCTGGGAAACCCGCATCGAAGCTGTCGCCGACATCATCGACTACCATCTCGAACAGGTGATCCAGCCTTGAAAGGCGCTATTTGCGGGCTATTTCTCCTTCATGTACTTTTTTAGGTGATTTGTACTGAAAGCGCATTTCGATATGCCTGTACGTCCACGCCGATACGAAGTAAATCAGCAGGAAATTGAATAGAAAAAGGTAAGAATACGCTTCCGGCGGAAATTTGAGTATCCTGATGAAAAGTACATTAAAGAGGCTGATCAGCAGCGCGTGCGTCATATAGATCGAGTAGGAGTATTGCCCAAGCCTGTGCAGCACTTTCGCGCTTTTCAGCGCTTTTGAAATAATCCCTTTTTCGAATGAGAATGTGTAAATGCAAATGAAGAAGAGTATTTCAAATGCGGCGCCCCAGGGCTTCATCGCCTCGCCGTTATAAATACTGAGACCTATCAGGAGCAAAGCCGTTATTTCTGCAACCGAAAACCATGCAGCTGGCCATTCCCGCACGCCCGTATGCGTGTGGCTGAACAGGTTGAAGCAGAGCACACCGGTAAAAAATCCCAGAATACCCCGCAAAAAGCCGTAATCGAAGCTGTAATTGATCCGAAAGCTGTTTGAAACCGACCATAATAGGGTGAGCGAAACGACGATCGTCAGGGCGTACCAGGCATTCCGGGCGCGGAATTGTCCGCTCCGGTGGAGGTAAACCACCAGGCCTCCGAAAACGAGGTAAGCCATCATTTCGGCGCTGATTGACCAGCTGGGAATGTTCCAGCTTACATCTTTTACCCCTGGTACCGGTGTGGAATTGATCAGAAAAAGCGAAGTGAAGAATGTGTAAATGTTGTTCGCCGGATTCACCAGATTGTTGACCCTGATGTACGGAGCAAGCAGGTTTTTGGCCATTTCCATTCCCACAAATGCGAGCAGCATGAACAAATGCAGCGGATAAATGCGATAGAACCGCTTTTTAAGAAAGAGTCCGAACTGCGTCTGATTGGCGAGCGACTGATAACTGTACGCGATGACGAAGCCGCTGAGTACGAAGAAGAAATCCACGAACATGTCGGAATTTTCGACAAAGCGGTTGTTAAGAACAGGCGTGTTCGCGAATGGTCCGAGGTGGAACAGGAAAACGAGCGACGCGAACAGCCCCCGGAAAATGTCGAGAACTTCGAAACGGTGTTTCATGCCGGAGGATTGAGGTAGAATATGCTGATAAAGCGGTTGAGGCCCGTGTCGGGATCGTGTTCGTAGGCAAATTCGTCGGAGGCTTTGGTCATGATCAGCAGCCCGAAATGCTCGCTGGTGTCGGACAACAACGCGGGCATTTCCATTTCGGCCAGTTGCTCGATAAAGAATACCGCCCGGCCCGATTGATCGGTACGCACGCACAGCGAATCCATGCCATTATGGTAAATAGGGAAGTCGACCGGCCGCGCCAGGTGTTCGAGCGGCCACATGATTTTCTTTTTATCCTGCCCTACAAGTATGAGAGGCTTGCCGTAATCCTCTTTTTCGAGGATGAGCGCGTCCGCTGTGAGCCCGATTTTAAGCACCGTTTCCCGCTCGCCCGAATGCTTGACGGCATTGGTAAGCAGCTCCATGATCACCCATTTTATTTTGGCCATCAGATCTTCGCCGGGTTGCGAAGCGCCGGCTTTTCGCCGGATATGGTCGAGGCACAGGTTCAACGTACCCGGAATCGCCTCCCGGCTGCTCTTGAAAACTATTCGAATGTGATCAGAATCCTCCCTCATACGTTAGCCCAGTGATCCCATCGCCTCTTCGAAGTTGCTGAATATCCTGAATACCTTGTCCATCCGGATGAGCGTCAGCAGGTTCTTAACGTCCGGTTTCAGAGAAACCAGGTAAATGTCCACATTGCGGGGCATGGCGTATTTCAGCGCGACCACCAGGCTGCCCAGGAACGAGCTGTCAATGTAGTTCACATTTTCAAAACTGACGATTACCAGGCGAATCCCCCGTCCGATAACCGAGATCATCTCTTCCTTGAAAGCATCCGCATTTCCCAGACTTGCTTCTTCCGGCAAAATCGTGGCTTGTACCACGCGGTTCATTTCCTCAACTTTCAGTATCATAAAGAACTATTGTTTTTCTATAAAAATGATGCTCGCATCGTCCATCTGGTTGCTGTCGTCGATAAGGTCCAGAACGTGCTTGCTGATCAGCTCGAAACTATCGGCCTGCCCCAGATAAGGGGTTATTTTTTCTACAAAAAACGGGTAGTCGCTTTTCTTCGAACCGTTAGCGGGAATGTCGATCATGCCATCGGTAAAAATTGCAAGCTGGTCGCCGGGTTGCATCCGGATAACCCGACTGTCGTAGCGTCCGTCTTCCAGCAGCCCGAGCAGTAATCCTGCCGATTGAATTGTGGAAGTCCGTCCGTTCTTCGGAGAATGGCTGACCAGCGGCAGGTCGCCCGCGCCCGTGTAATGCACCTCGCCCGTGCGCGTGTCGAGCAGGAGCAGGGAAAGGCTTGAAAGGATATTCTGAAGGCTTTCGTCGAGATAGATCAGCTTATTGATCTTCTGGACGATAGTCGCGAGGTCGAAATCCTGATCGAGTACGCAGAAGCGGATCGCCGCCCGGATGTAGCTCAGGAAGCCGAATGTGAAAAACCACGCCTTCCATTTTTTACCCATAATATCGCCCAGAAACGCGAAGCAATAGCGGCTGTCGACTTGCACGAAGTCGATAAAATCCCCGCCGGGATAGCCACGGTAACCCCGGTGCCAATAGCGGATCCGGTAGCCGCTTACGACGGGCGCTTGGGTAGGGACCGACTTTACATTCAGCGCCTCGGCCGCCACTTTTAACTCCCTTATCGACCTTACGTGTTCGTTTTCAAGGGTTTTGATAATGTTATTCAGCTTGGAAATGATCACCGGGATTGGTGTTTCCTTGTTGATGAAATCCAGTGCCGACATATTCAGGCCTTCGAGCACCAGCTTGTTGTCTGTAAACGATGTAAGGAACACAAACGGGATGTCGCTGATATCGGGGTTCAGCAGCACGGCCTGCCGGAAGTCGAAGCCGTTCATTTCGGGCATATCGTAATCCGAAAGTATCAGATCGGGCGTTTCTTCGTGCAGTAGTTCCAGGGCTTTGGTCGCAGATTCGCTCAGGACGCAAATGTACCCCGCTTTTACCAGCGCATTTTCCACCACCTTGCGGAACAGCAGGTTGTCCTCTACGAGCAGGATCTTCTTGACGGTGGCCGGCGGGTCGGGGAAACT
This sequence comes from Dyadobacter sp. 676, assembly GCF_040448675.1. NCBI lineage: Bacteria > Pseudomonadati > Bacteroidota > Cytophagia > Cytophagales > Spirosomataceae > Dyadobacter > Dyadobacter sp. 676. The sequence goes on along the minus strand of NZ_CP159289.1, from coordinate 554,510 downwards.
GGTCATTTCCAGTTGAAATTTAATACAAACATGAGCACGCCACCGAATATGACCAGCAGTGACACGAGGTCCATAATCGTTACACCGTCGTCGACATTGAAGTAATATACCGTGAAAAGCTCGAAACTGGGCGGGGCGGGCATGATGATCATCGCAAACCCGGAAACGATCAAAAGAATCGCGATAACGAACATCAGGCCTTTTTGTACGATTTTCCCCCGTTTGGGGGCGTTCATCCGGCTATCGATCCGGTGCTCGGCCAGCAGTTTTTCCAGGCCTTCGAGCAGCTCCTCCCGGGAAAGATTATTATCCTGATCGAATTCCCTGAACGGCGCGATCCTTTTCCGGGTTTCGGACGAGCGCTGGAACGCATCCGCGATCCGTCGCTGGTATTGCCGCGAATGGTGCGCGTCGATGCCAGCCTGCTCTATCACTTCTATCAGTTCCGCTACCTTCTTTTCCACGCGCACCAGGTCCTGTCCTTGCGGACCGGGCCGGTTGTCGCCGGGTTCGGGGTCGTTGAGCAGACGGTTGAGTTTCACGCTGGGAAATCGTTTGCCGACCGGGAGGCCGTCGGGAATGCTTTCGGAAATGTTTTTTACAAAAACGGGCAGGTAACCCCGGATTTCGGTTAAAGCTATGGTTTTATTGTTAAATTTGAAATAATTCTACAAATCAATTAAAATATTCGTTCATTTCGGCGCTTTACCGGCCTGTTAGTGTGCATGAAAAAAGTTTCCATCGTGACGGTGAATTTCAACCAGCCGGAGGTTACCGAGGACTTGCTGAGATCGCTGGCGGGAGTCAATGCTTATCCCGATCTGGAAATCATCGTGGTCGATAATGGCAGCAGAGTAAATCCTGTGCCGGATTGGGAGAAGCGTTATCCGGGCATGACATTCATCAGGTCGGAGTTAAATACGGGCTTCGCGGGCGGCAACAACATCGGCATGGCGCGGGCAACGGGCGATTACCTTTTCCTGATCAACAACGACACCGAAGTGACCGCCGACCTCATCGGCAAGCTTGTGAGCTCGATGGAGGCCAATCCCGGAATCGGTATAATTTCACCGAAAATCCACTATTTCGACCAGCCCGGAATGCTGCAATATACCGGATATACCCCTATGGATTACTACACATGCCGAAACGCATGTATCGGGCAGTTCGAGCAGGACCGCGGGCAATACGATGCCCTTACCGGCCCGACCGGCTACGCGCACGGGGCAGCCATGATGATCAGCCGCGATGCCTGGCAGAAGGCCGGTGGAATGGCCGAAAACTATTTCCTTTACTACGAAGAGCTCGACTGGTGCGAGCGCGTCAGGAAAGCGGGCTACGAAATCCATGTTAACCCCGACGCATTGATTTACCACAAGGAATCGGTGTCGGTGGGCAAGCGTACCGCCCTGAAAGAGTTTTTTATGAACCGGAACCGCATTCTGTTTATCCGCAGAAATGCGCCGGGCCGCACGTTCTTCGTCTTCTGCTGCTATTTTATGCTGGCCGTTGTGCCGAGGAATGTCATTCGGTATATCAAAAACAGGGAATACCATTTCATTCCGGTACTGTTCAGGGCCATTGCCTGGCATTTCAGAAATAAACCCGATAGCGAAAACCCCGGCTTTCCATTGCCCCGCTGATTTATGAAGATACTTTTCTGGCTCAGCCTGTTCATCGTTTTCTATACGTTCCTCGGTTACGGCATCGTGCTGTATGTGCTGGTGCGCATTCGCAGGGTATTCAAAGGCAAAAGACGGGTGCCGGAAACGGCCGGGGATTTTCCGACACTCACGCTGGTAATCGCCGCTTACAACGAGGAGGACATCATTGAAGAGAAAATCGTCAATACGCTTGGTCTGGCGTACCCGGCGGGCAGACTCAGATTGCTGTTCGTCACCGACGGATCTTCCGACCGTACCCCCCGAACTCGTGGCTAAATATCCCGGGATCAGGCTCATGCATACGCCTGTGCGAAGCGGGAAAATCCTCGCCATGCACCGCGCAATGGACGAAGTGGATACCGAAGTGGTGGTATTTACGGACGCCAATACGCTTCTCATCAAGGACGCATTGCTGCTCATCGCCAGGCACTACGCCGACCCGCGGGTAGGAGCGGTGTCGGGTGAAAAACGGGTAATGCACGACACGCTTTCGGATGCGACTGCCGGTGAGGGTTTTTATTGGAAATACGAATCGACATTGAAAAAGTGGGACTCTGAGCTGTATTCGGTGGTGGGAGCGGCGGGAGAGTTGTTCAGCGTGAGGCGATCGCTCTACCGGCCGGTAGAGCGGGATACGATCCTGGACGACTTCATGATTTCCATGCTCATCGCAGAAAAGGGTTATCGTATCGTATATGAACCGGATGCCTATGCGTCGGAGCTTTCATCGGAGAACATTAAGGAGGAATTGAAACGGAAAGTGCGCATTGCGGCCGGCGGCATTCAGTCGATCCTCAGGCTGAAAAAACTCATGAACCCGTTCAGTAACCCGTTGCTCTCGTTCCAGTTCATTAGCCATCGCGTGTTGCGCTGGACGGTTACTCCGTTTCTCATGGTTGCGGCTTTGGTATTGAACGGCATTATAGTATTCACTTCCGGGGGTGTTATTTACCAGGTCCTGCTGGCGGGACAGGTGCTATTTTACCTGCTGGCATTGGCAGGGTGGGGGCTCGAACGACGGAGGATCAAGGTAAAGGCGCTTTTTGTGCCTTATTATTTTTGCATGATGAATTATGCCGTACTGGCGGGCATTAACCGGTATTTCAGAGGCTTGCAAAGCGCGGCCTGGGAGAAGGCGAAAAGGAAAAGCGCATAGCCTTCCGGCAATGCGCCCCTATTTCCCGAATGGTATTTTTTATAACTGTTTCAACCGCTCCGACTCCGATTCCAGAATAGGGGCCAATTCGTCGATCTCCGCCGAAATCGACCGGTACATCTCCATCAGCTTTTCGGCCGGTTCGTCGTTTTTGATGGCTTTTTCGAGCTCTTCTACTTTCGGTCTCAAGTAGGTAAGCCCTGTCATCGTAAACGAGGGTTTCAGTCCATGCACAATGCTGGCCGATTCCTGGAGATCGCCGGCTTCCAGCGCGTTTTGCAGCGAATGCCATCGCGGGAGGGAGTCGCTCAGGAACGCGTCAAAAATCATGTACAGGATTACAGGGTCTTCTCCGTAGGCCTGGTCGATGTAGGCGAGGTCCAGGGCGGGATTGAGTTGTAAGGCCATCGGTTTGTGTTAAAAGTTTTCAGAAGCTCGATTAGCGGGAGTAAGGTTTCGAAGAAATGCTTCGATCACATAACCTGTTTCCGCAAAACTATCACATTTATTGGTTCTCCTGCTCTTTTACGTCCTCTTTGGCCGGTTGCTTGGCTTCTTCTTTTGCTTTTTTGCGGAAATATCTGCGGAAAAGGAAGTTCGAACGCAACGCGGTCATGTTTTCGTCCAGCTTTTCTGTGGTGCTTTCCAGGTTTTTCAATGTCTCTTTCAAGTTCGCGGCGGTGGCTTCATCATGCAACAGCACACCCAGCGGACTGGTTTTGTTGGAATTGAGATCGGCGCTGGCGGTTTTCAGATTGTTCACCATCACATTCGCCGATGAAACCGTTTCGTTCAGCCTGGCAATGCTGCTGCGCAGGTCTTTCATGATCACCGTGTCGGTCGCAAAGTCGTTGGCGAGCCCGCCCTTTTCGTTCAGTTTGGCAGTATAGCCGGCCAGCGAGGCGGTCAGTGCCTGCGCATTGACGGATGCTTTTTTCATGGCGCCTAACGTCTGGTCGAGGTCGTTGTACAAACGTTCGTCGTTAAGCAGCATGCCCACGGTACCTTTTCCTGCGAGAATATTCTTGCTGATGGTCTTGAACGCGCTGGTGATGCCCAGCAGGTTTTTGTTGTTTTCCGAAAGCACGGCCAGCATTTCTTCGGTACTTTCGATTTTCTCGACGAGCAGTTCGTCGCCGTCTTCGATGGAAGGCACTTTTTGTGTGCCGCCGTAGATCACGATGATCTTGTTACCGATCAGTCCGTCGGTGCTTACCTTGGCTTTCGCGTTTTTACGCACGAACTCCTTTGACTTTTCCTCGATGTTCAGCATCACTTCCACCTTCGAGTTGGTCAGGAACCGGATGCTTTTCACCGTCCCGATCTTCACCCCCGAATACCAGATGTTGTTGCCGGCTTTGAGACCGTTTACATCGTCGAAGATGGTTTTTACGGTAATAGTGGAAGAAAAAACCTTTTTCATGCTACCGATAGTGAGTATTCCCACCACGAAAATGAGAATACCTATGACGACGAAAAGGCCTACTTTAACAGATCTTTGGGTTGATGTTGCCATTACTACTGGATAAAATTATAATCGTAAAAACTCTTGATCCGCTCTTCGTCGGTATCGAATACTTCTTCAAAAGTGCCCGTTTTCAGGAACTTGCCGTCGAGGAGCATTGCAATGCGGTCGCCCGTCGCCCTCGCGCATGTGAGATCGTGTGTGATGATGATCGAGGTGGTCTGGTACTTCTCCTTTACCTCGTTGATCAGCTCGTTGATTTCCAGGCAGGTAATGGGGTCGAGTCCGGCCGTCGGTTCGTCGTAGAGAATAATCTCCGGTTTCAGGATCAGCGTCCGTGCGATGCCTATCCGTTTGCGCTGGCCGCCCGAAAGCTCGGCCGGGACCTGGTTGATCGTCTGGAGCAAGCCTACGGCGTCGAGCACATATTCCACCTGCTCGTCGATTTCCGCTCGGCTAAGGTTCGGGATATTCCGGACGAGCGGGAATTCGAGGTTTTCGCGTACCGTCATACTGTCGTATAAAGCACTGTTCTGGAAAGAAAACCCGATTTTCAGGCGCAGGTCGCGCAAATCGCCGCCCGACAGGTTGGAGACTTCTTTCCCCAGTACCACACATTGCCCCCGGTCTTGTTTGAGCAACCCCACCATTATTTTGATCAATACCGATTTCCCCGTGCCCGACCGGCCCAGTACAACCATATTTTCGCCTTTATTGACGGTCAGGTCCACGCCTTGCAGCACATGCAGATCGCCAAACGATTTATACAGGTCGCGTACCTCGATTACCGGCTCGCCGGGTTTGAAATCTTCTTCCATTTTAAACTCTGAAATAATTGGATACCTGTACGATGATCACTTCCTCGATGAAAATGAGGAACATCGAGATCACCACGGCCGAGTTAGCCGCCTTACCGACGCCTTCCGTGCCCTTGTTCGCGTTATATCCCTGGTAGCTGCCCACGATGCCGATCGTAAAACCGTAGGCGATCGCTTTCGCAACCGATGTCCAGATGTCCAGGAAGGTGATTTGTTCGAATGCATTCTGGAAAAACGCTATGAAACTCGTGCCTTCGTTCAGGGTAACGTTCAGGAATGCACCCAGCAGGCTCACCAGCGCGCAATAGAACATCAGCACGGGAATAGCGACCGTACATGCGATCACCCGGGTGACAACCAGGAATTTAAACGGATTTACAGCCGACACTTCCATCGCGTCGATCTGCTCGGTTACCCGCATCGAACCCAGCTCGGCACCAATACTCGACCCGATCTTGCCGGCACTGATGAGCGCCGTCACCAGCGGCGCGAGCGCCCGTACGATTGCGATGGCGACAAGGGAAGGCAGCCAGGAAGTCGCCCCGAACTCGGATAGCGAAGGGCGGGATTGCTTGGTAAACACCATCCCGGTAATAAAGCCGGTGAGGCTGATCAGTACCAGAGACCGGTTGCCGATGGCGTAGCATTGTCTGACGATTTCCTGGAATTCCATTCTGCCGCGAAAGATCTCGCGAAAGAAGCGGATGAAGAAAATATATCCATTATAAACTGCCAGAAGGCCGTTATCCAGACTTTTGCCGTATATGTACTGCTTTTTCTTAGCGCTCATTCAATGGGTTACAAATTGCATTTAACTTAGTTTATCGGGTTGTCGGGGAAAGCAGTGTTCTTTCTCCTCCCGGCATCCGCTCTTCGAACCACCGCATCCGGTAGGCATTCATAGCGTTTTTCCCGAGCTGGTCGAGGAGGCGGTAATTCACGATCACGCCTACGGCCGCGCCGATCCCCGGGATCAGCTGCGCCATTTTCGCGAGGTCGATGTAATCACGGTATTCCTGCTGGAATGTCTTCCAGTTAAACTGGTGAATGTCGTCGGGCAGCTCCCTGCTGCGCTCGTCCCACCGGATCATTTGCGAAAATACCTGTTGCCTTCCTTTCTGGCTCGAAAAAGTCAGCTGGAAAATGTGGAGTATAAAAAGCCGTTCCCGGTAGTCGTTAACTGGCCTGCCGTAGAGCGCGGCTATTTCAAAAAGCAACTTGATTTTGATGCCTATCAGGATCGGGAACTCGGCCAGGGCCAGCCAGAATCCGCCCGCACCGGTAATACCCCCTTCGGCCGCCCCCGCCTTTTTATAGAAATCGATTTTTCTGCGGACAGCGGTTTCGATCTCTTCGAGCGAAGCGCCGGGAGTGCTTTGTGTGGTAGTGTACTCAGCGCCGGTCAGCACGCCGCGGACCATCTGTTTGATCGTGCCTGTGATTACCTGATGTACCTTGTCGGGAATGATGTCGTTGATTTTGTCCTGAACTTTCTTGGAGGTCCTGTCGATGAAATTAGGCCGCTTTTGCATTTTGAGTTGCCATTTGGTCAACTCGGGTTCAATCTGTTCTTCATATCTGCTGATGTGCATGTCGTTCAGGGCTAATGTCGGACGGGTAGAGAAACGGTGGTTTTGCCATTGTCAGCAAAAATCATTCCAATAACGTATAAAGTCAAAAACAGCCATAAGAATTCCCGGTACAGGCTGCACGTTACAGGTTTTCGGCCGTTTCCGCCGCGGCAACGCTTATTGTTATATGTTTAAATTACCTGACCCATAGTTTTTTAGCAAAAACCCGGTTCCCTTTTTCAAACTGGATAAAGTGTACTCCCGTAACATGCCGCGGGACGGTGAGCCTGCTTTCTCCGCCCGAAACCTTTTGCCCCGATAAATAACGGCCATGCAGGTCGAAGAGGCCGATAAGGCCCGTCGCCGGCGTCGCAAATTTAATAGTGACAGTTTCACCGCGCTGCGCCGGATTCGGAAATACTGTAAAATTTGCCACCGGATCTTCTTCCGTTCCCAAAATCAGCGTCGGTGCTACTTCGGCATAAGCCGGCCCGGCCGATTCCGACACCTCGCTCACCGCAGTAATGCGGTAGGTGATCGTCAGATGCGTTTCGCCCGGCGTGTCAGTCCATTCGGCGACATTACCCGCCACCCGGGCGAGCATTGAAAAATGGGTCGCATCGCCAAATTTCCGTTCCAGAATATATCCCGTGGCGCCGGGCACCGCATGCCAAGAAAGCTTAACGCCCCCGCTGCTGTCGCTCCGGGCGGTCAGAACGGTCCCGTCCAGCGCGTTGGCGATGGGGAAGTTGAAAAACGTGAAAGCGCGCATGCCCGTTGCGTTGGTAATACACGGGCCCAGGAATGGGAAATACGGCCCTCCCTGCTCGACATAAAGCGGCAGGTAGTTGAGCGTAGAGGCATTTTGCGGGCTGCTCAGGTCGAGGGTGACCCGGTTGCCCTCTGCCCGCCCGCCAGTAACAGCCCCCGCCTGGCCATTCAGGAAGAAGAAGTCTTTCATGTCCAGTAACGGGCCGTCTTTGTGCTTGTAAGGTTCCGGGTATTTCAATTGCTGACTTTCGTCGAATACGAGCGTGAGCCTATTTTTTTGTGAAGAATAAAAGACTTTTTTAATGCTCGGCGACGTGATGTTGAACGTGTCGGCCGATGCGTAAAAGTCGCGAAGCATAAGTCTCGAAAGCTCGACTCCGCTTTGTTTGTTGCCTTCGCGGTTATAATGCAGGCCGTCGAAACCGGTGGTGCCGACCGTGGCGAGCGTGACGATGTCGGGATAAATATCAGGCAACCGGCGCTGGTAATCGCGCAGGATGGCTCCTGCAAACGACGGGTAGTAAATGACATCGATTTGAAAGACATAAAACTTTTGCAATGCCGGAAAATCGGATTTGAGGTGTTTATACAAAATATCGAAATTCCCTTCCCAATCGCCGCCCTCGTTGTAGGCTTCGCTTTCGCCCTGTCTGAAAATATATGCTTTTACCGCGTGGTCAACGCCCGCTTTCCGGGCGCGGTAGAGCATGCGGCCGTAGCCGTTCGTGAGGTCTGTAGGGTTGTTTTCTGTCCGGCGGGAATGGGAATAGGCCGATGACCAGTGGTAGCCCGCGTTGATGAGGCAATTGGGTATTCCCGAATGCTCCATCAGTTGTTTCTGGATTTCAAAGCCCATTGTTCCTACGCCGTTATTGTAGGAATGCATATTCGAAAGCGTCCAGAGCGTGTCGGCGGGGTCGTATGTCGCGGTATTGAGGATATCGGTAATTTTTCCGAAAGTCCTGCAAAACATGCTGGTATCCGGCTCACCGAAAAAACAGGTGGCATTGGACTGGCCCGAGAGAATATACACGTCGCCGCTTACCACCCGGGTACGTGTGACGACCAGCGTCGAGTCGGTGTCTTTGCAGAGGTATACCTTGAAATCATAATTGGCCCGCTCGGCCCTGATGGTCGCCTCCGTGCCGAAAACACCTTTTTCGCCGGATCCGTATTGAATATTTCCCTTGCAATATTGGAAGGGTTGGTTATTGCGGAATACCTGTACCGAAACATACTTCCAGCCCGGAGTTTCCACCACTCCCGCTATGGGCACTTTTGCCTCGCTGTTACCGTCGCGCGGATAAAGCTGGTAGTCTTGCGGCAGTTTACCGAAAAGCACCGCATCGAAACGCTGCCCCGCACCATAAGTAACTGCAAGGAGCATTAAAACGGCCGATAACAGGAGGGTGGCGGCGGGGCCCTTTGCCGGGGACACGCTTCGGTAGAGATTTTTCAGCACAGGGTTTAGTTCAGTTTAAACGAACGGCTTTGACGCCCTCTTTGGTGATTTTCACCGGGTTGATCATGCCCTTTTCGTCGAATGTCATCACATCGATACAAGTTTCACGGTGGTTGCCGTCCGTCTCGGTCAACGGGCGGCGGTGGTAAACGATATACCACTCATCTTTTCCCGGCACCTGGATGACGGAATGGTGACCGGCACCGGTTGCTACTTTGGGGTCCTGTTGCAGGATTTTCCCCACGCGCTCAAACGGCCCGAAAGGCGAATCCGCCACTGCGTATGCCACCGAGTAATCGGGGCCGGTCCAGCCGCCTTCCGACCACATGAAATAGTATTTGCCGTTACGGATAAACATGAACGGGCCTTCCACATAGCCTTTGGGGGTGATTTCGCGGAATATGGTACCATCCTCGAAGGGAATAAAGCCGGTAAAATCGCTTTTCAGCCGGGCTACGTTACAATGCCGCCAGCCGCCATAGAAAAGGTAATGCTGGCCGTCCTTGTCTTTAAACACAAACTGATCGATAGGCTGCGCGCCGTTATGGAACTTGTCGATCAGGGGTTTACCGAGGTAATCCCTGAATGGTCCCTCGGGTCGGTCGGCCACCGCTACGCCGATACCGCCCTTTTCATTGTCGTTCTGGATGTCGTTGGCCCCGAAAAACAGGTAATATTTCTTGTCTTTTTCTATGATTGAGGGGGCCCACATAGCCCTTTTGGCCCATTTGATGGCCGAAGTGTCGATAATGCCGGAATGTTTGGTCCAGGTGATGAGGTCCTTCGAAGAGAATGCGTCCATATGCACCTGCTTGTTGTAAGGTGCTGAATAAGTAGGGTAAATCCAGAATGTTTTGTTAAAAATGATTCCCTCCGGGTCGGCGTACCAGCCGGGGAATACGGGATTCCCCGATGTTTTGGATTGTGCGAAAGTTTGGAAGCAAATCAGGTTCAGAAGCGTTAATGCAAACAGTTTTTTCATGATAAGGTTTCGGTATGTAACTGCCGCAAGTTCCAAATTTTTACCCAATTAATAAACCTCACCTGCACCCCCGCCACCGAAATTGCCCCCGCCGAATTCAAGTCCCTGTTCACCGGGCGAGACCCCGAGTTGCTGTGCCGCGATGATTGCCTGAAGATTTGCCAGGCTATTCCTGCGATCCTGCTCGTCGGAAATTCCACCTCTGGGTGTTTTCAAATATTTAATGAGTGCTATTGCGGCGGAGATCAGGAGTGTTCCCGCGAGCACAAGCTCCTGCGAGGCGCTGAGCGGGCTGAAATAGTTAAGATAGGTATAAGCGGAAAAGGCGAATGCGACCAGCCCGACGATCAAAAGTATACGGTCGGCATTCTTTAATCCGAATATTACGTACGCTACCGGGATAACGAACGTAAAGAAATAGAACAACGGGGCAAAGGCGATTTGCGGTGCAACGGATAAGTTCAGGCCGTTGATCACCGCATTCAATTCCCTTACCACGAGATAGTTGCCGCCGAGATAGAATGTGGCGAGCGACAGCACTTCCAAAATCTGACGACATTCTTTATAATAAATATCCCTGCTTTGCCGTGCCAGCACATAAATGCTTCCCGACAAAATCATTACCGCAAACGGCAAAAGGGCTTTGCCTGCCGTAAACTTCATCATCAGCTCGGCCACGATCGTGAATACCAGGCCAAAAATGGCAATCGGGCCGAGAAGGTCGGCGTAGCGTAATGTGGCCGGGATGACGAGAGCCAGCGCGATAACGCAGTACAGCCACAGCGGCGCATGTTCAAAAAGCAGGAAAACAGGCACCATGGCGGCAACGACGGCGGCATACAACAATGCATTATCGACGCCCGAATGAAAGAGATTTTTGGTTCTAATCAGATATTCGAGATAGAAAAGGAAGCAGGCGCAGCAGATCAGGCTCGCGGTGGAGAAACTGACATCGGAGCCCGTGTCACCCACGAACAGAGACAGCAAACCGGCGAAAAACGAGCAGGCGATAACAGCGAAGAAAAACAAGCCGATTTTCACAAAAATGCCCGGGCGGTAAAACTTTTCGGGTAGCAGCGCCTTTACCTGCTCTTCCTGGTCGGCGGTAAGGAGATTTTTAGATTTCCATTCCGAGGCCCGGCGCTGAATGTGCAGGTTTTCAACCCAGGTTTGGTTGTATGCCTTTATCATTTTTTAATTCCCAGGAATTTTTTAAAGTTCAACAGAAAGTAGATTACGCCCACACTCGAAAAGAGGAAATAGAAAATCCCCAGACCCAACGCCGCATCCGCCCCGAGATTGGTGAAGATGACATATGTGACAATACAATAACCGTAAACAGTGCCCATGAGCAGGAACAGCAGCGACTGGGCCCGACGGGCTCGCAGCACAAAGAAACAGCATAGGGCTATGCCGATAAAAAAATATAACAGTTTCGCGCTATGGTTGAACAGTTCGATCTGCGCGGCAATGCACGCCAGATTGCCGCCCATGAGCATGTACGTGAACGCGAAGTGTTTTTTTACGTTTTGCTCCTCCGAAATCCAGCCCACGGCCGTCAGCACGGAGCCCAGTGCAATGGCCGGGATAATCAGTTTGCCGTCCGAAAAATCATTGGCCGACAGCACGGAAAGCGGCGCGATTGTGAGTCCAAGCCATGATGCGAGGCCGGTAATCGCCATCGACAATGCACCGCGGTGATCGAAACGATAGGCACAGAAGAAAAAAAGGGCCGTGGGAATAATGGCCGCAAGGCCATAGCGCGTTCCGAAAAGGTTATACTGGAATTGCAGATAACCTTCCAGCCCCAAAAACGTCGAACAGCCCAGCAAAAGCACATAGCCGACCAGCTTGTTCGGGTCGTCGGCCTGCCCGTGGGTATAGGGTTGGCTGTGCTTGTAGGTGTAATAAAAACAGCCGGCCGTAATGAGGGCGATCGCGGCGATAATGGCCTGATGCCCGATGGTGTCGATGTTTTCATAGATCAGGACGCCAGCGCCCGAACTGAAAAGCAGAATCCCCACATACAGGATAGCGCGCAATTCGCCGTGAACGGAAAAAGCTTTTTCGCCTTCGAACGAGGCAATGCTGTCCGCCTGCTGTGCGGAAATGATTCCCTTGCCGGTGAGGGAGTTAAGGATGGATTTTGTAGTCATGGAAGTTGAGACGAGAGGCGCAAAATAGCAAACTTTGCCATGAACCCGGCTTCGCTCAGCGTCTGTAATTATCCAACGGAATGTCTTAATATTTAACGGTAAAATATTAAAATCTGAGCGTGAAGTTCTCCTTCGCTTGCTCGCTCCGAAAGAACACCAGTCCGATCCAGAACAGGTCGACTGTTACAGTTACTTTGGGATGTGCTTTGATATATTCCCAGGCCTGTGTCATCTCAGCGGACCAATATATGTCGTCAAAAATGAACAGCGAGCCGTTCTGAATGTGCGGAAGACATTGCTCGAAGTAGCGGACGGTCGGTTCGTACCGGTGGTTGGCGTCGAAATACGCGAAGTCGATGGGGCGGTCGAGCGATGCGAGGCGCGCGGGCAAGGTCTCGTCGATATTGCCCAGCACTACTTCGATATTAGTCGCATTCTGCCGCCTGAAATGCTCCTGCGCCTTGCGCGCGGTTTGGGGGCAACCCTCGAAGGTGATCAGCTGCGCGTCGGGCCCGGCTTTGGACATATATAATGTAGTCAACCCCAGGGAGGTGCCGAGTTCGAGGATCGTCGCCGGTTGAAAACGCCGGATTAGCCGGTAGAAAAGGCGGCCGAATTTTGCGGGTTTTTCTGCGTTTTTTGCGATCGTTTTAATCTCCCGCAGGTTCGATTTGTTGATGCGCGAGCCTGCGCCGAGGTCGAGGATTTCGATTTGCTCCCCGGAGCGCAGCAGCTCCCTGCGCAGCGAGCGGATCGCCTCATATGCCGGATTGGTGTCCCTGCGGACGGCGATCACATTGTTGTAAAGCTCAAACAGGAAGGGAGAATGAATGGAATGCTCGTTGCCCGAGCGCAAAAGGTACTTAATGTAAGCAGCAATCAATGCAGTGGAAATTTAGGATCGGATTCCCCGATGATTCAGTTGAGGCGATAAGGCGCTACGAGCGAGAATGCGGGAATGACGACGCGGAACTGCCGGCCGTCGAGCACGCGCTCCATCAGGTAAGTCCCCGCCATCTTGCCCATGTCTGTCCGCAGGTTGCAGCCCGAAACGTAATCGTGCACATCGCCGGGTTCCAGCACCGGTTGGAGACCCACAATGCCCGCGCCCTCGACCTCGCGCACGGTTCCGTTGGCGTCGTAAATCAGCCAATGCCTTCTGAGAAGCTTCACGGTATGCTCGCTGTGGTTCTCGATCAGGATTTTGTAGGTAAACACAAAATGATCCTGACCCGGATTGGAGTAGTCGGGCTGATATTCCGTTAAAACGGTGACTTTGACACCATCTGTAACTTTGGAAACCATATGGGTCGAGGGTGTTGTAAACGACTGGGACTATATGAGCAGCGGCAAATATACCGGTTTGCGCCTCACTGTTAACGAAAATAGTAATCAATTGCTGATAAAACCAAATCAAAAAACACATAATTTGGTTTCGAAAACAAAATCGATAGCATGGATGTAAAAATTGAGCAGTCGTGGAAAGAGCGGCTCGCTCCCGAGTTTGAGAAGCCCTATTTCGCCTCGCTCACGGCTTTTGTAAGGGAAGAATACCGGACAAAACAGATATTCCCGCCTGCCAGGCAGATATTCAACGCATTCAATTATTGCAGTTTCGACGATTGTAAAGTGGTGATTCTCGGTCAGGATCCCTATCACGGGCCCGGGCAGGCGCACGGCTTGTGCTTTTCGGTAAACGATGGCGTCCGTATGCCGCCTTCGCTGATCAACATTTTCAAGGAAATCCAGGAGGACCTGGGCAAACCATTCCCACAATCAGGCAATCTCGAACGCTGGGCGAAACAGGGAGTGCTGCTTCTGAATGCGACCTTGACCGTGCAAAGCGGTGCGGCGGGTTCTCACCAGGGCCGCGGCTGGGAGCAGTTTACCGATGCCGTCATTAAATGCGTTTCTGACGGGAAAAGTAATGTCGTCTTCATGCTATGGGGCAGGTACGCGCAAGAAAAAGGTGCGGTGATCGACGCTTCGAAGCATTATGTATTGAAGGCGAAACATCCCTCGCCGATGTCGGCAAACGGGGGCGGCTGGTTCGGGACGAGGCATTTCAGCAAGGCAAACGCCTATCTGGTCAGCAAGGGGCTCGACCCGATCGAATGGTAGGAACGTCAAAAAAAGAGAGCCGGGATGCCCGGCTCTCTTTAAGATTTTCACTCCTATTACTATTATTAATTACTTTTCGATATTGGAATTCATCTCCAATACTTTGTCCCATTGACCTTCGTTCGCCTTCACAAATGCCAGCCTGTCGGCATTTTTAGTGTATTCCTGCGCGGCTTCGTTCGTGCGGAAAGTGAGGTAATGGATCACGTCAAATTCCCCGCTGCCGTTATCCGACTTCTGAACGTGCCCTGCTGAATACGCTACGACATCCTTCACCGCTTTTTTCATCGTCGCAAAGTCGCGCATGTGTTTTTCGACTTCCTGCGTGGTAGTACCAGGTTTAAACTTGATACAAACCACACGCTGGATTTCGGCGGGCTTGTGTGGTACGTAGGCTCCGTAAATGACCAGCATGAACACGCAGAGCGCGAAGATAGGGACTAAATAGCCCAATGTTTTATTTCCGGTTCTCATTATAGCAAATCAATAAAATGCGCTTGTTTATTTCCTTGCTACAAATGTAAAACATTATCTCATAATTGCATTATTTGAATAATAAATATAAATAATTTTGAAAATTTAATATTTAAGAAAAGAAACAACCCTTGAAAATCTACTTTCCGAAATATTATTTGGAGAATATTTTTTTGTAAAATTTACGAGAAGTGCTGTCTAATCAGCGAGCAGGGATGATCAATAGCGCTAAAAATCGACCGTTTGAAAAAAATTGGTGTCAAAAAATCGGATTTACGTTACTTTTTTTGCAAATGACGTCTCAATAGGTGTAAAAACGTTAACAAACACCTTCCGAATATTGTATGGCGTCACCAATCCGGTTAAAGGAAAAAAAATCCGGAAAAATCCGGTGTTTTTTCAAAAATGTGCTGAATTTCAGCCTGCTTGTTGTATTCCTAATGTTTCAAAGCGGTGCAAAAACCCATTGGGGCTTTTGGGCACATAAGCGGATCAACCGCCTGGCGGTGTTCCGGCTCCCCGCGGAAATGCAGGTTTTCTACAAGAAGCATATCGACTATCTTTCTGAAAACGCCGTGAATCCCGATAAGCGAAGGTACGCTGTGGTGGGCGAAGCGGAGCGGCATTTTATCGATCTGGATGTGTACGGCGATAGTGCACTAGTGACCCTTCCGAAGTATTGGCAGGCCGCGGTGGCGAAAATGGGGGAGGACAGCCTGCGCAAGCATGGCATCGTGCCGTGGCACATTCAAATCGCCGCTTCGCAGCTGACGAACGCATTCAGGGAGAAGAGCGCCAGCCGTATTCTCCGGATTTCAGCCGATCTGGGGCATTATGTCGCCGACGCGCACGTGCCCTTGCACACCACCCGTAACTACAACGGCCAGCTGACCGGCCAGGATGGTGTCCATGGTTTTTGGGAGTCGCGGCTGCCGGAGCTTTTTGCGGAGCAATACGACATGTGGCTCGGATCGGCCGTGTACAGAAATGACCTTGCCGGCGATACCTGGCAGGCCATAAAAAACTCACATTGGGCAATGGATTCCGTATTGCGTTTTGAGAAACAGCTTACGGAAGATTTCAAAACCGATAAAAAATATAGCTTCGAGCTCAGGAACAATGTTCTCACCCGCATGCATTCGCGCGAGTTTTCGGAAAAATACCATCGGATGCTTGCCGGGCAGGTCGAACGGCGGATGCGAGCCTCGGTGCGAATGGTGGCGGATGCATGGTACACCTGCTGGGTGAATGCCGGGCAGCCGGATCTTGAACAAGTCATGAAAGCTGCGCCGGAAGGCACGGAGGAAAAAACAGAAACCGCCGAAAGGCAAAGCTGGTTGCAACGGCTTCTGCATGTCAGACCCGAGCCCGACGACGGGAATTGAGGGGCGGCCGGTCTTACGTCAATGATCGGCGATGAGTACTTTCGCCGTAACCAGCAGCTGCCCTACATGCCGCTGCGTGTGTTCGGCGGCATGAAACAGCAGGCCCAGGTGCGTCGATGGCACCATTGCCCGTCCCACGTAGCGGATTTCGGTTAATGTCTCCGGATCGGTTTCGCGAAGTTGTTTCAATGCAATGTCGAGCTGTGCACCGAACTGGTCCAGAAGATGACTGTACGTGCATTCCTCATAGGGCTCTCTGCCCTCGCTTTTGAGGTAGGCCATCTGACTTTCGCTCAGCGATTCCCCGCGTGCGTAGGTAAACAGGCGGTCAAGTACCCCTGCGAGGTGCTGCAAATGGAAGCCTACCGAGGCCACGCCCGCCGGTTTTTCCCAGAGTAGTTTGTTAGGAAATGTGTTGGTGAATATGCCCAGCTCCTCGCGCGCCTGTAACAATGCATGCGCGACGGGTTGGAGCAAATCGGGAACGCCGGGAAGTGGTCCCCGGAGCCATACTTCGAGTTGATCGTTGTTTTGCATGGCTGAAAATAAACGAAAAAGGGACCCTTTTACAAGTCCCTTTTCGCACTAATTAATTGTTGTCAGAATTTATTTTGCAATGTCGATCTGCACCGGCTTGCCCTTGATGGTGTTGCCGTCCATCGCACGCAGTACCGCGCGCGCGTCGCGCTCAGGTACGTCCACGAACGTGAATTTGTCATAAATATCGATGGCGCCGATGGTTTTGCCCGGGATATTGGCTTCTCCGGCAATGGCCCCCACAATGTCCTTCGGCATAATGTGGTCCTTGCGGCCGAGGCTCAGGAACAAGCGGGTCATGCCCGGCTCGGGAGCGGATTGACGGCGTTCGCCACGGTCACCGCGCTCGCCACGGGCGAAACGGTCACCTCCGCGATCTCCCCGGCGGTCGTCACCGAAACGGCTACCTTCGCGACGGTCGCCAAAGCGGCCGCCTTCGCGACGGTCGCCGCGTCCAAATCGGTCGTTACCGCCTTCGCGACGGTCGCTGCGACGTTCTTCCCATGCGAGGTTGCTGTCGGAATACTCGTTTTTCTGAACACCCATGATCTGTTTCGCCATTGCGCCCACGATCTGCTCGGTGGTAAAGCCGCTGTGGTGCAGCATTTCGAGTACGTCGTTGTAGAGATCCTGGTCGTCGCTGTCTTTGATGGAGTTCGAAATATTCTCTACAAAACGTGCTTTACGAACGCCCACGATGTCTTCGAATGAAGGGATAACGCCTTTCTCGATCTTTACTTTGGTATAGCTTTCGATGGATTTCAGACGGTATTTTTCGTCGCGTGCCACTAGGGAGAATGCCTTTCCGGACATCCCCGCACGGCCTGTACGGCCGATCCGGTGTACGTAATATTCTTCGTCCATCGGAATGTCGTAGTTGATTACTCCGTCCAGGCCGCTGACGTCGATACCTCGGGCGGCAACGTCGGTTGCAACCAGAATGGTGGTTACGCCAGCCTTGAATTTGCTCATCACATTGCTGCGTTGCTGCTGGCGCAAATCGCCGTGGATACCCTCGGAGGCATAACCGCGCAATTGCAGGTCTTCCACGATCTCGTCCACTTTGCGTTTGGTATTACAGAAAACCAGCAGGGATTTGATGTGGTACATATCGATCAGACGGGTCATTACCTCGACTTTCGCCTGTGGTTTCACTTCGAAATAAACCTGCTCGATATTCTGGTTGGTCAGCTCGTTGCGAACTACCTTTATTAACGTTGGGTCGTTCAGGAAGCGCTTGGTGATGGACATGATCGGCTTCGACATCGTTGCCGAGAAAAGGATCGTCTGGCGGTCCTCCGGCATATCGGCCAGAATGCTCTCGATATCCTCGCGGAAACCCATATCGAGCATTTCGTCGGCCTCATCGAGCACCATCATGCGTACCTCGTCGAATTTCAGGGTGCGGCGCTCCATATGGTCCATGACACGGCCCGGAGTTCCTACTACTATATGTACCCCTTTTTTGAGGGAACGGATCTGCCGGTCGATCGAATCGCCGCCGTAGATGGCTTCGATGCGCACGCCACGCATAAACTTGGACAGGCGTCCCAACTCTTCGGACACCTGCACCGCCAGTTCGCGGGTAGGGCAGAGGACCAGGGCCTGAACTGCGTTAACAGACGGATCTATTCTTTCCAGCACGGGAATACCGAATGCCGCAGTTTTACCGGTACCGGTCTGTGCCTGACCAATCACGTCAGATCCAGCCAAAACTGCCGGGATTCCCTGTGCCTGTATCGGTGAGGGTTTTTCAAAACCCATTTCTTGCAAGGCTTTCAGGATGTTTTCGTTGAGTCCGAGCTCTTCGAAAGTTTGAAAAGTTTCAGTTGTCATTCTATTGCTTTTAGTATTAATTCTTGATTTGAACGAATAAACCGGATGGAGGGCGATAGCGGTTCGGTATAACGCAACGACCTGCGGGATAAAGCCCAACACGTGCATTGGTTCCAATCCAGTTGGAGCATATTACCAGCATTCCGGGTGTAATCGGTAAATAATTGAAAGGGATCGCGCAAAGCCCACCACAAACCATCCGTGGGGCTCTGCATGTGAACGGTAGGTCCAACCGGGACAAATTTCTAAGGTTGGCAGGTGATCGAAAAAGTGCTAAACCGTTTATGAAGCAGAGAAGCGAACGGATGTTCCTTCAAATTTGATGCAAAATTAAGAACAATTTTTCGCAATCGCAATGCACTCAGGAAAGTAATTGTAATATTTTTAGAAGACAAAAACCCGGCACATGCAAAATGGCCGGGTTGGTTTAGTCAGGTTTGCTGATTCAGAATAATTCTTTGACGTCCATGTAAGGCAAATGCCAAGCCTCGGCGACGCCTTTAAATACTACTTTTCCGTGAACAACATTCAGTCCTTTCCGCAGTTCCTCATTGGTTGAGCACGCTTGTTTCCAACCCTGGTTGGCCAGTTGCAGCGCATAGGGAAGGGTGGCATTGGTAAGTGCCAATGTGGAAGTGTAAGGCACCGCGCCCGGCATATTCGCGACGCAGTAATGTACTACGCCGTCGACTTCATAGATAGGATTCTCGTGCGTGGTCGGTTTCGACGTTTCGAAGCAACCGCCCTGGTCGATCGCCACATCCACCATCACGGTACCGGGTTTCATCAGTTTGAGCATATCGCGGGTAATGAGAGACGGCGCTTTGGCGCCGGGGATCAGCACGCCGCCGATGATCAGGTTGGCACTCTGGATCAGTTCGCGGATGTTGTATTCATTGGACATGACGGTGTCCACATTCGCCGGCATAATGTCTTCCAGGTAACGCAGCCGTGCGAGGCTGATATCGACGATCGTCACATTTGCGCCCAGTCCCGCGGCCATTTTCGCGGCTTGCGTTCCTACGATTCCGCCTCCGAGCACGAGCACATTCGCCGGTTTTACGCCAGCCACGCCGCCCAGCAGGATACCGAAGCCACCCATTGGTTTTTCGAGGTATTTGGCGCCCTCCTGGATCGCCATGCGCCCGGCCACTTCGCTCATCGGAACGAGCAACGGAAGGCTCCGGTCCGTTTTCTCGACGGTTTCGTAAGCGAGGCAAACGGCCTTGCGTGCAATCATGGCGTGGGTGAGGGGCTCGGAGGAAGCGAAGTGGAAGTAAGTGAAGAGGAGTTGACCTTCCTTAATAAGCGGGTATTCGCTTTCGATAGGTTCTTTGACCTTGATGATCATTTCGGCGACCCTGTAAACTTCTTCGATCGTGGGGAGAATGACGGCTCCTGCGTGTGTGTATTGTTCGTCGGTAAAACCGCTGCCTTTTCCGGCTTCCGTCTGCACGTACACCGTGTGTCCGTGCTTACGCAGCTCTGTGGCTCCTGCGGGCGTTAAAGCTACCCGGTTCTCGTTGTTTTTGATTTCTTTCGGAACACCAATGACCATCGGTATGTGTAGTGTTTATAGTTTAGATTAATGAGGTCAAAATTAAACTGCGGCAGAAAAACATACCAGAACGGCGTAAAAAGAGAGAAAAGAAAACTATTTTTGATCCAGCCTGTAAGAAAAAGATCTCCCGGGAACGTAAACACCCTATACATAGCCATAAAAAATACTTTATGCAGCCCGACCAGACCGACCGTAAAATCCTGGACCTGTTACAAAATAACTCCCAGCTGACGATCAAGGAGATCGCCAGCAAGATCAACTTGTCGGTCACACCCGTACACGAGCGCATACGAAAGCTTGAAAAAGAGGGGTTTATCGATAAATATGTGTGCCTGCTCAACCGGCGGAAGCTGGGGAAGAGCCTGGTCGTTTATTGCAATGTGACCCTGGACAAACAGCGGAAAGAAAGCTTCGAGGATTTTAACCAGGCCATTGTGCATATGCCCGAAGTACTCGAATGCTCGGTCGTTTCGGGGAACTTCGATTATATGCTGAAAGTGGTTGTGGAAGACGGCGAGGCCTACAATCAGTTCTACCAGCATAAACTTTCTGCCCTGTCGAGCGTGTTACACATCAGCAGTTATTTCGTAATTTCCGAGATCAAGTACACGACGGGAATCGCTGTATTGTAATTACCAACGCTATTTAAACTGATCGTCAGGCCCGTAGGCACGCGCTGATCGTTGAATGCCCAGCATATGAACAAGAATTTTAAGGATGGCCTGAACCTGATGTCGAAGGTGACCGTGAAGCGCGCCTGGAATGCGATGCAGATATTGGGGAGCTATTTTTATTCCAAAATGACCGGAAACCCGGTGCATTGGGGAATGCCGATAGCCATTTCTTTCGAACCCACCACATCCTGTAACCTCCGCTGCCCCGAATGCCCCAGTGGCCTGCGCTCGTTCACCCGGCCGACGGGGATGATGGAAGAAAAGTTGTACAAAAGGACCATCGACGAGCTCGCGGATACCTTGCTGTACCTGATATTCTACTTCCAGGGCGAGCCCTATCTGCATCCCAAATTCTTCGAACTGGTTAAATACGCCCACGACAAGGGCATTTATACCGCCACTTCCACCAATGCGCATTACCTGACTGACGAGAAAGCACGCAAAACCGTTGAATCGGGGCTGGACCGGCTGATTATTTCTATCGACGGTACCACGCAGGACGTGTATCAGCAATACCGCGTCGGCGGAAATCTCGAAAAAGTGCTCGAAGGGACGCGCAACATTATCAAATGGAAGCGCGAGCTGAAATCGGCGACGCCGCATGTGATATTTCAGTTTCTGGTCGTGAAACCCAACGAACACCAGATAGAGGACGTTAAAAAGCTGGCCGAGGAAATGGGGGTGGATGAAGTGGGGCTGAAAACGGCGCAGATCTACGGTTACGAGGAAGGTTCCGACCTCATTCCGACCATCGAAAAGTACTCGCGCTACCAGCGGCAGGAAAACGGTACCTATTCGATCAAAAACAAATTCGTAGACCACTGCTGGAAAATGTGGCACTCGTGCGTGATCACCTGGGACGGTGCGGTGGTGCCCTGCTGCTTCGACAAGGATGCCGAATACAAGCTGGGCGATATGAAAACTTCGACATTCCGTCAGCTCTGGAAAGGGAAAAAGTACCGCGATTTCCGCGCTTCGTTGATCAGATCCCGTTCAGAGATAGAGATGTGCAAGAACTGTACGGAAGGTACGCAGGTGTGGGCGTGAAACACTTTGCCGATTTTTCTCCCAATTTATTTTTAATTAAATAATAATATCATTGAAGTATCTCATTGTCAGATAGTTTGATGTTTTCTTGAAAACTCCGTGGAACATTTTTTGGTGAATTGCCCCGAATAATGGAAATTTGACATTGGTAACTCAAATGAATACATGGGCAAAGTAATTGCAATTGCAAACCAAAAAGGAGGAGTAGGGAAGACCACCACTGCTATTAATCTTGCGGCGAGTCTGGCCGCGCTAGAATTCCGCACACTCATCATCGATGCCGACCCTCAGGCCAATTCGACGTCGGGGCTTGGTTTCAACCCGCAGGAGATGGAAAACAGCATTTACGAATGCATGGTGGAGCAGGCGAAGACTTCGGAAATCATCCTGCAAACCGATTTTCCTAACCTGAACCTGCTGCCGTCGCATATCGACCTGGTGGGCGCGGAGATCGAAATGATCAACCTCAAAAACCGGGAGCACCGGATGAAGGACGCCATCGCCGAAGTGCGCGATGAATACGACTTTATTATCATCGACTGCTCGCCTTCGCTCGGCCTTATCACGATCAACAGCCTTACCGCCGCCGATTCGGTGATTATCCCCGTGCAATGCGAATATTTTGCACTGGAAGGTTTGGGTAAACTGTTGAATACCATTACGATCATCCAATCGCGACTGAATACCAGCCTGATCATCGAGGGCATCCTGCTCACGATGTACGATCTCCGCCTGCGTCTGTCCAACCAGGTGGTGACCGAGGTTACCAACCACTTCGAATCTCTTGTTTTCAATACCATCATACCTCGTAACGTACGTATCAGCGAGGCACCGAGCTTCGGGATCCCTGTCATGGCGCAGGATTCGGACAGCAAGGGGGCCGTCAGCTATCTGAACCTTGCAAGAGAGATTCTTAGTAAAAACGGTTTGCTCTCATCCGACAGGGTAAACTGATCAACGATACTACGAACAGGCAATGGAGAACAGCAGCAAGACGAAAAAAATGACCGGACTGGGAAGGGGATTGGGCGCTCTTCTGCAGGACTCCGAGAAAATCAACGCGCCCCGAACCAGCACGCGCATTTCGCCAACCGAGGTCATCGGTTCGATGAACGAGATCGACGTGAGCCAGATCGAGGCCAACCCGTATCAGCCGCGGACGAAGTTTGACCAGGAGTCGCTCGAAGAACTGGCCGATTCGATCCGCGTACAGGGGATTATCCAGCCCATTACGGTGCGCCAGCTCTCCGAGGATTCGTACCAGCTGATTTCGGGCGAGCGCCGTCTGCAGGCTTCCCGGCAACTGGGCCTTACTACCATTCCGGCGTATATCCGGACGGCCAACGACCAGCAGATGCTGGAAATGGCGCTGATCGAAAACATCCAACGCGAAAACCTGAATGCGATCGAGATTGCATTGAGCTATCAACGGCTGATCCTGGAATGCAGCCTGAAACAGGAAGAACTGGGCGCACGCGTGGGCAAGAACCGGACGACCGTCAATAACTATATCCGCCTCCTCAAACTGCCCCCGGTTATCCAGGCAGCGTTGCGTGACGACAAGATCAGTATGGGCCATGCCCGGGCGCTGATCACGATCAACAGCGACCAGGCACAACTGAAAATTTTTAACCAGATCATCGAGGAAGGATGGTCGGTGCGGAAGGTCGAAGATGAGGTACGGAAGCTCGGAATGGTGAGCAATATCCCTATCGAGGCTAAAAAGCAGCCGACAATTAATCAGGAAATAAAGTCGTTACAGTTCCAGCTTTCGTCCTTTTTCGGGGCGAAGGTGTCCGTGAAGGCCAACGAGCAACATAAGGGAGAAATCAAGATCCCTTTTGGCTCTCAGGACGAACTGAAAAGGATTTTAGAAACACTGAAATTTAAATAAACGTTGAAAAACTGGGTTTTGTTAGGGCTGATTTTGCTGGTATCGGGTCGGATCGCAGCACAGACGGAAGATAAAAAAGACAGTCTGAAAACCGAGAAATTACCGGCTGTCGCAATGGACAGCATCACGCTGGCCCAGGCCGATTCGTTAAAAAAAGTTAAAAAGAAATGGATGCCGGTGCCGAAAACGGCCACAC
Organism: Dyadobacter sp. 676; assembly: GCF_040448675.1. Taxonomy (NCBI): domain Bacteria; kingdom Pseudomonadati; phylum Bacteroidota; class Cytophagia; order Cytophagales; family Spirosomataceae; genus Dyadobacter; species Dyadobacter sp. 676. The sequence continues at coordinate 530,740 of NZ_CP159289.1, read as the reverse complement.
GACTGGCGTTCATACCGGGAGCGGGACAGATTTACAACCGCGATTACTGGAAGGCGCCAATCGTGTACATTGCATTCGGGGGAGGGCTTTACACTTATTATCTGAATACGATAAAATACCACGATTTCCTGGACGCGTATAAGTCGTTTTATATCTGGGACAAAAGCAGTCCCGATTATGGTACCAAGAAGAAAGAGCTGCAAAATGCCGATGCCAAGGTGCCGGTGAGGGTTCGTAATCTTCTGAATACCAGTAGCGAGTATGTCAATGCGACCGAAGATCAGATTATCCGGCAAAAAAACTACTGGCGCAGGAATAGGGGTTTCGCCCTCATCGTAACCGGGCTGATTTACACGCTGTCAATAATAGAAGCCAATGTAGCGGCGCATTTAAAGACATTTGACCTTTCGGACGACCTTACCCTGAATGTGAGCCCGAAGCTGAACCAGCCCTCGATGACAACTCCGACGCCGGGTGTGCGACTGGTTTTTAATATGAAATAATATATTGAATTTCAAATACTTGATTAATGAGAATACTATTACTGGGCTACGGCAAGATGGGTAAAACAATCGAGCAGATTGCCCTTGACCGGGGACATTCGGTCGTCGGGAAAATTGATGTGCAAAACCGCGCGGAAATGGATGTGCTAGGCGCTGGCGATGTGGATGTCGCAATCGAGTTCAGTTCGCCGGAATCCGCATTTGAAAATATCACTTACTGCCTTAAAAAAGGCTGGCCGATCGTATGCGGTACCACAGGCTGGCTCGACCGCCGTGCCGAAGTGGAGGAGCTTTGCAAGGCACAGTCCGGCTCATTCTTTTATGCATCGAATTACAGTATCGGCGTAAACCTGTTTTTCCGGCTGAACCGGCATCTGGCCCGCCTGATGAATGGGCGCGGCTACCAGAGCTCGATGACGGAGGTGCACCATATCCACAAACTCGATGCGCCGAGCGGTACCGCCATTACGCTCGCTGAGGGCATTATCGAGGAAACGGAAAACATCGAAGGCTGGAAGCTGGCTCCCGAAAATGAGGAAGGTTACCTGCAAATCCTGGCCGAGCGCCGGGGAGAAGTGCCCGGTACCCACATCGTCCGGTACGAATCGGAAGTGGATACCATCGAAATATCCCACACGGCCCACAACCGCCAGGGCTTTGCATTGGGCGCGGTGGTGGCCGCCGAATGGCTTCCGGGCAAATTCGGGGTGTTCGGGATGAACGACCTCCTCAAAATTTAAAGTATTCTAACTATCAATCATCGCATGGCTGTTAATAAAGAGTTGACTTCCAGTTCAGTTGAATCCAAAAAGAAGAAATCACCGGCACGGGAGTGGTTCGATTCCATTTTGTTCGCGGTAGTAGCCGCTACGCTGATCCGTTGGCTGTTTTTTGAAGCATTTACCATTCCGACGCCTTCCATGGAGAACAGCCTGCTTGTGGGCGATTTCCTTTTCGTGAGTAAACTGCATTATGGCACCCGCACCCCGAAAACCCCTTTACAGGTGCCGCTGACGCACCAGACGATCTGGGGAACGAACATCCCTTCCTACACCAGTCTCATCCAGCTGCCGCAATACCGCCTGCCGGGTTTCAGCGAGGTGAAGAGGGGCGACGTGGTGGTGTTCAACTATCCTCCTGAAATGCAACATCCGGTCGATCTGAAGACCAATTATATCAAACGCTGTGTGGGTATTCCGGGCGATAAGGTGGAAGTGCGTGATTTGCAGGTTTATGCCAACGGTAAGGCTATGGAAAACCCGCCGCGCATGGAAAACGAATATTTTGTGGCGACAACGACAGCGGTGAACGAAGAAAAAGTGTTCCGTGAAAACGGTATTTCGGAATTCAACTCCTACACAGAGGGCGACAACGATACGATCAAAGGCAACGAGCAAATGGGTTACCTGGTTTTCACAACCACGGAAATCGCCGCAAAGCTCAAGACCTACGATTTTGTAAAAAGCATTACGCTCGTGAAAACGGATAACGGCATTACCGAGCCGATGCTCTACCCGAATTCATCCCTTTTCAAATGGAACCGCGATAATTACGGGCCGATTACCGTTCCCAAAAAAGGTATGACCGTACAGCTTACCCCGGAAAATATTGCGACTTACGGTCCGGTTATCAAAAATTATGAAGATAACGATGACGTCGTGATTGATGAGAAATCGGTGAAAGTAGGGGGCAAGCCCATTACCAGCTATACCTTCAAGCAGGATTACTATTTTATGATGGGCGATAACCGCCACAATTCGGCCGACTCGCGTTATTGGGGCTTTGTGCCGATGGGCCATATCGTAGGCAAAGCAGTTTTCGTGTGGATGTCAATCGATCCGAATCCGACGAGTTTCTTTAACAAAATCCGTTGGAGCCGCATTTTCCGCACAATCAACTAGTTTCGAACCCGAACATAAAGAAAGGGAAGGAATCAGGCGATTCTTTCCCTTTCTTTTATTATATATAAATTATCATTATATGATTGTTTTTATATTATAATAATTGATAGTATATTGGGGCAAGAAAGTCCGTAACCACATTTCTATTTGAGGAGGGCGGCTATCGAAACGTTTAATCACTATCCCATGCTGGCGCCGCCTGTTGATAAACCTGTATCCGTTCCGAAAAAGAAAACCGCGTTCCGGGAATGGCTCGACTCGGTACTTTTCGCGGTAATCGCCGCCACTTTGATCCGCTGGTTGTTTTTCAGCGCATTCGTTATCCCCACGCCTTCCATGGAGAACAGTTTGCTGGTAGGCGACTATCTTTTTGTGAGCCGGTTGCATTATGGCACTACCACACCAATCACGCCTTTGCAGGTGCCGTTGACGCATCAGACGATCTGGGGTACCGATATCCCATCGTATCTCGACTGGATCCGGCTTCCGCAATACCGGCTGCCGGGATTTACGGACGTGAAGAATGGCGACGTAGTCGTGTTTTACCTGCCCGTGGAACACCCCGACGCATACCGGAAGTTCGGGAATGTGCTGCCCGACCTGCATCCGCACCCGACCGACCTGCGTTCGAATTATATTAAAAGGTGTGTCGGGATTCCGGGCGACAGGCTTGAAATCCGTCGCGGGGAGGTGTATGTGAACGGCCTTGCGCAGGCATTGCCCCCACGGATGCAAAACGAGTACTTTGTGTCCGTGAAAACGGCGGTGAACGAAGAAAACGTTTTTCACAAGAATGGCATCGTCGATTATTCACGGTTTACCGAGACCTTTAGCGACAGCATTGCCACGAATGACGAGTTTGGGTACATTGTAAAAACGACCGCCGCACTCGCCGGGAAACTGAAAGCCTATGATTTCGTCAGGCGCGTAGTGCCGGTGTTTATGGAGAAAGGTCTGAAAGAGCCTTTCCTGTTTCCGGCCAGCGACGCTGTCGACTGGAATAAGGACAATTACGGGCCGATAGTTGTGCCGAAAAAAGGGATGACAGTACCGCTGACTACCCTGAATATCGCTTTGTATCGGGATGTTATCCAAAATTATGACGGCAATGGGCACGTTTCGATAGAAAACGACAAGGTCTGGATCGATGGAAAAGTCGTTACCAGCTACACGTTCAAGCAGGATTACTATTTCATGATGGGCGACAACCGCCACGATTCTGCCGATTCGCGGTACTGGGGTTTCGTACCCAAAGACCACATTGTAGGAAAAGCCGTTTTCGTATGGATGTCGATCGATCCGAATCCGGTCAATTTTCTCAAAAAAATCCGCTGGGACCGTATTTTCAGAACCGTTCGATAATGCAAAAAAGAGGCGCGAAGGCCTCTTTCGCATTATTATTCCATTCGTCCTTCCTCCGTTGTTACTCTTCCTGCGAGAAGATCAATGCCGAATAGGGAGGTATCTGCAATGCACCGAATTGTCCGCAATTGTCCATGTCGCCTTGCATCGTTTCGATGTCGAAAACACCCAGGTGGGAGAAATCCGGGTCGTAATTTTCGTTGTCGCTATTGAAGCGCAAATGCCATTTGCCCGGCCGTGGGAACCCGACCTTGTAGTCGGAGAAGGTTTCGGTCGAGAAGTTCAGTACAATCACGACGCTATCTTTGGGCCCGCCTTCCGCCCAGCGATGCATTACGATCACTTTCTTCTCATTGTCCTGCCGGATAATTGCTACATTCTGGCCCTGAAGCCCTTTCGTTACACCGAACCAGTTCCGGCGGATATGGATCATATCGCGGTGCAGGGTTGCAAAGCCGCTGAACTTCTCGAGCCGTGACCAGTCGATCGGATCGCTGTCGGAAAACCATTTGTCTTCAAGCAGCGGTTGTCCCTGAAAGATCATCGGAATGCCGGGGGAAGTCAAAACCAGTGCTACCCCAAGGGCGGCCCGCTTTTTGGAATACCAGTTATTGACATCGCCTTCGGCTATTTCCTCCGCCACACGCGCTTTGCCGTTGGCTACTTCATCGTGCGATTCGGTGTAGATAATGCGCTGGAACGAGTCGTTGTTGTACCGGTTGGTGATGGCGGCCACTACTTTGTTCATGTCGCGGTCCTGGTCGTTTGCGGTAATAATCGCGTCGCGAACGGAATGAACAAATTCGGCGTCCCACTGAGAGCCGTAGCCCAGGCCGCCATTTTCGACCGAATTCGTAATGAAGTCCAGCGAATGCATGTCCTCGGCGATGGTAATGCAGTTATGGCAGCTGTCACGGATATCTTTATTGATCCATTGAATGAGCGTCATGCCTTCCACGATGTCGTCACCAGGATTACCGTTGGCCTTCACATTGCGGATATAAGGCACCATATCCATCCGCAAACCGTCGACGCGGTAGTCGCGGATCCACATCAATGCATTGTCGTGGATATATTGCCGCACTTCGCCTCGACCGTAATCGGGGCGGGTATTGCCCCAGGGCGTTTCCGACCGCCAGTCGTTGTAAAAGTAAATGCCTCCGCCATTGTTTTCCTGCCAGCCGTCGAATTGCCATAAATCCAGGTCCGACGGGCCGAAGTGATTGTAAACCACATCGAGGATCACGGCGATGCCTGCTTCATGCGCCGCTTTGACAAACGCTTTCAAGCCGTCGGGCCCGCCGTAATCCGATTCGATAGCAAACGGGTTAGCGGGGTTGTATCCCCATGAGCGGGAACCGGGAAATTCAGAGCAAGGCATTACTTCCACCGCGTTGAAACCCATGTCCTTTAAATAGGGAATACGCTCGATGGCTGTGTAGAACGTCCCGACCTTCCCTGCTTCCACGACATTGAATGTCCCCACATGCATCTCGTAAATCACCAGCTCGTGCCAGCCCGGCATTTGGAACGTAACATTCTGCCAGTCGAACGACTCGTGGTTATAAACAATGCAATTACCTGCCGAATTGGTCATTTTCAGAGCATAAGGGTCGTTGCGGTGCAATTCGCCTGCGGGTGTTTTGAGCAGGAATTTGTACTCGTCCCCTTCTTTCGAATTTTCGACCAATGCGCCCCACATGCCGTTCTCTTCCGCTTGTAACGGATTGGCGCCGGCATCCCAGTTGTTGAAACTTCCTATGACCGAAACACTTTCCGCATGTGGCGCCCAGACGCGGTAATAAACTCCTTCCGGATGGCAAGTGGCACCCATGCCTTCATAGTGCTGTCCCGTTTCAGCAACCTCCGTTTCGACGTTTTCCATATTTGGTTTTCAGATTATTGTTTATTTTTGAAATGACTGCTGACGTATATGCGCAAAATGCATGCCAGCGTACGGCAAAAAAATCTCAACCAACACACTATACCATGGAAACACTTTCCGACGCGGAAAAAGTCTGCATTCTCGCGCTTATGCACACCCCCGGGATCGGCGCCGTGACTATCAGGCAGCTGATCAGCTATTGCGGCGGTGCCGAGAATGTTTTTCAGGCCGACTATAAAAGGCTTATTAAAATCCCCGGAATAGGGGACAAAGTTGTGAAAGCGGTTCTTGGTAAAAACACGATGGAACTTGCCGAAAGGGAGCTTTTGCAATGCAGGAAGACCGGCACGCAGCTCCTTTTCTTCACCGATCCCAGCTATCCGGCGCGCCTCAGGCCACTTTACGATGCCCCTATCGCCTTATATGCCAAAGGGAATACCGACTTCAACTGGCCGCGTACGGTAGGGATAGTCGGTACCCGAAAAATCAGTGAATACGGAAAGGCGGTGACAGAGCAGATCGTCCGCGAGCTCGTGCCTTACCAGCCGCTTGTGGTGAGCGGGCTTGCATATGGTGTGGATATCACTGCACACAGGCATTGCATCCGCAACAACGTGGCCACACTGGGCGTCATGGCGAGCGGCGTCGATGTGATATATCCGGCCGTACACCAGCGCACGGCTTTGGAGATGCAGGACAATGGCGGGATAGTAACGGAAAATGCATTGGGGACCAAGCCCGATTTTATGAGATTTCCCGCGCGTAACCGAATTATTGCGGGCCTTAGTGATGTTACGATAGTGGTGGAGTCGGGCCGGACCGGCGGAAGTCTGATCACCGTTGAATTTGCGCAGAACTATCACAGGGAGGTTTTCGCGGTGCCGGGAATGATCGGCGAGGCGCAATCTGAAGGGTGTAACTTTCTGATCCGTGACAACAAGGCGGCGATTTTTACGTCGGTGCCGGATATGGCCGACGCGCTTGGCTGGATAGCGGGTGTGCCGGAAGCCGCTCCCGTGGTGGCTATCGAACCGATGTCATTCGAAGGCTTCACACAGGACGAGGGGCAGGTATTGGCATTGCTGAAACAGTGGGGAGCAATACAGATCGACGAACTTGCCTGGCAATCGGGCATTCACCTGAACCGGCTGGCTACCTTGCTGCTGAACCTGGAATTTCAGGGTATGGTGCGATCGATGCCCGGCAAGAAATATGGGTTGATTTAAATGCATGAATAAGAGTATCATTCAACTAATTAAAGAAGGAGAGGGGCTGACGACCGAGTTTAAAAGGACGGTGGACAGTCCTTTTAAAATTGCCAAAACGATTGTGTCCTTCGCCAATACGTCGGGAGGGGACCTGCTGATCGGCGTCGCCGACGACGGGGCCGTGCCGGGGATACAATCTGAGCTGCGGGAGTTGCAGAGGCTCGAAAAAGCGTTGGTTAAACTGATCGAGCCGGAACTGACCGTGCAGATCAAGACAGAGAACCTGGATGGCCGGAAAGTGCTTTGGGTTGCGGTTAACGAAAGCGAGGCGAAACCGCATCGTGCATTGAACGAAAAGGGCGAGCGGATCATCTACATCAGGGTGAAAGACAAAAGTATGCCCATTCCACGGCTTCTGTTGTACAACGGTACCGATGCCGAAACGGAGAAATTACTGGCCACACGCCATGTCAGGACATTGATCACCTATCTGAAAGAAACAGATTCCGTTACCGCGAAAGTCTTTTCCCGAATCATCAATATCTCGGAAAAAAGAGCCGAACGAATGTTGCAAGATCTGGCCGCGCGGCAGATTTTGCTTAAATTATCGAAGGGCAAACCGGAGAGTTTCAGTCTGAAATGGACGGAATAGAAAATGCGGCTGACATCCGGTTGTGCCGGTCATCAGCCGCATTCGCGCTTCAACGGGTAATTAGTTGATACCCATTAGTTCCAGTTCAAAAACAAGGTCCTGCCCTGCCAGCGGGTGGTTAGCGTCCAGTACCACATAGGTGTCGGTTACCTCTTTCACGACCACCGGGATAACCTGGCCGCCATCCTGATGCATATTCAAAGTGACGCCCACTTCCAGAGGAATATCGGCAGGGATTTGCGCGCGGTCGAAACGAACAACCATATCCTCATTCACCGGGCCGTAAGCCTCTTCGTTAGGAATATGGATGGTTTTCTTGTCGCCGATCGCCATACCGGTCACGCCATCATCAAATCCTTTGATTACCTGTCCGCTGCCCAGAGTGAAGCTCAAAGGCTCACGTCCCTCGGAGGAATCAAAAAGTTGTCCGTCCGGCAAGGTACCTTTATAATGTACCTGCACTTTGTCACCAGCCTTTGCTTGACTCATAGTTTTGTATTTAGATGGTTGGAAAAAGCACTCGCGAAATGTTTTCGGGAAGCGTTTTCCGCAGGGAACCTCCGCGAATGCATGAAAAATGAAAAATCAGTATGCCCGGGCAAATACTACACGTCCTTTCGACGGCCTGCCCGAGTAAATACAAACGCCCTCCTCGGCCTCCTGGTTCAAAGGAATGCAGCGGATCGTCGCCTTCGTCTCTTCCTTGATCTTCTCTTCGGTCTCGGAAGTACCGTCCCAGTGCGCCAGAATAAATCCGCCTTTGGTATCGAGTATATGGTTGAATTCTTCGAATGAATCCACTTTATGCGTGTTTTCCTCGCGGAATCGCAACGCCTTGTTGTAAATCGACTGCTGAATGTTTTCAAGCAGATTCTGAACATAAGCTGCGATCCCCTCTACGGAAACCGTCTCCTTCGTCTTGGTATCGCGGCGGGCTACTTCCACTGTACCGTTTTCGAGGTCGCGGCCGCCCATGGCAAGCCTTACCGGCACGCCTTTCAGTTCGTATTCAGCAAATTTGAAGCCTGGCTTCGCATTGTCACTACTGTCGTATTTTACGCTGATACCCAGTTTTTTCAGGTCTTTTGTGATTTCGGCTACTTTTTCGGAAATCTGGGCAAGCTGTTCGTCGTTTCGGTAAATCGGAACGATTACCACCTGGATAGGCGCCAGTTTCGGGGGCAGGACGAGGCCGCTGTCGTCGGAATGTGCCATAATGAGTGCACCCATCAGGCGCGTGCTCACGCCCCATGAAGTTCCCCATACATAATCCAGCTTGCCTTCCTTGTCCTGAAACTTCACGTCGAATGCATTCGCGAAGTTCTGGCCCAGGAAGTGGGAAGTTCCGGCCTGCAATGCCTTTCCGTCCTGCATCATCGCTTCGATACAATAAGTGTCTTCTGCACCGGCGAAACGCTCGTTAGCTGTTTTTACCCCTTTGATAACCGGCACGGCCATCCATTCTTCGGCAAATTGTGCGTAAACTTCCAGCATTTGCTTCGTTTCGGCAATCGCCTCTTGTGCGGTGGCGTGTGCGGTGTGGCCTTCCTGCCACAAAAACTCGGCCGTACGGAGGAACAGGCGTGTGCGCATTTCCCAACGCACCACGTTTGCCCACTGGTTAATCAGCAACGGCAGGTCGCGGTACGACTGGATCCAGTTTTTATACGTGCTCCATATCACCGTTTCGGAAGTAGGCCGTACGATCAGTTCTTCTTCCAGTTTCGCTTCCGGGTCCACCACCACGCCTTTGCCGTTCGGGTCGTTTTTAAGGCGGTAATGCGTCACCACCGCACATTCCTTAGCGAATCCCTCCACGTGTGAAGCCTCCTTGCTCAGGTACGATTTGGGGATGAAAAGCGGGAAATAGGCGTTGGTATGGCCGGTTTCCTTGAACATGTCATCCAGCGCACGCTGCATTTTTTCCCAAATGGAGTAACCGTACGGCTTGATCACCATACAGCCTCGCACCGGCGAGTTTTCGGCCAGGTCGGCGCGTTTCACTAATTCATTGTACCATTCGGAGTAGTTTTCACTTCGTGTTGGCAAGGCTTTACTCATTACTTTGTATTATTTTGGAATTGAAATGGAGTTTTACATTAACCGGAGCCTGTTTTTCAAGGGAGTTGCAAAGATAGTTTTTTATGTTAACTTTGGAATTAATGTATGGCTACGGTCGTTTACTTCATAGCGGGAATGCATTTTTTACCTATATTAGCAACAAACTTTTAAATCCTTAGAAGCCATGAGTATGTTCAATAAAGCAAAATATTTGTCTTTGCTGGTGCTGTTGGGAGCTTGGGGATGTACTTCGAACCAGTATGCGTCGCGCTCGGGTGGCGATGATCTCTACGGAGGAAGCTCAGGCGGAGGCCTCGTACTGACAGACCGGGGCGGCGACCAGGAAGTCTCCCGTTCGGATAACCCGGATTATGCTTACACCGGTAATTATTCCGAAAACGGCACGGCGGACTATTACGATGAAAATTACCTTTCTTCCAGAAGCGTAAGGCGTCAGGTCTCGACAGACGTAGGCTACAATGCCGGTTTTGTCGACGGCTATAATTCCGCAAGCATGAACAACATGTATTACGGGGGCCTGGGCTCTTACTGGCCCGGAAGCTACGCAGGTCTGTCGCTGAACTTCGGATACGGTGGTTTCAGGATGCGTCCCTACGTCGGGTTCGGTTTCGGGTCGATGTTCGGATATTCGCCATGGAGCTACGGCAGTATGCTGAGCTGGGGGTATGATCCATTTGGCTATTATAACCCGTGGGGATATTCGCCATGGGGCTACAACAGCCTGTACGGATGGGGCGGTTATTACGACGGTTTCTACGGCTACGGCTATTCGCCATGGGCATACAGCCGCCCGGTGATCGTGATCAACAACCCTGAAAGAGGTATTGCCAGAACCTACGGCCCCCGGGTGGTGGATGCGAGCAGAAGCCGCAGCAACGAGCGTTACAATTCCAATTTTGTAAACTCGTCGCGAAATCGGACTGCAACGGGCACAACAAGAGGAAGCCGCGACGGCAACCGTGTTGTTTCAGGAGATACTTATGCTTCGCCCAGAACATCGAGAGGCTCGTACCGTGGCGATGCGGCATCTGCCGGTGGACGGACCAACGGCGATTCTTACAGCTCACGCGGCGTGATCGACGCGGGCAATACTTACTATTCGCGTCCGCGTTCGACCAATTCGAGCAACTACTCATCTGAAAGCGGCAACTCAAATGGAGCGAGCTACTATTCGACACCGCGCTCGTCGAGAGGCGCTTCTTCTTACAGTTCGCCATCTTACAGTGCACCGTCGAGAAGCCAGTCAGATTACAGCGCGCCTTCAAGAAGCTATTCCAGCCCAAGAAGCGAATCTTACAGCGCACCGAGCCGCACCTACAGTGCTCCGTCGTACAGCGCTCCTTCGAGAAGTTATAGCGCACCGTCGGGTGGCGGAGGCGGCAGCACGAGCCGCTCTTCAAGAGGCCCAAGATAATCTGCGACTGTCCTGAAACACAGATAGTCACGTCGAACCCTGCAAGATGTCATAATTTTGCAGGGTTTTCGTTTAAATTGTATTGAATTAAGTATCAACTGCCATGTCGAAAACATACTCAGGAATCGCACTCATCTTTTCGCTGCTTGCTTCGTCCGCAGCATTTGCACAATATGCTACCGATGCACTCCGGTACTCGGAAATCAACCAAACCGGCTCAGCCCGATTTCAGTCTCTGGGCGGCAACCATGCAGCCATCGGAGGGGACCCCAGTTCTATTCATGGCAATCCGGCGGGCCTTGGTTTTTATAACCGCTCCGAATTTACGTTCAGCCCGGCGGTAACGATCGCCGGCACGAAAGCGAATTATCTTGGGAATGACACCAAGGAGAGCAACGGTCTGTTTAATATTCCGCAGGCGTCGTTGGTTTTTACCAGCCAGCCGGGATTTCAACGGAAATGGAAGCGCTCGGCATTCGGCGTTTCGTTTTCCCGCCAGCAGTCGTTCCAGAATGGTTACGCCTACGGAGGCCGAAATAACAACAGCGCCTATATCGACAATGTGATCGAGGGCGTGAACAACGCCAAAACATCGATAAACGATCTCGAACGGGATTTCGACAGCGGTGCAGCCGGGGGACCGGTAGCGTACAGCATCCCTGCCGCCTATTATCAAATGTATCTGATTAACCCTACAACCGCAGCCGGGCCGCCTTACAGGGCGCTGGATGCGAACAGCCTGGTAGACCAGAGCGGAACATTTACTTCCAAAGGCGCTACGTCGCAATGGACGTTCGCTTACGCAGGAAACTTGAACGACAAATTTTACCTCGGTGGTAATATCGGTTTTAGCCGGATCCGGTACGAATATTCATCCACATTCAGCGATGATTACGTTGATAGCCCCGAGCTCACTTACATTGACCAGTTCGAAGACTTTACGGTCCGTGGTTCCGGCTTTAATTTCTCACTGGGCGCTATTTACAAGTTCAATCCGATGTTCCAGATCGGCGGAACGCTCATCAGTCCGACATTCAGCGCGCTGAAAGAGACGTTCAGCCAGCGTGTGGCGGCGGGTTATGTAGATGGAAAAGTGACCGGCCCCGACGGCAATCTCATTACGCCTCCGTATACTTCGTTGCCCATTGCCCCTAACGACTTCGAGTACAGTCTCATTGGTCCGATGCGAGGGAATGTGGGCGCTACGGTTTTTTTCCAAAACAAAGGCTTTATCACAGGAACCATCGAATATGCGGGTTATAGCGGCATGCGCGTCCGTACGAGCTACCTAGCCAGTGCCGATAACCAAGCATTCAAGGACGACGTTAAGAACGAAATCACCGACACATTCCGCAATGCCGTCAACTTCCGGTTGGGCGGCGAGATCAGGGCGGGCATCTTCCGTGCACGACTTGGGGGGAGCGTATATCGCAGATCCCTATCGCGAGCGGACGGATGGTATCGATCGCAGCAAAATCCTCGCTTCGGCGGGTGCAGGCGTCCGCACCGACCGCTTCTTTGTGGACCTGACAGGTACGTTTACCACCTACAAATCGGCTTATACACCTTATTATCTGGATAATCCCAATAACTATGCGTCGGTGCAAATCACAAACCGGCCGGTGAACGTCATGGTGACGGGCGGGGTGTTCTTTTAAGCAACGCCTAGAGTTATAACCAAAAAACCTGCGAGAAGCAGGTTTTTTGGTTATAACAGCGGGATAATCACTTCGAGCAGGTGCCCGACGTCGATTTCGCCTTTCAGTGTAAAGTCAGCCTGGGTGTAGTAGGGGAGCCTGTCGGTAATGCGGTTCCGCAGCGTATCCACCAGCGACGCGGCGCCGGAAAGGATAGGGCGGTCGTCCTTGCCGTGGTTTTCGATTCTTTTTGCGAGGTCCTCCGCGGGAACGTCCAGGAAAATGCTAATGCCCATTTGTTTGATTACCTGCATATTATCGAAGAAACAGGGCGTACCGCCGCCGGAGGCGAGCACGATTCCCTTTTGCGTAGCCGTTTCTTTCAAAATCCTGCTTTCGACCTCCCTGAAATAATCTTCGCCTTTTTGCTTGAAAATAGCGGAAATCTCCATTTCCTGGTCTTTCTCGATCAGCTTATCGAGGTCTACGAACTGGTAGTTCAATGCACGTGCGAGCTTTTTGCCTAACGTGGTTTTGCCGGACGACATCATTCCGACGAGGATAACATTCTTCATGAAAACTTTGGCGGTCGGTTGTTTACCTGGCGAGTTCTATCACTTCTTCGGCAGCGGGAGTGTCGTTATAATGCCATTTACCTTTCACGACGCCGTCTTTCAAAAGCCACAAACCGGGATTTGAACGTGAAATGGTTTTTAAAACCGTTGCGTCTACATAATAGTACGGGGCCGTGAGCTGGTGCTGCGAGAGGAAGTTCTCAATATCCGCGCTGTTGCCCGAAGTCAGAATGATTGGTTCGATCCCTTTGCCTTTTACCGCGTTGATGAGCTTGTTGATATCCGGCAATGCGGCTGTATTGATGTCGGTCAGGCTCTTGATGATAAGGAAAAGCTTTTTGCCCTGGAACGTGCTTTCCGTAAAATCCCCCGCGTCGTTCCATACTTTATAGTCGGTAATTTTAGGTTTGGCGTCCTCGTTCAAAACAACCATCTCTTTGAATTTCAGCGTCGTATCGCTTGGGTATTGCTCATATTCAAGCGTTTTTCCATCTTTTTCGAAAATATACATATATCTCAGCGGCTCCGAAGGTTTCATCTGCGCCGGAATACTCGCGCCCACGCGATAAGGCAGCAAATCCACGATGGGCAGGTGACGTAACGAATAAACGGCGATACCCAGTGAAACGAGTGTCGAAATGACCACGATAATGCCGGTGGGATAGGATTCGAATTTTTTCCGGTAGTATACGATCACCAGTATCAATATCAGCAGGAATACGTCTTTACCAAACGAAGTCCAGGGCGTGAGCTTGATCGCCGCACCGAAGCAGCCGCAATCGGTAACCTTATTGAAGTAGGCCGAATAAAACGTCAGGAAGGTGAAAAAGACAATGATCGCCAGCAAAAGCCACGAGGTGGTTTTAGGTTTGTACGCAACCAGCAGCGCCACGCCGAGCACCACTTCCGCCGTGCAGAGGAAAACCGAAAAGTAGAGCGCCAGCGGCACGAGGCCCATGAAAAAATCGTGGAACGCGGGAAGATCGGTCGCGAAAACCTCGAAGTACTCTTCCAGCTTGTACTGCGTCCCGATGGGGTCGTTCAGCTTGATGATTCCGGAAAAAATGAAAAGTAATCCTACAACAACTCGTGAGATCTGGGCAAGTATTTTCATTGCGAACTGGCGGCGTTTTGGAGTATCTTTTTAATTCGTCTGTAAGGCATTGGATTTGATCAGGCAGAATACCGAATAATTGATGATATCCTGATACCCTGCTTTTACACCCTCGGAAACGATTGTAAGGCCTTGATTATCTTCTATTTGTTTGATCCTTAGCAGCTTCATGAGAATGATGTCGGTCATCGAACTCACACGCATATCGCGCCAAGCCTCTCCGTAATCATGGTTTTTATTAAACAACAATTCCTTTACTTCGTTCACCTGCTGATTGTAAAGAATTGTTAATGCCGAATCGTCGATGGGCTGGTTCTGTTCCTCTGCGGCGATCTGGATCAGCGCCATCACGCAATAGTTGATGATCCCGATGAATTCGGAAGACACGTCCTCGTTCACCTTCTGCACGCCCTTCTCCTGGATCGTGCGGATGCGTTGTGCCTTGATGAAGATTTGGTCGGTAATCGACGGGAGCCGCAGAATGCGCCAGGAAGTACCGTAGTCCTTGTTTTTTTTTGTGAAAAGATCTTGGCAATACTGAATGATTTCCTGATATTCCGATTCTGTGGATTTCACTGTTTCAAACGAGTTAGAGACTTTCAGACGGTAGGAAGAGAATGCTTTGATATTCATTCCTTTGCCTGTTTTTGAAAAGAATTTATGTCGCAAGTTAGTAAAAAAACGCTCAATATCCGGGGAAGGCTGCTCGATCTGTCGACCCCCGTGGTGATGGGTATTATGAATATCACTCCCGACTCGTTTTACGCCGGAAGCCGGGTGGTGGCGACGGATGAGATCGTCGAAAAGGCCGGTAAAATGCTTGCGGAAGGCGCGGGGATAATCGATATCGGGGGTTACTCCACCCGCCCGGGTGCGCGGGAGGTAAGCGAGGACGAGGAGGGCGACCGCATCGAGTCGGCCGTGGAGCCATTAGCTAAATTTTTTCCGGAAGTCGTCATTTCTGTTGATACCTTTCGGGCCCGAGTGGCCGAAAGGGGCATTTGCAAAGGTGCACATCTGATCAACGACGTTGCCGGAGGGACGCTCGACGACGCGATGTTCGAGACCGTCGCCCGCCTGCGTGTACCTTACATATTAATGCACATGCGCGGAACGCCGCAAACCATGAACAGCCTGACAACCTACGAGCGCCTCGTGCCCGATATCCTGCGCGATCTGCGGGCCAAGCTGGTGCTGCTGCAAAGCAAGGGCGTGGCGGATGTGATTATCGATCCGGGTTTCGGTTTTGCCAAAACGACCGCACAGAATTTCGAACTCATGCGGGAGCTGGCGCAATTCAAATCGTTGGGTTACCCGGTGCTGGCAGGCATTTCGCGGAAAACGGCGATTTACAAAACATTGAATATTTCGCCCGAAGAAGCGTTGAACGGGACAACCGTGCTGAACACGCTGGCGTTGGAGCGCGGCGCTTCGATCCTGCGCGTGCACGACGTGAAACAGGCCGTGGAAGCGGTAAAACTCTGGATGGCTGCCGGTAACTATCCAAATAAATAGTAATTTAGTCGCGTAAAAATATCACCTTTCGTATGCGTGTGGGTTTTCTGAACATCAATTGGGCTGATATCCTGGATGTTTTTTTAGTGTCCATTCTTCTTTATCAGGTATATACCCTTGTTCGGGGAAGTATTGCAAGCAGGGTTTTTCTGGGATATTTATTTGTATATGTCTTCTATCTGGTGGTCAAAGGGCTTGGCCTTGGGTTACTGACGGCCATTTTGCAGTATTTTATGGGCGTCGGTGCGGTGGCGCTGATCGTGATTTTCCAGCAGGAGATCCGGCGTTTTCTGCTCATTATCGGCAAGTCGACGATTTATACCAACAACGGTATTCTCAAAAAATTCATCGGGAACTCGATGCGTGACTTCAAGGTGAAAAACCTTAAGGAAGTCATCGACGCCAGTAAAACCATCGCTGCCAATTTTACCGGTGCATTGATCGTGCTCAACAAGCGCGACGACCTGGGTAAGTACGTTGAAACCGGCGAAATGCTCGACGCGCGGGTTTCCAAGCCATTGCTCGTGTCGCTTTTCAACCAATACAGCGAGCTGCACGACGGTGCCGTGATAATTGTGGACGGCGTTTTGAAAGCGGCGCGCTGCGTGTTGCCGGTAGCCGACGGCGTAGATGTACCATCATCGCTGGGATTTCGTCACCGCGCGGCCATGGGAATGAGCGAAGCTACCGATGCCATCGTGATCGTTATTTCGGAGCAAACCGGCAAAATCTCGCTGGCCGTCGAAGGCGAACTGCACAGCAATATCCCCTACAACGAGCTGGAATCGCGCATTGAGGAGTATCTGGCCTCCGATATACAGCGGATGCCCAAGTAGGGTTTATTTTAACGAAAATATATTTTGAAGGGAAATTTGGCGTTTTGGGATGCAATTTCTATTTTTGCAGACCGAAATGAGAAATAGAAAAATATTCATTACAGATGGCAAATCATAAATCAGCTTTAAAAAGAATCCGCGCCAACGAAACGAAGCGTTTGCGCAACCGTTACCAGCACAAAACCACACGTTCATACATCAAGAAACTGCGTGAAACGACTGATAAGGCAGTAGCTGTTGAAGTTTACAAAACTGTATCTTCAATGTTGGATCGTTTGGCAAAGAAAAATATCATCCACAAGAAAAAAGCTTCCAACCAGAAGTCCAAACTGGCAAAATTCGTTAACGGACTGGCGGTTGCAGCGTAATTTTTTCTACCTGTGACTTTGGAAACCCCGGCAAACGCTTGCCGGGGTTTTTCCGTTATTGTATATTGCGTGTTCTGAAGAGAACCTTGCAAGGGTATAAATGTCCTTGCAAGGTTCTTTTTGATGTAAGCTCAAATGTTCAAACCAACTAAACTCAAATTCTTTTCTATGAAAAAAGTTGCATTATTTGCTGGTTTGGCTGCGTTCGGAAGCATCCCCACGATGGCCCAATCACCCATCACCTTCAATGCCCGTGGCCTGGTTGTAGTGTCTGATGCCGATTTGGCAGCTTCCGCATTGGTTGATGGAAAGCTATTAAGAGACAACACATCGAAAGACCAACTGACGACGATCAAATTCCCGGTGGAGCGAGGCAGTAAAGGCCTCGGGAGCGCACTCGTGTCGAACTCCGCGCTGGGATACTCCAAAACCCTGGCCGTATCGCCAACCGGTAACCTGGCCTTCGTACTTGAAAACCGGATCAGGCCGGAAGACGGCGTTGGCGAATACAAAGACATTGCGAAAGAATTTCCGGTAGGAGAGAAGCTCTTTGTGGTAGATGTAAGCAACCTCGCGGCGCCCAAAGCTAAATTCGGCTTCCCGGTGGGTAAAAGGCCGACTTCTATCGATGTCAATAAAAACGAACTGATCCTCTCCACAGGCGACACCGGCAAAGAGCTCGTATTCATCGAAGCCGGCCCGGACGGCAAGCCCGCACGTTTCCTGAACCTGCCGGCGGCATTGGATACGACCAACCGCATCATCGATATTTCGTGGCACCCATCCGGTGATTTCATTGCATTTACATTGGATAACTCCAACGAGGTAGGCTTGTATAAAGTGATCCGGGAAGCCGGAAAACTGAAAAACGTGGAAATGGTAGGCAAGCCTGTGAAAGTAGGTACCGATCCCTCTTTCGGAAGGTTCACGCCCGACGGGAAGCATTACCTTGTCCTCGATGCCAAAGGTCCCCAAGGAAAAGGTGCCGGTGAAGGGGAAGTTTTTGTGGTGGATTTCTCGATGGACGGCTCCATCGAGCACAAAGTAGCCGGACAGGCGCCAACCGGCCTGAACAGCGGTTCGTTCGCATTAAGTCCTGACGGTACCTTGCTTGTGACGGCGAATGCGGGCAAAAGCGGCTCACCCTGGGCAGAAGCGGGCGCAGGTACGGGTGCGTCGCTGTCATTGTACAAGGTAGCCAACACCGGCGCATTGACCAAAGTAGCCGATTACCCCTTCGAAGGCATTTACCCGCAAAGCGTGGCGTTCGATAAGGACGGTTCGAACCTGGCGGTATCCGTTTTCGAATACCTCGAATATGGCAGCGGCAACGGGGGCGTCGAGTTCTGGTCGGTTACCAAAGGCGATACGCCGGCGTTGAAGAAGCAGGGAGCGAAGGTAAGTGTAGCCAAAGGCGCACACACCCTGCGCGTGATTCCGTGATGGTTTGAAATACATGATTTCAATACGCAGGCCGGTTCGTTACCGGCCTGTTTTGTTTGCATTTAGTTTACGCAAGGATGCTAAATCAGCCCGATTTTTGTAATTTTGCGGTCTCATTCATAAATAATCAATTTACAGATGATTACGGTTCAGAACGTATCGCTGCGATACGGTAAAAGGGTATTGTTCGACGAAGTAAATATAAAATTTGTCCCTGGTAACTGTTATGGCGTGATCGGCGCTAACGGAGCCGGGAAATCTACATTTTTAAAGATTCTTTCAGGCGAAATCGAGCCGCAAACCGGTAGCGTAAGCATGAACCCCGGCGAGCGGATGACATTCCTCAAACAGGACCAGTTCGAGTTTGACGCCTATACGGTGATGGACACGGTGATCCTCGGCCACGAACGCCTTTATAATGTAATGAAGGAGCGTGAAGCCATTTACGCAAAAGAGGATTTTACAGACGAAGACGGCGAAAAGGCCGCCGAGCTGGAAGCCGAATTCGCTGATCTGAATGGCTGGGAAGCTGAAACCGAAGCTGCACAGCTTTTGAGCGGGCTGGGTCTGAGTGAAGACCAGCACCATGCCATGATGGGCGATCTCAACTCGAACGACAAAGTACGGGTGCTGCTGGCGCAGGCGCTTTTCGGTAACCCCGATGTGCTGCTGCTCGATGAGCCTACCAACAACCTCGACGTCGAAACGGTATTGTGGCTCGAAAACTTCCTCGCGGATTTCAAAAATACCGTGATTGTGGTGTCCCACGACCGCCACTTCCTCGACCAGGTTTGTACGCACGTGGTGGATATCGATTTTAGCAAAGTGCAATTGTTTTCAGGAAACTATTCGTTCTGGTACCAGTCAAGCCAGCTCGCCTTGAAACAACGCCAGGACGCTAACAAGAAAGCGGAGGAGAAGCGTAAGGAATTGGAGGAATTTATCCGCCGGTTCAGCGCCAATGCTTCGAAATCGAAGCAGGCCACTTCTCGTGCCAAATTGCTCGAAAAGCTCACTGTCGACGACATCAAGCCATCGTCCCGTAAATACCCTTACATCGCATTCAAATCGGAACGCGAGGTGGGCGACCAGATCCTGCGTGTCGAAGGGCTCTCCAAAACTGCCGAGGACGGCACTAAACTGTTCGATAATGTGAGCTTTACCGTTAATAAGGGTGATAAAATTGCATTTGTAAGCCGTAACGTCTTGGCGATCAGTGCACTGTTCGATATCGTCAGTGAAGTGGAAAAGGCCGATAAAGGTGAGTATACCTGGGGCGTTACTATTACGAAATCGTATTTTCCGAAGGACCCGGGCCAATTCTTCGATGTAGATTTGAACCTGGTGGACTGGTTGCGCCAGTACTCCGACGAAAAAGATGAAAGCTTCATCCGCGGCTTCCTGGGCCGGATGCTTTTCTCGGGCGAAGAGTCGTTGAAAAAAGCGAAAGTGCTTTCGGGAGGTGAAAAAGTGCGCTGTATGCTCTCGCGCACGATGCTCTCGGGCGCTAACGCGCTGGTACTCGACGATCCTACCAACCACCTCGACCTCGAATCGATTACCGCATTAAACAACGGTCTGATCGACTTCACGGGCTGCCTGCTGTTCTATTCGCACGACCACCAGTTCGTGGAAACCGTCGCAAACCGTATCATCGAAATCGGACCGAAAGGTATTCTCGATAAACTGATGACATACGACGAATTCCTGACGGACGAAACTGTGAAACAGCAGCGTCAGAAATTGTATTGATTTTCTGCTAGTCCATCAAATAGACAGCCCCGCTTCGGAATTGAGGCGGGGCTGTTGTTATTATGGGTTATTTGGCAGCTAGTCGTAGCTCAAACCATATTGTTTCAGCACATCCTCCGGAACCCCTTCCCAGACATTGGGCGTGTTGCCTTTGTAACCAAGATCGGCAATACCCATTTTCGAAGTGTAGAAGCCGGAAGCCGTCAGGTTGCGCATTAAATTGAAGAATGCGACACCCTGACTATGAATAGGCTTGGCTTTTTGAGGATAGGCGATGTCATCCACGATCTGGATCTGCTGGGCCTTGGTTGCCAATGCGAACCCTTTGCCGAAGCGGTTGAGCGATTCTCTTTCGAGCCACCGCAGGCCTCCGCGCAGAGGCGTCTGGTGCTGCGGCATATCCTTCACAATGAAATCGATAAATTCGACTACGCCCGCTTGCGAGGCGCTGCCCGACTTCTCGTCCGCCGGAATGATAATGTCGACCAGAACCTTGATCGTCGCCAGTTCTGCCGCAGTCAGGAATTTTTCCTTCATCAGCCTGGCATCGCGGATCGCCTCCTCTTTCGTTCTTCCCCCGGGAATTTTCAGCGGCGTTTCTGGCGGATTTTGCAGTTCGAGCTCCCGTTGCTCGGCAAGCGCCACCTGAGGGCTTAATGCCGCGATTCCCAGGGAGCTCAGTGTCAATGACTTTAGTGAATCTCTGCGTTTCATATGCTTATGATTTGAACAGGGTTCAAATGTTAGATATTTTTCTGTTTAACCTGATTGATAATGTATTCCGAAGCACGCATCGACAGCGCGAGGATCGTCCAGGTCGGGTTTTTATCGGCCTGCGATACGAATGACCCGCCATCTACTACAAACACGTTTTTCGCGTCGTGCGCCTGAGAGTACTTATTCAATGCGGAAGTTTTCGGATCGTCGCCCATGCGCACTGTTCCTACCTCGTGGATGATACGCCCCGGAGCGGCCAGACCGTAGTTGGTGTCCGGCCCGGGCTTGGTGCCGTTCGGAACGCCGCCCAGCGCGTGGATGATCTCCTCGAACGTATCGTGCATGTGCTTCGCCTGTTTGATCTCGTAATCGGACCATTTGTAATGAAAGCGCAGCACCGGGATACCGAATTTATCCACCACGTTCGGATCGATTTCGCAGTAATTGTTATAATCGGGCACCGCCTCGCCACGACCGGCCATACCGATGTTGGCGCCATAGAAACGGCGGTAGTCCTCTTTCAGAGACGCGCCGTAGCCACCCGCTTCCTTGGTTACCCCGGCTTTGGTCGGGTATTTGCCATTCAGGTTTTCAATGCCCGAGCCGAAACCGTAGCTCGGCATGCCCATACCGCCGCCGTATTCGATGTGGTAACCGCGCGGGAAGTCGAGCTTTTTGTTATCGAGCCACCAGGGGGTGTACACGTGCATGCCGCCCACGCCGTCCTCGTTGTAGCGCTTGCGGTCCATCAGGTGGGGAAGGAACGCACCACGGGATGCCCCGGTGGAGTCGTGCAGGTAACGGCCTACCACACCGCTCGAATTTGCCAGACCGTTCTGGTGCCGGGCCGATTTCGAGTTCAGCAGCAAACGGGCCGATTCCGCAGCGCTGGCAGCCAGAACTACCACTTTCGCTTTTACGGTATGTTCCGTCAGTTTCTCACGGTCGATGTAGGAAACGCCCGTGGCCAACCCTGTCGAAGGGTCGGTGAGCACCTCGCGGCACATCGCATTGTTGATCAGGGTTACGTTACCGGTTTTGATCGCCGGGATACATAGTACCGACGACGAAGAGAAATCCGCATAAGCCTGGCAGGCGCGCGCGCATTGGCTGCAATAGAAACAAACCCCGCGCTGGTCGTTGATGGGCTTGGTAAGGATCGACAGGCGCGACGGGATCACCGGAATATTCACTTTTTTACCCGCCTGTTTTAGAAAAAGCTCGTGCAGACGCGGCTTCGGGGGAGGCAGGAAGATGCCATCCGGCTCGTTATCGATGCCTTCGACGGTCCCGAAAACGCCGATCAGCTTATCGACCTGGTCGTAATAAGGTTTCACATCGTCGTAGCTGATCGGCCAGTCGTCGCCGAGGCCGTCGATGCTTTTTCTCTTGAAATCCTTGGGGCCGAAACGCAGGGAGATGCGGCCCCAGTGGTTGGTGCGGCCGCCGAGCATACGCGACCTGAACCAGTCGAATTGCGTTCCGTTTTTGTGTGTATAGGGTTCTCCCTCAATTTCCCAGCCACCCCAGGCAGCATCGAAGTCACCGAAAGGGCGATGGTTACCGGCACCACGGCGGGGCGATTCGTACGGCCATTTCAGCTGGGTAATGTATTTGGGATCGGCAGGGTCAAAATATCCACCTGCTTCCAAAAGAGCCACCTTGGCACCTGCTTTGGCAAGTTGATAAGCTGCCATTCCGCCTCCCGCTCCCGAGCCGATAATGGCGACGTCGTAAACGGTAGGTTGTTCTTTGATTTGAAACATAGTAAGGGTTGTTTAGATAGTACTATTTAACCATTAAATATAAACACGGATCAGGTAACGGGCCGCCAACTTTCGCGCATTCGGGTCTATTTAAAAACAATCTAAATGCGGATACTCGGATTTCTTCCGCGCCGCCGTATTTTTGTGTTTTTAAAACAGAATAATATTTTGGCAGTTACCGGTCGCGACCTCGATGTCGCAAAAGAATTTCTGATAAAAGGCGAATTGGTGGCCATTCCTACCGAAACCGTTTACGGACTCGCTGGCAATGCATTGAACGAAAAAGCGGTGCTTTCTATTTTCGAAGTGAAGAACCGGCCCGCGTTCGATCCGCTTATCATTCATACGGATTCCCTTGAAAAAGTGGCTATTTATGTGTCCGATATTCCGGAAAAGGCCCGCATTCTGGCCGGGAAATTCTGGCCGGGCCCACTAACCATGCTGCTGCCCAAAAGAGATATCGTGCCCGACCTGGTTACCTCGGGCCTGGACACGGTGGCCGTGCGCATCCCCGACCATCCGCTCACCAGGGAGCTGCTTGCGCAGTTAGGTTTTCCCCTCGCCGCTCCGAGCGCCAATCCATTCGGGTATATCAGTCCGACCAAACCCGGGCATGTCGACCAGCAACTCGGTGACCGCATTCCGTACATCCTCGACGGTGGGGAATGCGAAGTTGGTATCGAATCCACCATCGTGGGTTTCGAAGACGACGAAACGATCGTGTACCGGCTCGGAGGTTTGGATATCAATGAAATAGAATCGCTGACAGGGCCCGTCGTGCTCATGCCGCATTCAACATCCGACCCCAAGGCGCCGGGTATGCTCAAAAGCCATTATGCACCACGGAAACCGTTGCATTTGCGCCGGCGGGCCGATATTGTGCCGGGGGGCGAAGAAACCGGGTATTTGTTGTTCGATCGGTATCTCGAAGGCGCCGACCGGAAATACCAGCGTTTGCTCAGTCCGAATCGCGACCTGAAAGAAGCTGCGCACAACCTTTTCGCTTACCTGCGCGAGCTCGATGGCCTGCCGGTCATGGAGATCAAGGCGGAGCTGGTTCCGGCAAATGGTTTGGGACTGGCTATTAACGACCGTCTGCAAAGGGCTTCGGTGCCGGCATGAAAACGGCTATCTGAAAAACTGAGGGTGAAAATTCATCAGAAAAACCTCATCGGTAGCGCGGGTAATGGCGGTGTAGAGCCACCTTACAAATTCCGTATTGATTTGTTCATCAGGTAAATAACCCTGGTCGACAAATACAGCGCTCCACTGCCCGCCCTGCGCCTTGTGGCACGTGAGCGCGTACGCGAATTTGACCTGCAACGCATTCAGATAGGGGTCCTTCCGTAACGCTTCCACACGGTCTTTTTTGGATTTGATATAGAAATAATCCTGTTGGACGCTTTCGTAGAGCTTCTTGTTGTCTTCGGCAGACATCGAGGCGGACGGCGAATGCAGCGTATCGAGGAAAATTTTGGCGTCGAACTCGGGTTGCTTTTCATAATCTGTGAGCCGCAATGTAACGTCGGCAAAGCGGAAACCGTGCATTTCCTGCGTTTTACGGATTTTTAAAAGCTCCACAAAGTCGCCGTTGGCGATGAACCCGGCAGGTGAGTCTTCGTCGAGGATATTATAGTTATTCCGAACGACCATCAGCCGGTCGCCGGCATCCAGCTCGTCTTCCGAAAAATTGATCACCCGTCGGATGTATTCATTGTATTGGACTGCCGATTTGTTGGAGCGCGTGAGGATAATGGAGTTCTCCGGGCCATATTTATCATAAGCATACCGAAGCCCTTCTTCCAGTTTTTCGCCCGTCATTCTAAAAACATCTCGGTAGGAGCGCGTAGTAATGCGGATTTCCCGGGCCTCCGCACCGAGCTGATTTCGAAGCTGGGTGGCATTATAGAGAATGCCCGATTGCTCGTCCTGCCGCATGACCTCCTTTAATTCCTCCTGAAAAACAGACATATAGAACGTCCGTTCCAGGTAATCGGCGTCCAGCGCAGGACTCAGTTCCTTGCCGACCGGCGGAAGCTGGGCCGTATCGCCCACGAGCATCAGCTTGTTGCCGGGGTTTTCAAATACAAATTCGATGAGATCGGCCAGGAGGCTGCGGTTGCCGAAATCGGCGTCGTCGGTAATCATCGAGGCTTCGTCGACGATAAAAAGGGTATTGTCGTGATAGTTTTTCTGTCGCTGGAAAGTTAATGTGCCCGAAAATGCGTCGGCGGTTTGTTTGTAAATCTTCTTGTGGATCGTCAGTGCGACCTTTTCCGAATAGCCCGACATCACTTTCGCCGCCCGGCCCGTGGGAGCGAGCAGCACCGATTTGTACCCGAAGTTTTTCAGGACTTTGATCAGCGTGCTGATGATCGTCGTTTTGCCCGTTCCCGCGTAGCCTTTGAGCAAAAAGCAGTCCCGGTAACGTTCCAGGCCCTTTTCTTCGATCAGAAAATCATTCGCCTGTTCGAAAAAACGAAGCTGGCCTTCGGTAGGCCTGAATGGGAATTTTCTGCGCAGCAACTGGGAAGGCAAAAGTTTGTCGGTATCCATGGGAACGAATCTAACGCAAGGATTTCGAATATCAAAAAGCCGATCCATTTACAAAAATATACTCAGAATTTATTGGACTTTAATAGGTCAAATCCATATATTAGACTCCCTTTATCTCAAATCCCCAAACCTAAACATCTATGCTGGTACAACATGTAATGGGCAACAAGCCTGTCAATGCGATTTGGTCGGTTACGCAGGACAACACAGTGTTTGAGGCTCTGGAGCTCATGGCCGAGAAAAACATTGGTGCAGTTTTGGTACTTGAAGATAATGAGCTGATCGGTATCTTTTCCGAACGCGACTACGCGAGGAAAGTGATATTGCAGGGACGCGCTTCGAAAGACACGCTGATCCGCGACGTGATGACCAGCAAGGTGATTACCGTGGAGACAGACGAGAAAATCGAGGCCTGTATGCAGATTATGTCGGACAGGCACATCCGGCACTTGCCCGTGAATCGCGACGGCAGGCTTATCGGCATCATTTCAATCAACGACATTGTTTCGGCGATCATTCACGAGCAGAAGGAACACATCAACACCCTCGAAAGTTATATTTCCGGAAGTCCCTATTCCTGACACCGGCCCATTTGCCCGAAATAACCTCCGTATCGCACTCCCTTGGCGACCTGCCCGGAAACGGGATGGCAGAATAATGTCTTGTCTATTCTGGACGGTTGGTTATCTTTGCCCGTTCAAAAACTGGTTTTGCAGACGTTAAACGCAAACATAGGTAATTTGTACGGGGGCACCGTGCGCGTGCGGGCTTGCGGCATATGCATGCGCGGCGACAAGCTTTTGCTTATAAATCATGCACTCTACGGGGCCGACGGCATTTTCTGGTCCCCTCCGGGAGGCGGTGTGCAGTTCGGTGAACGTGCCGAACATGCGTTGATCCGTGAATTCAGGGAGGAAACCGGTCTCGATGTGGAAGTAGGGGAGCTGCTTTTCGTGCATGAGCATATTAAGGCGCCCCTGCATGCGGTGGAATTGTTTTTTGAAATCAGATCTTTTACCGGGAACACCGCATCCGGCTCGGACCCTGAACTCGGCGCCGACGGGCAGATTATCCGCGACGTCCGGTTTATGGACTGGGAGGAAATCCGGCGACTTGAACCCGCGCAGCGTCACCGGATTTTGAATATGGCCGGCTCGCTGGCAGGAATTTTTAAATTGAACAAGTATATTACTGCAGATCAACATCCGCTTGGTCACTAAACAACACGACCCCGACGACGTGGCAAATTCTGAAAACCAGTTAATTGAAGTTATTCCGACGCTCTTAGTAGGAGACAATTCCTTCGATGCGGCCAGCATTCCGCTTTGTACGCTTTGTATCGAGCTCGATGAACGGCGCATCCGTTTTTGTATCGTAAGGGACGAGAATATGGAATGCATCTGGCTGGAAGATTATTTCTTCGAAAACCCGCTTACGCCGACAGAGATTTTCGAACGGCTGAAACGGATTTTCAGCGGGCATTTGTCCTGGTCTCCCAACAATTGGAAGAATGTACGGGTTACCGTAAATTCCCACGCATTCACGCTGGTACCTAACTTGCTTTTCAAGCCCGAATCGGCTTACGAATACCTTTCCTTCGCGTTGGGCAGCCCAGTCTCGAAGCACGAAAAAGTGCTTTGGCACGATCTTCCGCTCGTGCACGCGCAGAATGTTTTCAGCATCCAGGAGCTTTGGTACGACTGGGTGGTGAACCATTTTAGTGCATCGACCGTCACGTTCTATCATTTGACGGGCGCATTGGCCATCGGCTCGCTGGTAAACCATGTGGAGCATCAGGAGATGCGGATGATGTCGTTGTATTTCGAGAAGGACCATTTCACGCTGATAGTGAGCGAAAGCCAGCAACTGATGCTGTGCAACCGGTTTAAATATACCCAAACACAGGAATTGGCCTACATTATCCTGTTTACATTGAACCAACTGAATGTTCTGCCCGAAGAAATCAAGGTGCTTTGTTATGGCGAAATCACGCCGGCCTCGGAATCTTATCGCGAGCTTTCGCGGTTTTTCCCGAACTTGCACATGGGTACCCGGCCGACGACGCTGAAATACAGTCCGCAATGTGCGGAAGTGCCCGGTCACCGGTATTTCGGTTTGTTCAATACCTATCTTATATCTTCCTGATACGACCTCCTATGAAGCGCATTGCATTATTTCCGGGATCTTTCGATCCGTTTACAAAAGGGCACGAGGATATCGTCCTGCGTGGGTTGAGGTTGTTTGATCAGGTTGTGATCGGGATCGGTAACAATGCCACTAAAAAGCGCTATTTTCCGCTGGAAGTGATGAAGGAGATGATCGAAAGGACGTTTGTTTCCGAGCCTAGCGTGAAGGTGATAACCTATGACGACCTGACGGCCCACACCGCCCGGGAATTGGGCGCGAGATTCCTGCTGAGAGGGCTGCGCAATACCACCGATTTTGAGTATGAAAACGGGATTTCGCAGGTAAACAGGTATTTGTATGAAGAAATCGAAACCGTTTTCCTCATTACTTCGCCGAGCCTGGCGCCGATCAGTTCGAGCATTATCCGCGACCTGCACAGGTATGGACAGGCCGTGGACAATTTCCTTCCCTATTCGCTGTCCGAACTGAAACAGGCCGGGCAGAACAGCTGATGCAATGCCCCGAACCGGTATTCAGGGTTCTTTCAGGCTGTGGATCTTGCTGAGGCTGTCGATCACGTAGCGGATCGAGCTGTATGAATTGATGAGCAGCGATTTTGCCTCCGCAGGCTCGTACCAGTCCAGCTTTTCGATCTGTTCTTCGGCCTGGGGGCTCATCCGGGAATCGTCGAGGCAATCGAACAGGTACCATTTCGTGCGTTTGAGAATGCGGCTGTTATTGAGCGAGTAGGTATGCCAGGTAGTGCAAATCTTGTCGCGGATCACCGCCTTCACGCCGGTTTCTTCCTCTATTTCGCGTGTTGCCGCCACCTTGGAATTTTCGCCTTTGTCGAGCTTGCCTTTGGGCAGGTCCCACATTTTGCGGCGGTACATGAACAGCCATTTGCCACCCTTCACGACCACGCCGCCTGCCGCCTTGATCACCTTGTACTGCGCTTTGATCCTGTCTTCTACCTCCGATTTCTCGCGTGTAGCCATCGTGATCGAGAGCATGTCCTTCGGGAATTCCTTTTCGAGCATCTGGATCACCTGGATGGCACTGGTAGCAGTAGAATTAAGGAACAGGACATGGCCTGTCAGCATGCTTCTTTGCAACTTTTCCAGTCTCAGATCCACAATATGCTCGAAACGCGAAGTTTCGGCGGCGGACAGCTGGTTTGTCCGTACAACTCTGACTGGACGGTCGTCGAAAAAAATGATCATTTTGGAACGGGTACGTGAATGGATCGCAAAATTAAGTAAAGAGTTTAGTTTAGGCAGAGATTATTATTGATAAATTTGTATCTGTAACAACCCGACAGTTCTTGGAACTCCTTATTATTCTACTTCTGGTGTTGCTCAATGGCCTTTTTTCAATGTCGGAGATAGCACTGGTTTCCTCACGAAAATCGCGCCTGGAAGCAGCAGCAAAGAACGGCGATTCTAGCGCCAAAGCCGCATTGAACCTGGCGAATTCACCTACGAAATTTCTTTCCACCGTCCAGATCGGCATTACGCTTATCGGCTTGCTGACCGGTATGTACAGTGGCGACAATATCACTGCCGATTTTGAGCAAATAATTTCCCGTGTGCCCGCGCTCGCCCCTTACGCACATTCGCTCGCCGTGGGTACGGTGCTTGTTCTCATTACTTATTTGTCGCTCGTACTCGGCGAGCTTGTTCCCAAGCGCATCGGGATGTCCAATCCGGAAGCTATTTCCAAGGTAATGGCCACGCCGATGAATCTGCTTTCGAAGGTTACAGCGCCGTTCATTGCATTGCTTGGTTTTTCGAGTGACTTGATTATCAGAATTTTAAATATCAAACAGACCGAAAACGCGGTGACCGAGGAGGAGATCAAAAGTCTTATCCAGGAAGGGACATCCGGGGGGGGGTGTTCGAAGAAATCGAGCAGGAGATTGTGCACAATGTGTTTCAGCTCGGCGACCGCAAGGTAACTTCACTGATGACTAACCGGCAGGAGATAGTGTGGCTCGACCTCGAAGATACCGTTGAGGAAAACAAAGCCAAGATTCTGGATTCGAGGCACTCCATATACCCGGTTTGCCGGGGGAATGTCGACGACGTCGTGGGGCTGGTATATGTAAAAGACCTTATCGCGACCGATCTGGAAGTACAGATGGCGCATTTGAATACCATCATGCGCGACCCGGTTTATCTTCCCGAAAGTAACCGGGCCTATCAGGCGCTCGAAAAATTCAAGGAACAGCGTGTATATTTCGGGATTATCGTGGATGAATACGGCGGAACGCTCGGCGTGGTGACCATGCACGATATTATGGATGCGTTGGTAGGCGACATTTCCGAAGACATTGAAGAAGCGTCGGAAATCGTGAAGCGGGACGACGGCAGCTATCTCATCGACGCCCAGCTGCCGTTCGACGATTTTATCCAGTATTTCAATATCAATATCCAGGAGAGCGAACGACGGGAGCTGGTAGGCTTCAACACGCTCGGGGGGCTTCGTCCTGCATATTCTGGAAAACATCCCGCAAACGGGCGAAAAATTCAGCTGGAAACAGTTTGAGTTCGAGGTGATCGATATGGACCGCAGCCGGATAGACAAGCTTTTAGTAACCAATTATAATAAACAGGAAGAATCCGAAGATTAAGAATGTCGAACGATCTGGATATCACCAAACGAATCGCCGAGCTGCTGCTCGAAGCGCAGGCCATCAAACTAAGCCCCGAAAAGCCGTTCCAATGGAGCTCCGGCTGGTATTCCCCGATTTACTGTGACAACCGCGTGGCACTGTCGTACCCCGACACCCGCACGTTTATCAAAAAGGCGCTGGCCGAGCTTATCCGCGCGAAATATCCTGATGTCCAGGCTGTGGTAGGGGTTGCCACGGGCGGTATCGCACAAGGTGCATTAGTAGCCGACCTCCTCGAATTACCTTTCGCATACGTGCGGCCCGAGCCCAAAAAGCACGGAATGGGCAACCAGATCGAAGGCAGGCTGGAAAAAGGCCAGTCGGTAGTGATCGTCGAGGACCTCATTTCGACGGGAGGAAGTTCGCTGAAAGTAGTGGATGCGCTTCGCGAAGCGGGCATCGAAGTGGCGGGAATGGTGGCAATATTTACCTACGGATTCGAAGTAGCAACGAACAATTTCGCTGCCAAAAACGTCCGGCTCGATACAATCAGCAACTACAATGCATTGATCGACGTAGCATTGGAACACAACTACGTCAGCAGCGAGCAACTGGAAAGCCTAGCAGCCTGGCGGCTAGCGCCGGAGAAGTGGGGCAGGTAGGCTGTAAGCCGTAAGCTATAAGCTATAAGCGAATTGTTATACTACACATACAGCTTATAGCCTACGGCTTACAGCTTACAGCCCCCTCACCCCCGATGATTATCCAAGCTCTCGTAAAGCCCTCCAAATGCTTCTTCCTTCACGCCGTCGGATTTCAGGAATTCGTGGGGGAAGCCGAGTTCTATTTTGCTTACCTCGTGCAGGCGCTGCAATGCTTCTTCCGGCAGACGGAAGTCGAGACAGCCGAGTGAATCTATCAATTGCTTTTCTTTGGATGCGCCGATGATCGGGATCATGACCTGGTTGCGGTGGCGTGTCCAGTTGATGGCGACCTGAGCGGGGGTTACGCCGAGTTCCGCCGCGACATCCACAACAGCCTGAGCGATAGTACCTGCATGTTCGCTTCTGCGGATACTGTGGTCGGGCACACGGCCGGTTTCGCCGCGCAGGTACTTACCCGTCAACGCGCCGCCGCCAATCGCTCCCCACGGGGTTACGGCCAGATCGAGCGCTTTCGCCATTGGCAACAGGTCGCGTTCGGGGGTGCGTTGCAGGAGCGAGTATTCGAACTGAATGGCTGCAAACGCATTCCAGCCGCGAAAATCGGCGATGGTATTGGCCTGTGAAACGATCCAGGCAGGCGTATCGGAAATGCCGATATAATGCACGATGCCGCGGGTTACCAGGTCGTCGAGGCCGCGCATTACCTCTTCGGTAGGCGTGGTATTGTCCCACAAGTGCACCCAAAGAAGATCGATGTACTCCGTGTTGAGGCGTTTGAGGCTCGACGCCACCGAGCGCATCATGTTCTTGCGGTGATTACCGGCAAAGTTGAGGTCGTCGTTGCGGTCCTTTGAGCGTAAACTTCGTCGCGAGTACGAAATGGTCGCGGTCGCTTTCGATGAATTCGCCTACATATTTTTCCGAAGTGCCTTCGGTGTACCGGTTCGCGGTGTCGATGAAGTTGCCGCCTGCGTTGGCATAGGCTTCGAATATTTTGAAGCTCTCGTGCTTATCAGCACCCCAGCCCCAGTCTTTTCCGAACGTCATGGCTCCCAGGCAAACCTCTGATACCCGCAAGCCCGAGCGGCCCAATAATTGATAACGCATAGTTAATTTACGAATAATTTTGAGTGAAGATATAGCATCGGAAACTTACCATACAACGGTAATTTTTGTCTTGCAAAGTTATATCCTTACCCGCCAAATGTATTTATATTGTAACAAAATTTGGATCTTTTACACCACACTCAATGATCGACGTTGCCTATCCTTACTTTGATACCAATCTCAGCTGGCTTTCGAATAATTACAGGTTGTTGCTGGAAGCGAACGACGAAACGGTACCGGTCAGGGAAAGGCTGCGGTTCCTGGGTATTTACGCTTATCAGACCAAGGAGTTCTACCGGGTACGTATCCCGAACCTGCTCGCGATGTTGGAAGTAAGCAACGATATCCGCTCCAAGCTGAACATTTTTCCCGAGTCGTTGCTCGAACATGTCTACGAAACAGTCGAAAACCAGCTTCGGGAATTCAACGATATTCTTATTTCAGGCATATTGCCCGCCTTGCTCGACCAGGGGGTGCATTTGTACTACCGGGAGGCATTTGTGCCGGAGCATGTGGTGTTTGTAAGGCGGTTTTTTGTGGAAAAGCTTTTCCGTTACCTGCAACCGGTTTTTCTGGATAGCCGCCGCACGCTCAAAACCCCCGCATTCGAATCGAAGCAGCTGTACCTCATCGTACGGATGCAGCACAGGGAAGACGCCGAAGAGGACTGGTACGCGTCCGTGAATGTGCCTTCGGAGCCTTATGGACGGTTTCTGGAACTGCCCGAATGGGAGGGAAAACGGCACATTGCTTTTATGGAAGATGTGATCCGTGAAAATCTGCCGGTGCTTTTTCCGGGTTACCAGATACTTGAAAGCTATGCATTGCGCGTAGAGCGCGAAACGGAGCTGTCCATCGAGGACGAATATCCGGTGCAGGTGGCGCAACGGATTTTAAAGCAGCTCGAAAAGCGGAATTTCGTACAGCCATCGCAGTATTTTTATGAATCCGGCATGCCGCTGTATGTGCGGGAATATCTGGTGGGCAAGCTGGCCATCCCTATGAACGAATTTCACGAACGCGGCGATTATCTGCTTATGCAGGATCTGGTGAAATTCCCCGCGCTTTCGCGACGACTCGATTATCCCTACCAGCGACCGGCACAGAACCCGGAATTCGACGAAACACAATCGGTTTTCGAAGCGATCCTCCGAGCGGACCAGATGTTGCATTTGCCTTACCAATCCTATGAGCCTATCGTAAGGTTTTTTAACGAAGCAGCCGTGGACCCGCACGTGCGTGAAATCCATGTGTCGCTGTATAAAATCAGCCCGAACTCATTCATTCTCAACTCATTGATCAGCGCTTCCAAAAACGGCAAGCGGGTCACGACCTATGTGGAACTGAATACCAAGCTGGATATTCAGGAAAACCTGCAATGGTCGAAAAAGATGCGGGACGCGGGTGTGAAAATCCTGCTGAGCGTGCCCGGACTGAAAGTGCATGCGAAAATGGCGCTTGTGAAGCGCAAGGTCCAGAAAGGTTGGGAGCGGTACGCATTCCTCGGAACGGGTGGTTTTTACAGATTGACAAGCCGCGAGATCGTAGATCATGCATTGCTTACCTCACATCGCGAGCTAACCAACGAACTTGAATTGCTCTTCGGCTATTTGTCGACGCAGGACGAGCCGAAGAAGTACAAATATCTGCCTTTCAACAATTTGTATGTGACCCAGTTTAACCTGCAAAAACGGTTGCTCGATCTGATGGACCGGGAGATTACCAACTGCAATGCGGGGCTCAAATCATTCATAACCATCAAAATCAACCAATTGCAGGACCATATCCTGATCGACAAGTTGTACCAGGCCGGTCAGGCGGGGGTGCCGGTGCACGTGATCGTGAGCGAAAGCTGCGGGTTGATCTCGGGGCTGCCGTCGATCAGCGATAACATCGTCGTGAGCCGGCTTGTCGACCGTTACATCGAAAACACGCGCATATTCCATTTCGGCAACCGGGGCAACGACGAGATTTACCTGACATCCTGCGACTGGACGCACCGGAACCTGCATCGCCGGATCGACATTTGCTTTCCGGTACTGGACGAAACATTGAAAAATCAGATGCGGACCGTGCTCCGGAATTATGTGAATGACAATCAGAAATCGGTGCGGCTCGACCTGTATCAGAACAATTTACGTATCGCCGACGACTCGCGCGGGAAGGTACGCGCCCAGGAAGCCAACTACCGGCTGGTGGAGAAAATCGAGCGCAGCGGCTCATCGCGGCGTTCAGAAATATAAGCTTTCCTACCGCTTAAAAAAATTTTAGCGACATTAAATTTCGGAATGGCCTGTCAGATTTAATGGGCGGCATTTGTAGAAAACATAAAGAGATTTTGAAGGGAATTTTTCGTCCCGACCGCCGGACCGGTCTTGAAGTGTAAGGGGTATATCATTATATTTGAAAGCATATCATCTGAATCAATCCTAAAAGACATTTTTAAGCATGGGAATAGTAGAGCGAAGAGAGCGGCTTAGAATACAGGTACGCTCAGACATCGTTAAGACAGCCAAGGACATTGCCCGGGAGGATGGCTGGACGGCTGTTTCGATTCGCAAGATCGCTGATGTGATTGAATACAGCCCACCTATTCTCTATGAATATTTCGAAAGCAAAGACAAGCTCCTGGAAGCTATCCGCATGGAAGGCTTCGACTATTTGCAGGGGGAGTTTGTAAAAATAAAAGGTCATTTCAGCAATCCGCAGAAACAGCTTGTGGAAGTTGCGCAGACGATCTGGAACTTTGCCGTCGAGAATCCGGAAGTTTTCCAGGTGATGTTCAACCTCGAAGGCGCCTACTGCGATTCGAAGAAGGCCTATTCGCACGCGATGAGCATCAAGGACAACCCGGTTTGGGAAATGATCGCAGGGCTTCGTCCCAAATCGGGAGAGCTCGTTACCAAGACTTACTACGAGTGGTGGTGCCTGACCTTCGGGTTTATCAGCATTACCATGACCACCCAGCCCCGTTACGCCTTTTCACAGGCGGAGCCGGTGTACATGGAAGGCATCCGGAGGTTCATCCGGAGCATTATGTAACAGAAGGAGCTGAATGCTGGCGTATCTCTATTTTACTTTGGTGATAAACCAGGGAATATGGAGGTACGCTTTTCGTTAACCACGCATTTCCGCCGATGATCGAATCATGGCCGATCACGGTTTCTCCACCCAGAATGGTCGCATTGGCATAAACCACCACGTTGTCTTCGATGGTAGGATGCCGTTTGTGCGAGGCAAGCGATTTCGAAACATGCGTCGCCCCGAGCGTCACGCCCTGATACAACTTCACATTATTCCCGATATGGGTCGTTTCGCCGATTACGACACCCGTGCCGTGGTCGATGAAAAACGAATGCCCGATTGTCGCATTCGGGTGGATGTCGATGCCGGTCTGGCTGTGGGCAAATTCCGTAAGCATGCGCGGGAGCAGCGGAATGCCGCTTTTGGCAAAAGAATGTGCGAAGCGATATGTGGCAATGGCCATAAAACCCGGATATACCGATATCACTTCCTCGATACTTACAGAAGCCGGATCGTTATCCGTAATCGACCTCGCGTCGGCGAGCAGAGATTCGTAAATGTCCGGAATCCGGGCAAATACCTCATCGAGGATTTCGTTCTTGTCGCGGTCGAGCTGGGGCAGGAGCGGTTGCAACATGCAATCCAGGTCGTTACGCAAATCGGCATACTTCATAGCCAGGTCCTTGGCAGGGCAGCTGGGGCAATCCTTGCTGATCGGAAAGAGAAAATTGATCAGGTTCTGGATAAATTTCCCTGCATCCTGCCGTGAGGGCAGCTTGTACCTGTATTTTTCGTTCTGCGCGGTGAGGCGCTCAAAAAAAAGTGCTTGATGGGTGGCTGTCATCAAAAATAGAGGTTGAACTATACCGTTAAACTAATGCTGGTACCGCTTTTGAGTAACCAACAACGAAATGCACCGAAAAATTTTAAGTGCGGCGTTTTCTTTTTTAAAAAGCCCGGATCTCAGGTTTTTATCCTGATTAAATCGTATATTGAAATATCCTGTGAATTTAGGAAATAAGGCAAGATTCTTTACCGCGTATGTTAAGTTTTAAGTTGCTTCGCTCGGTTATCCTGTTCCTTTTTTTGTCCGCTTTACTGAGCTCCTGCTTTTCCCGGTATATTATTTCAGCCAAGGAAGTGCGGAAACACTATGCTGATAAAAAGGTCAAGCCGAGGGAAATATTCCTCAGGAACGACACACTTTCCCTTTCCCTGGCCAGCATGGGGCCCGATACGCTTCCGATGCTGCTGCTTATCCACGGAGCCCCCGGCTCCCTGTGGGGTTATATGAACCTGATGGACGATGAGGATTTGCAAAAGCATTTCCACATTGTGTCGGTCGACAGGGTGGGTTATGGTAAATCGCGACTGAAAAAGAAACGCTATGTGACGTCCATCGCAACCCAGGCCAACGCCCTGCTACCGGTGTTCTCGCTGAACAAAAGCGGGCAGAAGGTAATCGTGCTCGGTCGTTCCTACGGTGCGCCCATCGCTGCAAAGCTGACTTCCCTCGCCCCCGAGCAGGTGAAGGAGCTCATTATGGTTTCGCCAGTGATCGATCCCGAAAAAGAGCGGTTTTTCTGGTTTTCGAAATGGGGCAGGATGAGTTTCATCCAGCTTTTTCTGCCGAGGGCGTTTAACGCAGCGACCGCCGAAAAATACAGTCATGCCGACGAGTTGCGGAAGCTCCTGCCGGTTTGGGAAAAAATCCATGTGCCTACGACGGTTATCCAGGGTGGCAACGACTGGATCGCCGACCCTGCGAATATCGATTTTGCCAAAAAACATATCAAAAGCAAGCGTGCTCAATACATATTCCTTTACAATGCGGGACATATGATTACATTCTCGCATGCGTCGATGATCAAGGAAATGCTGCTGAAAAGCCGTTTGTTCCAGGACAAGATCACGGCGCTGGACGTGGGGCCGAGCGGCGGGGAGATCGGAAACTGACAACAAAAAAGAAAGCGGCGGGTTACAGAACCTGCCGCTTTTCCGTTAATAATTAACCTATGGTAATACGTGAAATTTTATTTTCACCTAAAACAACTATATTCCATAGGACGATATTTCTGGACGCCACCATTACAGCGGTTGATATTATCTTACGACTTTCTGCGTCACGGCATCTTTATCGTTGCTCGCACGGATAAGGTAGACACCCTTCACGAGCCTGCGCATATCGAATTCTTCCTGTACCGCAATCTGCGGGGTTTTGCTTGCGATTTCGGTGAGAATGCGGCCATTCAGGTCTATCAGTTGCAAACGGATGATCGCGCGTTGCTTGCTGTATGCCTTTACCGTCAGAAAATCTTCCGTAGGCACCGGGTAAGCCTGAATCGCCATGGATACTTCCGGGGATCGGACAACAGGAGTGGAAGTTATCACGCCGCCGTTTTCGGACGATTCGTAAGGCGGCACTTCGACAGTTTCGCCCGGCCGGTCGATGACTGTCACCAGGCCTTCCCGGTAACTTTCCGAAATCCTGGCGCCATTTCGCCATTCGGCCACGATAATTGCAAAAAGATAACTACCCACGACTTCGGGTGCCGTCCAAACCAGTTTGTTTTGGGCCGGCTCCACGCGGAATGTTCCGGTAGCGCTGATTTCGTTGGGGAAAAGGTAACTGTGGTCGACCATCCGCACGCCGCATGTGCCGGGCGAGGGCTTGCTTAGCCGGGCAACTTTGACGGTGATGCTGTCGTTGTCCGCCACTGTCGGTTTAAGGTCAATGGAAAAAACCTGGCGAACACCCGCTTCAAATTCGAGATAGGGCAATACCGGCGTGGAGTTGGGGGCCTGGGTGTCGATGACCGTCCAGAGGAACTGGGAGGTCGTTAAAGCATTCGGCAGGTTCAGGATGTTGCCGGTCCGGCTGTCCAATGCGACCGAAATCTGGTAAATACCGGATGTCGGGTACGTATAAGATGCCTCATATTCACCCACGGCCACATGTGTGGAAATGGCGGTAATCGAAGTACGGGGAAGGGTTTTGGTGTCGCCATTACCGAGGCAGGCAGTTACCGAGCTCAGAGCGTCCGCTGCGCCTTTACCACTTTGGGTATCGAGGTATAACCTCACCTTGATACGATAGGTTTGCCCCGAAACGTGGCTTGCCAGAATTTCCCCGCCCCGCAGGTGCGACGCCTGCGCGTAAGCGGAAAGCAGGATCAGTAAGAGAATATTGTAGACTGATTTCATATAGAGGAAAAGAAGCCGTCAGGTTACAAAACTATACATGTCAGAAACGCGCAAATGCTTCGATTTTGTATGGTTTGTTTTCAAACAAATACAAAAAATGCCGCAGGAAAATCCACTTCCCGGACGCGTTTTTCCTTAATCCTTATAAATCAGTATTTCGCGGTTGCCGTCGGCTTTGACGAAGCCCCGGTACATGCCCTCGCTGTTGAACGGCATAGCTATATTGCCATTGCGGTCTACCGCAATTACGCCGCCTTCGCCACCACGTTCAACCAGTTTTTTCATGACGACCTCATTGGCCGCGTCGGTAAGGCTCATGCCCTTATATTCCATCAATGCGGAAATATCGTACCCAACCACCGAACGGATGAAATACTCGCCGTGACCTGTCGCGGAGACTGCGCAGGTGGCGTTGTTGGCGTAGGTTCCGGCTCCAATGATGGGAGCATCGCCAATGCGGCCATATCTTTTGTTGGTCATCCCGCCGGTAGACGTGCCTGCGGCGAGGTTACCGTATTTGTCCAAAGCCACACATCCCACCGTCCCAAACTTTTTGCCCTCCGTAAAAATCAGCCCGTCGAAATGGCGATAGCCTGTTTTAGGGGCCTTTTTAATCTCCTTTTCCTCCGTTCGCGCCTTTCCTTCCTTCTCCTGCCCGGTATTATGATCGAGCTCCGTCTTCTCCTGTTCTTTCGCGCGCTGCAATGCTTTATACCGCGCTTCAGTGTAGAAATACGAAGGGTCGACGATTTCAAGGCCCTTCTCTTTGGCGAATTGCTCGGCCCCTTTGCCGGCCATCATCACGTGCGCCGATTTGTCCATTACGGCGATGGCCGCCGAAATCGGATTTTTGATGGTTGTAACACCGGCTACCGCGCCGGCTTTAAGCGTTTTGCCTTCCATGATGGCGGCGTCCAGCTCGTTTTTACCCTCGTTGGTGAAAACAGCGCCTTTGCCTGCATTGAATAGCGGCGAATCCTCCATGACGCGAATGGCGGCTTCGACGGCTTGTACGCTTGTGCCACCTTTTTCGAGCACTTCGTAACCTTTTTGCAATGCCAGGTTCAAGCCCTCGCGGTACGCTTTTTCGCGCTCAGGGCTCATGTTCGCACGCGTAATGGTGCCTGCGCCGCCATGTATCACGAGCGTAATCCTGTCGGAATAATCCTGAGCGAATGCCGAAATGCACAAAAGGACCAGCAGCAGGGTAAAGGAAAGTTTTTTCATGAGATGGTAATTTGAGTGATGGTTTCAAATCCGGCGGCTAAATCCTGCATCGCTATCAGCCTGATAATCGGTTAAGTTACGCTTTCGAGAGGGGAAATGCGCGTTTTTTTTAACAGTAGAGGCCATTCCGGTGGTACTTTTGGTAGTTCTAACTCAAAATTTACTCAAAAACCGAAAACTCCGATGAAGAAAGTAGTGCTTGGCCTGGGGCTTCTCCTGGGCAGCCTGTACGGTCCGGCTCATGCGCAACAAGCCGCCGGAGCGGAGCCTGGATGGAAGTATGTGCAGGGCAGGATCGTAACGCCATGGGCGGACAAAGTGGTTCCACAAAACCCCCCATCCCGAATATCCCCGCCCTCAGATGGTGCGACAAAATTGGCTGAATATCAATGGACTTTGGGACTACGCCATCGTGCCGCAAAGTGCCGGCGATGCCCAACCTGCGACTTTTGACGGCAAAATACTGGTTCCGTTCGCCGTGGAATCCGCATTATCGGGCGTAGGCAAAACGGTAGGCAAGGACAGCGTGCTGTGGTACAGGCGCCTGGTCGACTTTTCTCCGAAACTCAAAGATCAGCGGGTACTGATCCATTTCGGCGCCGTGGACTGGAAGGCCGACGTATTCGTGAACGGAAAGCCGGCAGGAAGCCATCAGGGCGGTTATGACCCGTTTACATTCGACATTACCGACCTGCTGGTGAAGAAAAAGCAGCAGGAAATCGTAGTCAAAGTTTGGGACCCGAGCAGCGACGGCCCGCAGCCGCGTGGTAAACAAATCAAAAACCCGCATGGAATATGGTACACGCCGGTAACGGGTATCTGGCAGACTGTCTGGCTGGAAACAGTCGCCACGAGCCATATTACGAAAGTTAACCCCGTGGCCGATATCGATAAGCAGACGCTCACGGTCGGCGCCGAGGTAGCAAGTCCCGGTGCGGCCGACAAGGTGAGAATTACGGTCTGGGACGGCACGAACAAAGTGTCGGAGCAGGAAGTGGCGCCTAACCAGCCCGCCACGCTCGCCATCGGCAATGCGAAACTCTGGTCGCCCGATTCGCCGTCGCTTTACGACCTGACAGTGACCCTTACCCGCAACGGAAAGGTGGTGGATGAGGTGAAGAGTTACGCGGCAATGCGCAAAATAGGCGTCAGGTTCGACGAAAACGGCATTCAGCGCATGACTTTGAATAATAAATTCCTCTTCCAATACGGTCCGCTCGACCAGGGCTGGTGGCCTGATGGCCTCTATACCGCCCCTACCGACGAGGCATTGAAATTCGATATTCTGAAAACCAAGGAAATGGGTTTCAACATGATTCGCAAGCACGTAAAAGTGGAGCCTGCGAGGTGGTACCGCTATTGCGACGAGCTTGGCATGCTGGTATGGCAGGATATGCCAAGCGGCGACCTGGGCAACAACTGGGAGATGCGTCCTGGAATTACCGGCAATGAAACCGACAGGGAGCGCACGCCGGAGTCCGAGAATATCTATAAAACCGAATGGAAGGCTATTATCGACGCCAACCGTTTCTTCCCGTCGATTGTCGTGTGGGTGCCGTTCAATGAGGCCTGGGGACAGTTTAAAACGGCCGAAATCACCAACTGGACTATGCAGTACGACCCGTCCCGTCTTGTGAATAGCGCTAGCGGCGGTAATTTCGAGCCGGTGGGGCATATCATCGACTTGCACAACTATCCTGCACCTGTGATGCCCCGCCCGGATTTGTTCGGTCAGAAACAGATCATTGTCCTCGGCGAGTTTGGCGGCCTCGGCCTGCCGGTCGACCAGCATGTCTGGCAGCAGAAAGATAACTGGGGTTACCAGAGTTTTAAAAACCAGGAGGAGCTCTATAACCGCTATGAAACGTTTATCAACCGGTTCGAGCCATTGATCAGGAAGGGGCTTTCAGCGGCGGTTTACACACAAACGACCGATGTTGAGGTGGAAATCAACGGGCTAATGACCTACGACCGTAAAGTAGTGAAATTCCCGGAGGCGAAATTGAAACAAATCCATTCCAAACTTTACGATCCGTCGTTCGTGAAGCTGAAACCGTAGTCAAGCATTGCATTTAAACTAAAACTGCCCGGAACGACCCGGGCAGTTTTAGTTTAAAACAATATCAAAAAGCATCAATTACCTTTCATCTGCGCTTCCACGACGGCTATTGCCACCATGTTCACGATCTCGCGCACCGAACTACCCAATTGCAGCACGTGCACCGGCTTTTTCAAGCCGAGCAGGATGGGGCCGATGGTTTCGAGTTCTGCCGCTTCTTTAAGCAGGTTGTAAGCGATGTTGCTGGCCGAGAGGTTCGGGAAGATCAACGTGTTGGCACCGCCGTCGACCAGGTCGCTGAACGGGTGGTTTTCCTTCAACAATGCCGTATTGAATGCCAGGTGCGCCTGCATTTCACCTTCCACGATCATGGACGGGTTACGCTTTTTCAGAATGGCAGTGGCGTCGCGCATTTTCTCGGCGTCGGCACCTTTGGCGCTTCCGTAGTTGGCGTAGGTTACCAATGCAATGCGTGGCTGGATATTGAAGCGTTCAACGGCTTTTGCTGTTAACTCGGTGATTTCCACGATGTCGTCGACGGTCGGGTCGAGGTTCACGGTGGTGTCCGAGAAGAACAGCGGCCCTTTGGGCGTGAGCAGAATGTACATACCCGCTACTTTGTTGACGCCTTCCTGCTTGCCGATCACGTGCAATGCGGGGCGGATCGTGTCGGGATAGGTCCTCGTCAGACCGGAAATAAATGCGTCCGCCTCTCCGTTTTCGACCATCATCGACCCGAAGTAGCTTTTGAAATACATCGTACGGCGGGCTTCGATAGGGGTAAGGCCCTTTCTTTTACGCTTGTCGAACAGTTTCGAAGCATATTTCTCGATCATCGGCTCGCTTTCCTCGGCGCGCGGGTCGATGATCGATACGTCGGCGAGGTCGAGTTTGCTTTCGCGGATCAAATGCAGGATGGTTTCCTTGTTGCCCAGCAGGATCGGCGTGGCAATGCCTTCGTCGCGCACCTGTTGAGCCGCGCGGAGCACCTGGATGTTTTCGGCATCCGCGAAAACGACTTTCTTCGGGGCGAGTTTCGCCTTGTTGAGGATCACGCGCGAGATCTGCTCGTTACGGCCGAGACGGTTCGAGAGTTCCTGCTCGTAAGCGTCCCAATCCGTAATTACCCGTCTTGCCACGCCGGTCGCGATGGCGGCCTTAGCCACAGCAGGCGCGACGGTCGTCAGCAGGCGCGGGTCTACCGGTTTTGGAATAATATAATTTTTACCAAAAACGATGTTCGTCTCGTTGTAAGCGAGGTTTACGATGTCGGGCACAGGCTTGGTGGCAAGATCGGCCAGGGCGTGAACGGCGGCCAGTTTCATTTCCTCGTTGATTTCCGTCGCGCGTACGTCGAGCGCGCCCCTGAATATGTACGGGAAGCCCAGCACGTTATTTACCTGGTTGGGGTAATCCGACCGACCCGTTGCCATGATCACGTCCTCCCGTGCCTCTACAGCGTCGGGGTAGGGGATTTCCGGGTTCGGATTGGCCATTGCAAGTACGATCGGGTCCTTGGCCATGGATTTGACCATTTCCTTGGTGACAATGTTCGCCGTCGAGAGACCGAGAAAAAGGTCGGCCCCCACCATGGCTGCTTCGAGCGATTCGTAAACATTGTCGGTCGCGAATTGCTTTTTCATTTCGCTCAGGTCCGTCCGGCCATTGTGGATATGGCCTTTGGTATCGAACATGGCGATGTTTTTCGGGTTTGCACCCAATGCGAGGTACAGCTTCGTACACGAAACCGCGGACGCGCCCGCGCCCGAGACGACGACACGAATGTCGTTGATATCCTTGTTAACGAGTTTCAGCGCATTCAGCATCGCCGCGGCGCTGATTATCGCCGTACCATGCTGGTCGTCGTGCATCACGGGA
The DNA here is from genome assembly GCF_040448675.1 of Dyadobacter sp. 676. NCBI lineage: Bacteria > Pseudomonadati > Bacteroidota > Cytophagia > Cytophagales > Spirosomataceae > Dyadobacter > Dyadobacter sp. 676. The sequence continues at coordinate 487,549 of NZ_CP159289.1, read as the reverse complement.
ATGTTCAGCTCTTTTTTGAGCCGCTCTTCGATGTCGAAACATTCGGGAGCTTTGATGTCTTCGAGGTTGACCCCGCCGAAAGTTGGTTCGAGGATTTTGACGGTCCTTACAAATTCGTCGACGTCCTTGGTGTTGAGTTCTATATCAAAAACGTCGATGTCCGCATAAATTTTGAAGAGGAGCCCCTTGCCTTCCATGACAGGTTTGGAAGCTTCCGGGCCGATATCGCCAAGCCCCAGCACCGCGGTACCATTGCTGATAACCGCTACCAGATTGCCCTTGGCAGTATATTGATAGGCGTTTTCTACATTGTCGGCGATTTCCAGACAGGGCTCTGCCACGCCGGGCGAATAGGCAAGCGAAAGGTCGCGTTGGGTACTCGTTTCTTTGGTGGGAATAACCTGTATTTTTCCTGGCCTACCCTTGGAATGGTAGTATAGCGCGTCTTCTTTTCTGATCTTTTTGTTCATACCTAAGTGGACGATGTTTCGCGCTAAGGTACAAACATTCGGTTCATCGCAATGAATCGGGATAAGGTATTCGTGAGAAATTCATTGCCGTTTCGGGGCGGCCCGTCGCGGCCGGTTACTGGAACGTGGAAAGGTCGTCGTCGGCCAGTGACGGGCTTTTAGCCAAATTTTTCCGCTCTTTTACGGAAACAATGCGTTTTTTGAGAAAATAGGCAAATACCATGTACACCCCGAACATTCCGATGTAAATGTAAAGGGAGGCGGTGTTGGTGATGTTGCCATGGAACGCGAAGAACAACGCCGTGTTCACGATCGTCACCATCCAGAGCGTAAACGAAGCCCAGAAGTGGTTCAGACCGTTGTCGATCAGGATATGGTGCATGTGGTTACGGTCGGCCACAAAAGGCGAGCCGCCTTTGAAAATACGCACAATAAAGACGCGCAGCGTGTCGAAGATCGGGACAATAAGGAGTACCATTACGATAATCGGCGCATTGAAATAGGCATTCGGATCGTGCAGGTAGCCGACATTGAGCGACAGGAATTCCACGGAGAAGATCGACAGCAGATAGCCGACGATCAGCGAGCCCGTATCGCCCATAAAAATCTTGCTCGTTTTGGAAAAATTGAAACGGAGGAAGCCCAGCAGGGAGCCCGACATCGCGAATGCAAGGCAACCGAACGAGAAATGGTCGTTGGCGATAAACCAGATACCGAACCCGAGCCCGGCGATGAGGCTGATACCGCCCGCCAGCCCGTCGATCCCGTCGATGAGGTTAATCGCATTGATAATGGCGATGAAAATGAAGACGGTCAGCGGGATGCTGATGAAATCGGAAACGCCGTGAATACCGAATATCCCGTAGAAGTTATCGACTTTGAAATTGCCCATCGCCACAAGTATCAGCGATGCAAAAATCTGGATAATGAGCTTTTTGGTGGGGTCGACGGCCAGAATATCGTCCTTGATCCCCAGGAAAAAAAGGATGATTACGCCGGTCATCGCCAGGCTGATCAGGTTGGAATCAAGGATATTCTCCGAATGCGGCCAGAGGAAATAGGCGATCAGCGTGGCTGCAAATATGGCGATCCCCCCCAGGGTAGGTGTTTCCGTTTCGTGCGAACTCCTGAAACCCGGCTTGGCCGTCAGGTGCAGGAGGTTCGAAAGGTTAATAATGATAGGGATGGAGATGATGGATAAAAAACATGCGATCAAAAACGAGAGCAGGCATTGGTAAATGTCGTGATGAACGAGCGAGTTGACGTTCCCTTCGGTAAGTATCTGCAGAGGTAGTTGTAGTTCCATAATACCTGTCAATTAGTGAAGTGCGTTGAGGACGGACCTGAAAGTCCTTATTCAGATGTCGAAATATATACCAATAATTGAAATATGCAAACGGCTGATTATCAAAATATTTACCATTTGGTTTACGATACTCCGGTTGACTTCCTGTCCTTAGATAAATTGAATTATTTTTCTCAAAGGTTTTAACCACAAAGTGTAAAACCTCGGTTCCAGATTGTTGATTTTCCATGCGAGCCGGTCGTTGCGGTTAGCCGCAATACGGTTTTTTAGTGTGCTGTTGCTGACTCCGCCGGCCCGCATTTTCACGAGGACCTTCGGCACGTATGCCAGCCTGATTTTCTCGCGGTGCACGAATCGCAGCATAAGCTCATAATCGGCCGCGCTTCCCAGATCGAGGCGGAAATTACCGTGCGCGTTGTAAACTTCTTTCCTGACGAAAAAAGTCGGGTGAGGCGGCATCCATCCGTTCAGGAATGCACCTGCCTTATATGCACCAGAGACCCACTTCCGGCGCACGATCGTTGCATCGTTCGCATCAATATATTCAAGATCTCCATAGGAAGCGTCGAAGTCGCCGGAAGCCAGTACCTCGGCTACATCGCTGATCACCGACGGATACGCGTAAAAATCGTCGGCATTCAATATTCCTATCACATCCCCGGTTGCCAATTGTATGCCTTTGTTCATGGCGTCGTAAATTCCGGCGTCGGGTTCGCTTAGAAAATGCGCGATTTTGTCGCCATACGATCGAACGATTTCCTGCGTACCATCACTGGAATTTCCGTCGACGACAATGTATTCGACTTCGGCGTAATCCTGCCCAAGCACGGAGTCGATACAGTGGCGGATCGTCGCGGCTCCATTATAAACAACCGTAAGAATGCTTACTTTCAACTGGTTATAGTTCTTGTTTTGACATATTTCGCGGGATTTCCCTGGTAAATCCCGTAAGGTTCCAGATGGCCCGTCGCTACCGAACCCACCGTTAACAGCGCATGAGAGCCCACCTGCACGCCCGGGCAAACCGTCGCTTGGGCGCCGATCCACGAGCCGGGACCGAGGGTTATCGGCTTTACGATCAGGTCGAAAGTGCTTTTCCGGTAATTATGATTGCCGGTGAGCAGCATTGCACCCTGCGACAAACATGCATTTGATTCAATAGTCACCAAAGTGAGGTTGTCGATCCACACATTCTCGCCGATCCAGACATGGTCGCCGATGTGCAGGAACCACGGATATTTGATATTTACCTTCGGCTTGATCACCACGCCGCGTCCGATCTTCGCCCCGAACAGCCGCAGCAGCGCCGCTTTGAATGCCGACGGATACGGGATATGTGTGTGAATGAACAACCGGTTGAGCAGGTACCAGCCGATCAGCCTCGGATAGCTGCCCGGCCTGTACCAGTCGTTGTTATATACGGACAGATTGGTTTGGGTTTCTGAGGTCTTTTCCATATTCCGTCCTGAAATGTGAAATAATTGCTTCTTTGTCGCGCCCGGCGCGGTGGTACACTTCGTATATCTTGGCGTCCACCAGGAAGCGGTACCAAAACCCCTGTAAAACGTGCCACATCAGCCCCTTTGTTCCATCCAGAAAGCCCAATTTGAAAAAGTACCTGAATATGAAATAAATGAACGGCCTCGTGAAAAGCGGCATACTGGCGTATTTGATTTTCAGGAAACGCGTACGCTGTTCCTGGCTGCCCCAGAAACTGGGCTTAACCGTCTCCTTGCTATCAAAGTTATATTTAATGTTCAATAGGTCAATCACCTCCCGGATTGCGTAATTGTTATGCTTTTGCGTCCACCATGTGAGGTTGTTGAGGTTATGATCGACGATATCGTGCTGTAATTGAGCCGTAGTGCCGCTGCTGAGTTTGATATGCTCGTCCATCCAGAGCTCTTCGCAGATGCCCAGCCCGCTCCGCCACACGCGCAGGAGCCAGATAGGGTAATAGCCGCCGCGACGGATCCATTTTTCCATGAAAATCACCCGCCGCTTGATGTACAAGCCGGAGATATCCTCCTGGAAACTTCGCAGTGATGTATTCAACTCGTGAGCGAGTTCGGCGGTGATATATTCGTCCGCATCCATTCGCATAAGCCATTCGGTCTTGAACGGGTTATTGCGAATGCCGAAATTGAACTGGAATGCGTACGAAACCCAGGGATTTTGCACCACGGTAGCGCCGAAGCTTTCGGCGATCGCTACGGTGTCGTCGGTTGAGAAAGAATCTACAATGAAAATTTTGTCGGTAACCTGCAACAGGCTCTGAATACACCTGCCAATGTGCCTGGATTCGTTGTGTGTTAAAATGATGACGGATAAATCGACCATACTGGCTTGGAAACAGGACCGGCGCCGTTCGCCGGTGCCGGTTAGCGGTTACTTCGGGAGCAAATGTAGTTACTTTTTTTGAACTTTCTTGTATTCTTCCAATAACTGATTGGCAACCACCCGGATGTCAAAATTTTCGGTTACCATCTTGTAGGCTCGATTTGCGATGGCTTCGGCATAAGCTTTGTCTTGTAATATTTTAAGAAGGCCCTCGGCTACGCCATCGCTTGTCAACGGTGTGAGGTAAGCTGCGTCGTACCTGGCTATATAATCGCCGAAACCCACGCGGTCGGATACGAGCGCGGGTACTCCCGAGGTCATCGCTTCGAGTACGGCGATCGAAAAACCTTCCGAGTAGGAGGGCGAAACGAACAGGTCGGCATCGGCTAATGCCTCTTTTTTGATGGTGTCGGTCAGCATTCCTACAAGCTTGATGCGGTCTCCGAGGTTATGTTTCCGGATAAATTCCTCCGTTTCGGCCTGGTAACCGTCGTCAGGGCCGGCCAGCACGAGCCGGGCGTTGGGTAACAGCCGGTGCACCTTATCGAATGCGGGCAAAAGGAGGTCGAGCCCTTTCTTGATGTTGAGCCTCGCCATAAACAGTACCATTTGCTGATCGGGCGAAATGCCGTATCTGGCCCTGAAAATGCCTTTTGCCGGTAAATGGGAACGGGTATACTCGTCGAGCTTCATACCGTTGGGCACAATCACCATGTTTTTGGGGCGATAGCCGAGGTAGCGGATCACGTCCTCCTCTTCGTCGGTGTTATTGATCTGGATGAGGTCGGCTTCGCCAAGGAGCCTTTTCTGGTACAGAAACGTGACGAGGTCCTTTTTCCATTTGCTGTGCGCCACGGCCCATTTGTCGAGCAATCCATGGATCGTAATCACCTTAACTGCCCTGGAAGGTATCAGGAACGGCGCGAGGCTGCCGAAATGCCAGATGCCGTGCATGTGCACCACATCGTATTCATGAATGTGCTTTTTAAGGTATTTGTACAAATCAATGGAGAATTCCCGGTAAAAGTTGCTCACCGGTGTGGTGCGCGCGACCTGGATCAGGCGTGCGCCCTCGGGCACGGGGTACATTTTCTCTCCGGGTGTCATCGGACTCAGGATATCAACCTGGTGGCCCTGCTTCACAACTTCCGTGGTGTGGTCGTAAATAATGCGGGCCGGGCCTCCGATCGCCCATGTATATGCACAAATATTGAGTATTCGCATGCTTTGAATGTATAGTTGTGTTCGTCAGGCTCCTTTCCGTTGGCCGGCCAGCTCCCGGTAGGTCTCTACCATTTGGGCCGCCACCGGCGCCGAAGCGAAAGGAGCGATTAATTTCAGGGATTCCAGCCCCATGCCGGCAATGCGGTCGGGGTTTTGGATAAAATAGTTCAGATGTTTTTCCAGATCAGTTTGTCGCGTATAATCGAATGTAAACCCGTTGACGCCATTCCGCACGAGGTCGCCCACACAACCGCAAGTTTGCGATACGATCACCGGCATTCCGCAAACCATCGCTTCGTTCACCACGAGCCCCCACGGTTCCGACTTGCTCGGCAACACGAGCACGTCGCTCTGCGCCAGCCAGCCAGGCACGTGGTACCACGGAAAACCGCCCGCGAAAACGACCTTGCCTGCAATGCCCAGCCCGTCGGCCAGCTTTTTGAAGCGCTTCCCGCTCCGGGCCGTCACCAACAAGCAGAAGCTGCCAATCCGAACCGGACTGTTTTCCGGCGTTCGCAAATGCACGGATCAGCGTATTCAGGTTCTTTTCCGCCGCCAGCCTTCCTACATATACGAACTTTCTGTGAACGGCATTTTCCGCCGTGTTGGCAGCAAATGCTTTTTTTGCCTCGTCGTAACGTTCCCGGATCACCTGCTCGTCGATTACCGCCGCGTTTCGGACCGCAATTGCGCGTTTCGCTACACCCAGGCTTTCCAGGTATTCGGCGGAGGTTTTCCCAAAGCAAAAAAATGCGTGGGCGCGGCTAACGATTGCTTTTTTGACCCACTCTTTCCAGGCCGACCGGTTATGGTCAGCGGATGAAGACTCGGAAGAAATCACCACTTTCACTCCCTTCCACCGCGCGTAGAACATCAGCAGCACCTGCGCCCAGTCGAAATAGCCGGTAATGTTGAGTACGTCGGGCCGGTATTCACGGAATATTTTAAAGAGCGCCGCCCTTCTTTCCCCCAAACCGACCTGGTCGAGGCTTCGCCTGAAAAGTAACCGGTACGGGTAGTCGTAAACGATCGTGTCGTCGGCTTGCATGGCTTTCCGGCTTGCTTCGTACAACGCGATTTGCGCCACCAGAAACTCGTCGGCGGGGTCGGCCTTTTCAATGGCCTTCCCGATCTCGCTGAAGAGCTTCGATTTGTAATGCGCCCATAATTGGTTGTGAACAATCAGTACGCGCATCATTTATGGAGGTTAAGGTATTCCTGAAACAAGGGGTACAGGTTGTTTGCCAGAAAAACCTGGCCCCGGCTGTTGAAATGGACGACATCCATTTTACGGTAATTGGCTTTCGACACGCCGAACCGGAATTCGTCTATCAGCCGGATGTTCTTCTCTTTGGCGAATGCGATGATCTCCTGTCCCTGGTCGTTAAAGTGTCCCAGATCGATCTCCGAAATTTCGGGATGCAGGTAAATGAACATCGGAATGTTGCTCTGCTTCGCGATTTCGTAAATCTGCTCGTAACCCGGATTGAATACCAGTCCCGGCTTGCGGATACCGGCGTCGTTGAGCTTCTTGGCTGCAATGGTGTCCTCGACGGCCTTCGCATCGGCGGCCACGTGCGCGCTGTCGGTCACATGGGGCTTGACGATCGCGATCTTTTCCTCAGTTTTTTTCGGCTCCGGCGACAGGAAAAGGGTATCCAGATAATAAAAGAAGATCCAGCGGTAGCGGTCCCAAAGCTCGTACAACGCCACTTTATACTGCTTGTCGGGCCATCCGGGGTCGATACCCACCGGGCTCTGGTTCGACATAATGTCGTGTGCATCGTGACTGCTCGTAACGAGGCATATCAGCCTTGCGTTGAAAGTGCCGTATTTTTTGAGATAGGCGGCGATATTGTCGGGGCCCCATGAACCGGCGGAGATATTCAGTACACGGACGCGCTTTCCGAAATCTTTCAGGAAACGTTTTTCGAGCAATGTCGACGCGATACTGTCCTGATCGGTAAGGCTGCCGCCGTTCACCACCGAGTCGCCGATCAGCAATATCACTAGGCTGTCGGTAGGCAGCACTTCTTCGTTCCGCATCGAATAGCTGTTCGTTCTGAGTACCTGCCCGAACCGTTTTACGTCCTGGTTGGGTGCGTAGATATATTCAAAATCAGGATCCGATATGTAGAGCGGCGAGTTACAAAAGCCGTATTTGACCCTCAAAACAACCTCCGTAATCCCGGCGAGAATGACAATAGCAATTAAAGAACCGTAAACAAACTTTAACATCAAGTGAACGTCGTCTGCGTCGAAAGTGACTGCAAATTTAGGATTACTTTTTCCAATTACGGCTTTTTCGGCGGTCGTTAACTAAATATGTCGGCAATTACCTCCCGGCATGGCGGTGTTGCCGGGGTTTCTCCCCAAAGTTCGCGCCAGCCCCCGACCCGCATTGGTCCGGGAACGGGTAGCGCGAATTTTTCTTCCGAATAAAATGATGGTATGTGCTGGCATAGGTCTTTTTGACCCTGGCGGTGAAGCATTCAATCAATTAAGACCTAAAAAACAAAGTCATGAGATTTATAGAATCAAAAGCGGGGGGAACCGGCGAGCCGGTAAAAATCCTCGTGCACGAAGTAGGGCAGGGAAAGCCCGCCTTATTTGTTTCCGGCTGGCCGCTAAGCCATGAAATGTGGGAGTATCAGTTCAATGTGCTGCCCAAACACGGCATTCGCTGCATAGGCTATGACCGTCGCGGCTTCGGCAGGTCCGACAAGCCCTGGAACGGGTACGACTACGACACGCTGGCGGGGGACCTCAAAGCGGTGATCGACGGACTGGATCTGAACGATGTAGTGCTCGTCGGCTTCTCCATGGGCGGTGGCGAGGTGGTCCGCTACCTGAGCCGTTACGGTAGCGGCAAAGTCTCGAAAGCCGTGCTGATCAGCTCGGTACTTCCCTATATGCTCCTGACCGACGATAATCCCGAAGGTTTGCCACAGGATATGTTCGACGGTTTCGTAAAGGACATCGAGAATGACCGTCCGAAATTTCTGTCGCATTTCGCCAGGGATTTTTACGGAAACGGGTTCCTGAACAACGCGGTAAGCGACGAGCTGCTCCAATGGCATAGCATGCTGGCATTGCAGGGCTCGGGGCGTGCTACCACGCAATGTATCCGCAGTTTCAGCGCCACCGATTTCCGCAATGAAATTTCGCTGCTCGATATCCCGGTGCTGATCATTCACGGCGAGGACGACAAAACGGTCCCTCTCAAAGTGAGCAGCGAACGCACTTCCGAAATGCTGCCGGGCGCGGAATATATTGTATACGAAAGCGCACCGCATGGCCTTTTCGTAACGCATAAAGAGCGGTTAAACCAGAACCTTATCCAGTTTATCAACCAGGAGGTGGTCACGATCAGTAACCCGTACACCGATATCGTGACGTAGGGAAACGGCCCGCTTGTTTGACCCGTAGGGACCGCCCGTAATGCGCGGCCCTGCTCTTATGCGATCATTTCGATCAGTTCGATACGGTTCCCGAACGGGTCGCGGAAGGAGAAGCGGTTACGGTCGGGGATCTTGCTTTCATTCTTGACCGGGACACCATGCTGTTCCAGAAGGGCCCGGGCTGCTTCCAGGTCCTGAACCTCAAATGCCGGATGGCGCTGTGAAAGGTCGTGGACCGCTTCGGCCCGGATATGGAGCTGGATATCGCCCATCTGGAACCAGATCGCGCCGTTGGGGAGCGGGTAGCCCAGATCGGTCAGTTCTTCGAGGCCCAGTACGCCTCCGTAAAATTCGCGGGCCCGCTGCTCTGCGCCGGGAGGGATGCAGAGCATGATGTGGTCGAGTCTTTTGAAGTTTATTTTCATGATAAGGAGTGAATTCGCAAGTCATAACTACACCCATATTTTGGATAACCCTTCTTTGGCACCCATAATCGGGTCGAGGCCCGGTACCGGCACCTTGGCGATATTTTCCAGCGCACGCGGCCTGTCGCCCGGTTCGCCACGCAGGATGTCGTAGTCGCGCCCGTCGGGATAAGCGCCCACGACGGCAAAATCCGCCGAGGCTTCCAGCTTTTTGTGGCCCACACCGGCAGGTATCACCACTACGTCGCCTGCCCGGACGTGCAGCTTTTCCCCGTTCTCGCCGCCCATGTGAAGCAACGCGTTCCCCGCATATACACCGAGCACCTCGTGCGTGATGCTGTGATAATGATGGTAGGGAAACACGCCATTCCGCCACGAATTCGTCCAGTTGTTCGCGGCAAAGCGTTTTTCGAACCAGGTCGCGCCTTCGTGCCCGGTTAACCCGGAAACACCGTGATAAACCAGGAGCGGCAGTTTGTTGTTGGGAATACTGCCGTCGTCGTTGAAATGGTAGATATGTGGTTGTGTCGTATCCATGATCGCTGTAACTGGTGTATTCATCTTGGCAATGGCCCTTTACTTACCTCCTTCCCTTCTTTCCAAACGGATTCGATCTTCCTTGTGTTCCGGATATCGTGGAAAGGATTGGCGGAGAGGACGAGCAAATCGGCTTTTTTTCCTTTTTCGAGCGTGCCTTTCTCATGACCGATGCGTAGGGCGGTAGCGGCATTGCGGGTGGCTATGGTAATGGCCTGCGCGGGAGTGAGGCCCGCCTGGGTCATCAGCTCCATTTCAAGATGCTCCGTGAATCCCTGCGTGCGTACCGGAAATGCGCCCGAGTCGGTGCCCAGCGCTACGGGAATGCCGGCGTCATGAATTTTTTTCAAATTGGTCATTGCCGTTTTAAAGGCCGACATATTCCGCTGGTAATCGGGGGAATTTTTAATCTTTTCACCATAGGCTTTGTCGGTAATCATTTCAAACACGCCCGGTTCGAGGGAAGCCTTGAAAAAGGCGTCGTTGAGCCAGTAAGGATTGTCTGCGTATGCAAACTGGTACTCGTCGAGCGATAAAGTCGGAATGTAGGTTACATTTTTCTGCTTCATTTTCATAAGCAAGTCCTGGTCAACTTCCTTGTCCCGGATGCTATGGGCGATAATATCGATACCGGCTTCGGTTAGTTTGCGGGCGTCTTCGGCGTAAAAAAGATGGGCTGCCACGCGAATGTTGCGTTTATGCGCTTCCCGGATAATGGCCTGGTAAATCTCCGGCTTCATTTTTTGCGCATTACCGCCATGGTCGTCGACCCAGATTTTCACGACAGTCGGTTTCACCGCCGCGAGTTTATCCATCATAGCCGGAACTTCCTCCGGCGCGTTGGGGCGTAGCAGGAGGTTCATCCAGGAGCCAGGGTTAGGGTCGGGTGTATTAAAACCGTAGCCGGCCGAATAGAGCCGTGCGCCCGGCAACTGCCCGCGCTGTGTGGAGTCTATGAACCCGTTGAATATCAGCGGGCGGTCCGTTCCCATGGCCAGCACCGCGCTCACGCCGTAATCCTCGTACTTTTTCAGATGGCGGAGCAGGTTCTCGCGTGTGTAGTTGTCGGCCGACGAGGTCGTTCCTTTGAGCGTTCCTACATGGGCGTGCGCACACACGAGCGAGGGCATGACGGTCTTTCCGGTCAGGTCTATTTCGCGGGCACCGGCGGCTTTGATGCCTTTTTCAACCGAGACGATCTTTCCCTGGTCAATGAGGATGTCCGTACGCACCTTCGGAGCGGCGCCTGTGCCGTCGATCACGGTCGCGTTTTTAAGCAATATGGGGCCGGTCGTTTGTGCCAGGCCGTGGCCGCCTGCGAGGGAGCCAAGCAAGGGCAGTAGCAGGAAGAGGTTTTTCATGTATGCATGGGTTTGGATGGTCAGAAATGATGTGCGTGGCGGGGGATGCTGGTATGCATTTTGTTTTAAAAACAGGCATCCGCACCAACCGGTGCGAAAAATAAAACATCCATTCTAAAAAATAATACCATGGCCAAATATTCGAAAAAAGCCGGTGAGAAGGTGGAAGAGGCCTTGCACGAGCAAAAAGAAGGCAAACTGGAAGTCGGGTTCGGGAAAGAAGGTGACGTCACGGAAGCAGGCCGTCGCTATCGGTTTGTCGGAGGCACGGAAAGAAGGCGCCAAAGTCCCGAAAAAGAAAGATTAACCTGACTCCGACAGAAGGTCCTTTTCCCCCGGATAAGTAGAAAAGGACCTTTTTATTAAAAAACAGAAAACGTGGATGACCGAAACGTAGAATTTGTTTTAGAATATTATAAAATTAGCTTCCGGATCTTCTTATACTTACAAAAATCGGCCACTATGGACTATATTGTGGGAGTTAAAAGGATTGGCTACTGACGTTTCTAATTTGTAAGGCTCGAAAAATGAATGATCTAAGGAAGGAGCTGTTGAAGCTGCTGCAAAAGGAGGAGTGTGTATTTGACTTTATCCAGGACGCAGCCACAGACGGATTACTGATTTGGAGACATTCAGACTCCCATACCTGCTGGCCCGACGCGAGGCTGCAACGAACCCTTACCCAACGAACGCAATCATCCGATAGCACCGACCCCTTACCAGCGCTTTTGAATAGCCGCTCCTTCATATTGCATATGGAGAGCGCCCGTGCGCATTTTCCCGAAAGCCGGGAACCGTGCACAGGGATCGTGCGTGTTCTGCGCGACGATCTGCAGGTCGTGCGCCTGCAGGTAACCTCCGTTTCCGTATTCTCGGAGGAGCAGGGCTGGCTCATTTTGTCGGGCTTCCGCCATGACGGCCCGATACCGGACCTGCCGGGCCTTATTACCGGTACCGAACTTTACAGGTCCTTCCTGAACAGCAATTCGATATACGTCACCTGCATCGATCTCGAAGGAAATTACAAATATGTAAACGATCATTTTTGCGAGTTTTTCGGGCTCGACAGGAATGAGCTCATAGGCACGTCGTCGCTCGCAGGGATTGTGCCTGACGATGTGGCAAAGTGCGTACAGGCGGGGGAGCAATGCTTTGTCAATCCGGGAACGCCTAATCCGGTGGTGCTGCGGAAGTACGCCTCGGGCGACGGCGTTAAAACAACGCAATGGGAGTTCACGGGGATTGCGGATGAAAACGGCGTCGTTACAGAGATTGTGTGCGTGGGCTACGATATTACGCAACAGCTCAAAGTCGAGGAGGACCTTTCCGTGCTAGTGTCCAACATGCAGGACGTGCTTTTCACGATCTCGCCCGCCGGGGTTTTCAGTTACGTGTCGCCCAGCTGGACGTCGATGTACGGATATACAGTGGAAGAGACGGTGGGCAGGCCGTTTACCGAGTTTATTCATCCCGACGATTTCCATGTCTGCTTCGAGGCGTTGCGGATCACCGCCGAAACGGGTGTGCCGGTGCCAGGCGGCGTAGAGCACCGCATCAGGCACAAGAACGGAGCCTGGTCATGGAGCAATACCAGTGCAAACATCGATCCCGTCAGCAAGGACATCATCCTGACAAGCCATGACATTACGGAACTCCGCAATTCCAGGGAGCGCTTGAAGGAACTGGCTATTGTTGCCTCCAACACCACCGATTACATCGTTATCACCGATGCAAGCGGAAATATCACGTGGGTCAACAAAGCTTACGAAACGCACACAGGTTATCACAGAAGGGAAGTTGAAGGAAAGAACCCGATGCTGATGCTCCGGGGGCCGGAAACAGACCCCGACACACTCGAGCGCATCTGGCAGTTTTGCAAAGACAAGAAGATTGTCAGGGAGGAGGTGCTTTGTTATACCAAATCGGGTGAGAAATACTGGGTCGACCTTAAAATCACGCCCGTATTCGACGATTATGGCAATTGTACCAATTTCATTGCCGTCGAAAGGAACATAACGGCGCGCAAGGAATCCGAACAGGAGCTGAGGCGGATCAAAGACCTTCAGGAGCAAACCAACAGCGTCGCCCGCGTAGGCGGATGGGAGCTGTATGCACGCACGGGCGAGCTTTACTGGTCGTCTACCACCAGGGAAATCCATGAAGTTGGCCCCGATTATCAGCCGGAAATCGAAACCGCCATCCTGTTTTACAAGGAAGGGCCGGGCAGGGAAGTCATTAAGCGGGTCCTGGCGGAGGGACTTTCACGTGGTACTCCCTGGGACACAGAGTTGCAACTGGTCACGGCAAAAGGCAACGAGTTGTGGGTCAGGACGATCGGGAAGGCGGAAATGGTCGATGGCGCATGCGTGCGGCTGTATGGTGCTTTCCAGGACATCACGCACCGAAAGCAGGCGGAAGTGGACATCATGAATTCCGAAGCCAAATTCCGCAGCCTGTACGACTCTACAAGCGATGCGGTAATCCTCTTCGATCGTACCGGTTATCTCGATTGCAACGGGGCCGCATTGAAAATGTTCGGGATCGATTCGGTGAAAACCCTGACGGAAATGCCCATGGGAGACTTGTCGGGACTGAGCGAGCAGGGAATGGAGGGGACGCGGCGCGACGGTGACCGGCATGTTCAGCAGGTTTATGAAAAGGGTACGCACAGTTTCGAGTGGAAATACAGGCGGTTCGGCGAGCCGAAGGAGTCGTTTATCGCCGAGGTGCTCCTGAACCTGATCCGGATCAATGATACGGAGATTATTCAGGCCGTGATCCGCGACATTACCCTGCGCAAGCGAGCGGAACTAGAACTGCTCGAAGCGCGCGAACAAGCGGAGGCGGCGAGTAAACTGAAATCGGAATTTCTCGCGAATATGAGCCATGAAATCCGGACGCCGCTCAACGGCGTGGTCGGATTTACCGATTTGCTGATGAAAACCAACCTGGACGAGACCCAGCAGCAATATATGTCGATGGTCTTCCAGTCGGCCAATTCACTGATGGACATTATCAACGACATTCTCGATTTTTCCAAAATAGAGGCGGGGAAACTCGAATTGACTCCCGAAAAGACGAACCTGCTGGAAGTATGCGGGCAGGTGGCCGATATGGTGACCTATCAGGCACAGCAGAAGCACCTCGAAATGTTGCTCAATATTCCGGCCGATATCCCGCAGATGGTCTGGTGCGATTCGGTGCGTTTGCGGCAGATACTCGTGAACCTGCTCAGCAACGCGGTGAAATTCACCATCAAGGGGGAGATCGAACTGAAAATCGAGCTGTTGAGTACGGTAAGCGGCCTGGAATACACCTTCCGGTTCTCCGTACGCGACACCGGCATCGGTATCGACCCGCAGAACCAGCGCCGCATTTTCGATGCATTCTCACAGGAAGATTCTTCCACCACCAAGCGTTTCGGCGGTACCGGGCTGGGGCTTACCATTTCGAACAGCCTGCTCGGGTTGATGGACAGCCGTTTGCAACTCGCGAGTGAACTGGAAAAGGGCAGTACATTCTTTTTCGACGTGACGTTCAGAGCGGTGGAAGGCGAGGACAGTTTCGAATGGGAAAATGTGGAGCAGATCCGGAAAGTGCTCATCGTCGACAATAACAACCGCAACGGGCAGATTTTGAAAGACATGCTGGGCAACAAGCAAATCGGATCGGACTATATCGATAACGGGGAGGAAGCCTGCCGGTTACTGGCGTCGGGCAAGCCGTATGACGTGGTGCTGATCGACAGCCAGATGCCCGGCTGGGACGGTATCGAAACCATCCGCAACATCAGGAAGCTGGAAAACGGGGAGCAGAAACAACCGGTGATATTGCTCAACGATTCATTCGACGAAGAGGCGTTGCGGGCCATCGGGAATGAATTGGATATCAAACATTTCTTGGTAAAACCTGTCAAAATCCGGCAGCTCTTTCAGGCACTTTCGGATCTCGGCCTCAAATCGGAAAGATTGGAAACCGGGCCGCAAATCGTCGTACGGGAAAACCGGGTGGAAGACATTTATGAAACAGATGAAGTGAAAATACTCATAGCCGAAGATCACAAGATCAACATGCTTCTTGTGAAGTCCATGCTCGCCAAGATACTGCCAAACAGCGAGCTGATCGAAGCGGCCAACGGGAGGGAAGCGGTTGCGGCATTCCGCGAGTTCAATCCCGAAATTGTCTTTATGGACATTCAAATGCCCGAAATGAATGGCTACGAAGCCACGCGGGAAATTAGGGAGGCGGAAGGCGGTACGCACGTGCCGATCATCGCCCTCACCGCCGGCACCGTCGTGGGCGAGCGCGAGAAATGCATTGAAGCCGGAATGGACGATTACCTGACCAAACCGGTATTGAAAGACACGCTGGAAGCCGCTATCCGCAAATGGCTCTATAAAAAATAAGAGGGCGGGAAATTGCTTCCGCCCTCTTATGGTGGCGCTTACCCGTTCACAACCTGCCCGCCGTTGGGATGCAGCACCTGCCCGCTCATATAGGAAGCGTCCTCGCTCGCCAGGAACACATAGCATGTAGCTACCTCGCAAGGTTGCCCCGGCCGCTTGAATGGCGTATCCCTTCCGAATTTCTTGACCCGCTCCGAGTCGAAGGTGGAGGGGATCAGCGGCGTCCATATCGGGCCCGGCGCCACGGCGTTCACCCGGATCCCTTTTTCGGCAAGATTGCCCGCCAGCGATCGGGTGTAGGCCACAATAGCCCCCTTCGTGGAAGAATAGTCGAGCAGCGAAGGGCTGCCGTGGTATGCCGTTACCGAAGTGGTGTTGATGATTGAATCTCCCTGGCTCAGATGTGGCAAGGCGGCCTGGGTGAAATAGAAAAAGGAGAAAATGTTCGTCGCAAATGTGTCGTTCAACTGTCCCGCGGAGATCTGGTCGACGCTTTCCCTGGGATGTTGCTCGGCGGCGTTGTTTACGAGAATGTTCAGTTTGCCGAACTCATTGACGGCACGGCTGACGGCCTCTTTGCAAAATGCCTCGCTGCGGATGTCGCCCTGGATCAGTAGGCAGTTTTTGCCTTCGGCTTCCACCATCGCCTTGGTATCGGCGGCGTCCTGGCTTTCGTTCAGGTAAACGATGGCGATATCGGCGCCCTCTCGTGCGAAATGAACGGCTACGGAGCGGCCTATTCCGCTGTCCCCGCCGGTGATGAGCGCCGTTTTTCCTTGCAGTTTGCCGCTTCCGCGATAGTTTTCCCGGATCACCACCGGTGCCGGGTCCATAACTTCCTCTATGCCGGGCTGGGCGCTTTGCGTCTGCCCGCGGGTATCGATGTCTAAACTCATAATGGATAGTCGTTTTTGTGGATTCGACCCAATGCCAAAAAGCACATGCCAGCCGCCATGAACGGCCGGAGCATGCCCTGCCGTTGTGAATGAGTAAAGAATTTCACACTGCCGGGTGCGCAGACAAACCCCAAAAGGTGGCTTTGCCGCGCTGTGAAGCGTTCGGCACGGTTATTAACGCAAGCCTGCCGATGGGGCTGTCGGGGATAGCCGGCAAACGTTTAGCATATGGATCCAAAGAAAGTAGTTATTGTAGGAGGGGGCTTTGCGGGCATCAATCTGGCACAAAAGCTTTCCCGGAATAAATCGTTCCGCATCGTGCTGGTGGATAAGAACAATTACAATTTCTTCCCGCCATTGCTTTACCAGGTTGCCACAGGCTTTCTGGAAGCGTCGAATATCAGCTATCCTTTCCGCAAATTTTTTCAGGGGAAAGACAACCTCCGGTTTTGCCTCGGGGCATTCAGGCAAGTGTTTCCAAACGAGAAACGGATAGATACCGAAAGCGGCGATATTTATTACGACTACCTCGTGTTCGCGACCGGCACCGAAACCAACTATTTTGGTATGGAAAACGTGCGCAAGAACGCGGTGCCGATGAAAACCGTCCAGGATGCCCTGGCGTTACGCAACCATATTCTCCGGCTGAAAGAACAGGCAACGAGGGAAAGCGACCCGGCCAGACGGAAAAGGCTGCTGTCCATTGTGGTGGCAGGCGCCGGGCCTACGGGGGTGGAAGTTTCGGGAATGCTGGCGGAAATGCATAAAAGCATTTTTAAAAGAGACTATCCTGAACTGAAAAAGGAAGAAGTACAAATTTACCTCGTGGACGCGCTGCCGGTGGTATTGAATCCGATGAGCAAAAAATCGCAGGAAGAAACGCTGGCGGAATTGCGCGGATTGGGCATTCAGGTGCTGCTGGATCACGCTGTAAAGGATTATGACAACGGAATAGTCACATTCGCAAACGGAAAGACCATCGAAACGGAAACGTTGATATGGACGTCCGGCGTAACCGCCACCGCATTGCCCGGGTTGCCGGCGGAAGTCCTTGGCAGGGGCAAGCGCGTGCAGGTTGACCAGTATAACCGCGTGAAGGGTTTCGACGACATCTTTGCCATCGGCGATATCTGCATCATGGATTCGGACGAGGGCTTTCCCAACGGGCATCCGCAACTCGCGCAGGTCGCGATTCAGCAGGGCAGGAACCTGGCCCAAAATCTGCGGTTGTGGCTCGAAGGGCGACCGCCCAGGCCATTCAGGTACAAGGATAAAGGTACGATGGCGATTATCGGGGTGAATAAGGCGGTCGCCGATTTGCCCGGTATGCATTTCAAAGGATTCATTGCCTATTTTCTGTGGCTTGTCGTGCACCTGTTTTCGTTGATCCGCTACCGTAACCGCGTTAAGACGTTTTACAACTGGATGGTGGCGTTTTTTACAAGGGACCAATCCCTGCGTTTCATCCTCGACGCGAAGCCTGAAAAACCAGGCCTCTAATTATGTAAATTTACTTAACACCTAAAAACAGCTTTGTTGCGCTATGATCAGGACCATTGCAGATTCGTCCCAATATCCGTTCGAATGGATCGATGTGATGGACCCCGACGAAGAAGAACTCCGGCAGATCAGGGCGAAATATGCGCTGCACGAATCGTCGGTCAAGGACTGGCTGCAACCCGACCACCTTCCCAAATACGAGGATGTGGGCACCTATGTATTCATTATTTTCAGGATGCACAGCGAAAAGATAACGTCCCGGGCGGATACCGTCGCCGAACTGACCGACAAGCTGGCTATTTTTATGACCCCGGAAAGCGTGATCACTATGCACAAAAAGGAATGGGGCGCCCCGGAGCTCATCCGCGAACAGCAGGTGGACCAGCACGCCTGCGAGGACACGCTGCACCTGGTGAATGAAATTATCAAAAGTTGTATCGCCACATACGAGGCGCCGTCGGTAAAGCTGACCAACGACATCGAGTACTACGAGGAAAATATGTTCCTCAAAAACCGGAAGGCGTCGCTTTTGAAAGGATTGTATTTTTTGAGAAGAAGGGTGGAGGTAACGCGTCGTATACTGATGCTGTCGCACGACATTGTCGACAAAATGGACCGGCCCGGGCATTCGAATACCTACACGCGCGACACGCGCGACCTGTATCTTAAACTGCACAACATTTACGACACCCTTCTCGAGAATATGAACCACCTGGTGATGGTTTATTTCTCGATTTCCTCGCAGCGTACCAACGAGATCGTGCGTGTGCTGACGGTATTTTCGGTGTTTTTCATGCCGCTGACTTTCATAGTAGGCATTTACGGCATGAATTTCGATTTCATGCCCGAGTTGCGGCTGAAATGGGGTTATCCGGGGGGTGATGATCCTGATGGGTTTCATCACTTTCGGGATTTATGTGTGGTTTAAAAGGCGCGGATGGCTGTAATGCGTGGCATAAATGCATTTAACCCCTATTTTTGCCTCCCTATCGTCCCGAATCTATGAAGCATACTTTTACCGGAAGCGCACTTTTACTGATTATTTTACAATGCATTGCCCTCCTCCATGGCCAGCAGGCCGGTGCGGCGATCCCGAAGGTACCTACTACGCTGGTAGCCGCGGCGGTGTCTTCAAGCCAGATCAACCTGACGTGGGCCGATGCCTCTGCCGACGAAACCGGCTTTGAAATAGAGCAATCGACGGACGGCACGAAGTTCGCGAAGATCGCCGATGTTGCCGCCAACACCGTTTCCTACCAGAGCAAGGCCCTGAAAGCCGCAACCCGGTACTGGTACCGGGTCCGTGCCAAAAATGCCTCGGGCGCATCGGCCTATTCGAATGTCGCCAATGCTGTTACATTGGGGGTGGTCACAATTCCAAAAGCTCCGACGGCGCTGGCTGCGACGGTCGTCTCCGCCACGCAGATCAATCTGAGCTGGACGGATAATGCGGGCGACGAAACCGGTTTCGAACTCGAACGCTCGACCGACGGTTTGTCATTCACCCGGATCGCGGAGCCGGGGCCCAACGTGACCACGTACCAGCAAACCGGCCTTACGCCAGCGACCCGCTACTGGTACCGCGTGCTCGCGAAGAATACGGCGGGAAAATCGGGTTATTCGAATATCGTTAATGTCACGACACAGCAGGTGCCGCCGGGCGCGCCCTCGAATCTGTCGGCAACGGCGGTTTCAACGTCCCGGATAGATCTGAAATGGACGGATAACGCCGCGAATGAAACCGGTTACCAGGTGGAGCGCTCGCCGGACGGCACGACGTTCGCCAAAATCGCCGACCTTGCCGCCAATGCGACCACTTACCAAAGTACCGGCCTTGCGCCGGCGACGCAGTACTACTACCGCGTGAGGGCGGTGAATGCGGCCGGGGCGTCGGGATATAGTAATGTCGGTTCGGCCAGAACGCAGAACATACCTGTGCCGGATGCGCCTGATAATTTAACGGCGGTGCCCACCGCGCCGGACCTCATCCAGCTACGCTGGTCGAAACCGACCGGCAACGTCGCGGAAATTATCATCGAACGGGCAAAAGGGGACGGAGCGTTTGTCCAGATCGCCCGGGTGGCGGCCACCGTTTTGCAGTACGAGGATAGGTCGAAGCTGGAAATCGCCGACTATTTGTATCGCATTAAAGCCAGAAATGCCGGGGGCGACTCCCCTTACAGTCTTCTGGCGATCGTTCGTGCCGCGTCGATTATTACCGCTGTGGAATCGCCGGCGGACCAGCACGCGATTTACGTGGCCGGTCGCACGCTGATAGTCGATTTGAACCAGGCCACCGAAGCGGAAGTTTCCGTTTATGACCTGAGCGGAAGATTGCGAAAGACCTCGCGGATCAGGCAAGCGGGACGTCTCGAATTGGGTACGTTGCAGGAAGGGATATATCTGGTTGTAACCAAAACCGGACGGGAAGTAATATCGAAGCGGATATTGCTTTATTGATATATCCTGAACCTCAATTTCCTGACTCTATGGAACCCTTTTCCAGCTGCAAGGCAGTGGCACTCGCGGTCTGCCTGATCCTGTCCGGTGCCGTTTCGGCCCAGAAGCAAAAAAAGTACATCGTAAATGCCTATGTAGGCGGTTTTCGCGGACTCGCGAACGTGGAGGAGATCGATGCGGAGAAGCTGACGCACATTAATTACGCATTTGTCAATGTGCAGGATAGCATGGCCGTCCTGACCAATCTGGCTACCGATTCCACCAATTTCCGTAAGCTCAATCTGCTCAAAAAGAAAAATCCCGACCTGAAAATCGTGATTTCCATTGGCGGCTGGGCATGGAGCGAGAACTTCTCGGACGCCGTGCTGACGGAATCGTCCCGTCTGAAATTCGCCAGATCCAGCGTCGACATTGTACGCCAGTACGACCTCGACGGCGTGGATATCGACTGGGAATATCCCGGCATGCGCGGGGAGGAAGGGAATATATACCGCCCGGAAGACAAGCAGAACTTTACGCTGATGTTCAAAGCATTGCGCGACGAGTTGAATTTGCTCGAAAAAGAAAAAGGGAAGAAATACCTGCTTACCACCGCCGTGGGGGGCTCGAAATCGTTCATCGAACATACCGAAATGGCCCTGGCACAGGTGTATCTCGACTATGTGCTCATCATGACCTACGATTACGGGGGCCGCAACGGCACGGTTGGGCATCATACCAACCTGTACGACTACGACCCGTCTGGCGAAGGTTCATCGGCCGACCGCTCCGTGAAAAATTTCATCGCGGCGGGCGTCCCGGCGAGCAAGATAGGACTAGGCGCCGCATTCTACGGCAAAGGCTGGGAGGCGGAGACCGCCGCCAACCACGGTTTGGGGCAAAAACGGGTGAAACAGGTGCAAGGAGGCGGTTACACCAAGCTGAAAGACACCATGATCGGTCAGAACGGTTATAAAAAGTATTATGATAAAAAAGCCAAAGCACCTTATCTCTTCAATGATTCGACCAGGGTGCTCATTACCTACGAGGACGAAAAGTCCGTTAAGAATAAATGCAGGTATGTGAAAAAGAACAAGCTGGCCGGCATCTTTTTCTGGGAGTATTTCAACGACCCGAAAGAATACCTGATCAACGAGATCCACAAAAACCTGGATTAACGCGACACCAATGCCAGCAAATCGTTTCTGGTCAATGATTTCAGCACATCCGTGTCCGTTTTGACGAGGTCGTTGGCCAGATCTTTTTTTGTCGCCTGCAACTCCATTACCTTTTCCTCGATGGTGCCGGGGCATATCAGCCGCACGGCGATCACGTTTTTTTGCTGGCCAATGCGATGGCTCCGGTCGATGGCCTGGTTTTCGACGGCCGGGTTCCACCATGGGTCGATCAGGTACACGTAATCGGCTTCTGTGAGATTGAGGCCCGTTCCCCCTGCTTTCAGGCTGATAAGGAACACCCGGATGTCCTCATTGCTCTGAAAATTCCCGACGCGCGCCGCACGGTCGCGGGTCTGGCCGGTTAGGTACTCGTGGCCTATTCCGCGCTCTTCCAGTTTCGGGCGGATGATGTCGAGCATCGATGTGAACTGCGAGAATACCAGTATTTTATGCCAGGGCGCCGTATCCTCGATCTGTTCCATAAGGACGTCGATTTTGGCCGAAGAGTCGCCGTAAAAGAGGTCGTCGCGAAGCAATGCGGGCGAGTTGCAGATCTGGCGCAGTTTGGTGAGTCCTTGCAAGACATGGAGCCTGCTGCGTTCGATATCGCCTTGCGTTTTCGTATTCAGGTAATTATAGAATTCCAGTTCGTAGGCATTGTAAACCTTGCGCTGTTCTTCGCCCATTTCGCAATAGATCACCATTTCGGTTTTCTCGGGAAGCTCCGAGGCGACTTGCTGCTTGGTACGGCGCAAAATGAACGGGTTGATCGTCCTTTGCAGTTCCATCGCCCGTTCGGCGTCCTTGAACCGGTCGATAGGGATCGAAAAATGGTTGCGGAACTGCGTTTTGTTGCCCAGTAGCCCCGGGCAGGCGAAGGAGAGCTGGCCGTAGAGGTCAAAAGTGTTGTTCTCCACGGGCGTTCCGGTAAGCACAAGCTTGTTACGCGATTGCAGGAGCCGCGCCGCCTTGTATCGCTGTGATTCGGGGTTTTTAATTGCCTGCGATTCATCGAGGATAATGTAATTGAAATAGTATTTTTTCAAAAATACCACGTCCGAAAGCAATGTGCCGTAGGAGGTCAGGACTACCTCGTACCGGTCGAAATCCTCCTCGCTCTTCGCGCGGTCGGGCCCGTAGATAGTCAGCATTTTAATGCTTGGGGCGAATTTCTCTATTTCTGCTTGCCAGTTGAAAATCAGCGAGGTGGGGACAATGATCAGGTTTGTGTTACGAACCTGCTTTTTTCGCTGTAACAATAGAAACGCAATGATTTGTAACGTTTTCCCCAAACCCATGTCGTCGGCCAGACAGCCGCCGAAATTGTATTCGTCCAGGAAATTCAACCAGTTCAGTCCCTGCTTCTGATAATTCCGCAGGCTGGCCTTTAACGTTTTCGGGACCGGCACGGGCCGAATGGCCTGGAAATCGTCGAAGTGCGACCGGTAGAACGCGATCTGCTCCTTTACATGGCGGTCGAGCATTTCGGCCTCGTACATTTCCTCCACCGACGCAAACCGGATCCTGGGCGTCCGGATCACCTCGCCGGCGATATCGCCCGCCTCGAAATACCTGGCGAATTTCTCCACCCATTTTTCCGGCAGGATGCCCACTGTCCCGTCGCCGAGTTCCACATATTTGCTTCGGTTCTTAACGGCCTTATGCAGGTGTTTCAGGGTTACTTTCTGCTTGCCGAACTGTACGCTGGCGGTTGTATCGAACCAGTTGATACCGCTTTCGACATGCACCGATATTTTAGGTTTATGCTGGTTCAGGCGGTTTTTGGTCAGCTTGTTAAAGCCCAGGATCGTCACTCCCTGATTTTGCCATTCTTCGAATGCATCGGGGAACCAGTCTTCGCTAAGGAATCTGCTTCGGTGCAGATAGAAGAACGGTTTACCCAGTTGCTCTTCAAAATCGGGGTGCTGGCGCATAACGGCGCTGCCAAACCGCAGCTCTGCCTCCTGGTCGCGCCTGACCAGGAAAGGGTTGCCGTGGTTGTCTACCGCATAAATGTCGTTTGGCGAAAACAGCGGCACCTCCACCTTGCCGTATTTGAGTACCGGCGTAATGAGTACGTAGTTACCGAAGTCTTCGAGATAGATGATTTTTTCGATACCCTGATCGAACCCCTGCTCCTCGCGCTGTGCGGGCGTGGCGGGCTTAACGTAGGTGTAATTGATGCGGATGTTACTGCCCAGTTTGGAAAGCAGGTTGGTCCTGAATGTTTCGAATTTCGACTCGTGGATGTAAATGCGCTGGTTGTGCTGTTTGAAAAAGCGGAGTACGCGCAGAATATCGGGACTTTCGATCAAATGCAGCGAATCTTTATAAAGCACGAAGTAGTCGTAACGGAACTCCACGCTTTCGAGGTCGAGGTGCACATTATCCAGGCTCAGTTCGCCCTTGATTTGCAGAAACGGGTCTTTTTTATCGATCGTCAGTTGCAGGTCCGCCGGCGTGGTGGCCAGCCTGACGGGCACCAGGGACGCGGCGTTGATGTTTTCCGAGACGGCGGGATTGTGATAGTAAAAATCGAGCTTCAACGGATTTCGCACCACCGAATGCAATGCCGGAAGGTCGGTTTCCTGTTTCTTTTCCCTGAAATTATTTCCGAAAGCCGCGACAGCGGTGTAGAACCGGATCTCGTCCGTAACGTGCGTTTTCCAGATCTGTTCGAGCGGGTTAATCGAAACAAACGGGTTTTTCAGTTTACCCTGCCGGGTGACCAGGGCCTCGTACATTTCCAGATAAAAATGATCGTAATACTTATTCAGGCCGATTGCGACAATAGTTCGGGTGTTCGTTTCCTTCGTTTGAGCGCCGGGCAGATCGGGAAGTGGCCTGGCCACGAGTTGTTCCTGCAATGCTTCGAATGATGAAGCATCCAATGGGATAAGCTCTTTCAACCGGGGTTTGACCCGCAGTTCACGGGCCACATATTCGAGCTGGAAATACTGATCGGGATCAGGCTCGTCCTGCAAGCCATATTGAACGGCCACTTCCCGGATCTTTTCATGCCGGAGCTTTGCGTCAAAGAATGCGCGTAAGTCCTTTCTGTTGAGTAAATTGTATAAGACCTGGCTCTGGTGGGCGCATAACTTCCGTTTGGGACGGGTGCATTCGCAGTAGAGGTTTACGGCCTTCCGGTCCTGCCTGACCACCACTTTGAAGGTTTCCGTCTGGCTGGTTGCGACCTGAAACGCAGCGTAGTCGATGTCGATATCGTATGGCTGAATATCGAAAAAGCCCCTTTTTTCCGTCGACGGCATTTCGGAGCTGTTGTTCAGGATATGCGAAGCCGACAGTTCGGAAATATTGAAGTCGAGGAAAATAAAGTTGTGCTGACCGGGCGTCGGTGTTGCGGCAGGCTCGTTCTTTTTCATAAGGCAAATTAACCAACATTGCGGAAACGTTTGGCACCATTATTTTGCAAAATTTGCGGTAATGAAAAATCTCATCTACGCCAGTTTCTTCAAGCTTACCGCTTTGTTTTTTTTACAATGCCCGTCATGACGGCGGCCCAGGACGCGAAACCGGATACGACGAGCCTGAAATTGCTTCCGGCCGATTCGGTGGCCGCTCCCCGGCCCGATACGGCCGTGAAGCCTCCCCACTTGCTGATCGACACCATCCGGTACCGCTTCATCGGCGACGGCAATTTCACGAAAGGGAACGTCAACCGTAGCCTCATGGTGCTTCGGGCCGAACTGGTTTTCAGCGGGCCGGTGATCAATATCGCTACCAATCCGAGGTTTACCTACGGCAAACAGAACGGCGTGCTCGCCGAGCGCGACAGCTATGCGGACTTGTTTGTGGACGTGTTTAAAAAGCGCCGCACGTACGTCTTCGGCCTGGGCGCGGTGGAAACGAGCAACCTGCGCCGGATCGATCTCAGGCAAATGGCCGGGGCTGGGATGGGTTACCGGTTGCTGCGGAAGACAAACCACGATCTGACACTGACGGACGCAATCCTTTACGAATCCACCAACTTTTTTGAAAAGGCCACGGTAACTACGGTCCGTAATTCGTTCCGCGTCAAGGGAAAGCATTCGTTTTTATCGGATAAATTCCGCTTCAATCACCTGACGTTCATCCAGCCCGCACTGAACGACTTCTCGAATACACGCTGGAATACGATTCTGACAGCCGAACTGCCCCTTAATAAATGGGTGGCACTCCGGACCAGTTTTGAAAACTCTTACGAAAGCGTGGTGGAAGCGGGCCGCAAGCGCAACGACTCGCGCATTACTTTCGGGATTTCCGTGGGAAATAAATAAACAATTCGGGAACGTGCATTGTCAGGGGAAAGGCGGAAGAACACTGTCCATGTGATCGGCACATTATATCTGCCAAAAATGTGCTTTACTAAGTATTCACTACATACCAACCAAGCAATGAAAGATCAACAGGACAATCGCCGTGACTTCCTGCGCAACTCGCTTTTTTCGGCCGCAGGCCTGGCCATGTTTCCGCAACTGGCGCCCAATGCCTACGGTTCCATCAAAACGGTCGTGGCCGGGCAGCCGGCGGGGCGATCATTTGCACCTGCAATGCCCCCTCGGATTAAATTCGCCGTGATCGGGATGAACCACGGGCATATTTACGGACAAGTGGAGGCCGTAACGCGGGGTGGCGGCGAGCTCGTTTCGTTTTTTGCCAAGGAAGCGGACCTGGCAGCCGCATTTGCGAAACGTTACCCGAATGCGAAACAGGCCCGATCGGAGGCGGAAATCCTGGACGATAAATCTATCCAACTGGTGCTCAGCTCGGGCATACCCGACGAGCGCGGGCCGCTGGGCGTACGCGTGATGAAAGCCGGAAAGGATTATATGGTTGATAAACCCGGCCTGACAACCCTCGAACAACTTGCAGAAGTACGCAAGGTGCAGAAGGAAACCAGGCGCATTTATTCAATCATGTACAGCGAGCGCCTCGAAAACCGCGCGACCGTGAAAGCCGGTGAGCTGGTGAAAGAGGGTGCTATCGGTAAAGTGATACAAACGATCGGCCTGGGCCCGCACCGTATGAACGCCAAAACGCGTCCCGAATGGTTTTTCGATAAAAAGCGCTTCGGCGGCATTATTTGCGACATCGCTTCCCACCAGTTCGACCAGTACCTGTTTTTTACCAATTCCACGAAAGCACAGGTCGTTGCTTCGCAGGTGGGCAACGTAAATCACCCCCAATACCCTAAATTCGAGGATTTCGGCGATGCCATGCTGCGTGGGAACGGAGGGGCCGGCTACATCCGCGTCGACTGGTTTACGCCGGATGGCCTTAAAACGTGGGGCGACGGACGTCTCACCGTGCTGGGTACCGAAGGTTTTATCGAAATCCGCAAAAACATCGATATCGGCGGTCGCGAAGGCGGTAATCATCTTTTCGTGGTGAATAACAAGGAAACTGCTTACGTGGATTGCAGCAATGTGGAATTGCCTTATGGCCGTCAGCTCGTGGACGACGTTCTTAACCGGACCGAAACCGCCATGCCGCAGGAACATTGCTTCCTGGCAACCGAGCTTTGCCTGAAAGCTCAGAAGAACGCACAGAATGTTTCGATGCTGAGCTGACGCAGTCGTTTGTTCCTGATCATTTCAAACACTTCACAAACTATGATACGCAGACTGATTTTCATTTTCGGGTTAATGAGCGCTCCCGTCTGTTTTGCGCAGGGGCCCGTCAGCAATGTCGACCGTGATATTGTCTTCAAATCGGTGAACGTGATCCCGATGGACCGTGATGCGGTCTTGCGGGACCAGACGGTGGTAGTCAGGAACGGAAGAATCGTGTCCGTAGGAAAGGATGCGGCACCCGGCGGCGACGCATTGGTGGTGGATGGGAAGGGAAAATACCTCGTGCCCGGTTGGTCGGAAATGCACGCGCATGTACCGGCGATCGACGACTTCGGGCCGATGAAAGATGTGCTGACGCTCTATCTGGCCAATGGCATTACGACAATCCGCGGAATGCTCGGTAACGCCCGGCACCTGGAACTGCGGGAGAAAGTACGAAGCGGTGAAATACTGGGACCGAATTTCTACACAACCGGCCCGGCATTCAGTGGACAAACCGTTAAAACGGCTGCCCGCGGCATCGAAATGGTAAAGGAAGAAAAGGCAGCCGGTTATGATTATATCAAATTACTTCCGGGGCTTACCAAGGAAACCTTTCCCGGTATTGCCAAAACTTCGAGAGAGCTCGGCATCGGCATGGTGGGCCATGTGTCATTCGCAGTAGGCGTGTGGGCGGCCATCGATGCCGGCTACTCCTCGATCGATCACCTCGACGGCTTTGTAGAGGCTATTGTACCCGGAACAGACACGCTCGCAGAGCAGGAAACCGGGCTTTTCGGCACCTGGATCGCCTACGCCGCGGATACCACGCGCATTCCAAAGCTGATTAAAGGGTTGAAGGACAAAAATATCCGGGTCGTACCTACGCAGGCTATTGCCGAGCGCTGGTTGTCGCCATTACCGGCATCGGCCTACGAAAACGATCCCGAATGGAAATATATGACTGCCGACGAGAAGAAGAACTGGCTGAATGCCAAAAGCAACTATGTCAACAACCCTAAGTTCAACAGGGAGCGTGCGGAAGCATTTGTGAATATCCGGCGCAAACTGATCCTCGCCTGCCAAAAGGGCGGGGTGCAGCTGATGCTGGGCTGCGATGCTCCGCAGGTGCTGAATGTACCGGGTTTCGCAACGCACCACGAATTGAAATACCTCGTAGATGCCGGACTGACACCCTACGAGGCATTGAAAATCGGTACTGTGAATGTAGCCGATTATCTGAACAAAAAGGACTCGGGCACGATTAAAACCGGCAATGTGTCGGATCTTGTGCTGCTCGCCGGAAACCCGCTGGAAAACATCGGTAATACCAGAACGATCGAAGGCGTAATGATCGGCACCAAATGGCTCCCGAAGGCCTTTCTGGAAAGCGAGTTGAAAAAAATCGAGAAATAACCGCTACTCCTCGTAAATCATTTTGCGCGTCATACCACCGTCGATGATCAGGTTGGTCCCGGTGATGAAGTCGTTTTCCGGGTCGGTCAGGTAAAGGCAGGCCCGGGCGATGTCGTCGGGCTTGCCTACGCGGCCGGACGGGTGCTGGGCGTGGTCGGATATCTTTAACCTGCTGTAATCGCCGGTTTCGATCCAACCGGGGCTGATCGCGTTCACGGTAATGTGATCGGGGCCGAGCGAGATCGCCAAGGCGTGCGTCAACGCGAGAATGCCACCTTTGGAGGCAGCATACGCCTCGGTACCCGGTTCCGACATCAATGCGCGGGTGGAGGCGATGTTCACGATCGCGCCCTTGCCCTGCGTGCGCATGACTTTGGCGGCTTCACGCGTGCAAAGAAATGTTCCGCGCAGGTTGGTGTTCAATACGTAGTCCCAATCGTCGACCGGAAGTTCATAGGGAGATTTTGTCCGGCCCAGCCCCGCATTGTTAATCAGCACGTCGATCCGCCCCAGCGCTTCCTTATCCTCCTCAAAGCCGGTAACGATTTCATCGGGATTGGTCAGATCGATCACCCTGGATAAGGTTTTGAAACCATCCTTTTCCAACGTTTCCTGAACAGCCCTCAGCCCTTCCGCGTCGCGGTCCCATAACGCGACGGCCGCTCCATGGCGGGCGTAATAGGCCGCAACAACGCTGCCGATGCCATTTCCGGCTCCGGTTACGATTACAGTTTTGTTTTGGTAAGTCTGCATAGCATTGGCTTTCATAGTTACTCAGGACAGTGTCTTAAAATCTTCGTCGGCTAACACGACATATGCCGCTTCGAGGTTCTCTCTCAGGTGTTGGAGCGAACTTGTGCCCGGAATAAGCAGAATGTTTTCAGATCGCCTCAGCAACCAGGCCAGGGCGATTTGCGCCGCGGTGGCGTTATATTTTTCTGCGATGCCGGAAATCTTCGTTTTCAGTTTTTCGGGCCCCGACGCGAGCGGGTACCAGGGAATAAACGCCATGCCGCGTTCAGCCGTGTAATCCAGCACATCCTCCCATTGCCTGTTTCCCAGATTGTAAAGGTTTTGAACGGAAACGATTGGCACTGTCCGTTCCGCCCGTTTGACCTGCTCCACATCCACTTCCGATAAACCTACGTACCGGATTTTACCGGACTTTACGGCATCCGCCACCGGCCCGAGCGTTTCTTCCACCGGAAAGCGCGGATCGATGCGGTGGAGCTGCCACAAGTCGATCACGTCTTTTTTCAACCTTTTCAAACTTCCGTCGATGGCCTGCCGTATGTGGTCGGGATTGCCATTGACACGCCACTGGTGTGGTCCGGTACGGTCAAAACCACCTTTCGTGGCGATCAGAAGGCCGTCGGGATAAGGATGAAGTGCGTCCGCGATGAGCGTTTCGTTGGTATGCGGGCCATAGGAGTCGGCTGTGTCGATAAAATTCACGCCCGCGTCGACTGCCGCACGGAGCACCTTTTTAGCGTTTTCGCGGTCGGGAGCGTCGCCCCATACGCCCTCGCCCGTGAGCTGCATGCCGCCATAGCCAAGCCTGCCGACCTCCAAATCGCCGATTCTGAATGTTCCGGCGTGTTGCTGATAGTTACCCATATCGGTTGTGTAGTTAATGATTGTCTCGATTGAACCGTTGCAAGGTGCTTTTCATTCCCGTGCCGATTTATCATCGGTACTCACTTTTCCCAAAGCAAATGTCAGGCCATCAGCGCACGGCGGCCGGGTGTATTTGGCACGATTTTGTTCTTTTCCGTAGAAACCAAACTTCGTCAATAAATGGAAACCACAGTATTTGAAGCACGGGCCAAAGAGCTGGTCGACGACATCAAGGAAATTGTGAGGGTGAAAGGGATCAATCTGGAAGACGAGCTGGAAAAGGCCGGCATTCCGCGGAACTCATCCGACCGCATTCTCAATCAGGGGGTAATGCCGAATCTTTCCGAGTTTCTGGCACTGTGCCAAATCTCCGGCATCACCTTTCACTTGCCCTATGTGGAAACAACCAACAGCCCGATGTAGCGGTTACCCGACTTCAAAGTTGAAGTCGCCGTTCATGACCAGGCGCGCGTCGATGGGGTCGGGGCTGCCGGGGATGAGGAGGCCTTTGATTTTGGCCGTTTTCCCTTTGCTAAGCAAGTCGAATACATGTTTGTCCGTCAGTTTTTTGCCCAGGAATTCGAAAGGTATTTTAAAACCGCAAGCCTGGAAATTGCTGCATCCGTACGCTGTTTTGCCTCTTTTCAACAAGTGTTCCCTGCATTTCGGGCAATGAAGTGACTCAATAGAGATTTCCTCCTTCGGCTCGCGTGCTTTACGCTCTTTTTTTGGTTTTTCTTCCTTTTCAGGCACCAGAGGCGTTTCTTCGAGAATGGTGATGGACCGCGCGCGCTCGTTTTTTACTTCGTGCGTGAGCTTGACTACCATTTCGATCAGTTCCTGCTTGAACGTGTCCATCGCGTATTTCCCTTTTTCGATCAGGCGGAGCTTGCGTTCCCAATGGCCCGTCAGTTCGGCGCTTTTGAGCAGTTCGTTCTGAATGGTGTCGATCAGGTCGATGCCCGTCTGCGTGGCGAATACATTTTTCTTCTTTTTCTCGATATACCTGCGCTTGTACAGGGTTTCGATGATATTGGCGCGGGTAGAAGGCCGGCCGATGCCGTTATCTTTCATCAATTCCCGCATCTCCTCGTCCTCGACCTGCTTGCCGGCCGTTTCCATAGCGCGCAGCAACGTCGCCTCGGTGTAAGGCTTGGGCGGAGAGGTCTTGCCCTGGTGAACGCGCGGCTCGTGGGGCCCGCGTTCGCCCACTTCGAAGATCGGCATCACTTTTTCTTCCTCGGCCTCCTTTTTGGAAGCATTGTCGTTGGCATACAGCTCCCGCCAGCCCAATTCGAGAATTTGCTTGCCCGTCGCCTTGAACTCCACCTGTCCCACCATTCCCAGCACGGTGGTGTTGGAGACCTTACATTCCGGGTAAAAAACGGCGATAAAACGACGTGCGATGAGGTCGTAAATGCGCTTTTCGTCCTGACTGATATGCACGGGCAGCACGCCGGTCGGGATAATGGCGTGGTGGTCGGTTACTTTTTTTGTCGTCGAAAACATTCTTCGATTTCGGGATGGGTAGGTTGGCGAGCAGCGGTGCCGTGTATTGGCTGTAATAGGTCAGTTCGCGGAGAATACCTTCCGCTTTTGGATGTAAATCTTCCGAGAGATAAGTAGTATCAACCCTCGGATAAGTCACAAATTTCTTTTCGTAAAGATTTTGAATGTGTTTCAGCGTGTCTTCCGCCGAATAGCCGTATTTTTTATTGGCCTCGACCTGTAAAGAAGTCAGGTCGAACAGTCTGGGATTGCCTTCTTTGCCCTCCTTCTTTTCAAATGCAGTTACTTCAAAATCATACTGTTGCAGATAGGCAAGGCCCTTTTTGGCCTTTTCCGCGTTTTTAATACGGTCGATGGTTGCGGTAAACTCCGTTTCTCGGTAGACGGTTTTAAGCTCCCAATATTCCTCCGAAACGAATGCATCGATCTCTTTCTGGCGTTGCACGATCAGGGCGAGGGTAGGGGTTTGCACCCGCCCGATGGACAGTACCGCCTTGCCGCCGCCGAATTTCTTTGTAAAAAGCCGTGTCGCGTTCATTCCCAACAGCCAGTCGCCGATCGCGCGGGCGCTGCCGGCTGCGTACAGGTTGTCGTACTGGCTGGATTCGCGCAACTTGTCAAACCCTTCGCGGATGGCCTGCTCGGTGAGGGATGATATCCATAGCCGCTTCACGGGCGCCGTGCATTTGGCTTTCAGGAGCACCCACCGCTGGATGAGTTCGCCTTCCTGACCCGCATCACCACAATTGATGACCTCTTCGCAATTGCGGACCAGCGTTTCGATAACACCAAATTGTTTCAATGCACCCTCGTTGTCGATAAGCTTGATCCCGAAGCTCGAAGGGATCATGGGCAAGTCTTCGAGCCGCCACGATTTCCAGCGTTCGGTGTAGTCGTGAGGCTCTTTCAATGTGCAGAAATGGCCGAACGTCCACGTTACCTGGTAGCCGTTGCCTTCGTAGTAGCCGTCGCGGCGCTGGCTTGCGCCGATCACCGCTGCAATGTCTCGGGCTACGCTGGGTTTTTCCGCAATGCAAACTTTCATACGCTTCTTTCTGTACGCGGCCGCCTCTTTCTCCACGGCCGTCGTGCTGGTCTCGTTCCTTTTCGAGGGGTGCAAAGATGGTCATTTTTGTCCAGACTTCCTGCCCCCCGAACCTCGGGGGGGGCGCCCTTTATATCCTCCAAAAGCCCCACGACAATCTGATTTCCTACCGAATACTCATTGAGCGGAAAATTTTTTTAAAATTTTTTTTTGAAAAAAAATCACCGTTTTAAACTTCTGTGAGGCGATTCTTCTGTGTTTTTGGCTATTGGTATAATACATTCGGAATATAATTTGGCTCAGGAGGGCGACTCCGGAATAAAATCACTGCGTTTAGCACGACTTAACAATAAGGTAACACAGGCGCCCGCCCACACGAAATCTTCTAGGGCGATTAAAGTCATAAAATGACGGTTCTAAAATTTTGCCTCTTTAAATAATTATATTTTTTGGACACGGTTTTCTGAAATAAATTGTACTTTTTTTGGAGATTTCAAGTGATCGACCTGTGAATGTTAAACACGTTGAACGTTTGTTTTCAGAATATTGTATTATATTTGTACTCGAAACACGATTAAGGGTATTAGAAAAACACAAAACACTATTGACAATGAAAAATGCAAAAAATATGTTAGCCATCGCTTTGGTAGCTTTGACTAGCGCGGCTTACGCAAATGTTAACTCTACATATACAGTTGAAGAAAAAATCAAAGTTGCGGTTGTAAACAGCGCATTGCCTGTGTCGGCTCCGGTGCTGGAAACGCCTGCTCCTCAAAAAAGAGAAATTGGCCACTGACACCAATAAACATAGCGCTGCTCAAAAAGCCGCTATCGTGAACCTCCGATTGAAAAGTGTAACTACGAAGTAAGTGATTGAGCCCCATAGGGTTCGGTTAAGATTGATTGATGGTTTAAAAAGGGAGAAGCTTTTCTCCCTTTTTTTGTTGTTCACGGCTTAATATCGGATCGGAAATAAAATTAAATAGGCAGGGGAAAGTCGATGTCTATAAGGACGGGAATGTTTGGTATACCACCCGTGAAGCAGTGAAAGAGTACATGGCATAGCTCACCAAATGTCGTGAATATGCAATGCGATGCGGTTTTTTTATACCTTACGGGTTAAAACCTCTATTGCAATGCCGTTTTCCAAGCTACCTATGAAGCTCCTGCTCATCGAGGATGAGCCCAATGTGATATCGCTGATCCAGCGCAGTCTTAGCGCCAACGGCCATGAAATTACCATTGCCATGGATGGTCAGTCGGGTTTGCAAATGGCTTTGCAGCACCAGTTCGACGTAATTATCCTCGATCTGATGATCCCGATCATCAACGGAATGGAAGTGTGCCGTCGAGCGCGCAATGCGCAGGTGACCACGCCGATCCTGATGCTGACAGCCCTCGGCACGACTGAGAATATCGTGTCGGGCCTCGATGCCGGTGCGGACGATTATATGACCAAGCCTTTTAAGCTCGCCGAGCTGGAAGCTCGGCTACGGACGCTCATCCGTCGGGGGAAGGAACCGGAAAAGGAGAAAAACGATAAAGTCCTGGCGCTGGGCGATCTCGTGCTCGATAAGGTAACGAAGACGGTTAAACGCGGCGGGCAGCCTATTGAACTCACAGCCACGGAGTTCCGGCTTCTGGAGTATCTTCTTTCCAATACCAACCGGGTACT
This sequence comes from Dyadobacter sp. 676, assembly GCF_040448675.1. Classification (NCBI taxonomy): domain Bacteria; kingdom Pseudomonadati; phylum Bacteroidota; class Cytophagia; order Cytophagales; family Spirosomataceae; genus Dyadobacter; species Dyadobacter sp. 676. The sequence continues at coordinate 453,249 of NZ_CP159289.1, read as the reverse complement.
GAACCGCATGGAAATTCTTGAAAATGTGTGGGATATCAATTTCAATCTCGGAACCAACGTGGTGGATGTCTATATCAACTATTTGCGTAAGAAAATCGATAAAAATCACGATATCAAGCTGATACACACTGTTTTCGGTATGGGTTATGTTGTCCGGCAGTCGTATGAAGATACAAAGTAAGATTGCATTCATTTTTACCGCGCTTTCGGCGGGGATCATCCTGGCGCTGAGCGTGTTCGTGTATTTTTTCGCTTCCGAAAATATTTCATCCAGCTTTTTCCACCGGCTCGAAGTTCGCTCGGATATCGTCGGACATGCCGCTTTGCAGGAAAACAAGTCGATGACCTCCATTTATTACGACATCAAAGAGCGGCATTTGGGCAGTCTTCCCTATGAAAAGCACCGCGTCCTGCCCGACCCGCCCGACGAGGCGACAAGGAAGCGGCTCGCACTGCCGTCGTCGTTTTACGAGGCCCCGGAAGGCGGAATCCCCGCCCGCTTTTTCAGTCACGATACTTCCTATGTGGTGTTGCGCATTGCTCGCGACGACAAGAAGATCATGGTGGTGTCGTCCGCATTGGATACCTACGGCATGCAGGAAATGTCCAATCTGAAAAACCTTCTGAGCATTGGCTTTTTTATTGCGATGGTTTTTGTGTTCACGCTCGGAAAGCTATTCTCGAACGAGATTTTCAAGCCGATCCGGCGCATTATCCGGAACGTGAAGGGCATTAACGCGCATAATTTGCACCAGCGGCTGGTGGTAGAGCCTACCGACGACGATGTAGAAGCACTTTCAAGGACATTCAACGATATGCTCGACAGGCTCGAAGTGACCTTTGAAATGCAGAACAATTTTGTAAGCAATGCTTCACACGAGTTCCGGACGCCGCTGACGATCGTGAGCGGCGAAGCAGAGCTCGGGATGTCGATACCCGGCCTGCCCGACGCGGCCAGGGAGTCGTTCCTGAATATTTACAGGGAGGTCGAAAAACTAGAACATCTTACCAACAGTATGCTCAGCCTCGCCCAGACGGGTTTCGATGGTAAAAAGGAGCAATGGGACGAGGTCCGGATCGACGAACTGATCCTCTCCGTCAAAGAAGCCGCCGACCGGATTATTCCCGAAAACCAGGTATGCATCGATTTCGATAATTTGCCCGAAGACGAGCGCAAACTGATTGTAAACGGCAACCTGGCTTTGCTCAAAGCCGCGTTTTCGAACATTGTGCTCAATAGTTGTAAATATTCGGATAACAAACCCGTAAAAGTCAAGATCAGTGCGGACAGCAAGTACGCGATCGTGGAAATTACCGATCAGGGCATCGGTATTCCGGACCGCGAAATCGGGCAGATCTTCGTTCCGTTTTTCAGGGCTTCCAATACGGCGAGATATAAGGGCTATGGGATCGGTTTACCGCTGACACACAATATCATACGCATGCACCAAGGCAAGGTGGAAGTGCACAGCCGCGTGGAGGAAGGGACGCGCTTCATTACTTACCTCCCGATCAAGTATTTCTAAGACCTCTTATCCGATTTTAATATTCTCATCCCATTTTAATAAGTCTCTCACCACATTATAATGTAGCTCTTAATCAGGGCTAATGTCTTGGTCGTAACATTGCATTGTTAATTGATTATCAACACTTTGTTAACTAACGAGACAGCATTTTTATGAAAACAGTGGTGATACCTACCGACTTTACGAATGAGGGCATCCAGATTGCCGAAGCCGTTGTGAGGGACATCCGTGACGAGGTTCGCGTGATTTTTACCCACCTTTTCCACGTGGCCGACGACATCCAGGACCTGCTCTTTTCGACCTACCGTGAAAAGGAGTATGAATTGGTACCGGAGGAATTCTGGCAGGAATGCGGGATGTTGAAGGATGCGTATCCCGAATTAGCCAGCGTCAAGGTCGACTTCTTCTACGGCAACAAGCTGGCTCTTTTGAAGAATTTCCTGGAATACTATGAAACCGATTTTATAGCCTATTCGGAGCAATATGGCATTCCCAGGCTTACCAAAAGTAGTCTGGATGCATTGCCGGTGCTGAAAAAGACAGGGTATACGATGATCAATACCGACATGATCCGCGTGTCGTCGCTGGCCGACATGGGAAGCTACCGGTAGGCCGCCGAGTTTTTAGAAAATGAGATTGTGAAAAAGGTTAAAGATTAGTGCATTATGCTTCTCAAAAAAAATATTCCCATCCGTTATATTTTCGGTAAGATCAAATACGAAATCATGTTTGTGACCGTCTACGGCATTGCGATCGAGGTCATTTACCAGAACTTTCATATTACCAACATTTCGATCCCGATGACGGTACACAGCGTGCTTGGTACGATCATCTCGCTGCTCCTCGCATTCCGTTCCAACCAGGCTTACGACCGCTGGTGGGAAGCCCGGATCATCTGGGGCGCCATTGTGAACGACTCACGGACATTTGCACGGCAAATTCTCTCCCTGATGGAAGACCCGCTGGACCCGGAGCGTATCGACGGCTTCAAAAAAAGGATGATCAAACGTCAGATCGCCTGGTGTTACGCATTGGGTAAGGGCCTGCGCAAGGACGACCCGATGCCGATGATCAGCAAGTTTGTGTCGGAAGAAGAACTGGAATACCTGAAAGACTTTGATAACAAGCACGTCGGGCTTGTGCAGTTGCATGCGCGCGATCTGAACAATGCATTGAAACAAGGTTGGCTAAACCCTTACCAGCAAGTGGAACTCGACCAGACGCTGACGCGCCTGTGCGACCATATGGGTAAGTCGGAGCGGATCAAGAATACAGTTTTCCCGTCGACGTACAGCCTTTACATCCATCTCGCATTACACTTCTTCATTCTTTTGCTTCCGTTCGGGCTGGTGCAGCTGTTCGGTTTCCTGATGGTGCCCGTGCTGGTGGTTATCACCGCCTGCTTCTTTCTGATCGAAAAAATGGCGATCCATTTGCAGGACCCGTTCGAGAACAAGCCGACCGACACACCCGTGCTGTCGATCTCGCGGAATATCGAGCGCGACCTGAAACAGATGATGCGGGACAAGCACGTGCCGCAGGCTTTTCAGCCCGAAACATTCTACATTTTGTAAGATGTAATGCCGGTGCGAAGCTCCCGTTTGGCACCGGCTATTTGCACGCTTCGGCCGGCCCGTACCGCACAATATTTGCGGTACGGGCCGGCCGAAGGTATTTAATTCGTGCAGGCAACGTTTCGCGCAAACGATTCCTACTTTTTCTTCATGCCGTTCTGAATGTCGACCAGGATATTGTAGTCGTCCCTTACCCAGTTACCGCTCTGGTATTTTTTGTGCCTGCCGGTAAAAAGGTAATCTTCAAACATATCGTACGCCTTGCGCGCTTCTTCCACCGAGTAGAACGAACTCAGCCAGGTTGCAGGGATTTTGTCCTTCTTCACCACCCCGATCCCCACATTGTAAAGCTTCACAATCCCCTGCGAGAACTCCATTGAAATATAATCCTGCTCGCGTATTTGGGCGCTTTTGAGGATCGACGCCGTGTGGGCGAGGTAATTGAGCAGCCTTGCGCGGATCTGGGTGTCGTTTTCCGGTTTGTCGGGTTTGATACGCCACCAGTTGTTATCTCCGAAGTAAGGGTCATCCTGAGGACGCGACAATTTGCGTCCATATTCTATGAGGGACACGCTTTCGTTCGGAGAAAATTCGAAGTTAACCAGCCGCAAACCATTGTCGGCGAACGAGAAAAACACCCCTATTTCCTCGGTTTTGCGGTTGGAGGTCAGGAAAATGGTATGTGCCGCGGTGTCGAAATCCCAGCGGCCGGTGGTGTATTCGCCTTCCGTTGTTACCCTCGTAAATGTGCTGTCGGGGAAGAAGGAGATCAGCATATTGCGCTTGTCGTCCGCCTCGTGCCGCGTCACGGGCTGGCCGTCGGGTTGCACCGCACCCCGGTCGGTAGTACTCACGCCCGAGATCCGCCATGTGCCGAGCATATGGGCAGCTTTGGGTTTTGCCAGCTCGTCCATAGCATTTCGCGTGAGGGCGGAAGGCCGCCGGGAACCCGTGCGATAGATGATCCCGTGATGCTGCATCATGGTGATCATGACAAAGAGGATGAATAGTTTGAGGGAAGTCATGGCGCGGCTGTCGATGCGATCGTGTTTACCCTAAATTAAGAATTTCTATTCAAATTCGGGCCAGGTGAACTGCTTGTCACCTGGAAATCGAGTAATTCCGGGTCATTTTTTGCTTATTTCCACATATCGGGATGATCATATTGCATCCGAATTTATTCCTAAAACCCACGACTACCGCCCATGAACTTGCTCAGGTTGCTGCCACTTTTGTTTGTTTTTGTGTTATTCCAATTCGGAAATGATGCTAAAATGCCGGCGTCCGATTACGTCGCGGCACCCGACGTTACATTGCGGGCTGTTCAGGATGCCAAAGGCGAAACCATCAGCATTTTTCGGGGCAACGAAACCAAACCGCTTCTGACACAGAACGCCAAACCGGATTTTCGGCCTTATCTGCACCCGATAGTCGCACCCGATGGCAAAGGTGTGCTCACGGAATACAGTCCCGGCCATCACAAGCACCAGACAGGCATTTACTGGGGGTATACCCGCGTGAACGGACGCGACTATTTCCATCATCCGGGTGATGGTTACTGGAAAAAGGTCTCCGCCAGCGTGATCGAGGCCAAAGGTTCGGAGGTCAAATGGCAGACCGTTTATGACCTGCTCGATTCGACCGGCACCACCGTAATGACCGAAACGCAAAACTGGTCGATGCGGGTAAAAGACGGCAAATACCTGCTCGACCTGGAATGGAATGGCGAGGCGAAAACGGACGTTACCATCGGTAAATACGATTACGGCGGACTGTTTGTACGTATGCCGTGGAAAGAAGGCATTCAGGGGGCGGTCGTGAATGCGGCCCGTCAAAAGAACGAGAAAGCAGAAGGCCAGGCAGCCATGTGGGTGGATATCGGTATGCGGGTGGAGGGCCGCAGCGACCTCGCACACATTGCGATTCTCGATCACCCGTCCAACAAAGGTTACCCGCAAACCTGGCGCGTGGATGGGCAGCTGGGCGCCGGCCCTGCGCGTGCGCGCAAGGGCGACTGGTATATTAAAAAGGGCGAAACCGAAATTATCAGGCATGAGCTGGTGGTGTACACAGGTGATTTCAAGGATGTCGAATTGAATAAAACATTCGGCGAATTCATTGGCAATACCGGCCAGTATAATACCACGGCGCTTTGGGCATTGGCGCAGAAAGAGGGTAGGGAAGCCAAGTTCCTGAGCCCGCAGGAGGCAGTTGCGGCGATGACCGTCAAGGAGGGGTACAAGGTAAATGTATTCGCTTCGGAACCTATGATGACCCAGCCGATGGCATTTTGCTGGGACGACCGCGGCCGGATGTGGATCGCCGAGAACAAAGATTACGAATCGCGTGGGAAAGGGTTTTCCAATGCAGGTACCAGCCGCATCCTGATCCTCGAAGATACCGATCATGACGGCGTGGCCGACAGCAGGAAGGTGTTTATGGAAGGCATTGCGTTTCCGGCGGCACTGGCGGTTGGTTTTGGCGGCGTGTTCGTGGGGGCCCCGCCTAACCTTCTTTTTGTGCCCGACAAAAACGGCGACGACAAGGCCGATACGGAGGATATCGAGGTACGCCTCACCGGCTGGGGTATCCGCGACCGGCACGAGACGCTCAACAGTTTCCACTGGGGACCGGATGGCTGGCTCTATGGCTTGCAGGGCTTTGCGACGCCTTCCAAAGTGGGCAGACCGGTTGGAAAAGGTAAATTATACAAGCATAACGACCCGTTTCCAGAAAATATCGAGGTCGAGAATGGTGTCGATATCAATGGCGGCGTATGGCGGTACCACCCCACCAGGCAGAAATTCGAAGTGGTTGCACACGGTTTCAGCAATCCCTGGGGGATCGATTACGACGCGAAAGGCCAGCTTTTTATCACCGCCTGCGTAATCCCGCATTTGTGGCATGTAGTGCCCGGCGGCATTTATCACCGGCAGGGCGGGCAGCATTTCAACCCGTATGTTTATAACGATATCAAAACCATCTCCGACCATACCCACCGCTCGGCGCACGGTGGGGCGCGCATTTACCTTTCCGACGCATTCGCGGCCACCGAGCGCGGCAAGCTGTTCATGGCCAACATCCACGAGCACGGCATTCTGTCCGACGCATTGATCCCGAAAGGGTCCGGCTTTACCGGCAAGCACAGCGACGATTTCCTGATGGCCAACAATGCCCAATGGGTCGGTTTCAGCATGGAAATAGGGCGCGAGGGAGGCATGTATATTCTCGACTGGCACGACGCCGACATTTGCGGTTCGGATGTGCTGAACTCGGAAACAGGCCGGATTTTCAGGGTAATGCCCCAAAACTCTCTCGCCGAAAACTGGAAAGGCCGCTACGGGGACCTGAACAAATTCACGGACGCTGAACTCGCCGCATTGCAAACCAGCAAAAGCGAATGGCACGCCCGTCGTGCGCGGGTGATCCTGCAAAGTCGGGCCGCAGGTGGAAAAATAGCCCCGGATGCAGTACAAAAACTCGATGCATTATTCCAATCCAAAGACAATACCGACAACCGCCTGCGGGCTATGTGGGCATTGAAAGTGACTGATAATCTGAGTAACGCTGCTTTGAAACAGGCACTGACCGACACGGATGCTCACGTGCGCGCCTGGGCGATCCAGTTTCTCTGCGAGGATGCGCGGCCTGCTACGGACGTTATCAGCGATTTCGCGCAAATGGCGATGAATGACCCGTCGCCCGTAGTGCGGCTCTACCTGGCCTCGGCGCTGCAGCGGCTCGGCGAAGACGCGAAATGGCGCATCGCAAAAGGCCTGCTTACCCACGCAGAGGACGCCGGAGATCACAATCTGCCTAAAATGATCTGGTTCGGCGTTGAACCATTGGTGAAGGACAATCCGTCCAAAGCGCTGGAACTGGCGGCCGCCAGTAAAATCCCGATGGTAACCCAGTTCGTTGCGCGTCGACTGGTTGATGCGGATCAGATTAGTACATTAGTCGCCGTGCTCGGTAAATCCGCGACGAACCGCATCGATTTCCTTACCGGTATGCGCGACGGGCTAGAAGGCCGCACGGACATTAAAACACCCGAAAACTGGAACGCGGTTTACGCTAAACTCAAACAAGCCGGCAAACCGACCGCTCAACTGGCAGCCGACCTTGGCCGGCATTTCGGCGACACCGAATCCGCGAAAACCGCATTAGCCACATTGAAAAGCAAATCGGCCGCATTAGCGGAACGCAAAAAGGCCTTGCAGTCTCTTGCCGCCCGGCAACGTCCCGAACTTGCTAACGAGCTTCCCGCGCTGCTGAACGACAATGCTTTACGCCTGGAAGCCATCCGTGCTGTGGCTGGTTACGACAGCGAGCCGTTAGCGAAGCAGCTCATCGACGCTTATCCGAAATTCAATGCACAGGAGAAATCCGAAGCCGTGCAAACCCTGGCGTCGCGCCCGAAATCAGGCTGGATGCTGACACAGGCCATTTCGAAGAATATCATTCCTAAAAAGGACATCCCGACATACGTTGCCCGCCAGCTCAGGAGGGTGGTAGGCAGCGGTTTCGTGGAAGTGTGGGGGCCGATCGACCACGTCGCATTCGATGAAAAGGCGTACAAAAAATACCGTGCCCTGCTCACCGACAAGGCCGTAGCCGAAGCCAGCAAAACCCAGGGGCGCCTCGTATTCCAGCGCACTTGCGCCCCCCTGCCATAAGCTTTACGGCGAAGGCGGTACTATCGGCCCGGAGCTCACCGGTTCCAACCGCGCCAACCTCGATTATCTCCTCGGAAACATTCTTGATCCGAGCGGCGAAATTCAGGACGACTATAAAATGGTCGTAGTCACTACCCGCGACGGGCGCACGTATGTAGGCAACGTCGCCAAAGAAACCGACCGGCAACTCACATTACGCATTGTAGGCCAGGAAGCGGTCAATATCAACAAATCGGACATCCAGACGCGGGAAGTAACACCTTCGTCGATGATGCCGACCGGATTGCTGGATAATCTTTCGGACAAAGAGGTAACCGATTTGATCGCCTACCTGCGAACAACGGCGCAAGTGCCATTGACGAAGAAATAGCTGACGCGAAGCTCCGGCATGGTGCCAGTCATCCGCATGCGTCGGCCGAAGCGAAAATTTGACCACCTGGCTTCGGCTTTGAGCGATGATGTATATTCTTACGGTGCGCTGCACCTTAATCACCTTCCTGATCGGCGCGATTTAATCTACAAATTTTGCGGCGCTCTGCGTCTTTTGGCAATGTAGGCATAGAGCGCCGCAAGATTTGCAGCATATGGAACAACAAGCAAAGTAAGGTGCAGCGCACCGCAAGAATTATGTTCTGCGTAAAATGCGGCATTGGGAGACGGGGTTTGCGCCTTTGTAAAATGCAGGCGCAGAGCGCCGGAAGATTTGTAGCATATGGAACAATAAGCAACCTAAGGTGCAGCGCACCGCAATATTTGTAGATAAGGAACAATTATCGAGGTAAGGTGCAGCGCACCGCAATATTTGTAGATAAGGAACAATTATCGAGGTAAGGTGCAGCGCACCGCAAGAATATGTTATGGGTAAATGGAGGCAATCGGAGAAGCAGAATGCAGGCAATTTGCCGGTATTTGAATGATTGCCGGGAATATGGAATGAAAATTCGTAAATTATGAATCTGCTTCTTCGTCTTCGATTCCCTCGAAATAGTTCAAAACGGTCATTAGCGGTAACGTTGTTTTGTCTGCCGCATTCGATAGCTGTATCACCGCCCTGTCGATGGAATTCGGGTCGAATCCCGAGAAGTAGCCTTCGATCACTTCTCCCGGCCGTATCTGGTAGGAAATAGCTTTGTTGATGTACTTCGAAGCGCGTTTTTGGAGGCCGGTCAGGTGTGTTTCGGGCATGGCGGATGTGGCGTTCTTGATAAAATTGGTTCGGAATAATTTAACTATTCCGAACAAAGGTATTAATAGCCGGGAGAGTTTCAGGGATGCAGATGTTCTGATGCGGAAGTTTTTTAGAGACCAACAACCATCACATACCGCCGGGAACCCGCTTTTTGCCGGTATTCGAAACCCATTTTTTCAAACAGTGGCCTGAATCCCATGAAGCGGTAACTCGGCGAGTCGGAATCGACAGGATAGGCTTCCAGGTGCCTGGCGCCTTGCGTTTTGGCGTAATGCATGGCTTCTACGATCATTTGTTCCGTAAGACGCTGCTTGCGGTGGTCCCGGCGAACGAAGAAACAGGTGATCGACCAAACGTTTTCGAGGCTGGGGTCGCCACCAAGGTTACGAAAGCTCTCACGCGGACCAACGGAACACCAGGCCACCGGCTCGTCGCCATGGTAACCGATGAGGCCGACGGGAATTTGGTGACCGACCTGGCTTTTCAATGCGTTCTTCTTGGCATTGCTGTCGTTGCGCAACGCGGTGTCGATTTCGCGCCAGGCCATACACCAGCAATATTTCGGACCGCCTTTTTCCTCAAAAAGCCTTTCCAAATCGGGCCAGGTTTTAAGGTCGACGGGTTTAAAATGATATCCGGGTTTTTTCATAGCGTCTTACTAGCGTGTGCCTTCGTATGTGCTCAACGAGGGTGGTTGGCGGGTTCGTTGCGGGCGGCCATTCCCACCGACCGGGCAATGCGCCTTTCACGGGTTTCCGGCTTTTTGGCATTCAAAATCCATTCCAGGATCGGCCGCTTGGGCGACGGGGCGAATTTGTCGAAGTTCCTGAATGCGGTCGGGTTGGCGTCGAATGCTTTTGCAAGTCGTCGGAGATTACCGGCAGTTTCGAATGCATCCCAGGTGCGTATTTCTTCGCGAGACCGATCATCGCCTGGCCTTCGGGCCGCATAAGGCCGGCGGCCGCCATCCGTGCGGCGCGTTCTTTGTTCACGAATGCTCCATTTGCTTTTGGGGTTACGGCTTCGTGAATGTGAGGTAAAAACTTTCCCCGTCGCGCCTGATGGCCTTGCTGTCGGTCCATCCGTAACATAACGCATGCTCGACCGACTCCTTGTAGCCAATACCGGGCGTGGCGCTGTTTTTGTGGTAATGATGAGAAGAAGACGCCCTTCTTATGGCCCGGCAATTTTCCGGGGAACGCTCCCTTTTTAGTGAGCTTAAATCCCAATAGCACAAAACCGGTATTTTGTTGCACGGTACCTGCTTTTGGTTTAAATTCATAACTTAACCAAAAACCAGAGCTATGCGCGCATCCTATAACTCGCTACTCGCTATTGTATTGTGTTTCACTGTGTTCGGTTTATTTGCTGCTGACCAGCCGGAAACGCTGAAAATCGGCGCTCAGGCGCCGGATTTTAATCTGCCGGGTGTAGACGGCAAGCGGTATTCGCTGAAAAGTTTTGCCAACGCCGATATTCTGGCCATTGTTTTTACCTGCAACCATTGCCCCACAGCGCAGGCTTACGAAGAACGCATCAAAAAACTGACCTCGGATTACAAAGCTCGAAAAGTAGCGGTGGTCGCGATTTCCTCCAATGATCCCAAAGCGATCCTGCTCGACGAATTGGGCTACACCGATATGAGCGACAGTTACGAGGAAATGAAGATCCGGGCCAAAGATATGGCCTATAATTTCCCGTACCTCTACGACGGGGACGACCAGAAGACCGCATTGGCTTACGGCCCCGTGGCCACGCCGCATATTTTTATTTTTGACAAAGAAAGGAAACTGCAATATAACGGCCGTATCGACGACGTCGAAAAACCGACGGGTACGCCAAAAAACCACGACGCGCGAAATGCCATCGAAGCATTACTGGCCGGAAAACCGGCGCCGGTGGCTACTACCAAGACTTTCGGCTGCTCCATGAAATGGGCATCGAAAGAAGACAATGTGAAAAAAGAACAAACCGCCTGGGCAAAGGAGCCGGTAACCCTGGAAACGATCGACGAGGCTGGTTTGAAAGAACTCATTCAAAATAAATCGGATAAGTTGCGGCTCATTAACGTGTGGGCAACCTGGTGCGGACCCTGCGTGACGGAGTTTCCGGATTTCATGGTCATGCACCACATGTACCGCCGGCGCGATTTCGAGTTTATTTCGATCAGCGCCGATAACCCGGACAAAAAAGACAAGGCCCTGAAATTCCTGCAAAGTAAATTCGCTTCCAACAAAAATTACATTTTCAACGTGGAAGACAAATACAAGCTCATCGAAGCGGTAGATTCGAAATGGCAGGGCGCTTTACCGTATACCATGCTTGTAGAACCGGGCGGCAGGATCGTCTATTCGCAACAAGGGCCGATAGATCCCGCGAAAATGAAGAAGCTGATCGTCGAAAACAAGTATGTCGGACGGTACTACTAAACCATATTTAAACATTTCTACCTGACTTTATGGAAAACCAAGACCTTTCAAGACGTCGGTTCCTGGGCGCATCCGCCCTTGCGGCGGCGGGTTTCGTGATGGCGCGTACCCCTGTTTTCGGCGCTCCCGCTTACATCAGAAAGCTCGGCAAACCGAATTCGCTCTTCAACGGCGTGCAGGTGGGGGCCATTACCTATTCATGGAGAAGCCTGCCTGGCAGCGCGGAGGACATTCTGAAATACTGCATCGAATGTAACATCAGCGCGATCGAGCTTATGGGGCCTACAGGAGAGTCTTTCGCAGGCGCTCCCGAAGCACCACCCCGCCCCAATCTGGCTCCCGGCCCCGACGGCAAGCGCCCGGAAATGACCGAGGAACAAAAGGCTGTTCAAAAAGAATATGCGACGAAAATGGCCGAATGGCGTGCGAAAGTTTCCATGGATAAGTTTGTGCAGCTTCGCAAGATGTACAACGACGCGGGCGTAAGCATTTACGGTTTTAAGCCTAATGCATTGAATGCCAGTAACACCGACGCCGAGATAGATTATGCATTCCGCGCGGCGAAAGCGCTAGGCGCCAATCAGGCCAATGTGGAGCTGCCCAACGATCCGGCGCAAACCAAGCGCCTGGGCGATATCGCCGCCAAAAATAAAGTGTATTGCGGGTACCACGGCCACACCCAGCAAACACCGACCTGGTGGGATAATGCGTTGAGCCAGTCGAAATACAATGCGATGAACTTCGATATGGGGCATTATGTGGCGGCGGGCTACGACCCTTTCCCGCTGCTCGAAGCGAAGCACGACCATATCGTAAGCATGCACGTGAAAGACCGCAAGAACAAGGAACACGGCGGAGCTAACCTGCCGTGGGGCCAGGGCGACACGCCCATCGTTGCGGTTTTGGAGTTAATGCGTGCCAGGAAATACAAGTTTCCCGCTACGATCGAATTGGAATACGAAATTCCGGCCGGGTCGGATGCGTTGAAGGAGACGCAGAAATGCGTTGAATTCGCACGGAAGGCTTTGGGGGCATAGTATTAACAGTAGTAACGAACCGGGACTGCGTGTTTTAATGTCCCGGTTTTGTTTGATCAGGCTGTTCTGTAACCCTTGCGGAAGCCGGCGGGGGTGTAGCCGGTATTTTTTTTGAAAAACAGGTTGAAATTCGGTTGCTCGGCAAACCCGATGCTGTAAGCGATATCCTGCAATGTCCAATCCGTTTGTACCAGCAAGACTTTGGTTTCTTCCAAAAGCCTGTTGCGGATATGCGTGCTGACATTTTGCCCGGTGTGTTTTTTAAGTAATGCATTCAGATGGTTAGGATGAATGCCGAGACTTTCCCCGAATTCCTTGGCCGTTTTAATACGAATAGGCGTTTCTCTGTTGATATGTGCCGTTTCGCGTTCGAGCAAGTCAAAAAAAGCGTGAATGTGCCGGTATTCGTCCGAAACGTTGTCCGGTTCGGGAAAATTGGCAACACGCGAGCTTTCAACCATAACGAGCTGTATGTAAGCCGCCATCGCTTCCTGGTTGAATGCGTCGCCTACCAGTTCTTCCTCCTGCATGCGCGCGAAGAAGCGCGTGAGCACCGGCACATCCGCGTGCGTAAGACGGATTACGCTTTTTTGCTTATCCGTAAACAACCCGAATTTGTCGATCGTCGCTTTCAGCTGCGGATGGTTTTGGATAAATGCCTTTTTGAAAAGGCAATAATAGCCGGCCGAATCATCGTTTTCAGTATCTGCCGAAAGATTTTTCCAGGAAATAATGTCGTTTGGATGGATGAATAGGATCGTAGGCTCGTCGATATAATATGTGTTCAGGCCCATCGTGAAAATGCCGGTACCACCGGTAACCATCAGTATTTTGTAAAAATCCCGCCGGTTAGGGGAGAGGTAGTTGCGGCATTCGTGTTGCTCGCGGTTGAACGTTCGGATCGTCCAGTCCTCGAAATTTTCACGCAGTACCGGAATGAGCCCGGGCAGGTCACGCAGCAGATCGATCGTCTTGGTGTCCAGTGTTTTCGACATTGCGTTTGATTTTTGATAGTTCAGGAAAAAGGGATGCACTGGCTTAGCAGCGCATCCCCGTTCAGCGCGCCTTCCCTATGCGAGTTCTTTGGTGGCCGCAACATCGTCATGATCGGTTCCGGTAATGACCTCGTACCATTCTCCGATTTCCTTCTCGAAGGCCGCGGTTTTGGCGCGGAAGCGTTCGAGCGTATCGCTGCCTAACGGCAAATGTACAGGAGGATTATCGGAATTTCCGAGTTTGATCAGCGCCTGGGCCAGTTTTTTAGGATCGCCGGGCTGCTTTTTGTTGGCCTGTGTGGCAAAGTCGCGCATTGCGCCCACAGTTTGGGCATAGTCGTCGATTACATTGGCAGTGCGGGTGAGCGATGACCGGTCCAGGAAATCGGTGCGGAAGAAACCGGGAGCTACCACCGTTGCATGGATACCCAGAGGCGCAAGTTCCTGTGCCAGGGCTTCGGTAAGGCCTTCGATAGCGAACTTGGTCGAGCCGTACACGCCCCATCCGAAATAGGCGCTCAAACCGCCGACCGACGAGATGTTGATGATATGGCCCGAACGCTTCGCGCGCATGAACGGGAGCACCGCGCGGGTCACATTCAAAGTACCGAATACATTTACTTCATAATTATTCCGTACTTCCCCGGCGGAAGCTTCTTCCACCGCGCCCAGCAGGCCGTAGCCCGCATTGTTGAGAAGGATGTCTATCTTACCAAAACGGTCGATAGCCTGCTGTGCCGCCTCCGGGGCCTGCGCTTCGTTGGTGACATCCAATGCCACTACAAGCAGGTTGGGGTCGTTGCCGAACTGAGCTGCCGGATCGGCCGCTTTGCTTCTGACGGTGGCTACCACCTGATCGCCTGTTGCCAGTACTGCTTTGGTAATTTCCAGACCGAAACCTCTCGAAGCCCCGGTGATGAACCATGTTTTAGGAGTTTTCATTTTGCTTGTCATTTTTGTTCGTGATCGATGATACAAATATGACAGGACGGCGCCGGCGGGCACTTGGCAGGATTAAAGTAATAGTTATGAATTTCAAAGAATCGGGATCAGCAACTCCGGAACGGGTTGACAATCGTCAGGCGGCCTTCGACAACGAGTTGATGATGCATATCTTCCGAGTAAAGAATGTTGCATCCGGCTTCCAGCGCTCCTGAAACGATGATCGCGTCGAAAAATTGGAAGTCGTATTTTTCGGTTAGATAAATCGCTTCTGCTATGGTGGTTTCAGTTATATCGGTCATCAGGCAGTCGGTCATCAATTCATACCACAACTCCGATACCTGTTGCTTGTCCCATCCGAGCTTCCTTTTACACACATTTCCGATTTCAACCAAAAGCTGCGCATTGATGTGAGATCCACGGCCGACCAGCTTTTCAGCTATTTCACTTTTCTCCAGATGTGTGTCGATAAGATAAATGATGATGTTAGAATCCGGAAATGCGTTAGTCAAAGTCATTGGCTTCGTCCCGGTCAAATTTAAATTTTGATAAATCTGCTTCAGGGAACTTTGAGTATCTTTTTCTTATCTCTTCCAAAGACTTCGCTTTGCGAGGCTTTTCTTTTCTTTCAATAACCGCAATAACCCTGACATGCTCTCCGACAAAGTTTTCGGGAAGCTCGATTGTTACCGAAGTGGTCTCGGGAGTGATGGTTTTAGTGTACATGTCAGTGTGGTTTTGTTTAAATAATCTAAAAAAATTGCCTAAAAATTTTTTCGTACGAAATTTTTCCTACCTTTGAACTGTTGATTGAAAAACGAGCAAAATGGAACCTACGAAATCGGAACTGGAAATACTGCAGGTGCTTTGGGAATACGGGCCGTCGACGGTACGGTTTGTGAACGACAAGCTCAACGAGGAAAGGCGCGCGGTGCAGTATTCTTCGACATTGAAACTGATGCAGATCATGGCCGAAAAAGGCATTCTGATCCGCGATGAAAGTAGTATGAAACACATTTACAGCCCGGCTGAGCCCGAGGATAAGACCAAGTCGGCACTGCTGGAGCGCTTTGTGGATTCGATGTACAAAGGATCGGCGTCGAGCCTGGTAATGCAGCTTTTTGGAAATAAAAATACTTCCAGTGAAGAGCTCGCCGAGATCAGGGATTTTCTGAAAAAACTGGATCAGTAATTATCAAACCGTTAGAACGCGTTAGCCATGAACTGGAATATTATCGATCGCCCCGCGGTCCGTGAATGGATCGAAGCATTGTGCTTTACGCTGATGCATTCGTTATGGCAGGGACTTGTTGCCGCTATCCTGGTGGGGATCGTCCTGCTTACCACCCGGAAGAGCAAGCCCGTATTTCGCTACAACCTGCTCGCATTGCTGATGGTGTTGTTCGTCGCGGGTGCGGTAACCACCTTCGGTTTCATGTTGAAGAGCGTCGATTTTACATCGACTTCCGTGCCTCATTCAATGCTTTGGGAACAAGATCCGGTGTTTTCGGACGAAGCCGGCGCTCCCGCCATTGTAGCGGCGGGCCTGGTTACAGAGCACGGGTGGGTGAGGCATATTGTCGACTTTTTTGCTGCAAACGCACAACTGATCGTCACGGTGTGGTTCCTCGTTTTCGCATTGAAGTCCTTGCAGGCGATAAGTGGTCTGTTTTATCTCAATAAGATCACAAAAACGGTTTCGGCACCTGAAATGAAATGGCTTGTCCGTTTCTATGAGCTGGCGGAAAGAATGGGGATCAAACAGGAAACGGAGCTTTGCGAATCGGCGCAGGTTACCGTGCCGATGGTGGTCGGATTCTTGAAACCCGTGGTACTTGTGCCGCTCGGGATGCTGGCCAATCTTTCGGCGGGACAGGTGGAAGCTATTCTTTTGCACGAGCTGGCGCATATCCGCCGCCGCGACTACCTGATTAACCTGGTACAGATATTCTGTGAAAATGTATTCTTTTTCAACCCGGCGGTATTGTGGATTTCCCGACTGATCCGCGAAGAACGCGAGCATTGCTGCGACGACCTGGCGATCAGCGTCATGCGGAACAAGGCTTCCTTTATTCTCGCACTCGTATCGTTTCAGGAATACAACCAGTCACGCCCGGCATTCGAAATGGCTTTTTCGAAAAAGCGCAACCATTTGCTGGACAGGATCAAACGCATTGTCAATAACAATAATAAACCACTTGATGCCATGGAAAAACTATTTGTAACGTTCAGCCTGGCGGCAGCGATCGCGCTCTCGGCAGCTACGGCACCGGAAAGACCGGTGAAATCAGGAAAAATTCCTGCTATGACGGAGCCTGCTCCATCATCAGCGAGCACCAGGGCAACGCCCCGAGCCAAGGTACACCGACTCGTAACCTCACCGCCCGACACGCTTCCAAAAAAGAAATTGCGGTCGGTTGAAACGGAGATACATTCAGCGAATGTGCGCTCCGCACGCGAGGGAATCAGTACGTATAACGTCACACGTAACAACAGGCAGTACGAGATCGTCAAACGCAACGGCAAGATTATCTCGCTTTGGGTCGACGATCAGGAGATAGCTCAAAGCGACTATCCGAAGTATCAGCCCGAAATCGACAAGATCATGGAGGAAGTGAAGATCCAGCATGAACTTGCGGAGAAACAGCGTGAACAGGCAGAGGAAATGCGCAAAGTCGCCGAAGGTCAGCGCCGTTTAGCGGAAAAACAGCGCGAAGAGGCTGCTCAAATGCGGCTGGAAGCCGAGAAACAACGTGAACACGCCAGCGAAATGCGGTTACATGCCAATGCCAACCGCGACGAGGCGGCCAAAATGAGATTGGAAGCCGAAAAGCAGCGCGAAGCAGCGGAAGGTATGCGAAAGCAGGCCGATCTGATGCGTCTGGAAGCTGACAAACAACGGGAGCAGGCAGAGGTGCAACGCAAAAAAAGCCGAGGAAATGCGTCGGGAGGCGGAAAAAGAGCGCGAGGCTTATATGAAGAAGCAGGAACAGATAATTGAGGAACTGAGTAGTGCAGGGCTGGTGAAGGACAAAAATGATCTGTCGTTCAAACTCACGGACGACGAACTGATCGTCAACGGCGAAAAGCAGCCGGCTGACCTGCACCAGAAGCTGAAAGCCAAATACCTGAAAAGCGATGCAGGTAAAGGCTTCGAGATGTACTACAATTACAATGGCCGGTGGGGCTATTCGACAAGGACCCGGTAGAATATCAGTAAAACCGCTGCTGCGATGCGTTTAATAGGAAATTATCAGGAACAATTTCCGGATCGCCATGCATCGCAGGACATTCATCAAAAATACATCGATAACAGCAGCCGGGGCCGCTATGGCGCCCGGCCTGGCTTTTTGTGGTCAGGTTGCGCAGAACAAGCTGCCCAAATGGAAAGGCTTTAATCTCCTGGACTTCTTCTCGCCCGACCCCGCCAAAGGCCGTAAACCTACTACCGAGGAGCAATTCAAATGGATGAATGACTGGGGCTTCGATTTTGTGCGTATTCCAATGGCTTACCCCGTATATCTCAAATTTGACCGGAGCCGGAATATCACACCTGACGAGGTTTACCAGATCGACGGACAAGCCGTGGAGCGTATCGATAAGCTCATAGCGACGGCGCACAAGTATAACATCCATGTAAGCCTGAACCTGCACCGCGCGCCGGGTTACTGCGTCAATGCCGGTTTCAACGAGCCCTATAACCTCTGGACCGACCAGAAGGCCCTTGACGCATTCTGTTTTCATTGGAATATGTGGGCAAAAAAGTACAAAAGCACCACTTCCAAACGCATCAGCTTCGATTTGCTCAACGAGCCGAGCATGCGTGCCGACATGAATGACCAGCACTCCAAACGCTCGTCGGTTCCCGGCGATATTTACCGCAAAGTGGCGATCGCTGCCTCAGAGGCGATCAGAAAGGAAAATCCGGCACATTTAATCATCGCGGACGGCAACGATGTCGGGACATCCGTTATCCCGGAATTGACCGACCTTGACATCGCTCAGAGCTGCCGCGGTTATCATCCGGGTATTATTTCGCATTACAAAGCACCATGGGCGATGAAAGATCCCGACAATGCGCCCGAACCGAAATGGCCGGGACAAGTTGGCGACCAATATCTCAGCCGCGCCATGCTCGAAAAGTTCTACAAACCCTGGATCGAGCTGGTCGGGAAGGGCGTAGGCGTGCACTGCGGTGAATGCGGGTGCTGGAACAAAACGCCGCATGACGTCTTCCTCGCCTGGTTCAACGATGTATTGGATATCCTTTCATCCAATGGTATCGGCTTCTCGCTCTGGGAATTCTCAGGCGATTTCGGCGTGCTGGACTCCCGCCGCGAGGATGTTGCTTACGAGGATTGGCATGGTCACAAGCTGGACCGGAAGCTGCTCACATTGCTGATGAAGTACTAACTATTTATTCAACTCCATCAGCAAACCAGGAATATTCAAACTCTTCGTGTACATTTCAATGGATCCATCCGGCAAGTATTCCCACTGCTCCCGCGGGCGGTCCCAATAGAGCTCGACGCCATTGCCGTCAGGATCGTTGAGGTAAATTGCCTCGGAAACACCATGATCGCTGGCGCCGGTCAGTGGGTAATCGGCTTTCAAAAGACGGTTTAATGCAAATGCAAGATCTTTGCGGGTTGGGTAAAGAATGGCTGTGTGAAACAAACCGACGCCATGCGGCGAGGCGGGCGGCGCACCTTTGCTGTACCAGGTATTGAGGCCAATGTGATGATGATAACCCCCGGCGGAAATAAATACGGCCTGAGTGCCGTAGCGGGTGGTAATCTCGAAGCCGAGCAAGCCGCAATAAAAGTCGAGGGCCCGGTCGAGATCGGCCACTTTGAGATGTACATGGCCGATCTTTGTTTGGGCGGGTATGACGTAGCTGTCTGGTTCCATAGGAGGTTTGATACAGTTTGCAAACAATCAATTTACATCGATTTCCGGTAAAAAATTCCGGGGCGCGGCTTTACAGATAAATCAGTTTAACCATTCAGAACACATTAATGAATCGCCGAAAAGCATTATCCTCCATCGCTGCCGTGAGCGCAGCGGGCATTGTGCCGTCCGAAGCCGCCAAAACCAAAGCCCAGCCATTTATTTACTCCCTCAACATGAGCACGCTGCGGGGGCAGAAGCTCGGTTTCCGGAAAGAACTGGAAGTGGCGGCCAGGGCAGGTTTCGGTTCGGTGGAGATCTGGATCAGCACTTTGCAGGATTATCTCAAAGGCGGCGGAACCCTGCAGGAAGCCAAACGCATTATCGGCGACCTGGGTTTGAAAGTCGAGGACGCGATCGGTTTTGCGACGTGGATCGTGGATGACGACACGGCCCGGGCCAAAGCATTGGACCAGCTCAAAGGCGAAATGGAACAGCTGGCGGCCATTGGTTGCCCGCGCGTGGCGGCCCCGCCTATGGGGGCGACGACCGGGCCTTCGCTGGATCTGGCCAGGGTAGCCGAGCGTTACCGCAAAATACTCGAACTGGGCGATCAAACCGGGGTCGTGCCGCATCTTGAACTCTGGGGCTTTTCTAAAAACCTCAGCCGGGTAGGGGAGATATTGTATGTGGCAGTGGAATCGGGCCATCCGTCGGCCCGTTTGCTCATGGACGTTTACCATTTGCACAAAGGCGGCTCGGGAATGGAGGCGATCAGGGATGTCGGCAAGCCGTTGATCGAAATTTTCCATGTCAACGACTATCCGGCCACGCCGCCGCGCGAGACGATTACCGATGGCGACCGTGTGTATGTCGGGGATGGTATCGCGCCCTGGAAAAATGTGATACAAAGCCTTAAAGACCCGGATAAGCCGGTAATCCTTTCGTTCGAAGTGTTCAACAAAGATTATTGGGCGCAGGACGCTTTGCAGGTTGCGAAGACCAGTCTTGCCAAAATGAAGAAGGTCGTAGAAGCAGCCGTTTAGCGCAGGGCAGGCCGGTGTCGATGCCGGCCTTATCTTTTTCCCGAAAAAGAAAGTATTGTCAATACGAGTCCCGCGATGGTGGCGATGCCGGAAGCGATAATGGCGAATATCATCACAAACCCTCGGGAGCCGGTTTTTTTCATGATAATCAAACCATCGCCTTTTTTGATTTCGGAGAGTTTTTCGACGGTTAACTGATAAGTACCCGCTTTGCCAATGCTGAATTCAGCGACGGGCACAATACGGCTGCCGGTCATATCCTTGCGTGATGCGAGGTGGTTCACCACGTTCACAGCATCGAAATGCTTTCCGTCAGGCAGGGAAACCAGCTTGTACAACACGCCGGTAGGCATAATGCCCCACGTGGCCGGACGTCGGTAAGCGATTTCGTATTCGCCGGGTTCGGAGAGGTGAAATGCCGGAAATGGGCGGTCGAGCGGCAATGTGATTTTGCTGCCGCCATAAATCGCGATGATCCTGCCAATGCTTTTTACGAGAAACCACAAACCCGCGGCGAAAAGAAGGGGAAAGAGTATTTTCGACATCGTTTAAACTGCTTACCAAGATCCGAATGTAAGCAATTATGCAGTCTGCGCCGGCCCAAGTTGGTGATAATCAAAGTATTTTTTGAGTAAAAGGTTAATGAACCTTTTCAAATAGATCTCATTTAAAAACACGTTCGACCAGTCGTCGTATCGCCGCGACTGCACACCGAGGTAAAAGAAATACAGGCAAATGCCCAGCATCGGGACCAGGCGCTTTTCTTCTTCGGTCACCGGCACAACGGATTCGTACCCTTTGTAAAACTCCGCGGTTTTTCGCGCACATTCGGCTTCGTCCTTTTCTGTGGCATGTATTTGCAGCACATAATAGGCCATGTCGAGGCACAACCAGCCGTTCCCGCAGAAGTCGAAATCGAAGAAAGTCACGTCCCCTTCCGGGGTTACGTTCATATTGTCGAACCAAAGGTCGAGATGGACGGCGCCGCGGCGAAGCCGGCTTTGATCGGCATTCCGCAACTCGGCAAGTAAATAGGCCTGGATGGTTCGCATATACCGCATTTCTCCGGTATCGCCGGGAAGGAACCTGCCCAATTGTTCCAGCGAATCGATCAGCAATTCTTTTTCGGTGTACGTAATGCGTTGCAATGCGAAACCTTCCGTGAGCAGATGCATTCGGGCCATCAGTTCGCCGACGCGAAAATGGGTTTCCGCTTCGAAATTGAGCACTTTTTGACCTTCGGCAAAAGAGAAAAGCACACCATGACGCGTGCCTTCGGGCGCTTCGAAGGAATGAATTAATTTCCCCTGACTGTCGGCGATGGGAAAGGAAACCGAAATGCCATTGGCCTGTAAATGTTCCAGCAAACGCAGTTCTTCCGAAATCTCGGTCAGCGTCCGCCACTGAAAACTGTATACGCGGAATATATAACGCCGTTCGGGTGTTTGAATAAGATACGTATCGCTGATCCCGGTTTTCAGGATCGTGCACGTTACCTGCTGGTCGGGCAAATAATGTTTTTGGAGAAAAATACCCAGGTGAACGGGCGAAAGGGTGGAATTGGAAACGGGAAAGACGTTCATGGCGAAAGGCGGTCGGGGCGCAAAATTATGGATATATTTGCCCCGAACGTAATGCATCTTAAATAAAAATTTATGGCAGAAATTAATTTCAAACTCGATAACCGCCGCCGTGGGGCTTTTTATGTAGTAGAAGACGGCAAACAGGTCGGCGAAATGGTGATCGGTTTGAGCGAAACGACATTGACCGTGTACCACACCGAGGTAGATCCGGCCATGGAGGGTCGTGGCCTGGCCCGCAAAATGCTCGATGCAATGGTCGCGTATGCGCGCGAACATGGATTGCAGGTCATGCCGCTCTGCGAGTATGTGCACGGACAGTTTCGTCGCCATCCCGAGGAGTTTGCCGACGTCTGGAAGAAGTAACCCTGCCGCTCACACCGGTTGCGGCAGATAGGTAATGAATGTGGCGCCTTTGCCCGGCTGACTTTTGGCGGTGATGTAACCATGGTGATTCTGAACCACTTTTTTGCACAATGCGAGGCCAATGCCCGATCCGGAAAACTCGCTCCGCCCGTGCAGCCGCTGGAACATCTGGAAAATGCGCTCGAGATAAATTTCGTCGAAGCCGATGCCATTGTCGCTTACTTCCAGTCGGATGTACGGATGATCGGGCAGGAGTTTGGGCAATATTTCTTTCTCGGCGTCTGTTACCTGGCGGTAGGAAATCCGGATCACCGATTCCTGCTCCGGCAGACGGTATTTAATCGCATTGCTGATCAGGTTCTGCATCAGTTGCGTAAGCTGGTGTCCATTACCCCAAACCTCGGGTAAGTCGTCGACGATAACTTCTGTTTTTTGCTCCTGGATAGATATTTCCAGGTCCGCCAGCACGGACGCCACGATTTCCCCCAGCTGCACGCTGCCGAACTCCCCTTCACGCGTCGTAAGCCGCGAATAGGCAAGCAGATCGTCGATCATCACCGACATCCTCCTCGACGCATCCTGAATGCGGTTGAGCATGTATTTGCCATTGTCGTCCAGCTGAGCGGCGTAGGTCGACTGCAACCGCGAGCCAAACGACTGGATTTTCCGGAGCGGTTCCTGCATGTCGTGGCTCGCCGCGTAGGCGAACTGTTGCAGGTTATTGTTCGAGTTGACGAGCTCGATATTGGCCTGATGCAGCTCGTTGGTACGCTGCCGCACGCGCCTTTCGAGCTCGCTGGCAAGTTGCCGGTACCGTTCTTCGCTCCGCTCCAGTTTTTGGCGGGAGGTTACCTGTTCGGTTACATCCACGGCCATGTCGAGGATCGCGTATACTTCCCCTTTGGCGTTTTTCAGGGGCTTATAGGTGTAGTCGTAATAAAACGTCTGCAGTCTGCCGTCAACCACGAGGTGGGCACGTGCCCCTTGTTCGGAATGAGGCTCGCCGGTGCGGTAAATCCGGTCGAGAATATCGAGGAAGGGCTGGCCTTCCAGCTCAGGCAGGGCTTCCCGTAACGGCTTTCCAATCACCGACCGCCCTTTGCCCCACACTTTCAGCATGGCCTCGTTGGGAATATCGATGATCATGTCCTTTCCAACGAAAAGGGCGGTAGCCACCGGTGCCTGTTCGATGAGTGTCCTGAGGTGCTCTTCATTCATTTTCAGCCGCTGCTCCGACTCGATCCGGTCGGTAATGTCCATCACGATCCCGGATAGCGAAACGGCGGTGCCCATGCTGTCGTAAAGATAGCGCCCCAGTACCCGTACCCAATGGGTGGTCCCGTCATACCAGACAAACCGGGCCTCATAGCGGAGTTCGCCGCTGTCCGCTGCTTCGCCATAGGCCGCATTTCTGATCTCCACATCTTCCGGGTGAAGCCCGGTAAGGAGAATATCCCGGGTCATATTGGCGTTTTCGCTGCCGGTTATGATTTTCGCGAAGGTAGGGGAATAAATAATCTCGTCGGTTGCCAGCGTAACCATAAACGAACCCGCTCCCGACCCCTCTATGGTCATGGCGGCCTGCTGGTCGGCCCAGGCGATCTTCTCCTGCGTGGCGATTTCGGAAGTAACCTCACGCGAAATGCCCGAAAAGCGGTAGGGGTTTCCCGACGGGTCGAAATAGGCCTGGCCTGTACAATGCAGCCAGCGCAGCTTCCGGTCGGTAGCGCCGATCACCCGGTAACGGATATCATACGGCACTCGCAGTGCCGGATCGAGCGTTCGTTCGATGGCCTCCGTTACCCTGGCGCGGTCGTCGGGATGGATAAACTGTATCAGGCGCTCATAGCACATGTCCGTTTCGTCGGGGAAGCCGTACAATTCCCGGCAGCGTTCGTTGAAGAGCACCGACTGGTCGGCCGGGTTCAGGTTCCAGGTACCGAGCTGGGCTGCCTGGATAGCAAATTTCAGGTTCTCCTCACTCTCCTGGCGGGCCTTGTCGGAGCGCAGTTTTTCCGAAATATCCATCATGGAACCTACCATACGCACCGGTTTGTCTCCGCTCTGGATCGTGTAGCCGCGGTCGTGTACATGTGCATAGGTGCCGTCCGCGCGCCTGAACCGGTATACTTCCGACCAGTTGCTCTGCCCCATGTCGATCACGCCGTAGATTTTTTTCACGAGGTTTTCCTGGTCATCCGGATGGATGCGGTCGAACCACGAATTGGGGCCACTTCCGATATCTTCCGGCTTATACCCGAAAATCTGTTCCATTCCCTCGTTCCACCACATGGTGCCCTTTTCGAGGTCCCAGTCCCAGATCACGTCATGGGTAGCTTTTGCCACAAGTTCAAACCGCTCGATCGCCAGCAGCAGGTCGTCCTTACGCTCATTACCAGTTGTAGTCATTGGTAAAAAATCTTCCTCAGGTTTACGTATGAACCCATTTCCGGGGACCATACTCTGTAAAAATAAAGATATTAGCTCAAAAGCAAATGTTGGTTACCTGCACAGGGGCGCGTTGCTATGATGCCTTGCCCCGCGATATTGCCGGACAAAGTAAAATTCTCCGCGAAGTCCCTTTATCATCATTGGAAAAAAGTGTACTAGCCATAACCAGTTTATGCCATGCGGAAACTCCCGTTTTATTTTTATTGCACCGTAGCCCTGGCGTTCGCCGGTTGCATTATGGTCCGGCCCGGTAAGCCGGTTGCGTTGTTTGATGGCAAAACATTCCGTGGATGGGAGGGCGATACCGTCAAAACCTGGAAAATCGAGAATGGCAGTATTGCCGGAGGCTCGCTCGAAGAAACGGTGCCGCATAACGAATTCCTGTGTACGCGCAAAGAGTATTCCAATTTCAAATTGAAAGTCAAATTCAAACTGACTGGTCACGAGGGTTTTATCAATACAGGCGTGCAGTTCCACAGCGTGCGTTTGAAAAACCCGCCCTATGAAATGACCGGCTATCAGGCCGACCTGGGCGATAAATACTGGGCCAGTTTGTACGACGAATCGAGGCGTAATAAAACGTTGATCGCGCCGGATTCCGCGCTGGTCGAGAAAATCGTGAAGCGGAACGACTGGAATGATTACGAGGTACACAGCAGGAACGGCCGCATTCAGTTGTTCCTAAATGGTACGAAAACGGTTGACTACACGGAGCCCGACAAGTCAATTCCGCAAAAAGGGCTTATCGGCTTGCAAATCCACGGCGGCGGCAAGGCGAAGGTATTTTATAAGGATATTTTTATTGAAGAACTTTAAGCCCGGCAGCGGCACCGGAATGCCGGCCGCCGGCTTTGGCTCATCTCCATATTCCCAGCAATCGCCGGGCTACGATGATCTCCGCGATGTGGTAGGAATTGTGGTCGGCGATAAGCATCGCTTCCCTGACGATATTTTGTCCCGTGCCCCAGGTCAGCGGACTGAAAAGGTCCTTTTTTTCATCCTGTAACAGGTCGAAAAACCGTTTTTGGTCGTCGTTGATTTCCCGGATGCAGCTCTCCCATTGTTCGTCGCTTACATTGTCGGTAGGCTGCGGCCAGTATTCGTCGGGCCAGACGAGCGTTTTGTAATCCCGGGAAACCGAAAAATCGACAATATCCTTCTGGGCGATCCGGATATGTTCCAGGAGTTGCCAGATGCTGTATGGCAGGCCATCGGGGATTACCGTGCGCTTGTCGGCCGGAATGCCGGCGAGGGCGTCTTCGAGGTTGACGTGCGCATTCCCGCCCCTGATGAGCGCGGTCAATTCATTGATCAGTTTCTTTCGCTGGTCGGCGTGCATTGGTGCGTTAGTTAATTAGTAGAGTGAGGAATAAGGCCGCAAAATGTACATATTTTTGATTTACCGGCACAACAAATCGTGAATTGTTTAAATTAGGGGGATCATCTCTTAACCTTTGAAATTCTTCAAATGAAGCCTGACCGCCGTAATTTTCTCAAAAATGTAACAGCAGCGTCTGCACTGTTAGCCACCGAAAGTATAGCCAAGCCTTTTCACATTATCAAAGACCTCAAAAAAATCAGTCCTAATGACAAAATCCGCTTCGCGACGATCGGTATGGGCATTCAGGGGCATTCGGATACCAAAGCGGCGTTGCGCAGCTCGCAGGATGTGGAATTCGTCGCCGCGGCCGACCTGTACGACGGCCGCCTGACGCGCGTCAGGGAGCTTTATGGCAAAGACATATTCACAACCCGCGATTACCGCCAGATCCTCGAACGAAAGGACATCGATGCGGTACTCGTAGTGACGCCCGACCACTGGCATGACCACATCACCAAGGCCGCCTTGCAGGCTGGAAAGAATGTTTATTGCGAGAAGCCGATGGTACATCACATTAATGAGGGCCTGTCGGTAATCGATGCCTGGAAAAAATCCGGTAAGACGATGCAGGTCGGTAGCCAGCGGATCAGTTCGGCTTCATTTAAAGAAGCTAAACGCTTGTTTCAGGCCGGAGAGATCGGCGAAATCAATTATGTCGAATCGAACAATGACCGTTTCAATGCCATCGGCGCATGGAACTACTCCATTCCGACGGACGCTTCGCCCAGTACCGTCGACTGGGATACCTTCATCGGCGACGCGCCCAAGCGCGCATTTGACGCGAAGCGGTTTTTCCGCTGGCGGAATTACCAGGATTACGGTACGGGAGTGGGCGGGGACCTTTTTGTTCACCTGATTACGGGCGTGCATTTTGTGACCAATTCACTCGGGCCGGAACGTGTGATATCGTCCGGTGAGCTGAGTTATTGGAAAGACGGCCGCGATGTACCGGATGTGCTCGTATCCATTCTCGATTACCCAAAGACGGACATTCATGAAAGGTTCCAGATGGTGCTGCGTGTGAATTTCGCGAATGCGGGCGCTATTGCCAACAATACCCGCATTATCGGTACGGAAGGCCAGATCGAGTTCACAGAGAATAACCTTGTTTTAACAAAAAAGAAGTTGCCCAAAGCGCCGGGAATGGGCGGCTACGACAGCTTTAATACCTTTTCGGAGGCACAGCAGAAGGAATTCAAAAAGCAATACGATGCGCAATACCCGGAGGAAACCAGAAAGGCCGAACCTGTGAAGGAAGTAAGGTTCGAGGCGCCCAAGGACGACGATGCACATGCCAATCATTTCAGGGATTTCTTCGAGAATGTAAAAAAGGGGAATGTCGGTACCGTCGAAGACCCGATTTTCGGTTTCCGTGCGGCGGCGCCGGTGCTGGCCTGCAATGAAAGTTATTTCAGTAAGAAAATCGTCCACTGGGACCCGGTGGCGATGAAAATGAAGAAGAAATAGAACCCGGGCGGGAGATGTGCAGCGTCTCCCGCTTTTCTTATTTCAACCCTTAATCCAACTGTTCCAGGTATGAAGATATTCTATACGATCGCATTGGCCGTGCTTTTTGGCGCACAGGCATCCGCCCAGACGGGCAAGGTGCTCGATAACCTGTCGCTCCCTTCCAAGCTGCTTAAAGCCGAGCGCAAATTCGCCGTTTACCTGCCGCCGGATTACGCGACGTCCGAGCGCAGCTACCCGGTTCTGTATCTGCTCCACGGCGCGGGCGACGACCACACCGGCTGGGTGCAATTCGGCGAGGTGCTGCACATCGCCGACAAGGCTATCAGCGAGGGCCGGGCTACGCCGATGATCATCGTTATGCCGGATGCCAACACGGGCAGGAGGGGGTATTTCAATGACGTGAAAGGCGACTGGAATTATGAGGACTTCTTTTTCACCGAGTTGATGCCCTATGTTGAGAAGAAATTCCGTATTAAAGGCGAAAAACGTTACCGCGCCATAGCCGGGCTTTCGATGGGCGGCGGAGGCAGCTTTATGTACGCATTACACCATCCCGAATTGTTCTCGTCGGCCTGCCCGCTCAGCGCTTCGACAGGCCCGATTACGCTGGAAGACGCTAAAAGGAATCTTCTGAGAAACAATCCGGATATCGCCGATTCGACAGTGGAGCGGTACTATAACCGGCACAGCGCCCTGGCGTTGATCAACAATATGCCCGACGACAGGAAGAAAGCCGTACGTTGGTATATCGACTGCGGTGACGACGACTTTTTGTATGAAGGCAACAGTTTGGTCCACATCGCATTACGAAAAAAGGAAGTTCCGCATGAGTTTCGTGTGCGCGACGGCGGGCACACGTGGACGTACTGGCGCGAGTCGTTGCCGGATGTGTTGGCATTTATTTCCCAGGCATTCCATCAGTACTGATCACCATGGTGCAGGATGTTTTACCGGGTATAAGGCAGTTCGATCTGACGGGCCGGGTCGCCGTTGTTACGGGGGGGCTCCAAAGGGCTCGGTCTGGCGATGGCCGCCGGGCTGGCCTCGGCGGGTTGTGATATTTTACTGGTCAACCGGAGCGCCGTCGATGGCGAACGTAGCGCGGCCGAGCTATGCATTTCGTTTGGAACACGCGTACTTTCCTACGCTGCAGATATCACCAGCGAGGAGCAGGTAAATGCGATGGTGGCCTTCGCACTCGAGAGCTTCGGACAAATCGACATCCTCGTCAATAGTGCCGGGATCAACATCCGCGGCCCGATCGACGAGATTTCCGTCTCGGATTTCAAGCACGTGATGGATGTGAATGTGACCGGCACCTGGCTGGCGTCCCGCGCGGTTACCCCTCACATGAAAGCCCGGCGCAGCGGCCGAATTATCAACCTCGCCAGTACCCTGGGCCTTGTGGGTCTGGCCAACCGCACGCCTTATACGGCCAGCAAAGGCGCCATTGTGCAAATGACCCGCGCATTGGCCCTGGAACTGGCGCCATACGACATTATGGTGAATGCGATATGCCCCGGGCCGTTCCTTACCGAAATGAATATCCCCATCGCCGAAAGCGAAGATGCGCGCAATATTATCCTCGGCGCGACGGCGCTGCGTCGCTGGGGGCATCTGCGGGAAATACAGGGCGCGGCGATATTTCTGGCCAGCGACGCATCCAGTTATATGGTCGGTTCCATCCTTGCGGTAGATGGCGGGTGGACCGCCCGCTGACAAGGGAATTGTTCGGAAAAATATAATTTTTACAAGACCAGCTTTCTTGCTAGGTGCCATTTTACAGACACTTTTGAGCGACTGTGCAAAAATCAGGTAAGTTTCTGCAAAATTGATATTACAATGCTCGCAAAAGCCGTTTCCACGCTGTGGGAGCGGTTTTTTGTTGCTGTCCAACTAGTTTTTACGTATAGGGGCCGGTTATTACTATACGTCAAGTAACTATTGGTTATTTTCAAAGAAAACATTGTCACAAAGCGGGAAAACTTGGTTATGTAAATAATTTCATATCTTTTTGTACATCCGGCCGCTCATACCGTCAGCCCCGGTACTGCTGGATTACAAAATATAACATTTTCGAGTTTAACCTCCCATTCAAGTATAACAAAACAGCCCGCCGGTTACGAGTGGAGTTTTTAAAGTAGGATTTTAATGATTTTTAGTAAGATAAATTGTGTATGGTAGACACTTCTCTGACTTGTTGAAAAATAAGGGTTTATGCGTATTTCTCAGTTGTAATATCTTTTCATTTTTTTATAATTTTTTTAACTATCTACTATCTATCTATACTTAATCTATGAGGATTTCTGAACGGGAAAAGTACCGGAACCTAACACGGTATTTTTACTCCCTTCTGCTGACCTTGTTGGTCATGACCGCTGCATACGCTCAGGATG
Source organism: Dyadobacter sp. 676 (assembly GCF_040448675.1). Taxonomy (NCBI): domain Bacteria; kingdom Pseudomonadati; phylum Bacteroidota; class Cytophagia; order Cytophagales; family Spirosomataceae; genus Dyadobacter; species Dyadobacter sp. 676. The sequence goes on along the minus strand of NZ_CP159289.1, from coordinate 423,301 downwards.
TAACGGTGAAGGGAAAAGTGAATGATGAGCAAGGGCAGGGACTGCCTGGGGTGAGTGTCCTGGTCAAAGGGACGTCGACGGGAACGGTAACGGATATCGAGGGTAATTACACGGTGAATGCCCCGGGTACGGCAACGCTCGTGTTTTCGTTCATCGGGTATATTACGCAGGAGATTCCGCTGGGCAACAAAACGAGCCTGGACGTGAAAATGGCAACCGATACCAAAGCGCTCGACGAAGTGGTGGTCGTTGGGTACGGTACGGCTAAAAAGGCTACGCTCACCGGTTCGGTAACAGCCGTAAAAGGTGCCGAGCTGCAAAAAGCGCCTTCTACGAACCTTTCCAACACATTGGGGGGGGCGTTTGCCGGGTGTTTCGGCGGTACAGTCGAGCGGTGAGCCCGGTTATGACGGCTCTGCGATCCGCATCCGCGGTACCAACTCGCTCGGTAACAGCAATGCGCTCATCGTCGTAGACGGCGTGCCCAACCGTTCCGGGGGGCTCGACCGTCTGAACCCGGCTGACATCGAGAGCATTTCGGTACTGAAAGACGCGGCGGCTGCAATTTACGGTTCGCGTGCGGGTAACGGGGTTATCCTCATTACCACCAAACGCGGGAAAAGCGGTAAACCACAGCTTTCCTACGACCTGAACCTCGGTATCGCACAGCCTACCCGCATTCCGAAGATGTCGAATGCATTTGAATACGCCACGATCCGTAACGAGTTGCAGATCTACGACAACCTGCCCGTTAACCAGTGGCAAGGCGCATTCCAGGGATTTAATACCAACGGCAGCTACACCCGGACCGACAACGGAAACGTGCTGAACGCGGTGTATACGCCAACCGATCTGCAGAAATTCCAGGACGGCTCCGATCCGCTGATCCACCCGAATACCGACTGGTATGGTTCGGTGATCCGCAAATGGTCGCCACAGCAGCGCCATAACCTGCAATTGACAGGTGGTAGCGAGAACATCAAGTACCTCGCTTCATTAGGTTATATCAACCAGGATGGTAACTACGTGAATTCGGCAACGGGTTATAAGCAATACGATATGCGCGTAAACCTCGATACCAAAATCAACAAATATGTAACGGCTAACCTGGGTGTTACGCTGCGTGAAGAGTTCCGTCACTTTCCCAATGGTGGTGGCGCGGGCGACATCTTCCGTATGCTGATGCGCGGTAAGCCTACCGAAATCGCGATCTGGCCGGATGGCCGTCCGGGTCCGGATATCGAGAACGGTCAGAACCCGGCGGTTATCACCACGAATACAACGGGTTACAACAACGACAAACGCGATTATATCCAGACCAACGGGTCGTTGGACATCCTGATTCCCGGTGTGGACGGTTTGAAAGTGACCGCAATGGCGGCGATCGATAAGCAAATGCGTCGTCAGAAATCGTTCCAGAAGCCCTGGACACTCTATTATTGGGATAAAAAGACTTACGAGGAAGACGGCGTAACACCGTTCCTGACGGGAACTGTTCGTTCGACATTCAACGATCCGCGTTTGACGGAAACTTCTTCCCAGGAGCTTTCGATCCAGCTGACCGGCCAGGCATCGTACGAAAAGACGTTCGGCTCGCACAATTTCAATGCCATGGTGGGCATCCAGCGCGAAACCGTGGACGCCGATGGTTTCTTCGCTTATCGTCGTTACTTCATTTCGCCGGTGGTCGACCAGCTTTTCGCGGGTGGTACGCCTGAGCAGAATATCGGTAACTCGGGTACCAACAACGGCGATCTTTACAAGCGTGCCCGTTTGAGCTATTTCGGCCGCGTGGGTTACAACTTTAAAGAGAAATACCTCGCCGAATTCCTGTGGCGTGCGGATGGCTCCTACGTGTTCCCGAAAGAAGGTCGCTTCGGTTTCTTCCCTGGGGTATCGGCGGGTTGGCGCATTTCCGAAGAAGATTTCTGGAAAAACAATATCCGCTTCGTGAACAATGTGAAACTGCGCGCGTCGTGGGGCCAGATGGGAGCAGAGCCTTATTTGCTCGGAACGGAGACATTGGCAGAATACCAATACCTGAACACCATGGGCTTTGGAACCTACATCATCAACGACCAGGTGGTGAAAACCCTGCTCGAAACACGGGTGGTGAACGACAACTTTACGTGGGAGGTTGCGAACAACTCCAACTTCGGTATCGAAGGCACTTTGTGGAAGGACCGCATTGCATTTGAAATCGACTACTTTGTCAATAACCGCTCGAAAATCCTGATCCCGATGACCGGCTCGACACCTTCGTCGGCAGGTATCGATGGCAAGCTTCCTCCCGTAAATCTTGGTAAACTTCAAAACAAGGGTTTTGAATTCAAAGTAAGCTACGATGGCAGCGTCGACAACTTCACCTACTCGGTGGGCGTGAACGGAGGTTATGCCAAAAATACGATCAAGTACTGGAACGAGACACCGGGTATCCCTGCTTACCAGACTACCACCGGCCGCCCTTACCAGGCATTCCTGGCATACCAGTATGACGGCGTGTTCCGCGATCAGGCCGAAATCGATGCGAATACGATCGATTACAGCGGCATTACCGGTACGCTCCGTCCGGGTGACATGAAATTCAAGGATGTGAGCGGCGACGGCAAGATCACGAAGGACGATATGGTGCGTTCGGAAAAAACCAACCGTCCGCGATTCACCGGTGGTGTGAACATTAACCTCGGCTACAAGGCGTTCGACCTTTCGATCCTGTTCCAGGGTGCCGCGGGTGGTTTGCAATACGTGGGTCAGACGGAGTCCGGAGACATTGGTAACTATCTGAAATACGCTTACGACCACCGTTGGACGATCGACAACCCAAGTTCGACCGATCCGCGCCTCGCTAACCGTAACAACACTTATTATACCAACCTGACCAACGCCGACTCCCCGGGTGCGAACACCTATTACCTCAAAAGCAATAATTACCTGCGTTTGAAAAACATCGAGCTGGGCTATAACCTGCCTTCCGAACTGGGTTCGAAGATCGGCGTGGGCAACCTGCGCGTGTATGTGAATGCCCTGAACCTGTTCACGATCGACAAAATCAAGATTTGGGACCCGGAAGCGACTTCTACCAACGGACAATACTATCCGCAGTCGCGAGTGCTTAATGCAGGTGTACGTGTAACTTTCTAAGACTTAAAAAATGAAACTGAGTTATAAAAATTGGATTTTTCTAGCGGCGCTGGCGACAACCGGGCTGGTGTCGTGCGACACTGACTTCCTGGATGTAACGCCGCCAACCGAAATCCCGACCGACGAGGTCTGGAAGGACGGTGCATTGGCCGAAGGCTTTGTTACAGGTATTTATCAGGGACTTCAGCAGGGCGGTTTCAGCGAGCAAATGCTGGCGTCGCTGACCGACGAGGCCGTATTTACCCACACCGGCCGTAATATCAATACTATAAATGAGGGTAGTTTGAGCCCTTCCAACCTGGGCTGGGTAGACGATACTTACGGATGGGGCCCTATGTATACCCGTATCCGCGCCACCAACCAGGCGATCCAGCAACTGCCGGTCTCGACTTTCAGCGATCAGGCTTTGAAAGACCGTTTGAAAGGCGAAGCGCATTTCCTTCGTGCTTACTATTATCAGCAATTGATACGCTACTACGGTTCGGTGCCCCTGATTACGAAAGTATATGAGCTGAACGAAGATTATTCGGTCCCACGTAACACCTGGGAAGAATGCGTGAACTTCATAGTGGCGGATTGCGACAGCGCCGCTGCGTTGCTGAAAGGAAAGGCGGAACAAAAGGGCCGAGCGACCGAAGTGGCTGCTTTGGCGCTGAAATCGCGGGTGCTGTTGTATGCAGCGAGCGATTTGCACGATGTCCCTACCGCGAAGGCTAAATCGGCTTTGTTTGCCGCTTATCCGAACCCCGAATTCCTGGGTTACACTTCGGGCGACCGTAAGGCACGCTGGCAGGCCGCGCAGGCTGCTGCAAAAGCCGCCATGGACGCCAAAGAGGGTTATAAGCTAAACCTGACCGGTCCTGTTACGCCCGAGCAAGGGAAGATCAATTACATTTCGATGGCAATGGCTGGTTACAGCGCTGACAAAAGCCTGGATGCTTCGGCCAATGAGATCATTTTCGGACGTTATTTCAGTCCCAGCCAGACTTCCGACGGCGCACGCCAGACGGGCCTGAACAACGGTCCTAACGGCTACCACAACTGGGCGGGTAACACGCCGATCGGCTTGCTGGTAGACGATTATGAAATGATGGACGGAACGCCGTTCTCGTGGACTAACCCGAAGCACAAGGCAAACCCTTACGTGAACCGCGATCCGCGTTTCTATGCAACGGTCATGTACGACGGCGCTCCCTGGAAACCGCGCCCGTCCGACGCGAAAGACCCCGCCAACCAGATCCAGACCGGTTCTTACGACCTTTTGGATGAAAAAGGCACATTGTTCAACCGCAAAGGCCTCGATACCCGCAGCAGCACCATCGAGGACTGGAACGGAAGCCGCACCGGTTATTACATGCGCAAGTTCATCGATCCGAACCCTGCATTGTATGATAACACCGACCGCCAGAATATCCCCTGGCCGTTCTTCCGTGTGACGGAGGTCGTGTTCAATTACATCGAGGCGAGCATCGAGCTGGGCCAGGATGCGGTTGCACTGGAATGGCTTAACAAGATCCGTTTCCGTGCCGGTATGCCTGCCTTGAAAGTGTCGGGAGCCGCTTTGAAAGAAGCCTACCGTCATGAAAAACGGATTGAAATGGCTTACGAGGAGCAGCGTTACCACGACGCCCGCCGCTGGATGATCGCCCCGACGACCCTTGGCCGTCCGCTGCAATACATTACCGTTATCGGCAAGTTCAAGCCGGGCAAGTCGATGAAGGAGCCGTATCACTACGATCCGACGATTTATGACTACACCTACACGCCGACGGAGGATAAATCACATGAAAACCGGACATGGGTGGATAAGATGTATTTCCGTCCGTTCAGCCGCGACGAAATGAACCGTAATGCGAAGCTTACCCAGAACCCGGGTTACGACAAGTAGCAGATTCTGAGTATGGTAACACAGCTGCCCGTGCCGTAATGGTGCCGGGCAGTTGTTATGTTTGAGGTTTTTTGAAGACAAATTCCTACAAAACGTGGATTTTGGTAAACACTATTAAATTAGTAGGATATTTGTAAAATACTCAAAATCAATTACTTAGAATTTTTGGCATAATCCTGTTTGAAAGAACGGCAACAGTGCGAATGCACGAGATCAAATATTAATAGTTGCCTAAAAAACAAGGATTATGAAAAAGCTAGTAGTATCGGCATTGGCCCTGACGCTTATCTCGTTTGCTTCTGTTCAGGCCCAGACGGCCAATCAAACCACCGCTGATCATGCCGCGCACAAGGAAGCAACGACGCAAAAGACAACCAAGGCAGACAAAGAGGACAAAGTGGCCGTGAAGCCGGAAGATCTGCCGGAGGGAGTGAAAAAGACCATTAAAAGCGACGAGTTTAGCGGTTGGACTGTTAAAAAAGCGTTTTTGGTAACGGAGCCCGATAAAACCCAATATTACGAATTACAAGTAGCGAACGGCAAGGAGAATGCCCGAGTGAAATTAGATAAAAACGGAAGAAATGTAGGATAACCATAGTACTCCTTCATTATTCAGTGATAAAGCCGGAGCAATTCCGGCTTTTTTTGTGCGGGGCCGCTTGCTAACTTTAACGCCACTTTCGATAATTCCTAATCCATCGTTAAATGACCTTTACGTTACGCCTGGTTTGCGGCATTGCGGCTGCTGGATTCTTATTGTTCAACTGCGCCGGCGGCAAACGATCTGCGCCTGGCTCCAACCGGCTTTCAACGACCGGTCCAAAGGGCCGGGAACTGTTTACGACCCACTGTGTTTCATGCCACGCCATGGAGCAGGAGGAAATCGGCCCGAAGCTCGGTGGGATAACGAGCCTGCTGCCGGAGAAAGAACTGATTGAATTTATTAAAAATCCAGGCTACGTTATCGAATCCGGCAACGTCCGCGCGGTGAGCCTTTCGAAAAGGTACAAGATGATCATGCCGCCGTTCGATTTTTTGAAAGACAGCGAAATCCGGTCTATTCTCGACTACATCGCCTCGGAGACACAACGCCGTCACATTGCGCCGCTCGAAGTCGAAGCGGATACAGGCGCTTCAAGCGGCCGCCTGGGGCAGCCGGTCGTTAAAACCGGGCTGCATATCGAACTGGAAGATTTCATGACGATTCCTCCGTCCGGCGATAAAATGCCTCGCACGCGCATCGCGAACATGCGGCCGCACCCTTCGCACGACGGCACGCTCTATGTGAGCGACCAGAGGGGGCTTATTTACCGGATCGGCGGAAAAGATGTAAGTACCTTTCTCGATCTACGGCCTGTCGTGGAAAATTTCGTGAACGAACCCGGCCTCGGAACAGGCCTTGGCAGCTTCGCATTCCATCCCGAATACCTCCGGAATGGATTGATTTACATTACGCACACCGAATCTTTCCGGGGAAAACCCGCCGATTATTCCTATGACGACTCGGTTAAAGTTGCGCTGCAATGGGTAATTTCAGAATGGAAAATGGATGATGTGAAAAGCCCGGTTTTCAAAGGAACATGGCGGGAACTGTTGCGGATCAATGTGCCGGGTGTCGTGCATGGCACGCAGGATATCGGCTTCAATCCCCAAGCCGTAAAAGGCGATGAAGATTACGGGCTGTTGTATATCGGTACCGGCGACGGCGGTTCCACCATTGGCAAACATCCCGAGCTTTGCCACACGTTGCATTCCCTTCTGGGCACGATTATCCGCATTGACCCGCTGGGAAATAACAGCAGGAACGGAAAATACGGGATCCCGCCGGGCAATCCTTTTGTGAACGTGGCCGGCGACATTTATAAAGAAATTTACGCGTACGGTTTCCGCAATCCACACCGCCTGTCCTGGCACAATGGCAGGTTGTTCAGCGCGGAGATTGGCGAGTCCAACTTCGAAGAGGTGAACATAATCGTAAAAGGGGGCGACTATGGCTGGAATGTGCGCGAAGGAAATTACGCCATTTCATTCAAAGACCTTAAAAACGTGTATCCGGTTCCGGAAGCGGAGGCCGGGAAGTTCGTAAAACCCTATTTGCAGTACGACCATGTCGACGGCAATGCTATCAGCGGCGGTTATGTGTATGAGGGCCCGATAGCGGCTTTGAAAAACAAATACATTTTCGGAGACATCGTCAACGGCCGTATTTTTTATGCCAATATCGATTCGCAACCATCCGACCAGACTGTGTACGAATTAACGATCGTGCGGGACGGAAAGGAAACCAGCCTGGCAGAGATGTCCGGCTCAAAGCGGGTCGATATCAGGATTGAATATGACCGCTTCACCGGGGAACTCTACGTGATGACGAAAAGCGACGGCAAGATACGGAGGGTCGTCTCTGCCACAGAGCGGAACAGGTAAGCTGATGAAAACCCGGAAAATAATTGGTAGATACCGGCAGGTAATATTAACTGGTTGATAACAAGCTCATCCAGGTACATTTGCGCCAAAAATCAGACACAACGATTATGGCCAATGTTAAAACCGTTCTCGACCAATGGTCGGTAAAAGATCTTGAAGACAATTCCAGTATCAATGTACTCGTCGAAAGCTGCTCCGAGCTGGGTAACAATGCGCAGCCGGGCATTCAGATGCTATGCATGGGACACTTCGTTACTTACGAGCCCAACATCGTGGAGCAATGGGCTTACAAGGCGGGCAAGCTGGGAGTTTCGGAATATCTGCTCGAAGACAAATCCTGGACGTACCACGAAGATCAGTATGTGAAGTACTTTCTCGTGCTGGGCAACCCGCTCAAAGCGCGGATTACGGTTAAAACACGCAGTTCAAAGCCTAATACCAGGGATTACGACCTGCCTTTTGAAGTCTGAGCGCCGGAATCTGCACTATACACGCCTATCGCGATGATCAAATTCACCTATTTCGCCCTGCTGGGCATACTTTCCATTATTTTTCTGATAGCGGTGGTCTACTACCTCGCCAAGCCCGCCCCGGCCGGAGATAGTTCGGTAGGGTGGGCCACCGGGGTTTTTTATCTGGCCGGGTTACTCGGAATATTGCTGCTCGCATTACTTTTCTGGCGGAATAAAGCCATCGGCTTGGCCATTCTCTGTTTGCCGCTGGTACTGATGGCATTACCTGCGCTGAAAAGCGGCGTAAGGGACTTGTACGCCTGGTTCCCGTCCGGTAACAGGGCTCCGCTCACCCTGCACATTGCCAATAACACGCCGGCACTGGTGAACATCAAACTGGAATGCTGGTTCGGGGAAAAGGATGCCGTGCAGCAATCCCTCTACAAAACGCTGGAATTCACGTCGAAGCCTTTGGCAGTGGACCAGCAAGTGCTCTCGGATTACGACACGCAACTCCTTTCGACCAAATCCGCCTTTGTGCGCATCGTGTTTTTCGAATGTCTGGCGCAAAGCGGCAACGGCTATTCTTATGTTCGGGAAATTCAGCCATGCATGCAATACCGGGATGTGCCGATCGAGGATTTCAGGGTAAAAGATTACCTGATCGAAATCGAGGGGGAGAAGAACTCCGAAGCGTTCAGGGCGGAGGTAGAGAGATTGAAAAGAGATAGTTTGTACACCAATGGCGCATTTTGATAATCCATTCCGAAACCGTCCTATGAAATTAATCCTATCGAAAGTAATCCCTTCACCACTGGATATGAAGTTGCAGCTCGTGCATGCACTCGACGCAAGAGGTGCTTTTTTGCTGGCCGACAGATGGAAGATGCTGTTGCTCCATCCGCACGGCGTTTTGGAGCTGTTGTGGCAAACGACGGATGAAGACGTCGCATACCAATGGAGAGGTTTCTTCGACGATCGATTGAGCGATTCGCTCTATGAAGAAATCAGGCAGTTGCCAAACGGCTTTCAATTGCTTTCAAAAGAAGATTATCTGCGGATCGGGGCATCGGACCTTTACAAATCTGCACGAAGCCTGCCAAACATTTATCAAGGGCATGAGAATACGGTCATCTCTTTCATGGGGAAGGTCATTGCTCTGTTGACACTGGAAAAAGAAGGTGTTGTCGAACTTGCCAGAATCAGGACGAAAGGTAAGGACTTAATACAGGAAGCACTGCACCCCGTACAAAACCTGATCGTTTACGGTACCAATCACGGGGAATTGTTCGCACAACCATTTGATCAGGACCAATTTGGCAAACCGGCAAAGATCGATCAGCTACCTAATACCTGCTATCAGATCAGGTTTACCGGCGACGGCCGGAAAATGTTTGTCGCGGGTTTAGGGTATGTTAAAATGTTCGGCTGCAACGGGCATGGATTTACGGAAAAGGCATCGGTTACCACTGCCGTGAGATCTTTCGAATTGGTGGACGACTACCTTGTGCTCAATAAGGGCATGCACGGCATCGACATTATTAAAATGGCTGACAAACCTGAACGGATCGAGTCAATGGATCTGCCGTTCCCGATCGATAAAATGCTCTATCTCGCGCCGCAGCGGGTCTTTTTGCTCATTTCCGGTTCCACGAACGAATGGGCGCTGCTTAATTGGGCGGAGGGATAGATCACAAATAAATCTTCACCATCTCCCGCCAATACCTCGGCCGGTGCGCTTCTTCGTCCCAGATATGCAGTTGATGAGGAACGTCGATCTGGCGCAGAGAGTAGCTCAGATGCTGGTTATTTTCGAGGAAAGTGTCTTCCCGGCCGATCACCAGAGTGATGTCCAGTTCCCGGAGCTGCCGCAGCAGTTCGGGATTGGAAATACCGGGAACAAAATGGTTGGGCATATTGAAATAAATGTTCTCGTCAAAGTAGCCGTCGAACAGGTCGGCAAAGTAGGGCATCGGCTGGGTGAGGTCGTAACGCGCGCTCATCCCAACCACCTTGGTAAAAATGGAAGGGTACTTAAAGGCGATATTCACCGCGTGGTACCCACCAAGACTGCAACCTGCCGCGATGAGCTCCCGTTTCCTGTTCTGAATACGGATAAAAGGGATAACTTCTTCCAGAATGTATTTTTCATATTGCATATGGCGGGCGATGCGTTGCGGCGGAGGCGCATCGGAATAGAAGCTCTCGCTGTCGACGCTGTCCACGCAGTACACCTGGATATGGCCTCCTTCGATCTTGTCCTTCATAGCATCGATGATACGCCAGTTTTCAAAGTCGTAAAAATGGGCCGAGCGTGTGGGAAAAAATATCACCGGGGTACCTATGTGGCCAAACACGAGTATTTCCATAAATTTGTCCAAAGCCGGACTAAACCACTTGTGATACGCCCTTTCCATGATAAAGAGGATTTTTAAGGAGTTTTTTGAAGCGCTTCCGCCCCGATAACGGCACTTAGGTTTTCACGGATTGTTTTCTTCCAGATCGCATAACCATCCGTACTGAGGTGTAGTCCGTCCTCCTCGAAAAGCGATTTACGCGGATATCCCTGGTAGTTAACCATCAGTGGAAACACATCGATGTAATGCTGGTTGGGGTCTTTTTCGGTTTCCTCATGAATCAGCTCGTTGGTCGTCCGGATCGAGCCTATAATCTCCCAACGCTGCAAACTCGGCTTGATAGACACAAAGAAGCACGGAATATCGCCAAAACGCCCACGGATAAGCCCAATGAGCTGCCGATAGAACAGCAACACCTCCATAGGATGGCGGCCGTCGCCGAGGTCGTTGTCGCCGGCATAAATCACGAAGCGCCGCGGGGCGGTTACGGAAGCCATGATACGTTCGAAAAACCAGACGCAAGCGGCAAGCGTGGAACCTCCAAAACCGAGGTTTATGGGCCTGATCTCTGCGAAGTCGTCGTACAGGCTGGTCCAGAGCGTAAAGCTGGAACTTCCGTAAAAGACCGTTTCGGGTTCGTAGTTTAACGTGGATCGTTCTTTTTCGACTCTTTGCACTTCCTCTTCGTACCAGACCATAGCTTCCTGTTTTTCTGTATCCCGCTGATTTTAGGTGTCTAACCGTAAAAATAAGCATGCCAGATTAACATACGGTTAAGTTAGGTTCATCACAATGAGAAAAACGCGTTTATAGTAACCGGTATGGGCGCGGACATCGAGAAATATAATTTTTTATAAATCGGTTACAACCAATATCGACGGCTGTGGTTCTCTGCATTATTACTTCAAAATACTATTGGCATGAAAAAGACGATTTTACTCGCATTGATGTGTATCGCGGCCATAGCCTGCGACAAAAAAGAAGATACCGCCCCTCAGCCCGAATTGAACGCGATCAGCGTTCCGTACCGCCAGGCCACCAAGGTTTCGGCTTCGGGAACCGATCTGAAAGTGGAGCTGAAAGAGGTGACCGACAGCCGGTGCCCTATAAATGCCAGTTGCGTATCGGCGGGAAGTGCGAAACTGGTGCTGACGGTGTCCGACGCGACGAGCGAGGTGGATGTGAGTGTGGAATTCGAGGGTGGTTCCAAAGACAATGCGCAGGAATTTCAGCTTGGTGGGGCTACTTATATACTATCCGTCAGCGAAGTGCTTCCTTATCCGGAGCTTCCAAAATCGCCCCGGCTGGAAGATTACAAAATCGGAGTATCCATCGAGAAAAAGTAATAGATTCAGATTTGGTGTGAAGTGCAGCAAAAGGAGCCAGGGTTGTCCTGGCTCCTTTTCTCATTTTTGGCCTGACATGTGCTCCCGATGCAATTTGTTCGTAACTTGAACATTTCAAAAGCCCATTAAACAGCCAATGAAGCATATTTTTTCGAGACGGGAGGCCCTGGCCGGACTGGCTGCGGCCGGTGCCGGATTAGCATTGAACCCGGTTTTTTCCTTCGCAAGCAACGATCTCAAAATGATATTGGAAAGAAAAATACCCTCAACCGGTGAGCGCCTGCCTGTGGTAGGCCTCGGTTCGTGGCAACAGTTCGATGTGGGAACAGCCGCCGCTGAACGTGCGCCTTTGAAAGAGGTTTTGAAAAAAATGCAGGAAATGGGAGGGAAAGTCATCGACGCCTCGCCTATGTACGGGCGCGCGGAGCAGGTGATCGGCGATCTGACTGCCGAATTGAAGCTGAACGACCGGTTTTTCTTCGCCACGAAGGTCTGGACAACCGGAAAGCAGGAGGGGATCGACCAAATGAATGCGTCGTTACGAAAATTGAAGCGCCAAACGATCGATCTGATGCAGGTACATAATTTGCAGGATTGGGAAACCCATTTGAAAACGCTCAAAGACTGGAAAGCAGCAGGCAAGATCCGTTACACAGGCATAACCCATTACACCGATGCCGCACATTCGAAATTGGAGCAGATCGTAAAATCGGAAAACGTCGATTTTGTACAATTCAATTATTCGATTCGCTCCCGCAATGCGGAAAAAAGCTTGCTGAAAGCTGCGAAAGACAAAGGCGTCGCCGTGATCATCAACGAGCCTTTCGAGCAGGGAGCGTTGTTCCGCGCCGTGAAAGGCAAAGAGTTGCCGGCCTGGGCGGGCGACTACGATATCCGGAGCTGGGCGCAGTTTTTCCTGAAATACATTATCAGCCACGACGCCGTCACCTGCGTAATTCCAGGTACTTCGGATGTGAAGCACCTGGTGGATAACCTGGGGGCGGGCGAGGGACGACTGCCCGACGAAGCCGGCCGCAAAAAAATGCGGGACTGGATGGCCGGTATTTAACTATTCCAATGCAAAGGCGACATACTGGTTGCCTTTTTTTGTGCCCAGCTTGGTACCTCCACAAGCGATCACCACATATTGCTTTCCATTGACCTCATAAGTAGCGGGCGTGGCAAATCCGGCGGCGGGTAACTGTGTTTCCCAAAGTAATTTCCCGGTCTTTTTATCAAAAGCCCTGAATTTGCCGTCTTTCGTTGCGGCAATGAAAAGCAGGCCGCTGGCAGTGACCACCGGGCCGCCGTAATTTTCAGTCCCGGTCGTCGGGACACCCTTCGCTTTCAGAGATTCGACCTCTCCGAAAGGTATTTTCCAGAGGAATTTTCCGGTGTTGAGATCAATCGCATTGAGTGTTCCCCACGGCGGGGAAATGGCCGGTAAGCCGTTCGCGTCGAGGAATTTGTTGTATCCTGTGCTCTGGTAAGGGAGGTATACTTTCCTGGAAACCGGCGTTTCCGAAACAGCCTCTGTCTTTTCATCTCCAAACAGGAATGCTACCAACGATTGTTTTTCCTCCGCTGTCAGCATGGTGAAGCCCGGCATCATACCTTTGCCTGTGGTTAGCAACTGGTTTACAAACGCTTTGTCGCGCCGAGCGCCGATATCGACCAGCGACGGGTAGCCGCTTTTCGCATTTCCTTTCCGCTGCGGGCCGTGGCAAGTTACGCAGTAAGTGGTATAAACCTTTTCCCCCGGACTGAGATTCGACAGCTCGCTTGCTTTCGGCGTTTCTTTCATCGTTAGTATCCAGGCCATTTCGTTGCTGTTCACATACAAAATGCCTTCGTCGGGATCAGCTGCGGCCCCACCCCATTCCGCCCCGCCATCGAAGCCCGGCAGGATCACCGTTCCTTCTTTGCTGGGAGCGGCGAAAAGCGCCTTTTTATATCCCCTGAATTTAATTTTAAGGGAATCACGGTCGGGTGCGTGTACGCTGATGTCGTTCTCTGTCAAAGCGTAGGCTTGCCGCGCGTAGGGTGCGGGTTTGGTCGGGACGGGCTGGGTAGGCCATGGATATTCGCCGGGCAATGCGTTTTGCGGAGCGGGCACTTCTTTAATAGGAAACAGCGGTTTACCCGTAACCCGATCGAACACAAACACATATCCCTGTTTGCTGATCTGCGCGACGGCATCGATCCTGCGTGGTTTGCCGTCGGGGCCGGTTTTTGTTACGGTGATGAGATTGGGTGGGGCCGGAAGATCGCGGTCCCAGAGGTCGTGGTGCATGGTCTGGTAATGCCACAGGCGCTTGCCCGTGCGGGCGTCGAGCGCGATAAGGCAGTTCGAAAAAAGGTTCATGCCTTTGCGTTTTCCACCGTAGAAATCGTAGCCCGCAGAGCCGGTAGGAACATACAATATACCCCTTTTGCGATCGACGGCCATGCCTGCCCAGTTGTTCGCAGCGCCCGTATAAGTGTTTTTGTAGGCATCCGGCGGGAAGGTTGCATAGCCAAACTCTCCCGGATAAGGAATGGTGTGGAATGTCCAGGCCAGCTTCCCCGTCCGCACATTGAAAGCCCGCAAGTCTCCGGGGGCGGCGTCCGATTCTTCCGAAAGCCGCAATGGCATGATAATCAGGTCCTCGAAGATTGTCCCCGGTGTGTTGGACACCATGTATTTATTTTTCGCGATTTCGGGCAAGCCGGTATGCAGATCTACCCGCCCTTTGTCCCCGAAGCTTTCTATAACCTTGCCTGTGCGTGCGTCGAGCGCGTACAAATAGGCGCCCATCGCATGCAGGATGCGCTTGTCGTCGCCGTCTTCCCAATAGGTAAGCCCACGGCTCGTATTGGACCCGTTTTTAGATTTATCCCCGAAGATCCACCGCTGCTTGCCCGTAGCAGCGTCCAGCGCAAAAGCCTGAACAGTAGCCGTGACGCCATAGAGTATGCCGTCGACCACAATCGGGTTCACCTGTGTTTGTCCCGAATCGGGCATGGAATAGCTCCACGCTACCCGCAGGTTTTTAACATTGTCTTTATTGATCTGCGTCAAAGGCGAGTAATGGTTGCGGTCGGGACCGCCGAGGTACTCGCGCCATTCGTGTTTGTCGTCTTTTCGCTCGGAAACGGTTTGTGCGCCTGCCAATAGCAAGCCGATGCCGCCTATGCACCAGGATAAGGGTTTTAGCATATTCAATTCTAAACCTGAGATTAAAAGGAGGAAACTATTCGAAACGGGCGTCGACGGTAATGCCGGGCCATGTATCGGTCCTGAATGCGCTGGCAGGAAACCCGTCGGCATTGTACAGGTTGGCATCCTCCGGTGCGTCCGACCACGCGTAGCGCACGGCCACGGGCTTGCTTACCTCCGGACTGAAAACAACCACCTTGTTGCCTTGAATCTCAGCCTTGGCATAATGGAAAACCCGGTCTTCCCCTGCGATTTCGAAGCCTTTCAGGTATCCGTACCGGTCTTTCACCGTCAGGCCGTTTTCAGCGTTTTTGAAGGAAATGATCGCTTTGCCGCCCTCGGTTCGCATCTGGTCGTAAAGCGGGGAGGCGTAGGGGATATTCAGGCCGTAGTCGTGTTTCAATGCGTTGGTGGCCAGGCGGTACGCTACGTCCTGCTTATTGGTGGGGTGAATGTCGTTGGGATTACCGACATCGGTGGTAACGGCCATGCCGGTTTTTGGCAGGCTTAATGTCCGATTTTGTGCTTCGCGAAGTTCTGCCCAGTTGCTGCCTTTGTTACTGTCGCGATCCGTGCCGAAGCTCGACAGCTGTACCCAGTAAAAAGAAAAATCGTCGTTCCAGCGCTTGCGCCAGTCGTTGATCATCAGCGGGAACGACTGCCGGTACTGGTACGCCCGGCCGGCATTGCTTTCACCCTGGTACCAGAGCGTTCCGCGGATCGCGAACGGTATCAGCGGTACGATCATCGCGTTGTAGATGGTCGTTCCGACATTGTTCATCAAATGCGCGTATTCGTGTTTTTCAGCAAATGCCGGCATCAGGTACCAGTCTTTGGCCAGACTGACTTTCCTGTTACCGTCGGTAATATACATATCGCCTGCCGAACCCATCATTCCGGGTCCAAACCACGGCGCGCTCACCATATTGCCGGTTTTGACGACGAGTACATTTTTGCCGTCCTTCCAGCCGTTGGCTGGTATTTCGATTTTTCGGGGACCTTTAACGGCGCCTTCGTGAACCAGTTTGCCATTGATGTATACTTCCACAGGCCCATCGTTTTCCGCCAGTGAGAGCGTCGTGGGTTTGGAAACCAGATCCGAGGGAAAATTGACCTCCTTGGCCATATAACCGTGGCCGCGAAAGCCCATCAGGCCTTTCCAATCCCATTGACCTACCGGATCCGCCGTTTTTTGCCAGTTTGTAAAATCCGCGTCGGGCGACAGGTATTTTCTTTCGTCCTCCCGGCCAGGATCGTAAGAAGCATTTTTGAATAGCTGTTTTTTCAGCTTTTTATCCATAATCATGTCGGCCTCTTCCCACGTTTTGGGCAAATTTTGAGCATAGAAGCGTAATTCCTCGTTGCCCAGCATCGCTTCCTTGCTAATCCAGCCTTCGATCTGCGAGCCGCCCCACGACGAATGCAGGATGCCAATGGGCACATTCAGTTTTTGATAAATTTCACGTGCGAAAAAGAAACCTACCGCGGTAAAGCCGCCGACGGTCTCCGCATTGGCGGGCTTCCACTCCCCTGTTTTCAGATCCTGCTCGGGCTGGAGCGTCACCAGGTGATCGACGCGAAAGTGGCGGATTTGTGGGAATTCGGCATTTTTTCGTTCATCCTCGTAGTTTTTAGCGGCGGATACAGGCCATTCCATGTTCGACTGGCCCGAGCAAAGCCATACTTCGCCGATCAGTACGTCGTTTGCCGTCGCATTGCCCGATTTGGCGGTTACCTGCAAAGTGTGTGGGCCGCCTGCTTCCAGCGGCCTGAAACTTACCTGCCATTTACCCGATGCGTCGGCTTTCGTGTCCATCGACTGCCCCGCGAGCGTAACTTTCACTTTTTCGCCGGGTTTTGCCCAGCCCCAGACAGGGATAGGCTTTTGGCGTTGCAGCACGACGTGGTCGGAAAAAAGCCGGGCGAACCTGACTTGCGCAAACGAAGAGGTCGCGCAGGTGAGAAGCAGCAGTAGAAGTACGCGTTTCATGGAAAGTAGAAGATAATTGAAGACTATTCATAAATGCCTTACTAAGGCAATTTCTACTGAAATCGGTGCCGCGTTAATGATTTCCTTGTTACTTTTAACAGCCATTTATAGTCATGATCTCAATTATTATTTGCTCGGTAAGCCGCGAAGAGCTTTTGACCGTTTCGGAAAACATCCGCAAAACGATCGGCGTGCCCCATGAAATCATCGCTTTCGATAACAACCAATTGCAGAAAGGGATTTGTGAAATCTACAATATGGGTGCAATGCAGGCAAAGTACGACGTGCTTTGCTTCATGCACGAGGACATTGAAATGCAGACTCTTGGGTGGGGGGAGAAGCTGGTGGAGCTGTTTAAAAATAATCCGGCCGTCGGACTCCTAGGAATTGCCGGAGGGGGGTATAAATCCCTGGCGCCTTCGAGTTGGTATAATTATCATTTGCAGGAGAACGGCGGTTTTTACTGTAACCTGATACAAGGTTACAAACACACTGGCCGAAACGACTCGTTGGATTATCAAAATCCACGTAATGAACTACTTTCACGCGTTGCCTGTGTTGACGGTTGTTGGTTTTGCGTGCGTAAGAGTGCTGCTTTAAAATATCCATTTGACGAAAAACTTCTAAAAGGATTTCATGGATACGACATCGATTTTTCTATTGCAATAAATCAGGAATTTCAAGTTGCCGTCACATTTGAAATCCTGCTAAGACACTTTTCGGAAGGTAATTTCAATAGAAAATGGATGGATGCCATTTGCAAAGTCCATAAAAAATGGGGGGCAGTTTTGCCACTGAATATTGACATGATTCCAGAAAGCCATTTGAAAAGGATTGAACGACACGCCTATGAAGTTTTTCTTCAAGAGCAAATAGATAATGATTGGTATCCGAAATGGTATTTGATCAAACTCATATGGAGCACAAGGCGCTCGCGGATTGCTACTCTTTCATTTCCTTATAAATTGATGATTAGGTTGTTGAAAATGAAGAAATAATGAGAATAGCTTTTCCACAACGAACAATTGGTCTGCTATTTTCCGACCAGCCCTTCGTTGTGGAAAAGCTTCAACAGTTGTGACTGTCACAGTTGGGTTTAGAACAGGCTTTACCCTGCACGTTTACCACAAGACCAGACCTGGTCCGCCATTGGTGTAAGCATAGTTGTAACCGTTTGCCGAGATCATTTTGCTTTCTATAAAGCCCTGAACATTAACATTCCAAGTCCCATACGCAGTTGAGCCATTATTTATTAATCCTATAACTCGTTCCTCAGGATTCGTCGTGGTTTGCGAGTTACTATACGTTTCAGAATAAAGTCCGTAAACGTTATTGTAATTGCCGGTGACAGTAACCGAATGATTTTGGGTTCTAGGCTCGCCTGCGGCATACCAATTCCCACTTCCGCTCAGGTAGTCCATTTTAAAGCGTAGAATAAGTCTATGTTGAATTGTTCCTCCAACATTTGCGCCGCGGTGCCCAAACAGCTCATGGATATACCGTCTCGTTTGATTGGCGCCTGGATCAGGAGATTGAATGTAGAATCGGTACTCGTAGAAATTAGACCCATTTCCCGGAAGTGATATTTGAGTTGTTTTACCGTTTGGTATTCCAGTGTTTATATCTGTGATGCCGTAGGTATCGCGGCGGACAGCTGTGATATCAATGTCATTTTCATCAATGGCAGACAATAACCTTCGTTTATTGACGGGTACCTCATACTGATATTGCTTGTCAAAGCGAACCAAATGTCCACTGATCACAACTATTCCCGCGTTATTTACTAAGTGGAGATAGTCGTTTGTTAATTTTTCAAATAGGTATTTTCTTTCAAAGGATGCATTGTTTAATTGTCCAATCGCTAGCTTAGTGGAATACTTTTGTAAATGAAGCTCCTGAATTTCGCATCTTCGTTAATCTTATTTTGATAGTTAGCTAGGATATCTAAATTCTCAAAATTCATTTCTTGACCATCAAAAGTTACTTTGCCTGCTTAGTCTTGATAGACTAATTCAGGCTGGGGTTGTTCAGAAGAATCGATTAAGGATTCTTCCTTTTCGCACGATGTAAGAATTAATGGAGTTGCCAGAAATGCAGCCCAAATAAATTGTCGCAATACCTTCATAACAGATTATGTTAAAATTAAACATTAAAACTATCGCTGAAAGATAGTTCGAATATTCGATAAGGTCTCGGTCGAATCATTTTTTTTTTGATAGTTATTACTACGCTTGGAAAAATATTTTGGCGAAGATTGAACGATCATTTTAATAGAGATATGCTGGTTTATTGGTTCAGTGCCAGCCGCGTTTACTAATTCTTTTTCCTAATTTTGTGCAACTCTTTGTTGAATTTTCTGAGCCGGTTCAAATAAGAAAAGAAACTACGCCCCTCCCACTTATACTCATAGTAAAAGCGCTCTCTGCTGGTCAATTGAAGTTGTTCAGTCGCCGTTTTGGTTTTCAAAGTTCGGCTTTCGAGGTGATCTACGATGGACGAAGTGACCAATGCATGTTTTAAATGGTGCTTTTGAAGCGTATTTCCATAGTCGTTGTCGGCATACCAGAACTTGAATGCGGGGTCGAGTTTGCCGGTGATTTTAAGCATATCCCTTTTAAAGAAAATGCACCAGCCGACAAGCTCCCTGCGCACTTCGTAACCGTAATGCAGGCCGCTGTTTAATGCCACACCATGCTCTGGATGGTGGATACTGCATGCGGGGCAGGCGCTCCAGAGCGAGGGGTCGGTTTCAAATGCCCGGAGGATCTCGGTAGCCCAGTTCGGATGGAACAGCAAATCGTTGTTGCAAATGCACACCCAGGGCGCTTTCGTCATGCCGATGCCGATATTCATATACCGGTGGTAACCAAAACGTTGCCACGGGTATACCGTTTGTGTGCCTACGTATTGATAGGGTTTCAGCTCCTTGTTAGATTCGATAACTACTATATTGAACCTGATCTTTTGCGGGTCTTCCGATTTCAGAAGGGTGTCGATCCCGTCGAGCGTCACTTTTTTTAGCTCTTCGTTACGGGCGTAACTTAATATGATAATGTCGATTTCAATGGGCAACATTTTACCTCCCTTTTTTGAACAGCGCTTTCCGCTTGTAATTCAATGATTTGAAATAATATGAAATGAATGTCTTCCTATCCACAAGGCCCGAGAGTAACTTCATTTGCTCAGGGCTCAACAGGTTGGCGTGGTACATCATGTATTTGTACAGCTTTTGGGTGCTGGCGGCATTCCGGTCAAGTAATTTCTGTTTTTCTTCCTGACTGAGGAACGATGACTTGTTTACGGCTTCCACGATCCGCTTCCGGAATTCCAGCTCCCCGGCCTGCATAATCTGGATGTTCCTGCTCGTGTTCCGTGCATGGATGCGTATGAGTGTGCGGGCGTTCTCGTTGTCCACGAACGTATAACGCGCACCATGGATCGCGCACAGGAACCAGAACTCCCAGTCCTCGGTATAATTGCTGAACTCGGGAAACCCGTTTACCTTCTCGACTATCGCTCTCCGCAGAACGGGACTGCTCACCACTGCAATATTCGAATAAACCAATGTATTTACAGCCTCATAACCCCGTGCATCGATTTTCGGAAGCCAGTTGTGATGGTTCATTTCATAGTCAGGATAGAAGATATCGGGCTTGTCCGTTTCGAAGTACAGATGGTCGGTGTAAGCAATGTCGACATCGGGATTGTGTTCCAGAAAATCGACCTGTATGGCCAACTTGTCAGCGCTCAGCAGGTCGTCGGCGTCGAGATACTGAATATATTTTCCTTTCGAATGCCTGAAACCCCGGTTACGGGCTATGGAAACGCCGCTATTGGTTTGCCGGATGTATTGAATGCGACTATCGCGGGCAGCGAATCTGGCCACTACCTCGCCGGTATTGTCCGACGAACCGTCGTCGACTACCAGCGCCTCCCATTCCTGGAAATTTTGCGCCAAAAGATTTTCAAGGGTTTCCCCGATCACAAAACCGTAGTTGTAGGATGGAATGATGATACTGACTATTGCACTCATAGGAGTTTTTTTGCTTTACTACCCCAAATTTTTCTAACGATATAGAAAAGCTTGCTGACAGGGGATTTTTTCAAAAGGCTTAGCAGGGTGTGGCGGTGTTGCCAGATAACGATCCCATATCGCGGCTCTGCGAACGAACGGTTGCGTGATTCGCTCAGGGCCGCAAGCCGAACAAGCAACTGGCGGCTATTTCCCGTTGCCTTTTCGGCACATTTGGCTATCCAGATGGCTTCTCTTTCGAGCTCGGCCAGTTTCATATCACGACTACGAGCGCTTTTACGCCGTGCAAGAATATCAGTCGTATTGTGCTGGTGTTGCCGGTACTGCACAAGCACTCTTTCTACGAAGTCCACAGACCCTGTGCTGGCGGCTACAAACGCGAGCCATTGATCATAATGGAAGTTCGAAGGGAAGGGTAATGCTTTGGCTACCAAGTCGTTTTTCATCAGAATGCTGTGTCCCGACACGCAATTCAAATACAGGAATGCCTCCGGCGACGATCCGCGGTAAAAATTGAACTTGTCTGAAATTTTAAGATTCATGGAGCTGCCTGCCGCGTCGATAAGCTCCGAGTCGTGGTAAACCAGCAAGCTGTTCCCGATCGCGTCCAGCTGGAATTTCAGTTTGTCGGGATGCCACACGTCGTCCTGGTCGCAAATGGCGATGTATTCGCCCTCGCAGAGGTTCAGGGCCTTCTGGAAATTTCCGTTATAGCCCAGGTTTTTCTCGTTTCTGAAAAGCTTGAAACGTCCGTCCACGGCTGCGTAGTCGTTCAGGACTTCCCAGGTATGGTCGGTCGATCCGTCGTCCACGGCTATCACCTCCCAGCTGTCAATGCTTTGGGCGATGATCGAATCGAGTTGGGCGCGCAGGAACTGTTCGCCGTTATAGGTGCATAATGCGATCGATATCTTTGCGGTATCCGTCATTTACGCTTCCGAGAACGTCTGCATGTCGATCAGCCGCTTGTACAGCCCGTCGCGTGCGATGAGTTCGGCATGGTTGCCTTGTTCGATGATCTTACCTTCTTCCAGGACCAGTATGGTATCCGCGTTCTGGATCGTGCTCAGCCGGTGCGCGATGACGAGCGAAGTCCGGTTTTTCATGAGATTATTCAATGCTTCCTGAACCAGTTTTTCGGACTCGGTATCCAGGGCGGAAGTCGCTTCGTCGAGCAGCATGATCGGCGGGTTTTTCAGAACGGCCCTGGCAATGCAGATCCGCTGTTTTTGCCCGCCCGACAGTTTCATACCCCGGTCTCCGATATTGCTGAAATAGCCGTCCTCGGTTTCCATAATAAAGTCGTGCGCATTGGCGATCCGCGCCGCGGCTTCCACTTGCTCCATCGTTGCATTAGGGCTTCCGAACGCGATATTCTGGTAAATGGTATCGTTAAAAAGCAGTGATTCCTGGTTTACGAGCCCGAACATCGACCACAACGATTCCTGTTTAATCTTCCTGACGTCGACGCCGTCGATCAGGACCCGTCCTTCCTGGGTATCGATAAATCTGGGCAGAAGGTCCATCAACGTAGATTTTCCCCCACCCGAAGGCCCTACGAGCGCCACTGTTTTTCCTTTCGGAATGGTCACATTGATGGATTTGAGCACCGGCCGCGAAGGGTAAGAGAACGACACGTTTTCCAGACGGATCGACTCTTTGAAATCTTTCATATCGATCGCATCCGGCGCGTCCTGTATTTCCGGCTTCTCGTCGATCAGTTCGAGCACACGCTCGCCGGCGGCAATACCTGCGTGAATGGTGCTGAACGAGTCGGTAAGCGCTTTCGCCGGGCGCATTACCTGCGAGAAAATGCCGATGTAAGCCACAAATTTCGAAACATCCAGGTCGGAGTTGTTATCGATGATCAGCGAGCCGCCGTACAAAACGATGATCGCCACCATGGTTACCCCGAGGAACTCGGAAATGGGCGAACTGAGTTGCTGGCGCTTCGCCATTTTTCGCCCGAGGTCGGAATAACGGATATTTTCCTTGTGGAATTTGTCCTTGATGTCCTCTGTCGCATTGAAAGCCTTGATGATCTTGATGCCCGTAAGCGCCTCATCGAGGTAGCTGATCATCAACCCGAAATAATGCTGCGCGAGGGCTGCCTGTTCTTTGAGCCTTTTGACGATTTTGGAAATGAGGAACGCCGACACCGGGATGACCAGAATCGCAAAGAAGGTAAGCTTCGCCGACGTGGCAAAAAGCATGAATACGTAAGCCAGCAGTTGCATGGGTTCTTTAAAAACCACCTGCAAAGTACTGGTTACCGAGAACTGTACGACCTGTACGTCGGATGCGATTTTTGAAATGATGTCCCCTTTGCGCTGGTTGCTGAAATAGCCGACATGGAGGTTCATCACGTTGTCGAAAACTTTTTTGCGGAGGTTCAGCAAAGTGTGGATCCGGAGATTTTCCATGATCCGTTGCGAAAAGTATTTGAAGATATTCGAAAGCAGTACGGACACCACGATCACCGCGCAGACGACCTGCAATGCACCGTGCGGGCCGAAAGTGAGGTTGGCCTCCTGGGCGTAGTAATTAAGCATTCCCGTAGGATCGAGCCAGCCGTCGTGGGGCCTGGGGATTATTTTCCCGCCCTGGTTACTGAACAACGTGCTGAGGAGCGGAGCCAGAAGGGCCAGGTTCAAAGTATTGAAAATAACTCCCAGAACGGTGCAAAGAATATAGGGGATGGCAAATCGGGCAATCGGTTGTGCAAAAGATAATAATCTGAGGTACGTTTTCATTCTTAAATAATGGCATACTCGCCGCATGCCGGAAGGTAAAAAGCCGGTAGCCGGACTTTTGGAATTAACGCGCAAATTACGCTTATCTGGCGAAAGAACTGCCCGCAATGGCAATTAATTCCAAAATGCAGCCCCGGTGACTACGATGCCCCGGCGCGTTGAATGGTTGGAAACGGGCGGTACAAACAGTAAAAAAACAGACGGCGGTCACCAAAACCAACTTTTTGAAAGAAGTCGTTGTTCACAAGAAAACCGCCAAGAAATGATTACGAATCCCGATATATTCCCGATTGAAACAGGCGATACCGTACCTGTTACCACATATAAAGCAGCCAGGTCGGTGGCGCCGTTGGTGGCCGGCCATTTCAGGCGGCATCACGAGGCGGTCTCCAAGTATTACGAGCAGGAATTGGCTCCCCGTCCCGACGCCAGGATCATCGAAACCATTATCGACACGACCTTTTGGGCGAGCCTGCGCCGGGAGGAGGGCCGATCGCCCAAGGTTTCCATTGCATACCTGCCGCCCGAAGCCGCCGAGCACCCGCTAATCTTCGCCGAAAAACTGGCACTGACAGCCAACACGCTGACCAAGCTCGCGCCGGCTGTCGAGCGCTCGGGTATACACCTGGGTGTGTGGCTGGAAGACGGGGAGCTGCGCATTTGGGGCACTACACGCGTGATTCCGGGCCTGTGTTTCGTGCTGGAAGTGATCGAGCCGGGAATGCTGGTGGTAAAGCACCGCCGCGTGGAAGGTTTCGGCAAATTCGTGAATGTAGCCGTGCTGAAAGGCGATCAGGTGAAGATTGTGAATGAAGAAAGCCGCAAGGTGAAGGATTGCCCTTCGCTGATCAACTCGCTGATGGGTTTTTCATCCACCACCTTGTGGAGCGATTATCCCAACCTGCTCGTGCAGCTCGCGGCCTCGATGCGCAGCCACGAACGCGGCGGGATACTCCTCGTGGTACCAAAAGGCAAAGACCGCTGGCGGGAATCGATTATCCACCCGATTACCTACGATGTGCAGCCGCCGTTCTCGGAACTGGCCGACCTGCACCGTAAATATGTGGAAGACCCCAACCCGATTACCTGGCAAAACCAGTTCAGTTCGGCAGTGGCCAATATGGCCGGATTGACGGCCGTGGATGGCGCTACCATTATCAACGACCGTTATGAATTGCTCGCATTCGGCGCAAAGATCGGCCGCGCGCCGTCGGGAAAGCCGGTGGAAGAAATTTTGATCACGGAGCCGGTCATTGGAAACGCGGCGATGGTGGTGCACCCCGTGCAAAACGGCGGGACAAGGCATTTGTCGGCGGCGCAGTTTGTCCACGACCAGCGCGACTCCATCGCCCTGGTAGCTTCGCAGGACGGCCGTTTTACGATATTTTCCTGGTCGAAATGCGAGAATATCGTGCAGGCGCACCGGGTGGATGCATTGCTTCTATAACCCGAACGGGAACAGTTCGAGTTGCTCGGGGTCTTTGTATTTGCGGGATTTGACTTCCGGTTCGTGAAAATTCGATAAAGAAATGCCGAGCAGCCGCACGGGTTTCCCGCGTAAATCGAGCTTTTCGAGCAATTGCTTCGCAGTGTCGGTAATGGTATCGAGGTCACTTACGGGATGAGGGAACGAATGTGCCCGTGTGATCTGGGTAAAATCGCTGAATTTGACTTTCAGCGTGACCGTCCGGCCTTTCAGTTGATTCCTTTTGAGCCGGTTAACCACCGTGACCCCGATGCGGTCGAGCTCTTTGAACATCTCGTCGAGCGTATCGAGGTCGTAGGTAAATGTGTCCTCCGCCCCGAGCGACTTCGTTTCGCGGTGGGTTTGCACCTCCCGCTCGTCGATGCCGCGCACGATCCTGTAAAAGAAATGGCCTGTTTTTCCAAACAGGTTAACAAGCTCGTCTTCCGACAGTTTTTTCAGATCAGCTCCCGTAAACAGTTGCATTCCTTTCATTTTATCGGCCGTCACTTTGCCTACGCCGTGAAATTTTTCGACCGGGAGCTGGTCCATAAAACGCTCTATCCGGGAGGGGCCTATGAATGTCAGTCCGTCCGGTTTGTTAATGTCCGAAGCGATTTTCGCCACAAACTTGTTAACGGATACCCCGGCGGACGCCGTCAGGTTCAGTTCCTCCCTGATCGATTGCTTGATCCGCCTGGCGATTTCCATCGCCGACCCGATGCCCATTTTGTCTTCGGTGACATCCAGATATGCTTCGTCCAGCGAAAGCGGCTCGATCAGGTCGGTGTAGCGGGAAAATATCTCGCGAATGCTTCTGGAAACAGCTTTGTAAACATCAAACCTCGGATGGACGAAGATGATCTGGGGGCAGAGCTGGACAGCCTGCCGGGAAGGCATTGCCGAACGCACTCCGAATTTACGGGCCTCGTAACTAGCCGTAGCCACCACGCCGCGACCGGTGGGAGAGCCGCCTACGGCAATAGGCTTGCCACGGTATTCGGGGAAATCGCGCTGCTCCACCGATGCGTAGAATGCATCCATGTCGATATGGATGATCTTGCGAATGGGTTTGGTATGGGGCGTCTCCTGCATGAAAAAAATGATTTTCCCGCTCATTGCGGCTCCTGCCTGTTAAAAACAAATTAAATAACATTGCATTCGCATCATAAGGCACTTTTTTTCGTAGTAGGTGAATAAATCCGCTTCCGGTCTGTAATTAGCGGTCAAATCCATTTACTCAGTTCCTCAGGAAACGTTCGATGCGACATATTATACTATTCGTCAGATTCTTTTCTGTCATTTTATTCATAGTAACCGGTGGCTTCGCGCCCGCTTATGCACAGGACCGTTGTGCATCGATGGAGTTGCTCCACAAAAGGTTTACGGATCAGCCGTCGTTGAAGCTCATGTTCGACCAGCGCGAGTTGCGGTTGAAACAGATTATCAGGGAGAGGGTCGCTTCTGGAAAAACGCTTCGGACAACGGGCCCCGTAACCATTCCTGTGGTATTCCATGTGGTGCTGAACCGCCAATCGATGGTGACGGATGCACAGATCATGGCCCAGCTCGATACGATCAATAAGGACTACGCCGGTACGAATGCCGGTGCGGAAAAGATACCTGCACATTTTCGGTCCTTGTTTGGGCAAACGGGCATTCAGTTCTGTCTGGCGCAACGCACACCCGATGACGCGCCTTCGACGGGAATCGTCCGCTATAACACTACCCGCAATTCGTTCGACTATACCACCAACCAGGTCAAGCATGCCGAATCGGGCGGGGCAGATGCCTGGGACACCGATAAATACCTGAATATCTGGATCTGTGACCTTTCGGGCAGTACGCTGGGTTATGCCACATTTCCCGACGACGGCGTAAAAGACGAGCAAGGTGTAGCGGTGGATTATGCTTCGCTGCCAGGCGGTAGTGTGGCCGGTTTCAATCAGGGCAAAACACTGACGCACGAGTTGGGGCATTATTTTAACCTTTACCATATCTGGGGCGATGACAACGGCGCCTGCACGGGAACCGACGAAGTGGACGATACGCCCAACCAGAGCAACAGTACCACAACCTGCCAGAGCGGCATCGTCACCGACCGTTGTACGACTGTCGCGCCGGGCATTATGTATCAGAATTACATGGATTACACGCCGGATGCCTGCCTGCTTATGTTTACCAAAATGCAGGTGGCCAGAATGGAAGCTGCATTCAATACCTACCGTGCGCTATTGGCCAATTCCAACGGCTGCGTGCCGGTCGATGTGAAGAAAGAGGACGCTTCCCTGAAAGCGATCCGCCGGCCCGCGCAGCGTATTTGCTCGAATTCGGTTACCCCGCAGGTCACGCTGGCTAACCGGGGCAGCGAAACGCTGACGTCCGTCACCATCCACGCGGTGATCGATAACGGAACCGTGCAGGATTACAAATGGACCGGCTCGCTTGCAACTTATGAGGAAGCAACCGTAACATTGCCGGTTCTCACAACTGACGAAGGCAACCATGTCCTGAGCATTTATACATCCCATCCCAACGGCGCGGCCGACGAGGATACTTCCAACGATGCGCTGAGCCTCGATTTCATTTACTACGAACCTTTTGCCGCACCGGTGCGCGAGGGTTTCGAAGGCCTCTTCCCGCCGCAGGGCTGGGACATCGTCAATGAAGACGGCGGTTCGACCTGGGAGAAAACGACTTCCGCGGCGAAAACGGGTAGCGCATCCGTCAAAATCGGTAATTTCGGTAATCAGGTGGTGGGGCAGCGCGACTACCTGCGTTCGCCTACGGTGAATATCGCCGGTGTCGATTCCGCCTTCGTGTCGTTCCAGGTGGCGGCGGCGACCTATACCAATACCTCGGCGCAGGGTAATGTGTGGGATACATTGCAGGTGCTTATTAGTACAGATTGCGGACAGACTTACACAAGTGTCTACAAAAAATGGGGATCGAGCCTCATTACCCGCAGCGCCGCGACGCGCACGGCGTTCACACCCGGCGTAAACGAATGGCGGCGTGAAGAGATCAATATCGGAAGCTTCATCGGGCAGGGTGAAATACTCGTCGCATTCCTGAACACGAATGGCAATGAGAACGACATCTATCTCGACGATATCAATATCAGGACCGTCACCGTGAATCCTAATCTGAAAGAAGCCGGCTTCCTCGTCACGCCGAATCCGACGAACGGCCAGGTGTCCGTTCAGTTCTATCCGCATCCGGAGCAATTGGAATCGGTTTCTATTTACAATGTGACAGGACAAAAAGTAGCGGAAACCGTGATTACCGGCGAGGTAGCCTCGAACGTCTACAACTTCGACCTGACCAGATTCCCGGCCGGCCTGTACATCGTAAAAGCCGAGTTCAGCGACCGCGTGCTGACGAAGAAAATTGTGAAGAACTAATGAGAGCGGCCTAATTTTGAATGAGTGAATGAGTGAATAAGCCGGCGTGGAACAAGGAATTGGATGAGTGAATGAAAAAAGTCAGGTATGGTCAAATGTTGTTTTGTTCAATCCTTCTATGTCATGACTTCTCCCGACTTTCATGACTAAATATTCATTCACTCATTCAATCATTCAATCATTCAATCATTCAATCATTCAAATTCCCCTAGTATATCCTCTTAACCACCACCTTGCTGTTGGTTTGTGAGATGGCGAAGTCTCTGGCGTTTTCGTTGGGAGGGGCGATGAAGATCTGTTTTTTCTTTTTGCCGTCGGTATTCACCCAGTTGGCCGAGTAAATCTCGGGGAGCTGGCCGGTGTAAATCGGATGATGTTCGGAATACATAAAAACTTCTTCCTGCTCATAAGCCATTTCGAGGTCGCTTCCCTCTATGACGTCGCAGATGATCTTCAACCCGCCTGCCTCATCTTCCACTAACCCTTTGATCCTGGCTTTACCGTAAAAAGGGTCCTCCTCAAATTCCCAACGGATATAGTATTCGATTACGTTTCCGATCTGAGACTCAATGTAGTCGGCAGTTAGCAGTTGTTCCTGGCGCATGGTCGAAGTTGGTTTATGACACTCCTTTAAACTTGGCAAAATTCAAACCCGCCCCCGATGGGCGTTTTGACAAATGTAATCGTAAGCATGATGTTTCCAAAAATAATAGGACGCGATTGACGGATATTTGAAAAATTACGATCAAGCTGGCATTCGGCCTTTCCGGTCGGTTGCCGACGGGCTGGCGCGCGTGGTGAATCATATATCAATAACGGTTAGTTGTGTAAATGTAATTCGCCTCCTTGTTGTAGAACAAAGTAAGGGTTTCAACTACTTTTTAGCTATCGGGCAGGCAAAGCGGTATGGTTTTTGTCTGAGTCTGGCAAAAAACAATTTTTTCCGGGACACGGTCCCGTCACTTAGCCAAGGAATGATATGAGAAAAACTCAACGAGTCAGTGAGCCCGTACCCTGTTCGGTCCCGCTCATTTTCCTGAGGATCGGTTTCTTTCTGCTGCTGTTTTCAGGTCCGATATCGCGAAGTACCGCACAGCAGGTCGGGCCGGATTCAACCCGAAAGACCAGGCCGGACACAACAACCCGCCCGGCACCGAAAACCGACCCGGCACCCGCCAAACCGGCGACCGACACCCTCCCGAAACCTCAAAATACCACCGATTCTGCTTCCAAATCCTCCTCTTCGCCTTTGGTGAAACCCACGCAGAACTTCGATCCGCTGATCAAACCAGCTCCTCAAAAAGATTCTTTGAACAATACAGGCAATGCAACCGGCAATTCTGCCGCCGGGCAACCCGCCAAACCGGATAGCACAACCGCTACCCCTGCACAAACGGGCAATGCGAATGCAGCCCAGCCCGCTCAGAATGCAGCCCAGACGGCGGATTCGGCTGCCGCGCAAAAACCTGCACCCGGCGGTACTACGGATGCCGGTCCCGACGCCCGTACTATCAAGGGTGTGGTGAGAGATGAAAAGGGCGCGGGAATGCCCGGTGTGGCGGTTTTGGTGAAGGGGACTCAGATACAGGCCATTACAGAGCCGGACGGGTCGTTTCAGATGAAAGTGCCCGCGAAAGGAGGTATTCTCGTGTACAGTTTTGTGGGGTTCACGACCAAGGAAGTGCCCATCACCGGCATGACGAACTATGATACCCAGCTCGTCCCCGAGGCCAAGGCTTTGAAAGAAGTGGTGGTGGTAGGTTATGGCGCGCAAAGCAAGCGCGACCTCGCCAGCTCTACTTCCAGGGTAGCCGCACAGGAATATAAATCGGCCGTCATCAACACGATCGACCAGGCCATTCAGGGCCGTGCAACAGGGGTGCAGGTGGTGGAGAGCTCGGGTGAGCCGGGTGCCGCGGCCGTGGTGCGGATCCGTGGTAACAACTCTTTGAGCGGCAACAATGAACCGCTCTATGTAATCGACGGCTTTCCGATGCCGCCTTACCGCGAGGCGGGCACCAACTTCTATGGCTCGTATACGCAGAATGGCCTGTACGGCATCAACCCGAACGACATCGAAAGTATGGAAATCCTCAAAGACGCCTCCGCAACGGCCATTTACGGGTCACGGGGGGCCAACGGGGTAATCCTGATTACGACCAAGTCGGGGAGAAGGGGGGAAGGCCGGGTGGAGCTGGTCAACAAGACGTCCTTCGGCCGCGTCGCGAACCCGATCAGGATGATGAACTCCCGCCAGTACGCGGAGGTAATCAATGAAAGTTTCCGGGTTACTGACCGCAATCCGCCATTCGAAAACCTCGACAGCACGATGACCAACACCGACTGGGTCGACGCTATCACCCAGCCGAGTTTCCGGCAGGATATTACGCTGAGCCTGTCGGGAGGAAGCCCGAAATCGTCATACTATATTTCCGGTAATTATCTGAAAGACAAGGGAACGATCATCAATTCGGACAATGACAGGGCGAGCCTGCGGGTGAATGTCAATAACGAGATCAACAATTGGTATACGGTCAAGGGCCAGCTTTCCTTTACCCGCCAGAAAACCAACCGGGCCGTCACCGCCTCACGCGCATGGCCGAGCTCGGGCGGGCTCATGGACGGCCTGCGTGCGGCGCCTACGCTCGCGATCGACTATCTGGGCAACAACAGCCTCGGTATCCCGAACTATCAGGGCTATTATTTTTCCAATCCTTACAACGAGCTGACGGCCAAGACGGACCTCACCCAGAGCGATTACTCTATTCTCAATATCGAAAACTATTTCAAGATCGCTAATGGTCTGCAACTTGTGGTAAGCCTCGCCGGAAACCAGAACCTCACGCGGCGGAAGGTGTTCCTGCCGCCATCGACAGCCGAAGGAAACCAGGTTAAGGGAAAAGGCAGCAACAACACGGCCAATACATATAGCTATAACTTCAATTCCTATCTGCAATACGAAAAGACCTTCCGGAAGAACCATTACCTCAATACGACCCTGGGTGTGGAATATAACGACCAGACTGTTGAATTCCTCAACACCAACTCGTCGGGATTCGATGTGCCGTTTTTCGGGGTTGACAACATTGGCAGCGCGCAGTCGCAGGTAATCGGTTCGTTCAAGGAAAAGCGCATCCTGCAATCGGGCTTCCTGCGAGCGAATTACACATTCAAAGGCCGGTATGTCCTGAATGCATCGGTCCGCGCGGACGGAGCGTCGGCATTTGCCGCGAATAAAAAGTACGGGATCTTCCCGGCTGTCGCGCTGGCGTGGAACCTCGACCAGGAAGAGTTTATGAAAGGTGTGACCTTCGTGACCAACACGAAATTCCGCGCTTCCTACGGCGAAACGGGCAGCCAGGCGATTGCCCCTTATTCGTCGCTCTCGCTTTATAGTGCGGGTTTCTACGAAATGGGCCCCGGCGGCGACGGCGCGGTGATCAATACCGGTGTATTCCCGAATACGATCGCCAACCCGAACCTCTCGTGGGAGCGCACGAAGCAGTTCAATGTAGGAGTGGATTTCAACGCCGTGAAGGACCGCATCGTGTTGAGTTTCGATTATTATAACAAAGTCACTTCCGACCTTCTGCAACCGCGCAAGGTGCCTACGCAGTCGGGTGTGAGTACGATCATCGATAATTACGGCACGATGCGCAACCGGGGGATCGAAGTGAGTATCCAGGGAAATATTGTGCAGAAAAAGAATGTGGTCTACTCGACGCGCCTGAACGTTTCGAGAAACGTCAACACACTTGTCGACCTCGGCGACCGCACCCAGCCGGATTATGTGAATATCAACGGTAACCTTCTTGGCGGCGTATCGGGCATTCTGATCCCGGGCCAGGAAGTGGGCCAGTTCTTCGGCTACCGGGTCGATGGCCTGAGCCAGAAAACGGACTTCGACGCCAATGGTAACCCCATATTTCCGACTTTCGAAGGCCCGCGCCCGCCCGGCTCTAAGGGAACTCCGCTTTACGGTGCCTGGAAATACTCTGATGTCAACGGCGACGGTATCATTACAGCCGACGACAGGGTGGTGCTGGGCAAATCCACACCGGATTTTACATTTGGATGGAGCCATGACATTACCTGGAAGAATTTCTCCGTCAATGCGCTGTTCACCGGGTCTGTCGGAAACGATGTGTTGAACCTCACGCGGTTCTACATTACCAACGGTGTCGTGGATTATGGCGGCGTAGGGTTTAACCAGTCGGAGGAGTGGTACCGCAACCGCTACACGGAGGCCAATCCGCATAACAACCCGAAATATCCGGGTGTGCAGCGGGGTATCGCTTCGGGTGATATCAATTCGGTCATGGTCGAGGACGGCAGCTTCGCACGCTTGAAAATGCTCACGGTTTCCTACACATTCCCGAAACTGGGCCCGATCCAGAACCCGCGGCTGTTTGTGACGGGTACCAACCTTTGGACCTGGACCAAATATTCCGGCTTCGATCCCGAGGTGAGCTCCTACGGGCAGTCGTTGCTGCAACAGGGCATCGATTACGGCGCCTATCCTGCGCAACGCTCTTATACCATCGGGTTCTCCTGCAACTTCTAGTGTCTGACCAATGCATTTCAACATGAAAATACATATCAAGTTATCCGTAATGCTGCTGGCGGTGCTGGCGGTTACTTCCTGCAAGGATAATCTCGAAGAATCGCCGTACTCGTCGCTGGGCAAGGATGTGGCTTTCAAGGACGAGGATGGGCTGAACCAGGCGACGATCGGCGTTTACCAGGCCTGGACAACGACCGATCACGCCGATATTTACAACCGCTTCATTCTCACCGAGTCGGGGCATCGCTACGCGACGGCGGGCATTCTCGGCTCGGGTGCCGACCCGTACTATCGTTTCGGGCATACCTCGGTTTCGGGGGGCATTCGAATCGGTTTGGACGCGGTTTTACAAGATCATTTACCGTGCGAATACCGTGATTGCCAATGCCACGATGGCCGTTCCGGGCGAGGAGGAGGAGGCGGACCCTTACATCGCCGAAGCGCGGGTGTTGCGGGCGTATGCCTATTTCAACCTTGTGCGGCTGTTTGGCGACGTGCCTTTGATATTGAACGAAATTAAATCATTCGAAGACAAGGACCTGATATTCGCGCCCCGTGCGACGGCGGCCGAAGTTTATGACGCCATCCTGGCCGACCTCGCATTTGCCGAAACCATTCTGCCCGATTCGCGGGGCGGGGCCGAACTCGGGCGGGTATCTGCGGGGACAGTGAAAGCATTAATGGGCAAAGTGTATCTTACCATGGCCGGCAAGCCACTGAACAAAACGGAAAACTACCAGAAGGCGGTCGAGAAACTAAGCGAACTGGTGGGGGCGGCGAACGAGGAAAAGTACGATATGGAACTGCTGCCGAATTTCGCCGACGTTTTTGCACTGGCCAATGAACGGAACCGCGAAATCGTCCTGTCGTTCGGTTACTTTGTGAATCCCTCGAACCAGAACGGCAATATATTGCCGTTCCACCTGTTCCCTTCCGGGCTGGTAAACGGCGATGAGCAGACCAACTACGGTTTAACTTACGATTTCTATAAACTGTTCGAAAAAAACGACACCCGTCGCGATTTTACACTCGTGTCGAGATATGCCTTCACAGGCAGCCCGCGTGCAGGTGCGGAACCCGGCGACAGCATTATTTACGACGCGCCCACCGGCCATTACCTGATACAGCGCACGAAAGCGCCGTTTGCCCATGACGACTTCAAATATGGTATCGCATTCGGAAAACTTGCACGCGAGGCACGTCCGGCAGGCGCACCAGTGCAGGGTTATAGTGCCGACCTGATCGAGCTGCGGTTCTCGGACGTGCTGCTGATGCTCGCAGAGGCGCTGGTCGAGACAGGTAAACCGGCCGAAGCATTGCCGCTGCTCAATCGTGTGCGGGCCCGCGCGAAGGCGACGCCTTCCAGGGCTGCCGGAGTACCGGCCCTGCGTGCGGCCATCCGTACCGAGCGAAGGCTCGAACTAAGCGGGGAATTCAATACCGTATTCGATATCCGGCGCTGGGGTACGTTACAGGAAGAGATCGCCGCCATGTCCGAAGACCAGATCGTCGACAATGTGCTGATCCCCTACACGCCGCGGCTGGAACTTTACCCTATCCCTCAATCGCAGATTGACGCGAACCCGAATCTGCGGCAGAATGATGGCTGGTAGCGGGAATTCCGGAGTTTCGGATGTAATTTTAGGCCTCTGAAATTACAATATGAAAACTTCTGTCAGACGGGTTTACGTTGCGGTATTGCTTGCCAGCCTGGGCTTGCCGGCGTCTTGCCGAAAGCATCTCGTCATTACCAAAAGCGAATACAAACAATACGGCATCGACCGGCAGGTCGGTGCCGATTCTGCTATTATCCGCTACTATCAGCCTTACAAGGACAAAATGCAGAAAGAAATGGACCGGGTCGTGGGGCAGACGGAAGCGGCGCTTACAAAACCGCCCGAGCCGGAAACCCTGATGGGTAACTTCTTCGCCGACGCGATTCTCCGGGAGGGTTTGAAGAAGGACCCCGCCATTCAATTCGCGCTTGCCACGAAAGGCGGCTTACGTACGACGTTCCCGAAGGGGAATATCACCGTTTCGCATGTTTACGAACTCATGCCATTCGAAAACGAGCTGGTTGTGCTGAAACTGTCGGGCGGGGATGTTCGGCAGGTCGTTGATTTTATTGCAAGAAAAGGCGGCGAACCGGTGGCCGGCATACGCATGAAAATCAGGGACGGGAGGGCTTACGATGTAACGATCGGCGGGCAGCCCTTTGACAGCACCCAAACCTACCATGTTCTCACTTACGACTATCTCGCCGACGGTGGCGACGAGCTCGAATGCCTGCGCCACCCGCTCGAACGCAGGGAAATCAACCAGCGCGTGAGAGAGGCGTTGTTTGAATATATCGGCGATCTGACGCGCCAGGGCAAAAAAATAACCGCTCGACTCGATGGAAGGATTATTTCAGATAAATAGGAGGGAATTCCTCAAAAAAGGTGGCATGGCCGCTGCCGCATTGGGCCTGGGGCCGGTTTCGGCATTCGCGAAACGCGATCCGGCGGTGCAGCTTACCATTTTGCACACCAACGACGTCCACAGCCGCATCGACCCGTTCCCTATGGATGGCTCGCGGAATCAGGGCATGGGCGGCGTGGCGAGACGGGCGGCGCTGATCAAAAAAATCCGTGCGGAACAGCCGAATGTCCTTTTACTCGACGCGGGGGATATTTTCCAGGGGACGCCCTATTTCAACCTTTACGGCGGCGAGCTGGAATTTACAATCATGAGCCAGATGGGTTACGATGCCGCCACCATGGGCAATCATGACTTTGACAATAGCATTGCCGGTTTCGTAAAGCAGCTTCCACATGCCGACTTCCCGTTTCTGGTAAGCAATTATGATTTCAGTAATACCGAACTGAAAGGGAAAACGCAGCCCTACAAAGTATTTAAAAAAGGAGGGATTAAAATCGGTGTGTTCGGAGTTTGTATAGAGCTGGAAGGGTTGGTCAATAAAAAGAATTACCTTGAAACCGTTTATCTGGACCCCATCCCGAAAGCCAATGAAATAGCTTCGTTGCTCAAAAACGAGTTGCATTGCGACCTGGTGGTTTGCCTTTCGCATTTGGGTTACAAATACAAGGAAAACAAAGTTTCGGACCAGATCCTGGCCAAATCGACGCGCAATATCGACCTCATTATAGGCGGCCATACGCATACGTTCATGAAAGAACCGGAAAGCGTTATGAACCTCGACGGCAAGGTTACGACCATCAACCAGGTCGGTTTTGCAGGCATTAACCTCGGACGACTGGATTATTTCTTCGACCGGGAACGAGGGGACAGGAAAATGGTGGCGGCGGTGCTGCCGGTAGGTGGAATGGGGGGATGAGTGGATTTTGAATGAGTGAATTTTGAATGAGCGAATGAGTGAATAAATTTTGAAACCTTATGATTGAATTGCGATAGGAGAGGATAGCCGAAGGTCACTTGTGCTCACACCTGACCAGACCTGACAATACTAACCCGAGTTGACCATTCCTCATTCCCATTCAATCATTCACTCATTCAATATGCAAAAACTGCTGCCTCACCTTCTCCTCTTCCAGATCGAGCTGGGCCAGGTGCTGGCGGATGATTTCTTCTTCGTAAGTCTCTTTCTTGTTGAACTGGTGCAGGATGTGGCGCTTGTATTCGAGGAGCTCTTTGGTGATTTCCTGATAGCGGCCGATATAAGCGTGGCCTGCCTCGCCGACATCCGAATCGCGCACGTGGTCGAGGAAGCCGATGTCGCTTTCCAGCTTGAATTTCAGGCTTTGTAACAACTCGTTATTCTCCACTTCCTTCGCATATTTGGCATTGATAAGATCCAGCGACGCTTTGGCGAGTTTTCGTCGGATAATGACGTCCTGCTCCTGCGCCGGAACCGAGTAATCCCTTTCTTCCACTTTCATCAGCCGTACCACCATCGGAAGGGTTAGTCCCTGGAAAACGAGCGTTACCAGTATGACGACGAACGTAATAAACAGGATCATATTCCGCTGGGGGAATGGCTGCCCGTTGTCGAGCAGCAGTGGAATAGAGAGCGCCGAGGCAAGGGAAACCACCCCGCGCATGCCTGCCCAGCCGAAAATCAGGGGCATGCGGATGCCCGGGCTGTTGTCGGCGGTGGTGATGAAACGGCTAATAAATACGGTGAATACAGAAGAGCCGAGCGTACTGACAAGGCGCGTCAGTATCACAACCACCGAGACGATCAGTCCATATTTGATCGCTTCGCCCAGCGATGCTTCACCGAACCCCTGGATGATCACCGGAAGTTCGAGCCCGATGAGCATGAACACGATACCATTCAGTACAAATCCCACCGTCGACCATACGTTAATTCCCTGTATCCGGCTCAGATGGCTCAGAATGCTGTGCTGGTTCCTGGAGAGGAACAGCCCGCCCGAAACGACGGCAATCACGCCCGAGAAATGGAATTCTTCCGCTGTAATATACATGGCGTACGGTGCCACGAACGTAAGAATCGTGTCGATGCTCGGCGTTGTAGGCAACCACCGGTGAATGGCGTAAAAAATAAGCGCGATGCCGATGCCAACGGCAAATCCCATGACGATCACCAGGAAAAAGCTGCCGACAGCCTCGGAAAGTACGAACCTTCCCGACGCGACTGCTACCAATGCGAACCGGAAGACGATCAGCGACGAAGCGTCGTTCAGCAGGCTTTCGCCTTCTGCGATGGTAATGAGGCGTTTAGGGACTTTTACGTTCTGCAAAATAGAGGTGGTAGCAACGGCGTCGGGCGGGGAAATGATACCGCCGAGCAGGAAACCCAGCGCCAACGTAAAACCCGGAATAAGCGCTTCTGATACGTAGGCGATAACGCAGGAGGTGAATATGACGATGATGAAAGCGAATGAACCGATGACCCGCCGCCATTTCCAGAAATCTTTCCAGGACGTTTGCCATGCAGCCTCGTAAAGCAGCGGCGGGAGAAAAATGAGAAAGATCAGTTGCGGGTCGATCGTGACGGCAGGCAGGCCGGGAACCAGGCTCAGCGCCAGCCCGCCGAGTACGAGTACGATCGGGTAAGCAATTTTAATCCGCTGCGCGAGCATCACCAGGAACATGATGATCATCACCAGCGAAAGGTACAGGATAATGGATTCGTGCATAAAGTTTGTTCGGTATTGGCTTTACAGGAGTCGTAATTTAATGCCGTTGGTAGATTTTAAAACAATTTGCGGGTGCATACCGACACTGTAACCCTGTTCGCGTACGAAGTCGAAGCGCTTCACCAATGCCGCCAGCAACAGTTGCATTTCCATCAATGCAAACTGCTGCCCGATACAGATTCTCGGCCCGGCGCCAAACGGCAGATAGTTGAACTTAGCCCGGTTCCTGACGGCCTCGGCCTGGAAGTTTCCGGGGTTGAACGTCGCGGGATTATCCCAGAGGTCCGGATTACGGTGCAGTTCGAATATCGACATAAACACCGAGCTGCCCCTGGGAATATCGTAGCCTTCAATCTCCTGGTCGACGGTGCTCTCACGCGTCATCGTCCACGCGGGCGGGTACAGGCGCAAGCCTTCCTCTACTACCTGCCGGGTATAAGGCATTTGCATAAGCTGCTCAAAACCGGGTACGGTTTCAAAAATCCGGCTTTCCTGCCGGATGTGCGCCACGATCTCCGGCTGGGTCGAAAGCTCCCATAGCAACCAGCTCAGGCCGGTCGCCGATGTTTCATGTCCCGCGGCGAACATGGTAATCGCCTCGTCGCGAATCTGTTCATCGTTCATTTGCTCGCCGGTTTCCTCGTCCCGGCTGTCGAGCAGGAGTTGGAGCAGGTCGTTGGGCTTTTCGCCGGAGAGGCGCCGTTTGCGGATAAAGTCGTAAACGAGGCTGTTGAAATAGGCCAGATCGGATTTGAAACGGCGGTCTTCTCCGTTAATGGCCATAATCGGCCGGCGATAGGGCTTGCGGACGCGCGTTACGAGGTAAGTTTGCGTGCGGTTTACTTGCCTGTAAATCTGCTCCTTATCTTCGGTATTCATATTTCCGAAAAGCGTTTTCAATGCAATATCGGAGGTGATACCCATCATTTTGGCGTCCACATCGATGGCGTTTTTGCCGCGAAATGCTTCCAGTTCGTCGAGAAATGCGGCGGTGAGCCCGCCCATTGTCACGAAAAGTTCCTGTAACCGCTCGCGGTGAAACGCCGGCTGCACGAGCCTTCTTTGTCTCAACCAGAAATCGCCATCGCTGATCACCAGCCCGTTGCCCAGCACAGGTCGCAGCATTTTGACTGAATTACCTTTTTTGAAATTCTTATGATGCAGTTGCAATACATGCCGGAAAAACGCCGGATCACGCGTGACGATGAATTCCCTGAACAGCCGGATCCTGAAAGTATGGCCGCATTCATCGAAGCCCTGCCGGAGGAAACGCAGCGGGTTGCGGGCAAACCGGATGGCAGAAAACAGGGGAACAGGGCCGATTTTGAACTCGGGAACGGGACGCATACGACAGTGTTAACGGAATCGATGCAATTAAACCATTCCAAAATAAATAGGAATGAAAAACAGTATAAAAAATGTGTTGGCCGGAGAGCGGCCCTGTTTATAGCTATTCCGATTGCAAAACAATTGACGGTTCCGCAGGCGCCGCGTGTTCACGGCAGGCGGCACCTGCGAAGCCTGCGTGTTCTTCGACACCACATTCGCTACAAGCAGGAAGCCCCGCGGCGCCGCAACGCCATTTGAAGGCACAGAAAAGCCGCGCTTTGTTCCAAAACGCGGCAGCAGGTGTGCATAGGTTTCATTCATTTTTTTCCCGCGAATGACCGCAGCATCCACGTATTCTTTTCCTTGAACTGCATAAAACGGTTCACCATGTCGT
Organism: Dyadobacter sp. 676; assembly: GCF_040448675.1. NCBI lineage: Bacteria > Pseudomonadati > Bacteroidota > Cytophagia > Cytophagales > Spirosomataceae > Dyadobacter > Dyadobacter sp. 676. The sequence goes on along the minus strand of NZ_CP159289.1, from coordinate 383,439 downwards.
TGGTACCGTCGTCGCCGGCCTCTTCGGTAGCTTCCAGTAGCCCCCGTTCGAGATTGATCAGCTTGGCGAAGTCGTCGAGGATGGCATCCACCATGTCCAGGTCTTTCATGCCGATCGTGTTGATCTCCTTGATTTCCGATTCGTTGATATAGTCGGCGAAACGGCTGTGCGGCGGCTTGCCCAGGGTAAGTACACGTTCGGCGATTTCGTCGATCGTTTCCTGCGCGTTGGTGTACAATTCCTCGAATTTCGCGTGCAGGGTAAAAAAGTTTTGACCCTTGATGTTCCAGTGGCAGCCTCTCAGTTTTTGGTAATGAATGTGATAGTTTGCGAGGTAGTCGTTCAGCAGGTCCACAACGGGTTTTACGTCGGTTTCGCTTAGACTGATTGCTTTGGCATCCATAATGATTCGGTTGGGGGTTGACATTATTTCATGTAAAACCGTCATCAAAATCATACCAAAGAATCAGAAATGGAAGAATGCGGCGTTAAAAGTTGCGGATCGTGCCGAAGAGCTGTCCGGGTACACGTTGTAATAGCGGGAATGCCGCTTCCCGGTGCCGGCGGGCACGATCATTGAAGTAATTTTTTTACCTGTTAATCCCAATTATCCTATGTTCCTCGACAAGTTAAAAACAATGAAAGTACAGGCCATCCTCTTACTCGGACTGGCATTTTCGGTCCCTTCTTTGGCACAGAATAAAGAAGAAGATAAAATAAACGCGGCCACCGCAGTGCTCAGCGACTTCAATGGAATCCAGATTCCGGCGCAACTGGTGCAGGCTTCCAGGGGTATCATCATTATTCCCCGCATGATCAACGGCGGACTAATCGTCGGCGGCAAGCACGGCAGAGGCCTGGCGATGATAAAGAGAGAAGACGGCAAATGGAGCGACCCCGTCTTCGTGACGATTACCGGCGGGAGCGTCGGGGCGCAGATTGGCGTGCAGGCCGTGGACCTGGTGTTGCTCTTCAAAAGTGAAAAATCGCTGATGAATATCGAAAAAGGGGATTACACCCTTGGAGGCGACCTTTCCGTGGCTGCGGGCCCGGTCAGCAAAAGCGCCTCCGCCACCACCGATTACAAACTTGAAGCCGAGGTATATTCCTATTCGCGTGCCAAGGGGCTGTTCGCAGGCGTGACTGTCAATGGAGCCATACTCGACGTCGACGTGCGCGCCAATACCGGGCTGTACGGCAGCAAGGCCACGGTTCAATCCATTTTTACAGAATCCAACATCTCATCCAGGGCCGTGGACGACCTCCGCAAGGCATTGGATGAGTTTAACTAATTTCCGTTATGCCATCCTCGGTCGTTGCAAAGATGATCTATGACGAAGAAAAGCAGACATTGCGGATCGTGTATGTCTCGGGGATGGTATACGACTACAAAAACGTCCCCTGGGAAGTGTTCCAGGCCATGAAAGCCTCGGGCTCCAAGGGTACGTTTCTGAACAAGCATATCAAGGGGAATTTTGAATTTGAGAAGGTTGAGTGATTGAAGAAGTGAATAGTCAGGTATTGTCAAGAGTTGTCCGATATTGTTTTAAACGATAATAACTATTCCTGACTACCAATGACTACAATTAACTATCAATCATTCAATCATACTCTCCAATCCGGCTTTACAAAAAATGAGCGCATCGGTACATTGGGCCTGACCCAGTTTTTCTTTTACTTTGCGATATTTCCATACGGATATAACGATCACTATCGCACTGCATGAAGTACCTGCTTACTACGCTGATTATTACATTTTCAATCGTTTGTCAGGCTCAAACCCAGCCCGATACCCTCAAAGCGCATGCGCTCGATGAAGTGGTGGTGACGGCCTCGCGGGTGATGGAGCGTATTCTCGTGTCGCCCGTCAGCGTGCAGAAGGTGGGCGCGAAAGCGGCCGCGTTATCACCCGCATTGTCTTTTTTCGATGCATTGGAAAATGTGCAGGGCGTGCATATGATCACACCTTCGATGAGTTTTAAAGTGCTGAATGCGAGAGGGTTTTCCAATACAACGAATGTCCGTTTCGCTCAACTGACCGACGGAATGGACGTACAATCGCCGCATATCGGCGGGGCGATAGGTAACTCTCTCGGTCCCACGGACCTGGATATCGCGAGTATCGAAATATTGCCGGGCACGGCGTCGGCCCTGTATGGAATGAATACCGTGAACGGACTAGCCAATTTTTTTACCAAAAATCCATTCAATTCCCAGGGTTTCTCGATCCAGCAGAAAACGGCCGTCAATCACGTCAATGACAAACACAGCAATGTAAAGTTGTTTACCGAAACTACGCTTCGGTTCGCAAAAGTCGTCGCTCCGAAATTTGCATTCAAAGTAAACGGCGCATTCACAAAAGGCTACGACTGGATTGCCTTCGACCAAACGGAACTCAACGCCAACGCGAACAGCAGCACCGGTTTGCTGGGCGCAGACAATCCGGCGAGCGATCCCGTGAACAGCTACGGCAACGAAAGCTCCAACCGCAAAACCATAACGCTTGGAGGCAAACGCTATGTCGTCAGCCGCACCGGGTATCAGGAGTCGGAAGTCGTGGATTATCGTTTGCAGAATGTCAAAGGCGATGTGGGGCTGTATTATAAAGTCGCGCCCGGCGCAGTGCTGACTTACACCTATCATTTTGGGCTAATGGACAATGTGTACCAGCGTGCGAATCGTTTCCGCCTCCGGAATTACCTGGTACAACAGCACGGCGTGCAATACCAGTCGGCGTCGGTGCAGGCCAGATTGTACATCAATTCCGAAAATACGGGCCGCTCGTACAACCTGCGATCGATGGCCGAGAACATTGACCGTAGCTACAAATCGGATAACGACTGGTACGCCGATTTTGCGCGAGGCTTTAATTCCGCGACCGCCGGCGGCGCGAATGTGGCCGATGCAATGCGTCAGGCGCGTATAGCGGCCGACGCCGGACGTTTCCTGCCTGGCACAGACCGTCTCAATGAACAATTACGGAAATTACAGGATATCAATAACTGGGACGTCGGCGCCGCATTGCGCGTGAAAGCGGATTTTGTGCACGCCGAAGTACAGGTGAGTCTGACGGAGAGATACCTCAAAGCCTGGAAAGACAAATATGAATTGGACATCCTGGTCGGCGCGGACCATCGCACGTACGTGATCGTGCCGGACGGCAATTATTTCGTCAATCCGGAACCGGGAAAGGACGGCAAGAATATTGCTTATGACAGGACAGGGGGTTATGTGTCTGTTAATAAGGACTTTTTTGAGAAAAAACTCAGGCTCGGCACCGTGTTGCGGGCAGATAAGAATGATTATTTCAAAACCACATTCACTCCGCGGATAGCTGCCGTTTACAGTCCCGTGCATGACCATAACATACGCGTTTCGTTCCAGACGGGTTATCGCTTCCCGAGTATTTTTGAAGCGTTCAGCAACGTCAACAGCGGAGGCGTGAAGCGGGTGGGAGGGCTGCCGGTGATGTCGCAGGGTATCTTTGAGCAGGCATGGCTTGCCAATTCGATCGCCGGTTTCCAGCAGGCGGTCCTGAACGATATTAATCAGAATGGTCTTAGCCAGGACACCGCTATTGAAAAAAACAAAGGGTTGCTTAAAAAGAACCCCTATACCTACGTAAAGCCCGAATACACGCGCACGTGGGAGGCGGGCTACAAAGGCCTGTTTTTCAGTCGTGCGTTGTTCGTGAATGCGGATCTGTATTTCAACCGTTACAGCAATTTTATTGCGCAGGCGAATATGAATGTGCCACTATCGGCTGACCCGGAGGCTATTCCCAGCGACCTTTATGACAAAGCCAGGCAGGCCCAGTACCGGATGTACACCAACTCGCGTTCGGTGATCAACAACTACGGTTTCAGCGCGGGTTTGAATTGTCAATGGGAGAAAAAGTGGATATTCGGGGCCAATGCCACATTCGCCCGGTTGAAAAACACCGAAAACCGGGACGGGCTCGAAGACGGGTTCAACACGCCCGAATGGATGTGGAACTGCTCAGTTTCCCGCACCAACCTGCTCGGCCATCTCGACGCCACCATTTCATACAAATGGCAATCGGACTACTTTTCGCAAACATTCCTCGTTACCGGCAACGTACCGTCATACAGCAGCTTCGACGCCCAGGTTGCCTGCCGCATACCGGCGCTCAAAAGCCGGATCAAAGCAGGAGCGAGCAATCTGCTCAACAAGTACTACGTCTCGTTCCTGGGCGGCCCGTCCGTCGGCGGGATGTATTATTTGATGTTGGCGTTTAATGTTGAATGAGTGAATGCGTGAATGACCGAATAATGCTCCATTCACTCATTCACTCATTCAATCATTCAAAATTAAATCATATGCTCCCTTTCCGCATTTCCGCCACGGCATAGTCCGTCGCGCGGGCGGTTAGTGCCATGTAGGTTAGCGACGGGTTTTGTGTTGCGGTGGAAGTCATGCAGGCGCCGTCCGTGACGAACACATTAGGTACGTGGTGCATCTGGTTCCATTTGTTGAGCAGCGAGGTTTTCGGGTCCTTGCCCATCCGGACGCCCCCCCATTTCATGATTTTCGCTGCCGGGATTGCGGTGGGTGTCGGAGGTTTTGATGTTTTTGAAACCGGCTTTGTCCAGCATTTCGCTGAGTTCGGTGTAAAAGTCCTTCACCATCTTCATATCATTGTCGTCGAACGACACGTTCATGCGCAGCTGCGGAATGCCCCATTCGTCTTTAAGGCTATCGTGCAGGGTCACATAATTGGTTTCTTTGGTAAGTACTTCGCCCATCATTTGTGCGCCAAGCGACCAGCCGCTGGTATCGGGACCTAAAAGGCTCTCTTTCAGCGACTCGCCGAGGCCTGTGTTCGGGTTACCGGCTTTGGAGGCGGTAAAAGATGTGGCGTATCCCCGAAGGAAATCGGTTTCCTGCTTGAATACGTTGCGGAAACGCGGAATATAGGCCCCGTTTGGCCGCCGGCCGTCGGTAGTGCGGTCGTGGTAGCCGTCAAAATCGGCGGTCACGCGGCCGCGGTAGTTGTGAAAGCCGATGAATTTGCCCAGCATACCGCTGTCGTTACCCAGGCCATTCGGGAAGCGGCCGGACCTGGAATTGAGCAAAATAAGGTTGGAGTTAATCGCCGAGGCATTGATGAATATGATTCTGGCGTAAAACTCTGTCATTTCTTTCGTCTGCGCGTCTACGACACGAACGCCCGTCGCCCTTTTTTTCTCTTCGTCGTAAATTACCGAATGTACTACCGAATGCGGCCTTAACGTCAGGTTCCCCGTCTTTTCGGCCCAGGGCAAGGTCGCTGCATTGGTACTGAAATACCCTCCGAACGGACATCCACGCTGGCACATATTGCGATGCTGGCATTTAGCGCGCCCCTGTTGCGTGTGAATGGGCTGTGGATCGGTAATATGCGCGGCACGGCCAATGATCACAGGGCGCGTGCCTTTGTAATTCTTGGCCGTCTGATCGCTGAAATGCTTTTCGACACAACTCATTTCATGTGGTGGCAGGAACTCGCCGTCGGGAAGTTGCGGCAGGCCGTCCTTATTGCCCGAAATACCCGCGAATTTCTCCACATAGCTGTACCACGGGGCAATATCCTTGTAACGGATCGGCCAGTCGGTTGCGAAACCGTCGCGTGCCGGCCCCTCAAAATCGTAATCCGACCAGCGCTGTGTTTGCCGTGCCCACAGCAGCGACCGGCCGCCTACCTGATAACCGCGCATCCAGCTAAACGGCTGGTCCTGCACATACGGGTGTTCGTAGTCCTTCACCACGAAGTGCATCGCATCCTCCCGGAAAATATAATGCTTGCTTGCCATAGGGCTTGCCTCCCGAACGGCGAGCGGCGGCAGCCCGCGGTGCTCGAATTCCCAGGGCATCATATTCGTGGTAGGGTAGTCGACAATATGCTTCACGTCGCGCCCGCGTTCGAGGACGAGGGTTTTCAATCCCTTTTCCGTCAATTCCTTGGCCGCCCAGCCACCACTAATGCCCGTACCTACGACGATAGCGTCGAAAGTATGTGCCTTTACCGCGTCGATATTGAAATAGGTCATGATGGGGATTTAATGATTGAATGATTGAATGAGTGAATGAGTGAATATTTTGGGTGACAGCCACAGCAACGACAGTATGAATGTTCACCCATTCACTCATTTAAATAATCCAGGAAGCAACTTCCCGTGTAGCAGCAGCCGCCATGTGCCCCAGTCGTGTGCGCCGTCGCCGCCGATGAAGTAATCGTGTTTAACGCCGATTCTCTCCAGCGCGGCATGCGTGGCGGCGGATCTTTTTCCTACAAAGTCCTGCTCGCCGGTGCCCAGCCCTATGAGCAGGTAATCCACCTTTTCCCTGGTTTTGGGATCATCGAAGAATGCGGGGTTCAGTTTTTCCGGTTCCAGGTCGCCCGCGCTTAGTATCCCGAACGAGCTGAACAGGTCGATCGCATTGAAGCCCACGGCCTGGGTATGGCGCCCACCCATGGAAAGTCCCGCAATGGCCCGGCCTTTACGGTCTTTTACCGTGCTGTAATGCGCGTCCACAAACGGCACGATCTGGTTCCGTAGCTCTTCTTCGAACAGTTTATAGGTTTTTTGCAAATGGTCGGGATCGTTGCGGTGTATTACCTGGTTATTAGGCATGGCGATAATCATCGGCACCATTTTCCCTTCGGCCAACAGGTTGTCGGCGATGAAATTGGCCCGGCCGTCGACGGTCCATCCCGAAGCCAGCTCCCCGCTGCCGCCCAGCAGGTACAGCACGGGGTATTTCTTTTCAGGATCGTAACCAGGTGGCGTGTAAACGAACATCTCCCGTTCGCCATTCAGCACCTTCGAATGGTAAATGTGCCTTGTAATGCTGCCGTGGGGCACATTTTGCGCATCGTAGTAGGCGGGCTTGCTATCGTGTACCACCACGTTGCTGTATCCCGGCTGGTTCGAAGCGCCCGTGAGCGTATTGTTAGGGTCGGCCACGGCCACGCCGTCGATCAGGAGGCGGTACACATATATGTCCGGCTTTACGGGACCGACGGTGAGCGTCCATAGGCCCTCGCTATTTTTCGTGAACGGGATATTGTTTTTGCTCTTCAATGCGAGCAATATCGGCCCGCCCGTGAGCTCGACTTTCTGTGCGTCAGGGGCCTTGACGCGGAACGTAATCGTATGGTCGTCCTTCACTTCCGGCGAGATGACATTCCCGCCGTAAGGCACGAGTTGCCCGGTATTTCTCTGCGGCGCCCAGTCGAGGTTGACGTTCGCCTGCTGGGCTGCCGAAAGCAGCGGCGCGGCAAGGAACGAAGTGATGAGCAGGTATTTATTAAAGGGTTTCATGAGGATATCCGTTTCGGGAAGAAAGACGAGGAAACGGGCAGGATACCTATCAATGCATGCCAAATAAATGCGCGGGAATGTCGGACAACCGCTAACTCGACCCCCGCAACACCAGCGAACTCTCCAGTACCACCCGCTCGAATGCGAACCGGGTACTGTTCAGTTCCTTGAAAACCAGTTCCATGGCTTTTACACCCATCTCGTATGCAGGCTGGGAGACGGAGCTTAGGGGTGGGTCGAGGAGCTCGTTGGTGGGCTCGTTATAAAAACCGATGATAGCCAGGTCGTGCGGGATGCGGATGCCGCGTTGCCGGGCGATGACAAGCGCCCATTGGGCAATCTGGTCGCTGTATGCGAGGATGGCGTCGTGATCGGCCCCGGAGTCGAAGAGCTCGTTGATGGCGGCGACGATGGATTCCTTTTCCTGGTCGGCGACTTTGATAATGCGCTGATCAAGCGGAATGCCGTGGTCGGAAAGGGCCTGCGAATAGCCCTCGAAACGTTTCTGGCTGATTTGCAGATGCTGCGGGCCCCTGAAAAACGCTATTTTGCGCCGTCCCTGCCCGATTAGCACCGACGTAGCCTCGTAGGCCGCCCCGTGGTTGTCGATCAGCACCTTGGAGCAGGTAATTTCCTCACAATCGCGGTTGAAAAGCACCAGTGGCACATTCTTGCGTTGGATTTTCAGTAAATGATCGTAATTGGTGGTGTTGGCCGACATCGAGAGTACGATTCCCGACGTCCGCGAGCTCAGCAAGCTGTGGATCTGGCGTACTTCCTTTTCGTAACTGTCGTCCGTTTGGCAGATCAGCAGCTGATAGCCATGCTTTTCGGCGACTTCGGCCATGCCCGGGATAGCCTGCAGATACAATGCGTAGCTGATTTTCGGCACCACCACGCCAATGGTGTTGCTGCGCCGGTTGAGAAGCTGGAATGCGAGCTGGTTAGGTTCGTAGTCGAGCTGCTCGGCGAGCTCATACACGGCTTGCCGGGTGGTTTCTTTAATGTCCGGATGATTTTTCAGTGCCCTCGAAACGGTGGAAATGGAAATCCCCAGTTTGGTGGCAATGGTTTTCAGTGTGATGTCCTCCATAGTTTTATCGCGCGGCCGACTTGAAAAAATCTAACTTGCATTCTTCCCTAAAAAAGCAGAAGAAATCCTTCTGAACCAAAAGATTACGGCGGCTATTTCGATCCGTATTTTCTGCAAAGGTTTGCGGAAAGGTTTGCGGAAATTTTTTAAGCCTTTTGTTTGCAAGCACTTGAAGAAATTTCTTCCTTACTGATAGATAGTGTTTTACTGACACAATTAAGATATTGTAAATCATGGTAAAATACAACTATTCCTAAACCTGAACCTATTTGCAGTCTGTTCCTAACCCGGGCTTCCGTATCCGCGAAAGTCCATTTCCGTTTCATGCTATGAAGAAAAACTACAAACTGACGGGCGCGCTGCGGCTTTGCCTGTCGCTCACCGCGCTGTTTCTCTGGCTGACAGCCGGTGCATGGGCCGCCTCCGTTCGCGGACGGGTTACGTCCGAGAAGAATGATCCGCTCGTAGGCGTTAATGTGATCGTGAAGGGGACTTCCACAGGCACCAGCACCGATGCCGACGGGCGTTTCAGCATCCATCTGCCCGATGGCAGTAACACACTCATTTTTTCCTTCATCGGGTATGTTTCGAAGGAAGTCACGGTAGGCAATGAGTCGGAAATCACTGTAAAGCTGGCGGCGGACACCAAAATTCTGAACGAAGTGGTCGTGGTCGGTTACGGTACACAGCGCAAAAGCGACGTCACGGGCTCTTTGAGCTCTATTTCCGCCGATCAGTTCAGGGAGCAGCCTGTCAATCGCCTCGACCAGGTGTTGCAAGGCCGGGCGGCAGGCGTGCAGGTCACCAATGCATCGGGTTCGCCGGGCGGCGATGTGCGTATACGGATCAGGGGCGCAAATTCCATCAACGGCGATAACAGCCCGCTGTATGTAGTCGATGGCTTCGTAGGGGCGGATTTTAACAACATTAACCCCGACGACATCGCCTCGCTGGAAGTGTTGAAAGACGCGTCGGCGACGGCCATTTACGGAAGCCGGGGATCGAACGGCGTGATTATCATTACCACTAAAACCGGTAAGAAAGGTGCGATGCAGGTCAATTTCGTGGCTCGGTTTTCATCCTCGTCGGTTTTGAAGCGGATGGACCTGCTCGGTGCGGCGGAGTATGCCGAGACGGTGAATGCCCGGGCCGCGGCTACCAATTCCAATCCGGTGTTCACGCCGGCCCAGATCGACCAGTTCCGGCAGAACGGAGGTACCGACTGGCAGGACGAAATCCTACGTAAAGCGGGCGGGCAGGAATACCAGCTCGGCATTTCGGGAGGTAGCGACAAAACCACTTACCTGATTTCGGCAAACTATCTAAAACAGAACGGGATCGTGAATAACTCCGATTTCCGGCGCTATTCGGTCCGCTCGAACATCAGCTCGCAGGTTTCCGACAAGTTTTCGGTACGGCTGAATTTTACAGGCACGCGGCGCGAAAACCATAATACGGGCGGCACGGGCGCACGCGGGAGCGCACTCGGGCAGGCTTTCGCATGGGCGCCTACCACGCCCGTGTACGACGCCAACGGAAACTACACCTACCGCGACCCGACTGGCTCGATCTTCGAAAACCCCGTCGCGCTGACCACCGACGCCGACAACCGCACCAACCGCAGCATCGTAAACCTGATCGGCGGACTGCGCTATGAGTTCATTCCGGGGCTTGCGCTGGACGTCCAGTATGGTGTAAATTATATCAACCAACAGGATAAGACTTATGCCGGGCCGCTCATTTCCTCCTATTTGCCCCGCGCAGGCCGCAGCTCGGGCGAGCAGATCACTTTGCAGAACACCAATTCCCTGAATTACAAGAAAATATTCGGTAAGCACAGCTTCGACATTATCGGCGTTTTTGAAACCCAGAAACAGATCGGCGAATCGTTCTACGCCAATGCGACCAATCTGACCTACCCGGCGCAGTCATACAACAACCTGGCATTGGCCGCTTCTAACCTCATTGGTTCGGGATATTCCAAATGGAGCCTGATGTCGTACCTCGGGCGGATCAATTACGGCTTCAACGACCGCTATCTGCTCTCGGCGACGGTCCGGCGCGATGGTTCCTCGAAATTCCAGGGTAACAATAAGTGGAGCGTATTCCCGTCGGTGGCTGTGGGCTGGAAGGTTTCCGAAGAAGCATTTATGAAAAGCCAGCATGTATTCGGGAGCCTGAAACTCCGCGGCAGCTGGGGATTGACGGGAAATCAGGCCATTAATCCATACGGAACGCTTTCAAGTTACATTACCAATGTCGATGACGCCGCCGTGGCTTTCACTTCGGGGTATTTTACCAATGGCATTACCAATGGTATCGTGCTCGGTAACCCCGGTAATCCCGATTTGAAATGGGAAACAACCGGGCAGGTAAACGTCGGCCTGGATGCGGAGATCCTGCATGGACGGGTGTCGTTTTCCGCCGACTATTTTGTGAAAAATACCCGCGACTTACTGCTGAGCCAGCCGCTGCCTGCCTATATCGGTGGAAACACTATCCTCAAAAATATCGGCGAGGTACAAAATAAGGGCTGGGAGTTTTCGGTGGACGCCGACATCCTGCAAGCCGGGGAATTCCGCTGGAACAGCAATATGAATGCCACTTTTATCAAAAACAGGGTGGTGAAACTGGCTTCCGCGAGTGACACTATTTTTGCCGCCACGGAATTCGTGCTTATTCCCGGCCAGCAAATGGCGGCTTTCTGGGGACTTAACTACCTCGGAACCTGGAAAGCCAACGAAGCCGATCAGGCGGCGGTTTACAATCAGAAACCCGGCGACGCCCGCTATCAGGACCTGAATAACGACAAGGTGGTGGATGCCAAGGATTATCAGGTCATCGGCAACGGAATGCCTAAAACCACTTTGGGATGGAATAATACATTTACTTACAAAGGCTTGTCCCTGAACGTTTTCCTGCAAGGGGTTTTTGGGTTCGACAAACTGAATTACACCTATGCGAACGGCATCGTAGGCAGCACCGATGTACGCCAGCCGACGTTCGCGGCGATCAGGGACCGCTACATTCCGGGCGTGAACGAGACTTCGGACATTCCGGCGTTCAGCAGCGCGAAGGAAAATTTCTATACGCAGTCGACCCGCTTTCTGGAAAAAGGCGATTTCCTGAGAATGAAAAATGTCAGTCTGGCTTACGATCTTCCGAAAGCCCTCGTGAAGAACGTCGCGGCGATCCGGGTATTCGTAAGCGGGACCAACCTTTTGACGTTCACGAAGTACAAGGGGATCGACCCGGAGTCGACTTCGAATGGCGTGGGCGACATTGTGCAAAACATCGACCATGCTTCTTACCCCAATGCAAAGACCTTCACTGCGGGCCTTAATGTGACATTTTAAGCCATTTTAGCTATACATATTATGAAAAAATTAGCCATTGTTATTCTGCTCGTCGCGGCGGCGGGCTGTAAGGATTTTCTCGAAGAAGACCCTAAAAGGGCAGGTGGTAGGCACCAACGCCATTTCCGATATTGCCGGACTCGAAGCGGCGTTGACCGGAAGCTACAAGGGGTTGCTGCGCACATGGGCACGTGGTTTCCTGACGTCCGCGATTCAGGGCTACGGCATGGGAGCGGACGATATTTCCACCATTTCGGGTGGTAACAAGGCCGATTTCCGGGAGATCGACCAGTTCAACGTGACGTCGGCCAACCCGCGTTTGTTCCAGATCTGGAGCGGTTGCTACAAAACCATCCAGGGCGCCAACAACATCATCAATAACTACCAGCGGGTAACCGGCGACCCCGTGCGTATCAATTCCATCGTCGGCGAAGCGTATTTCCTTCGGGCGCTGGGGTACTACTGGCTGGTAAGGGGTTATGGGAACATTCCCCTCATTACCACCGCCGATTTTTCGGACGACCTGCTGACCATTCAGAAAAGTGCGCCCGCAGAAGTGTACAAACTGATCGAGGAAGATTTACAAAAGGCGGAAGCCATGCTGCCCGACAAAAAACGTGACCCGGGCAGGCCCAATAAGGGTTCTGCGAAAGCCATGCTCGCCGACGTGTACCTGACAGAAGGCGGCTGGCCCATCAAAGACGCTTCGAAATACGCATTGGCGGCGGCGAAGGCCAGGGAAGTGATCGATAATAAAGATCTGTATGGCTTCGACCTCGTGCCGGACCTGGCTACATTGTGGTCGGGAACCGCAACGGCCGCAGGTACGAAGGAAGAGGTTTTCGCATTCCAGACCTCGGAGAATTTTGGTGGCTCGACCAACTCGTTTTATGGCCTGCCGACCGTTCCGGGAGATGAAAACGGCTGGGACGATTACCTCGCGGAGATCACCTTCTTTAATAAATTCCCGGCCGGAAAACGCAAGGATGTTACTTTCCATACTGTTTTCGCCAAACCGGACGGCACGAAAATTCCCTGGCAGCAAAGCCTTTCGAAGCACCCGTATTATGCCAAATTCCGCCTGGCGGACAATACCAAGTTTACATCGTCGATGCCGGTGCATATGATCCGTTACGCGCATGTGTTGCTCGTGTACGCGGAAGCGCAGGCCAGGGCGGGAGCGTCGCCCGATGCGCTGGCGTATGCGTCGGTGAATGCGGTGCGCAGGCGTGCGGGGCTGGCCGATCTGAGCGGTTTGTCGAAAACAGCTTTCATAGATGCCGTTATCGACGAGCGTGCGTGGGAGTTTGCAGGCGAATGGACGCGCTGGTTCGACCTGCTGCGTCTCGAAAAAGTGGCCGAAGCGAATGCCCACAAGGCTCCGGACGACCTCAAACCGATCGGCGACCTTTCGAAAGGCAATTACTGGTACCCGGCCCCGATCGGCGATGCCAATATCAATCCAAACTTGTAGTTCCGACTGTCCCCTTGTTTATGACCCGCATTTTCAAAACGTTTCAGCTTCTATTAGTCATTTTAAATATTTCGAATGCAGCAACCGCGGCCGGTGACGACGGGGCATTGATGTGGGAATATACCCGCGGCGATCTCGCCCTGAAATGGGACCTGGCGAAAGACAAGGCTGTTCTGACACATCGCACGGGTGGTTCGGTAATGTGGCAGGGCAGCCTGTTGCCTTCGTTGTGGTATGAAAATCCGAAAAAGGAGAAAAAGTATTCCAAAGCGGTGGCAAAGTCGGCGGTCCGTGAAGGCGACAGGCTCGTTGTTTCGCTGCAATGGCCCGGTCTTGGCAAGGGCCGGCTGGTCGTCGACCGGAATGCGACCGGCTGGCGGTATACTGAGCTCTCGGCGGAATGGGCTGCATTTACTCCAAAAATCATTGAAATGTACCTCGGCGCGTCGCTAGCCACGAACGGAACCAATGTACAGCCTACCTGGGCGCGCCCTTTCATGCCCGACTGGCAGTCGTTCGGCTACTGCGTGCCGGGCGCCAAAGCGGGAACAGTTCAGAGCTATTTCCGCAGTTGGGATTTTGGCCATGCTACCATAGCGCTGGGCAATTTCGGGCCGTCCATGGGCACGCCCTACGGCGCCGCATTTCCTCGACCGGTGCTTTTTGCAGGAATGGGTTCGGACGGTGGCTGGCTCACGGTCGGCGCGGGCAGCGTGCCGGAGGGGGCGATGTCGCTGAAAATCCAGTCCACCCGGGGCTGTTTCCAGTTCCTGTACCGCGAGGACTTGTGGGGGGGCAAAAAGAGGCCAAACCCGTATCTGGAAAGATCTGGCCCGGTTTGCGTTCGATACCTCGGCGTACGCGAGTTTTCGGCGGTATTATGCCTCATTTCCGGAAGTCGGCAAATCGGCGGAAGGGGAGTCGCTGCGGCGGCAAACCGTGTCGATCTGGAATACCTGGGGAATGTGGCGGTTGAAAAAATACCCGATCCGGCCTATTGCCGATTTTATGGAGGATATGCGTAACGAGGTGATGGTACTCGACGATCCGTGGGAGTCGTCGCAGGGCTCCGGCGTGCCGGATTTGAAGAAGTTTCCGGATTTTTATCAGGACATCGCCTATATACGGAACAAAGGCGTAGAGGTAGGTGTGTGGGAAACGATCGGCTGGATCAAGGACACAGCTGCCTGTGGTTTGGGTAAAAAAAGATTTGATCCTGGATAAAAATGACAAGCCGTGCATGGCTAACTGGAATTTCGATCCGCAGGGAGATGCCTATTATTGCCTGGATTTCAGTTCGGAGAAAACAAAGAAATTCCTTCGTGACCGCACCATCCGTATCATGAACGAAATCAAGCCGCGTGTCATCAAGCTGGATTTCGGTTATGGATTACCAAGCCCCGATATGGGCGTGCCGCGTGATCCGGAGCTGCGGGGCGAGAAACACACGTTCGCATTGATGGAGCAAATTGTGAAAGCCGCCAAAAGCATCGACCCGCATGTTGTAATTATGGGTTATGGCATCAGCCCGCTGTGGGTGCCGCTCACCGACCTTGTTTCCCTCGACGACCAGGGTGACCTGTGGTTCGAACTGCACCGGGGGCATCAGGAATGGAGCATTTGGGCATCGCTGTTGTCGGGCTACGGCGTGGCTATCAGCGGGTCGTCGTGTTACGACTGGGCCCTGGATGACGGCATTTTACTGAATTCGGTGATTTTGGGTTCGCCGGGAGCGGTTCTGCCTGGTGAAATCAGTGAAAAAGAGGGGGTACAGCCCCGGTTTCTTAACCGACGGCTTGCGGTTAATCTCTGGCATCGCCGTACTGCCCGTTGGGAGCCCCGCTGGTATAACAGCGGCACAGGCAATATGCAGGGGCCGCCGCATTTGAAGTGCTGGGGAAGGATCGAGGCGGGAGCCCTTACCGCATTGGTTCTGCGTGAGCCGGAAAGCCCCGGTCAAACCATCGAAAACATTAACTGGACGGGCAAATGGGCATTGATTTCCCAGGACGATGCTTCCATCGAATCGTCCGGCAGGGTAGCCGTCATACCCTTCTCGCCGGGGCTAATCTCTTTTTCTTTCAAAACCAAACCCAAACAGATTATTCGTCGCAATATAGACGGGGAAGCGGTTACCGACCAATGGGATTGGCGGGACGGCAGGCTCACGATCGGGGTGAACGGGGAAGAGTTTATCCATACGGCGGGATTTTTAGTTCAGGCACAATGAGTTGGTCGGGAAAACAACTATCCGCGCTTGCCGCTCTGCTGTTGCTCGCAGGAATAGCGGCGGATGCGCAACCATTCGATCGGAATTTGATGGCGAAGTTCGGCCGGGAGGAAATTGCCGCATCGCTGATTTCCAAAGACCAGTGGAGGCCGTTTCCGAAAACAACTGCGGAATGGGAGCGGATGGTGCCGCCGGGGACAAGACAGGCGCTGATTGCCGATGCCGGGCGGTATCTGAACAAGTCCTTCGCCGCCTTGCCCGCTGCATCGATCCTGGAATACCACCGAAGTGGCAATCGCACCGCTTATGAGGACGTGTCGTTTGCGAAACGCGAGCAGCTTTTCGCATTGATACTCGCCGAATCGCTGGAACGGAAAGGGCGGTTCCTGCCCGACATCGTGAACGGAATCTGGTCGACCTGCGAGGAAAGTTACTGGGGCATTCCCGCGCATTTGTACCTGCAACGCGCAGGCGCGGGTATGCCCGATGTGCAGGACCCTTCGGTGGATATTTTTGCCGTGGAGGCATCGACCTTGCTCGGGCTGGCCGACTATTTCCTGGCCCCGCAACTGGACAGTATTTCGCCATTGCTTCGGAAACGCATTTATTATGAGGTAGACCGTCGCATTCTCACGCCTATGGAAAAATACAGCGCGGGTTACTGGTATATGCAAAAAGGTACCAAAGCCGCCCCTGTAAACAATTGGAACCCCTGGGTCGTAAGCTGCTGGATGACCACGCTGTTGCTTGTGGAACCCGACCAGCAGCGAAGGGTGCGCGAATTGCACCATGCAATGCTCACCCTGGATAACTACCTGAACTGGCTGGGAGAGGATGGTGCGATCGACGAAGGTCCCAGCTACTGGTCGGGGGCGATAGGGCGGCTTTTCGATGCGCTGAATGTGCTTGAAAGCGCCTCAGGCGGGAAACTGCAGATTTACGACGAGCCGCTGGTGCAAAGAGCGCAATCGTACATTTATAAGGTGCATATCGCCGGCAATTACTTTATCAATACCGCCGATGCGTCACCGACGATCGATCAGGACGGACTTTTACTCTACCGGATTGGCCGTTCGGTGGGCGACGATACAATGCGCAAGTTTGGAAGCTGGGCTTACCATCATTTGAATAATGGCGAAAAGAGCCCGGCCCCCAAAGATTTTTCCAAAACCCGTCGTCTGTGGAACCTGCTTGCGATCCGGGAATGCGCGGCGGGGCAGGGCGAACCGCCCGCATTGGCGGATGTCTGGCTGCCGGGCATTCAATTAATGGCCTCCCGAACACCGGGAGGATTGTTCGTGGCCTCGCATGGAGGGCACAATGCGGAGAGCCACAACCACAACGATGTGGGCGATTTCGTGCTTTACGCGGGCGGCGAACCGGTGGTAATCGACGTGGGATTCGGTACTTACACGGCCAAAACATTCTCCAAAGAGCGGTACACGCTTTGGTACAATAGCTCGGCTTATCATAACCTGCCGGTCATCAACGGGTTTGCGCAGAAAGCGGGTGCGCAATACGAGGCACGGCAGGTTGTTTACCGGAAACCCGCACAGGGCGCCAGCCTGGAAATGGATATCGCAGCCGCATATCCGGCTGAGGCAGGTGTCATTAGCTGGAAACGCAGTGTCACGCTCGATAAGCCGCGCAACGAACTGGTGATCCATGACCGGTACAGTCTCGAAGACGCCGTCAAGCCGCTGACGCAGATTTTTATGACGGTTAGCAACGTGCAGACCGACCAACCCGGCCGGGTGACGTTTGAAATACCCAATCAGAAACCGGTGACGATGCATTACGACCCGGCATTCTGGCAAGTGAACAAAGAGCGAATGCCCATGAACGCGCCGGACGAGAAACGCCTCGCCGACAATTGGGGCCACAGGACGGTGTGGCGCATCCTGCTCACCGCCCGGATACGCGGGAAATCCGGAGATCTCCGGTATATTTTTAAACAATAGCATTCCATCACTATGAGACTCCATCCGTGTATCATTCGTGTATTCGTGGCAATTATCCTGCTAGCCTCCACAACTGTGCAAGGCCAGCAACCCGTTCCATATCAGGACCTGACCCACGACAGCGAAGTTTTCGGCCACAAAAAACACTACCGGCTGTACCTGCCCGCTGGTTATGGGCAATCAACGAAACGGTACCCGGTGATCTATTTTTTTCACGGCTGGGGCGGACGGCATTTCAAGGACGACAATGCGAAGCTGGAATATGTCCTGCTGCAAAAGCTGGTGGATAAGTACCAGGCCATTATGGTAATGTGGGACGGCAATATCGAGGAAAGCGAGCCCCGGCCTTACAATGTTGGTAATCATGAGGATGTGAAGTTTCAGGTGCAGATGAAGGATTATTTTCCGGAACTCGTGGGCCACGTCGACCGCACTTACCGCACGTTGCCCGACCGGGACCACCGCGGTATCATCGGATTCAGCATGGGCGGGTTCATGTCGCTGTATTTGTCGGGGAAATATCCAGATATGGTTTGTGCGGGCGTGAGCATGATGGGCAGCCCCGAGTTTTTTGTAGGAACGCCCGGTAACCATACGCTCTATTCCGTGCGCTATACATTCGGAAATTTGCAGGACGTAAAAATGCGCATTCATACCAGCCCGACAGACATCCTGTATTTCCTCAACCAGGAAGTAAAAGCGGGAGCGGCCTGGGAGGGGAAGGAAATTGAAATGGAGGAATTCCCGGGCGGGCATATGGTCGACGATCCGGGACAGACCCGGCGGTTCGGGAAAGCGATGGCATTTCTGGCAAAAGAGTTCGGCCGGAAGCATCCGGCCCCGAAACAATGGTCGCATTACGATCTGTACGGCGATTTCCGCCTTTGGGGTTATGAGGTAAAAAGCGGCAAGGCGCAGCCGGGATTTATTTATTTGAAAGATGTTACGCCGCACGGTTTCGGCATTTATACCCGAAAATGGCTCCCGCACGGACCAATGGTGCCTATCGGGCCTATTCAGGTCAAAACTGCGCCGGTCTACAAACCCGGAGCGGATTACAAGCGGGTTAACTACTCATTTAAAACACAGGAAACCTCTATTTCCGACGTAAAGGCCGACGCATTGGGGAGTATTATCCTCGAATTCGACGCAGAAGGTAACGAGACGGGAATTTTCGGGACGGACGATAAAGCCCGCTGGGCCTTTCTCGATTTTGATGCGAAGGGAAAGACCTGGTTAAAGAATGGTGTCAATGCATTTAAAATCAGGCTGCTTAACCGCGGGGGCGATCATGGCGAAGCGCCCAAAGTGACGGTGAGCTCGCCCGACAAGGATATTGTAATTACAGGCGGCGCCAAAACAATGCAGGCCAAAACGGGTGAGAGGGTATTGCAAATGCCTGAATTTGAGGTGATATGTAACAAAAAGCCGCCATTGCACGCCGAGCCCGGGGATGCCAGGCTGAAAATTGTGGTTCAAAACGGCAGCACGACGGATAGCACAGTAATTCATGTCCCTGTCGATTACGATGTGCCCTATTTCACCAATATCAAAGTCGATGACGGCAAACCGGTGCGGCAGGCCGCGCTGGGAAGGGGCAATGCGGACGGCCGGGCGAACGCCGGAGAGGATATTCTTTTGTATGAGGGCGACAAACGATTGAAGGTCAATATCAGCAACACGGGTATCGATACCTCGCGCGAGCAGTTCACCGACGAGATGATTCCCGCCCGCTGGCCCGACGGATTTACACAACAATCGATTATTCGTATTGCCCCCGGCGCTACTGAAATCGAATGCCTCGCGAGCTACGAAACCAAGACTTTCAATCCCATCGAACGTAAGGTCACATGGGGGCGGGTCAGGTTGAGGGTTGAAAAATAGCGCTCAGGCCAGAATATCCTTCACAAGTTTGCCGTGGACGTCAGTCAGCCGGAAACGCCTGCCCTGAAACTTGTAGGTAAGCCGCTCGTGGTCGACGCCCATTAAATAAAGGAGCGTGGCGTGGAAGTCGTGCACGTGGACAGGGTCTTTGACAATGTTGTAGCTGAAATCGTCCGTTTCTCCATAGCTGAAACCGGATTTGACGCCCGCACCGGCCATCCACATCGTGAAACAGCGTGGATGATGGTCGCGGCCGTAATCCGTGGCTGTGAGTTTGCCCTGCGAATACACCGTACGGCCGAATTCGCCGCCCCAGATCACCAGCGTGTCGTCGAGCAGGCCGCGGCGTTTCAGGTCCATGATCAGCGCGGCTGTGGCCTGGTCGGTAGCCTTGCATTGCTGGGCAATGGCTTTGGGCAACCCGCCGTGCTGGTCCCAGCCCTGGTGATAAAGTTGCACGAATTTGACGTCCTTTTCGAGCAGTTTGCGTGCTAGCAGGCAATTGGCCGCATAGGTACCGGCATCCCGGCTGTCGGGGCCGTAGAGCTCGAAAACATCGTCGGGTTCTGCGGAAGTATCCATAACCTCGGGAACGGAAGTCTGCATCCGGAACGCCATTTCGTACTGCGCAATGCGGTTGTTGATCTCCGGGTCGCCGTATGCGTCGTTTTGTAACTGGTTCAGTTTGGAGAGATAATCGAGCATTTCCTTCCGGTCGCGGCCGTCGTAGCCTTCCGGATTGTTCAGAAAAAGCACAGGATCCTTTCCTGAACGGAACTGCACGCCCTGGTGCCGCGATTCAAGGAAGCCGTTTCCCCACAGGCGCGCGTAAAGCGGCTGGTCCTTGGGCGCATTCTTCGAAACCAGCACAATGAATGTGGGCAGATTGTTATTGTCGCTACCCAGTCCATAGCTCACCCAGGAGCCGATCGATGGCCGGCCCGGAAGCTGGTTGCCGGTCTGGAAAAAAGTGATGGCCGGGTCGTGGTTAATCGCTTCGGAATAAATGGATTTGACGATACAAAGGTCGTCCACCACTTTGGCCGTATAGGGCAGCAGTTCGCTCACCCAGGTCTTTGTCTTGCCATGTTGTTGGAAACCGTAAATGGAAGGCGCCATAGGCAAAATGCTCTGGCTGGCGCTCATGCCGGTAAGCCGCTGGCCTTTCCGCACCGAATCGGGCAGGTTCTGGCCTGCCATCCGTATCAGTTTGGGTTTATAATCGAACGTCTCGAATTGGGAAGGCCCTCCTGCCATGAACAAATACACGACCCGCTTCGCTTTGGGTGCGATATGCGGCAGCGCTTTCAGAATATCCGCTTCCAGGTCGCCCGACGGGGCTTGCCGCGACGCCGAGCCGTATAGTTTGTCTAATCCAAAAAGCGAGCCTACGGCCAATGCGCCTATCCCCAGCGATGTCCTGGTGAGAAAACGGCGGCGGTCCAGTTTCCGGTGCAGTTCGTTGAACTCAGGCGTATGCAGGCGGAATTCTTCGTCGTGATGGTGCTGCATGGTTATCGTTTGGTTAAGGCGGCGTCGGAATTGAGAATGGTGCTGGCTACCACGCTGTTGGCGGCGAGCAATGCGGTGTCCAGCGTTTTGTCGGGCCGATGCTGGCCGGTGTGCAGCCAGCCCGCGGCTTTTCCGGGGTTTTTCCGGAATTTTTCTTCTTCAACCTTTCGTAAACTCAGCAGCAGGTTTACTTCCCTGACGGGCGGCCTGCGGCCGGTGAGTTTGCGGTAAGCCATGCCAATGGCCTGCCGGGCGTCGGGAATGCGGGTCATTTGCTCACCCAGCACGCGCATGGCTTCCACGAACGTCGGGTCGTTGAGCGTTACCAGTGCCTGCAATGGCGTGTTGGTTTTCTGCCGCCGGACGACGCAGAAACTCCGCGAAGTGGCGTCGAACGTCGCCAGCGTCGGGTTAGGTACCGAGCGTTTTACAATTACATATAGGCTCCGGCGGTAAACCTTGTTACCGGAATCGGGCGTGTAAGTGGTGTTGTTGATCGACCAAAGCCCTTCCGGTTGATAGGGTTTTATGCTTTCGCCGCCTATTTGCGCGTTCATCAATCCGCTAGCCATCAATGCATTGTCGCGGATCATTTCGGCCGACATGCGATTTGCCGGTCCGCGTGCGTACAGGCGATTCTCGGGGTCGCGCTCGCGAACGTCCCTTGCCGTCCGGGAATCCTGCCGGTAGGTGGCGGACATGACGATCAGTTTATTCAGTTTCTTTACATCCCAGCCCGATTCGCGGAAGGTAACGGCCAGCCAGTCGAGCAATTCCGGATGTGTTGGCAGTTCACCCTGGTTGCCGAAGTCTTCCGTGGTTTTGACAAGACCGGTGCCGAAGAAATTCTGCCAGTAGCGGTTTACCGCAACGCGTGCAGTGAGCGGGTTGTCGGCATGCGTGAGCCATTGTGCCAGCCCATAACGGTTTTTAGGGAGGTTTTCAGGGAAGGCCAGAATCGAAGCCGGTGTCGACGGGTAGGCCTTTTCGCCAGGGGCATCGTAGTTGCCGCGTAGCAATATGTGGGCCTGCTTCGGTTTCGGCATTTCCTGCATGACCATCAGCTCCCGTATATGCCCGGTAGAGTCCGCCAGTTGCGTGCGGGCCATCCGTAATGCCAGGCGCGCGCCCGACATTCCGGGATCGACGGCCGAATGGTAGTAGTTTTTCAATACGGCGGTTTCCGTGGCGGTCAACTGGGCGGCATTTTTCGTGGCAATATCCGACCAGGATACTTTTCGGGCCAGAATACCGGTTTCAAACGGGGTCAGTTCGCGGTTGTACACGACAATATCATCCACCTGCGCATTTTTTAATCCAAACCCTCTCCACCAGGCGCCGATCTGCAAACCGGGCTGTACCGGCGATTTGAAGAGAATATCCTTCGTGAGCTGGTCCATAGTGGTTTCCATCTCAGCTTCCCGGCCATCGACATACAATTTGAAGCCGGCCGCTTTGGAAGAACCGTCGTAAGTGATCGTGAGCTGCACCCATCGATCTTTCGGAACGGGCTGCTTGCTGATCCGCGTGAGTGCGTCCGATGGCGCAGTATGGGCCATGTTCAGTTCCAACCGGTCGTTTTTGAGATATAAATGATAGCCGCGAAAGTTGTACAGCCGTTCGGCCTGACTTTTATGGAGGATCACGCCTTCTTTCAGATCTTTCGGGATATTAACGCAAATTCCCACGCTGAACGGGTCCGATTTACGGAAAACGCCATTCTGGCCCAGGTCCAGGAAAACATCCCCGTCCAGTCGCAGGGCCTTACCGCCGGATTTCGCGGCAAATACCGGATCGCCGCCCGGCGCGCCTGCTTCGCGCTTCATAGTACCAACCTCGCGGGGGTTTACGCCGTTACGCAGCGATCCGTTATCGAACGTATACAGCGCCTGTAAACCCGCTTTGGGAATGTCTTCTTTGCCGAGGACGCGGTAACCGGCCTCACCGAGCCACAGACGAAATCCGTTTTCAGCATTTTGCCGGCTGGCAGCAAGCTGTTGCTCCGCGGTTTTGATTTTGGTCCGGATAAATTTCAATGCCTGTTCCTGTGCCGGGGTCGGCAGAAGCATCGTCGGCGTGGGTAATGCGTCGTCCCAGGATATTTGCCCCGCTTCCTTTACATTATTGAAGAAGCTGTAAAGCTCATAATAGTTCTTTTGCGAAATAGGGTCGTATTTGTGATCATGGCATTTGGCGCAGCCTACCGAGAGGCCAAGAAATGCGTCGCCGAAGGTGTTGGTACGGTCCACCACGTATTCGGTCTGAAATTCTTCTTCGATGATGCCGCCCTCCATGTTTTGCTGGTGGTTGCGGTTGAAGGCCGTGGCAATGCGCATTTCCCTGGTCGGGTTTGGCATGAGGTCGCCGGCCAGTTGCCAGTGAATGAACCGATCATAGCGCATGTTTCGATTGAAAGCATTGATCACCCAGTCGCGGTAGGGCGACATATCCCGCAGCCTGTCGACCGTGTAGCCGTGCGAATCGGCAAACCGGGCCAGGTCGAGCCAGTCGACCGCCATTTTTTCGCCATAATGCGGAGAAGCCAGAAGCCGGTCGACCTGCTTTTCATAAGCACCGGGCGAAGTATCTTTCAAAAATGCGTCCGTTTCCGCGAGGGTGGGCGGTAGCCCCGTGAGGTCGAGCGAAACACGCCGCAACAGTAATTCCTTTTCCGCCTGGGCGGACGGCCGCAGCTTTTCTTCTTCCAGTTTTTTAAATACAAAATGATCGATCGGATTGACCGCCAGATTATCGTACTGCGTATCGGGGATTTCCGGCTTTTCCGGTTTTACAAACGCCCAATGCGGCTTATATTCGGCACCCTCGTCGATCCATCTAATGAGTATGGCCTTCTCGCGGGCCGAGAGGCTCAGATGCGACTCGGGCGTGGGCATGAGGTGGTCGGGGTCTGAGGATATTATACGATGGAAAAATTCGCTTTCGGCCAGGTCGCCGGGGTCGATAGCCGCGCGGCCGGAGTTTTTGGATACTTTTCCGAAAGCGGTTTCGGCCATATCGAGACGAAGCCCGCCCTTTTGCTTGGCCTTGTCGGGGCCGTGGCAGGCGAAACATTTGTCGGAAAGCACGGGCTTTACATGCTGGTTATAGTCCAGCTTGTCGGGCAGTTCCTTCATGGCAACTTCCACGTCGTCGGGCAATTCGGGAGAACAGGAGACGAAAAGCCCGGCCAGCAACATCCACAGAAAGAAAACATGTTTCATACAACCCGAAAGCCCGCCCCGCTGAAAATATAATTTAATATTTATTAAAAATAGTACAAAAAAAGCCGGATCGCCCGGGACAGGCGGGAATTACTTGGAGCAAAGATGGGAGGAACGTCGGAGGAAGAAGGAGGGCGCTAGGATTCCTGGCCTACTGCGGCATTGTTGTTTCGGATCGATACCCGAATGTCTTCGATCTGATGGTGATTAAGCCATCGCTGAAAATCCAGTGCGTGTTCGGGTTGGTGGTGGATGATCGTTCCGTTGCGAAGCATGATAGTGAACGTGCCGTATGTCTGCAGAAACTTGCAGATTTCGTCCGAGTGATACTCGAATCCTGCGAAATAAGGTTTAGTGAAAGGCATAGGCTGACTTAGTTAGATTAACTTCAGTTGCCTGAAATTAGTATATCGCTTTGCGGCCGAAGAATTTATTGAGCAATGTTTTGGAATTACTTATTTAACGGTTTTAAAATTTATTGTATGGAAATAGTGCTTTATGGAGTCTACAAAAATGTAGTGCCAACCTGCAATAGTTGTACACGGCCGTATGCTGTAAAATTATCGCGGCGATCGGGTTCCGACGGGTTGCCATTATTTCTATATTTGAGTGCGCCGGCTTCTGGACAGGGCTCCGCAATATCTTTTATTTTTAACCTAAATACATCAACAATATGCGTTGGCAGGATTTACGCAGAAGCAGTAATGTCGAAGACCGCCGCGGAATGTCGGGCGGCGGAAAAGTTGCCCTCGGCGGCATCGGGGTGATCATCGTGGTGGCCATCGGGCTGCTTACCGGACAGGACCCGCAGGAAATTCTATCCAATATCCAGGGCACCCAGACCGAACAGGCGGAAAGCCGGCCGGCCGGACCGCGTCCCGACGACAAGACGGCCGATTTTGTATCGGCGGTATTGGGCAGCACGGAAGATGTGTGGTCGCAGATTTACCGGGAAAACGGTGCGGAATACGAAAAGCCGGTACTGCAGATGTTCACCGACGCCACGCAAAGTGCCTGTGGAGGCGCTTCCTCGGCTATGGGGCCATTTTATTGCCCGGCCGACCATAAGGTTTATATCGATCTTTCTTTCTGCGACGAACTGCGTGACCGTTTCAACGCGCCGGGCGAATTCGCAGTCGCATATGTGGTGGCGCACGAGGTAGGGCACCATGTTCAGAACCTGATGGGCATTTCGCAGAAAGTACAGGAGCAACGCGCCAGGCTGAGCGAGGCTGAGTATAACAAGCTTTCGGTAAAATTGGAATTGCAGGCCGACTTTCTGGCCGGTGTGTGGGCTAATCATGCCAACCAGATGAGCAACATTCTTGAACCGGGTGACCTGGAAGCGGCATTAACTGCCGCCAACGCGATCGGCGACGATAAGCTGCAAAAAGAAGTGCAGGGATACGTGGTACCCGATGCATTTACGCATGGTACTTCGCAGCAGCGGATGTATTGGTTTAAAAAAGGTTATGAAACCGGTGACCTGAACCAGGGCCGCTACCAGGATATTCGTTAAGCTATTTCGGAATCCATTGCAGTAATACTTGGTTTACGGTCCGTCGCGGTATAATTTGCATAAGGATTTTTTTACCCCACGAGTTAATGTTCTATCGGAATATTCTTCTCATCGATGATGACGAAGATGATCAGGAGATATTCCTGACTGCTTTGGAATGTACCGGAAAGCCTGTTCAATGCACGGTGTCGGACAGTGCGAGGAAAGCTTTAAGCCAGATCGCCCGGGGCGAAATCAAAACGGACCTCATTTTCCTCGATCTCAATATGCCGCTCATGAACGGGCAACAGTTCCTGGCGGAGATCAAAAAAGATGAAAAACTCCGCAATATTCCCGTGATCATCTTGTCGACTTCCTCCAACACAGCCACCAGAGAACAGTTGAAACAGCTTGGCGCAGGCCGTTTTTTTACGAAACCGGGCCGGTTTGAGGACCTCGTGGATATACTGAACGAAGTATTGGAATAAATCGGCCGGAGCCTGGCTCGATTATAGTAATGTACTTCCGTGTATTCGCCAAAAGATATGGATTTGCGGAAACCCACCAACGACCAGGTATTTCATTTCATTCAGGGAGGAGGCGAAATGGGCGCTCTGACGCGGTCGTTCGACTGGTCGAAAACCGCCATCGGCCCACCCGACCAGTGGCAGCAAAGCCTGCGGACGACGCTGGGTATTGTGCTGCATTCCGCATTCCCGATGTTCCTTTTCTGGGGAGAAGACTTTATCTGCTTCTACAACGACGCATTCCGGCCGAGCCTCGGGACGGAGGGCAAGCATCCCGCGCTGGGCAAAAGGGGCGAGGAGGTCTGGCCGGAAATATGGGGATTTATCGGGCCGTTGCTGAGGCAGGTGATCACCACGGGCGAGCCGGTCTGGTTTGAAGACCAACTGGTGCCTTTTTCCCGAAACGGCAGGATCGAG
The DNA here is from genome assembly GCF_040448675.1 of Dyadobacter sp. 676. Classification (NCBI taxonomy): domain Bacteria; kingdom Pseudomonadati; phylum Bacteroidota; class Cytophagia; order Cytophagales; family Spirosomataceae; genus Dyadobacter; species Dyadobacter sp. 676. Next base: position 356,941 of record NZ_CP159289.1, on the reverse strand, counting down.
GATATTTACTGGACGTTCAGTTACAGTCCGGTATACGACGATAGCGGCGTGATCAACGGAGTGTTTATGACCTGTACCGAAACGACGCGTAAGGTATTGTTAATCAACCATCTCCGAGATTCGGAACGGCAGTTTCAAAATCTGGTGGCCGACGCCCCGGTGGGTATAATCGTACTTAAAGGGGAGGACATGACCGTGGAGATTGTGAACGACGCCTACGCGAAGCTCATCGACCGCCAGCGCGATGAGCTGATCGGTAAGGCGCTTTTTTCCGTGATCCCCGAAACTCAGCCGCATTTCAGGAAGATCATAGAGCAGGTCAGGGCCACCGGCGAGCCGATGTATCTGAACGATCATCCTTTTTTTGTATACATCAATGGAGAAAGGAAAGACGGCTTTCTCAATCTCGTTTACCAACCCTACCGGGGCAGCGACGGCCAGGTTTTGGGGGTGATGGTCCTGTGCCACGACGTAACCGAGCAGGTAGTGGCCCGCCTGCGGACCGAGGAGATCGTGGCGGAACGCACGCGTGAACTCGCGACCGCGAACCGCCATCTGCAACGCTCGAATGCCGAACTGGCGCAATTCGCCTACATCGCCTCGCACGACCTTCAGGAGCCGGTGAGGAAGGTGAGTACGTTCACACAATTGCTTGAAGCCTCATTAGGCCCTCTCACAGGACAACAGCAGCATTATCTCAACAAAATCAGGGACGCCTCTGCCCGGATGTCGCTGCTTATCCGCGACGTGCTTACGTTTTCCCAATTGTCGCGGGACACCGATCTCGTGCAGGAAACCGATCTGGGAGCTATCATTGACAATATCGTCGACGACCTCGAGTTGCTGATAGAGCAGAAGCACGCCACCGTAAAATATAGCGACCTTCCTACGCTGGAAGCTGTGCCGTTGCAAATGTCGCAGCTGTTTGGCAACCTGATTTCGAATGCATTGAAATTCACCCGGACCGACCGCCCCCCCGGTTATTACAATTTCGGCGCGATTGCTTGACCGTGCCGCCCTGGCAAAATATCCGATGCTGGATACCCGCTGTGCCTATCACCACTTACAAGTGTCGGACAATGGGATAGGCTTCGATCAGAACTATGCGGAGCAGATTTTCGAAATTTTTCAGCGGCTGCACGGCAAGAAAGAGTTCGAAGGAACGGGCATAGGACTGGCGATGTGCAAGAAGATCCTGCAAAATCATCACGGCCACATTTTCGCCACGTCCGAAAATGGCGAAGGCGCCACTTTTCATGTTATTCTCCCTGAAAATCAGTCATGTTTTGCCGATTCGTCGACGCTTTGAGCCAAATCGTCGATTTCCCCCGCCACCGGTAAGTTAACATCAGTATACGTAGCCTGATTTCGCCTTTAAAGAATATTTAATCTTTAAAATTTGCAAAATGGCGCAATCAATACGAAGTTGTTTAACAGCGTTACTCGCCGTGTTGCTGGGTGCGTACCCGGCGGCCGGACAGGACAGGCAGGTGAGAGGCAGGGTGCTGGACGAGGCGAATGCCGGCCTCCCGGGTGTGAGCGTACTCGTAAAGGGCACCAATAACGGTACCAATACGGATGCAGACGGTAATTTCAGCATTTCACTTCCGGCTGGCGGGCATGTGCTTACGGTTTCGTCCATCGGGTACGTAACCCAGGATGTGCAGGTGTCTTCCTCGGCCACAGAAATTACCGTTAAGCTTAAAGCGGACGTGAAAAGCCTCGGTGAGGTGGTCGTCACGGCGCTGGGCGTGCAGAAAAGCACCCGGAATGTGGGCTATGCCGTTCAGCAGATCGACGGCGGGGGAATTCAGGAAGCCCGGGAGGTCAACTACATCAATGCATTGCAGGGCAAACTGGCCGGGGTACAGATCGGCGGGAACAGCGGCTCGATGGGCGGCTCGTCGCGTGTGACGATCAGGGGATTAAAATCCATTTCCGGGAACAATAATGCACTGTTTATCGTCGATGGCGTGCCTATGGCGAATATGAACCTGAACTCGTACGGCGTTACGGGCGGACAGGGCACGGGCGGCGGCGGTTACGATTACGGTAACCCGGCGCAACTTATCAATCCGAACGACGTGGAGAATATTTCGGTGCTCAAAGGGGCTGCGGCAACGGCGCTCTATGGGAGCCGGGGACAGAACGGGGTAATTTATATCACGACCAAATCGGGCAAAGGGTCGGGGAAGCTTTCGCTTAATTATGACCTGAATATACAAGCCGATCAGGTTTCGTTGTTGCCCAAATTCCAGAATCTGTATGGCGGCGGAGGGAGCGATAAGTTTACGAAACTATATGTGAATGAGAACCCTTCCGGCTTTCTGCCGGGCGGCGGCACTTACGACGACGGCGACGGCAAGGGGCGCTACGACCTCATTCCCGACTATGGTACCGACGAATCGTGGGGCCCGAAGATGGAGGGGCAATTGGTGCGGCACTACTGGTCGTGGGACCAGGACCGCAACAACCCGAATTTCGGCAAGACCGCTCCGTGGAGCCCGCATCCCGACAATGCGAAGGAGTTTTTCAAGACCGGCGTGACGTTCTCCAACAACCTGTCGGTAGCCAGCAGCGGCGACAACGGGTCCATCCGTTTTTCGATCGGCCAGACCAAGCAAAACTTCATTTACCCCGGCAGCAACCTGAGCCGGTTTTTCATCAGCCTGAACACAGTATATAAGTTCACCGAGAAATTCACATTCAGCGGAGGAATCAATTATATCAACGACCATTCCAAAGGACGACCGGGAACCGGTTTTTTCGGCAACAACCCGATGCTGTTTTACGTGATGTTCGGTCAACGGCAGATCGACGACGCCTACCTGCGGAACTATAAATACGCCGACGGCACGGAGCAATCGTGGAACCGGACCGCATGGAATATCCAGAAACCGGCATTTACCCAAAATCCGTACTGGAACCAGTACGAAAACTACAATACCGACCAGAATAACCGCTATTTCGGAAACGCCGGGCTTACCTATAAAATCACCGACTGGCTTTCCGCCGATGTACGCGTGTTTTCGGATTATCTCAACCATCTCGACGAGGTCAGGAGCGCGAAAGGCTTTTTTGTAGGCTCCTATGCCAGACGTGTGGTGGTCAACAACGAGAACAACTACCAGGGAACGCTGAATATCAACAAAGCATTTGCCGATTCGAAACTGACGCTGGAAGCTGTGGCTGGCGGGAATATATTGCGCATCAAATCGAGTACCGATGCAGGCAATACCAATGGCGGCTTGCAGAACCCGAACGTGTATGTGTTGCAAAACTCTGTAACGCCGGCTACCGTTTCGAATGCTTATGGTAACAAGCAGATCAATTCGCTGTTTGGCTCGGTGACACTGGGGTATAACAAACTGCTGTACCTCACCGCCACGGGCCGTAACGACTGGGCGTCGACGCTGAAACAAACCGGAAACTTTTCGTATTTCTACCCGTCGGTGTCCGGTTCGTTTATTTTTTCCGACCTGATAGCCGGTGCCAAATGGCTTACGCTCGGAAAGGCGCGCCTTTCGTATGCACGTGTGGGTAACGATGCCGATCCGTACTCGGTATCAAGGTATTACGATTACGTAGCGCCATTTGATACCTATCCGCTGCAAAGTACTTCCGACAAGCTCTTCAACAGCCGATTGAAGCCGGAACTTTCTTCCGAAACCGAGGCGGGCGTCGATTTCAGGTTCTTTAACGATCGTCTGGGCGCCAATTTTACCTACTACAACCGTAAAACCCGGAACCAGATATGGAATGTGCAGATCCCTTCGGAAAGCGGCTTTACGACCAAAGTAGTAAATGGCGGAACCGTGCAGAACAAGGGCATCGAGCTGACGCTATCGGCGACGCCTGTGATGACGACCAATTTCAGTTGGCGTATTAATCTCAATTTTTCGAAAAACAAAAACACCGTTCTCGACCTGAACAGCACCAGCGACAATATCCAGGGCATCGAGCGCTTTATCATCGGTACGGAGCGCCGCACGAACAAGGTTTCGATGGTAGCGCAGAAAGGAATGTCGCTCGGCACCATGCTCGGGACGGATTACGTGTACGATTCGAAAGGAAACAAGACGGTGGCAGACAACGGAACGTATAACGTGACGGCAACGCCGGTGATCATCGGCGACGCGAACCCGGATTTTATCGGAGGTTTGTCGAATATGCTGAGCTACAAGAATTTTTACCTCTCGGCCCTTGTGGATTTTCAAAAAGGTGGTGATTTCTTTTCGTATACCAATTTGTACGGAAACAAATCGGGTATGCTGGCGGAGACGGCCGAAAACGGCATCCGTGAAAACGGCGTAGTCAACCCGGGTGTGAAGGCCGATGGTTCGCCGAATGACATCGTGGTCCCGGCCAGGACACATTTCAATGCGGACGGCGGTAACCGGATCAGCAAGGCGAATCTTTACGACGGCAGCTACATTTACCTCCGCGAAGTGCGGCTGGGCTGGTACCTGCCCGATGCCTGGGCACACAAGATACGGATGCAGGCCTTGCGCGTAACACTTACCGGAAGGAATCTCTGGCTGATCAAAAGTAATGCACCGAATGTCGACCCGGCCAACATTACCAATTCCATCAGCAACCAGATCGGCTTCGAGGGAGGCGCGCTGCCGCCGACCCGCAGCTACGGCGTGAACCTGAATGTAACTTTCTGATCCGGCTTAAATCGAATGATATGAAAATCAAGATATTATTTCTGATCGTATTCCTGGCGACCTTCACCGGATGCGACAATTTCGAATCCCTGAACACCGACCCGGCGCGGTCGAGCGAAACCCAGCCCGAGTTCCTGCTTTCCAATGCCGAAAAACGCGCCTGCGACCTGATGTACGATTCCTATTTCAACGGACGGATCGGCATGGAACTTTCGCAGTACTGGATGGGCACCGACAAGACCTCCGACGGCCGCTACCTGTTCACCAACGACGGTCTGTGGGCCGGCCTGTACGCGGGGCCATTGATGGATTTGAAAGAAATCGGTAACTATTACGACCGACATCCGGCCGAAAAAAGCGAACACACCCTGGCCGTGGCGGAAATCCTGAAAGCATGGATTTTTCATGTGCTCACCGACGTTTACATCGACATTCCCTACACGCAGGCATTGCAGAGCGAAGACATTCCGCAGCCTGTTTTCGATCAGGGCAAGGACGTGTATGCGGCTTTGCTGAGCTCTTTAAAAAAGCAAATCGATGTGCTTTCGGGAACCTCGGCCGGTGTAATCCGTGGTGACATTATTGCCAAAGGCGATGTGCAGCAATGGATCAGAATCGCGAATGCGTTGCGCCTGCGCATTGCCATGCGGATGGTGGATGCGCAACCTGCAGAAGCCAAGGCGGTAATCGAGGAGGCTGTTAAAAATACATTGACCAGCACCGCTCAGGACGTTTATTTTCCTTATAATGTGGCTACGACTACCAACCGTTTTCCCTACAACGACGTGGAAAGGCCGCTTGTCGAATTTGCCGTGACTTCCACGCTGGTGGATTACCTGCAATCGGTGAATGACCCGCGGCTGCCGGTTTTTGCACGTCCGGACGAAACCAATGGCAAATATATCGGCAAGGTGTACGGCACGGAAGCCAACTCGCCTACGATGATCGGACTTTCGAAGCCCGGTGTAATCGCATACAGCGGTTCGGCAAAGGGATATGTGATCACTTTCGCCGAGATCGCCTTCATCAGAGCCGAAGCCGCCGCCCGCGGTATGAACGTCGGAAATACATCTCCTGAAACGTTGTACAACGAAGCGGTAACGGCCTCGATGGCACAGTGGGGCATTACGGATGCAAAAGCGGTTGAAACTTATTTGAAAGGCGTTCCCTACAAGGCAGGAAACTGGAAGAATGTGATCGGGACGCAAAAATGGATCGCGATGTACATGCAGGGGCTGCAATCATGGCTCGAACGGTTGCGCCTCGACCCTGAAAAGCCCGATGGCGGCGTCCTGTTCATCCCGCCGGTGTCAGGCAGCCTGGACCCGGACGTGACCGACGTGCCCAAACGGTTGAAATACCCCAGCAACACCCGCACCAGCAATGCGCAAAACAGCGAAAGTGCGGCCAAGCGGATAGGCGGCGATACCCAGGCCGTGAAGAACTGGTGGGACGTGCACTGAAAATTAAGATATTGTTAAAGCATCCTGTATCTGAATTTGGCTCCTTACCTTTGCCGCCGAATTAAGATACAGGATGTGAGATGACACACGAAAAAATATTTGTTCTGGAAACGGGAAGAGCCGTGAAAGTAATGGTCGAGGGCGTATTGGCCGACGATCTCTCCAAAGTAAGCATTCAGGTAGATGTTCTGATAAAAGACCCTAAGGATGAGGAGTTTAAGCCGCCTATCGGATTGGCGCACCCTAAATACTGGAAACTGAAAAGCCTCGATCCGGCGAAGGCCCGGGAGTTGCAGATCCAGTACAGCGGCGCACACCGGAAGCATATCCGGAAGACAATCCGGGAGTTTGATAAATTGCATGCGCTGGAAGCGCAGGATTAACCCTTTTCGCATTGATACATGAAATACACCACTATTTTTAAAGCAGGCCTGCTGGCGGTTTGCCTGGGCCTGAACGTCCGTTGTGCGAACGCCCAGGCTGTGGGCCAGCCATTGCCCGCCTGGCAGGAAGGGAACCTCGATATCCATCATATCAATACGGGAATGGGCAATGCCACATTTCTTATCCTGCCGGATGGCACCACGCTGCTCGTGGATGCGGGTGCGCTCGACCCGACGGACGCGCGCACGAGGAGCCCGCGTAACACCAGCGCGCGACCGGGAGGGGAGCGCCAGCCGGGTGAATGGATCGCCCGGTATATCCGTAACGTAGCCAAAACGTCGGTTGTCGACTACGCGCTGATCACCCATTTTCACGACGATCATATGGGAACGCCTGCTTCGGTTTCGAAGAGGTCGGGGCAGGGCAATTACCTGCTTGCGGGCATTACCGAAGTGGCCGAGTTTGTGCCGGTCAGGAAAATCATCGATCGCGGGTGGCCCGATTACGCCTATCCGCGACCCGCCAGGGATAGTATGATGCTTAATTACCGCAGTTTTCTCGACTGGCAGGTAAAAAACAAAGGATTACGCATAGAGGCCAGCGTCGCCGGTCGCAACGACCAGATTGTATTGCTGCATAACCCGCAGAAATACAAGGACTTGTTCGAAATCCGGAATATTTCCGCGAACGGCGAGATATGGACGGGCGTAGGCAGCGTGACCCGCAAGCACTTTCCCGAACTCAAAGACCTGAAACCGGAGCAATTCCCGAGCGAAAACATGTGTAGCATCGCTACGCGTGTGAGCTACGGTAAATTCGATTACTTTACGGGAGGCGACACGCCGGGCGTCGTGCAGCCGGGCGTACCGGCCTGGCACGATGTCGAAACCCCTGTGGCGAAGGCCGTAGGCCCGGTGGATGCCCATATTCTCGATCATCACGGCAACCGCGATTCGCAGAACGAATTCCTGCTTGCCGCGCTGCGGCCGCGCGTGCTGGTGATCCCCGTCTGGTCGTCGGACCATCCCGGTCACGATGTTCTCGACCGTATTTATTCGCAGCGCATTTACCAGGGCGATCGCGATGTGTTTGCCACCGGCATGCTCGAAGCCAATAAGCTGGTGATCGGTGAAATGCTCAACCGCCTGAAAAGCGATAGCGGCCATGTGGTAATCCGGGTAGCCAATGGCGGGAGCACTTACCAGGTCCTCGTATTGGACGACCGTGACGAGCAATTGAAGGTCAAATCCGTGCACGGTCCTTACACGGCCCGGTAAATGAGGAATGTGCCGCTTCGATACATTACTTTTCATGATTGAGCTTCTATAATGTCCGGATCGGGTGCCGATATGCCTGATCCGGCCGCCCGGTTTGCCTACCGCGTGCTGGGCGATCAGCCGGGTATTCCACTGGTTTTACTGGCATCGCTCGGCAGCTCGATGGACGACTGGGACGCAGCCATTACCAATGGCCTCGCGCAAAAGCACAGGGTGATCCTGTTCGACAACAAGGGGGTAGGCGGCTCCACCGGCGAGGCGCCTGCGACGATCGCCGGAATGGCCGAAGATGCCGTCGCATTTATCAGGGCAATGGGTTTCGCGAAGGTTAACCTGATGGGTTTTTCGATGGGAGGTTTCATAACCCAGCAAATTCTGCTGACCGAACCCGGACTGGTGAACAAGGTGATTCTTACCGGGACCGGACCGAAAGGCAGCGAAGGGCTTTCGGATTTACCCAAAATCATCGCTTCGACGGCTAATCTGACGCCGGAAGAGACCTTCCTGACATTTGGCTTCACCCGATCGGAAGCAAGTCTGCGCGCAGGGAAAGCATCTTACGAACGTATCCAGAGACGTAAAACCGACCGCGACAAGCCCCTGAACCAACAAGCGGCCGGCGCCCAGCTCGCAGCTGTACTGGCCTGGGCCAAACCATACCCTGATGCGTTGAACGAACTGAAAACCATTCCGCAGCCGGTACTCCTTGTACAGGGGAAAAACGATGTGCCGGTTCCGGTGGCCAATGCGGTCAACGCGTCGCATAGCATTCCTAATGCGCGGCTGGTCGTGTATCCGGATGCCGGACATGCCGCATTTTGCCAGTATGCTGAGGAGTTCGTGAAGGAAGCGAACAATTTCCTGGGAGAATAATTGCGCCAATCGAGCGACTTACCCGGTGCGGTGAATACGGCACGGGTAACCTGTTTTAAAGGGCCGTTTAGGGGTTTCGGGACCATGCTGTCTTTTTCGCGAGCGAAACGCCGAAGAAAAATCCTGCCCGTTATCCGAAAATGGCGACGAAAACGTTTATTAATCCATAGCGACCCGACGTATAGCTCTGCCGCGTTCCGGCCCGGGGTGACGTCCGGAACTTAATGGACATGCCGCAGCGTTACGGGCTCATAGCGAGTATTTTATTGTGGATTAGAATATTTTGTTGCAGATCAGAACGATTTCAATTTTTTACAGGCAAAGTATGCAATTTCGGAAGCCGGAGGCGTTGGCAGTTTTCTTATCCTTATGGGGTATGACCATGGTTTGTTGTGCCCAGAAGCCCGGGTTACCAGGCTCCGCCCCTTCGAAGTGGATCACTTTCCGGACAACGCATGCGCCCGGAAAAGTATACCGTTTTGCGAACGGCGGCACGAAGACGTTTACGAACGAGGAAATGTACGTGCGCGCGTGGCTTCCATTACTGCACAAAAAGCATGTAGGCATCGTACTCGGCCCGAATTACCGTACCGAGCAGCTGGAATTTAAAAGCAGCGGAGAAAACCCGGCCAAAAAATTCGAAGGCTGGAACCTCCGCACATTCGGGCTCGACCTGAATTCGTTCGTACGGCTCGATAGTACTTCCTGGCTCCTTGTGACTTCGCACATCAACAAGACAGGTAATTTCGCCATGCTCTCGGCGAAGGAAATCCCGCTGAACTACACAGTTTCCGCTTCGTACCTGAAAAGAACGGGACCCAACAAGGAAATCGGGGCGGGGATTATTTTCAATAAAAGCTACAAGCTGACCTTCCTTCCGGTATTCCTCTTCAATTACAACCTCTCCGAAAGAGAGGGCGTCGAAATTATGCTGCCCAAGAAGATGGCCTGGCGGCATAATCTTTCGCCCAACGACCTGCTGTATTTCAAAGCGGAGGCCGTTACGCGGACGTATTACCTTAACCGTGTAGCCGAAGGCACACCCGATGTTTGCCGGCGGATCGACGTCGACATGGGTATTTCCTATAACCGCAGGTTCGGGAATTTCGGGGGGAGTGGAGGTGTTCGGTGGTTACCGTAAGAATCTTTCCAATAAAATGGTACATGACGCGGTGCCTGTGCGGACTTCAGGGCTCGCCGCTACGGTCGAGTTTTATATCCAGCCACCGGGATTCAGGGGAAAACGCAAAAAGTAAGCCTTAACGATTTCTTGATCCGGGAGGATGTAAATTAACTTTCGGGTAAAATCAGCAGGTGTAGTTTTACGCAAATTAACCTGAATACTGATGAACCCTTTTTTACGCTCCTTTTGCTCGGCAGCCGCTGCCGTGGCACTGTTAAATAGCTGCACCGACCACCATGTTCCTTCCGAAAGTTATCCCGGCCGGGCCGAAGCACAGAATCCCGCGGTCATCACGGAAGTTGGTAATGTGAAAGTCTACAATGGCGGTTTCGGCTCGGCCGTCGTGCAGGACCCGAACGACCATATGGTCTTTTATCTGCTTACCGATCGCGGGTCGAATATCGACGGCACCGTGGCCGATTCCAAAGTTTTCGCCGATCCGGACTTCGCACCGCAAATCGGCAGGTTCAGGCTCGTCGGCGACAAACTTGTTCTGGAAAAAATCATTGAACTGAAAAACGAAAACGGTGCGAAACTGAACGGGCTGCCCAATCCTCCGGGCTTCGGTTACAGTGGCGAACTGGCCCTGGATGTGAACAACAATACCCTGCCTAACAGCGTTGACGGCCTGGATTCCGAGGGATTAGCGCTTGCGAAGGATGGTACATTCTGGGTAAGCGACGAGTATGGCCCGCATATCGTTCATTTCGATGCGAATGGCAAGACGATCGAGCGGATCAATCCTTTCGGAAACGGGGCGGGTGGCCGTACAATTCCACTGGTTTTTGCTAAAAGACGCCCAAACAGGGGAATGGAGGGGCTTACCATCACGCCGGACGGCCAAACGCTGGTAGGCATCATGCAATTTCCGCTTTACAATCCTTCCGCGGCGCAGGTTTCCGGTTCGCTGGTAACGCGTATCCTTGCGTTCGACATTGCCACGGGAACGAGCAGGGAATATGCGTACCTGATAGACCGTGCCAATTTGCAGGCCAACAGCGAGATTGTGGCGATCGACAATACGTCGTTCCTGGTGCTCGAACGCGATGGCGAATACGCGACGAACGCCAACCGTGGCACGGTGATCAAAAAAGTATACAAAATCGATCTCGCCAACGCTACGGATGTCTCGGACCCTGCCAACGGTGCGAACGGCAAGCTGTTCGGGGGCCTCACGGTGGAGCAGCTGAAAACGGAGGCTAACCTGCTCGCGAACGGCATCAAACCTGTAACGAAAACGCTCGTAGCCGATCTGATGACGGATATTCCCACGCTTTACCCGCACGATAAAGCGGAAGGCATCGCAATCATCAATTCCACAACGATCGCCATTTCGAACGACGACGATTTCGGCGTGGTAGGTTCAGGTGGAGTTTATACGCAGAAAATCCTGCAAGGCACCGGGCTGGTGGACCGCAATGCCATCTATTTCGTGAAGTTGAAACAACCACTCTGGTAAATAAAGCGAATTTCCAGTCGGGTGCGGGACATAACCCTGCACCCTTTCTTTTTGTTACAACATGATTATGAGTGTATTAAAACTATTGGTGGTAGCAGTCATTCCTGCATTCATCGTTCCTGACAAGCCCGGTGTTTCGCTTGTTTCCTCTCACACCATCGATTCGCTCGGCGCTTGCCAGGGGGCATCTTTCATAGACGGCAAAGTGTATTTGTACGGCGACAGGGAAGTGGGAATGGTACGGGAATTCACCCGATCGGGCGACTCGCTGCATTATACCGGCAAAGAAATCCGGTTGACGGTGGACGGCAAGGATATCATCAATCACCCGACAGGCATTGCGAAGCACGGTAAATTGCCGGTTTTCATCGGTAACAGCATCCGGCTGAATGCCGGGGGAACATTGTGGAAGGCTGTGATCTACCGGGTCGACTGGAAGGGAATGCTGAAAACCGGCAGGCTCGACGGAAACCTGATCCGAACAATCGAAGACGACGCCTGTATTCAGGGGACACGGCCGGAATATGTGGAGTTCAATGGCAAATGGTATGTAGCCACGGCCGACTACGGCGACAAGCGTAACGAGGTGCGGTTATACGACCCCGCGGTTCTGGAGAAAGCGGACAGAGCCAGCGCACCGGGCGTGCTGATCAAGAAGTTTTCCTGCGGGCCGTGGGTGCAGAATCTGCATTGGGTAGCGGAAAAAGGCATTCTGGTGCTGATCCAGAACCAGATAGAAGGGCGGAAATGGCGTTTTACATTCGTCGATCTCAAAAAGTCACTCGAAAAAGGTGAGCAGGTAGTGCTGAATTCGGTGGATATCGATAAAGCCGACGAGCTGGAAGGTTTCACATTCACCGGCTCCTCTTCGCGGGGCATTGCCGTTACTTCTTCCCGTCGCAACAACGTTCATCAGGTGTCGGTCTCCTGGTAGCCGGTTTCTTTATAGTTCCTGAAAATTTTACATTTTCATAACAACCACATTCGATTCACTTAATAGTCTAAAAATACTTTTGCGGTCGATTTTTCAACACAAAGTATAATGGCTTGCAAATGAGTCGCTGTGTGTTTTCTTGTTTTTGTTAAATTTTTTAAAACTATTATGAAGAAACTGATACTGCCAATTGTTCCGTTGGTAATGACAGGTATCCTGGTTTTCAGTCCGGGCAGGCATGCAGTGGCTTCCGGTAAAAAAGGCCGGATGATGATGGAAAGGCCGACCCGCGCGTGGACAGTGACGGGTAAAGTGGTGGACGAAACCGGCCAGCCGTTGCTGGGTGTGACGGTTTTAGAAAAAGGTACCAACAGAGGTACCATTACGGACGCTGCGGGTACGTTCTCGCTCGAAACCGCGCCCGGTTCGACGCTCGTATTCTCATTTTTGGGCTTCATCGCCCAGGAGGTGACCGTTTCGGGTAACGGGCCGCTGTCCGTTACGCTGAAGCAGGATGCGATGATGCTCAATGAATTTGTGGCAGTAGGATATTCGACCATGCGCAAAAGCGACCTTACCGGCGCTATTTCCAGCGTGAAAGCGAAAGAACTGAACCTGACCACCCCGACTGTCGGACAGGCATTGGTAGGTAAAGTGGCCGGGGTGCAGATCTCGCAGGTGAGCGGCGCGCCCTATGTAGGCACGAAGATCCGCGTGCGTGGCGTAGGCTCGGTTAACGCAAGTTCGGACCCGTTGTATGTGATCGACGGTTATCCGGCCGGTAACGACGTTTTCATCAACCCGAACGATATCGAATCGATCGACATTCTCAAAGATGCGGCCTCGGCTGCCATTTACGGTTCGCGTGCGGCAGGCGGTGTGGTGCTGATCACCACCAAGAGAGGTAGGGAAGGCAAAGGCCGGCTGGAATATGAATACCAGTTCGGTGTGCACCAGCTAAATAAAAAAGTAGATTTGCTGAACGCCTCTGAATTCGGTCAGCTAGTGATCGACGGTCGCAATGCAAGCTACCGCGATTTGATGGTGAATGCAGGAAAAGCGTGGAACGACGGCATGTATTCCGACGACAACGCGACCCGTATCAAAAACGTAGGAAATGCCGGCTCCGTCAGTATTCCCACGGATCTCTACGATTTCGCGAACCAGAAACTAATCACCCCCAAATACAATACCGACTGGCAGGACGAGCTTTACCGGAATGCGCCGGTACACCGCCATAATATTTCGTTTTCGGGCGGCAAGAATGGTTTGCGCTACGCAATCAGCGGCGGGCAGCTCAATCAGCAGGGGATAATCCTGAGCACCGGACAACACCGGACCAATTTCCGGACAAACCTGGACGCCGATGTTAACAAGAAACTGAAAGTAGGGGCAAACCTCGCATTTACCTACAATAGCAACCGCGAGGTGCAGGAAGGCCGTTTCAACCAGGGCCCTATTCTCGGTGCATTGATTTACATGCCGATTTTCAAGGCGTATAATGAGGACGGGACGCTCGCGAAAAACGAAGCGGCCGCATTGAGTTCGGCTTACGGCTATCAGTCGATCGAAAACCCGGTGGCGCTTGCGACCGAAACGCATATCAACCGTAAGGGACAACGCGGGACGTTCAGCGGGTTTGCTACCTACGAGATCATTCCCGACCTGAACTTCAAGGTTAACCTCGGATTGCAGACATACGGCGAAAAATACGAGTATTATTCGCCGACCAGCCTGAGCAGCGGCGCCAACCCGCCGGGATCGCCGCAAGCGATAGCGGCGGCCAACGCAGTAGCCCAGACTACCCAGCAAATGGACAAGCTGGCCGAGTTTACATTGAACTACAAAAAACAGCTTGGCAAACACAGCATCGACGGATTGATCGGTTACACTGCGCAGGAAAACAACAAAGACGTGATCGCCGTGACGGCACGCGGCTTTTCGAACGACCGCATCGAGGAAATCACCGGGAAGGGCGCCGACGCGTCGAATTTTTCGATGAACAGCGCTACGGGCAAGGTGAACTGGACATTGCTTTCTTACCTGGCCCGTGCGGCTTATAACTACGACGGCAAATACTACCTCACCGCCACATTCCGGACCGACGGCTCCTCGCGCTTCGGACCGAACAATCGCTGGGGTAACTTCCCGTCGGTATCCGCCGGCTGGAACATTTCAAGCGAGCCGTTCTACAAGGATGCGTTGGGTGACAAGTCGACACTGAAATTGCGTGCAAGCTGGGGATTGAGCGGCAACAACAACATCGGGGATTACAACTTCCTGCAAACCATGGCGACACCGGGTGGGGTGGTCTTTGGAACTGGTTCGGTAAACACCGCCATGTGGGCAACGGGTATCAAAGATCTGAACCTGGGCTGGGAGTCGACTTCCCAATACAACTTCGGCGCCGATCTCGGTTTGTTCAACGACCGGCTGTCGATCATGGCGAACTATTATATCAGCCGCTCTTTCAACCTGTTGTTTAATCAGCCGTTGTCGGCGATCTCGGGTGCTTCGACGATTTTGACAAACCTCAGAAATTCGAAGGTGCAGAACAAGGGAATCGACCTGCAAGTGGATGCCCGCGTGATTTCGACACAGGATTTCGACCTGAATATAGCGGGCAATATTTCCGTGAACCGCAACAAGGTGCTCGACATGGGTGGCGCGAGCACGATTATTACCAGTGGTGCGGAGCGCTCGTACCTCACGCATATTACGCAGGAAGGCCAGCCGATCGGTATGTTTTACGGGTTCAAAGTGAAGGGAATGGTGCGCGAGTCGGATATGGAAAACCTGGCGGCGGATAATGCGGTTTATAATGCTTCCACACAGTCGTTTCCTGCCGGCTATCAGATCAAAGGGCCTGCCCGTTCGACGGCTTCCACGAATCCGCTCCGCCCGGGCGATCTGTATTTTGAAGACGTGAATAACGATGGCGTGGTCAACGACGCCGACAAGCGGGTGATCGGCTCGCCGCACGCGAAATTCACTTACGGCTTCGTAATCACCGCGAGCTACAAGAACTTCGATTTGAGCTCTTCGTTCAACGGAAGCTATGGCAACAAGGTGCTCGACGGCCAGGACTACTACCTGTATAACATGGAAGGCTCGGGTAACCAGTACAAAAAAGTGGTGAACCGTTACCGCTCGGAATCGCAACCAGGCGACGGCCACGTGTACCGTGCATCGCGCGGGGGAACGCAAAGCAACAGCACGCGCTTGTCGACCTTCTACTTGCAGGACGGCTCATTCCTGAGATGCACGAACCTGACGCTCGGTTATAACATGACCGGCATCGGCAACCTTACCAACAACGCCATCAGCGCGTTGCGTGTGTATGTGGGCGTGGACAATGCTTTCACTTTAACCAAATACCTGGGTTACAACCCCGAAGTGGATTACAACAACGGCGCTAACCTTACACCGGGCGTCGATTACGGAAAATATCCGCTCGTGCGTGCCTATAACATCGGTGCCCGTATTACATTTTAAGCAGCAGAGAGATGATCAAGCGTAAATATATTTTCAATACCCTATTTTCAGCCTTCGGGCTCGTGGCGCTGGCAGGCTGTTCCAACGACTTTCTCGACCAGGAAAACCCCAACGCGGTGTCGGCCCCGACATTTTACCGCACGCCCGACGACGTTGCTTTGGCCGTAAACGGCATTTATCATTCGCTCCGCGACGGTAACGGCATCGGCGAGAACAGCGGCTTGTACAGCGAAGAACGTTCGGACAATACCGGCCGGAACGACAACCAGTCGAATGCCGGCGAGCCGTTCCAGTTCAACGATTTTTCGCTCCTTCCAAGCAATACCTACCTGAAAACGCACTGGCTGACGCTCTACCAGATGGTAACCCGCTGCAACCAGGTGCTTGCAGGCGTCGAACGCGTGACTTTTTCGGACAATAACCTGAAAGAGCAATACAAGGCCGAGGCGAAGTTTATCCGGGCACTGACCTACTTTCACCTCGTGCGCAAATGGGGCGATGTGCCTCTGGTAACGAAGGAACTCCTCAGCACCGACGAAGTAACCGCGGCGACGTACCGCGAGAAGCAGGACGTGGTTTATGCGCAGATCGTGCAGGATTTGAAAGATGCATTGGCTTCCACATTACCGGACAACCAGACAGCCAACACCAAGGGAAAGGTTACCAAAAATGCCGCCAACGCATTGCTGGGGCAGGTTTACCTGACTATGGCGGGCACTCTGGACCCTGCTAACCGCACCGCCAACCTGAACGAGGCGAAGAAATACCTCATGGCGTCGTACAACCTGCGCCCGTTCGGCACATTGAAGGAAATTCCTTACGCGGATGTGTTCGATGTGAACAAAAAGTCGACGAACGGCGAAATCATATTCCAGGTAGTGAACAAGCAGGGCGACATCAACTTTTCGTCGTCGATCGCCCGCAACAATCAGGCCAAAGGCGAAACGATCAACTCGTTGTTCGCGTCGTCGGGCTCGGGCGGGAATGTTACGCCCGACCTCGTGCAGGATTATGAAGAAGGGGATGTACGGAAGGAATTCTCCATC
Organism: Dyadobacter sp. 676; assembly: GCF_040448675.1. NCBI lineage: Bacteria > Pseudomonadati > Bacteroidota > Cytophagia > Cytophagales > Spirosomataceae > Dyadobacter > Dyadobacter sp. 676. The sequence continues at coordinate 340,157 of NZ_CP159289.1, read as the reverse complement.
AAATATGCCAACGATCCCATCGTGAAGGATTATTTTATCACCAAATACCGCGATGCCAGCGCTGCCGCGACTACCAATGGCTACGGCGGCAACGACTGGATACTGATCCGCTATGCCGACGTGATCCTGATGCTCGCGGAAGTGAACATGCAGCTGGGCGACGAGACGGCCGCTATCGGCTTCCTGGATCAGGTGCGCGAGCGTGCAGGTTTGCCCAAATACGCTGTTTCCAAAGCCAATGCCGCTTACGCAGCTAATTATCCCACATTGAAACTCGCCATCCTGCACGAGCGCCGGGTGGAACTTGCATTCGAAAACCACCGCTGGTTCGATTTGCTGCGCTTTTTCACTACCGACGAACTGGTGGCTTACTTCAAAAGCAAGAAACAGGAGAACTTCGGTATCGCGAAGCTCAGCAACTTCGGTAAGAAGGACCGGTACTATCCCATCCCGTTCGACGAAACAAAGCTGAACCCGGAGAAGATGTATCAGAACGAAGGTTATTAAAACTGAACCGACTATTACAAAGCCCTGTGCCTTAAAAAAGCACGGGGCTTTTATTTGTTATTGGGTTATATTTGAATGGTATTTCAAAAAGTAAAATCATGCCCCAGCGACTGATTGCGTTTCTCCAGCTGACCAAAGCGATTCCGCCGGATGACCAGGAAACGATCCTGAATGCATTCCGACTGCGCGATTTCAGGGAAGGGGACGTGTTGTTCAAAGGCGGAGGGGTATGCCAGGAAATGTTTTTTGTATTGAATGGCGTGCTGCGCATTATGGTTACCAACGAGAAGGGCAATGAGGTAACGCATTACTTTTTGAAGGAAAACCAGTTCTGTACTATTTTAAACAGCTTCAATAACCATGTAACCGCACATGAAAGTATCTGCGCGGCTTGTCATACGCAAGTTTTGAGTATTACGAAAGCCGATCTGTTTTCACTCTACGTCCGCATGCCATATCTGAAGGCGATGATCGAGACCATTACCAACCAGACTTTGCTGGAAAAGATACAGATCCGGAATGCATATCTGGGACAGGATTCGGCTGCACGGTACCAGCAGTTTCTGATCCGCCAGTCGGACATTGCCACGCGTGTGCCGCTTTCGGATGTGGCTTCTTACCTGGGCATTACCCCGCAATCGCTCAGCCGGATACGGAAAAATCTGCGCTGAGTGCGTTTTTACCATTTGTTAAGTGTTTTGGGCAACCCACAGGCGAAGTTTGCAGGGTCAAAACATTCAGAACAATGGATACGTTAAATTCGAATTTCTCTCTCGAAAGCAAAAAAGTAGTGATCCTCGGCGGTAGCTCGGGACTGGGGCTGGCCACCGCCAAAGCGGCAGCGGCGGAAGGTGCGCACGTGATCGTGGTATCGAGCAACGCGGCGCGGGTGCAGAATGCCGTATTGGAATTACAGGGCAACGGTTTTGGAATGCAGGCCGATCTTTCCGACGAGGCGTCGGTCAAGCGGCTGTTTGAAGAAATCGGCACATTCGATCACCTCGTTTTCACGGCAGGGGAAAATCTGCTGCTTGGAAGCATCGCCGAAACCGAGGTTGGGAAGGCCCGTGCTTTTTTCAACTTGCGTTACTGGGGGGCATTCACGGCGGTTAAGTACGCCGCGCCACGGGTGAATGCGGGTGGCTCGATCGTGCTCACGGGCGGGATCGCGAGCGCACGTCCGAACGCGGGCTGGTCCGTTGGTGCCAGTATTTGTGCGGCTATGGAGGGCTTTACGAGGGCTATGGCAGTGGAACTGGCGCCCGTACGTGTTAACCTCGTTTCTCCGGGCGTAGTCCGCACGAGCCTTTGGTCGGCCATGGAGGAAACGGAACGCGATGCATTTTACGACCAGATTGCCGGCACATTGCCTGTGCGCCATGTGGGCGAAGCCGGGCAGCTTGCGCAAACGTACCTTTACCTGATGAAACAGCCTTTCGTTACAGGCCAGATCCTCGTTACCGACGGCGGAGCCGGTGCTCGTCTGATCACCCCGCGATTACTACATGCAGTCCTTTCGCACGCAAGGCTTCAACCCTTGCGTCGTCGGAGTCGGTAATCAGCGTGTGAATGGCCGAAAGGTCGGCGAACTTTACATAGCTGTCTTTCCCGATCTTGGTAGCGTCGCATAACAGCAGCACTTGCGCCGCATTGCGTATAAATGCACTGGTAATGCCCGACTCGTGTTCGCTGTGCGCGGTGAGGCCGTTCCCGGCCGAAAGCCCGTCGACTCCGATGAATGCTTTATGCGCATGGTAACCATTGATATGCTGGACAGCCTTGTCGCCGTGCACCGCTTTTCGGGCTTTGTTCAATTCCCCGCCGATCAGGTTGATCTGGATCGAAGGTACGTCGATCAGTTCGGCCAGAACGGGTAGCGAGTTGGTAATGACGCGGATATTTTTCTTTTTCAGGAAACGGCACATCCCGAACACTGTACTGCCGCAATCGAGGAAGATAATATCTCCGTCGTGCACATAGTCGGCCGCCCTCGCGGCGATCAGTTCCTTCGAGGGACTATTCACGCCCGCTTTCTCCAAAAAGCCGGTGAGCACAGGGCTTTCCATTTTCATCGCGCCTCCGTGCGTGCGTATAAGCAGCCCTTCTCCGGCAATGTCGCCCAAGTCCCGACGGATGGTGGCGGGCGAGGTTTCCAGTATTTCCGCCAGTTCGAAAACGCTCAGGCTTTCTCTCTCGTCGAGCGCTGCCAGAATTTTCCTCTTTCTCTCTTGGAAGTTCATTATATTTGATTAATTTTGATCAAAAATAATTGTTTGTGATTAATATTGATTGGATGTGTTAGTCATGACTGATTTGTGCTAGCCAAAAGTAGTACTTGATCATTTTTAATAAAAACAAATCACGATTTCAAGCCATGAACGGAATGATGATTCTCGTCGCCGGACCGTACCGGTCGGGTACCAACGACGACCCTGTTTTAATGCGTAAAAACCTCGACAAACTCGAATCGGTGACCTTGCGATTGTTCCGCGCCGGACATTTGCCGGTGATCGGGGAGTGGGTTGCATTGCCACTGCTCAAACTAGCCGGTTCCAAAGTGCCTGGCGACGGGCCTTACGAGGAAATTTTATACCCGGTAGCCGGTCGCCTTTTGTCCAAATGCGATGCGATTCTCAGGCTGGAAGGCGAATCAAAGGGAGCGGACGAGGATGTCAGGATAGGGAAGGAGCGGGGTTTACGGATTTATTACAACTTGGCCGATGTACCGGGTTGCGGGTGATCACCGTAAATCGGTCTGGTGAATGTTGTCTTTATCAAATATCGGGATGGAAATGTAGAAGCACGTGCCTTGCCCCGGGGTGCTTTCCAGCCAGATTCTGCCGTTCTGGGCCTTGATGAACTCCATACAGAGCATCAGGCCCAGGCCAACGCCCCTTTCATTGTTGGTCCCGAATGTCGATTCCACATTCAGTGAAAAAATCGATTCCTGCTTTCCGGCCGACATGCCGATCCCGTCGTCTTTCACGGAAATCAGACAATTTTTTTCACGGGCTTCCGCTTTCACAATGATATGTCCGCCTTCCGGCGTGAATTTGATCGCATTGCCCACGATGTTCCGGAGGATCAGCTGCATCATGTCGCTGTCGGCGTAAATGCTGGCGGAAGGGTCAAAATAATAAGCGAGATTGATGTTCTTACGGGCGGCGATGTCGCGTTCGAGATTCAGCGTCGGTTCGAAAAGCGCGTGTAAATTGAGTTGCTCCATATGTGCCGAAACGCCGTGCAGCTGCGATTTCGACCAGTCCAGCAGTTTAGAAAGCATAGCCAGCGTATTTTTGGTCGAATTGAGGAGGTCGTTTTCAATATCGAGCTTCTGCGCCTCGTCGAGTTCGTGCTGCGTGAGCAGTTCCAGGAAGTTCTGAATACTGGCCAGGGGCGAACGCAGGTCGTGTGCGACGATCGACATAAGCTTGTTCTTCTCCGCATTGAGCTTTTCGAGTTCCTCGTTCTGCTTCACAATCCGGAAATTTTGCAGCTCGATGGCCTTCGCTTTTTCGATGGCGGACATCTTTTCATGCTCGTAACTCCACCGGATATAATGAATGCTGAAATAAGCGATCGCCGCCACCACTACATAGGCCGACATATGATCCACGAACCGGTTCGGGCGCGTCGTGTAAGTGTCGGGCACCAGGTGCGGGTGGTAAAATTCGGTCAGATTGAGAATGATCAGCACCATGACATTCACCGGAATCCATACCTTGTACTGCCCGGCCGGGCTGATCGCGATGCTGAGCAGCAGGAATAGCAGGAAAAACAGATCGGTGGGGCCGCGCAGGCCGGAATTCAGGAAATAGTTGGCGATAAACAACGACAGGCCAACCACATTCGCCAGCAACGTGCTGACGCCGACCTGGTTCTTAAACCGCGAGGCGTAGTATAATGCTATGGCGATCAGCAATACGATAAGACTAGCCAATGCAATTTTGGGCAGTCCTATCGCATAGTTGAATGGTATATTGTAGGTGAGCGCGAAAATAGATATCAGGCATACCGAGTGGAATATCCGGGCATTCAAGGGAAAGACCAACGGGTCACCGGATAAACCAATCCATGTTCGGTAGATCGAATCTTTGAGAGGCAAGAGATGCAGGGTTTCGTTCCTGCAAATATAACGTACGTGTCTCCATAATAAGCAGGTAGAACTAATATTAATTGAGCTGTGGATATCCCTTAACCTTTGATACGGTTCAGTTCGTCCTCCGACCCTGACCTCCGGTTGCGTGCCGCTTTGATTTCCTTGCTTCCGAAGCGGTAGTTGAAGTTAATGCGCAGCATCTGACCTTCAAAACGGAACCGAAGGCGCGTTTCGATGCCCGCGTACGCCGACGTATAGCCGCCTCTGGCGGTATGGAACAAATCGCTGAACGTCATTTTCAGGCTCGCATTCTCTTTCCAGAATTTCTTTTGCACGCCGATATCGACCATACCCATTTGCCAGTTGTAATCGATCCGGCGATATGGAGAGTTGTACCAGCCGGAAAGTTCCACAGTCCAGTTGTTTTTGAACTTGAAGGTATTCTGGCCATTGAGGTTGAATGCGGTGGTCCGGTTATTGACGATCACGCCATTGTCCAGGGCTGCTTTCCAGAGGTTGTGGTACCCGCTGATGTTGAAGTTGAGCTCCCACCATTTGGTGACGGGCGTGGTGACGCTTACATCCAGACTGAAACCTTGCGAGTAATCCAGGTTTTCGGTGATGAAATAGGTGCGGCTGCTGTCGTAGGGAATGCGCAGGCCTACCACCGGAAATTTCGTACGACGGTAACCGAAAGAAGTGGTCAGAATGCCCTTGTACACATGAGAGAGCTTGAAGCTGTTGGCATATTCCGGTTTGAGGAACGGATTGCCTTTGGAATAAACCAGTTCGTCGACACGGTATTCAAACGGATTGAGATTCTGGTAGCTGGGGCGGTTGATGCGCCGGCTGTAATTGAGGTTCCAGGTATGGTTTTTCGAGGCCCTGTACGAAATGGCCCCGCTGGGAAAGAAGTTGAGGTAAGTCGTATCGACTTTGTCGAGGTCGTTGTGTTTGTAGCTGGTCAGGTCACCGAGCGATTTGGTGTGCTCCGCGCGCAGCCCCGCCTGCAAATCCCATTTCTTGCCCAGTGAAATATTATAATTGACATACGCCGCATAAACGCGTTCGAGGTATTTGAAACGGTTGCTGCGGTTGGTGTCGATCACTTCCTCGTTTTTCAATACATTGTAAAAATTGAATGTATTGTCCGATTTGACGTCCGACAATTTTATCCCGTAACCCAGTTTCCCTTTTCCGAGCGGCTGTTCGTAATCGATTTTGAATGATTTAATGGTGATGTCCACCGGTGTTTTACTTACATAATTCCGCTCGATCGGTTCGTCGCTCGTGCTCTGAAAATGGTATTTGTTGGGCTGGTAGCTAATCCCGCGCGACGAAAACCTCCCGTAATCGGCATCGATATTCAGTTCGTGGCCGGTGGTATCCGCGTAGCGGTAATTTACATTCAGGTTGAGGTTCTTATTTTTCTCCGGGTTCGAGGTTCGCGACGATAACAGGAGCGAATCGGCCGTAAGGTTGTTCCGCTTGCTGATAAACGTTTCACTCTCTCCACCGCCGTTGTGGTTGCTGATCCGGCCATTGGCACTGAAACCGAGCGTGTTTTTGGAATTGATGAAATAGTCGGCGCCTATTTTCGCGCTATGTGTGGTATCGCGCCATATGCCGTGCCACACTTTATTATAGGCTACATTGTTCAGGATCTGATCGTCATAGGTGGTGTTATGCCACGCGCCCTGGTTGAAACCGTAGTTTCCGAAGATATTGAGCTTCTTATCGCGATGGTTCAGGTTCAGGGAGGCGTTGTATTTCGGGGTAATCCCGAACATTCCGCCCAGGCTGAGGTTGCCGTTGGTGCCGAGCTTTGCGTTCTTTTTCAGGCGGATATTGATAATGCCGAGGTCGCCCGCCGCATCGAACTTTGCGGAAGGATTCGTTATGATTTCAATGGCTTCGATATCGGCGGAATTCATGCTTTTGAGTGTCGACGCGAGATCTTTGCCCGCGAGCGGTGAAGGGCGGCCGTCGATGTAAATGCGGACACCGGTTTTGCCCCTTACCAGAATATTTTCCTCCCGGTCGATCTGTACGCCGGGTGAGCGTTGCAGCAGGTCGAGTGCATTGGAGCCGGTGGCATTGATGCTCGCCTCCACATTGAAAACCATCCTGTCGTTCTTAACCTCGATCAGAGGTTTGGTGCCGGTAACTTTTACCTCGTTCAACTGCTTCGCTTCCGGCGTCATAGTAATAGCCGGAAGGTCCACATCCCGGTCGGCCACCTCGAACACCGTGGAACTGTACATTTGCTGGCCCACGGCCGAAATGCGGACAAAGTACCGGCCGGCCGGTATACCGCCGACGCGGAACGCACCATGTTCATCGGCGACGTCGGCCTTTATAAGAGTCGAATCTTTGGATTGATTAATGGATACCGCCGCAAAGCTCACGGCTTCTTTTTTGCTGATTTTTGACAAGGCCGCTTACCGTGAATGTCTGGGCAAGGGCGGAGAAGGAAAGTCCACAAACCAGCAGGCTGAGTAGTGTTATTTTCATAATGGCTAATGGTCATATGCAGCAAAGATTAAGAATTACTTCCAATGTTGCACCGGCCATCCAATTTTCTGCATTTTAGGTAACCCGGAAGGCGTACCAAAAAAATGAGCAGCTACGAGAGCTGCTCATTTGCATTTATTTATTGATGAAGTGTTAATAAGCTTTTGGTTTTAGCTTGCTGTCTGATAAAAATTTAAAAAATCTGTTCCAACAGCATTCGTTCCGGATTCTTTTTGGGCCTGCGCCCTTTTGACGAAGGCGGCTGCATCATCCGCAAGCAGCTCTCTGAGATGCTTCGTCCCCAAGGCGTCATAGTACCAAATCCATACCATTTTCTCTGAAACGATCGAATAATGCAGGCCCGTCATAGTTTTTGTTTGTTGATGCTACAAATGTAATGGAATAAATCCATTTAAATGGAAATATTCCATAAAAATTTATCGATAACAATTACAGGCATTTTCGGGACTGCCGTGGTTTAGTCTTCAATTCAATGAAGCGAGCGATTCGCGTAGAGAAACGTCTTCGTGCGAGGCGTCATAGACGCATTGCCCGTTTTTTACGACCAGAATTTGAGGAGATTCGTGCTCGACGCCGAAGGTACTGGCAATGGCCATGGATTCTTTCCGGTTCTGGATCACGTCCACGATGTAAATGGGAATCTCAACGTCAGAGGCTGCATTCACTTCCGATTTTAACTGTCGGTAAGCCATCAGGCTGGTCATGCAACGGGGGCTATGTTTATAAATGATAGCGTAATCCGCCGATTTATAGATACGATCGACTTCTTCTTCGCTACGGATGGTAATCCAGTTCATGCTATTCAAAATTTGTCAAATTACTTGCAACAGGTTACATAACACTGAAAGCGTGTTTTTTCATTCCATCGAGATTAAAAATATGCCCTACCGACATCAAACCCAGACATCTTTGCATGCAGCAATCTAAAAATCCGGGCAGATCAATTTGACACGCCGTTTGTAGAAGTCTGTTACCAAATAGAGAAGCATTCGTATCAACCATAAATGAAAAACTTATTATAAACCTATAAGTTGATTATTATGGAAATATGCGGTATTTTTGAAATAGTGCCGGATAGCCTGTATTCCGTGCAATTCGACGGCGAACCGAAACACGAATTTTTGAAGACATTTAGGCTTTGGAGTGATCGAACGTATCTCGAATCATTTTTTACAAAGCATTACGAGGACTTGCTGGCATTTTGGGAGTATATGTCAGTAGAAGAAGCAGTTGCGGTCACAATTGGCGAAGGTGCCTTACTTGAAGAAACTATACTGAAAATCGCACGTGCGGGTATGCATGGCGGCTATGATAACCTGTCTGCTATTTTTAAACCATTAACTCCGGTAGCGACAAGTCTGGAACATTTTGAAAAAAGCAAAGCCAGAGGATTTCGCAGAAAGAGTTGGTTACGTGTGTACGCTATCAGGTTGGGAGTGAATCATTTTATCGTAACCGGCGGCGTTATTAAACTAACACGAACCATGAATGAGCGTGAGCATCTGCTTAACGAATTGAATAAGATGGAGGATGTTTGCCGGTTCTTGAAAGCGGATCAGAGAGACGAATTTGGACTGTTTGAATTATTTTAAATGATAACGAATGGATGCATTAACCAAAGTTAAACTCATGGCCGTGCCTGATACGGAATGGATAAAAGAAGCCACTTTCCGGCAAGAAAATCGGTACTGGCTGGATGTGTCAGGTGAAATTGCATTAGCAGTATTGAGGAACCTGCGTAAAACGGGCAAAACGCAAAAGGATCTGGCCGAACTAATGGGCTGCTCTCCGCAATATGTAAGCAAGATCCTGAAAGGCTCCGAGAACCTCACCCTCGAAACAATCTGCAAGATGGAGCAGGTGCTTCAAATCAAGTTGATCGAAACACCTTACAGCCATTTGCGTGAGGTTAAGCCCTCTTCTCGACCGGAACAATGATGAAGTTGAGCAGCTCGGTATGCCGGATTACCGAAATGTCGGTGATTGTCAGAATATCGCGCGTGGTAAGCGCCTTGAACAGCTCATTCGAATTACGGACCGGCTTGCCGTTGAACGAGACGATGATGTCGCCCTCCATCAGTTGCGAGCGCGACGCCGGCGTGTCGGGCTCGATGCGGGTAATGAAAATCCCCTGGTGATTGGGAAGCTTATGGTGCTGCCGGACGCGCTCATTGAGCGGGACGTCCTGTAATTGAAGCCCGAGATAGGCTTTGAACACCCTGCCGTCGCGGATAAGCTGCCGTGCGATTTCCTTAGCGGTATTGATATCCACCGAAAAGCTCAGCCCCTGCGCCCCCTGGATTACGGCCGTATTGACCCCAACCACCTCGCCGTCGGTATTGATCATCGGGCCGCCCGAGTTGCCCGGATTCAACGCCGCATCCGATTGGATGACATTATCGACAAACCGCCCCGATTGTGTTTGCAGCGTCCTGCCCAGCGCACTTACGACGCCGGTCGTGACGGTGTGCTGATAGCCATAGGGGTTGCCGATAGCGATCACGAACTGACCGATCTGCAACGCATCCGAATCGCCCAGTTTGGCGACGGAATAGCCCTGGGTATAGATTTTCAGGATGGCGAGGTCGGTATCAGGGTCTTTGCCGATAAGCGTGGCCTCGATTTCGTTCTCGTTCAGCAGGCTTACCATGATTTTTTCGGCTCCTTCCACTACATGGCTGTTGGTAAATATAAGGCCGTCGGAGGAGAATATGAACCCCGAACCGGACCCCGCCGGCCGCATTTTCCCGTTAACTGTTTTGAATATATCGATTTTTACGACGGCGTTTTTGATCTGATCAACGGCGCCGATAATCATGCTTGAAAATGTGTCCATAGCAGCTGGTATCGTTTCGGCAAAGACATTCAAAAAGCTGTCCAGTGGGGAGGAAATGCCAAAGTGGCGCGTCGCGAGAGTGGAACGCGCCAAAACGGCATATTAAGGATTAAGGCAAAGTAACAACGATCTTCCCGAGCGTTTTACCGCGCTCTATTTCCGCATGTGCCTTGGCCATGTCCGTGAACGGATATGTCGCTGAAATGTGTGACCGCAGTTCTCCGGATTGTAGCAATGCGGCGATTTGCTCCATGTCCCGGCCATTTGAAACCACTCCGAGCGTATGAGCGTAAACGTTCTTCTCCCTAACCAGCCCGGCCAGCTTTTCATCTGTAAACGATGCTAGCAGCGCAATCACACGTCCGCCCGGTTTCACGGTGGCCAGCGACCTGAATATGTGGTCGCCGAAAAGCGAATCGACTACCAGGTCCGCGTCCTGCACGACTTCTTCGAACCTGGCGGCGGTGTAGTCGATAAACTGGTTTGCGCCGAGACGGAGAACGAAATCTCTTTTAGAAGCGGAACCGGTCCCAATCACATAAGCCCCGAAGTGTCTGGCGATCTGGACGGCGTAGTGCCCGACGCCCCCGCCCGCACCGTGGATTAATACTTTGTCGCCCTGCCGCACTTTTCCATAAGTGACCAACGCCTGCCAGGCCGTTAATGCCGCCAGCGTGGAGGCGGCCGCCTCTTCGTGCGAAATGTTCCCCGGTTTCAACGCCAGCTGGGCGGCAGGAGCGGCCACGTATTCGGCATAGGCTTTTCCGTGGCCGGGGAAGTTAACCATGCCAAAGACCTCATCCCCCGGTTTGCATACCCTAACCCGTGCGCCTGCCGCTTCGACAACGCCCGAAACGTCCCATCCGATGACGACTTTTTCACCGGGAGCCGGTTTTACAAACCTCCCTATGGCGGCAGGCTCTCTTCGTGCAAACGCGTCGACCGGGTTGATACCGATCGCTTTGACGCGGATCAGTACTTCGTCTTCATTGATCTCCGGTGTAGGGATCTCGGTAAAATGCAGGTTTTCAGTTCCTCCGTTGTTTGCTAATGTAATGGCTTTCATGATTGCATTGGTTTGATTTGATGCATGCAAATTTCCAATGCAGTCGCGGTTCAATAGTTGTAAAGATTTGGGTTAAATCGGTAATTTCGCCGGTATGAAAGTACATCACATCCATCAGCCTTACGACGTCCTTTTCGTGACGGTCGATGAATGCCCGATCAAGGCGCATAAGAATACATTTATCGAGCTCGTATACATATTTGACGGGGAGGGCATTTATCACATCAACCAGACGAATTCCGCTACGGGAAGGAGAACCTGTTTCTGGCCATGCCCATGGATTTGCATTATACCAGGGTAAGAGAAACTACCTCTTTTATGTTCATCCGCTTCAATAATATTTATCTCAACGCGCAGAAGGCCCGAGATGAATATAGCAACCTGGGCGACTGGATACATAAATTGGAATATATCTTCCACAATAACAATCACTTGCAGGGCTGTATTCTCCGTAATGATAGCGATAAGCCGCTCGTTCGCGCGCTCATGGAGGCGATCAGGCAGGAGTATGCCAACCGCCAGACCCTGCATAAAGAGCTTGTCCAGCAATTGCTCAACACGCTACTGACGGTTGTGGCGAGAAACATCGCCACACATATCCCGGAGAAAACCAGGCTTGCGCAGAACACTTCGCTGGACATTATTCATTATATACACCAAAATATCTACAACCCAGAGTTGCTAAGGGCCGACCGAATCGCCTCCCACTTCAATATTTCCCTCAATTATCTCAGCGAATATTTCAAAAAACATACGCACGAGACGCTCCAGCAATATATTATCAATTACAAAATGGCCTTGGTCGAGATACGCCTGAAACACAGCGATATGCGTATAAATGAAATAGCTGCCGAACTGGGTTTCACAGACGACAGCCATCTCATCAAGACATTCAGGAAACACCACGGCCTGAGTCCCCGGGAATTCCGGCGCGAAGCGCACACGGAGGTGATGGAGGGGTGACTATTTCACTATTTTCAGCTCGCGGCCATCGACATTCACAATATACAATCCTTTCGGCAGGCCGGCGATATTCAACCGGATGGCCTTTTCCCCGGTTGCGGCGGTTTGGACAAGTTTGCCCGTGCTGTTGAAAATATCGATACGGTTCAATGCATTGGCGGATTCGATTGTGATCGCATCCGACGCGGGATTCGGGAAAACACGCAATGTTTCATGACCATCGATGCGAACGCTTACAATGCGCGTGAGGTCTGACTGACCGTCCAAATCCACTTCTTTTACGCGGTAGTAGTAGGTCCCTTTTGGAAGAAATTCGTCCTCGTAGCGATAAAAAGAGCTGCTTTTCGAATCGCCGGCGGCGTTTACGGTTTTGACGGTCATGAAATTGCGCGAGTCGGTGCTGCGCTGGACTTCAAAATGCGAGGCATTGAATTCCGAGGCGGTCGACCAGTCGACTGCCACGCGGCCGTTGGTTCCCATTCGCGCGCCGAACGACTGCCAGATTACCGGCAATGGCGTTGCATTGACGTTCAGCATAGGGGAAAATACAGTGTTCCTGTTGGAATCGATCACTTTCAACTTATATAATCCTGGGCCTACGGTCCACTGCTGCGACGTGTTTTGCACCTGGTTGCAATCGCCGCCGGCTAGCCAGTTGTATTGCCAGTCGCCGGGTTGCGGCGGGCCGGTGAATGTGACCTGCGAGCCGCCGGGGACATAAGCCGCACCGACCGATGGCGGCGGGGTGGCGGAATAAGGATTGGATTGGGTAAGGAAATCGGGCGTAATTTTATCGGCCCAGAAACCGGCGAGATAAATCAGGCCGGAGTAGATCTGGCCGTCAGGCGAAGGGGTGACGCCGTCGCCCCGGAAATGTATTTCGTCGTGACGGTACTCGATGCTGTAATAAGGGTCCGTGTCGGGGCCCTGAAATACATGCGGATAAAGTCCGTCGTTGTTGATCAGCTCGTTTTGGGCATTTACGACACTCGCCGACACGCGGGTGGCGCCGTTGACGGTAAACCGCGAAGCGCGGGCGACAACCCACGCCAGATCAGGCTTGCCCGAAAGGTTGCGGCTGGCGTTCACGACATCCCACAACGCCGACAAGTAGCGGTTATAGGTGTTATCGCCAGGTTGTTCGAGATAATTATCTGTTTCTCCCTGGTGCCATAAAACAGCCCTCACGCCCAGCTGAGCTATATAATTGTTCAGAGCGAGCCGCAAATGCCCGAAAGGCAGGCCGGAAGGAAAAGTATAACCGAATGCGCTGGTTGTTACGCCGTTTGGATCGATGCTCTGTTTCCAGTTGTCGACTCCTGTGCTTGACCAGCCTCCGTTGAAGATCATAACCGGCACGCGGAATTTCTCATAGATTTTATCGCCGAACGACCCCCAGCACCAGGCATAGTTACCAAACGGAGCTGTTTTTACGTTGGCGTCGAGGTGGACGAATTCGGGGCAGGGGAGCTGCACGTTCGAATACGGGGTGATCGTGTTCAGCACCGGGTCGACATTCTGGAAATTCACGCTGTTGACCTGGTCATACGCCGCGCCCGGACCATTGGGATTGGAATCGCCGCCGGTGGCATTGGATTGCCCGGCCACCACAAAAACCTCCCCCACGCCCACACGCGTTACGGTGGTGATCGCCGAGGTTCCGCCGGCATTCACACCCCGTACTTCCAATTGGTACCAGCCGCCTTTCAAAGTTACCGATCCCAGGAATTGACCTGCGGAAATCTGATCGTCAATAGTCGCCCAGCCGCCGTCTGTCGGAAAAGCTTGCCCTTCGCCCGGGACCCTGGGGGTCAGCCTCGCTTCGATTTTCTGGTAGGGTTGCGTGATGTACCCTCCTATATATACGTTAGCCTCATTTGCGTTGGTTCGCTGGAATACGGCCCGTTCGGTCGGAAATGTCACTGCAACCTGCGCAAGACCCCTGTGTGCGGCGAGAAATAAAAGTGATAAAATCAGGAGCGGTAAAGTTTTTTTCATAGGATACTTTTAAGGTGTGATCGATAGTTTAAATTCATTGAAATGGTTTCGCATCAGGCACAAACAGTTACCGTGTCCGGCACGTGGACGCATATATATATTCAGATAAAGTCAAGATCGGAAGACGACTTCCGCAGAAAGTTAGGGAAATAAGCGTTGCAAAATACCGACGGGCTCTTCCATTTATTTTATGGCGCTCCGGGCAAAAGCCTTAAATTTGTCCCATGTCAAAAATGATCCCGCAAAATCTGATCGAAATCATGATCCACAATGCGCAGGAGGTGCAGAACCAGATTGCGAAAGATCACGCGCCCGTCGTGAAGTTGCATTCGCGGTACGGTAAGGCCGTATGGTTGCTCTCCGAACTGGATCCGGTGAACAACATAGCCTTCGGTTTATGTGATCTCGGCCAGGGCAAGCCGGAGCTGGGTTACGTGTCGCTTCCGGATCTGGCCAGTTTGAAACACGCCCGCCTGAAAGTACCTATGGTTGAAACCGATCCGGGATTTGACGGCAAGTACCCGATGAGCGTTTACCTCGAAGCGGCCAAAATTGCCGGAAAAATAGTGGAGGAAACCGCTGTATTGGAGCGTCTGGGTACGCCGGAATAATTTTCGGCGTACATGTTTTCTTGTCCTAGTTCAATGCCCCGCCCCCTGGCCGGAGGGTACCTTTGTATCATCAAAAACAAAGAAACATCTTAACTGAACGAGACAATGGAAAATACAATCAATGGCATCCACCACATTACAGCTATCGCTGGTGACGCTAAAACCAACTACGATTTTTATACCAGGGTATTAGGCCTGAGAATGGTTAAAAAAACCGTCAATTTCGACGATCCCAATACTTACCACTTTTATTACGGCGACGAAAATGGCACGCCGGGTACGATCCTGACTTTCTTTCCCTGGGGTAACCAGATTCCCGCCGGCCGTCGCGGCACCCGCCAGGCAACGGAAATCGGCTATTCGGTACCGGAGGGTAGCCTCGATTTCTGGTTAAAAAGATTGGAAGCCAATAAAATAACCTACAATAAACCCGCCGAGAAATTCGGGGAACAATACCTGACGTTCCTGGATCCCGACGGTTTGAAATTCGAACTGACCGTCCCTAAAACTACTGACAACCGCATTCCCTGGACGACTCCGGAAGTGCCGGCGGAATATGCTACCCGCGGTTTTCACAATGTCACGATCACAACGGGTAATATCGCCGAAACTGCCAAAGTGCTGACCGATATCTTCGGTTATCGCCTTGCGGAACAACATGTGAACCGCTTCCGGTTTGTGACCGACGCCGTCGAAAATGCGAATATCGTCGATTTGGTTGAAGCTCCCGGTGAAAGGGCAGGGCACGTAGCCAAAGGTTCGGTACACCACATTGCATTCCGCGTGGCTAACGACGACATTCTGATGGAGTTCCGCAAAAAAAGTGCTGGACGCCGGTTTGCAGATCACCGATAAAATCGACAGAAACTACTTCTATTCGCTCTATTTCCGCGAACCGGGAGGCGTGCTGTTCGAGATCGCCAGCGACAATCCCGGTTTCGCCACCGACGAAACCGTTGAACAATTGGGTACCGGTTTGATGCTTCCCCCACAATACGAACCTCGCAGAGAACAGATCGTGAAGGTGCTGCCGGTGTTGGGGAATGAATGATTGATTGAATTTCGAATGAGTGAATAGTCAACTCGGGTCGGTATTGTCAGGTGTGGTCAGATATTTCCATCACTATTCGAGACTACACTTGACTGCAATTCGCTCAATGTGGATTTGACAATTCATGACGATCTCTGTACCTACTCTTTTATTCAGCCATCCGGTCATTCCTCGTTCCACGGCGGATCATTCACTCATTCACTCATTCACAATTCACTCATTCCCCATAGCACGACGGATCATTCGATCATTCAATCATTCACTTATCCCATGTACACCCATAGCAAACAATTCATCACAAGCGGGTTAGCTGTTCAGCAGGCCAAAAAGGCAATTGTTATGTTGCATGGCCGGGGCGGGACTGCCGCTGATATTGTTTCTCTTCAAAAGGTTTTGAAACTGAACGATTTCGCCATTTATGCACCTCAGGCTACCAATAACAGCTGGTATCCATACAGTTTTCTGGCACCGGTGCAGCAAAATCAGCCTGCGCTCGATTCCGCCCTGGCGTTGATCGGCGATGTGGTTTCGGAAATCCACGCCGGTGGAATTGGCGCCGATCAGATTTACTTCGCAGGTTTTTCACAGGGAGCGTGTCTTACTTTGGAATACACTTCCCGCAATGCGCGCAAATATGGCGGGATCATCGCCTTTACCGGAGGTTTGATAGGGCAGGAGCTGGCCGTCGGTAATTACAAGGGCGATTTCAAACAGACTCCCGTATTCATTTCTACCGGAAACCCGGACCCCCACGTTCCTGTTTCGCGTGTGCAGGAAAGTGTGACGATCCTCGAAGATATGAACGCAGCGGTCAACCAGGTCATCTATCCCGGCCGTCCGCATACGATTTCCGGTGATGAGATTCAATTGGTGAACAACACGATTTTGAAATCATGAAAAATACGGTATTTCATCCGGCCGGGTCACGTTTTTATGCCGACCACGGATGGCTTCAAAGTGCCCAGACATTCAGCTTTCATAGGAACTACGACCCGCAGCGTATCCAGTTCGGTGCACTGCGCGTGCTGAACGACGACACCGTCAATGGCGGAAAGGGGTTCGGCCGGCATCCGCACGACAATATGGAAATTATATCGATTCCGCTGAAAGGCACCCTGGAACATCAGGATAGCCTCGGCAACGTGGCGGTGATCCGGCGGGGGGAAATACAGGTAATGAGCGCCGGCACGGGCGTTTACCACACCGAATTCAACAAGGACCAGGACGAACCCGTTACCTTTCTGCAAATTTGGTTATATCCCAATAAACTGAATGTGACGCCGCGCTACGATCAGATGGAATACGCTTCGGGCGACAGGCATAATCGCCTTCAGCAAATCCTCTCGCCGGATCCCGGTGACGATGGTGTATGGATACATCAGAACGCCTGGTTTCATCTCGCAGATTTCGATAAGGGTTTTAACGCCGAATATAAATTGAAACGGGACGGGAACGGTGTGTATTTGTTTGTAATCGACGGAAGCGTGGAGGTGGACGGCCAGGCATTGTCGGCCCGCGACGGCTACGGTTACTGGCCGGAAGCGCCTGTGCTTGTTACGGCTCTGGACAAGAGCTCGTTACTGGTAATGGAGGTGCCCGAAAAATGGTAGTAATCTGAAACGGCCGGTGGCTGGCCCGCACACCGGCATAATGCTCAGCAATATGTCCCGAATCAATATTCTGGCGATAGCCAACCATTCCGAAATCCTGGAAACGATGATCCGGCTGATCAATCAGAACGAGTCGTGGCGGGGGATACCGGCAGCCTCCGCGGAGGAAGCCGAAGAGGTGCTTCGTTTAAATTCGATTGATTTAGTACTTTTGGGCGTCGGCGTCGATGAGCAGACGGCGGAGCGCATTGCTTCGCTTTGTGCGACTATCGACCCGCGGATTGTATGTATTCGCCATTTCGGCGGCGGCAGCGGATTGCTTTA
Source organism: Dyadobacter sp. 676 (assembly GCF_040448675.1). NCBI lineage: Bacteria > Pseudomonadati > Bacteroidota > Cytophagia > Cytophagales > Spirosomataceae > Dyadobacter > Dyadobacter sp. 676. The sequence continues at coordinate 322,557 of NZ_CP159289.1, read as the reverse complement.
TTCCGAGATCCGGCACGCATTGACCGGAGGCTAACCTATTACCGGATTATGTTCGAAAAGATTAACAACTACGCATTGAGGTGCTTGCCGTTTACCCCGCAGGACCTCGCATATTTCGATTCGTTGCTTCAATTCAAAACATATCCGAAAAAGACATTCCTGTTGCAACAGGGCGAAATCTGCCAGTTCGAGGCCTATGTGCTCAAAGGCTGCATCCGCACGTATTATATCGACAGCGCCGGCGCGGAGGTTACACTGCAATTCGCGATCGAGGACTGGTGGGTGAGCGACATTACCAGTTTCCATAATCAGACGCCCAGCCATGTTTATATCGAAACCCTCGAAGACTGCGAAGTGCTCGTCCTGACGCCGGAAACTAAGGAAAAATTGCTTTCGACTGTGCCCGGGTTCGAGCGAATGTTCCGGCTGATGGTCCAGCGCAATCTCGCGCAGACGCAGGAACGCCTCTTCCGGACGATTTCGACCAGCGCGGTCGAAAAATACCTCGATTTTCTGAACCGTTACCCGGCTATTCCACAGCGCGTTCCGCAACATTATATCGCCTCCTACCTGGGCTTTTCTCCCGAATTTTTGAGTAAAGTCCGGAGAAAACTAAGCGAAAAATAATGACCGAATGCGTCCGTTGCCCGTATACGGCGCAAAAACCTCCACAAATTCCGACAGGAAAACCCTTTCCGCGCATTCAGGCCGTTTGGAATAATAATTTCTGTGAAATCCGCATCACTAAACATGAATAAGTCATGGCACAAAATGCAGCAATCATAGAAACGCTCAACGACCTGATTCTCATCAATAACGACCGCATCGCGGGGTACGAAAAAGCTTACGAAGAAACGGACGCCAGCGATACGGACCTTCGCTCGCTTTATAATAGCCTGGCCAATCACAGCCGTGACAATGTGCTGGAACTGAGCGGCGAAGTGACCGCCCTGGGTGGTCAGCCGGCGACCGGTACCATGGTATCGGGCAAGTTGTACAGGGTGTGGATGGACGTCCGGGCTGCATTCAGCAGCGATGGCCGCAAAACTTCCCTCGAAAACTCGGAATTCGGCGAAGACGCCGCACAAAAAGCGTACGATTCAGCGCTTGAATCAGATGAATTGACACCCGAACTGCGCGCATTGATCACCCGCCAGAAGGCCACGTTAAAAACGGGGCACGACACGATCAAACGTCTTCGCGACTCGGAAAAGGCATATCATTAAAGCCTTTATATTGAATATATTGCATCTCATCAACAAGCAGGAGGGGCCGGTTACAAACCGGCCCCTTTTTTAATCTTTGCGTTGGGGTTTGCCCAACTCGTCGTCATGCTTTTTTCGGGTAGAATCGGCATTCAGGTTGGATTGGTTGGATGGATATCCCAACGAGTCGTTCTGATTGTCAGCGCCGGTTCCCATTTCCTTTCTGCTTATAGCGCCGCTGCTGTCGTTGGGCGTGGTTTCAGACCGGCTACCGGAGCCCTCGATGGTCTTCTCACGGTTATTGGTCGTGTCGCACGACGCAAGCAAAATGCCTCCGCTCATGCATAATATTGCCAAACTGGCCTTTAAACGGTTCATGGTATCACTGGTTTGTTGATCGCCCGATCGTTACAAAAATAATACCCGCCTACGCGGGCCCCTTTGCATCCCAATGGTCTTTGATTACCTTCCCGCTCGCATCGCGGACTATTACCCTGGCAAACCGGCTGCCCGAAATCTTACCGTTCCGGTCGCGGTTACCGATGAAAAGCACAATCGGATTGCCGTCGGGGTCTGTCCGGAACGTCAGATCGTATTTGCCGAACTTCCTGTCGATTGTCCTTTCCGGCTCGTACCGTTTCGAAAGCTCTTTCAGTAATTTATCGCCGATTTTCATAGCTGTTCGCTGATCACCGGCACTTCCGCGAGGATTAGTACGGCCGTCCTGTCGATGCATTGCAGCACGATTTCTTCGGGGGAACCTGAAAACACCTCCCTGACAGCGACTGATTTGCCGCGCGTAAAAAGGTGAATGAACATTGTTCCAACCGGTTTTTCGGGCGTCTCGCTGCCGCCGGGACAGGTAAGGCCGGTAACCGCAATATGTAAGTCGGCGGGAATGAACGTCTGGAGCCGGTCGGCGAGCTCGCGGGTGACCTCGGCGCTTTCAGGAGTGAACCGGCGTAGCATTTCCTTGGGTACATGCAGGATATTTTCTTTTAATGAAGCGTCGTAGCAGACCAGGCCGCCTTTCAATATGCTCCCCGATTCGGGGCACATCGAAAATTCGGCCGAAAGTCTGCCCGCGGTGGCGCTTTCCACGAAGGCGACTGTCAGCTGACGGTCGGCAAGCGCCTTGCTGCATTGCAATACAATCGGTGATGGCATAATAAAATCACAGGTTTTTTGATGCGCGTTGTTTCAAAAACTCTGCCAGCCACACTCAAGTTACTCTTTATACGTCGTGATGAGAATTTCGGAATCCGTGAGTGCCTTAATCGAATGCGCGAGGCCCGCATGGAAGGACATCATTTGCCCGTTTGTGGTATAAAATACACGGCCTTCCGTTTCGACCTTCAACTCTCCCGACAATACCTGAAACGTGAGGCATTCGTCGATCGGGTGGTCGTTCAACGTCGCCCCGGATTTCAGGATGGCTACTACCATCGTGATTTTCTCGGATTTATAGACCGTTATCGCATTCCTGTCGTTCTTTGCCCACGACTTTTCAGACCGTAGCTGGTCGAGGTACATGGGAATGTCGGTAAAAACATAGGGAGCGTCCAGTATGCGGTCCCCCTCCGGGCGGTTTCCGGTAGCGTGATTGGTTTTGATTTCCATGGTGAATCAGGGTTGATCATTTGTTTGAAATGCAGGAAAATCATGCCACGAAAGAGACCGGCATTATCCTGATAAAATTTAAAGAAAAATAGTGTCAATACAATTGGATGCCTTGTCCCCATGTGGCTACATTTTGGCGGTTTAAATTGCTTTTTGTCATGAAATAGTTGGCTCAAACAAATGAATTTTGCCTTTTAATCAGGAGATCGACCGTTTGATAAATAAAATGGTACTTTTTTTAGAGTTAATCCATTATTTTTGGGCATCACACTCTTAAATAAAATTTAGCTGTGGAAATCAATAACAGGGAATTAGGCGCTACACTTATCCTTCTATGCATGGTCGCTTTTTGGACTTTATCGTCCATTCGAAAGCGGATTGCGGAGGGGAGAAAGAAGAAAATTCTTGAACAGGGCGTTCAGGCGAACGCGACTGTTCTGGCGATCCGGCCTACGGGTGAGTATCTCAACAATCTGCCCGAGTTTCAGGTGCAGGTTCAGGTGAAACCGAAAGCGGGTAATGATTTTGTAACGGAGATGCGGGAAGTACTTCCGTATGCAAAGTATGATTCGATCCGAAAAGGCACCCAGGTACTGGTAAAATATGATCCCGAATACTACAAAAGGGCGATTTTCCTCCAAATGGCAGAGACACTGATCTAGACTTCTATCTGAATTTTACAACAAAAAAGGGTCCCGCGGGACCCTTTTTTTGTTGTACCGGCCAAGCTGCCGGCATGCCTTTGATTTTTCCATTAACAGCGCGGGCTGGCAAGGCGGGCGCTGCGTATATATAGGAGTGAATTGAACTAGTGTGTGTGCGTAAGAGGTAAAAGTGTGTGCATAGCGGGCTCGCAGTGTGTATAGTAAGTCGAAAGAAATAGTGTGTGTATCCGTTTCATTAAGCTCATCGCAAACAAACACTGAAAATCCACGTTCCCCAAACTTGTTGAATGACAGGCAGGGTGCAGTTATCAATCGGTAAAAACGGCGCAAGGCGAACCCTTTTTCCGATCTTTATATTATTGTTAACCACGTACTCCGAATGCCATTCCGGGACTATTTTTACAAACCTGAATAAACCGTTATGAAACAATTTTTCCCGATAATTCTTGCTTATTGCTGCCTGTTAAACCTCGCCGACGCCAGCGGACAAACCGGGGTAGTGCGCCTGATTGCCCACCGCGGCGGAGTGGTGGACAGTACGTTTACTGAAAACGGGCTCCCGGCATTAAGGGAAGCCGCCCGGCAAGGTTACGGAATGATCGAAACGGATATGCGCATTACGGCCGACGGCGTTTTGATGGCCAACCACGATGCAGATTTCATGCGATTTTATGGTGATAGCCGAAGCGTGACCGCGACACGCTGGAAGGAGGCGCAACAGCTCACAAGCCGGTTGGACGGTAACCACCCGATGCTCCTGGAAGACGTATTCCGGTTTTGTGCGGACAACAGGATGGCCGTAATGCTCGACAATAAGATCGCTGGCCTGGATTCCACGGCGTTCGACAAGCTGATTGCATTGCTGGACCGGTATGGTCTCAGGAAAACGGCGCTGATGATCGGCACCGAAGAGTCGACGGCATTTTTTACCGGGAAGGTACGTTTGAGCTGTTCGCGGAGGCAATTGGAGGAAAACATGCGAAAACCCGGTTACCGCGCAGAACACTACTATTTTTTCGAGCGGCCGGCGAAGCTTGCGCAGGAGGATGCGGCGTGGGCGCGCAAGCATAACATTCGCCTGGTGGCGGCCATTAACAAGTTCCATTACCGCAATTCCCCGGACATGATGGCCGACGCCCAAAAGGATTGTGAACGTATGCTTCGGTATGGTATCACGGAATTTCAGATCGATTCGGAGTTCCGGAAGTTTCTGGTGAAATAGTTTTTAAAAAAATCACAAACAGTTTAGGGGTTTGTGAAGGTTGTTTGACTATACATACAGATCCGGGAAAAGGAGCACCCCTCATGACTAAATTTCTAACCGATGAACAGCTGGTAGGACAGCTCCGGGAAAGCAATAAGCGTGCTTTCGAGGAGATTTACGACCGTTACTGGTATAAGTTGTTCTGTATCTCCTATCACCAGGTCGGGTCGAGGGAGGAATCGGAGGAGCTCGTACACGATATTTTCGAGAGCCTCTGGAACAAGCGGCTGGAAACCGAAATAAGGAACCTGGGAACATATCTGGTGATCGCCATGAAATACCGGGTGACGAATTTCATCAGGTCGCAGATCACCTGGCGGCGGTACCAGGAGTATTTGATCCTTAATAAAATACAGGAGACCTATTCGACGGATGAAATAGTGCAGTTTTCTGATTTGTCGCGGGCGGTAGACGAGGTCATGCGCAAACTGCCCGAAAAAACCAGTCGCGTATTTCAGCTAAGCCGGTTCGAGAACCGCCCCGTTAAAGATATCGCCGAAGAATTGAACATCTCGGAGAAAGCGGTGGAGTACCACATTACCAAATCATTGAAAGCATTAAAAGAAAATCTCTGGATGTACTATTCCAGTAACTAAAACCTATACACGCCTCCGCAGATGACGTCATACAGCTACGACAAACTGATCGAAAAATACATAGCCGGGGAAACGACGGCGGACGAGGACAGGTGGATGGAACGATATCTCCGCGAAAATCCTGTGAATGATTCGGAAGTATTGCTATCCGAGAAAGACGAGATCGGACGGCGGATCAGGCAGAAATTGCTGGCAAATACGACCCGGAAGCCGGTCCCGGCCGGCTGGTGGTGGATGGTTGCCGCAGCTTCGGTAGCGCTCGTGGCGGGCTTTTTTCTCTACAAATCGCCGGAACAAAGTACTTATTCCCCACTGTTCAGCTCGCTCTGGAACGCTGATGACGAGGGTTTTGCGGTAAGCAATACCTCGCGAAAGCCGCAGCGCCTGACGCTGGGCGACGGCAGCCTGGTAATCCTGCAACCCAGGAGCCGGATCAGCTATCCCGACGATTTCGGGAAGCGCAAAAGAATGGTGTATTTGCACGGCGAGGCCTTTTTTCGGGTAAAAAGGGACGTGACCCGACCGTTTATCGTGGCCACCGGAAATCTTGCGACGCAAGTGCTGGGAACCAGTTTCAATGTAAAGTCCTACGATGGCGCCGGTTCCATCGAGGTGCAGGTGGCAACCGGGCGCGTTTCCGTGTATGAAACCTCCGACAGCAAAACTTCCAGCAAGAACGGGTTCATTCTCACGCCCAATCAGAAAGTGGTGTTCGACAAGGACTCACGGAAAATGGAGCTGGGGATCGTCAATAACCCGGTGGCTGTCAAGCCCGGCGAATCGCGGACGTCGTTCGAGTTTTCGGAAACACCGGCCGTGGATGTGCTGGCATTGCTGGAAAAAACCTATGGCATCGATATCGTGCTGGAAGGCGACGTTTTGCGGAACTGCCTTTTTACCGGCGATCTCAACGACCTGCCGATGTTCGATCAGCTCGACCTGATCTGCAAGGCCGTGAATGTGGAATACGAACGCCGCGGTGCATCGCTGTTCATTGCAGGCGAGGGATGCGGCGACTGATGGTGAAATATTAAGCGAGTTTAAATAAATGCCGGCCATGCGCTAACATGCCCGGCTCTTGAATACCCTTCCTGGCAGAAGGATACCGTTTGTTTTTGAGTTGTTCAGTCCACAAAAACCTTTAAAATTATGCATAAAAAAATACCCTACAAAAGGGTTGTTTACAAAGTCATGAGTACTACGGCTAAACAACTTTTGCTTGCCCTGATATGCTGTGGGATCTCCATGGCGAACGGCGTTTATAGCCAGGAGTTGCTCAACAAGGAGATTTCCCTGAAAGTGGAGTCGCTGGAAATCAGGCAGGTGTTGCGGCAGATCGAGAAACAGGCGGATGTTAAGTTCGTATACAGCTCCGGCAGTATCCAGGGAAGAAGTACAGTCGCGGCGAAACAACTGCAGGGTTCCCTTAACCGCGTGCTCGATCAGTTGCTCACACCCCTCAATGTTTCCTATGAAGTGGTCGGAAATTCCCGTATCCTGCTAAGGAAAAAGAGCGATCCGCAAAGCGCAGCCCCATTTCGCACCGAGACGGCAGGCAATCCCGCCGACCGAACGGTGACGGGAAAAGTCGTCGACGAGAAAGGCGATGGATTGCCCGGGGTGAATATCCTCATCGTGGGCAGCCAGCAGGGGACTACTTCCGATCAGAACGGCCAGTTTCAGCTGAATGTGCCCGATAATGGCGCCACATTGCGGTTCTCGTTCATCGGCTATGTAAGCCAGGACGCCGTGGTGGGAAACAGCTCGGTGATCAATATTACAATGGCGCCGGATGTAAGCGCATTGAAAGAAGTAGTGGTGGTGGGATATGGCACACAGGAAAAAAAGGATGTGACCGGAGCGGTTTCGTCCGTGAAAGGGTCTGACTTTCAAAATCTTCCGTCGGGTGGTGCGCAGCAGGCCTTGCAGGGCCGTGCGGCGGGGGTGAATGTGATCCGTAACGGTGGGGCACCCGGCGACGCGGGCACGATCCAGATCCGCGGCTTCGGTACGGTCAACAATGCCGACCCGCTGGTGGTGATCGACGGCGTGCCGGCCGGCTCGATGAACGATGTGAACCCAAACGACATTGAGTCCATCGAAATCCTGAAAGACGCCTCGGCATCGGCTATTTACGGAACACGTGCGGCCAACGGGGTGGTGATCATTACGACGAAACGCGGCACATTCGATAATCCGATCACGGCAACGGTCAATGGGTACGTCGGCGTAAGCAACCGCATCAAGATCCTCGATATGCTGGAAGCGCCCGACCTGGCCAGGTTGAAACAGGAAGCATACAAAAACGACGGCTTGCCCGTACCTCCGATCTGGGAGGATGCGCAATACCAGACCCAGAGAACCAACTGGCAGGAGGCATTGCTGAAACAGGGCGTCACGCAGAATTACGACGCGGCGATCCGTGGCGGGGGAAAATATTCCTCCTTCTCGATTTCGGGAGGTTATTATAATGAAAAAGGCATTATCGGGAAGTCGTACTACAAGAGGTACACGTTCCGCGTCAACTCGGACCACAAAATCGGTTCGAGGTTGAAAATCGGGCAAAACTTGCAGTTTACCAACACCCATAATACCGCCCCGAACACGACTTCTTCACAAACGGGCCTGCTTTGGAGCGCGATCCGCTTCCATCCGGGCCTGCCGGTCCGCAATGCCGATGGCTCGTATAGCTCCACGAAGGGGATCGGCGCGTTTGGCGATATCAACAACCCTATTTTCACAGTCGATACCCAGGATCAGAACAACATCCGTAACCGTTTTCTCGGAAGCCTGACAGGCGAGCTGGAACTCCTCAAAGGCCTGAAACTGCGTGCAAACCTGGCTATGGACGCCACATTTTCGGAAAGCACCAATTTCGAGATTAAGATCAACGATCAGTTCCGGACCAACTCCTATAACCAGCTCGACCTGACGCACGGTAAATACTGGTCTTTTTTTGCAGGAATATTTTCTTTCCTATGACAAAAAGTTCGGGACACACAACCTGAGCCTGGTAGGCGGCTATACGTCCCAGACCTTCAACAGCATTTCGTCCAGGCAGCGCGGGCGCGATTTCGCCAGCGAAGATCCTACGTTACGTTACCTGCAGTATGCCGGAACGATCGTGTCCGTGGCAGGGGAGGACGGCAACCGCAGCTACGATGCGCTGGCTTCCTGGTTCGGGCGTGCCAATTACTCGCTCATGGACCGCTACTTGCTCACCGCAACATTCCGCGCCGATGGTTCGTCCAAATTTGCGCCGGGCAACCGTTGGGGCTACTTTCCCGCATTTTCGCTCGGATGGAGGCTGTCGGAAGAAGATTTTTTCAAAAATACATTGCCGGTGTTCAGCAACTTCAAGCTTACCGGCGGCTGGGGGCAGCTGGGCAACCAGAATGTGAATTCGTTGCAGTACCTGGCACTGATCAACTCGTCGTACCGGTACGCACTAGGTGCGGGCGGTACGCAGAACCCGATTTCGGGAGCGGCACAAAGCCGCCTGGCCAACCTGCAAATCGGATGGGAAACGGCCGAAATGACCAACTTCGGTGTGGAGGCCGGGCTTTGGAAGAACGCATTGTACCTTTCGGTCAACTATTTTATCAAGGACACCAAGAAAATGCTGCTGGCGCCGCCGTCCGTCGGAACGATCGGCACCTCCGTTATTCCCGATCAGAATATCGGCCAGCTGCGTAACAAGGGGGTAGAAATCGAGGCGTCGTACCGCCATTCCTTTGGCGATCTTACCTTCAATGTGAGCGGCAATGCGACTTTGATCAAAAACCGCATTACCAAATTGGCTACTCCGGGTGGCTTCCTTGCATCTCAATTGTACGGCCGCGGGCAACAGGAGATCGTGCGCACATACGAGAACCATCCCTACGGCACTTTTTACGGCTATAAAACAAATGGCTTATACCAAAGCCAGGGAGAGATCGATTCGGACCCAAACATCGCTAACGATTCCCGCAAAACCAATGGACAGATCCATCCCGGCGACGTGCGTTTTCTCGACTTGACGGGCGATGGCGTGGTCGACGACAAAGACCGGACGATTATCGGAAGCCCGCAGCCGAAGATTAACTATGGGCTGAATGCCGGACTGGCCTACAAAGGGTTCGATCTGAACCTGTTCTTCGTAGGGGTGGGAGGCGTTTCCATTTTTAATGCCGACAGAATGCAGGGCCTCGACGCTAGCTATTCGTTTAATCTCTATAACGAGGCGAATGAGCGCTGGAACGGCGCCGGTACCAGCAACACCGTGCCGCGTTTGAGTATCGATAACCCGAACCGCAATTTCCGGCCTTCCGACCTGTTCGTGGAAAAAGGGGATTTCTTCCGCCTGAAAAACTTTACACTAGGTTATACCATTCCGAAAACGGTACTCGAAAAGGTGAAACTGTCACAGGCGCGGATTTACGTTACAGGGCAGAACGTGTTTACGCTGACCAGGTACTCCGGTATGAACCCTGAACTGGGTTATGTCGGCAACGACGCGGGTTCCAAAGCGGCAGGTCTTTACAGCCAGCTCAACGTGGATTACGCGCAATATCCGCAGGCGCGCACATGGACCATCGGAGCCACCCTGTCCTTTTAACTAAAAATCAAGACCGAAAGATCTTTCAAAAGACAACCCGACATGAAAAAGATATATGTAATGGCCGGATGGCTCTTCCTGATAGCCGCAATCAGTTGTAACGACGATCTGCTCGAAAGCACGCCTTACGGCCAGGTTACGTCCCAGCAATTCTGGCGTAACGGCGACGACGTGGTAGCTGCTACCAATGCCATTTACGCCCCGCTGCTCAACGAAGACGGCTTTGCCCATACCGAGTACACATTCGACAACTGTTCCGACGACATGAACCGTGCCGGCGACCATTCCGACGAGACCTCGCTGGAAATGTTCACGTTCGATGCGGCCAACTCGCACATTCTGGCTACCTGGTCGACGAAGTACGAGGTAATATCGCGTGCAAATGCGGTGTTAATCAACGCGCCGAAAGTGACCATGGACGAGGCGTTGCGGAACCGCAGCATGGGCGAAGCGTATTTTTTACGTGGATTTGTATACTGGCGCCTTTCACTGATTTACGGTGAAGTGCCTATTATCCTGGAAGAAGATGCTTTGAATAACAACTATAACAAACCGAAGGCGACCCTCGCGGAGGTCCGTGCGCAAGCGGAATCCGATTTTCAGAAAGCGGCCAGTCTCCTGCCGGTGAGCCACGATGCAAGTGAAGCGGGCCGGGTTACGCAGGGGTCGGCCAATGGATTTCTTACAAAATTGTACGTATACCAGGAAAACTGGCCCAAAGCGATCGAAGCGGGCCAGAAAGTGATCGGAAATGCGGCCTATAAGCTGGCCGACAGCTACAACGAGAACTTCCAGCTGGTGACCGAGAACAACCCTGAGATCCTTTTCTCGCTGCAATACGAGACCGGCTGGACGACCGACAACTCGCCGACCTTTTACCACACGCCGCAGGCATTTGGAGGCTGGGGTTTCCACGAACCGATCGAAGACCTCGTGAAGGAATTTGAAAAAGGCGATCCGAGACGGACCTATTCGATTTACAGTCCGGGCGATAAAGTCGAGCGTGGTGCAGCAGGTACTACCACCTTCGCGGCGAATATGACCCGCGTTACCGGCTATTCGTTCAGGAAATACACCAGCTTTACAGATGCCGGCGATATGAGCCAGAGCCTGAATGCTCCTTTCCTTCGTTCCGCGGATGTTTACCTGCTCGTGGCCGAAGCGAAAATCCGTTCGGGGCAAAGTGGTGATAGCGAGCTGAATGCAGTTCGGAAGCGCGCCGGACTGGCCGCTAAGACGGGCGCCAAAATGGCTGATATCATGCATGAGCGCCGCGTCGAGCTGGCCGGTGAAAACGAGCGTCACCAGGACCTGATGCGCTGGGATAAAGCCGGGCTGATCGATATCGTGGCGCATTACAAAATCGCGCGCGGACCATTCAAACCGAGCCGTAATTTCATCAAACCCAAGCACTACTACTTCCCCCTGCCGCAGCGCGAGGTGGATTTGAGTAACGGGGTTTTGAAGCAGAACAGTAATTATTAATGATTGAATGATTGAATGATTGAATGATTGAATGATTGAATGATTGAATGATTGAATGATTGAATGATTGAATGATTGAATGATTGAATGATTGAATGATTGAATGATTATAGTGTAAAAGAAAAAATATTCGGTCATTCAGTCATTCGGTCATTCAAAATTAAGACAATGCCACAACTTCGAAACTTGCTAACCATTTTGGCCCTGCCCGCCATCCTCCTCGCCTCGTGCCAAACCCGCCAGGACGCACTGGAAGGCGTTTGGCGTACGGATTCGATCAGGAACTTCGTGAATGGGTTCAGTTTTACCAATAATACTTTTGACGAGCATTGGTCTACCTTCGAGTATGGGGCCGATGGGGTGATGATCGAGCGCAAAAAGGAGAGATTCAAGACCTACCATTATCAGCTCCCTTCTGCCGATTCGCTGATTTACACCGATTCGATCGGCCACAGGCTGAGCGGTTTCCAAATCGTGAAGCTTACCAATGAGCAGCTGATATTGAAAAAGGCACAGAAGCCTTACCTTCCCGGCAAAAATCAGGAACTGTATGAAGTCAGGTTTTTTAGCAAAATACATACGCCTGCCGCAGGAACGCCTGCCGCAGGAACGCAATAAAGTATTTGCCATGACCCGCCCGCTATCTCTGTTTTTATGCATTGCCTTTCTGACTGGCGCCTGTACTTCTAAAAAAGAAGGCAATAAGCTGTTCGAACTGCTGTCACCCGACCAGACAGGCGTACATTTTAATAACCGGCTTCATGAAAACGACCAGCTCAACATCCTCACTTACGAATACTTCTATAACGGAGGCGGGGTAGGGGCCGGTGACATCAACAACGACGGGCTTACCGACTTGTTCTTTACCGGCAATATGAGCGAGAGCAAGTTGTACATGAACAAAAGTAAAGATCAGCGGATTCAGTTCGAGGATATTACGGCTCCATCCGGCATTCAGGTTGACGGGGGTTGGGCGAGGGGCGTGGCGATGGTGGATATCAATGCGGACGGTTTCCTGGATATCTACGTATGCCGGGCAGGTCCGGCACAGGTTGGTTCGTTGCCGAACCTGCTCTTCATCAATCAGAAAAACAACACATTTAAAGAAGAAGCAAAAACTTACGGCCTCGATTTCAGCGGCAACACCACGCAGGCCGCCTTCTTTGATTACGATCACGATGGCGATCTGGACGCTTACCTCGTCACGAATGTGATGAATATGCACGGGCCCAATAATATCCGGCCGAAAGTCAGCGATGGCAGTTCCCCCAATGCTGACCGTCTTTTCCGCAATAATGGAAACGGCACATTCACTGATGTTTCCAAAGAATCCGGCATTCTCGAAGAGGGCTATGGACTCGGTATCGCGGTCACTGACGTAAACAATGATGGCTGGCCGGACGTCTACGTTTCCAACGATTATGTATCTAACGACCTGCTTTATATCAACCAGCAGAATGGGACTTTCAAAAACGAAACAGCATCTTATTTCAAGCATCAAAGCTATTCGGCAATGGGTAATGACGCTGCGGATATCGATAATGATGGCTTGGTCGACTTCATTACCGTGGATATGCTGCCGGAGGACCCTGTTCGCCGGAAGAATATGTTTGGACTGATGAACTATGACCGGCATTTGTCGGAGCTGAGGATGGGCTATGAGCCGCAGTTCATGCGCAACACTTTGCAGCACAATGAGGGCAACGCGCCAGGCGAAAACCGGCCCGTTTTCAGCGAAATAGGGCGCTACTCGGGTGTGGAAGCCACCGATTGGAGCTGGGGCGCATTGTTTGCCGACTATGACAACGACGGTTTTCGCGACCTGATGATCACCAACGGCTATCCCAAGGACATCACCAACCGCGACTTTGTGATTTACCGTATGGCCGAGTACGAAATGCAAATGCGCACCGGTCGGGGCGATAACCGCCGGCTGGCTGAGGCATTGAAGAAAGTAGAAGGTGCCCATGTGCCCAACTACCTGTTTGCCAACAACCGCGACCTCACATTCGCCAACAAATCGGCAGAATGGGGTTTTGATATTCCATCATTCTCCAATGGCGCGGTGTATGCCGATTTTGACAATGATGGCGATTTGGATATCGCGATGAATAACATCGATCAGGAAGCTTTTTTATATGAAAACCATTCTGAACGCAATGCGGAACATCATTCGCTGACTGTGAAACTGAAAGGTTCCATATTGAACCGGGACGGGCTCGGCGCCAAAATCTGGCTCTGGACGGCCAAAGGCCAGCAGTATGCCGAGCATTCGCCCTACCGCGGCTACCAGTCGACCACCGAGCCCAACCGCGAGCATTTCGGCCTCGGCAGTGCGGCCCAAATCGATAGCCTGGCAGTGATCTGGCCCGACTCGCGGATGCAGGTTTTAAAAAACATGAAGGCCGGCCAAATGCTCGAACTGGATTATGCAAAAGCGACAACAAATGCTCCCGCAAACTATCCCAAGCCTACCCGCAATGCATCAATTGCACCATTATTCACAGGATTGAAGCATAGCGGCATTGATTTTCAGCACCAGGACGAACTCTACATCGACTTCAAAATACAGCCATTGTTACCACATTTGCTATCCCAAAACGGACCGGGTATCACGGTCGCTGACGTGAACGACGACGGACTAGATGATTTTTACATCGGTGGAGCATTCAACCAGTCCGGGCAAATGTTTATTCAGGGCAGGCAGCAGCGTTTCAGCGCGAAGGCGCTGGTATCCGGGCAGAAATATGAAGAGGATATGGGTACGCTGTTCTTCGACGCTGATGGCGATGGCTACCCAGATTTGTACGTCGTGAGCGGCAGCAACGAGTTTGAGGCTGGCTCGCGATATTATCAGGATAGGCTCTATACTAATGATGGTAAAGGGAATTTCAGCTTAAATACCCGTGCATTGCCTCTGCTCACGGGCAGCGGCTCTACGGTAAATGCCGCTGATTTCGACCGCGACGGTGATCTCGATCTTTTCATAGGAGGCCGGCTCGCTCCCGGTGCTTACCCGATGCCGGGGGAGAGCTATATTCTGCGCAACGAGGGAGGCGGGTTCACGGAAGTAACACAGCAGGTTTGTCCCGAAATTAAAAGGATTGGCATGGTAACCACGGCATTGTGGACCGATTTCGATCAGGATGGCTGGGTAGACCTCATCGTAGCAGGCGAATGGATGCCCATTGTTTTGTACAAAAATACTAACGGTAAGCTGCTCAACGTGAGCACACAAACGAGCTTGAAAAACACAACCGGCTGGTGGAACAGCATTGTTTCCGGCGACTTCGACGAGGACGGTGATAACGATTATGTGCTTGGTAACGTAGGCCTGAACGGCGAAGGAAAACCCTCGAACGACAAACCGCTGACATTGCTCGCCAAAGATTTCGATAAAAGCGGCACCATGGACCCTGTCATTGCCCGGTACATTGGCAGCGATCTCTATCCCACGCACCCGCGCGACGAAATGACGAGTCAGATGAATTTCCTCAAAAAGCGCTTCGTCTACTACGCTGATTATTCCAATGCGAAAATTACCGATATTTTCAAACCCGAAGAGCTCGAAGATGCCCGCAAACTGGTTTGTGAAACCATGCAATCGGTATTGCTCGAAAACAAGGGTGGCGGGAAGTTCGCATTGAAATACCTGCCTGCTGCGGCCCAAATGGGTGCCGTTTATGGCCTGCTGGCCGAAGATTTCAACCAGGATGGTCACCTTGACCTGATGCTTTCAGGCAATAGCCACGCCACAGAATCTATTAGCGGAAGGTTGGACGGGCTGAACGGATTGCTGATGCTTGGCGACGGCAAAGGTGGATTCATACCGTTGAATGCAGCCCGGAGCGGCATATTTGTACCAGGCGACGCAAAGGGAATGGCGCATTTGCGGTTGAATAATGGAGAATCATTGATTTTAGCCGCTCAAAATAACGGCCCGTTGCTGGCATTTGTGGGGGGGGGGGTGATAACAAAATGGTTTATATTAAACCCAACGCGCAAGACGCAGTCGCGGTAGCGACATATTCCGACGGCCGTTCGAAGCGCATTGAATTAGCATACGGTTCGGGCTATTTATCGCAATCTAGCCGGAATGTGGCATTGCCGCGCGAGGGATTGAAAAGGGTTGAAGTTACCGATTTTCGCGGACATACGAGAGAGGTGGCGTTTTAGTTGCTGTTGCATCCTGACGGGATTTTTGAAAATTCGCTAACATGTTTTTGCTACCAATATTACATCGCTACGCGATTGGGCGCTCGCGCAAATGCCGTTAGGCATGTATATTGGTAGCACCCGGCGTCCGTATGACCCTTCAAAATGCCGTCAGGCATGCAACAATAGGTACGTTGCGCTAAAACGTTACCTCAGAACTCCTACCAGACAAACGTCCCTACGGAACCCGCTTTCAGGTTGGTTACCACGAAACTTTCGCCATCCTGAATCGTGAACTTCTTTACTGTATCCGAGTCGTTCAATACGATCAAGACCTTCTTGCCGTCCGGCCGTAGAAACGCTACGTTCAGCAACTTCTCATCAGGGCCTCTGCCAATCGTCGCATTGGTTCCGGAAGCGATCCGCACGGAGCCCGGAAGTACGAATTTCGAAGCGTGAGCGACCACATAATAAGCTGCATTGCGCGTAACCTTGTCGCCGTCGATGGTGACGCCGCCAAGACAGCGGTCGCATCCTCCGCGGTCGGTGAAGGGGCGGTTTTGAGGGTTGCTGCTCAGGTTCCATTCGAGCACGGTACGGGCCCAGTTCCGGGTCGCCCCGATGGTCAGGTTTTTAATGTGATTTGGAAAATCTTTGGCAAAATTTCCGGGTGCGCCCATCCATTGCTCGGTGAAATAAATGTGCCTGTCGGGGTGGGCGTCGTGAACTTTGGACAGTGCGTCGATGGTGCCGCCATAAAGGTGGAATGCCGAGCCGTCGATATATTTTTTAGCGCCGGGGTCGTCGAGAATGGAAATCGGGTATTCCGGCTTGTCTGCATTGTGATCGTAAATGATAATTTTGGTATCGATTTTGGCTTTTTCGAATGCAGGTCCCAAATGGCTTTTGACAAAAATGGCCTGGTCCTTCGCCAGCATCAGCAAGCTCGGATTGTTGCCTAGGTGCAACGGCTCGTTCTGAACGGTAATGGCATCGATCCGGATGCCTTCCTTCTTCATCTCACGGATGTAGCGCACGAAATATCGGGCGTAGGCATCATACCATTCCGGTTTCAGGCTTCCGCCGCGCGTGTCGCCATTGTCTTTCATCCAAACCGGCGGCGACCATGGCGAGCCGAGGATTTTCAGTTTCGGGTTAATGGCCAATATTTCTTTTAAAATGGGAATCACGTCGTTGTGGTCGGGGCCAAGATCAAAGTGCTGCATTTCAGGGTCAGTCTGGCCTCGCGGAAGGTCATCATAGGAAAATACCTTCTCGTTCAGGTCGGATGCCCCAATGCTCACGCGCAGGTAGGCCATTCCAATTCCGTTGCCCGCGGTGGAGAAAAGTTCTTTCAGTAAAGTAGCGCGGGCAGCTTTGCTCATACCCGTCAAATGCTGCGCACTGCCGCCAGTCAGCGTGAAACCAA
The DNA here is from genome assembly GCF_040448675.1 of Dyadobacter sp. 676. NCBI lineage: Bacteria > Pseudomonadati > Bacteroidota > Cytophagia > Cytophagales > Spirosomataceae > Dyadobacter > Dyadobacter sp. 676. The sequence continues at coordinate 305,541 of NZ_CP159289.1, read as the reverse complement.
AGCCATCGATTTCCTGACATTTCTTTTTCGAATTGATACTGACAACCGGCGTTTCGATGACGGTGTTATGACCCAACTTTTGAAATGGGAGGCCAGACTGCTGCTGAAACAGGGCCGACTTATCCAGGTTCGTAAGCCAGAAATCGACCTGTTTTACTTGGCCGACGGCCATCAGACCGGAGAGCAGGCAAATGCCGAGTAACAGGACAGATCTAGGCGTGAAAATTCTCATGGGCTCCAAAATTCATATTGAAATACACTGAAAAGAATGTAATATATTGCGAGTTCAAATGTAAGGCTACCTGCACAATATCGTGTATGATACGCTACTACATTACTACAACAACCTAACAAAAATTGCAAAATAAACGCTCTGACGCGGTTAGCCACTACGTCAATCTTCCTATCTGCGCATTGCAACGCCGGCATATGATAAGGGTAACCTGTCTTTTGATGCTGCTGATATCCTGGCTGCGGCTGCACGCCCAAAACACCATCGGCTTACCGGAGGTAGTTAACTATTCCAAGCAAACCTACCACGCCGGAACCCAGAATTGGGCGATCCGCCAGGGCAGGAACGGCATCATGTATTTTGCCAATAATGAAGGCCTGCTCACTTTTGACGGCATTTACTGGCGTACCTACCCATTGCCGAACAAAACCAAGGTCCGCTCGCTGGAAATCGGGGCGGACAACCGCATTTATATCGGGGGCGAGAACGAGTTCGGCTATTTTACGCCTGATCAGCGCGGGGTATTGCATTATGTTTCGCTGCGTAATCTGGTGCACGAGCGCGACCGCGGCTTTGCCGATATCTGGAATGTGGCCGTGCTGAAGGGCAGCGTTTTTTTCAGGGCCAGTAACCGCATTTTTGTGTATGAAGACAATGCGATCAGCGTTTTCAGCGGCGGCTCGCACTGGCGCTTTATGGGTGTTTGCCAAGGTGTTGCCGTAGCGCAGGATGCGGCAAGTGGTCTGCTGCGCTATGACAACGGTCGCTGGATTCCCTGGATCACAACGGGCGAACTGCCTGCCGAATACCTCTCGACCGGCTTGCTGCCAATCGATAAAGAGAATGTATTGCTTGTCACGATGGACGCGGGGTTGTACAAGCTGTCGGGCGAGCGTGCCACACGGCTGCAATCCACATTCATCGACCAAGTAAAAAGCGAGCGCATTTACGCCGCAACCCGGGTAAACGACAAGCTGATAGCGCTCGCTACCAGCCTGGGCGGCTGCTACATCGTTACCAATGAGGGTGAATTTGTCCACCGCTTCGCCCGGGCCGATGGTTTGCAGAACAACAACGTCCTCAGCGTGTTCCGCGATCAGGACAAGAACCTCTGGCTCGGCCTTGATAATGGCATCGATTTCGTCGCCTATGACAATGCGATTAAAACCATGTACCCGGCCGCCAGCAAGGACGAGGCGGGATATGCATCGGTGATTTACAAGGGCCGGTTGTATGTCGGCACGTCCAATGGCCTGTATTCGGTGGCGGTGGGACAATTCAGCGATCTGAGCTATGTGAAAGGCACATTTACGTATGTGGAGCATTCGCGGGGGCAGGTGTGGGGGCTTGCTGAAATCAACGGAAAGCTGCTCATGGCGCATCACGAGGGCATATTCGAAGTGGACGGCAACCAGGCCCGACAGATTGAAAAACGGAACGGCTTCTGGGGCTTTTTGCCGCTATCGCGCATTTATCCGGTCAAAAAAGTGGCGGTAGGTAATTACAACGGGGTCAATTTCCTGGAATACGACGGTACTACCTTCCGGCCGTCGGGTGCTGTGACCGGTTTTGATGTGGCATCGCGCTTCCTGTGCACGGATGCCCGCGAGGAAAACGTCATCTGGACGTCGCACCCCTACCGGGGCGTGTACAAAGTGACACTCCATGACGATGGCCAGTCACTGGCGCGCTTATACACCCACAAGGACGGTCTGCCGCTTTCGCTGAACCATAATTACATTTATAAGATCCGGAACAAGATCCTGGTTGCCACGGAAAAGGGTATTTATGAATACAATGCGGCTACCGACCGGTTTGCGGCTTCGGGTTATTATAATGGGATATTTCAAAATCTCGGCGTGCGCTACTTGAAAGAAGATCAGGCTGGTAATGTCTGGTTTGTTCGCGGGAAAGAGCTGGGTGTAGTGGATATGAGCGGCGGTAAGCCGAAGATCATTTTCCTTCCGGAGATCAACCACAAAATGGTATCCGGCTTCGAGTATATTCATCCGCTGAATGAAGAAAATATACTCATAGGCGGTGAGAAGGGCATTTATCATATCAATTACAAAAAATACAGACAGAATAAAAGCCATATCGACGTGCAGATCAGCACGATGCGGTCATTCGGGACAGACTCGCTTCTTTTTGGCGGCTATTTTGGGGAGGTCAATGAGGTTAAAACACAGTCGGACGACCAGGTACCACGCGTAGCCAACCGCCTGAATTCCGTAGGATTCGAATTTTCCTCCACCTTGTTCAGCCAACAATCCAGCATTGAATATGCTTATTTCCTGGAAGGTTTCGACAGCAACTGGTCCAACTGGTCGGCACGAAGCTCGAAGGAATACACGCATTTGCCGCCGGGGAATTACACATTTAAAGTAAAAGCGCGGAACAACTTTGGCAGCGAATCTGACATTGCAGGCTATTCGTTTGTGATCCTGCCGCCCTGGTACCGGACGGTCTGGGCGTACGTCGGTTACGGTGTGCTTGTGCTGGGGTTGGCCTGGCTGCTTTACAAATGGCAGGAAAAGCGGTTTCTCCAACAGCAGCAAAAGCATTTGGAAGAACAGAAGAGGCTGCAATACCTGCACCAACTGGAACTTGAAAAAAATGAGAAAGAGATTATCAAGCTGAAAAACGAAAAACTGGAAGCCGAAATCCTGCATAAAAACACCGACCTGGCCACTTCTGCCATGCATTTGGTGCAAAAGGCGGAGCTGCTTTCCAAACTGAAAACAGACCTGGTCAAGATTACGAAAAATGCCGAGGACGAAAAGATCAACGATGATCTCAAAAAGATGATCAAGGTCGTGGCCGACGAGAACAAGGTCGATAAGGACTGGGGCCAGTTCTCCAAACATTTCGACAGTGTGCACAGCAATTTCCTCATCGCATTGAAAGAGAAATATCCTAATCTGACGGCCAATGAGTTGAAAATGAGCGCATACTTGCGGATGAATCTTTCCAGTAAAGAAATCGCGCAACTCATGAACATTTCGCTGAGGGGCGTGGAGGTGAGCCGTTACCGACTGCGTAAGAAGTTACAATTGCCCACAGAAGTGAATATGTTCAATTTCTTTCTGGGTTTTCATGTGGATGAATCAAAAGAAAAGGCTTAGAGCAATGCTCCAAGCCTTTCTGCTATGGGTATCGGAACACGCTACCTGGTTCCGCCCCATTCTTTACTCTGCTCGATTTTCGTGTTTTCCAGTTCCAGCAATGGAATCGGAAGAATTTCGTGTTTGCCGGCAATGAAACCCTTCGGGCCGAGCACGGCAGGCGCATCGCCCCAGCGCACGAGGTCCATCCAGCGGTGGCCTTCGCCGGCGAGTTCGAGGCGACGTTCCTTTTTGATGTTTTCAAACGTAGCGGCTACGGGTTTCAGGCCCACGCGTGCCCGCACGGCGTTCAGGAGCGCGGCTGCGCGGGTGAGGTCGCCCGAGCCGCGTACAAGGGCTTCGGCTTCCAGCAGATAGGTGTCGGCCAGGCGGGTGTCGTACATATTTTGCGGAAAATTCAGCTCGGGAGCGCCGGCACCTGTCCAGCGATCGGACTGCCGTCCCGCGAATTTTTCGAGGAAATAGCCGGTATTCATGTACCCTTTCTCGTAAGTCGCGGCGCCTGCTTTTTCCAGGCTGTCGAGGTTCGCGACGGTCGCCTTGTAACGCGGATCGAAATGGATCGCCTCGAACAGCGACGGGGTGATCGGCAGGAAGCTCCATCCCGAAACATAGTCCGGTGCCGCGTCCGACTTGCGGTTATAACCCCGCGGGCCGGTAATGATGTTCATCACATTGCCTTCCGTGCACGACACGCAGCTCCATCCGCCCGCGGAGGTGTTGGTAAAGGAAATCTCGAAAATAGATTCACTGTTGAATTTGTTTTTCGTCTTGAAAAGGTCGCCGAAGTTATCGAGCAGCTTGTAACCGTAGGCATTGTTGCCGCCCGGTGTACCGTTCACTTTCGCCAGTTCCTGTGCAGCCTGGGCGAATTTGTTTTGATACAAATACACCTTGCCCAGGATCGCATGTGCCGCACCTTGCCCTACGCGTCCGCCTTCGGTTGCCGCATTGATGGTAACCGGCAAATCGGCGATCGATTCCGTGAGGTCTTTTTCGATCTGCGCGTAAACCTCGGCCGGAGACGCCTGCACCACATCGTACATTTCCTGCGTGGAAATGGTGCGGGTAAACAGCGGCACGTTTTTGAATAATCTTACCAGCTCGAAGTAGAAGTATCCGCGCAAGAACCTGGCTTCGGCCGTGTAGCGCTTTTTCAGGGTTTCGTCCATTGGTACGCCGGGGAGCTTTTCGAGAATTGCGTTGGTGCGGAACACACCGGAGAAGCCTTTTCGCCAGAGTTCCCCCTGCGGGCCGGTGGTCGGGTTCAGGGTATAGTTGGAAATGACCTGGAAATCCATAATGTCGCTCGGGCCGCCGCCTCCCGCGTAGTGGTCATCGGAAGCCGCGTTCATCGTGGCGATGGTGGTGACGTAGCCGTTACCCTGCCAACCCACCACGTCGTAGGCCGCTACCAGGCCGTTGAATGCCTCTTCCTGGTTGCGGTAATAGTTCGCTTCGAGGTTCAGCCCTTTGGGTTTTACTTCGAGGAAGCTGTCGGAGCAGGACATGAACTGCAAGCCGGCGGTGAAGGCCAGGGCAGTCACGAGTTTGTGATATCTCAATTTCATTTTATTCGTATTAATCAATTAAAAACCAATATTCAAACCTACCATGAACGATCTCGCCTGAGGGTAAATGCCCTTGTCGATACTCAGCACGCTGCCGCCGATCTCCGGATCATAGCCCGTGTATTTGGTGATTGTGAACAGATTCTGGCTCATTACATACACGCGTGCCTTTTTCATAGCCACTTTGCCGATCACCGCGGCCGGTAGCGAGTAGCCTATTTGCAGCGTTTTTAGACGGAAGAAGTCGCCTTTTTCCAGGTAAAAGCTCGACGGGTTCTGGAAGTTCTTGTTCGGGTCGCCGTTGACGATCCGGGGGAAGGTCGTGGAAGTCCCAGGGCCGGTCCAGCGGTCGAGCGCGTCGGTTTGCCAGTTGGCATTCGCGATATCCAGTCGGCGTAGCCCCTGGAAAATCTGGTTGCCGGCGACGCCTTGCCCGAACACGACGATGTCGAAGCCTTTATAAGTCGCATTCAAAGTCAGGCCATAGTTCCATTTTGGGGTGGGATTGCCGATGAACGTGCGGTCGGTCTCGGTGATCGTGCCGTCGCCGTTGAGATCGGCCCATTTGAAATCACCCGGTTTTGCATTGGGCTGGATTTTCTTGCCGTCGGCCGAAACGTGGGAGTCCACTTCTTCCTGCGTTTGGAAAATACCCTGATTTACATAACCGAAGAATGAGCCGATCGGCTGTCCTACCTGTGTGCGGGTGATCGGGGGCGCTCCCTGGAAGCTGGCGCCGCCGGAAAGGTATTCTACGCCATTCCCCAGGTTTGTTACTTCATTTTTGATGTAGGATACGTTTCCGTTCATCGAGAAATCGACCTCGCCAAGGCGTTTGCGGAAGCCGAGTTCGAGCTCCACACCGGTGTTTTTCATGTCGGCAATGTTGGCCGCCGGATTCGAGATTGCGCCCACATAGCCCGGAATGCGCGGATTTTGCAAAATGTCCTTGGTGGCTTTCCTGAACCATTCGAAGGTCACATTCACATTGTTGAAGATCGTCGCGTCGAAACCAATGTTCGTCTGACTGGTCTGTTCCCATTTCAGATCGGGGTTTGCCGGGGCGTTGGGACTGTAACCGATGATGTAGCTGCCCGACGTGCCGATGGTGTAATTGCGGCCGCTGCCGATGGTCGACAGGTAGGCGAAGTCGCCGATACCATCGTTACCGACTACCCCGTACCCGCCGCGGAATTTCAGGAAATTGACGGCATTGTTGGTCGGGAAGAATGCCTCGCGCGAAAGCACCCAGCCGAGCGAGAACGAAGGGAAGATACCATACTTGTGATTCGAACCGAAGCGCGAAGAACCGTCGCGGCGTACCAATGCCTGCACGAGGTATTTCTCGTCAAAGTCGTAATTCAAACGGGCGAAAAGCGAGCTCACGGTATGTTTGGCACCTTCGGAGCCGTCGGAGTTGCGTTGGTCGGCGGGTACCTTGAAATTCAGGGAAGCGTCGTCAAAATTGGTTGCGGGGACGTTGAAGAACGTCACGCTCGTCATTCTCGTGTTGTTATCCAGGTAGGCGCCTTGCCCGAGCAATACATTCACATTGTGCAGGCCGAAAGGGCGGGTGTAGGAAATGGTATTTTCCAGATTGTAGTCGAAACGACGGTTATTGGTGCGGTTAAAGCTCGTTTGAGAGGTTACGGAAGCTGCGTTGAGCCACGAAATAGGGGTAAAGCTCTCGTTGCCCCAGAAAGCCAGCTTGCTGCCGATCGTCGATTTCAGCTGCAAACCTTTGACGGGTTCGGCCATCAGGTATGCGTTGCCCACGATGTTGTCCGACCAGCTGTAATTGCCCAACCGGGTCTGGATATACGCGAGCGGGTTGGTCATTTCCTGCCCCACGGCCTGTGAAATGCCGTAAGGGTTGCCATTAGCATCACGGAGGACACCTTTGTTGGTATAAGGCGCCGCGTTCGCCACTGCCGGGTCGGTGATTACCGCCGGTGTAATAGGGTCGAGATTAATGGCGGAGCTCAACGGGCCGCCGAACTCGCTGTTGGTATTGCCCAGGCCCACCGATTTGTCATGCGCATAACCCAGGTTTTGCCCGAATGTGAGCCATTTCGCCAGTTTGTGCTCGGAGTTCAGCCGGATACTGGTTCTTTTGTATCTGGAAATATCGGTCGCCACGATACCCTCCTGGTTGAGATAACCGAATGAGAGGTAGAATGTCGACTTCTCCGAGCCGCCGCTGATGCTCAGTTCGTGGTTCTGGCGTTTGGCGCTGTTGTTGAAGATCAGCGATTGCCAGTCGGTACCCTTCCCGAATGCAGCCGGGTTGGCATAAGGGGCTGGTTGTCCCGCATTTACAGCCGCTTCGTTGCGGATCGTCGCATACTGGGTCGCGTCCAGCAGATCGAGCTTCCGGGCAGGGGCCTGCACGCCGATGTATCCGTTGTAATTCACACGGATGCCGCCGGCCTTGCCTTTTTTGGTAGTTACTAAAATAACCCCCGCAGCTGCACGCGCGCCGTAAATCGCCTGCGAGGCTGCGTCCTTCAGGACTTCGATCGACTCGATATCCGATTGGTTGAGGTAACCGATACCACCGTTATCAACCACGACACCGTCAACCACGTACAGCGGGTCGTTGTTGTTCAGCGTGGTTACGCCCCGTACGCGCACCGTCGCGGCCGAACCGGGCTGGCCGGAGTTGGCGGCGATCGTGAGCCCGGAGGTGCGGCCCTGCAATGCTTCTTCAAGGCGATTGATGGGCATCGATTGCAGATCGGAGGCTTTTACACTCGAAATCGCGCCCGTTACGACGCTTTTCTTTTGGGCGCCATAACCTACTACAACCACTTCGTTCAGGTTGTCGATCGATTCTTCGAGTTCGAAATTGATCTCGGACTGGTTACCGACAGGGATTTTCTGCGTGATCATCCCGATGAAACTGGCCACCAGCACGGAGTTGGGCTGCACCTCAATGGAGTAATTTCCACCCGCATCGGTAATGGTCGCATAATTGGTGCCTTCTACTACCACGGTAGCGCCCACCAGCTCGTCGCCCTTCGCCTTGACCGTCACTTTCCCCTTCACGACCCGGTTTTGGGCGAAGGCGGTCTGTATCAGGCCACATAGCATCAGCACACTACAGAATAGTACAATTTTTTTGCTCATAAATGTTTGGTATTAAAATTTAGTAGATCCGGCAAATGACCTTTGCCCAATTAAATATTGAAAAAGTAATACTGGCGTACCGTCGGCAAAGGTATAGGCACAAGGAGGCAGCGGGGTAGCAATGGATTACTACATTACTACCTCATATTGCACAAGTGAAATGTTTTCACGGAAAAATCACCCCTACATTACTACTACATCGAGGGGTAGGTTGGTTGTTTATTGATAAAAAGTAGAAGGATTTTGACTTTTTTAGCCCATACCTACACTCATTTTCGCGATTACGTCTTCGAGGTCGATTCCTTCTCCCAAAACAGGCTTGAAAAGGTCGCCCTCGCTTTGAATGCGGTCGATGGCATTATAAATAGTAAAATCTTTCAATTGCAGGCCGGGTTTTACTTCGTCCCAATGCAGCGGCATCGAAACGGTGGCGCCAGGTTTCGGACGGACGGAGTAGGGCGCGGCCAGCGTTGCTTTGGGGCGGTTCTGCAGGTAATCGATATAGAGCCTGCCTTTGCGGTTTCTTGTCATCCGCTCCACACTCGTGAAATCAGGCAGTTGCTGCTGTACCTGCCCGGCAACCCATTCGGCGAAAAGCTGGCATTGATCGTAGGTGTATTTCGCGCCGAGCGGGATATAAATGTGCAGGCCTGTGGAGCCGGAAGTTTTACAATAGGAAGGCACATCCAGCGTGTCCAGCAGACTTTTAATGGCCCGGGCCGTTTCGATAACCTGCTCGAAAGTGTTGGTAGTGTCCGGATCGAGGTCGAGAAGGCACCAGTCGGGGTTGTCCGGGGCCTCGATGCGGCTGTTCCAGGGGTTTACGTCGATGGCACCGAGGTTGGCCATATATAGCAATGTAGCCTCGTTGTTGCAGAGCATGAAGTTCTTGTCGTCGCCTTCGGATGTGTAAGGGAATGTTTCAATCCAGTCGGGGACTTTGCCTGTGACGTCTTTCTGGTAAAAGCTCTTGCCCTTGATGCCGTTGGGGAAACGGTTAAGGGAAAGGGGGCGGTTTTCCAGGTAAGGTAAAATAAAGGGCGCCACCTGGTAGTAATAGTTGATCAGGTCGCGTTTGCGGATCTTTTCGTCCGGCCAATAGAACTTGCCCAGATTGGAGAATTTCACTTCGTGCCCGTTGATTTTCCGCACCTGCGTTTCGTCTTTGGGGTTCAGGAGCGTCTTGCGTTTGGCTTTACCCGGTTTTTTAATGATCGTTGCGCCGTCGTCATTGGCTTGATCTACAACTTCTTCCGTCGGTTTTTCGACCTCCCGGACTACTTCTTTCGCCGATTTGTCCTCCCGCATTCCCTCAAAGGACGGGTGCCTGAAAACACCGTCGGAAGTGATCTCCGTAAAGCTGATCTCGCATACCAGTTCCGGTTTCAGCCAGGTTGCGTTCGCGTGCGGCGGATTGGGGCGGAAGCGCGAGGGTTTATTGTAGTCGGGTGTTTCCCTGAACGGACTTTTTTCGGTAACCAATGGCTTGAAAAGCGCCATCATTTCTCTCTGCTGCTTGTCCTTGAAGCCGGTACCGACTTTGCCGACGTAGCGCAGCTCTCCTTTGTCGTAGGCGGCCAGGAGCAACGCGCTGAACAGTTTGGAGGAGCCCTCGTTGAGCGTGTAGCCCGCAATAATGACTTCCTGCCGTTTATGGATCTTGATTTTCAGCCAGTCGCGAGTGCGGATGCCCGGGTAGTATTCGCTATCCGACTTTTTGGCTATAATACCTTCCAGACCCATTTTTTGGGCGGCTTCGAAAAACGCATTGCCGTCGGCGGCAATGCTGTAACCGAGCTGGACAGGGCTGTTTTGATCGACAATACTTTGCAGGACCGCTTTCCGTTCGGTAAGGGGCAGGTGTACGAGGCTCTTGCCGTCCAGCCAGAGAATGTCGAATGCATAATAAACCAGTTCACCATCGGCCTCGCTGCGCCAGTTTTGCAAGGCGTTGAAATCCGAGAGCCCCTTGTCGTTGATCACTACAATTTCCCCGTCGATGACCGCATTGATTTTCCATTCGGTGAGCTGTTGGTAAATAGGGTAGAACTTGTCGTTAAACGATTTACGGTTGCGCGATTGCAGGTTTACTTCGCCCTTGTTCAGGTAAGCCAATGCCCGGTAACCATCCCATTTGACCTCGTATTCCCAACCGGGGTCGTCGAAGGGGCCGTCCACCAGCGTAGCGAGCATAGGTTGCAGGTCATCCGGAAACTTTTGTTTTTTCCCTTTTTTCAGAATGCGCGCTATGTCGACGTCCGGACTTTTTTTTCTTTCGCCGCATCTTCGGCCGGATCTTTCGCTTCGTTTTCGGCTGTTTTCGTTTTGTGCGCCGATTTCGAAGTTTTTTTCTCCTCACGATTGCTTTCCCAAACCGCGTCGCCGGCTTTTTCAATGCCTTCCAGCGTCCTGCGCGAAACGGCGGAGCGGTCTTTTCCGGTAATGTCCTCTTCCGACGCGTATCGATCCCGGTGCTTGATCAGCAGCCAGGAATTTTCCTCCATTCCCTTCGTTTTCACCAGCGCAAATTCGCCTTTCAGCTTTTTGCCGTTCAACCTGAATTTCAACGAGCCCGCGTGCAGTCCTCTCAGCAGCAATTTTTCCTTCGCTTTTTTGCCTTCGGCTTCTTCCAATGGCTCATAGGTGCCGAAATCCCAGACCATGACCGTCCCGGCACCGTAATTACCTTCCGGGATGATGCCTTCGAAGTCCTTGTAATCGTAGGGGTGGTCTTCTACCATCATTGCCAGCCGCTTTACCGACGGGTCGGTCGACGGGCCCTTGGGTACTGCCCAACTTTTGAGGACGCCCTCCATTTCCAGCCGGAAATCGTAGTGCAGGCGGGAGGCATCGTGTTTCTGGACCACGAAAATGAGCTGGTCGCTACCGGCTTTGCCGCCTTTCGGCTCGGGAGTTCTGTCGAAGGAACGTTTTTCGTTGTATTTAGTGAGGCTCATGAGGGAATGAGGGATGAGTGAATGACTGAATGATTGAGTGTGTCGAACGGGAGCTGACGGAGTGGGGTATATTTAATGGGCCGGTTCGTGTATCCTGGCGTCGACGAGTTGCTGTAATTTCCGCGCATTGTCGAGTGCGTGGCCGCCGACGTCGTTGTTAAAAAACGCCCAAACCCGATGACCTTCCTCTGCCCAGGCGGCAAATTTTCCTGCATACTCTTCCATGACTTCGTCGGAATAGGGGGAACTGTAAAGCGAGGTCGGGCCGTGGAATCTCAGGTAAATGTCCTTCGCGGTGATTTCTTCCAGATAGGGAAACTTGTCGGCCTGTGAAAAGACGAGGCTGACCCGGTGCTTTTTCATTAAACGGATACTTTCTTCCGAAAACCACGACGGGTGCCGTACTTCCAGCGCGAAACGAAAATCTTTATAGTGGTCGGTTTCTTCGTAGAATGCGCCCGCGACATCGGCACCGAACCGCGAGTTGGCCGGAAGCTGGACCAGGATCGGACCGAGGTGCTTTTTGAAATCGCCAAAAACGTCGAAAAAACGTTCCAGCGGTTCGCGCGGGTCGTGCAGTTTCTTCAAATGGCTCAGGTACCTGCTCATTTTGGGGCAAAACATGAAGTCGGCAGGCACCGACGCGACCCACTTTCCGACGGTCTCCTTTGCAGGCAGCCGGTAGAAGCTGTTATTGATCTCCGAAACGGGGAAATGTCGGGCATAAAATGCCAGATATTCCGCAGGTTTCACATCCTTCGGGTAAAAGATTTCCTTCCAGTGCTTGTAGCTCCACCCCGATGTGCCGATGTGTATGTTTCGCTCCACTTTCGTTTTCAGTTTGTTGTGGAGCGAGGAGAAGCAATAATCGTACCGAAGGATAATCAGCCTCACCGGGACGATACGGGAATGGTTTTTTGAATTTGATTCCCGAAACAAATAGAAAACGATGGCAACTATCGATATTTCGGGCGATCAGGGAGAAACGTTGGGTACGCCCGACGACCTTCGGGAGGAGGTTGTGCTCGACATCATGCAGCAGGAAATAGTCGGCAGCATGGTGAAAATCGAATTTGAAACCTCTCTGGGGCTTTGTACGGGGCATTATTTGTCAACCGAGCTGGGGCACGAGGAAATTAATCTCGAAGCGGCGTCGTTCGACAGGCTACGGCGGCTATTTCCTGCCTGCAACGGCGCGTTTGTCCATCCCGCCAACCGCGATTGGGTGGAGGTAAGCCTGGCAGAGGCCACCGGCGGTTTGCCGGAATACAAGATTTACTCCCGGGTGATAACCGGCGGGATCGTGTAAAAGCGGGGATACTGTGTTCGTTCGACAACGTTTGAACAAAAACACTGCGGAAATGCCGATTTATTTCGAAATTGGGCCTTTTGACTCACACCATTACCGGATTCCCCATGAAGGATATCACTGTTCAGGATTTACTGGCTATCGAGGTTTTCAAGGATGTGCCTGAGAGCCAGCTGCAATGGATGATCGATCGCAGCCGGCATTACGAATTGCCGGAGGGCGAACTGATGACGCGTCCGGGAGAACCGCTTTCGGGTACACATATTATCATTTCGGGCCGCATCGAATTATACCGGATCCAGAACAACACTAAACACATTATCGCGCAGCTTGTGCCCGGCACGGTAACGGGTATGCTGCCGTTTTCGAGGGGAAAAATCGGGATCGCATATGGTGTATGCCTCGAAACCACGCAACTGATGACCTTTCCGAAGGAGTTGCTGCGTGAGCTGATCACCTCCCATTACGAGCTCACACAGGCGCTCGTGATCGTGATGACGTCGCGCGTGCGGGAGTTTACCGAGCTCGAACAGCAAAATGAAAAGATGATGGCGCTGGGTAAGCTGTCGGCCGGACTGGCGCATGAGCTCAACAATCCGGCGGCGGCGATCGTCCGAAGCTCCGCGTCGTTGAAAGAACATCTGCTGATGCAGCCCGATTCGTTCAAATCGCTGCTTTCGATCCATTTGTCGCATGAGGAGATCGACCTGATCAATGACAAAATGGTGCGTTTGCTGAGCAATCCCGACCGCCCGGTGTTATCGATGATGAGGCGGTCGGAAAAGGAGGACGAAATACTCGACTGGCTGGATGCGAACCATATCGACGGCTGCGACGATATCGCGGACAACCTGGTTGAGTTCGGGGTGGGGGAAGAAGACCTGGAAGAGCTCAAAAGCAGGATCAACCATACCGACCTTTCGCCCGTGCTGACCTGGATCAACAACAGCCTTACCACCGAGCGGATGGTGGCCGACATCCAGGAAGCATCCAAGCGCATTGCCGAGCTCGTGGGCTCGGTAAAAACTTTCACCCATATGGACCGCGGCGGCGAGCGGGAGCTTATCGATATCCACGCCGGCATCCGCAATACGCTCATTATGCTGAATTACAAGCTGAAAAAAGGAGGGATCAAGGTAACGGAGGATTTCGACCTCTCGCTGCCGCCGGTCAAGGCGATGGTAGGCGAGCTTAACCAGGTCTGGACGAACCTGATCGATAATGCGATCGATGCGCTTGAAAACCAGCCGGACCCCGAATTGACGCTCATCACACGCCGCGATAAGGAGTTTGTGAAAGTAACCGTATGCGACAATGGTCCCGGCGTGCCAGCGGAGATCCGTTCCAGGATCTTCGATCCGTTTTTTACGACCAAATCGGTCGGAAAAGGTACGGGGCTCGGGCTCGATGTGGTTAGCCGGATTGTGCGGCAACATCGCGGGACCGTAACGCTGCATTCGCAGCCGGGCCGCACCGAGTTTGTGGTTTGTTTCCCATTTAATGGATAAATTTAATTCTCAACCAACTTTAATAAGGCTCTCATGGCTTTGCCCATTATCTTTTCGATTGACGACGATCCGCAGGTGCTCCGCGCGATCAGCCGCGACCTGAAATCCCATTACCGTGACAAATACCGAATACTGAGCACCACTTCCGTAGCCGAGGCGATGGAGAGCCTGCTCGAATTGCAGAACCGGGGCGATGAGGTCGCCATGTTCATATCGGATCAGAGAATGCCTGAAATGCAGGGTGTGGACTTTCTCCAGAAGGCGATGAAACTTTTCCCGTTTGCAAAAAGGGTGCTATTGACGGCCTATTCGGATACGGAAGCGGCTATCAAGGCGATCAACGACGTCCAGCTCGATTATTACCTTATGAAACCCTGGGACCCGCCGGAGGAAAAACTTTATCCGCCGATCGACGAGTTGCTGCGCGACTGGCAGGGCAATTACCGGCCGGATTTCAAGGGTATTAAAGTAATAGGTTACCAATTCTCACCCAAGGCGCACGAGATCAAGGACTTCCTGGCGGGGAACCTGGTGCCCTATCTGTGGCTGGACGCAGAATCGAACGAAACCGGCCGGAAGATTTCCGAAAGCAATAATCTTTGTCCCGTGGATTTCCCGGTGGTGATTTTCGAAGACGGTTCGCTTTTGAAGACCCCGTCGCTGATCGATATCGCGGAGCGTATCGGCTTGAATCCCAGGACCAAGCAACAGATTTACGATGTCGTAATCATCGGTGCGGGCCCGGCCGGGCTGGCGGCGTCCGTTTACGGGGCCTCGGAGGGATTAAGTACTTTATTGATCGAGCGGAAAGCGCCTGGCGGACAGGCCGGTACAAGTTCCAGGATCGAGAATTACCTGGGCTTTCCAACGGGCCTCAGCGGCTCGGAACTGACGCGCCGGGCCATTACTCAGGCGACGCGCTTCGGTACGGAGTTTCTTTCGCCGCAGTTTGTGAAGGAGATCAGGTTGAAGGATAAATATAAAACCGTGGTTCTCGGCGACGGCAGCGAAGTGAATGCGAAAGCAGTGGTGATCACCACCGGCGTTGACTACCGGAAGCTTGAAACCAAGGGTATCGAGGAATTTACCGGCAAGGGCATTTACTACGGCGCAGCCAGCACGGAGGCCAGCTCTTGCGGTAACAAGGACGTATATGTACTTGGGGGAGGCAATTCGGCGGGGCAGGCGGCCATGTATTTGTCGAAATTCGCCAGAAACGTGTACATATTGATCAGGAGGAACGACCTGACGTCGTCGATGTCGTCTTACCTGATCGACCAGATCGCGGGGACCGAGAACATCGCCGTACTGGGCTGCACGGAGATTGTGGAAGCGCAGGGCGGCGACCATCTGGAGCATTTGAAACTGGTGGACCTGAATACGAAAGAGGAACGCACGGTGGATGCCGACGCGTTGTTCATTTTCATCGGTGCCAGGCCGTTCACCGACTGGGTAGGGCTCGAAATCATCAAAAACAAGAAGGGTTTCATCGAAACCGGCCGCGAGATGAAGAATTACGAACATTTCAAGGAAATCTGGAAGGTGGACCGGGACCCCTACCTGCTGGAAACCAGCTCACCCGGCATTTTTGCCGCGGGCGACGTGCGTGCGGGCGCGATGAACCGCGTGACATCCGCGGTGGGTGAAGGGTCGATGTCTATCAGTTTTGTTCATCAATACTTAAACGAAGTATAAAATGGGAGAGGTTTGTAAGCATATCGAAGCTATTCAGGAGGTTAAGGTAGCCGACGAGCTGGTTTGCGAGGATTGCCGAAAAGTGGATGGCTGGTGGGTGCATTTACGTACCTGCCAGACTTGCGGTGCCACGCTATGCTGTGACAGTTCGCCTGCCAAGCACATGACCAGGCATTTTCACCGCACCGGCCACCCCGTGGCATCGTCGGCGGAACCGGGCGAAAACTGGCTATGGTGTTATGTGGATGAGGTTTTTGTGGAGAGCTCGAACGGGTGAATGATTGAATTTCGTAACTTCGTGCTATGGTAAAATCGGATAGCATCGAGCAGTTCTATAAGGACACTTCGCAACTTATTCCCGAACGGGTACAGCGGGAGATCGGGCATTTTAATATTTTCAAAACCGACGAATTGTACCGGGCGGCTGCGAAAAACCGTTCGATGCCTTACAATCGGCGGGCCTATTACAAGATCAGCCTCATCATCGGCCGCAACCGGGCGGAATATGCCGATAAGGTGATCGATATCGAGCGTAACGCATTGCTGTTCGCCACGCCGCTTATTCCTTATAACTATGTGCCGCAGGACGACAATCAGTCGGGTTACTTTTGCATTTTCTCGGAGGACTTTCTGACGCAGGACAACAGCGGCGTGCGGCTGCGCGAGTTGCCCGTGTTCAAACCCGGCGGCAATCCGATCTTTTTTCTCGATGACGAACAGATTGGGGATATCAAATACATTTTCAGGAAAATGTTCCGGGAAATCGGGTCGGATTATGCTTACAAGTACGACTTGTTACGGAATTATGTCATCGAACTGATCCATTTCGGGCAGAAGCTGCAACCTGCGACTTCGCTTTTTACGGAGGCCAATGCCTATAAGCGCGTTTCCTCTTTATTTATCGAGTTGCTCGAAAGGCAATTTCCGGTAGAACCTCCCCATCAGAAGCTCAACCTGCGGTCCGCCAAAGATTATGCTGATCAGCTTTCGATCCATGTCAACTATCTCAACAAGGTTTTGAAAGAAATTACGGGCAAAACTACCACGGAGCTTATCACCGAGCGCATTATCAGGGAATCTAAAATCCTTTTGAAGCATACCGACTGGAATATATCGGAAATCGCGTACAGCCTCGGCTTCGAAGAGCCTTCGCATTTCAATAACCTTTTCAAGAAGCATACCACGCTCAGTCCACGGGTGTTTCGGACCTCGATTTGAATTTCGTAAGTTTTGATTTGAAAGCCGCAAATCCGCCCGGATAGCGCGCGGTACCTTTGTTCCATCAATTTTAAACAACAAAAAAGATGGAATCAGCAAGTAAAATAGCATTGGTAACCGGCGGAAGCCGTGGTTTGGGAAAGAATATGGCGCTTCGCCTGGCAGAGAAAGGAAATGATGTGATCATCGTTTACCGAAGTCAGGCGCGGGAAGCGGAAGAAGTAGTGTCCGCCATCGGGGCGCTGGGCCGAAAAGCAGTGGCGGTCCAGCTCGATACGTCGGATGTGAAGTCTTTCGACGGTTTTTTCACGACCCTGTCCGGCATTCTGAGGGACAAGTGGAACCGCTCGTCTTTTGATTTTCTCATCAACAATGCGGGTATTAACCGGCCTTCGGCATTTGCGGAAACAACCGAGGAGGACTTCGACGAACTTATGAATGTACACTTCAAAGGCGTGTATTTCCTTTCGCAAAAGGCACTGCCGTTTATCGCCGATGGTGGCCGGATCGTTAACCTTTCTACCGGTCTGGCGCGTTTTTCCACGCCCGGGTACGCGGCGTATGCGTCTATGAAAGGCGCGATCGACACGCTGACGCGCTACATGGCCAAGGAATTGGGCGGCCGTGGCATTGCGGTCAACTCTGTGGCGCCGGGCGCCATCAACACCGATTTTACGTCGTTCGAAAACCATCCCGGGGTTGCGGATTTCATCGCTACCATTACCGCATTGGGGCGGGTGGGCGAACCGGAAGATATTGGCGGCGTGGTGGCGTTCCTCTGCTCCGAAGACGCGCGCTGGATCACCGGTATGCGGATCGAGGTGTCCGGTGGAATGTTCCTGTGACAGGCGGTGCGGCTGCCGGGCAAATGACCGGCAGCCGCAAGCGGGGCTAATGCTTTTTGCCCGAAAGTTTCAAATGTACATCGATACCCGGCTTGATGGACGCGTCGTCCGGCAGGCCGGGTTCTGTTGCATAGTTCATGCCCCACAGGGTCCGGTCGAATTGCGTCAGCGCCTCCAGTTTGAAAGAATCGCCGTTCACGTCGATCCGCGCAGGAAAAGTCACCGGATTACTCTTTCCTAACAACGTTAAATGTCCTGTCACCTCAAAATTGGCGCCTGATACCGTACCGGCCCCGCTTCCCGAATAGGGCGCCACGCTCAGAATTTCGAAGGTCACATTCGGATGCAGCGCCATATTGAAGAAATCGGCGCTTTGCAGGTGGTGGATCAGTTGGTGTTTCAGCTCGTCGGTAGGCAGGTTGAAATTAGCGATGGACGCCAGTGGCAGCGTAAACGACCCGCTTTTGACCTTCCCGGCCTCGATCACCAGGCTGTTGCTTTCCACGTCGATGGAGCCTTCATTGAAATATCCCGTTTTGAGATAACCCTTCCATTCCGCCACGGAGGTTTCGTCGAGGTGGAAGTTGCTGGAAGTCGTCGGTTCGTCGTGGTCGGTGCAGGAACCGGATAGTATCGCAAGTGTTAACAGTGTAAGAAGTTGTTTTTTCATGACTCGATCTGTTTTCATGGCTGATAATGATTACGATGCAAAACTACCGCCGCCCGGTGGCATACAGCTTACGCAAAGCGGATGAAAATCTACGTGCGGCGGATTTTTAAACTGACGGGCGCGATTGGTAATAGGGCCAATAATTGCGTTATTTGCAACCAAGGTTTTCGTTATTAATCCCCGGGGCAATGTCAGTCAGAGGACCCATTATTTCAATAGAGGACGATGTCGACGATCAATTTCTCATCAGGAGCGTTGTCGAGGAGCTTGACATACCCAACGAGCTTTTATTTTTCAATAACGGGGTCGACGCGCTCATGTACCTCGAAACCACGCGCGATCAGCCGTTCCTCATCCTGTGCGACATTAATATGCCGGTCATGAACGGACTGGAATTCCGTGAACGCATCGAAAAGAATGAGTACCTGCGCAAAAAATCGATTCCGTTTGTGTTTCTCAGCACCGCCGACAATCCGCTGGTGATCGAAGCTGCTTACGGGTCGACGATCCAGGGTTTTTTCAAGAAAGAGAACAGCTTCGAAGATCTCAAAGACCGCATCCGGGTAATCTACGACTATTGGTCTTATTGTTTACACCCTAACCAGTATCTTTAAGAAGCCCGGATTTCAATCCGGGGCTATCAATTTTATGAAGCGAATACTAATCATCGATGACGAGGAGAAGCTGAGAGGACTGATGGGGCGCGTGATCAGGCTGGAAGGCTTCGAGGTGATCGAGGCGGCGGATATCAAAACGGCCTGGAAGAAACTGGACCAGGAGGATGTGGATGTAGTGCTTTGCGACGTAAAGCTTCCCGACGGTCATGGGGTTGAGTTTTCGAAGGCGTTGAAAGAAAAATTTCCGGCCCTAGAAGTGATCCTGCTCACTGCCTATGGCAATATCCCCGACGGCGTGCAGGCGATCAAGAACGGCGCATTCGATTACATCACCAAAGGCGACGACAACAACCGGATTATCCCGTTGCTTTACAAAGCGCTCGAAAAGGCGGAGCTGAACCGTCGGGTGGCGAGTTTGGAAAAGCAGCTCGGCGAACGGCGTTCGTTCGATGCGATCATCGGCAAATCCAAACGTCTTCAGGCGTGTATCGACCTTGCGCGCCGCGTGGCACCAACGGATACGACGGTATTGCTGCTCGGCGAAACGGGCACCGGCAAGGAGGTTTTTGCGCAATCCATACACCAGGCCAGTAATCGCGCTAGGAAATCGTTTGTGGCCATTAACTGCTCCGCTTTCGGTAAAGATTTACTTGAAAGCGAAATGTTCGGGCATAAGGCGGGCGCATTTACAGGTGCCATGCGCGACAAAAAAGGGCTCTTCGAGGAAGCTAATAATGGTACCATTTTCCTCGACGAAATCGGAGAGCTGGCGCCGGAGTTGCAGGCAAAGTTGCTCCGCGTGCTCGAATCGGGCGAATTTATCAAAGTCGGGGACACCCATCCCACGAAAGTGAACGTGCGCGTGATAGCCGCCACACACCGGGATTTGCCGAAGCAGATCGAAGCCGGCGAATTTCGCAGCGACTTGTATTACCGCCTTTCCGTTTTCCAGATCACGCTCCCCGCATTACGCGAGCGCACATCGGACATAGCCGCGCTGGCGAATAGTTTTGCTACACAATTTGCATTGAAAGCCAACAAGAAAGTGGGCTCGTTGTCTCCCGATTTTATCGCCGCATTGGAAAAGAGCCCCTGGAACGGCAATATCCGGGAGCTGAAAAACGTGATCGAACGGAGTGTGATCCTTTCCGACGGCCCGGTGCTCGATATAGAAAGCCTGCCTTTCGAAATGCAACATCCGGGGCAAAACGGCCAAAACATGTCGGCATTCTCACTCGCGAGCGCCGAAAAACTGCATTTGCAAAAAGTTCTTAACTACACCAACGGCAACAAAGCCGAGGCCGCAAGGCTGCTGGAAATCGGCATAGCCACTTTGTACCGTAAAATCGAGGAGTACAAACTCTGAATAGCCCGCGCATATCCGGCAATAGCACAGCCCGCCATACCATTTCCATTCTGATAAAAAAGCTTATCATTTTGATAAGCTTTTTTTTACACTCCAAAAAATATCATCCACACATCTGTCTATCAATCAACATCTTCCCGTCGACTTTAGTCGACGGGAACAAAAGTGGCAAGCAATGCTCCAATAAGATTTAAAAAAAGAAAAACAATGACGACACTCCTTCTTCTCGCTGCGGGCGCCCTGAGCTTCGCGCTTTTTTTCAAAACCGTTCACTATTTCGAAAAGATCTGAAATCATGCCTGCGCTATTCATCGTCTCGATTCTGGTTTTCGCCTACATGTGCTACGTGCTCATGAGACCCGAAAAATTTTAAAATACCCAATCCAATGAACACTGAATTAACTGGTATCGTCGCGTTGTACGCCGCCACAGTCGCTACGGCGATTCCATTCGGCAAATACATCGCGAAAGTATATGGAGGAGAAAAAACGCTCCTCGACCGGGTCCTGGGCCCTTTGGAAAAAGGGTTTTACCGTTTGAGCGGCATTCGGCCGAGTGTGGAAATGAACTGGAAGCAGCATTTGTTCGCATTGCTGACGATCAATATGGTCTGGTTCTTCCTCGGAATGGCCGTATTGATGAACCAGGGCCGCCTGCCGCTCAACCCCGACGGCAATCCGTCGCAATCCGCCGATCTGGCCTTTAACACTGTTATTTCGTTTGTAGTCAACTGTAACCTGCAACATTACTCGGGCGAAAGCGGGATGAGTTACCTCGGACAATTGTTCTTGATGTTCCTGCAATTTGTGACGGCAGGAACCGGTATGGCTGCCGCGGCGGCGGTGATCATTGCCATGAAAGAACGCACCACCGACAAGCTGGGCAATTTTTATGACCTGTTTATCAAATCTTGCACCCGTATCCTGTTGCCTGTTTCGTTCGTCATCGCATTGATCCTGCTCGCGAACGGTACGCCCATGACATTCGACGGCAAGGGCACCATGTACACCGTGCAGGGGGATACCGTGCGGGTTTCGACCGGCCCCGTGGCAGCATTTGTGCCTATCAAGCACGTGGGCACTAATGGCGGCGGTTTCTTTGGCGCCAACTCGGCACATCCGTTTGAAAACCCCAACTACGCAACGAATCTGGCCGAAATGTTCGGCCAGATGATCATTCCCCTGGCGATGATCTTCGCGTTAGGCTATTATGTCAAAAGAAAAAGGCTTGCCTGGATGATCTTCGGTGTAATGACGCTCGGATTTTTGTCGCTGACTGTCCCGACGATCGTTACCGAGTTGCACGGTAATCCGAAGATCGCACAAATGGGTGTCGATATTTCGTCCGGGGCGATGGAGGGGAAGGAGACCAGGTTCGGCACGGCTGCCTCCGCATTCTGGAGTATAGCCACAACCGTTATTTCCACCGGTTCAGTCAACTCCATGCACGACAGCTTCATGCCGGTCTCCGGTTTGACCCAAATGCTGTCCATGATGACCAATGCGTTCTATGGCGGTGCCGGAGCCGGTATCCTCAACTTTTACATATTCATTATCCTCGCCGTGTTCATCAGCGGACTGATGGTAGGGCGTACACCTGAATTTATGGGTAAAAAGATCGAAGCGAGGGAAATGAAGATCGCGATGATCGTCGCTTTGCTGCACCCGCTGCTGATCCTGGCCGCCACGGCGTCAGGCGTGGCAATGCCGGAACTGACCGCCGGTACATTAAACAACCCCGGCTTCCACGGATTCAGCGAAATACTGTATGAATACACGTCCTCGGCCGCCAACAACGGCAGTGGTTTCGAAGGCCTGGGCGACAATACACCCTGGTGGAACATCAGTTGTGGAATTGTGCTGATCCTCTCGCGGTTTATTCCAATCATCGGCCCGGTGGCCATTGCGGGCATCCTGGCTTCCAAAAAGCACATTCCCGAAAGCGCAGGCACACTCAAAACCGATAACGGCACATTTGGCCTGATGGTATTCGCCGTGATCGTGATCATCACCGCATTGTCCTTCTTTCCCGCACTGACCCTCGGGCCGATCGCCGAATACTTTTCAATGCAATAATCAACCGAATAGCAGAAATGAAAGCTCAAAATACATCCCTTTTCCGGGGAGACCTCGTGCGCGAGGCGCTGGTACAATCCTTTATAAAGCTCGATCCCCGGATCATGTTCCGCAACCCGGTTATGTTTACAGTCTGGATCGGCACATTTGTTATGCTGATCGTGAATTTATGGGTGATATCGGGAGAAAAATCGCAGGGGGGTCTGGTTTACAACCTGGTAATCTTCGTGATCCTTCTGCTTACGTTGCTGTTTGCGAATTTCGCCGAGGCCATTGCGGAGGCGCGCGGTAAAGCTCAGGCCAACAGCTTGCGTAAAACCCGCGAAGAAACGCCTGCCAAATGGATTCAGCCGATTGGCGATATGTATGTGAATGAAATCAAAATCATCCCGTCGTCACAGTTGCGCAAGGGGCATATTTTTCTTTGCGAAGCCGGAGACATCATCCCTACCGACGGTGAGATCGTCGAAGGTCTCGCTACGATCGACGAAAGCGCCATTACGGGCGAATCGGCGCCCGTGATCCGCGAGGCGGGCGGTGACAAAAGCAGCGTTACCGGCGGCACCAAAGTTCTTTCCGACCGTATCAAGGTGAAGGTCACCATCGAGCCGGGCGAAAGCTTTCTGGACAAAATGATCGCATTGGTGGAAGGCGCGAGCCGCCAGAAAACGCCGAACGAGATCGCATTAACGATCCTTCTGGCCGGTTTTACACTCGTTTTTATCATCGTATGCGTCACATTGAAACCGTTTGGCGATTTCGCGAAAACGCCCATTACCATTGCGGCATTCATTTCGCTTTTCGTCTGCCTTATCCCGACCACGATCGGGGGATTGCTCTCGGCGATCGGCATCGCCGGTATGGACCGTGCATTGCGTGCCAATGTGATCACCAAAAGTGGAAAAGCCGTAGAAACAGCCGGCGATATCGACACATTGCTGCTCGATAAAACCGGCACGATCACGATCGGTAACCGTAAAGCCACCAATTTCTGGCCTGCCAAAGGCATCGACAAAAGCCATTTCATTAGAGCGGCCGCATTGAGCTCCGTAGCCGACGAAACCCCCGAGGGTAAATCGATTATCGAGCTCGCCGGCCTGCATCCCGATTACTTGCGTGTCGAAAATCCGACATTCATCGGGTTTACTGCCGAAACGCGCAGCTCAGGTGTAAACTTCGCGGATACCCGCATCCGCAAGGGGGCATCGGACGCGATCCGCAAACTGACCGAAAAAGCCGCCAATGCATTTCCGGACGACGTGGCGGCGAAAGTGCGCGATATTTCCAGCAATGGCGGTACGCCGCTGGTGGTGGCCGAGAACGAGCACGTGATCGGAGTAATCGAGTTGCAGGATGTGATCAAGCCCGGCATTCAGGAACGCTTTGAAAGGCTGCGAAAAATGGGTGTCAAAACCGTAATGGTAACCGGTGACAACCCGTTGACAGCCAGATATATTGCCGGGAGGGCCGGCGTGGATGATTACATCGCCGAGGCCAGGCCGGAAGACAAAATGAATTATATCAAGGCCGAACAGCAGAAAGGCAAGCTCGTAGCCATGATGGGCGACGGTACCAACGATGCCCCGGCGTTGGCACAGGCCGACGTGGGTGTAGCCATGAACAGCGGTACGCAAGCCGCCAAGGAAGCGGGTAATATGGTCGACCTGGATAATGACCCGACCAAGCTGATCGAAATCGTTGAAATCGGGAAGCAACTGCTGATGACCCGTGGCACCCTCACCACATTCAGCATCGCCAACGACGTCGCCAAATACTTCGCCATTGTGCCCGCATTGTTTATTGCGTCGGTTCCCGCCCTGCAAGGGCTCAATATTATGCGCCTGCACAGTCCGGAAAGTGCAATTTTGTCGGCCATCATCTTCAACGCCGTCATTATTCCGCTGCTGATTCCCCTGGCCTTGAAAGGAGTAGCCTACAAACCGATCGGGGCGAGCGCATTGCTGCGACGGAACTTGCTGATTTATGGGCTGGGAGGAGTGCTGGTGCCTTTTGCAGGGATTAAGGCGATTGATTTGATTGTAAGTGTCTGGTTTTAGTTCACTATTGTTCATAATGGCCATGAACGGTAACCACATTGCCTTTCTCGAAATTCTCGATGCCTTTTTCCAGACGCTCAAAATATTCTTCACGGGTTTCTTCGCGAAGAAACCCTTTGGAAGCCCGATCGCTAATGCTGATGGTAATTTCGGAGTTTTCTTTACCACGAACCAACGCTTTGATTTTTTCAATCAATTCATCTGTAAACTCCGAAGACTGAATTCTTAAAACGGCTTCCATGCGATTTCTTTTTCTCAAAATAAAAATTTCAAGCCCATGAAACAACACATTCTTCCGGCGATCCGGCTGACGGCCGTGACGCTCTTATTCTTCTCCGGTGTATATACGCTGGCGATTTTCGGCATTGCACAGCTCTTTCCTAACCATGGCAGAGGAGAGGTTATCGAACAAAACGGCAAGCGGTACTATGCCAATATCGGGCAATCGTTTACGGACGACAGGTATTTCAATTCGCGCCCCTCGGCGGTTAAGTATAATGCATCCGGTAGCGGCGGCAGCAACAAAGGGCCTTCCAATGAGGAGTATCTTGGCGTAGTGCAGGCCCGCATCGACACTTTTTTAATGCATAATCCTGATGTACGAAAGGCCGATATTCCTGTGGAGCTCGTCACAGCGAGTGGTAGCGGGCTGGACCCGCACATTTCCGAAAAAGC
Source organism: Dyadobacter sp. 676 (assembly GCF_040448675.1). NCBI lineage: Bacteria > Pseudomonadati > Bacteroidota > Cytophagia > Cytophagales > Spirosomataceae > Dyadobacter > Dyadobacter sp. 676. The sequence goes on along the minus strand of NZ_CP159289.1, from coordinate 280,492 downwards.
GGCGCTGGTGCAGGTGAACAGGATCGCGAAAGTGCGTAATGTATCCCGGCAGAAATTACAGCAACTGGTTAATGAGCATATTGAGGGACCATTGCTCGGAATGTTCGGTCCGACGAAAATCAATGTGCTGAAACTGAACCTGGCACTCGACCAATTGAAGTAGCCCCACCAAGGCGCCGCCCGTTTCCCACGCCGTCGCAGCGGGCAGCGCACATCTCAACCGCGCGGCCGAAATTGAACAGATTGCTTTTTTATGAAAACCTTGCTATTCACTCTACTTGCCATTGCCTCTGTTTCGCACGCTACTGCACAGGATTCGACACGGTCCATGTCGCCATTAGCGGTGAGCGCTTATGTGGAGACGTATTATTTACAGGAATTCCACAAAACCGGTAACCATACCATGCCCGGTTTTATCTACAACCATAACCGGACGGGCGAAGTGAGCCTGAACCTCGCATTCCTGAAAGCCGGCTATACGCATGAACACGTGCGAGCGAATCTGGCGTTGGCGGCGGGTACCTACATGAATGCCAATTACGCCGGCGAACCCGGCGTGCTGAAAAACGTATTCGAAGCGAATGCGGGGATAAAGATTTCCCGGAACCGGAACCTATGGCTCGACGCGGGCATTATGCCGTCCCATATCGGTTTCGAAAGCGCGATCGGGAAAGACAACTGGGCTTTGACGCGAAGCCTGATGGCGGAAAACACGCCTTATTTCGAAACAGGTTTGAAGTTGGCCTACACCACACAGGACTCTAAATGGTACCTCTCCGCAATGTACCTTAACGGCTGGCAACGTATTCAGCGGGCGGACGGTAATTCCACGCCCGCATTCGGGACGCAGATTACCTTTAAACCAAATGCGGCTGTGACATTGAATTACAGCACATTCATAGGCAGTGACAAGCCCGACAGTACGCGGCAAATGCGGTATTACCATAATATTTACGGAATATTTCAGTTTTCGGACCAATGGGCCCTTACCACCGGTTTCGACATCGGCAGCGAGCAGAAGGCAAAGGGCAGCGGTACGTATAACACGGTTTACGTGCCGGTAACGATCCTGCGCTTTTCACCTTCTTCCAAAATCGATATCGCGGTCCGCGGAGAGTACTATCATGACAAGAACGGGGTGATCGTCGCTACGGGCACCAGTAGTGGCTTCCGGACTTTCGGTACATCGCTGAACTTCGACTACCGGGTCACCCCGCAGGTAATGTGGCGGATCGAGGCACGCAATCTCCGCAGCCGCGACGCCATTTTCAATGGTAAGGATGCTGATTTGTCCAAAAACAAGACTTACCTGACTACCGCCCTGACTTTCGCATTGAATTGACATATAACTTTCGTGTCCGTGTATAAAACTCCCTGGCAAATGGAAACCAGCAACGCCGAACATTTCCTCGAACTGATCCGAAAATCGAGAAGGGGCAAATTCAAGATATACATCGGTATGAGCGCCGGCGTGGGCAAAACCTACCGCATGTTGCAGGAAGCTCACGCACTCTTGCGAACCGGCATCGATGTGAAGATCGGTTATATCGAAACCCATCAACGGAAAGAGACGCACGAATTGCTGGAAGGCCTGCCGGTGATCCCCAGGCGGAAGCTGTTTTACAAGGGTAAGGAGCTGGAAGAGTTCGACGTGCAGGCCGTGATCGCGCTGCGGCCGGAAGTTGTGATAGTCGACGAGCTGGCGCACTCGAATATCGAGGGTAGCAAGAACGCCAAGCGATGGCAGGATGTGCTGGATATCCTCGACGCGGGAATTAACGTGATTTCGGCCGTGAACATCCAGCATATCGAGAGCCTGAACCAGGAAGTAAGGGAAATCACCGGCGTGGAGGTGGCCGAACGCATTCCCGACAAAGTGCTTGGCCTGGCCGACGAGGTCGTGAATATCGACCTTACCGCCGACGAGCTGATTACCCGTTTGAAAGAGGGCAAAATTTACCGGGAGGAAAAGGTCCAGGTCGCATTGCAGCATTTCTTCAAGCCCCGGCACATCCTCCAACTGCGCGAGCTGGCATTGAAAGAAGTGGCTTCTCAGGTGGAGCGGAAGGTGGAGAGTGAAATACAGCCGGGAATGGCGCTCAAACACGAGCGGTTCCTGGCGTGCATCAGCAGTAATGAAAAGACGGCCCGCAATGTGATCCGTAAAACGGCTCGGCTTGCGAATTACTATCACAGTACCTGGTTTCTGCTGTATGTGCAAACGCCCCGCGAGTCGGCGAGCCGTATCGGGCTGGCGAAGCAGCGGCATTTGATCAACAATTTCAAACTGGCCACCGAACTCGGAGGGAATGTGATCAGAATCGGAAGCGGCAGCATTGCCAAAACGATCGTGGAAGTGGCCGAAAAGAACAAGATCACAACGATATGCATCGGAAAGCCCCATTTGAATCTTTTCAAGGTTATCCTCGCAACGAATGTCTTCAACGGGCTTTTAAATAAAATGTCTTCTTCCGACATTGACCTCGTAATACTTTCCTGAAATGAAGATCAAAACCAAACTGAGGCTGGGGATCGGCCTGCTTTTCGCCATGATCACCGTGCTGGCTGTGGTGGGGATCAGGCAGGTGAGCCTGCTTTCGGCGGATTCGCGCAATATCCTCGTCGCCAATCATAATTCCCTGCAATACACGCGCCAGATGCTGCAAGCGCTCGACGAGCTGGAAGTGCACGCCGGCGCATTGGATGTATTTAAAAAGAATCTCGAAGCGCAACAGAAAAATATTACGGAAATCGGGGAAAGGGAGCTTACCGCACGGCTGACGGACCATTTCGAAAAACTCAGGGCAAATGTGCGCGACAAGGGCGTAATCGCGCGGATCCGCAGCGATGCGCTCGAAATCATGCGCGTTAACCTCGACGCCATAAACCGCAAAAGCCACATTGCCGGCCAGACGGCCAAAAGCTCGATGGTGTGGATCGGCATTACCGGCACGCTGTGCTTCGTAATCGCGTTTACCCTGTTCGTCAACCTGCCGGGCAATATCGCTAACCCGATCCGCGAGCTAACGGAAAGCATCCGCCAGATCGCCAACGAGAACTACACCGAACGCGTACATTTCGGCAGTCGCGACGAATACGGGCAGCTCGCACAGTCGTTCAACACGATGGCGGAGAAACTGGAAGAGTACAACAGCAGCAATCTGGCCAGATTAATGATGGAAAAAAAGCGGGTGGAGACGCTGATAGACAATATGCATGACCCGGTGATCGGGCTGGATGAGAACCGCAAGGTGATTTTTGCCAACGAAGAGGCCAGGAAAGTGACCGGCCTGCAAGCAGCCGGGCTCGTCGGCCGCGATGCCGCGGACGTGGCGCTGCATAACGACCTCGTACGCTCGCTGGTGAAAGATATTTCAGAACCGCAGGCGAAGCATAGCGAGCAGCCGGCGCCGATCAAGATTTATGCCGACGATAAGGAGAGCTATTTTGAAAAAGAATATGTCGATATTTCTATCGTGCCCACAGGCGAGCAGCAACCGAGATCGATAGGGCACGTGATCATCCTGCGGAACGTGACGCCGTACAAGGAGCTGGATTTTGCCAAAACGAACTTCATCGCCAACGTCTCCCATGAACTCAAAACGCCCATTTCCTCGATCAAAATCACGCTGGATCTTCTGCGCAACGAGCGCGTGGGCGAAACCAACGAGGAACAGCGCAACCTGCTCGACAGCATCCGCGAGGATGCCGACCGCCTTCTGAAAATCACAGGCGAACTGTTGAACATCACCCAGGTGGAAAGCGGGAAAATTCAGCTGAATATCGGCACTGCGTCGCCCGGCGAAATCGTCCGATATGCAGTTGCCGCTACCGAAACCCAGGCCGAAAGCCGCGATATCCGCTTGCAAATTGAAGAAAACGGCGTGCGCTCGCATGTTCTGGCCGATTCGGAAAAGACAGCCTGGGTACTGACGAACCTGATTTCCAATGCGATCCGCTATTCCTACGACCATTCGAGCGTTCAAATCGCATTGACCGAGGATGACGAAACGGTGCAAATTGCGGTCAGGGACAATGGCCAGGGTATTTCACAGGAATATAAGGATAAGATTTTCGACCGCTATTTCCGTGTACCGGGTTCAGCCCGGGAGGGAACCGGCCTGGGCCTGGCAATCAGCCGCGAATTTATGGAAGCCCAGAACGGCACGCTTACCGTTGAAAGCGAGCTCGGTGCGGGCAGCACTTTCACAATCGGACTGAAAAAGGCCGGGTAATATGTGCGGTCTGTTTAGTTTTGGACTAACAGCGCGGATTACTGTCACAAACTTCTGCGGGTTGCGGTCTACAAGCGGGAACCACGAGCTCTGCACCTGCACCATGATCTTGTGGCCCCTTTTGAAACAATGTGCCGCGTCCTGCATGTCGAATTTCGCGTTTTCGATTTTACCCGGTTTCATCGGTTCGGATTTCGAAAAGCTTTTCCGGAATTTGGCACGCATTACCTCGCCGCGGACGAGCAACTGGAAACCGCCCATTTTCATGTTCGGGTTAACGGGAACGTTGTTCGGAGCGTCGCCGGGATAAACGTCGTGAGCTTGACAACGAAATCGGCATCGGTGCCGGTAGTCGATACGAACAGGTCGGCAAAGACGTTGCCCGAAATGGTCACATCTTCCTTTAAAACTTCCGACTCATACACGAGCACATCCAGCCGGGAGGTGGCAAAACGCTGGTCCTCATACATAAAATCGCTTCCGCGGATGATGCGGATTCCCGAGGCATATGGCACAGGCTTATCGGGGTCACCGCCGGTTTGATGTTTTTCAAATGCGGCACAGGCGTGCGGGCTTTCCAGAAATCGTTGTAGGTTTCGTTTTCCATCATCTGATTCCAGATGTGGTTCGGGCCCTTGAAAATCTGTTCGTTAAAGTTTTTCAGCGGCCCTATTTTCTTGTAAAATTCATAGGAATCCGGTGTTCCATAGGCTGAGAACTGAGGTGCACCTTTCGTGGTAGGGACCGGCCGCGACGCGCTGTACGACGAAAAGGAATGCGAATATACCCATCAGGAAGAATGCGCCGTTGTGGTGCCGGTCGTCGCCCATGAACCAGTCGGTAACCGGTGCCTGCGGTGAAGCGATTTTCAATGCAGGGGTGTGCCTCCACGGCCGTCATGGTAGCATAATAACCGGGCGCTGAAATGCCCCAGGTGCCTACCTTGCCATTGTTTCCTTCTATATTTTTAATGAGCCATTCGATGGTGTTGTAGTCGTCCGAGCTTTCGTCGATGTCTGTTTTACTCTTTTTAACGGGAATAGACGGCCGGTAAGCCTCGAAATAGCCTTCCGACATAAATTCGCCCTTTACATCCTGATATACGATAATATATCCCTCGCTGGCGAACAGCATGCCGGGCCCCAATGCTGTTTTGTACGAGTCTTCACCATAAGGCGCGACACTGTATGGAGTCCTGTTGAGCAGAATAGGGTAGGCTTTGCTTTTAGTGATGTCTTTGGGCAAATAAATAGAAGTGAAAAGCTTCACGCCATCGCGCATGGGGATTTGCCGCTCGATTTTGGTGTAGTGCCGGCGGATGTAAAGAGAATCCTCTTTCGTGCCCGTTTGTGCCAGTGTATTTGCCGCGACCATTAGCACAAGGACCAGTAGCAATGTGATGCGCCGACTTTCGAGGAACCGGCAAATGGAGGGGGAAGTAATGCTGTTTTCAAGACGGTTACCGGATTAGTTTCAGCCAATTTAATATAAGACACCAAACATTGGAGGCGGTTCTGCAACACGATCCCGAGAGGGACGCTACCGCTCGTCACATTGAGGTTGCAGTTCTGGAGTAGGTACTGTATATTGCATAGTACCTTGTAAAACATTTTTTACCATGAAAATAAAATCACTATTGATCTCGCAAATTGCCATACTCGCATTGCTGATTTCCTGTAACAACGGCGACGTTAATATTGCCGTGAAGGACGACGACGATTATTACCGGTTCAGGGCCCATTTCGACGAGGACCTGTCGCCATATGTTAGCGAATTTCTCAACGACCGTATTTCGCCCACGCGAATCGATCCGGAGAGGGATTCCAAAATCATCACCGTGTTGAAAGACCAAACCAAACTGACCATCGAATCATCGCCCGGCGAGCTGATGGTTTATCTCGATAAGGAGGAGAATAGCCGCGATGCTTACCATCGTGTCAAAAACCTCTGCGATGGCGTAAAGGACGTTATCCTGGCGCATAGCAAGTAACCGCCCGGAAAAACGCCGGGAACGGATTAGACCGCTGGCCGAAAATTTTTATTTTTGGCGAAGCAACAGACTGGTTACAGATGGTTCCCAAAACGATCGGCGATTTTTACCGCAAACACAGGCAGGAGCTGCTCTACGGCGTATCTCTTGCCTTTTTGCTGTTTGTGCTCCGGTGGCTCGAATTGCGGTTCCTGGTCATCGATCACCTTATTGAAATTTACGTCGGCGCGATTGCGCTGCTTTTTACCGGGCTGGGCATCTGGCTGGCGCAGAAGCTCACTACGCCGAAAGTCGAAACGCGGATCGTGGAACGGGAGGTAGCGGCCGGCGGGGATTTCTCAGTAGATGAAGCGGAGCGGTTGCGCCTGGGCATCAGCCTGCGCGAGCTCGAAGTGCTGCAACTGGTGGCCGAAGGGCTGAGCAACCAGGAAATTGCCGAAAGGCTATTCGTTTCGCTGAATACGGTAAAAACACATTCGTCACGGATTTTTGAAAAACTGGAAGTCCGTAACCGCACACAGGCCGTCGAACGGGCAAGACGTTCCAGGCTCATCGCCTGATGCAGGTGTTGTCAGGAATAGTCATATGTTGTCAGGTAGTCATGTGTTGTCAGGAATAGTCATGTGTTGTCAGGTAGTCATGTGTAATCAGGGTTAACCTACTATTTATGTCCACACCTGACAACACCTGACCATACTTGACAACATTTGACCCGAAAAAGAGACGATATTTCACCCGCCGAATGCAAAATCACCCGAAAGTATGACTCGAAAACGGCTGCTACGTCTCAATTTCGCAGTATTGTCGGATACTTAAATCGAAATGATATGAACAGGATCATCGTTATCTGCGGCCTTATTTCGGGCGTGCTCGTGTCGACTTTCATGGTAGCTTCAATGGCCGTTTGCTATCAGAAGGAGAGTTTTGAAGGCAATATGCTGCTTGGCTACTCAGCCATGCTGCTGTCGTTTTCAATGGTTTTTGTCGGGATCAAAAACTACCGCGACAAGTACAACAACGGCCCGTTTTCTTTTGGAAAAGCATTTAAAATCGGATTATACATCACATTGGTGGCGTCGACTGTATATGTCGTAGTCTGGCTGATCGATTATTACCTTTTTATCCCCGATTTCATGGATAAGTACACGGCCCATTTGCTGAAACAATTTCAGGCCGAAGGCCCGACGGCGGCGGAGCTGGACGCAAAAGTGACCGAACTGGCGGATTACAAGGAAATGTACCGGAATCCGCTCGTGGTCATTCTGTGGACCTATGCCGAAATCCTGCCCGTGGGGCTGGTCGTTACGCTCATTTCCGCATTGATCCTCAAAAAGCCCGGCGCCGAGGTGCGGCCTGCATAGGTGCGGCCTGCATAGGTGCGGCCTGCATAGGTGCCGCCTGCACAGGTGCACGTAAAAAATCTGCCGGACGACCTCGTTACCGGAGGTGCCGATAAAGTATACATGCGGAGAAAGATTGATCAACGAGTAATACTTAATGGATAGCCAGTTTTTTGACCACACTCCGGCCGTTTACATTCACTTTCAAAAAATAAATACCGGCTGAGAGCTGGCCGGGCAGGAACGGGGCTGCCGTCGGGCCGAGGGTCATCTCGCGGGTATCTAATGTCCGGCCCGAGATGTCGGTGAGCGTGAGATCCGCCCTTTGCAGGGCATGCCCCGTCGTCCGGATCTGCATTTGGCTTGCCGGCGATGGGTTGGGTATGATTTCGACGTCGACGGTCATGCCAGGTTCGGTGGCAAGAACGACTTCCCTTAATGTGATCCCGCGAATAGGTGTGTACAATAACCGCCCGTCGTTGCCGGCTGCCACGATACGGTAGTAATACTGCGTGTCTACCGGTAGACTGGCGCTCTGGGTGTCGGTGTATGTATAGTCTTTTCGCGCCGTAGAATTGGGTTTAATGGCAGCCCTGCCGACTTCCGTAAAATTGGGAGGGGCGGCAGACCGCTGAATGGCGAAATATGCGAGATCGAATTCAGAGATAGTCGACCAGGAGAGTGTGACCAGATTTTTGTCATCCTTCTTCGCGTCGAAACTTACGAACTCGGCCGGGAGAGGCCTGGCAACTTCTACATGGAAAACATCCTGAATGCAATTTTGCCCGTCTTTTACGACGTAGTCTGCATTTTCCGCGGGTTGCACCGTGATTGTCCGCGTTTTTGAGCCATCGTTCCATATATAATCGCCTATAAAAGAGGCTTTCAGCTCCACATCCTCGTCGAGGGCTATTGCGTAGGTTGTTTCCTTGTTTACGCCTTTTTCCATCGTGAACTGGTCGCGTACCAGGCCGTCGGCAGCTATCCATTTCAGATCGAGTCGGTTACTTTCTACTTCGAGTATCAAACCGCCACCTCTTTCTGCGTCGGAGTAGTACATGGCCTTGTGGGGAAAACCGGCTTTCGGGGCGCCGAGCTGGCCGCCCGAGCCTGCCACAACGTATACAGTGCCACGGTTTTGCGGGGTATTTTTGATATAAGGACAGGAATTGTCCGAACCGTCATACCGGGCCGAGGAACTGCTGACGACGTGTTTGGCGGGGTCGAACGTGCTGCTATGCCCGTAATGCCCGCCCATCAGGCGCGAGCGCTCGTACACATGGCTGTGCCCGCACAGGATCAGGTCCACTCCGAGCCGTTCAAGAATGCGGATGAAGTTCTGCCGGATGGCCGTCATTTCCGGGTCGCCGTCCGATTCACGGGAACCCTTCGAGTAGGGCGGATGGTGCCAGTAGGCGACTACCCAATCCTTATTTTTGTTGGCGGCGAGGTCTTTTTTGATCCACTGTACCTGCCGGCCCAATGTGTCGTAAAGCCTTGTGGCGTTGTCTTCGCGGCCGTAGGAATCCAGTGAGAGGAAATGCACATTGCCATAGTCGAATGAATAGTAGGCCTCCGTTCCCGAAGGTTCGCCACCTGCTTCGCCTTCGGCGGGCATCGTAAAAATATCGTAATAAGGAACCCGGTGGTCGTCTTGCCGGGCCGGATTGTCGTTGTCGTAGTCGTGGTTACCGGGACTCGGAAAGAGCGGACTTTTTTTCAGGAAATTGTCTTTGTAATGCGCAAAAAAATTCGATTGATACTCCGCGTCCCGCCCGAACGAGTAGGCATTATCGCCTAGCAGCAGCCAGGCATTCATGTAGTTGTTACCAAGGTATTCCGTCATTTTGTCTCTTACGGCTTGCTGCGTCGCCGAGCTGTTGCCGCAGTCGCCGATCACCCCGAAGCGGTACTTGCCGGCTTTACCTGCGACGGCGGCCGTCTGGAAGTAATTTTGCTCGTCCGCCTGCAACACCCCGCTTTGCGAACCGACCGAATAGTAGTAGCGCGTTTCAGCCAGCAGGCCTGTGATCTTTACCTCATGCTCGGTAGTGGCGGTATTATCGGCGATGATCCGGTCGAGCGACTGTGCGCTGGTGCCGATTTTAACGACGGAACCGGAAGGCTTATCCGTGCGCCAGCGTATTACGATGCTTGTGGGCGTGGCTACCTGAAGGTACGGGCCGCGCAGGAGTACGCCTTGCCCGCGGGTGGCGATCATGGCGAAGACTAAAAGGAAGGTAAATAAATATGGTTTCATAGGCGGTCGGTGAGCGCATGTAAAAAGGCAATGAGATCGGATTTTTCCTGATCGGAAAGGCGGAGCGGCGTCGCTGACAACGTTTGTCCGGGTATACTGACGCCCAGGCCCGAGCCACCGCCTTTGTCATAAAATTCGATTACCTTTTCCAGACTTCCAAAAGTGCCGTTATGCATGTAGGGAGCGGTCGCGGCGGCATTCCGGACGGTGGGCGTCTTGAATGCACCGCGATAATAGGGGGTGGGGCGGATTTCGAAACGCCCTTCGTCGGAGTCTGCTTTCGGATGCAGGAAGTCGTCCGAGGCGGTAGTGCCCAGTATTTCAAATTCCGTAAAGGTATACAGCGGTGGGACCAGCCCATTGAAAAGCGGCGCGAAATGGCACGTACCGCATTGTGCCTTGCCCATGAAGAGGTTGAAACCATTGATCTGGCTGTTGGTCAGGGCCGTCTTTTCGCCGGCAATGTACCGGTCGAAGTCGGAGCTGAATGGCCGCAATGTACGCACGTAGGCCGCAATAGCCTTGTAGATAAGGGTATCATTCAATGGCGTCCGGCGTGGTACCGCGTTGCGGATCAGGCGGCGGTACGGCCGTTCCCGCGCCAGCTTTCGTATGGTTTCCTCCGGTTTCCCGTTCATTTCCAGGCTATCGTGGATCACGGTGCGGATTTGCTCTTCCAGCGTTCGGGCGCGGCCATCCCAGAACTGCGCATGTTGGAACGCACTGTAAAGCAACGATGGCGCGTTTCGCCTCGCTGTCCCACCCGGATGGATGCCGATGCTTTTGGGCAGGCCGTCGGTGAAATGCAATGCGGGATTGTGGCACGATGCGCAACTGCGGGCGCCGTTGGACGACAGCCTGGTTTCGGAAAAGAGCTCCTTACCCAATGCGGCCAGACCGGAGTCCCCGTTTTCGTTTTCCCCGAACGGGCCATGTGCAAAGGCGTCCGGACTAAAAAGATTTTCGGCGTTGTAGTTCAGGATACCTTTTTCATTAAGTTCCAGTCCCATTCCGGCGATCATCCTGCCGAAGCGTTCCTGCAATGGCAATGCGTAATTGGTCAGGAAATGAAGACGATGGAATGCGTCGAAATCGCTGCTTTCGCCAAGCGCGGCTTCACAGGAAGCAAGCAATTCGCAAACGACATTGTCGTTGGCCTGTTTTGCGTAGGGCTTTAATACGGTATCGATCGTTTCGAGCGAAACGCGTGCTTCTTCAAGTCCGCTTTTCAGTAATGGCGCGTCGAAACCGGTGATGCTGAGCGTCATGACCCTTATGAGCTCGATGCGCACGCTTTCAAGGATTTGCGCGTCCGTTGCTTTGAAATTGTACAATAATGCCGGCAAATCGTCCGCAGCGGTTTCGAGTAGGCGGCATTGTTGCAGCATTTCGTTTTTATGCAGGCCGGGATTTTCGAAAAGCAGCGCTTCGATGTATTGCAGGCCGGCGGGTTCGGCGTATTCGAGGTGCGGTTCTTCGATTTCGTTTTTGGGCGGGCGGTTGTAAATGCGGGAAGAGGTGAAAAAGAAGTATTCCAGAAAGAATGCGATCCGTTTGTAGTGCAGGCGTGCTTCTTTCAGCTTTTGTTTGGCAAGCCGGATGCCGGACGCGTTCGAACTATCCATTTGCCCGATAGCGGCTTTCATTTCCTTCACGCTTTCCGCAAATTTCCCCGCATCGACCCTGAACACCGCAACGCAGTTTTCGACGCCGATGGATTGCCGTCGCGGCGCGGATGCGAACAAGAGCAATGCGAGCGCGATAGCGAAGGCCTTCCACATGATTTGCGGGGTTTTGTGAAATGCTGCAAGATACTAAACGGCCATTTAAAACGCACGAAGGGCCCGGGTTTGCGGAATAAACCCTAAATTGCCGTTTCTGACCCAATTCAAGGATTACGCATGCACGGTTCATTTCCCAGGCTCGACATCGGTCCGCTCTCGGAGTATCGCGAAGACCATATCATGATCGCACGGTTTTCGGAGTACCGCCATGAGCACCAGAGCCTCATTTTTCCGCACCGCCATAGTTTTTACCACCTGGTGCTTTTTACCGAGGGGCACGGCCCCCATACCATCGACTTCCATCGTTTTCAGGCAGCGCCTTTCCAGATCTATTTCATGATTCCCGGCCAGGTACATTCATGGGATTTTGAAGAGCAAATGGAGGGATATGTGGTGAATTTTTCGGATTCCTTTTTCAAATCGTTTCTGCTGCAACCCGAATACCTGGATTCATTCTCTTTCTTTGACCAGGATAGCAGTAATAATGTGCTGACAATCACGGAGAATATCCGGGAGCGTGTCTGCGGGCTGTTTGAAGAGCTGCTGGTGCAGAATCGCCGCTCAACCACCTGGCGCGACGACTTTATGCGGGTTTTGCTCTTGCAGATATTCCTGCTCATCGAGCAAAGCGATTCGGTAGACAGGAAGAAGGTCGGCGGAAAAAGCAAGAATGCGACGGTGCGGAACTTCATCCGGCTGATCGACAAACACTACGACCAGAAAAGGCTTCCCGGCCAATACGCCGAAATGCTTAACGTGACGCCCAATCACCTGAATGCGTTGTGCAAGGAGCATGTGGGTATGCAGGCGGGAGAACTGATCCGCAGCCGCATCGTGCTGGAAGCCAAAAGGTTGCTTATCAACCTGGACCTTACGGTTGCGGAAATCGCCTACAAACTGAATTTCAACGACAATTCCTACTTCACCAAGTTCTTCCGGAAAGAAACCGGCATGACCCCGGAAGATTTCCGGAAGAGCACGGCGATATGATAAGCTACGCGCGTTCTTCGGTTGAAACCGGCTTAATAAACAGCGCCAGCCAGGTCCTGCGCGCCATGCGGTAAAAAAGCGGTGTCAGGATCACGAGGATCGGGATAATGCTTACCAGGAAATAGTCGAGGTATTCCTTGAAGAAATTGACGAATATCAGAAAGTAAATCACCATGAATGCCACGTAAAACGCGTAACTGATGTAAAGCGCTCCCTGATAAAACCCGGGCTCGGGTACCAGGTCGGCACCGCAGTGAGGGCAATAGCGGTTCATTTTGTCGAAGTTCCGCAGGTTGTAGGCACTTTTTGTAATGAAGAAATCACCCTGGCCGCATCGCGGGCATTTGTTGAACAAAACGCTGTATATTTTATTGGGCTTTGCCATGATCTTACTGTTTTAATCTCCCTACAAATTTCCCCACAAACCCGTTTAAAAAGAAAGACTGAATCCCGCTTTTATGGTACAAATCAACGATTGCTAAAAATATTATTCCAACTCGTTGATAAAAGAAGCCATTTGAATGGTGTCGAAAACGTAATCCACGTGCAGGTGGGTCATGGCGTAATGCGGCATGAAAGGCATCTGGGCGGTGTCGGGATTTTGTACGGCCGTAATGCCGCCGGCCTGCTTCACCGCGGCCAATCCTTCCGAACCGTCCTCGTTGGCGCCGGAAAGCAGGATCGCAACCAGGCGGCTCCCGTACACTTCCGCGGCGGATTCGAATGTGACGTCGATGCTCGGACGGCTGAAATGGATTTTCTCGGAGTAGTCGAGCGAAAAGGTGCGTTCGTGCTCGATGAGCAGGTGATAATCGGCGGGGGCCAGATAGATCGTGCCCGGTATTACCGGATCTTTGTCTTCCACCTCGCGGGTCGGGTTCGGGGTTTTGGAAGCCAGCAGGTCCGACAGCGAGGAGTCTGCCGAATTGCGCCGGTGCAGTACCAGCACCACCGGAAACCCCAATCCGGCACGCAGGAGCGGAAGGAGCTTGAACAGTACTTCAAGACTGCCTGCCGAACCGCCGATCAGCAGTAATTCACACGTATTTTTCAGTTGATTTTCTTCCATATTTTTTCCCGGTTCAGTTGCTTGAACTTGTTTTGTATCGCCGAGAATTTCAATGTCTCCTTGGTGCCCAACGCCAGGTAACCAAGCGTTCCGAGACTTGCGTCGAAAAGTTTCAATACCCTGTCCTGCAAATCTTTGTCAAAGTAAATCAGTACGTTACGGCAGAGGATCAAATCGAATTCGTTGAACGAGCTGTCCGACACCAGGTTATGGGTCGAGATGATGATCTTTTCCGACAGCTCGTTATCGAACTTGGCCTGACCGTACTGGGCAGTGTAGTAACCCGAAAAATCATGCGTGCCACCTGACGCGATGTAGCTTTCCGAATACTGCTTCATCAATCCAAGGGGAAATATGCCTTTCCTTACTTTTTCCAAAACGCCGGGATTGAGGTCGGTGGCATACAGAAGGGAGCGGCGCAGCAAATTGGCCTCTTTGAGCAGGATCGCCATCGAGTACACCTCTTCGCCCGTCGAACACCCCGCGTGCCAGATCCTGATAAAAGGCTTCGTGCCCAGAACAGGCAGTACCTCTTCCCGCAGCGATTTGTAAAACGACGGGTCACGAAACATTTCGGTCACATTCACCGTGATTTCCTCCACGAACCGTTTCAGATAGGAAGGGTCGTTTCGCACACGGTAGCGCAATTCCGCGAAACTGGGGAATTTGTCGAGCGAGCAAAGTCGTACCACGCGGCGTTTCAGCGAAGCGCGCGAGTACCGTGTGAAATCGTATCCGTAGATGTCGAACAGGTCATTCAGCAAAAGATCGATGTTTTCCTCTTCTATCATGCCTTCATACGGTGCTAAGGATGTTCAAAAGTTTGTCGACATCGATCGGTTTGGAAACATAGTCGTCGGCGCCCGCCGCCAGGCATTTTTCGCGGTCGCCTACCATCGCCTGTGCCGTAACGGCGATTACCGGCATGGTTTGCCGGTTTTCCAGGCCTTTAATCAGTGGAATGGCCTCGTAACCATCCATTTCGGGCATCATCATATCGATCAGCACGGCGTCAACGGGTGTGACGGTCCGAAGGATATCCAGCGCCTCGCCCGCGCCCGAGCAGGCAATGCATTCGAACCCCTTTGCGCGGAGGGTCGCCTTCAAAGCGAAAATGTTCCGGGCATCGTCATCGACGATCATGATCTTTTTCTTTTCCATTGTGAGGGTCAGGATTTTTCGTAAAGCCAGACGCGCAGCAGCGACATCAGCTGGTCGATATCCACGGGTTTGGTAATGTAGTCGGACGCGCCGGCGTTGATGCATTTTTCACGGTCGCCGGTCATGGCCTTGGCTGTAACGGCAATCACGGGCAGGTTTCGCCATTGCGGGTTTTCGCGGATACGCCTGGCAGTTTCGTAGCCGTCCATTTGCGGCATCATCATATCCAGCAGCACGACGTCCACACCCGGGTTTTCTTGCAGTTTTTGCAATGCCTCCTTGCCGTCCAGCGCCGTCAGGACATTCATTTTATAGTTTTCCAGGGATTTGGATAGCGAGAAAATGTTCCGCACGTCATCGTCGGCGATGAGCACCGTTTTATTGTTCAGAATTTCCCCTAATCCGCCTAGCTTCCTGGTTTCGGTATTTTGCCGCGCGTTTTTCTTGTTCTCTTCCACCACGTGCAGGAACAGCGACACCTCGTCGAGCATACGTTGGTAGGAATGCGCCGTTTTGACGATAATCGAATCGGCATATTGCCTGATCCGCAGCTCTTCGGTCATGGAAAGGCTCTTTCCGGTGAAAATGATAATCGGAATATGTTCGAAATCCGGGTTCTTTTTAGCCTCTTCCAGCATGTCGTAGGCCTTTTTGTCGGGAATTCCCATATCCAGGATCACGCAGTCGACCTCGTTGCCCGAAAGTGCATTGATACCGTCCCTGATGTCGCTTTTCAGCTCCGAATGAATATCGAACGTGCCGAGGAAGTAGGCCAGCGCCTTGGCGTGCATCGAATTATCTTCTACGATGAGCACTTTCTTCGATTTCCTGCTGATCACATATTCTATTTTCCGGAAAATCTCGTCCATTCTTTCGATCGCCACGGGCTTGTCGATAAAATCGATCGCGCCTTTCTGCAAGCTCTCGTTTTTCATCCGGTGCGACGACATGATATGTACCGGAATGTGCCGCGTTTCGGGGTCGTTTTTAAGCTGATCCATTACATCCCAGCCACTTACCACCGGAAGCTGGATGTCGAGCAGGATGCCCATCGGCCTGAACGTGCGTGCCAGTTCAAGGCCTTCGTCGCCGCGAACGGCCACAATGCCTTTGTAGCCCTGTTTACGGGTGTAATCGAGCAATGACTTGGCAAAAAATGTGTCGTCTTCTATGATCAGTATCGATTTGTCGGTAATTCCGATAGTTGTGCGGTCGTCGGGAATGCTTTCGGGAATAACCGTGCTGATGAACCGGTTTTCCGGTTTCGTTGCCGGTTTTGGCGTTTTTTCTTCGGCATGGCTCGCAAAGAAATTGGCGGTTTCCGGCTGGCTGGTGGCATATGAAGGCCCGACCGGCACAAAAAGTGTGAACTCGCTGCCCTGGCCGACGATGCTTGTGAGCGAGATTTCGCCTCCGAGCAGCTTGGCCAGTTCGCGGCTGATCGACAAGCCCAGGCCGGTGCCGCCGTATTTGCGTTTGGTGGAGCCGTCGGCCTGTTGGAACGCCTCGAAAATATGGTGCTGCTTTTCCGGAGGCACGCCGATTCCCGTGTCGCGAACCGCGAAGCACAACATTTTGTCATTGCCTTCCTGCGGTTTAATCGAAATGCTTACCGATCCCCTCGAAGTGAATTTCAAAGCATTGGAAATGAGGTTTTTCAGGATTTGTTCCATCCGCATTTTGTCCGTTTCGATTACAGCCGGAACCCCATTTTCCATTGTTATGGAAAATTCGAGCCCTTTCTCGCGGGCAACCGGGGCGAACAAGCCCTTCATGTCGTCGCAAATTTCCTTGACGGACACATTCACATAGTCCAGCTCCATCTTCCCGGCTTCGATTTTCGAGAGGTCCAGGATTTCGTCGATCAACCCCAGCAGCCCGTTGCCGGACGACTGGATTACCGTCGCATATTCGATTTGCTCTTCCGTCAGGTTTTTGTTGTCATTTTCAGCCAGCAATCGGCTCAGCAGCAGGATGGAGTTCAGCGGGGTGCGCAGTTCGTGCGACATATTCGCGAGGAACTCCGATTTGTACCGCGTGGTCAATTCAAGCTCTTCGGCCTTTTTCTGGATCTCTATGTTCTTTTCTTCCAGCAGCGCGCTCCGCTCTTCCAGTTCTTCGTTGGTCTGCTGCAATTCTTCCTGCTGTACCCGCAATTCTTCTTCCGAGGCCTGCAATTTCTGCGATTGCGCTTCCAGTTCCGCATTCAGGTTTTCCAGCTCGTTGTGCTGCGTCTGGAAGTTCTTCCGCCTGGGCTTGTGTTTCTTCCAGAAAGTTCTGAAGTTTCACATAATCTAATGCCGAATTGATGCCGCTAGCGATGGTTTCTAGGTTTTCTTCCAGGAAACGCATTGTAAGGTCTTCCGGCGTTTTAAGAAATGCCAGCTCGATTAACCCTATGCACTCATAGGAATACACCAGCGGAAGGATTGCCAGCGCGGCGGGGCTCGCTTCGCCGAGGCTGGATGTTACTTTGATGTAATTTTCGGGTACGTCGCGGACGAGCAGCGGTTTTTTCGTCTCGATGACCTGGCCCGCCAGCCCTTGTCGCGGCACCACAGTACGGGGCGCGTCCTGCGCGGCGAAGCTGCCTGCCAGGCTGAATTGCCAGTCGGCATCGAGGATGTAGATCGTGCCCAGGCTCGCACCGGAATAGGACGTCAGGGTGTTGATCAGGTTTGCGGCCAGTTTTTTGAGGACCCGTTCGCCGCGGATCGCGTCGTTGATCT
This sequence comes from Dyadobacter sp. 676, assembly GCF_040448675.1. Classification (NCBI taxonomy): domain Bacteria; kingdom Pseudomonadati; phylum Bacteroidota; class Cytophagia; order Cytophagales; family Spirosomataceae; genus Dyadobacter; species Dyadobacter sp. 676. The sequence goes on along the minus strand of NZ_CP159289.1, from coordinate 262,934 downwards.
GCACCTCGCCGGCTTGTAACCAGTTCTGGACGCTGAGGTCGCTGAACGTCTGTTCCAGAGAACTGGCCATAGTGTTCAGGGCGCTTGAAATCCGGCCGAGCTCATCGTCGGTTTCGTCCAGGCTTCTCGCCGAATAATCGCCCTCAGAAACCCTTCGGGTAACCTGTTCGATATGGCCGATGCGACGGTTGGTTTCAGCATACTTCTCCTCGTCGAGCTGCTGCTGTGCAATGCGCTTGCCCATGTCGGCGCGGATGCGCATGTATGAGGAAATCGTGATGAGGATCGATATAAGGGCGGCGGCAATCAGCAGGATAGGAGTATATTTGATATAAATCTGCTGTTGTTCGAGCCGTTCCGAGAGCATTGCATTTTCGTCTTCCTTGATTCGTTCGATGGTAAGCCGCAGGTCGTCCATAATTTTTCTGCCCCTTATCATTTCCCGCAGCCGCTCTTCGGTGTCGTTCGCGAAGTTGTTGTTCTTTTTGGCCATATCGATGATATTCTGCATCTGGCCGAATTTGGCTTCGTACAACGCTTTTACCTCACGGAGGTTTTTCTGCTGCACGGGGTTGTCGGAGGTCAAGCTCCACCAGGCTGTTGTAGCTGTCGGTGGTTTTTTCATATGCGCCTTCGTATGGTTTGAGAAACTGTGGATCGGACGTGATCAGGAACCCTCTCTGACCGGTTTCCGCATCCTTCATATGCGACATAATGGCTTCGGCTTCGATGAGCACCTTGTTGGTATGGTTCACGAGCTCCGAATTATTGATCAGCTTTTGCGTGCTGTAATACGACGCGAGAAGGCTGAAAAACAGGAGCAGAATGGAGAAGGAAAATACGATCTGTAATTGCTGGATGATCGAATTGGAGACTTTCTTCATAGATAAGGGTCGGCTAATTTTCGGTTTTTACGGGTGCGGGAGCTTGCTCCTGGACAAACGGAAGCACCAGAATGAACTCGGAACCCTCGTTTTCGGTGCTCCGGGCGGATATCAGCCCGTTATGCTTGTCCATGATCTTTTTGGCGATGGCGAGCCCGATGCCCGTGCCTTCGTATGCGTTAATATTATTGAGCCGCTGAAAAATGACAAAAATCCGGTCGAGGAACTTTTCGTCGAAGCCTATGCCGTTGTCGGCGATGGTAATCCTGCAAAAAGGACCGCCCGGCGACGTGGCGCCCGTCAATTCCTTATGAGGGATGGTTTCGCAGCGGATGTCGACCTGCGGGGCTACGTCCGGCCGGGAGAATTTCAATGCATTGCTGATCAGGTTTTGAAACACCTGACGGATCTGGCTGGGAATCGTTTCCACCACGGGCAAGTGCGCCCTGCGGATGATGGCTTTTTTCTCGCGGATGGTTTCGTCGAAATCGGCAAGCAGTTCGTCCAGCAGTGCATTGAGGTCGGTAGGCTGAAAATGAGCGGTTACCGACAGCCGCGAGTAATCGAGCAGGTCGCTGATGAGCCGCGACATCCGTGCCGAAGAGCTGATCGAACGGTTGAGATACGAGATGGCTTCGTCGTTTCCGGTGAGGTATTTATCTTTGATCAAATGGCTGAATGTCTGTATTTTACGGAGAGGTTCTTTGAGGTCGTGCGACACCACCCAGGCGAATTGCTGCAACTCGTGATTGGTCGTTTCAAGCTCGGAGTTCTTGTCCAGAAGTTCCCTCGTTCGCAATTCGACCTTATGTTCCAGTATCTCGTTGGCAATTTTTTGCTGGTGGATATCGGTGAAAGTACCTACCCAGCGGACGATTGCGCCGTGTTGCAGGACAGGAATTATTTTGAGCAGAAAATATTTGTAATCGCCGGTCGTAAGATGTTTCAGACGGGTTTCGCCCGAAAATTCGAGACCATTTTCAAAATGCTTCTGCCACTGGTCGCAAATGTGGTCGTCCGGATGAATATCGGGAAAAGCCTGCGTGTCGGCCGAGTACTGGAACCAGTGCTTGTTCACGTATTCGATCTTCCCGTCCGTCCGGATCGTGAACGCGATCTGCGGGAGCGATTCAAGGATGAACTGGAAGCTCGTCCATACGGGCCGCAAGCTCTTCCTGGGCGTGTTTGCGGATATCGATTTCGGTGCGGAGCGATTCCTGGATCGCTTTTAACTCCTGCTGCTGCTCGAAAAGCCTGTAAAACGTCTTGACTTTCAGCAGCAGAATGTCGGGGTCGACGGGCTTGGTGAGGTAGTCGATCCCGCCCGAGGTGTAGCCTTTTGTAATGAATTTTTTTTCCGTGTTGACTGCCGAAAGGAAAATGATCGGTGTATCGCGCGCTTTTCCGAAACCGGCGATGGCTTCCGCCACTTCGAAACCGTCCATACCCGGCATTTGTACGTCGAGGATGATCACCGAATAGGTCGTGCTCAGCACTTTTTTCAGTGCTTCTTCCCCCGACTCTGCGGTGTCGGTTTTGAAATTGTGGAGTTCCAGGATTTTTTTGAGCGGTAAAATGTTTTCCGGCCTGTCGTCGACAATGAGGATCATGGTTTCGGGTAAAATGGGCACTAAAATCGGGTAATCGTCGAAGCACCGGAGTGTATATACGGTTGGCTCGCTTTACGTAAAGGGCAGTGCGTGTACAAAGTGCTTCCATGCTTGTATGTGCAAGCATGCGGCATAAAAATTGTACCAACACGGGCCCCGGCAGCTCACTTTTTGTCCGGAACTATGCGCCGCCGTCAGCGGGAGGGGCAGGCAACGCCTGTCTTACCAGTTCTTTGAGCTCCTCCACACGTTGCTGCACGGTCACCATCGGATGCAAAAATGGCTTATTAAAGTCCTCGACAATAGCCTTTTTATTTCGCTCCCTGGCCAAGGTCACCAGTATGTCGATGAATTTCTGATCGGCCGGGTCGTATTCCGTGTCCTCGTTGAACCCGGATACTTTTTCAAGAAAACGGAAAGTGTCGAGCAGCTGTGTTGTGTCCATGAGTACCGGAAATTTGATGTAACCGTGCGGCAATTGGGGAATTTCTTCCCGGAAATGTTCGGCGGCTGTTGGCATAATTTTGTATCAAAACGTGTACTAGCGCCACTTTTCCCGACGAAATGGTTCTTCCGGCACGGCCGGAAGAAAAAGCGAATGCGGGTCGGGATGGCGTTTTCTCCAACGCAAACAGACTGATATGAAGAAGATTGCCAATAAAAAGCTAATCGATCAATCCAAAGAAAACGATGTCGCGGTTTATCCGGGCGAACCGTACCCCCTGGGTGCGATCTGGGATGGGAAAGGGGTAAATTTTGCGCTGTATTCCGAGAACGCCACAGGTGTGGAATTGTGCCTGTTCGACAGCCCGGATGCGAAAACCGAACACATTAAAATACAGATCAGGGAAGTTTCGCACCATGTATGGCATGCCTACGTTCCCGGCCTGAAACCGGGGCAGCTGTACGGGTACCGCGTCCACGGGCCTTACGAACCCACTGTGGGACTGCGTTTTAACCCGAACAAGTTGCTGATCGACCCTTATGCGAAGGCTATTTCGGGTACCGTACAATGGCACGACGCGCTGTTTGGCTATAACATAGGCGATACGGAAGAAGACCTCAGTTACAGTGAATTGGATAGCGCACCCTACATACCGAAATCAGTGGTGGTAGACCATACCTTCGACTGGGAAGGCGTAACCGCGCCCGAAATCCCTTACCATGACACCATTATTTACGAACTGCATGTAAAGGGTTTTACCTTCCTGCATCCCGACATTCCGGAGGAGATCCGGGGCACATATGCCGGCCTGGCGCACCCTAAAAGCATTGCTTATCTTAAAAAGTTGGGGGTCAATGCCGTGGAGCTCATGCCGGTGCATCATTTTATATCCGACAGGCACCTTCAGGAGCGGGGGCTTTCCAATTACTGGGGCTATAATTCGATCGGTTTTTTTGCTCCTGACGTCCGGTACAGTAGTTCGGGGGCTTACGGGGAGCAGGTGAAAGAGTTCAAGAATATGGTGAAAGAGCTTCACAAGGCGGGTATCGAGGTGATTCTCGATGTGGTCTACAACCATACCGGGGAGGGTAACCATTTAGGGCCGACGCTGTCGTTCAGGGGAATCGACAATTTGGCTTATTACCGCCTGATGGATGGCCGGTATTATATGGATTATACCGGAACGGGTAACACGCTGAATGCCAGGTTGCCCAGCGTATTGCGATTGATCATGGACAGTTTGCGGTACTGGATCACCGAAATGCACGTGGATGGCTTCCGGTTCGATCTGGCGTCGACCCTGGCACGTGAGCTGCACGAGGTCGACAGGCTGAGCGCCTTTTTCGACATTATCCACCAGGACCCGGTGATTTCGCAGGTCAAACTTATTGCAGAGCCCTGGGATATCGGCTTCGACGGCTATCAGGTAGGGAAATTCCCGATCGGCTGGGCGGAATGGAACGGCCGCTACCGCGACTGTATGCGCGATTACTGGCGTGGCGCCGACAGTATGCTCGCCGAATTTGCCGAACGTTTCACCGGCAGTTCCGACCTGTACAAAGGCGAGGACCGCCTGCCTACGGCAAGCATTAATTTTATAACCGCTCATGACGGCTTTACCCTGAACGACCTGGTTTCGTATAATGAGAAGCGTAACGAGGCTAACGGCGAGGAAAACCGGGACGGCGAGAGCCATAACCGCTCCTGGAACTGCGGGGCGGAAGGTCCTACCAACGATAAGAGCGTCATCGAGCTGCGCAACAAACAGAAGCGGAACTTCCTGACGACCTTGTTCCTTTCACAGGGAGTGCCTATGCTCGTGGCAGGTGATGAATGGGGGAGGTCGCAGAATGGCAATAACAACGCCTACTGCCAGGACAACGAAATTTCATGGCTCAACTGGGACAAGATGGATAAGGAACTGCTGGCGTTTACCCGGAAACTGATCGCATTCTGTAAGGCACACCCTACGTTCAGGCGAAAGCATTGGTTCCGTGGCGTGCCCATTAAGGGAATAGGCCTGGAAGACATAGCGTGGTTCCTGCCCAATGGAGAGGAAATGCCCGACGAAAACTGGAACCACGATTTCGCGAAATCACTGGGTATTTTTCTGAACGGAAAGGGGATCCGCCACATGGACCCCAAGGGCCGGCCGATCTACGACGATAGCTTTTATATGATATTCAATGCGCATTACGAGCCCGTCGAATATACATTGCCGCCGGAAAAATACGGCAGTGAGTGGCGCAAGGTGATCGATACCGCCGACGCCTGTGTAAGCGACGACGGGCAGGTGGTGAGATCGGGTGAGAGTTTTTCGGTGGAAAGCCGTTCGGTAGTGGTATTCAGACACGCATTGGAAGAACAAAAGATATGAGTTACGAAGCAATGATGGGAGTGAGACCCGGTGTTACTTTCAACGACCGGGGCGAGGCAAATGTGCTCGTGTGGGCACCAAAGGCAGAAAAAGTACAATTGAAATTCGGGGATTCGCTACCGCTCGACCTGGAAAAAGGGGCATACGGCTTCTGGACGCTGGAAACGTTCGCATTGCGGCCCGGTGATAAATATGGCTTCCTGCTCGACGATCAGGGCCCATTGCCGGACCCGGCCACCCTCCACCAACCCGACGGCGTACATGGCCTTTCGGGCGCATTCGACGTGCGAAAGTTCAGTTGGACGGACGGCCAATGGAAGAACCCTGCGATGAAAGATTACATCATCTACGAGCTCCACACCGGCACGTTTACGCCGGAGGGAACATTTGCGGGTATAGCAGAAAAGCTCGGTTACCTGGCGGAGCTTGGTGTGAACGCAATCGAGATTATGCCGGTTTCACAGTTCGCCGGCGAGCGCAACTGGGGCTATGACGGCGTGTTCCCGTACAGTGTCCAGAATTCCTACGGTGGTCCGGGCGGCTTGCAGTATCTGGTGAATGCGTGCCATGAAAGGGGCATTGCGGTTGTCCTCGACCTGGTGTATAATCACCTCGGACCGGAAGGAAACGTACTGGAACGGTTCGGCCATTATTTTACGGCCAAATACAATACACCCTGGGGAGAGGCCGTCAATTTCGACGACGCGTGGTCGGATGCGGTGCGGCATTATTTCGTACAAAATGCATTGATGTGGTTTCGCGACTTTCATATCGACGCCCTGCGGCTCGATGCCGTGCATGCGATCAAAGATTTCAGTCCGGTGCATATTTTGCAGGAAATCAGGGAAAAAACCGATGAGCTTGCGAGGGAAACGGGCAGGGAGCATTATCTGATCGTCGAAATGGACCTTAACGATACCCGTTTTGTAAAACCTGTTGAATCCGGGGGGTACGGCATGGACGCGCAATGGGTCGACGAGTTTCACCATGCGCTGCGGGTAAGCTCGGGACAGGAGCGGACCGGATACTATTCGGACTTCGACGGTGTGGCTTCGCTTGCCAAATCTTATCGTGACGCGTACGTGTACGACGGCATTTATTCCGACCACCGGAAAAGAAAGTTCGGTATGAAAGCGGATGGCATTCCGGGGCACCGGTTTATTGTTTTCTCCCAAAACCACGATCATGTCGGCAATCGGATGCTGGGCGAGCGTACCAGCCGGCTGGTGAGTTTCGAAATGCAGAAATTACTCGCGGGGGCGGTCTTTGCGAGCCCCTTCGTGCCCCTGCTTTTCATGGGGGAGGAATGGTCGGAGCCTAACCCGTTTCAATACTTCGTGAGCCATACCGATCCCGAACTGGCGGAGGCTGTCCGGAAAGGTAGAAAAAAGGAATTTGCCGCATTTCACCTCGAAGGCGAAGCACCCGATCCCGTGGCTGCCGCTACGTTTGAGCGTTCCCGCGTGCAATGGCATCTGATCGACCGCGAGCCGCACAGGACTATGTTGCGTTATTACAGGAAATGGATAGGCTTACGTAAAACCCAGCCCGTGCTGAAAGCATGCGACCGCGAGGGTTTATCGGCGGATGTTTTTGAAGAAAAGGAGCTGATCATCGTTGAACGCGTGTGGGAGAGGCAGCATGTAGTGGCCTTCCTTAATTTTTCCAAAACACCGCGGGAGGTCTCGTTGCCATTTGCACATTTGACCTGGCATAAGCTGATCGCCTCTTCGGATACCGTCTGGAACGGGCCGCAAACGATGCCCGAAAAAGCGGAAGCCGGACCGGTAATCATGCCGCCGGAATCGATTACGGTTTATGCCAATATCATAAATTCCTGATTTTGATCCTGATGTCGTGAGGTGCAGTTTCGTCGCCGCCGAAGTAGGGCAGCAACTTGTAGGCGATACCCACGCCTCCGGAACAGTGGCGGGGCATTACGGTTTCGGTACCGCGGTATGTGAAAACATAGGAATTATCGCGGATATCGATCCGGAAGCTCGTGGGTTCGTTGAGTTCGCAAGTGCCGAGCTCGCGTTCCTGGCGTACGCCGTTCACATATATGTAGGCATAAATACGCAGTGCGCCCTCGCGCCAGTTCCAGCCGAAACGCGCGCTGTTATTCTGGTGCTGGGAGCTGCAATCGGAAAAGCCGTAGAGTTTGTTGATATCGTTCTGGTTCTCTGGAACGGTCGTTTTGTACACGCAGCTGCTGTCGAAAAGTGCCTGGAAATGCAGGGACGAGGCGGTGAACGGCGTATTCAGGTTGCGATCGACTTCATGGTTCCCCGCCTTGATATTGTATGTGATAAAGTCGTCGCCGAAACTCGGCGTATTGCCGATCCATTCGCAGGAAACGGCGCCGGTCAGGAGGATAAGCGCCATCAGATATCGTCTCATCTGTCTTGGTTTTATCGGTGTGAGCCGGTCAATGCCGGCAATCCAGCATAGGAACGACCAATCGCGGCGAAAATTGGATCGCGTGGGGACGATGTTGATTTTGAAATAATGGTGTCATATTTACACAATCCATGAGTAAGACTTCGGGTTTGGGACTTTTTAAAAAGGCAACAACCTGTATTTGAAATGACAGAACAACATGGATACCATCTTCGCGCAGGCCTTTTCGGTATTGGCCTGGAAGCGTACTGGGAGCAATTCGACGGCCTGGAAGCACGGTTAAAAGCTTATGTGGGCGTTGTGGCGGAGCGGCTGGCCGGATACGGCGCTGAAATCGTTAACCTCGGCCTCATCGATACCCCCGAAAAAGCGCTGGCAGCGGGGCATACGTTCCGGCGCGAAGACGTGGATTTGATTTTCCTTTACGTAACTACCTACGCATTGTCGTCTACGGTACTGCCCGTCGTCGCTCGCGCCAAAGTACCGGTAATCGTGCTGAATCTGGCACCGGAGCCTGCGATCGATTACGCTTGGTTCAACTCCCTGGGCGACCGCACGCGTATGACAGGCGAGTGGCTGGCCTATTGCTCGGCATGCCCGGTTCCCGAGATCGCGAATGTGTTCCGCCGCTCGCGCGTTCCGTTTTATCAGATTACGGGCACGCTCAACGACGATCCTGCGGTGTGGCAGGAGGTGAACGAATGGATCGCCGCGGCGAAAGTTGCACACACCATGTATCATAACCGCCTCGGTGTAATGGGCAATTACTATGGAGGAATGCTCGACATTTATTCAAACCTTACATTGCAGTCGGCCACTTTCGGCGGACACGTGGAAATAATCGAAGTGGACGAACTCTCCGCATTGCGCGAAAACGTTACGGAAGCCGAAACCGGCGAAATGCTGCAGACATTCGCGGCCACTTTCGACATCCAGCCCGATTGTTCGGAGTTTGAACTGGAAAGGGCAGCGCGGACAGCCGTTGCATTGGAGAAGCTTGTCGGCAACCACCGGCTCGGCTCCATAGCTTATTACCATAAAGGCACCGGCAACCCATTGAACGAGGACACGATGAGTTCCGTCATTCTCGGCAACTCCCTGCTCACGGCACGCGGCATTCCGGTAGCCGGGGAATACGAAATCAAGAATGCGCAGGCAATGAAGATCATGGACAGCTTTGGCGCCGGCGGGTCATTCACCGAGTATTATGCGATGGATTTTAAAGACGATGTGGTGCTTATGGGGCACGATGGGCCCGGGCATATCGCCATTGCGCAGGGAAAGACGAAGGTGAAGCCGCTGCGGGTATACCACGGAAAGGTAGGAAACGGGTTGTCGGTGGAAATGAGCGTAGCACACGGCCCGGTGACGTTGCTTTCGGTGGTCGAGACGGTCGGAGGGGAGGTATTCCTGCTGGTGGCGGAGGGAGAATCGGTACCGGGGCCGATTTTGGAAATCGGGAATACGAACAGCCGTTACCGGTTTTCGATTGGCGCGAAGCGTTTTGTGGAGGAATGGAACAGCCATGGCCCGGCGCACCATTGCGCGGTGGGCGTGGGCCATATCGGTTCAAAGATAGATAAACTGGGAAAATTGCTGGGGATTGGCACCGTGAGGGTATGTTAATCGTCTCGCAGGCGGCGACGGCTTATCGGTAGCAACCCGAGAACCACTACCGGCGACTTTGAAGCCCCGGAGCCGGCTGACCTGTACCGATACCAAAATAGCCCATAAGTGGCAACCGTTGCCGGCGCGCGACGATTTGTGAGTACATAAGAGGGCATAAAAAAACGAAGTCCGGATGTTCGTTCATGCGGACTTCGTCTTAACTTAAACCATTTGATAAGGTGCTTTTACGCTACCTTTCCTGTTTTCCCAGACTGTGACGTTGTTTTTGGTTGCTGGTAATATGATTACCTTTTACCATCTCTTCTTCACGATGCCTGCTATCCAGATTGTCCTTGTTTTCAGGCTTGTTCCGAACCTGTCCTTGCGGCATGGTTCCTGAACTTTGTGACTGTTTCATGACAATTTTCCAAATGGTTATGTCTTATATTATCTAAATATTATGCCAAAGTCCGCGGATGTTATGCCAAGTTTCGTAGGGCTGCCGCTAACCTCGCCTGGATCCCTCATAAAGTTCGTATTCCAGGAGCCTGCAATCGATTTTTCCGGAATAAAACTCGGTTCTGCGCCTGGCTTTGAGGCCTATTTTCTTCGCCAGATCGAGGTTTCCGGTAAAGACATATCCGTAATATCCTCCACACTTCTGTTTCATAAAATCACCAATTCGTCCATAAGTTTCTTCAAGTTCGCCGATCTCGCCGAGCCGTTCGCCATATTCCGGGTTGACGAAAAACACGCCCTTGTGGTCCTGCGGTACCTCTGTGTCGGCAAAATCGCAAATATCGAACTCGATCATGTCCGCCACACCGGCCGCAATCGCGTTCTTTTTGGCATTGGTTACCGCATTCTGGTCGTAGTCGGTGGCGATAATGCGCGCTTCGGGGGCTTCGATGATCTGAGCTTCCAGTTTATCCTGCGCTTCGAAATACACCTCCTCGTCGTAACCGAGCAAGTGCATGAACGAATAATTGTCCCTGAAAAGCCCCGGTCGGCTGTTGGTGGCGATCAGTGCGGCTTCGATCGCGAGCGTGCCGGAGCCGCACATCGGATTGACGAACGCCGAATTGCGGTCCCAGCGGCTGGCCAGAATGGTGGCGGAGGCCAGTGCTTCCAGCATCGGTGCCTTGCCCGGGATTTTGCGGTAACCGTGCCGCGCTATCGTTTCACCGGAAGTATCGATGAAGATTTCGGCCTTATCGTCCTTCCAGAACAAATGCACCACCGCACCTTTCAGCTCCGGGCCGGTGGACGGTCGTGAACCCCGTTTTTCGCGCAGACGGTCCACAATGGCGTCCTTTACCCGTACGTTCGCGAACATGGTATTGTTCACGGTTGCCGTCATGACGTTGCTCGTCACCGAGAAATACGCGTCGTCGGCAAGGATGGTTTCCCACTGCATTTTGGTCAAAAAGCGGTAGACGTCATCGGGATGCCGTGCGCTGAATGTCCCAAGGCTATATAACACCTGGCTGGCGCAATAGAGGTTAAGGTTCAGTTTGATACAATCATTGACAGTCCCCCGCAGCCGCACGCCCGTTACGAAAGTTTCTTCCACCCGATAACCAAGCTCCGTCACCTCTCTTTCAAGAAAAGGCGCAAGACGTTTGTAGCAGGTAATGATAATGGGAGCGGTGGTTTTGAATGGGAACATAGTAAATGCTTTAGGCTGTAAGCTGTAAGCCTTAGGTTCGAACTTTAAGTTTATCACGAGCCATAAGCTTATCGCCTCAAGCTCAAAGCATACAGCCTAAAGCTTACAGCTTTTTTGCAAAGCTACCTCATTTGCGACGCGCAATCAGTACTCCTCATCGATTAATTCGTGATTGAGCCGGGCGCCGGCTATGGTTCCTGCGGCCATTGCGCCGGTTAACCCTCTGAATGCGCCGCTGTTATCGCCGGCAGCGTAGATGCCCGGGATTGTTGTTTTTTGTGCTTCGTCCACTTTGATGAATCCCTGCGGATTGAGTTCGCAACCCAATTCCTCCGGCAGAGACGAGTGTTGTACAAATGCAGGACGATGGTAGAGCGCGGTGATGTCGCGGGTACTGCCATCGGCAAGATGCAGCGTTTGTAGGTAACCGTCGTGGTGGTCGAGCGATACGAGCGGCATTTCGATGATTTCCACGCCGATGGACCGGATCTTATTCCTCGCCGCCTCGTCGAAAGTGGCCGGGCCGTTGGTATAAAGTGTGAGATCGGCGGTCCAGTGACGGATCATTTTTACGTATTCCATGGCCATTTCGCCGTTCATCAGCACACCTGTGCGGGCGTCGCTGTATTCGTAGCCGTGGCAATAGGGGCAGTGGATCGCGCTGATGCCCCAGCATTCGGCGAAACCAGGGATTTCGGGCATCAGGTCGCGGATACCGGTCGCGAAAATCAGTTTTTTGGCTTGCACCGATTGCCCGGCATCGGTAATGATTGTAAATGCCCCATTACTACCCAGGATCTGGGTGACGCTTCCCGCACGCATTTGCACGGTAGGGTAGGCGAGTACCTGCTCCCGTGCGAGCGCAGCGATTTCGGCGGGCGTCTTGCCGTCGTGGGTGATGAGGTTATGGGAATGCGGGGTCTGGCGGTTGCAGGGTTTGCCGCTATCGATGATAACGACATGCCGGCGGGCGCGGCCCAAGGTCATGCCGGCGGAGAGGCCCGCATAGCTGCCGCCGATAATCACAACGTCGAAGTTTTCTTGATCGGTCATGTTGGAAATCTATAAATGTCTCAAAAATGAGACATGGTTGGACAAAAAATTTAAATACCTATTCCTTTACTGAACGAGAACCACGCAAGTTGCCGCGCCGCCGTACGGTCGAGCACGCCTTTTTGCTGGGAGTTGATAAACACGACCACCACGCTCTGAAAAAAGTTGTGGATCCAGTCGACAGTCATGTTCCCGTTGATAACGCCTTTGGCCAGCAGCACGTGCAGGTTATTTTTCCAAAGCTCGAAAGTATGGTCGTATTCCGAACATTCCTCGTTCGCAGCCTGGTGCTTGTGATCGTGTAGCGTATGTAGCTTGTGCAGAAAAGTATTTTTCGAACCACAGTCGAGTCCGGCGTAGAACATCGCTTCCAGCCTTTCCCGCGGATCGTCGGTCGTATGGTACGCGTTGAACATCGCCACCGCGCAGGCTTTCCTGATTTCTTTCTGGCATTTATCCATCAGCTCCCTGCGGTCTTTGAAATACCTGTGCAGGGTCCTGCGCGTAACCTGCGCCTGATCCGCCACTTTTTCCAGCGGTGCGGAGAGGTCCTCGTTGAAAATCAGGATCGCCGCTTCGATGATACTTTGCTCGGTGTCTTTCATGGTTTTGCAAAGGTAATAAAATGTCTCACATTTGTGACATGTGTTGCGCAGTATTTTCAATGCAGCAAAGAGAAAAGCGTCCCGGAAGGGACGCTTTTCTTTCAAAATCAACAACATACCATCAAATGCCGTTCAGTTCGGCCTCGGTGAATGCTTTTTCGCGGCCTTGCAGTTTCGTGCGGACTTTGGCGACTTCTTCGGTGGTCACCTTGTCGGCGTTGTTGCGCCACGAACGGCGGATGAAGCTCAGAAGCTGCGCGATGTCTTCGTTAGGCATGTCTTTGTCGTAGCCGATGCCGGGCATGTCGCCGCTTACCTCGGGTGTTTGATAAATGTGGCCGTTCACTTTCACAGGACCGGTAAGGCCGAAAAGGACAATGGAAATAAGCTTGTCTTTATTGCCTGTCACCCATTCCGACTGGTTCAGCGGTGGTGCGAGCGATTTCACGCCGCCGCCATCGGCACCGTGGCAGGTCTGGCACACCGACGTAAACAATGCTTCGCCTTTGGGGAATTCCTTTTTGAGCATTTCCGGGTTACGGTTGCCCATCGCATTGCGGATACCCGTCACGACGCGCGCGAGCTGTTTGTTGAGCACGGCATTCGGGTCGGTTACCGAGCCCGCAATGGCGCTCTGAAAAGCTTCCTCCTGGCCCTGCAGGGTACTGATCACCGCGTCGGCCACGTACCGGTTGTTAGGATATTTCACCGCCAGCTTGTTGAGCAGTCCTCGTGCCGCATTCGGGTCGAATTTTTCGATGCTCCTGGAAAGGAAGGCGATATAGGGAGCGGACAACGAGTCGCCCGAATCGACCATGGTGTTAAAGGCCGTTACGAATTGCGGGTAGGAGGTGGGTGTGATCACCGCCGCCGAAGCATACAGCCCCTGCGCCCGGAATGTCCACGACGATTGCCGCATCCAGGCTAAGGCTTCCTCCGGTTTCAGCGAATTCAACCCTTCCAGCGTCCACAACGCATGAATAGCGAGCAGCGGATCGGCCGTTTGTTTGATGGCCTCGCGCAATGCAGGAACAGTCTGGTTGTATTTGCCGTCGACCAGTTTTTGCTGCGCCCGGTCGCGAACCCAGCCGTTGGCATGGCCCAGCAGTTTCACCAGTTCCTGGGCCCCGTCGGGAATAGTTCCGGGTTTGGGGCGCGATCCTTTCGGAATAATCTTGTAAATGCGCCCGGCCGAGAGCGGCTGCGTAAGGTCGCGCTTGCCGATCTGGTCTTTCAGGTAGGGCGTCAGGTAAGTTTTGTGCTGGATAATGCCCCGGTACATATCGAGAACGAACAGGCTGCCGTCGGGCGCATTATAGAGGCTTACGGGCCGGAACCGTTCGTCGGTGCTGGCGAGAAATTCCCTGCCCTTGTAGGCGATGTCGCCTTTCACGACATATCCGTTTTCAGTCAGGATATTGCGTTTGACGAGGTTCGCCGAAGGTTCCGGCACAAATGCATTGAAATCGTAGTTCTTGCCGAACAGATCGCCCCTGTAAACGACAGGCGCGGCGGCGGCGGTAAATTCGTTCAGGCGGAGGCTGTCGTCGAGGACGTTTTTCATGTAGCCGCGGTTCACGCCGGGTGTAGGATGAAGCGGGTATACTTTGTTGTTTGCCACAGCCTTCTCATTATAGCCGGCCACGCCTTTCTGGTTCCTGTTCCAGGCGCCGAAACCGGCCGGGAAGTAGTCGCCCAGCAGGTTTTGCGAATTGTTGTTATAATAGAGCCGGCCGTAATTGTCCTGACAAATTCCCCATTGGCCACGGAAATGCGTGTGCTCGATAACCCACTTGCCTCCGATGCGACGGTAGCGCTTGTCGGATTTGGCATTGTAGATCCAGTTGTCCATTGCACGAAGGAGGCCATTAGGCTGGTGCTCCACGTTGCCGCCCTCCGTGTATTTGGGGTCGACGAGCGTTTTTTTGACCACCTGGTCGTTTTTCAACTCGTAAAACCAGAGATTGGTCGGTTCGGCCACCAGAATGCCGTTGTCTATCAGGCAGATCGCACGCGGAAGCACGAGCGAGTCGATCACGACTTTGCGGTCGTCGTAAACGCCGTCTTTATTTTTGTCGTCGAGGACTACGATGTTGCCATTGGGAATATCTTCGCCCGTACCGATGGTATCGGGCATATACCCCACCATTTCAACGACCCACATTCTGGCTTTATCGTCGAACTGCATGGCTACCGGCGCGCTTACGAGCGGTTCCGCAGCGACGAGTTTTACTTCGAAGCCATCTTCGATCACCATTTTGGCGATGGTTTCGGAAGCGGGTATAAATGGCGATTTCCCGGTAGCCGGGGCGGGTCTTTCTTCTTTCGCGACGGTTGTGGTTGCGGACGAGGCGGTTTGCTGGCTGGTTTGTTTGTTGGTTTTACAATACACCAACAAAAAGGAAACCGCCAGGATCACAAGGGGATAACGGTACTTCTTCATCAGAATGCTATGCGTGCAAAATTACAATCTTGGTGATTTTTGAAAATCAGTTCTTTAACGATTCTTCGACCGGCTTCATGGTGCTGGTCAGGAAATGAATGACCAGCCAGGCGATAATATAAGCTAACCCGCAGATAATGAACAGGATATTGTAGCCAGCACCGATGTTGCCGGATGCTTTGTAGTAATCGAGCAGCGCGCCCACAAGCAACGGGAAGAAAGTAGAGCCGAGCGAGCCCGCCATGCCGCCGATACCGACCACCGAACTAACGGCCCGTTTTGGGAAAATATCGGAAACGATGGTAAAAATATTGGCGCTCCAGGCCTGGTGTGCCGCTGTTGCGATCGCGATAATGGCCACGACCGTCCAGATGTCCGTAGCGAACTGGGCCAGAATGATCGGCATGACGGCGAATGCTACGACCAGTAATGTGGTTTTGCGCGCCCGGAGCGGTGCCCAGCCTTTTTTAATGAGGTAGGAAGATAAATATCCTCCGCCGATACTTCCGAATGTAGTGGCCGTGTAAACGATCGCAAGGTGCAGGCTTGGCTTTTTGAGGTCCAGTGCAAATGTGGTCGCGAAGTAGGACGGCAGCCAGAAGAGGAAGAACCACCAGACGGGGTCTGTCAGGAATTTACCTACGATGAATACCCAGGTTTGCGGCAGCGCAACCAGTTTGGTCCAGTGAATGGGTTTCTGGCCTTCGCCATCGCCCGCCTCGTTGTCGCTGTGGATGAACGCGTATTCTTCCGCGCCCAACTTTTTATGACGCGAGGGAATTTCATACATCAACCACCAGAAAACCAGCCAGATAAATCCGAGTGCGCCAGTGATCAGGAATGCGCCCTGCCAGCCGTAGCTGCTCAGCAGCCAAGGTACCAGAATGGGGGCCGCCACGGCGCCGATACTGGTGCCCGAGTTGAAAATACCTGTTGCGAGCGCGCGCTCGCGTTTGGGGAACCACTCGGCTGTGGCTTTTACCGCTGCCGGGAAATTGCCCGCCTCGCCTAACCCCAGCAATGCCCGAACTGCTCCGAAACCGAATGTGCTTTTTACAAACGCGTGTGCCACAGCGGCAATGCTCCATATGATAATCGAAACCGCGTAGCCGAGTTTGGAGCCGATCTTGTCGATGATATTGCCGAAGACGATATAACCGGCCGCATAACAGCCCGCGAACACCATCACTATGTTGGCGTAATCGCTTTCGGTCCAGTTGAATTCCGTTTCAAGGGTCGGTTTCAGTAATCCAAGAATCTGTCTGTCGATGTAGTTGATAGTGGTTGCAAAGAACAGTAATGCGCAAATAACCCAGCGATAATTGCCAATATTGGTTTGTTTCATGATGGGGAATAACTGATTTCTTGGATTCAGGAATGAATAAAAATACGTCTGTTTGGAGATAAGACTGCTTTTTACCCATTCTACCCCTTAATTTTTTTGCAAAAGACTTCAACAAAAAGAATCCCGCGCCGGTCGGGGCGCGGGAGATCAGGGCATTTATCCGGAACGTCCCGTAAATAATTTCGACATAAAAAACCATGGAAAAAAGGCCCGGACCGCCCCGAACGCTCACGTAATGGGATAGGCAAGCTGGGCTTTCACAAGTTCTGCTTCGTTGGTGAGGTCGAGGCGGAGCGGTGTAATGGAAACGAACTGGTTTTCGATGGCCCAGCGATCGGTACCTTCTTCGGCAGGTTCGAGGGGTACCACGGTGAACCAGTAGTGCTTGCGGCCCATCGGGTCGAGCGCCGGGACGATCTTATTGTCGTATAGCCGCACCGACTGCCTCGTCCAGCGTACGCCTTTCGGATTGTGAGGAAAATTAACGTTCACCAGGTTCAGATGCGGGTTTTTGAACAGCAGGTCCAGTGCTTTTTCCACAAACGGGTCCAGCTTTTCGAAATCGGGTTCGACGTCGGTGGGCGTGCTCAACGCAATGCCTTTTATACCGAATAGAACCGCCTGCTTGGCTGCGGCCAATGTGCCCGAATGCCACATCGCATTCCCCAGGTTCGGCCCCAGGTTGATCCCCGAAAGCACCACATCGGGCTTGTCCCAAAGATGCTGTCCTAGCGCCACGCAGTCGGCCGGGGTACCATTTACACGGTAAGCGTCGATGCCTTCGAATTCGATGGGCGATTTTTTGTAGGAAAGGGGGCGGGAGGCCGTAATCGCGTGACCCATAGAGGATTGTTCCACGTCGGGGGCTACAATTTTCACTTCCCCGAACCGCGAGGCGATCTTGGCAAGCGCCGCGATACCGGGGCTGTATATTCCGTCGTCGTTCGTTACCAGGATTTTCATAACGTATAGCGTTTTCAGGTGATTGCTAATAAAATTATGCCTGGTATATTTTTTATAAAATCCGGTGTAAGCTACACATCCAGATATGAAACGGACAACCCTTTTACACAATCCGACGGCCGGAGATAACGAGTTTTCAAAGAAAGAGCTGCTGAAAATCATCAGAAAGGAAGGTTTTGAATGCGCATACGCTTCGGTGAAGGAAGAAGGCTGGGACGACTTCGATGATGAAACCGATTTCCTGATCGTCGCCGGCGGGGACGGAACCGTGCGGCGGGCCGCGAAAGCGCTCATGAGACGCAAGCGGCTCGACAAGCAGTTTCCGCTGGCGCTCCTGCCTCATGGCACGGCCAACAACATCGCCACCGCATTGCAGATCGAAGGTCATCCGAAGGACATTATCCCGCACTGGCACAGCTATCGGCTGCAACCTTTCGACATCGGCCGGGTGCATGGCATGGGCGACGACCTGTTTTTCCTGGAAGCCTTCGGCTACGGCATTTTTCCGCGATTGATGAAGGTAATGGATAAAATCGAAGACGATATCGGAGGAACGGCGGACGACAAGCTCAGGGCAGCACGCGCGGTTCTTTACGAGATCGTGCAGCAGTACGAAGCACGCCCATGCACGATCGTGGCCGATGGCGTAGAGCATTCGGGAAACTACATTATGGTCGAAATCATGAATATCCGTTCGATCGGCCCCAACCTCGTGCTTGCAAGCGACGCGGCACCCGGCGACGGTTGTCTGGATGTGGTGATGGTTTCCGAAGCCAGTCGTAGCAAATTCGAGTCGTTTCTGCTAAGCCGGATCAACGACGACGAAAGGGAGTTCAGTTTTTCGACCATCCGCGCGAAGAAAGTGAAGCTTTTTTGGGACGGGAAGGATGCCCATGCCGACGACGAGCGATTGAAATTTGAAAAACCGGTGGAAGTGGAAATCGAAATACTGCCTGATATGCTTCAATTTATGGTTACGGGGGGCTAACCATAACTTTTGGTTATAGCGGATAACCTAATGTGATTGGCGCGCGATGCGGCTGTCCAGTACTTTTGAAACATCAAAGGTTTCCAAAATTCATATCAGGTTATGATCCATACAGACATTTGCATCATCGGCGCCGGGCCGGTAGGGTTATTCGCGGTTTTCGAGGCCGGACTACTAAAAATGCGCTGCCATCTGATCGACGCATTACCGGTGGTAGGCGGCCAGCTCGCCGAAATTTATCCTCAAAAACCCATTTACGACATTCCCGGTGCCCCGGCCATCATCGCCGAAGACCTCGTGGACAATCTTATGAAGCAGATAGGGGAGTTCAGGCCCGGATTTACGCTCGGTGAAAGGGTCGAAGCGCTCGAAAAGCAGGAAGATGGCAGCTACATTGTCCGCACCAACGAAGGTACGGGCGTGCATTGCCAGGTAGTGGTGATCGCCGCGGGACTCGGCAGCTTCGAGCCCCGCAAGCCGGCTGTGGAACAACTCGAATATTTCGAGGGCAAGGGTGTGCATTATATGGTCAGAAAGCCCGAGCAATTCCGCAATCGCAAAGTGGTGCTCGCCGGAGGCGGCGATTCCGCGCTCGACTGGACGATCTTCCTGGCGGACATCGCGGAGCGGGTTACGCTCGTGCACCGGGGCGATACGTTCCGCGGCGCGCCCGATTCCGCCGAGAAAGTGTACGATCTGGCGGGAAAAGGCAAGATCGACCTCATTCTTCAGGCGCAGGTGAACAAGCTCGGCGGAAACGGCGTGCTCAAGGAAGTTTCGATCCTGGGTAACGATAAATCGGTTACCGTCGTTCCTACCGACGATTTTATCCCCCTGTTCGGCCTTAGCCCCAAGCTCGGCCCCATTGCGGACTGGAACCTGGGCGTTGAAAAATCGGCCGTCGTGGTCGATACATTCGATTACTCCACCAATATCGAGCGCATATACGCGATCGGTGACATCAATACGTACCCGGGCAAACTGAAACTTATTCTCTGCGGCTTCCACGAAGCGGCCATTATGATGCAGAGCGCATTCAAGTATGTTTATCCCGACCAGAAATTAAGTTTCAAGTACACCACAGTTAACGGTGTAAATCCTTTTTAGCCATGATCAACATATTCATAGAGAACGATTCAGGGAAACGTAGCGCCCTGGAAGTACCCACCGATATGGGTTTTAGCCTGATGGAAATTCTTAAGGCATACGAATACGACATACAGGCCACCTGCGGCGGTATGGCACTCTGCGCGACATGCCACATCGAAGTGCTCGAAGGCATGGAAAAACTGCCGGAGTCGAATGACAACGAACTGGATACACTGGATACGCTTCCGAATGCGGATGCTAACAGCCGGCTATCGTGCCAGCTCAGGCCTTCGGACGAAATGGACGGGCTCGTGATCCGCCTGAAAGCCTTACAGGAAGCTTGAAATAGGGTTATTAGAATTTTGGAATAATAGTACATAAACCCCCGCTGGCATACGGCGGGGGTTTTTAGTTTCAGGCCATTACGGCAATGAGGTTTAATGTAATGCCTCCAAGTTCTTTATTTCCAGTTAATTGTGCTTTGCTCAATGCTTCGTCCGGTTTCATGGCTTTGGTGAAGAGCTTCCACGCCGTATCGGCGTCGAGTATTACGGAGGCGTCGGGCGCGTTTTCGGACGTTTCGCCGATTTTCCATCCTTCCTCGGTTTTTACCACAAACCATTCGAAGGTTTCTTCCAGTCGGATGCCGATGCGCACGGTCGTACCCTCGGGTGCGCGGGTGTTCCGGTAGGTGTGGGGGAGCCCGCGGAGGAAGGTTTCGATCAGCGGGCGAAACAGCCGGGGCGTCATGATGCCCGGTTTGCCCACCGCATCGCGGATCTGTTGCTGGTGGTGCCACTTTTCGGTGTATTCGCGGGCAATGTGGAACCAGTTTTCCGAAACGGTTTCACCGGCCCAGGAAACCGGGAAAATGGCGTCTGCTGCCAGGTCCTGCTGTGCTATAATCGCCGAATACCACTTTCCGGTAATTTCCAGAAGCTCCGTGAGCAGGGCCGGGCTTATTCGGCCGGCTGCCTTTACCCAATCCGCATTCAGCAGGTTCAAGTAAGTTACCAGGTCGTCGTAACCGTTGATCTCCCGATCGGGCGCGACGAAATGGCCGTCGCGGTACATCGATATAGCCCGGATGTTTCCGTCGAGCAAATGGGCCGCAACGTCCCTGACTTTCCAGAGCCGGGCGACGGTCGGTTTTTCCCAATCTTCGGGCGTCAGCGATTTGAGCAATGCAATGAGGTGTTGGTCGAGTTCGGGGAACAGGTGAACGGTGTGGATCATGGCGATGGCTGGGATTGTTGGACCCTAAATATCGATGAAAAAGGCATTTGTTGTGAAGTTCAGGATGCGATTTGGTACTTTTGGAACCGAATTGGGGCATTTGCAATGTCTGACTATATGTGAGATGCCGTGTCCGGCAGTTGTTAATCGAAATAAAATGACTTATTGTTTGGGAATAAAAGTGAAGGAAGGGCTCGTGGGGCTCGCCGATACGCGGATTACCGCCGGTACCAATACCACTACCAAAAAGAAGCTGTATATCACCCAGAAGGACAACTATTCGATGTTCATTATGACCAGCGGCCTGCGCTCGGTGCGCGACAAGGCCGTGCATTATTTTGAAGAAATGATCAACGAAGGGGTTACTTATAATAAACTTTACAAGGCTGTAAATGCCTTCGGCGACCAGATCAAGCGGGTTGCTGAGGAGGATAAGGCAAGCCTGGAACGGTCGGGGTTCAAATTTAACCTGAATTCCATCGTAGGGGGGCAGTTGAAGGACGACGAGGACCATAAGCTGTTTCTGCTCTATTCGGAAGGCAACTGGGTGGAACTCGACGAGGGCTCGCCCTATGTGATTATCGGGAACTCGGGCCAGGGAAAGGCTATTCTTAACCGTGTCCTGAATGAAGATTCAACCATGAAACAGGCGTTGAAAGCAGGTTTTCTCTCATTCGACTCTACCCGCGTGAGCAACAACGACGTCGATTTCCCGATCGATGTCGTATTGTACAAAAAGAACAGCTTCAAAATGATCGAACACCGTTATGAGCAAAAGGATATGGAACAGATATCGGCTATTTGGGCGGAAAAGCTCAAAGAGGCGCTCGACGACATCCCCGAGGAATGGATGGACAAGACTTTCGATAAGATCGGATAGCAAAAAGGGCTGGAATTCCAGCCCTTTTACTTTGGTTCAGCTCGGCCTGACGTCTTTGCCCTGCCGCCTGGCAATGGAAAGCAGCAATGCCGGTAGCAGGATCAGGTTTGTGCACATGGCTACGAGCAGGGTAATGGACACCATCACACCCATCGCCGCCGTCCCGCCGAAGCTCGACGCGGAGAAAATCGAAAATCCGCAGAACAGGATCACCGCCGTGTAAATCATGCTGAGCCCGGTGCCGAAAATGGACGCGGTAACAGCCTTGGAGGGCGTCAGGCCCTTCTTATACAGCTCCTCGCGGTAGCGCGTAAGGAAATAAACCGTTCCATCGGAGGCAATTCCGAAGGTTATGCTGAAAATCAGGATGGTCGTCGGTTTGAAATAAATATCGAAATAACCCATGATGCCGGCCGTCAATGCGAGGGGAATGAGGCAAGGCAGTTTCGAGAGCAGGATAATGGGTATCGAACGGAAAAGCGCCATGCCTACGATCGCGATCAGGACAATGGCTATCAGCAGACTTTCGTACAGGTTGCTCAGCAGGTAATCGTTGCTTTTGAGAAACACCAGGCTGTGACCGGTGAGGCTTACCTTGTATTTATCCGGACTGAAAATCGAATCTACTTTCGGGCGGATCCGGTTCATTAGTTCCTTGATGCGTTCGGAACCTACGTCGGCCATCTGGAAACTCACCCGTGTGACGCTTTTGTCTTCGTTGAGGAACGAGGTCAGCTGCTTTGCCGCGCCTTGCTGGCTTTGCAGGTACGGCGTCATTTTGTTCAATTCCAGAACACCCGGCAATGCGTAATACTTCGCTTCGCCGCCACGATAACCCTGGTAAAGGAACCTGGAAGCTTCGACGATCGAGACCGGTTTCGAAAACTCGGGGAATTTGGCCATTTCGTTCTGAAATGCCTTGATTTTGTAAAGCGTCCTGGCCTGATCGGCGAAAATGCCGTTCGGCTGTCTGGTATCGATCATTACTTCGAAAGGCAGCACGCCGTTGAAATTCTTTTCAAAAAAGCGAAGATCGGTGTAAACGACGTCCTTTTTGGGCAGATCGTCCACCACATAGCCGATCGTCCTGATCTTGGTCATGCCGTAAGCCGATACGATGATCAGCACGACCATCGCAATATAAATTTCCTTACGGCGGTTGTGCACCAGGTTGTTTACCATTCTAAGGAACCCGAATGCCCATTTCCCTTCGAGGTGTTTCAAATGCCGGGGCTTCGGCGTACTCATATAATGCAGGGTAATTGGCAGCAACACCAGACAAAGCACGTAGGTAACCATCACGCTGATGGCCGCTACCACGCCAAATTCGACCAAAAGAATACTATTTGTGAAATAAAACACCCCAAAACCGATCGCCGTGGTCATGTTCGCGAGAAAGGTCGAAAGGCCGATTTGCCGTATCATTTCGCGCAACGCCTCGTCCTTATTGCTGTGTGAAACGAGCTCTGCCTGATATTTATTAATCAGGAATACGCAGTTAGGCACGCCGATCACGATCAGCAGGGGAGGTATGAGGCCCGTTAGCGCGGTGATCTTGTAGTTAAACAAATGCAATGTGCCTACCGAAAATACCACGCCGATCAGGACGACGGCAATGGATAGCAACGTGAGCCGGAAAGAGCGAAAAAACGCCCAGAGAATAAACAGCGTGACAAATACCGCAAGGCCCATAAAAAGCTCCATTTCACCGGAGATTTTCTTCATATTCACGGTGCGGATATAGGGCATGCCGGAATAATGCAGGTCGGTGTTGTATTTGGCGGCGAATGCTTCGGCCATTTTCTCAATGTCGTCGACGATCGTCAGGCGGCGTTTGGAATTGAGCTCCTTGTCGTTGAAAGTGATGACGATGAGCGTTGCATTGGTTTTGCTGTTGAGCACCAATCCCTCGTAAATGGGTAAGTTGGCGATTTCTTTTTTGATACTGTCCGCTTCGGCCTGGGTAGCAGGGATGTCCCGGATCACCGGGGAAAAATCGAAACGGGAGAGGCTGTCGTTCCGGGTGATTTTGTAAACATTGGCCAGCGAGAGCACATTTTTGATCCCCTCCGTTTCCCGGATCTGCTGCGAGAGCTTGCACCAATCGCGGAACTTGTTGATTTCGAAAAGCTGCGGGTCCTGCCAGCCGATCACCATCACGCTGCCGTCCTCGCCGAAAAGCTTGCGGAAATCCTGATATTCTTTCTCTACGGGGTCATTGGATGGAAGTATACGGGCGAAATTGTAGGAGAGTTCAATTTTGCTGGCTTCATAGGCCATAAAGACCGTCGATACTAACACGATTGCAACCCACAAAAGCCGGTAGCGGATAATGTAAGTTGCTATTTTATTCCACATAATTGATTATTGAGTTCACAAAAAGTTGCAAATATAGCCACCCGAACCGGAAAATGGGCCATTTAAGCGGTTTCAAATGCCGGCCAATCTTTCAAGGTGATGGTATTCAATGCCAAAGAAACGCTTTGCCTCCCTGATTTTTTCAAGCGCCGCGGCCTGCGATTTTTCGTTGTGCCGGCCTCTGGTACCGACGATGAGCACATTCTTGGGCGTGTGTGCGTCCGAGATGAATTCGAATACTTTTGTTTTATACCCGAAGTATTCGAGTACCAGGGCCCGGATGCCGTCGGTCACCATTTCCGCCTGCCTTTCGAGGAAAATACCATGCCGGGTAAGAAAGCCCAGATCGTTCCCGGTTTTGTGCTTTTCAATCTGGCGGCGGATTTGTTTGTGGCAGCACGGGGCCACCACGATGAGCTCCGAGCCGGCCTGGATACCTTTGAAAATGGCATCGTCGGTAGCGGTGTCGCACGCATGTAGCGCGATGAGGATGTTCGTCCCCGTCGCATCGAAATCGCTGATCGTTCCTTCGCGGAATGAGAGCCCGGCGAAACCCGCATCCGCGGCGATCCGGTTGCACAGGTTTACGAGATCTTCGCGGAACTCGATGCCAGTCACCTCGGGATCGAGAGCCAGAACATTTTTGAGATAGTCGTACAGTGCAAAAGTGAGGTAACCTTTCCCCGATCCCATATCGGCGACTTTCAGGTGGTTGCCGGGGGCGATTTCTTTGATGAGGCTACTCAGGATATCGATGTAGTGATTGATCTGGCGGAACTTGTCCTGGGTATTCTGGTATACATTGCCCTGCGGGTCGGTGATTTTGAGCTCGGAAAGATAACCTTTGCCGGCAGGGGAAATAA
The DNA here is from genome assembly GCF_040448675.1 of Dyadobacter sp. 676. Lineage (NCBI taxonomy): Bacteria > Pseudomonadati > Bacteroidota > Cytophagia > Cytophagales > Spirosomataceae > Dyadobacter > Dyadobacter sp. 676. The sequence goes on along the minus strand of NZ_CP159289.1, from coordinate 238,118 downwards.
GCCTGTTTTTGGCTTTGTCGTGACTGAGCGAAGGGTTTTTGCGCCCGGCCGCCGCCTTTTTCCTTACGGTCGCCTTGCCGCTGGGATGCATTTCGAAATGGATATCCTCCGAGAGCGTTTGCAGTGTTGCTACGCGGAAATCGGTTCCCAGCCATTGTCCCAACATTCCCGTCAATTCCCCGGCAGTGTGGTTCTTGGTAATATCCCGCGTCTTGTGGCGGTAAGTAAGGCTTAGCCGGGGCTCTTTGCGGATGAGGACTTTCTTGATGTAGATGTTTTTGAGGCTTTCATCGGCTCCCCGGTAGTTGCCCAGTGAGAGCTTTACAAAAGAGCCGTCTTGCAGGCTTCCACGGACTTCCGCGATGAATTCCTGCGCTTTTTCGGTAACATTCATGAGGGTGCTTCAAACTTTCTATATGAGGTAACGCCCAAAAGTGCGGTTACAGTCTTGGTAACCGTAAGAATCATTTGACGATGACTTTGGGTATTTCGATTTCGACACGGATGCCGCCCTGTTCCTCGCTTTGGATATGTATTTTACCGTGCAGACTTTCCACCCGGCTTTTTATATTTCTCAAACCGACTCCCTGGCGGTTGGGTTCGATCATCCCCGTCCCGTTGTCGCTGACAATCAACACAATGCTTTTCGGGTTTTCTGTGAGATCAACCGAGGCCTCGGTTGCACCGGAATGCTTGATGATATTGTTGGTCAGTTCCAGCACGATGCTGTACAGCTCAAATTCGATCTTGTTATTGAGCCGCTTGTCCATGCCTTTCAGATTGAAAGTGAATGCGATGTTCTTGTTCTCATTCAACTTGCTGATCAGCCTTTGCAGGGCCATAATGAGTCCGTGCTCTTCGAGTTCGGCGGGCATAAGATTGTGCGAGAGGCTTCTGACCTCCTTGTAGGCCGCGCTTACCATCTGGTGTACACTGTTATAAATCTTTTGCTCCTCCTCCGAAAGCACTTTCTTGTCGATACCGTACAGATACCAGTTGAGGGATGCCAATGTGCCGCCGAGGTGGTCGTGAAGCTCGGCCGCCACGCGCTTCCGTTCGATGGTCTGCCCTTCGATCAACGCAGCCTGGATTTCGGCGTTCTTCCTGCGGAGCTTTTTATTGTTGAACCAAAGGGAGATTGCAAATAATATCATCAGACAGGTAAACCCGATCAGGAAGCGCTGTACGAGGCGCTGCTCGTTGATGATTTTTTGCTGGATTTCGGTGTCCATCAGCTTGTTGTCGTACATGAGCTGGTACATCGTGTACTGCCGCTTGATCGTCTCGTCGTGGATCATCCTGCGAATGTAATTGACGGCCTGGCTGTAATCCAGGGCTAAGTCGTACATTTTCTTGGCTTTGTACGAACGGGAAAGTGTCACCAGCGCCCAGTTGGTTTGCTGCATCGAATGGTAGATCTTCGAGTATTCCAACGCCTTCAACCCTGCGTCGATAGACTTGTCGTACTTTTTCTGATAATAGTAGGTATTACTCAGATCGTTGAGACAATTCAGTTCACCGTAGCGGTTATCGATCTTACGGAACAAGGCAATACTCCGAAGGAAATATTTTTCGGATTCCTCGTAGTTGGACAGGCGCACGTGCATGTAACCGATACTCTGAAGTACGGTGGCCCGGCCCCAGTCGGAGTTCATCTTATCGAACATCCCGTACGCCCGATCGTAGAGTTTTACAGCGACATCGTACATACTTTTTTCGCGGTAGCAGTTACCCAGGTTCTCGATGCTCAATGCGAGGGAGCTGTCGGCTTTGAGGCGGGTGAACATTTGGATGGCGTGCTCGTAGTTGATACGGGAGGAATCCCACTGGCGGTACTCCGAGTAACTTTCTGCCAGAAAACGCTTGCCGTGGGCCGTAAATACAGGAAGTTTGAGCTGTCGTGAGAGGGTGATCGTTTCGTTGGACAATTCCCGGAGTACGTCATAACTGCCGTCGAGCAGGTAATAGGTACTCAGCAGGTTGTAGGCCAGGAGTTTCCCCTTGCCCCACTGGTGCTTTTGCGAGAGCCTGAGCACATGTTTGGAATAAAACATCGATTTCTCCGCATCCTGAAAAAGATACTCCGACGCGAGCCGGTGGTATTTGTGAACGAGCATCGTGTCTTCTGCAAAACCTTCCTGTGGTTTGGCCTCTACGATTTCCGCGTTCCGGGCCGCGCCGTCGCGCTGTCCGATAGAAGTACACTGGCCGAAAACACACCCTAACGAAAAGAGGAGAATTAGCTTATAGAATTCATTCATATATCACTGATAACTTCGTAGTTAGGGTGCGCATTGGTGTATGCCGAAGCTCATTTAATAAGGCATGTTTATTTAGCCTTTACTTACAAAAATATTGTCTTTTATGTAATATCTGTAAGGAAGTTCACGACCGACATTGATCCCGATACGCGGCCCGGCCACGATGTTTTCAGGTACCGACGCCGCAGCGCGCAGGTACAGGTTCCCTCCGGAAAGCAAGGTGCCGTTGTGCACCGCCCGCTCGATCCCCATCGCCCTGACCAGCTTTCCCGGGCCGCGGCATAGCTCTTTCACAGCGATCTTCGCGGGGAAGGCCCCGGGGGCTTTTCCCGGCCTGAGGAGCCGCCGCATTTCCATAAGCCCGACACCCGCGGCAGGTTGCAGCGCGCGGATCAGCACCGCCTCGCCGACGCCTTCCGCATTGCTCACAATATTGAAACACTGGTACATCCCGTAGATCAGGTATACGTAGGCGGTTCCCGCCACACCATACATGGGCTCGGTACGGGCAGTGCGGCGGTTGAACGCATGGCAGGCGGGATCATCCTGCAAATAGGCTTCGGTTTCGACGATAATACCGCTCGTGAGGCCGTCGGGGCTCTCGTGCACCAGCTCGCAGCCGAGCAGTTTTTTCGCGAGCGTGCAGGTATCGTAAGCCGAAAAGAAAGAAAGGGGAAGTTTCTCTTCGGGCATCAAATAATGTTCATCGTTTGCTCCTTGATCTTTTCGAGCTCATCCTTCATCTGAACCACAAGGTGCTGGATCGTAGCGTCGTTGGCTTTCGAGCCGATGGTGTTGATTTCCCGGCCGATTTCCTGGGCGATAAAATTCAATTTCTTTCCATTGCTTTCCGTAGCCTTCATCGTTTCGAGGAAATAGTCGAGATGGTTGGACAAACGAATTTTTTCTTCGGAAATATCGAATTTTTCGACATAATAGATCAGCTCCTGCTCGAAGCGGTTGGGATCGAAAGTATCATCGGACAGGTATTCCCTCACTTGCTTTTCGAGGCGTTCGCGCACTGCCGGAATGCGGGTTTTGTCCTGCTCCGCAACCTGTTCGAGCAATGTCTGGATCGTTTTGATATATTCGGCAAACTTCTCGGCCGTCATGCGCCCTTCCTGCTCGCGGAAGACCGAGCATTTGCGCAGCGCTTCCAGCACTGCGACTTTGATTTGCGCCCAATCGTCCTCTTTGCTGGTCTCGTCCACCGTTTCGTTGTTATAGGCATTGGGCATTTGCAATGCGATGCGAAGAAGTTCCGTGGAATCCGGCATGAAGCCCAGCTCGGTAGCCGTTTGCGATAGATCCTGGTAATAGGCGTTCACAAGTGCCCTGTTCACCGAAGTGGAGGCAACTGCCTTGCCCACCGGCTGGACGGTGAGCGTAAATTCCACCTTACCGCGTTCCAGCGACTGGGTAATGAGGTTTCGTATTTCAATTTCCCGTTCGGAGTAGTTACGCGGGACGCGGCAGTAAATATCCAGGAATTTGGAGTTCAACGTCTTGATTTCGACTGTGACATTGATCGATTCGGATTCGATATTGGATACACCGTATCCGGTCATTGATTTTAACATAAGGATGTGCGTTAATTCCGTTAAGGGAACTGGTTGATTTTTCTGATGGCCCGTAGCCGGATTTGTGAAACGTCGGGATACTAATTGAATCGCTGCTTCCCTCCCGACTTCGCCGGATGCTGGCTTTCCGAAGGTTGTGGTTTCGAGATCAATGCATTCTTTTCCATTTCGGCATTAAAAATGCGGAATCTGGACACGTCGCAGGCCAGGTAAAGCGCTTGCAGCAGGGAGCCGGGCTCTGCAATGTTTTTGCCTGCAATGTTATAGGCGGTACCGTGATCGGGCGAGGTGCGGACAGCGGAAAGTCCCGCTGTGAAATTCACGCCTTCGTTGAACGCGAGCGTTTTGAAGGGAATCAGGCCCTGGTCGTGGTACATGGCCAATACGGCGTCGTACTGGCGGTAGGTACCGGCGGCAAAGAAACCGTCGGCCGGGAACGGGCCTATCACCAGGTGGCCTTTTTCCTTGAACTGCTTGATTACCGGCTGGATAATCTCGATTTCCTCGGTACCCAGCAAACCGTTTTCGCCCGCATGGGGATTAAGTCCGAGCACGGCCAGTTTAGGTTTTTTTATGCCAAAATCGCCTTTCAGCGATTGCAGTATCTGCTCGATCTTGGCGGAAAGTCTTTCGGCGGTAATGTGCTCGCGCACATTCTGCAGGGGTATGTGGCCCGTAAGCACGCCCACGCGCAGGTCGCCCGCGACCATGAACATCAGCGCGTCGTCTTTGCCGAACGCCTGTGCGAGAAACTCGGTATGGCCGGGAAATTTGAAGTCGTCGTTCTGGATATTATCCTTATTAATCGGGCCGGTAACCAGTGCTTGTATTTTTCCTTCTTTGAGGTCTTCGACAGCGCGTTTGAGCGCGGCAAACGAGCCCTGACCGGCTTCGGCGGTGACTTTCCCGGGTTGTATTTCTGTCTGGTGGTCGTGCCAGCAGGTGATGACGTTCGTGAGTTTATGGTTGGCCTGCTCGGGCTTCTGGATCCCGTGCAGGTTCCAGTCTTTCATTTCGAGCAGGTTGCGGTACTGGTTCAATACTCTCAGGGAGCCGTAGATGATTGGTGTGCACAATTTCGATAACTGGTTCCCTTCTAATGCTTTAAGGATTACTTCCGGGCCAATGCCGTTATAATCGCCGATTGTGATCCCGATGACCGGTTTATCACTGTGTTGTTCGCTCATGTAGGTAAATGCTGTTGTATGTGTTCTCCTGCGTAATTCTGTATTACTTTTGCCGAACGGTTCAACCGGCAAGTTACAAAAAATCCCGTGCTACTATGAAAATCCTGATCGCAGACTCCATGCATCCCTCCTTATTCGGAATGCTGGACGAGCAAAAATGGGAATATGATTACCATCCTGAATACAAAAGAGAAGATATAAAGAATGCACTGCCCGGCTACGATGGCCTCATGATCCGCAGCAAGACCTTCCTCGACCGTGATATGCTTGAAAATGCGCCAAAGTTGCGTTTCATCGCACGCGCGGGGGCCGGCCTGGACTTGATCGACCTGGATGTGGCGAAAGCGTTTAATATCGAAGTTTTCCATGCAGGCACCGGCAACCGCGATGCGGTGGCGGAACACGCCCTGGGCATGTTGCTGGCGCTTTTTAACAATATTCTGCGCGCCGACCGGCAGGTCAGGAACGGTATATGGGACCGGGAAGGCAACAGGGGAGTGGAGCTGATGGGCAAGACCGTCGGGCTGATCGGCTACGGGAATAACGGCTCTGCTACGGCAAAGAGACTCAGCGGTTTTGGCTGTAAGGTGCTTGCGTATGACAAGTACCGTGACAATTACGGCGACGCGTTCGCCAGGGAGTCGTCTATCGAAGAAATCCAGCGCGAAGCCGATGTGCTGAGCCTTCATATTCCGTTGACCGAGCTCACCCGCTACCTCGTCGACGAAGAATTTATTCGCGCTTTCAGGAAGCCATTTTATTTATTGAACTTATCCAGAGGAGAAGTGGTGAAATTAAAGGCGGTCACCGAAGCTTTGGAAAGCGGCAAAATCAAAGGCGCCTGCCTGGATGTGCTGGAAAACGAAAAGATCGGAAAGCTGAGCGCCGAACAGCAGGAAGTATTTGATTACCTGCGTGCTTCCGACCGCGTGGTGCTTACGCCGCACATCGGAGGCTGGACGCATGAAAGTTATGTCCGGATCAACGAAGTGCTGGTGGAGCAAATCCGGAACTGGCTATAAACAAATATGCCGACCAATGGTCGGCACGTTTGCATCTATTAGCCATGAAAAATAAAATACTTACTTGCCAAGTGTACCGCGAAGCGCACGTGGGATTTCAACTGATGCGATCGGGTTACTTGCCGCTGTCAATATAACAAAATTTTCAGCTTTGAGTGCCCCAACCTTCACAGATTTTCCTAAATCAAGGTCTGTTACATCTACATTTACATAGTCAGGGATGTTCTCCGCAAGACCCTGTACGCGCAATTTACGCAATTTTTGGTTCATTTTACCACCTTTCATTACCCCGGTAGATGTACCTGTCAATTTAATGGGCACTTCCACTTTAATTTCTTTTCCGGGTACGATTTGCAGGAAATCCGCATGGATCAGCGCATCGTTTACCGGGTGAAATTGTTTTTCCTGAAGAATCGCATTGTACTCGGTACCTTCGATATTCAGTGTGACGTTAAAAATATCCGGTGTGAAAAGCAATTCACGGAACAACATAGCCGGTGCATAGAAGTGTACCTGCTCTTTACCTCCGTATAGCACAGATGGAACATAACCCTGAGCGCGCAAGTTCTGTGATTCCACCTTGCCGAGATTCGCTCTTTTAAACCCTACAATCTCATGCTTTTTCATAAGAATTTTTATAAGAAAGTTAAATAAAAGAAAATTTACTGATAATTTATAAACAATGAACTAATAGATTCATGATCGCGGATCCGTCCTATTGCCTTTGCAAAAATCTCTGCAACCGACAGTACGCGGATTTTTTCATTCTGTTGCTTAAGAGGAATGGTATCTGTTACAATCAGTTCTTTGAGCACCGAGTTCGCAATGTTTTCATGCGCTTTGCCCGACATAATGGCGTGTGTGCTGATTGCCCTTACGGACGTCGCCCCCTTTTCCATGATGATTTCGGCCGCCTTGCAAAGCGTTCCGCCCGTGTCGATCAGGTCGTCTACCAGTACTACATCCATCCCCTCTACGTCTCCGATCACCTGCATGCTGGCGATTTCGTTGGCGCGTTTCCGGTGTTTGTCACACAGGATCATGTCCGCGTTGAGGAACTTGGCGAAATTCCGCGCCCGAGCTGCACCGCCTACGTCAGGAGATGCTATCAGCAGATTTTTGAGGTTCAGGGATTTAATATAAGGAACAAAAATCGAGGTTCCTTCGAGGTGGTCGACAGGCAGGTCCAGAAAACCCTGGATCTGTCCGGCATGTAAATCTATGGTCATTACGCGGTCGACTCCGACGGCTGTGAGGAGGTTGGCCACAACTTTCGCTGCGATGGCCACCCGCGGTTTGTCCTTTCTGTCTTGCCTGGCGTAGCCGAAGTAGGGGATCACGACCGTCACATAATGCGCCGAAGCACGACGGGCCGCGTCCACCATCAGCAGCAACTCCATCAGGTTATCGGCAGGAGGGAAGGTAGATTGGATGAGAAAAACATCACAACCCCTGATCGACTCCTCGAAACTCGGTGACAACTCGCCGTCGCTGAACTTGCGTAACGTGTAACCACCCAGCTCCTTACCATAATACCTGGCAATGTCTTTGGCCAAATATTCGGACTGACTCCCCGAAAATATTTTTACTGTATTGAATGAGCCCATGGCCAAACTAAAATTTGCGCAAAATTAAACAAAACCGGTTAATTAAGATAGTATCTTTTTAAAAAAATATAATAAAGCTGCACAAAGCAATAGCCGACCAATAGCCCGACCAGCGCTCCGACCAGGATATCGAGCGGGTAATGCACGCCTACATATACGCGACTGTATGCATAAATAGCTGCCCAGAGGAATAAAAATGCCATTTGGGGCACCTTTTGACGTAACAGACCGAACCACGTAATCGCCAGCGCAAAACTGGTCGATGCGTGCGACGAAGCGAACCCGTACATTCCCCCGCAATCCGTCACATGGTGCATTACCGTCGTGATTGTCGGGTCGTGGCAAGGCCTCAACCTTAGAAAATAGGGTTTCATGAAGCCGGATGTGATCTTGTCGGCCACAGCAACGGCCAAAACCACGGCGATCACGATGAATCCACCCTTTTTCCATCCCTCCGCCCGGATCGTCGCGGCGATGAGCACTATATATAACGGAATCCAGGTGTATTTATAGGTAATCCAGTACATCACCGTGTCTAGCCAGGGCGTGTGCAGGCCATTGAGCCATAAGAACAGCTCCTGGTCGGCACGAACCAGGCTATGTACGGCGTCTGTCATGAACTGAAACCGAGTACTTTACGCACCTTACCGATCGTGTCCTGCGCGATTTCACGCGCTTTGGCTTCGCCTTCCACGAGAATGCTTTCCAGTTCGTCGGTGTTTTCCATATAATAATTGAAAATCCGTCGTGGCTCAGCGAATACTTCCATGAAGCATTCAAACAACGCCTGTTTGGCATGTCCGTAGCCGTAGCCTCCGTTCAGGTAGTTCCGGCGCATGGTTTCCACTTCCGATTCCTTTGCCACGAGGCTGTAAAGCTGGAAAGTAATGTCGGTATCCGGGTTTTTGGGCTCTTCCAGCGGCGTTGAGTCGGAAAGGATTTTTTTGGTGACTTTCTTCAACTCGTTTTCGGGCAGGAAAATATCGATGTAATTGTGATACGACTTGCTCATTTTCTGCCCGTCGAGCCCGGGGATCGTCATAATGCGTTCGTCGATCTGCGGTTCGGGGAGCACCAGGATTTCCTCGCCTGCCAGGATGTTGAAACGGCTGGCAATATCCTTGGTCATTTCCAGATGCTGCTTCTGATCTTTGCCGACAGGGATAATATTTGCATTATAGAGCAGAATATCGGCCGCTTGCAAAACAGGGTAGGTGAAAAGCCCGGCATTTACATCCGACAATTTTTCCGATTTGTCTTTAAACGAAGTCGCATTCGCCAGCATCGGGAATGGCGTGAAGCAGTTGAGGTACCACGCGAGTTCGGTATGCTCCTGCACCCGCGACTGCCGCCAGAATACATTTTTTTTGTAATCGAATCCGAATGCGAGCCAGGTAGCTGCGATCGCGCGGACATATTCTCCACGCTCGGCGCCATTTTTCAGCGTCGTGAGTGAATGGAGGTCGGCAATGAAGAAAAAAGATTCGTTCTGTGGATTTTTAGAGAGTTCGATAGCAGGTTTGATGGCTCCCAGGATGTTACCCAGGTGTGGTCGTCCGCTGCTTTGAATGCCTGTCAGGATTCTGGCCATTTGTAAAAGTGCCGGAACTGGATCCGGATGTAGGTATTAGTTAAAAATTGTTTCGATTAACTGACGGATTTGCCTTGGAGCAATGCTTTCCTGCTCCGACTTGTCATAAATGGTAAGTAAGTACAGTTCGCCGTCTTCTGTAACATAATATGTAATTACTCTCACACCGCCGCTTTTGCCCTTGCCCTTACTTTTAACTGGCCAGCGAATTTTGAACACATTTCCGCCAAGGGGGGGTACCAAGATCCGGCTTTTTACTTAACTGACTGACAAGGCCATTCATGTCCGCTTCCAGCGAGGGGAATTTTTTGGACAACCTCTTAAACTCCCTCTTGAAATGCGGTACGAAGGTGACCCTAGTCATTGAATAACTCGCTAATGTCCGGTTTGGGCAATTTACCGTCCCGCATCATCTTTAACTCTTTCAGGGACTGCGTGAACGACTCTAAAAAGTTACTTTTTTTAAGGCGGAGTTGCATATCTTCCCATTCTTCCATCGAGATCTGGACAGCAACCCTTTTCCCTTCTTCATTCGACAAATACTGCACATTCATAGCTATCAACAGGTTAGCGTTTTCGGGTAAGCATTAGCCTTTTCTTAATCCCAAAATTCGTTAAATTGAACCAGAAAACGTAGTAAATTTGAATTTTATACCTTCACCAACACGACATGGATTCTAAAACGCTGCACTTTCTCAGTCAATTAGCCGAAAACAATAACAGGGAGTGGTTTCAGGAAAATAAGAAATCGTACGAAGCCGCGAAGGCGGATATGGAAAAGCTGGTCGGGTACCTGATTACGGAGGTAGGGAAGTTTCAAGACCTGGGAAATGTGCAGGTCAAAGACTGTATGCTGCGCATTTACCGGGATGTCCGTTTTTCGAAAAACAAGGACCCGTACAAGAAAAATCTGGCCGCCGGCATCGGCCCGGGTGGCAAAAGTTCGGGCAAGATCGACTACTACCTGCAAATCCAGCCGGGCGACCAGTCGTTCCTGGGCGGTGGAATGTGGGAGGTTACAACCGAGCAACTCGCCCGTTTCCGTCAGGAGATCGATTACAATGCCGACGAACTGAAAAGCATTATCCACGAAAAGGAATTTCATAGCTATTTTCCTGAAATCCACGGGGAAAGCCTGAAAACGATGCCGAAGGGTTATGCCAAGGACCACCCGGAAATCGAGCTGCTGAAACGCAAGCAACTTTTCTTTATGCATCGCTATACGGATAAAGAGGTGGCTTCGAAGGACTTCGGCGACAAGGTTTTGAAAGGCATCAAGCTCTTGAAACCGTTTACCGATTATATGAATTATGTATTGTATGAGGAAGCGGAGGAGCATTGACCCGACACGCTGATTCCGATTTCACCAGGCTGCAAGACCCATTACAACCCGTTTAATATGCAATTTTCACATTTGCACTGTCATACGCAGTTCTCGCTGCTCGACGGTGCTGCCGATATTAAAAAGCTATTCAAGAAGGCCAAGGAGGATAACATGCCCGCCGTCGCCATTACCGACCACGGCAATATGTTCGGTGTGTTCGAGTTTGTGGCCGAGGGGAACAAGCAAGGCATCAAGCCGATCGTCGGCTGCGAATTTTATGTGGTCGAGGATAGGAGAGTCCAGCAGTTTACGAAGGATAAAAAGGACGTCCGTCACCATCAGTTGCTATTGGCCAAAGACGAGATTGGCTATAAAAACCTGGTGAAAATGTGTTCGCTGGGTTTTATCGAAGGGATGTACGGTAAATACCCGAGGATCGATAAGAGCCTGATCGTGCAATATCACCAGGGGTTGATCGCCACCACCTGTTGCATTGGCGCCATCATTCCCAAAACGATCCTGCGCCAGGGCGAAGAAGCTGCCGAACGCGAGTTCAGGTGGTGGCTGGATTTGTTTGGGGACGATTTTTACGTGGAATTGCAGCGTCACGATATTCGCGACCAGTATATCGTGAATGAGGTGCTTGTCAAGTTCGCACGGAAGTACAACGTGAAGATCATTTGCTCGAACGATTCACATTATGTCGACCGTGAGGACTGGAACGCCCACGATATCTTGCTGTGTATCAACACCGGCGACAAGCAAAGCACGCCGTCGGCTAAGGATTTTGACGACGAAAAAGGTATTCCGAAAGGTTCGCGTTTCGCCTTCTACAACGATCAGTTCTATTTCAAAAATACGGCGGAGATGCTGCAATTGTTCAACGACCTGCCCGAATCGCTGGACAATACCAATGAGATCGTAGACAAAATCAAAACGCTCGATCTCCGGAAAGATATCATGCTGCCCAACTTCCCGATTCCCGACGAATTCAAGACGCATACGCTGTCGGAAATGGTGGGCAAGAAGGAGCTTACCGCCGATGTTCTGAACCAGTGGGAGTACTTGCGGCACCTCACGTTCGAGGGGGCGCGCAAGAAATATGACGTGGTGACGCCAGAAATCGAGGAGCGGCTCAACTTCGAGCTGCAAACGATCCGGAACATGGGTTTTCCCGGTTACTTCCTTATCGTGGCCGATTTCATTGAAGCGGGGCGCAAAATGGGCGTTTTCATCGGCCCGGGACGTGGTTCGGCGGCGGGCTCGGCGGTTGCCTATTGTATCGGGATCACCAATATCGACCCTATTAAATACGACCTGCTTTTTGAGCGTTTCCTGAATCCCGACCGTATCTCGATGCCCGATATCGATACCGACTTCGACGATGACGGTCGTCAGAAAGTGATCGATTATGTGGTGAAAAAATATGGCTATAACCAGGTTGCGCAGATTGTGACCTATGGTACAATGGCCGCCAAATCGGCGATTAAGGACGTGGCGCGGGTGATGGACCTGCCGTTGCCCGAAGCGAATGCGCTGGCCAAACTCGTTCCCGACAAGCCGACGTACAATATGACACTGAACCGTATTTTCACTGCGCCGCTGGAAGGGGAGGGTAGTCTCATGAAAAAGGAGGGCATTTCGCCCGATGAACTGGAGAATGTGAAGCGAATGCGCGCCATTGCAATGGGCAACGACTTGCAGGCCAGTGTTTTGCAGGAGGCACGCAGACTTGAAGGTACCGTCCGGAACACCGGTATCCATGCGGCGGGTATCATTATCGCACCCAGCGATTTGACGGAGATCATTCCTGTAAGTACCTCTAAAGATTCCGACTTTCTCATTACCCAGTATCAGGGAAAAATCATCGAGGACGCGGGCGTAATCAAGATGGACTTTTTGGGTCTCCGGAACTTGTCCATTATCAAAGAAGCCCTCCGGATGATCAAGAATAACCATGACATAGATATTGTGATCGACGATGTACCGCTGGACGACCCGAAGGTTTTTGAACTCTTCCAGCGCGGCGACACCAATGCGATATTCCAGTTTGAATCCGACGGGATGAAGAAGTACATGCGCGACCTCATTCCCGACCGTTTCGAGCACCTTATTGCGATGAATGCATTGTACCGCCCGGGCCCGATCGCGTACATCCCCAACTTTATCCGCCGGAAGAATGGTCAGGAAGAAGTGACTTACGATTTGCCTGAACTGGAAGAATATCTGGCTGATACTTATGGTATTACGGTGTATCAGGAGCAGGTAATGCTCTTGTCGCAGAAACTGGCCGGCTTTACGAAGGGTCAGGCGGATACGCTGCGGAAAGCCATGGGTAAAAAGCAGATCGAAACGCTGAACAAGCTGAAAGGCGACTTCATGAAAGGCGGCACCGAAAAGGGCCTCGACCCCAAGAAGCTCGAAAAGATCTGGACCGACTGGGAGGCATTTGCGTCTTACGCATTCAACAAGTCCCACTCGACCTGCTACGCATTCGTGGCTTATCAAACGGCCTACCTCAAAGCGCATTATCCCGCCGAATATATGGCCTCGGTATTGACGAGCTCGCTCGGCAGCATCGATAAAATTACATTCTTTATGGAGGAATGTAAAAACCTCGGATTACCGGTTCTCGGGCCGGATATCAATGAATCGGAGCGGCAGTTTAGCGTAAACAAAAAGGGCGAAATCCGTTTCGGGCTCGCGGGCGTGAAGGGCAGCGGCGATGCGGCGGTGGAATCCATTATCGAAGAAAGGATGAAAAACGGCCCGTTCAAGGATGTTTTCGATTTCATAACACGTGTCAACCTGCGTACCGTCAACAAGAAAACCCTGGAAAGTCTGGCATACGCGGGCGCATTCGATTGCTTCACCGATTACCATCGTGCGCAGTATTTTGCCTCCGAGGCCGGGGAGAATGGTACGTTCATCGAGAAGCTGATCCGCTACGCCAACAACTACCATGCCGAAAAGTCATCCGCACAGGCATCGTTGTTCGGAATGCTGGGTGACAGCGGTTCTACATTGGCCAAGCCGAAAGCGGCCGATATCGAACCCTGGGACGATCTGGCCAAGCTCCGTTACGAGCAGGAGGTGGTAGGCTTCTACATTTCAGGCCATCCGCTCGATACTTTCCGTACCGAGCTGGATAATTTTTGCTCCTGTACGCTCGATAAAGTCCTGGAAATCCACGAAGGCGAACGGGTACCACGGTATTTTGGAAAGGAAATCAATGTGGCCGGTATCGTTACGAGCGCGCAGGAACGGATTTCCAAGAACGGTAGTTTGTTCATGATCTTTAAAATAGAAGATTACCAGGGCGCCATGGAAATGCTGATCGGAGGCGAAGATTATATTCGTTTTAAAAATTATCTGCAAACCGGTCAGTTCCTGTATATCAAAGGCAAAGTCCAGAACCGCTGGAAGCAGGAGGATCAGTTCGAATTCAAGATTTCGCAGATACAACTGCTGCCTGAAATCATGGAGAAAATGTGCAGAAAAATCAAGATCAACCTTACGCTGGATCAAATCGACGCGCAGTTCATTCATGTGCTCAACGAAACGTTCGGAAGCCACCCGGGAGGCTGCCAGGTGAGCATGACGGTGAAGGACCCGGAGACGCACCTGGAAGTTGAAATGTTGTCGCGCGGTTACAGGGTAGCGCCTAGTAATGAGCTGTTTAAGGTGCTAAGGGGTTTCCACGGCGTGAATTTCTCCCTAAACTGATCCCTATTGGTTTAAGTAAGGAACTTTTAGATATGAATATTCCTTATTAACCCAGATTGATAAATAACATTTTAGACACTTAAAACATGGGAAAAGCACTTGAAATTACCGATAGCACCTTCGACGAACTGATTCAGGGTGAGAAACCAGTACTTGTTGACTTTTGGGCTGAGTGGTGCGGGCCTTGTAAAATGATCGGTCCGGTTGTGGAGCAGCTTGCGGGTGAGTACGAAGGCAAGGCGGTTATCGGTAAAATGGATGTGGATATGAATTCTTCGGTACCTGCAAAATTTGGTATTCGGAGTATCCCTACGCTGATGATTTTCAAAGGCGGCCAATTGGTAGATAAAGTTGTAGGCGTTGTTCCCAAAACAACCCTTGAAGATAAATTGAATGCGCAAATCGAAGCGACCGTTTGATAATCGCTGATTTGTGAAAGAGTTAAAGGCCCCGGTGACGGGGCTTTTTTATTTGCCATGCATGGGGCAAATAGTTATCGTTTATCTATCTTAATCCGTCATGCACTATAAAATCATTGGAATTTCAGCGTATTGTTGTTCGGAACGGCTGTTCGATCGCCACTACCAACGCCATGTCGCGTAGCGCCGCAGTATCATAGCCAATTATCATACGCAAATCCTGGAATTCCGTAAGGGACGACCACGAAGCAAGCGAAGATGGCTATTCGTTGATTTCGATCGTGAAACTCGCTTCGAACGTCTCACCCGCTTTCAGCTTCAAAATTCCTTCTTTCGTCTCAAAATTCTGATCCGAATCCGCGCTGTCGGCGATGCCGAGCCAGGGTTCGATGCAGACGAAATGACCACCGGGTTTTGCCCAGATGCCGAGATAGGGGAAATCTTTGTAATAAACTGTAATGACCTGTCCGGATCTGGTGCTTCTCAGACTTACCTGTTTGGAGATTAAGTGTTTGAAAATCAATGCATCGTTGTCGAACAAGTGGCGGTTCAGATGCAGCACATTAGTATCTTCGAGAACCGGTTTCGTAATATCGCTTACCAGTCCGTTCTTTTCAAGCAGCCAGGTCGAGTCGTTTTCAATGGCCTCGAATTCAAGGTAATAATCCTCGTAAACCTCGCCTTCATGCAGCGGGCATTTGAATGCAGGGTGGCCTCCCAATGAGAAGAGCATTTCGGAAGCGTCGTGGTTAATCACTTTATGATCGACAACCACCCTTTTACCTTCAAGCCGGTAGGTAATTTGAAATTCGAACCGGAAAGGGTAAATGGCCAGCGTTTCTTCGCTGTATTTTAATGTAAATGTTAGACTGTCAGTTGTTTGGTTCGTCAGTCTAACATTTGTGTTGTTGCGGACCATTCCATGGCGAGGCACCGCGTATTCGCCTCCTTTGTATTTCACAAAACCATTCTTAATGGCCCCGATTACCGGGAAAAGCACGGGCGCATAGCTGGCCCAAACGGCCGGATCGGCATTCCAGAGGAAATCCTTGCCGGTTACGATCGACTGGATCTGGCAAAGCTCGGCGCCGGTTTCCTGCACCGAGATCTTTAAATGATCATTTTGAATGGAATAGTTCATATCGTTCAAGCATTCAGGACGTTGATAATAGTGGCACAGGCCTTCCGGATTTGCGCTTCGGTAATGGTGAGCGGTGGGGCAATGCGCATGGAATTATCGCAAAAAAGGAACCAGTCGGTGACGACGCCCCGCTCGATACACCGGTCGATGGTATCTTTTAACTTCTCGAACGATTCCATTTCCGCCGCAAGCATAAGGCCTTTTCCTCGGATTTCCCTGATTTTCGGATGAATTAACAGTGCTTTAAAGAGTTCGCCCTTTACGATGGCCGCCTGGGGCAGCTGGTCGTCGAGGGTTACCCGCAATGCAGCCAGCGAGGCGGCGCAGCTAACGGGATGCCCGCCAAATGTCGTAATATGTCCCAGTATCGGGTTGGTTTTCAGCACTTTCATGATTCGCTGCGATGCCATGAAAGCGCCGATAGGCATGCCTCCGCCCATGCCCTTGGCACTCAGCAGAATATCAGGGTAAATACCGTACTGCTCGAATGCCCAGAAACTTCCGGTACGGCCAAAGCCCGTCTGTATTTCATCGAGGATTAATAAAGCGCCGGTTTTATCGCATTTGCGGCGCAATGCGACCAGGTAATCGGCATCCGGTATGCGTACGCCGGATTCTCCACCGATCACTTCGATAACGACCGCGGCAGTTTGATCCGTAATTTTTTCAAGATCAGGGGAATAACCGTGCTGAATATGTTTTACGCCCGGCAGTAGCGGACGAAAATTCCGCTTGAAAAACTCCGCACCGGCCAGGCTCAGCGCACCCTGCGTCGCGCCGTGATAGGCATTGTAGCAGGAAATGAATTCACGCCGTTTCGTAAATCGTTTCGCCAGTTTCATGGCGCCCTCCACCGCCTCGGTGCCCGAATTCGTAAAATACACGTTGTCGATCAGGCCGAAGGGCGAGGGGTAGGGGGCACTGAGGCGTAACGTGTCGGACAACGCTTTCGCAAGTTGCACCTGCGCGCTTTGCACGTACTCGCCGTACACGAGCAGGTGCATATGTTTGTCCAGTTGGGCATGAATGGCTTCCAGCACTTTGGGGTGCCGGTGGCCGACGTTGCTCACGCCGATACCGGAGATCAGGTCCATATAAGACTTACCGTCCGGACCGTACATATAAACGCCCTCGGCTCTTTCTATTTCAAGGGCAAGCGGGAAATCGGAAGTTTGCGCGAGGTGGTCAAAAAAATGCTGGCGATGTGAAATATGCATTCTAATATTCAAAAAAACTGGCGCTGCCGCCCACCCAGGTGAAATCCTTGTTATACCGGACGCCGATCATTTCGCCCCGGCTCAATCGGCTCAGGCTGATCAGCAACTCGGGCTTTTCGGCATCGTCGGGCCAGCCGTACATCATGCGGATTTCGCATTTCACGAGGCCGTCGGGCGCCTGGATCACGGGTTCGTAGGCGACTTTTCGCTGCAAGATATAATTTTCCGGGTCTGGAATAGCCTCCAAGTCCTTTTTTGTGATATACAATTGTACACCGGAACCCGCAAAAGAGAACAGGGGTTTCAGCACGTAATTTTGAAGATCGGCGGGGAAACCATCCTTATAATCGCTCAGAAACCGCGTTTCCGGCACAAATTCCCCATTCAAAAAAGGCATGGCGAACTTGCTGATACGGAAAAACCAGTTGGGATGGCCTACCCATTGCACGTCCACGTCGTCGGTGAAATGATAGCTGGTTTGCAAGTCAGGATAGGTAAAGAGGTCGTCGAAAATAAGGCGGTTATAAATGCGTTTGACCTGGATTCTGCGGCCGTCTTTTTCGTAAAACAGCTGCCTGCCTTCGCGGATCAATGCCGTATAGCATAGCGGCTGAATGCCCAGCATTTGCTGGGTAACCGCGAAATCAATGCGTGTCTTCTGCTTTTCGGGGAAGATTTCAAGCAAAATCACATGCTCCGGCTCTTCGTCGCCGAGGATCAGCGCTTTCAGTTTAGACACGTATTCGTCAAGCGAAGCCGCCCCAAACAGGTATCTGAAATTCCCGGGAACATCGAAAAACTCTCTGAATGATTCGGAAAGAAATGCCTGATAGCCAAATATGGACGGAAATCCCTGTAATTCAATGAGCTGCGGGACAAGCTCGCCTGCGGCATTCCGGCAGATGGCATAGTCGATTGCCAGGAATGAGGTATGCGCGTTCTCGCCGGGCACGTGCTGGTTCGACGGCACGGCACGGTCCGTCTTTGTCCGGAAGTCAGGAGAGGTAAGCGTGGCGATGATATGATCCGATGCCCGTATGATCTTCTCTTTCAATTCTTTGGGTACAAAAACAGGCGTTTCCGCCACCCTGAAATCCAGCTGTCCGGGAAACGCCGAACTGAGCGATTCGACAAAATCCTCGTACTTTTTCTCCGTAAAGGAGTTGTTGAACGCTTCCCGGGCTTGCTTATGCATAGGCTGGCTGGAACGTTTTATTGAACGCGTTTTTCAGAAATGTCGGTATCACGACGGCTTCGGTCATCGAAATCTTGTCCGGGTCGTTCAGGTTCGCGATCATATCGTTGTATTTTTCCTCGCCGTGCGCTTTGATAATGGCTTCCTTTTTTGTCTTCTTTTAAAAAGTAGCGCAGCATTCCCTCTGCGTCGGCCTCGGGGTGAAATTGCGTGCCCACAATTTCATTTGAAAAGCGGATTGCCATCACGGCGCGTTCCAGCGGTACATGTGGACGGATTTTTTCCAGACAAAGCAGCTTCGCGCCCATGGCATCGAATGCAAACTGACTGGGCTGGGTAACCTGGAAATCGCGCGAATCGACAATCCAGAATGGGTCGTTCAATGCATTCAGCAACGGCTCTTTGCGCCCGGCCGACGTTTTATGAACCGGAAATGTGCCGAAAGAAGTTTTGCGCCGCTTGCTCACCGCGGCCAGTTCCCAGTGGACGCAGGCCATTTGAAACGAATGACAAATCAGGAACAAATGCTTTTTGATGCGGTTCTGCCGTTTTGCATTGTAAACCAGTATTTTATCCAGAAACCCAAAGAACTTTTTCTCCCATGCCTCGCCGACAGGCGCCGGGTTGCCCGGACCGCCCGTAGAAATGTATGCGTCAAAGTCCATTCCGGGCACTTCGAGCTTTTGTCTTACATCAAAAACAGTGAATTCAACCGGCACGCCTTCCTGCACTCCGAATGCGGCGATGATCTTTTTAATACATCGCATTCCCTCGTTGGGATGGCCGTTGTACATGTCCAGGATCGCAATCCGGAAATGTCTGTCATTAGTGGTCATTTCGGTCTGTGGCCGGTTGGTGTCAGCAAAACCGGCCTTTAAGTGATAAAATCGGGTAACCTATTTTTAACAAATGTGTTCCTGATTAGTTCGGGTTTCGGATTAAAAGTTTGATTTAATTCTTAACAAATTCCGATTTTGGTTTCTGAAACAATATAATCTACTACCGCGCTCAAACTGCCGGTTTTTTCAAAAACGGCTAGCTGGCGATCGGCGCCGGTGCCCATTTCGAGAATCTGGTGAATGTATTCGATCTCTTTGCGGCTGTCCAGCTCGTCCACCACGTCGTCGATGAATTCAAGTAACTCGCGGATCAGGATTTTATATTCCACTTCCTCCTGCTTTCCAAAATCGATGAGCTTGCTATGGATGCCATACCGCGCCGCACGCCATTTGTTCTCGTTGATCAGCATTCGCCGGTACGGGCGAAAACTCAGATTCTTGCTGTGCAGCTTATGGATTTTCGCCACGAGCGCCTGCATGATCGCGGCCAGGCATATGGTCTCGTCCGTACGCATGGGCACGTCGCACATGCGGAACTCGATGGTGTTGAAAAACGGGTGCACACGAATGTCCCACCAGATTTTCTTGCCATTATCGATGCAGTTTGTCCTGACCAGCAATGCAACATACTCGTCGTACTCGGCCGCGCTCGAAAAGAAGTCGGGTATGCCGGTCCTGGGAAACTTATCGAAAACCTTGGAGCGGTACGACTTGAAACCCGTATTGCGCCCGCACCAGAACGGCGAGTTGGTCGACAAGGCATAAATATGCGGGAGAAAGTACCGTACTGCATTCATGATTTGAATGCCTTCGTTCCTGCTTTCGATCCCCACATGCACGTGGAGTCCGAATATGAGGTTCCCACGGGCGACGTCGCGCATCTCGTCGATGATCCGGTCGTACCGCGGGTCGTCGGTAATGAGCTGGTCCACCCAGTCGGCGAAAGGGTGAGTGCCGGCGGCAGCTACTTGCAGGTCCTGCTTTTCGGCCAGGTCCAGGATCATTTTGCGCAGATAGGTGACTTCCTCCCGCGCTTCCCGGATATTATGGCAGATATTGGTCCCGACTTCCACCACCGCCTGGTGCATTTCCGCTTTTACACGCTCCTTTAAAGTTATTCTTCCGTCTTCAACCAACTTTGACATATGCGACCGCAGGTTGCGGGTAACCGGGTCGATGGTTTGAAATTCCTCTTCAATTCCTAGTGTGAATGTTGCCATAATGTAAAAGCGGCTGAATTTTAGTTCGTCAGGATTTCTTCAATTTGGAATTTTTAGCGGGTGCTTTGGTAACGGCCGCTCGATTGGTCGGGACTTTGGGTTCCGCCTCGGCGATAGGCTCGGTCGCGATGGCGCCCAGGGATTTGGCCGTTTTTTTCGGAGTCACGGCTTTTACTTTCACTTCCGTGGCGGAGGGTGCCGCTTCTTTTACGGGCTTTGCCGGCGCAGCTTTCGGTGCTTTGGCAGGCGCGGCGCTTTTGGCCGGAGCCTTTGTGGCAGCAGGCGCTTCTTCCGCTGTTTTCGCCGGAGCTTTGGTTTTTGCCGGTTCCACTGGCCCGGCAGCCGTCGCGACGGCTGCCGGAATACCATTCACCGCCTGGTTCATAAATGTTCCCCAGGTAAGGTTAATTTGGCCCGGAGCCTGTTTTTTCGCCCTTTCGATAGCCATATTGGCCGCAGCTTCCACTACCCATTCGAAATTATCGGGGCCTACGGAGTAAATGTCCGCGTCGGGCGCAGGGTTGCAGAAATCGATCGCGTACGGGATGCCGCCGCGTACGGCGAATTCGACGGTATTGAAGTCGTAACCCAATGCGATATTGAGTTTCAATGTATAATCTTTAATAGTTTCAAGCAGCTTTTCACGTTCCTCACCCTGCACTTTCAAGTCGGCGGCGTAGCGTAAATGGTGCGGATTGCGCGGTTCGTAAGGCATTACCAGCACATCTTTCTGGCCAATACAATAGCAGCGCACATAGTCGTCGAATACGATTTCTTCCTGCAACATCATCACCAGCTGGCCCGTTTCCTCGTGTTTGATCCACATATCCTGCGGGTTCACAACGCGGTAAACGCTCTTCCAGCCGCCGCCGTCGTGTGGTTTCATGTACGCGGGAAAGCCTACATATTGAAATATCTCTTCCCACGCCATGGGGAATGCGAGGTTGCGGAATGAGGTCTCGGAGGTGTTGGTAGGGCGTTGTTTTGAGGGAAGCAGCGCGGTCCTGGGCACCGGTATGCCCAGCTTTTCCGCCAATGCATTATTAAAGAACTTCTCGTCGGCACTCCACCAGAACGGATTGTTGATCACGGCGGTGCCGGTAAGCGCGGCATTTTTCAGATAAGACCGGTAAAACGGCACGTCCTGCGAAATGCGGTCGATAATTACGGCATATTCATTCGGTGCGGCTTGTATCACTTTATCGATGGTAACGGCTTCTGCGATAATGCCGTCCTCACCTTTGCTGTTGACCCTTTCGATAAATGCGTTCGGGAAGGTGTTTTCCATTCCAAACAAAATTCCAATCTTTTTCATATTCAGGTTTTGAGTTGTGTTTTTGATTATTGCAAAACAATGCGCGACAGGTAATCGGGAAACATCTTGTTCCAGAGCGGCCAGTCGTGCTTTTCCCAGCCACGGATGTCGAGCCAGTGTTCGATGCCGTTGTTGTTGAGAATGTTCGACATCCGGATGTTACTATCCAGGCAAATATCCCAGTCGGAAGTCCCGAGCACGATCTTCATGTGGCCGAAGCGCCAGCCTTGTTCGTTGGGCATAAAGTCGACAGGATTATTGAAATAAACCGCGTCGTCGTAAAAGTCGTCCATAAAGCCGCGGATGTCGAAGATCCCGCTCATGCTGATCAGGTAAGCGACCATATCGGGATGGCGGAAGGCGAAGTTAGCGGCGTGGAAACCGCCGAAACTGCAACCTGCGACGCCGATCTTGCCTACATTGCATTCATTTCTGATGTAGGGTACCAGCTCGTTTTTTAGAAATCTATCGTATTGAATGTGGTTCAACACGCGGTGCTCCGGGGCGAGGTGCTTGCCGTACCACGAATCGGCATCGATAGTGTCCACAAAATATAGTTTATACCTGCCCGATTCCACCAGCCATCGCACCGATTCGACCAGCCCCATATCCTTCGCCTGGTAGTACCGCCCCAGCGTGGTTGGAAAGAGAAGAATCGGGTAGCCCCAGTTGCCGAAAACAAGCATCTCCACATCTTTGTCGATATGATGAGAATAGTATTTAATGTACTTCTCTTCCAAACAGAGACGGTTTATAGTTGATAAATGAAATATACAAAACAAATCATAGGAAGCAAATTATTAACTTTCGGGTTTTATTTCCATCCATAGTTCGTGTATTTGCAGTGAAATCAGGCGCTTCTTTCCCTAAAATCTCACCCGAAAACGTGCTTTTACCATCCGCATTCCTGAGCCGGGAAGTGACTGTGACCGTATTGCCGCCGGCCGGTTTTGATCGGACCGTAACTTATCCGCTGGTGCTTTTCAACGACGGGCAGGATTTTGAGGCATTGCGCATGGTGGAAACCGCCGCGGCTTTGCAGTCCGAGGAGAAGATCGCCCCGTGCGTGATCGCGGGCATACATGCGGGCGAGGCGCGCATATACGAGTACGGGACCGCGTGCCAGCCCGACTATGCGGGCCGGGGCGACAGGGCGGGGTGTACGACTTCATTTATATTAAAGGAATTACTCCCTTACCTGACGGGGCATTATAATACCGTCACAGCCGGTGTTGCCTACGCCGGCTGTTCGTTGGGAGGCCTGATGGCGCTCGACGCCGTCTGGAACCATCCGGAGATATTCGCCCAGGCGGGTGTCTTCTCGGGTTCGCTGTGGTGGCGGCAGAAGGGGCTCGAAGAGGGTTATGCCGAAACGGATCGCATTATGCACCGGCAAATCCGGAACGCGGGGCGGACGGCTCCGCTGCGATTCTGGTTTCAGTGCGGTACCCGGGACGAGGACGACGACCGTGATAGCGACGGTGTGATCGATTCTGTCCAGGATACACTCGAATGCATTGCCGAACTGGAACGGAAAGGATATGCCTGGGGGCGGGATATCCGGTACCTGGAAGTGAAAGAAGGAACGCATAATCCCGAGACGTGGGCAAAAGCCCTTCCCGATTTCCTCGAATGGGCCATCGGGAAGGGCAGGGAAGGCCTAGTCTATCGAGGAGAGGAAAGTCATGGTGTCGATGCCGTCGGCGTAGTCGGAAAGGCCGGGTGACTGGGCGGCGCCGAAAGGCAGGGAGCCGGCCAGATGCAGTTCCGGTTTAGCAACCACGCATTGGATCTTCTCTTCCGATTGGCCGATCGATCCTTTCAGTTCTTCTAGCGAGTCATAAGGCTGGTAATGCAGCACGCTGATCGGCGACACCAGCGCTTCGCTCTCGGTTGCGAGCAAAAAGCCGTTGTCCGAATGTGCCACGCGGTTTACGAGGTAAATGGATTTGTTGTACTCGTAATTGTTGAAATACTTGTGATGGTGGACGTAGTCGTCGGCCATGTCTTCGATTGCCTGGTAAAACCCGGTAAAGTCATATCCGGACGGGACAAATACTTTGGATACGTTGCGGCAGCCGAGGCCGAAACATTGCAGGATATCGGTACCTAATGCGCGCAGTTCATCACGCGTTTCATCGCCTGTCAGCGCAGCGACCGACGTCCGGTTCTTACGGATGATGTTGGGCTTTTTGGCAAAATAGTAGTGGAAATAGCGGGCCGTATTGTCGCTTCCCGTGGCAATATAGGCGTCGGACTCGTTCAATCTTTCCACAAAATGAATGTAATCCTTGAATTCCGGCTCGATTTCGATCAGCCGGGCCAGCAACGCGCGGATGAGCAGCGGGTCGTCGGAGCTGGGTTTGGCAAGCAGCGTATGGCCGCTTACGAGCACGGACAGGGCGTCGTGAAAGCCTACGGCCGGGATATTGCCGGCCATTACCACGCCAATTTTACGCGATTGAGCAGGCTCGGGATAGCTTTCGGCCCAGTTCTTTTAGTTTTTCTTCATTTAAATACTGTTCGGCAATCGCATTGAGCGACAAGCGTACATTGGCGGGTGTAAACCAGTTGTTCCTGCTTTTTGCCGCCGCTACCCACTCCGCGATCGTTTCTTCGTTTGCCGCGTCGCCGATGAACTGGCCGAGACGGATGAATGCATTTATTCTCCGAATTCTTGATATCATTCTACTCTGACTCTAAAAAGTTAAATGGCAAGTGCCCTTTTTATTTTTCTGATTGTTGGGAAACTATAAATAGTTATATTTGTTACCCTAAACAGAAGAATAGCAACAAATATAAACAATCCGGCGACTATGGCTATAATGATAACCGATGAATGCATAAATTGTGGGGCGTGTGAGCCAGAATGCCCTAATACAGCAATTTATGAAGGAGGTGTGGAATGGACTTGGGGGGATGGAACGAGTTTAGATGAAGTGGACTTCGGTGATGGCACCATCGTAAGTGGCAAAGAAAAACAGGCCCCTGTTTCAGACGAGTTTTACTATATAGTTTCAGATAAATGTACCGAATGCGTTGGTTTTCATGAGGAACCCCAGTGCGCTGCGGTTTGCCCGGTAGACTGCTGCGTGCCCGACCCGGACAACGAGGAAGAAGAAGAGACTTTACTTGCCAAAAAGGCATGGATGCACGGTGAATAGACCCTGCTGAACATAAAAAACGCGAAGCCTGCTCCCAGCAGGCTTTTTTTGTGCCCTTTCGGCTCCGGAAATGGCATTATAATAATAAAATTTCTTAAAAATTACAACCGGTTTCTTTGAAGAAAATTCTGTATTGTAGCAGTTGTGCAGAATATTTAGTTTTTGTCAAAAAATGCGTTTTTCCTGTTTTTGTGTTTCAAAAACGATAAAAAACATGATAAAAATCAGAAAATTGGATTTTTTTCTATAAAATACTGCTTCATTATTTGAAAAATATAATTTAAGTACAATATTTGATCCAGTAATACAGCCGGAGAGTAATATTAACTTAAACAGAATATAATTATGAAAAAAGTCTATTGCACAGTATTATCTTTGACGATTCCTTTTTTGGGTTTTGCGAAGGCGGAAGAAGACAAAAAGGCTGTGAAGGCGGATACTGCGGTGGTAACGGAAGCAAAGGATGAAGAGGAGGCAAAAGGAGCATTCGCTTTCTCGGGATACCTGGATTCCTATTATATGGCTAATTTCAATAAACCCGCATCCCGCTCCAATATGGGTGCCAGCAATGCACGGGTGTTCGATCAGAAATCGGGACAGTTCTCGCTCGGGCTGGTACAGGCGAAGGTAGCCTATACCAATGCTAAGTCAGAAGCGGTGGTTGACCTGACTTTTGGCCCCAACGCGAACCTGGGTAACTACGGCAACGCGTTGTTCAGCACGGCGCTGGCTATTAAGCAAGCATACTTTACATACAAATTTACCGACAAGTTCTCGATGACGGCGGGACAGTTCGGTACGCATATCGGGTACGAAGTGATCGACGCACCGGCCAACTTCAACTACTCGTTGTCCAACCTGTTCAACAACGGTCCGTTCTACCACGCAGGTTTGAAAGCGACCTACGCATTCTCCGACAAGGCTTCGTTGATGGTGGGCGTTGTGAACAATGTCGACGGGTTGGGCGACAACAACCGCGCAAAAGGGATCATCAGCCAGTTGTACTTCAAACCGGTTGAAAACTGGAACGTTTACCTGAACTACATCGGAAGCAACGAAGCCAACACCGATTCGCTCGGCAAGCAGCCCGACGGCTTCTATCAGGTGTTCGACATTACGACGAGCTTCCAGGTAACTGAAAAGTTTCTCTTGGGGCTGAATGCCGCATACGGTTCACAAAAGGGCGACTATCAGGGTGCAGGTGGCCCGGTTGATACCGAATCTTGGGGTGGTTTCGCAGTGTATGCCAACACGGCGATTACCGACAACTTTGGAATTGGTGCACGTTACGAGTATTTCAACAACGATAACGGTGTGCGTGGTTTGCTGACTCCTGCCGGTACAGGTACCAAAGTTAATTCGGTCACCCTTACAGGTAATATCAATCTTGCGGACGGACACATTCTGGTCAAACCCGAGTTCCGCCTGGACGCATATCCTAAACAAAGCGGTGGCGAAGCACAGCAGTTCCAGGATTCGGACGGCGAGTGGACCAAAAACAGCCAGACAACTTTCGGGCTCGCATTCATTTACAAATTCTAAAATTCAACCCATAGCATTTCACACGAATACCTTCTTAATCTAATACAACAATAATTATTTACTACAATGGAAAAACGTAATTTTATCCCACTGATTATCCTCCTGGTAATCAGCATCCTCGGTGCCTTCGTCCCCAATGTTCCGACGCAGATTGCGACGGAAGGCATCAATTCAGGCGACACTGCGTGGATGCTCGTATCAGCCGCGCTGGTATTGCTCATGACCCCGGGTCTGGCGTACTTCTACGGAGGAATGGTCAACACCAAAAACGTCATTTCCACCATGCTTCAGAGCTTTATCGCAATGGGTGTGATCAGTGTGATCTGGGTAGTTTTCGGTTTCAGTCTCGCATTCGGTGAGGACATTGGCGGCTTCGTCGGTAACCCTAGTACGCACTTCATGTTCAAAGGCGTACTGGACGGCCCGATCTGGGGAACCATTCCTTTCGCATTGTTTGCGATGTTCCAGTTGAAATTCGCGGTAATCACTCCGGCGCTTGTCACTGGCTCGATGGCTGAGCGTATCAACTTCCGCTCTTACGTTCTTTTCATTATCCTGTTCTGTGTTTTCATCTACTCGCCGCTTGCCCACATGACATGGCATGCAGACGGCCTGCTCTTCAAAATGGGTGTGCTTGACTTTGCCGGTGGAACCGTGGTTCACATGTCGGCCGGCTGGGCTGCATTGGCAGGCGCTTTGTACCTGAAACGTCGCAAGTCGCTCCTGGAAGACCACGTACTTCCTCCTGCGAACATTCCATTCGTATTGTTGGGAACTGGTTTGCTTTGGTTTGGATGGTTCGGTTTCAATGCCGGTTCTGCCCTGACGGCTTCTCCACTGGCGGTTTCAGCGTTCGCTACTACCAACACCGCTGCGGGTGCCGCCGGTTTGGCCTGGGTTCTTTTCGATGCTGCGAAAGGTAAGAAAGTGTCTGCGCTCGGTTTCTGTATCGGTGCGGTTGTAGGTTTGGTTGCCATCACACCGGCCGCCGGTTTTGTAACCGTCCCTGCGTCCCTGTTTATCGGTACAGTGGCTGCGATCATTTCCAACTACATCGCTCACCTGCGTACCCGTTCAACTTTGGATGATACCCTGGACGTATTTCCATGCCACGGCGTTGGCGGTATGGTAGGTATGCTGATGACCGGTATCTTTGCAACAAGCGGTGTTAACTCGCTGGTAGTTGACCAGGGCCTTGCATTCGGCGAAACCAAGCTGTTCATCAACCACGTAATTGCCCTCGTAGGCGTATCGGTGTTCGCATTCGGAGGCTCGTTCCTGCTATTGAAAATCACCGACCTGATCCTGCCGCTCCGCGTGTCTGAGCAAGACGAAAAGGCCGGTCTGGATATCAGCCAGCACGACGAATTTCTTGTAGAAGCTTAATCTAAACTAACCTGAATAAACCGAAAGCCCGGCCAATTTAGCCGGGCTTTCTTGTTTTCCGGATTTTAAAAATTTCCAGATCCCTTTCTCTTTAAATCCCCGGGTTAAAACCCGGGGATTTAAATTTTTTTTGTTCCCTGCCGTCGACTTAAGTCGACGGTACTAGATTAGATTGATTATTAGAGCTAGATTGAATTGATTCCCAAAGCCAGCTTCTATTCTCTAATGCACCAAAATCTCTTCCTGCACCTCAGTCACTTCCATCAAGCCTTCGGCGTTGATGTGGTGGTAACGCACGTCCTTGGTTTCATTGATCAGCAGTGGGTCGTATTTGACGGCAACTCGCACGTAGTTGCCCGTAAAGCCGAGCATTTGCCCGTTTTGGACCTCGTCTTCGAACAACACTTTCCCTTCCTTGCCGATCTGGCTTTCATAGAAGAAACGTTTCTTTTTATCGGAAAGAATATGCAGCATCTTCGATCGTTCGGCACGTTCGCCCTTGTTAACGATGGGGCGAATGGCCAATGCCGCTGTATTCTCGCGCTCGGAATAGGTAAATACGTGCAAATAGGAAATGTCCAGTTCGTTCAGGAAGCGGTACGTTTCTTCAAAAAGCTCCTTCGTTTCGCCAGGATGGCCCACGATCACGTCCACGCCAATACAGCAATCCGGCATGAGCGATTTGATTTTCGCCACACGCTCGGCATACAGTTCCCGCTTGTAGCGACGCTTCATCAGCCCCAGGACTTTATTGGAACCTGATTGTAACGGAATATGAAAATGCGGGGCAAAACGTTTGGAATGCGCCACGAATTCGATGATTTCGTCGGTGAGCAGGTTGGGCTCGATGGACGAAATACGGAACCGTTCAATGCCTTCCACTTCGTCCAATGCCTTGATCAGGTCGATGAACGTTTCTTCCCGAACGCCGTTATGCAGACCGAAATCACCGATATTCACACCGGTGAGCACAATTTCCTTCACATCGCGGGCGGCAATGTCGTGGGCTGCCTTTACGATGTTTTCAATGCTGTCCGAACGGCTCCTGCCGCGTGCGAGCGGGATCGTGCAATACGCGCAAGGATAGTCGCAGCCGTCCTGCACTTTCAGGAACGTGCGCGTGCGGTCGTTGAGCGAGTAGGAGGTGTGGTACTCGACGGCATTGTCGATCGTGGAAGCGATTACCTGTGCCGGCTGGCCCGACGGCGCTTTTTCGAATGTATCGATCAGTTCCACCAACCGGAATTTCTCTGCAGCGCCCAAAACGGCGTCCACACCGGGGATTTCGGAAATTTCTTTCGGTTTCAGCTGCGCATAGCAGCCGATGATCGCCACATAGCCGTCCGCATTGATTTTCTGGGCCTCACGTACGATCTTGCGACACTTTTTGTCCGCGTTCTCGGTGACGGAGCAGGTGTTGATGATAAAAATATCCGGGTTTTCGTTGAATTCCACTTTGGTATAGCCCTTATCCTCGAACATCCGTCCGATCGAGGAGCTTTCGGAGTAATTCAATTTGCACCCTAATGTATAAAAAGCGACTTTTTTCATTGTTTTTGAATATCCTGCAAAATTACACCTTTATTATCAACGCTTTAAATAATCTCCGAAAGAAGATTGCAGGTAAGCCTTGCCAAGTTCTTCTTCCCGCTGCGGTAAAGCGCCGTTTTTCTCGGTGATATTGCCTCCGATGTTGTCCCGCACGAGGAAGCCGTCGGGACGCATCCAGCCCAGGCCATTGTTGAATGCGAAATAGGCAAAATCGTGGCGGCCTTTCCTGAAAATGTCGTTACTCCACGCAAAAGTTCCGGAAGGCAAATGCATTTGGTTTAAAAGCGTGGCGGCAAGGTCGGTTTGTGACGCGAGCGTATCCACGCGTGCAGGCGCGGCCGTGAGCGCGCCTCCGAGCCACAGCATCGGGATATAGAACTCCGAAGGCTTGTCTTTCCGCGTTTCCGGTAATGGATGGCCGTGGTCTGCGATGACGATCACGAGCGTGTTTTTCCACCACGGTTTGGTTTTTGCCTCACTCAGGAATGTTCCGAGAGATTCGTCGGTATAATGTAATGCGTTCAGGAACAAATGCTCGGGATCGCGGCCTTCTATCACGGTTTTGGTCGGTACCTCGAATGGCTCGTGGCTGCTTAAAGTGAACATTGTCGAGAAAAATGGCTGTTTCGCCCGGTCGAGATCGCGCATCAGCCTGTTAAAAACTATGTGGTCGTGCGCGCCCCATTTGGAGTTCATGTCTTTGGAATCGAACTCGTTTTTATCGACGATCCGGTCGAAACCCTGTTGAAGGAAGTAAGATTTCATATTAGCGAACTCGGTTTCGCCTCCGTAATAGAAGGAAGTTTGCCAGCCGTGTTCTTTGAAAATCGTCGGTAACGAAGGCAGCGAGGCGGTTTTCTTTGGTATTTTAATAATGGAAGTGGTTGGCTGCGCCGGGTAACCGCTCAAAATGGCCACCATACCTTTATCGCTGCGGTTGCCGCTCGCATATATATTGGTAAAGAGCAGCCCCTCTTTTGAAATCCGGTCGAACTGCGGGGTGACCCCCTTTAATCCCCCCCAGCGTCCCGACGGCCTTGGCTGTGAAACTTTCCCAAATAATGATCAGCACATTCTTTTTGCCAACCGTGTTGATAACCTGTCGCGTGGGGCCCCCGGCACGGTACAGGTCCGCCACGGTCCGGTTAGCTTTGATATCATCCGAGTATTTGAACGGGTTTTCATTGGAATACCCCTGATTCAGAACCGAACGCATAAAATTCCAGGGTACATTCACAGCCGCGTAATTGGCAAAACTCTTGTCGCTGAAAAATACAGCGCTCTCGTTCATGGGTGCAAGTTGAAAGCCGCCGCGAATGGGAATGATAAGACTGCCCGCAATAATGAGGAATGCCGGTATGGTATACACCAGCGGAGATCGCCGGAAGGAACCCGCGACGCGCCGGATAATGGTCTGTAAAATACTGTTAACGAGGAAGATCAGTGCTGCCAGCAGCAATATGAGCGGAAAAACAGGCGCCGCGCCCATCGAAGCCATGGCCTCCGCAGGCGTTTCGAGGTAAAGCAGCGAAGTAGCGTCAATGCGGAAACCCCAGGCCCGGAACAGTTCGAGGTCGACGACCGTCAGAAGCGTGATCAGGGATACGATGATGACGGTGTAAACCGACAATGTCTTCGTGTACCAGTTCCAGCGCAGGCCTGTGAACATCATTAGCAATGCAGGGATCGCGAGGATATAAGCGGCGAACGAAATGTCCATCGGCAAGCCGTGGCCCGCGCTCGCAACCCAGAGGGATGAGGGCAGTTCGAGCGCCTTCTTATAATGGTATGCCAGAAAGATAACCCGGAAAAACTGGAAAATTACGACCCAGGCCAGCCCGTACAAGGCAATAAATTCAAGTCTTTTACGCATTGGTGTCTGTAAACAATTTGCAAAGTTCTTAAAAATGCGCTAACCTGTGGCAACCGTTGGACACCTATTATGAAAATGTATAAGCGAATTATTGTTCATATCGGTAAATAGATAATTTTGGGGAGAATTAATATAAATCAATAAATACATGACGTTTCGTTCCAAAGCTTTTGAGATCGCGCAAGGTCGCGTCTTGCCTGTTTTGACCCCTCCCACAGAAAAAGTAGCCGACCTTTACGGTAGCAATACATTCAGTGATGATGTGATGAAGACCCTGCTTTCGGCAGAGGCCTATACCAAAATCTCCAACGCGATCCGCTCCGGTTCGACGATAGACCGCGAGGTGGCCGAAGAGGTAGCCGCCGCGATGAAATCGTGGGCCATTTCCAAAGGCGCTACGCACTATACCCACTGGTTTCAGCCATTAACCGGAACGACGGCCGAAAAACACGACTCGTTCTTCGACCTCACCATCGACGGCAAGGCAGTCGAGAAATTCAAAGGCAGTGCGCTGGTACAGCAGGAACCCGACGCGTCGTCCTTCCCGAGCGGTGGCCTGCGCGCGACATTCGAGGCGCGGGGTTATACCGGCTGGGACCCGAGCTCGCCGGCATTTCTGATGGATAATGGCGCGGGCGGAAAGACATTATGCATTCCTTCGGTATTCATTTCCTATAACGGGGAAGCGCTCGATTACAAAGCGCCGCTCCTGCGGTCGCTGGTGATGCTGGACAAGGCGGCTACTGGCGTTTGCCAGTTTTTCAACCGCGACGTTTCGAAAGTAACGCCTACATTGGGTATCGAGCAGGAATATTTTCTGGTTGACAAGGCATTATACTACGCCCGCCCCGATTTACTGATGTCGGGCCGGACTGTTTTTGGCCATAACCCCGCCCGGGGCCAGCAGCTAGACGATCATTACTTCGGTTCCATTTCGCCGCGCGTGAATGCATTTATGGTGGATTTCGAGTTCGAAGCATTGAAACTGGGTATCCCGGTGAGAACGCGACATAACGAGGTAGCCCCGGGGCAGTTCGAATGCGCGCCGACTTTTGAGGAGGTTAACCTTGCCATCGATCACAATGCATTGCTGATGGATTTGATGCAAAAAGTAGGCGACCGCCATAATTTTCAGGTGCTGTTTCATGAAAAACCATTTGCCGGCATTAACGGGAGCGGCAAACACAACAACTGGTCGCTGTCGACAGACACCGGTATTAACCTGCTCGCACCGACCTCGAAACCCAAGGAAAACCTGCGCTTTCTGACTTTCCTGATGAACGTCGTCAAAGCCGTGCACGATCATGCCGACTTGTTGCGGGCATCCATTTCGTCGGCTGGCAACGAGCACCGCCTGGGTGCCAACGAGGCGCCGCCGTCCATCGTGTCGGTATTTCTTGGCGGCGACCTGACGTCGATGCTCGAAGAGCTGGTCAATAAAGGGGAAATTACGCTCGAAAAAGGGGAGAATTTCTATTATAAGCTGGGTATTACCCGCATTCCCAACCTTCAACGGGACAATACCGACCGCAATCGCACGTCGCCGTTCTGTTTTACAGGAAACAAATTCGAGTATCGCGCGGTCGGAAGCTCGCAGAACAGCGCTTCGCCGATGATCATTCTCAATACGATCGTAGCGAACCAGTTGCTCGACTTCAAACGAGAAATGGACGAGCGCCTGGCAGCCGGTGAAGAGAAGAAAGTGGCGACCGTGGAGATACTGAAACGCTATTTCCTGGAATCCAAAAATATTCTTTTCGAAGGAAACGGCTACTCGGAAGAATGGATCGAGGAAGCCGCCAGACGCGGCCTGAGCAATATCCGCGAAACTTACGACGCATTGTATGCCTACAAAACGGACAAAACCATTGCCGTGTTCGAAAGAACAGGCGTGCTGAGCGCACGCGAGCTGCATGCGCGCTACGAGATCGAGCTCGAAAATTATGTGAAGAAATTGCAGATCGAATCGCGCGTGATAGGCGACCTGGCATTGAACCATATTGTATCGACGGTTGTGAAATACCAGTTCAAACTCGCACAAACCGCGCGCTCGCTGACCGACCTCGAGATGCTCGAAGAGGCCGGGCCGATCAAGGAAATCATCCGCGACATTTCATCGCACGTGGTGGTGATCAAGAAGCTGGTGCACGAAATGACCGAAAGCCGTAAGAAAGCGAACAATCTGGAAGACCTCTTCGAGCGCGCGAAATGTTATGGCTCGGAGGTGAAAGGCTATTTCGACGAGATCCGCTACCACGTCGACAAGCTGGAATTGCTGATCGACGACGAGGATTGGCCGCTGGCGAAGTACCGTGAAATGCTATTTTTGGAGTAGTTTTGCAATTGAAACAAACAACGAATAACATGAATCCCGGATTTGATCCAGAAGAAATCGCGCAGTTGAAGGCGGAATGCAAGGCCGAAAACTCGAACTTTATTTATGTAGAGGACGAGTTCGAGGAAGACGACGACAACAACGAGCACGCGCATGTGCAGTTTGTGGGCACTTACAAAAATCAGGAAGTGATCTACGACGCATTGATTTACACATTGCGCCTGCATCATTCGACGCTCGTGTACGATGAAGCGCTGGACCGTTTGAAAAAGGAGATTCCGGGCTATTTGTCGCCGGACGAGCGCCCGGCAAACTACAAGATCAGCGAGGAGCAGGAAGACGAAGCCGAACTGCTGCTGACCGAATTCATCGAGGAAATCGAGGATGGCGAGGAAATTACCGTTCGCGAACATATCGAGATCGACGATCAGTTCGAATACGGCATCGGTTTGGAAGTAGGCCTGAATAAAACGGAGATCAACGACAAGGTGATCAGCGATTTTGTAAAAGCCTATACATCTGGCAATGTCCAGCTCGATCCTACATTGTACTCGTTTACCGGCAGCGAGGACGAAGATTGATCATAGCAAACAATACGGGAGATTGTTTCATATAGAGCAAACTTTCAGTTAACTGTCACGCTGTGCGAACGGCCGCCGTCGCTCGCTCGGCGTGACAACAAAAACGACCACCTTTTCGGGGTGGTCGTTTTGCAAAATATATCGTTCTGCGGATCAGATAGCAGATTTAACAGTCTTGATGATACGAGCTGCCACTTTGTAAGGATCGGCAGCCGAGTTCGGACGACGATCTTCGAGGTATCCGCTCCATCCTTTTGCAGGAACTACAACAGGGATACGGATAGAAGCACCGCGGTCGGAAACGCCGTAGCTGAAATCGTGGATAGAAGCAGTTTCGTGCTTTCCGGTCAGACGGAGGTGGTTGTCGGCACCGTAAACTTCGATGTGCTCTTTCACCACAGGACGGAATGCTTCGCAGATTTTATCGAAAGTTTCTTTGCTTCCGGCAGTTCTCAAAGTAGAGTTCGAGAAGTTGGCGTGCATACCTGAGCCGTTCCAGTCGAGCGCGCCAAGCGGCTTGCAGTGCCAGTTGATGGAAACGCCGTATTTCTCGCCGATTCTTTCCAGGAGGTAACGGCCAAGCCAGATTTGGTCGCCAGCTTCTTTCGCGCCTTTTGCGAAGATCTGGAATTCCCACTGTCCTGCTGCAACCTCGGCGTTGATACCTTCAACGTTCAGGCCTGCATCGAGGCAAGCGTCGAGGTGCTCTTCGATGATCTCCCGACCGAAAGCATTTTTCGCGCCTACCGAGCAATAATATGGTCCTTGCGGAGCTGGGTACCCGTTTGCAGGGAAGCCCAGTGGTTTGTTGGTTTCATTGTCCCAAAGGAAATATTCTTGTTCAAATCCGAACCAGAAGTCGTTATCGTCGTCTTCGATAGTAGCACGACCGTTTGATTCGTGAGGGGTTCCGTCAGCGTTCAATACCTCGCACATTACCAGGTAGCCATTTTTACGCTGCGGATCAGGAATAATGTAAACAGGTTTCAGCAAACAGTCGGAAGAACCGCCGGGAGCCTGCTCGGTAGATGAGCCATCAAACGACCACATTGCGCAATCTTCCAGTTTTCCACTAAAATTGTTTTCAATTTTGGTTTTGCTGCGTAAACTTTGGGTCGGCTTGTAGCCATCCAACCAAATATATTCCAGCTTGGACTTTGACATAATAGTACTAGATAAAGTGGTGACGAATAATTATAACGGCACAATATTAATGCAAAAATGTATTTACAAAAAATAAATGTTAGGAAAAATTAACCTTCCGCAAAATATTATTGCGTTCGTGGTAGTATTGTCAGTAAAAAATGTACTATTCTAATAAATCAGGCTGGTTTCAAAAATGGCGGGTTGGATCGATATTTTTGTTAAAATGGTCGAAACAGGTGTAAAAATATACCTATGAAACTAAAAAATATCAGGAATGTGCAAGAAACCGGAGTGCCGGTGAACGGGCGCTTATAGAATTCTGCGGGGATGGCCAATTTTGTGCGGTTCCGGGAATTTTATATATTTTCGAATGCCCGCGAGGGATTGCTTTACATTATTACAATATTGGAAAAATGCATTTGTTTTATCAACCTGACCCACACGTTTTTGAGCTCGACGAAGAGGAGGCAAAGCATAGTTCGAAGGTTCTGAGGCTGGGTTCCGGCGACATGATTTACGTCACCGACGGCAAAGGGCTGGTGCAAAAATGCAGGCTCAATGTTCAGGGTCGAAAAGTAGGTTACGAGGTGATCGAATCTAAAATGATGGGACGGAGAGGATTTGCCGTCAATATGGCGATAGCGCCTACACGCAAGGCCGAGCGGAACGAATGGATGGTGGAGAAAATGACCGAAATAGGTGTGGAACGCATCGATTTCGTGGTGACCGAGCACACCAACCCTGAAACCCTGAACCGCGTAGTAAACCTGGCGAGGCTGAACCGCATTGCCGCTGCCGCCATGAAGCAGTCGCGGCAATATTATATGCCTTACATTACAGTAAATAACAAGTATGAGCCGTTTATTAAAAATGTGGGCGACGCCGTCCGACTGATTGCGTACGTTCCGGAACAAAATACGGTGGAACACGTTTTTAGCAAAATAAAAAAGGGAAATGATACGACATTGCTGATCGGCCCTGAGGGGGGATTTCAGTCCAAGGGAAGTGGAAGTGGCGCTGGAAAACGGTTTCCAAACCGTGTCCTTAGGCCCCACACGCCTCAGAACCGAAACCGCCGCCATAGCAGGATGCCACGCCATTAACCTGGCGCAGGTTTTGCAATGACCGAATGACCGAATGACCGAATGACACTATCTCAAAAACTGTGTAAGTGAATTCTGGTCATTCGTTAGTTTTCCACTTTAATCATTTGAAATTAATCGATCAGCCACTCATTCACTCATTCACTCATTCAATCATTCACTCATGAAAGTCCACCTCGCCGTTCTCGCCCTATTCCTCTGCGCGTCCCTGGCCTCGTTCGGGCAATCGTCGTTGAAGATCGCCAAGTTGAAATACGGCGGGGGAGGGGATTGGTATGCCAACAAGACCTCGCTGCCGAACCTGATCAAGTTCTGCAATGCGGAGCTTAAAATGAACATCAATCCGGTGGAGGATGTAGTGGAAGTGGGCAGCCCGGATATTTTCGCCTACCCGTTCGTGCACATGACGGGCCATGGAAATGTGGTTTTTTCCGAAGCGGAAGCACAGAACCTGCGGAATTACCTGCTTTCCGGAGGCTTTTTGCATGTGGACGACAACTACGGCCTCGACCAGTTTATCCGCCGCGAAATGAAAAAGGTTTTTCCCGAACTCTCGTTCGTCGAACTTCCTTACGATCATCAGATTTACCATATGAAATATAACTTCCCCGACGGTTTGCCGAAAGTCCACGAACATGACGGTAAGCAGCCGCAGGGCTTCGGATTGATATGGCAGGGGCGGTTGATATGCTTTTACAGCTACGAAACCGACCTCGGAAATGGTTGGGAGGACCAGAGTGTGTATAACGACCCTGAGGAAATGCGCCGCAAGGCATTGCAAATGGGCGCCAACCTGCTGAGTTACGCCTTTATGATCGAATAGCCGCAGAAGTCGAGGGCCTAAACGAGGCTATGGCTATATTCCAAATTTAGTTTGGGAAATTTCGGTTTTCTAACCTTTGGCACTTACTTTTGTACAAAGTTTAGCATATTAAAATTTTCTACCGTTCCATGTATATAGTTCTGATTGTATTTGTTGTACATTGGTATTTGTCATTATTCTGTCAAACCTTTTTCCTGCACCGCTATTCCGCTCATAAAATGTTCATAATGAGCAAGCCGTGGGAACGGTTCTTCTATCTGCTCACCTATCTTTCACAAGGTTCTTCCTATTTAAGCCCACGGGCATATGCGATCCTGCACCGCATGCATCATGCGTTCAGCGATACCGAAAAAGACCCGCATTCTCCGCATCATACCAAAAATGTATTTACCATGATGTGGGAAACCAAAAACATTTACAATGCCGTTTTGAATCGCAAACGGGCCATCGAAACGCGTTTCGAGCGTAACTATCCCGAGTGGAATTTTGTGGAAAAGCTGGGTGATTCCTGGATTTCGAGAATAGGCTGGGGGCTTCTTTACCTCGCATTCTACGTGCTGGCGTACATTTACCTGGATATGCACTGGGCGTTCTTTTTCCTGCTGCCGATCCATTTCCTGATGGGTCCGATCCACGGCGCGATCGTGAACTGGAGCGGGCACAAATATGGCTACCAGAATTTCGATAACCAGGACGAATCCAAGAACTCGCTGATCTTCGATTTCCTGATGATGGGAGAGCTCTTCCAGAACAATCACCACAAACGGCCTAATTCAATCAACTTTGGTTCGAAATGGTTCGAAATCGACCCGACTTACCCGGTGATCAAGCTGCTGAATAAGTTGAAGATTATCGAGATTCGAAAGAAGCACTGATGCATGATGTTCTGATCGGCTGGACGGTGTCGTGGATTGTCAGGTGTGGTCGTGGATAGTCAAGTGTAGTCTGAAATAGTTCTTGATAGGGAGGAGGAGAAATTGGTCAGTCGATCATTTTCTCCTCCTTTTTTTGCTCTCAGTCTACCAATTACAGTCCTCGACTACGCCTGACTACTAATGACAACACTTGATTATACCTGACTACCAATGCTAACACTTGACCACACCTGACTACCAATGACCACACTTGACTACCAATGACAATCCTTGACATTCCGACCATGACAAAAAAATTGGCAGGCGTGAGAGACACCTGCCAAATTTGCTTATTAACACCACAAAAAATGAAATCCTTTGAATTTGCGACCGGCGATGTTTTCGCCCTGTCGACATTACAAATAAGATCAACAATACTTAGAAAGGCGTTAATAATAAGTTAGAATTTGCTTAGAGGCGCAAAAAAGTCAGGCGAAATGTGGTGCCTTTCGGGACGTTCGATTGAATGCTGACGCTGCCGTTATGCAACTTCACGATCCGCTCCACCAGCGACAGGCCGATGCCATAGCCTTTAATGCTCGCGGTATTGTCGCTGCGGTAAAATGGCTGAAAAACGAGGCTCTTGTCCTTCTCCGGAATACCCTTGCCGTTATCCGAAAATGTCAGCCCGAGCTGCCCGCGCGACGGATGCAGGCACACGTTCACGGTGTTGTCGTCGGAGAACTTGCAAGCGTTGTCCATCAGGTTCAGGAAAGCGGTTTTAAGGAGTGTGGAGTTGCCGGTGATTTCGAGCCAGGTGTCGTCTTCGGGGAGCTCGTCGAAGTTCAGCTGGATATTGTAGGCCGGATTCGCTTCGGCCAGGTTCATCCGGCAATCGAGCAGCAGGTCGTCTACACGGATGACCTCCGTAAGCAGGTCGCGCTGGTCTTCGCTCACTTTGGCGAGTTCCAGCAGGGTGTTCGA
The DNA here is from genome assembly GCF_040448675.1 of Dyadobacter sp. 676. Lineage (NCBI taxonomy): Bacteria > Pseudomonadati > Bacteroidota > Cytophagia > Cytophagales > Spirosomataceae > Dyadobacter > Dyadobacter sp. 676. The sequence goes on along the minus strand of NZ_CP159289.1, from coordinate 199,132 downwards.
AAGCTGGCCAAGCTCCTGAATGTCTTCGAGCACCGAGCGGATCGTCATCTGATACTCCTGTGGGTTCCGCTCTTTGAGCATACTCACTTCCAGTTGCGATTTGATTTTCGTGAGCGGGTTTTTCAGCTCGTGCGAAACATTGGCAACGAATATTTTCTGCATTTGAAAGGCCGTCTCGATACGGTCGAGCAGCTTGTTGAAGGTCACAGTCAGACGGCCGATTTCGTCCTTTTGGTTAGGCACATTCAGCCTGGTGTCGAGATTTTGGGGCAATATACCCTCCACGGCATTCATTACCTTGGAAATCGGGCGTAAGGCGCGTTTCGAGAATATCCAGCCTACAATCGCCACCACGAATGTCACGATAAAATAGAGGACGGTCAGCAGGGTTTTTAGGTTCGAAAGGTTTGCTTGTCCGTACAAGTCTTTCGCACCAAGCATTACCACGGCTTTATTGAAGGGATATTTATAATAAAGGCCTACCACTTTGTAATCGCCGTCGTCGTAACGGATCTGCCCGGCCTTGCGGATCTCATCCAGCCAGTAGTTCGAGACGTGCAATGCTTTCAGTTGGGGGGGTAGTAGAGTTGCTGTAAATGAGGCGGTTCTTCTCGTCGAAAATGAAGATGTTCTCATCATAAATCAGGTCCCGGTTGGTTTCGTCCAGGGCTTTCAGGACCTCGGCGTTGATAAGCGGTACCTGCACTTTCAGCAAAAGCTCGGCCTGCGACTTGGCCTTCGAGCGAAGGCGGTCGTAAAAGTCCTCCGTTACATTGTAATACGTAAAAAAGTAGACGGCGAGAAAGGTGATCAGCAAAATACCGCTTACCAGCAAGGAGAACTGAACCGTAAGTCGGGTGCGGATTTGCATAACTTATTCTACTTTAAGCACATAGCCCATTCCAAACTGCGTGTGGATGAGTTTGACCGGGTAATCTTTGTCAATTTTTTTACGAAGATAATTTACATATACTTCAATAACATTCGTACCGGTATCAAATCCGATATCCCATACCTGCTCGGCGATTTCGACCTTCGAAATAACCCTTCCCTGGTTACGGATCAGATAAACCAGCAGGTTGAATTCCCGCGCCGTGAGATTGATCTTGTTGCCTGAACGATAAACGGTTTTCGCATCGAGCGAAACCTCCAAGTCGGCGAAGCGCAGAACCTGCGCTGTGTGCGAAACGGTCGATCCGCGCTTCGTGAGCGCACGTACGCGTGCCAGGAGTTCCTTGAATTCAAATGGCTTGACCAGGTAGTCGTCCGCACCGGCATCGAGGCCGGTTACCTTGTCGTCGGTCGTTCCCAGTGCGGTGAGCATTAATATGGGCGTTTCATCGCCCCAACTGCGGATTTCTCGGCAAAGCTCGATACCATTGATACCGGGTATGATAATGTCGCTGATAATCAGCTGGTACACATTGCTGCGTGCCAGCTGCTTGCCAATGAGGCCGTCGTAGGCAATGTCTACCTCGTATCCGTTCTCTTCCAGCCCCTGCCGTATCGACTGCAACGTTTTGGGCTCGTCCTCTATCAGTAACAGTTTCATACGCTATGCAAAAATAATTCCGACACTTCCTTCCAGCTCGAAACGCGTTTATAGGCGGTTTCACGAAGGTTATGCGGGGATGAAAAAAGAATGCCTTTACCTTTGAAGGCAGCCAGGTTACGCACGTGGTCGTCGATCAGGTAATCCGATTGTACAATGCTTTTATACCCGCAGAAAACCACGTTGGTCCACGGAATGAACGGGAAATGCCGCTTCAACCAGTCAAATTTATCCCGAAACGAGTTAGGGAACTCCATGCAGGCGGTTGCCACAAAAAGTTCGTAGTATTTTGAAAGCTGGTAGACCGTTTCGATAGCACCTTCCTTTACCTCGATGTCGGCAAAAAAGCCCGGCGAATCCATTATCCTGTGCAGCTTCGAAAGTTGCTTCGGATGCAGCAGTTCCCTTAACCCTTTCGTCTTGAAGTCCTCCCGGTGCAAGGTGGTCGAAAAGTCGGTGAGGACAATCTCGACGAGTTTTTCGTGGGTGTTCGCCAGCACGTCGTCCATGTCCAGGGTTAATCTCAACATCAGCTAATCGTTCGGGTAATGTCGAAGTTTTCGAGGTAATCGTTTACGCGTTTGAGGAATAAACCGCCCAGCGAGCCGTCCACCACGCGATGGTCGTAGGAATGGGAGACGAACATCATGCTGCGGATACCGATCAGATCGCCCTGGGGCGTTTCTATCACCGCCGGCTTCTTCCTGATCGCCCCGAACGCCATGATCGCCACTTGCGGTTGTACGATAATAGGTGTCCCCATTAAATTCGAGAACGCGCCGATATTGGAAACGGTGTAGGTGCCGCCGGCGAGATCGTCCGCTTTCAGCTTGTTCTCCCGCGCACGCCTTGCGAGGTCGTTCACTTTGCGGGCCAGACCGGGCAGATCATAGTGGTCGGCATTGTGGATTACCGGAACGATCAGGTTACCATCCGGCAATGCTACGGCCATTCCTATGTTAATGTCCTTTTTCTTGACAATCTTGTCGCCTTCCACCGAAATATTGATCAGCGGGTAATCCCTGATGGCCTTTGCAACGGCTTCGATCAGGATCGGCGTGAATGTAATGCTGTCTCCGGTCTTTTTGCGGTATTCGGCCTTCACATGCTCCCGCCAGTTCACTACCGGCGTCATATCCGTTTCAATGAACGAAGTAACGTGGGCCGAAATCCGCTTCGACTCGACCATCCGCTGCGAAATCATCTTCCGCATCCGGTCCATTTCAATGATCTCCGTACTGCCATTCAACGAGGTGGCGGGGGCAGAGGGAGCACCTTTCTTCCGGCGGTGCTCCACATAGGAAAGAATATCGTCCTTGGTAACCCGGTTTTCCAGGCCCGTTCCTTTGATAATTTTCAACTCGTCAACCGGGATCTGCTCCTCGCGCGCGATGCTGAGGACTAGCGGCGAATAGAAAGAATTGACAGCGGTATCCGCCGGTGCGTATTCGTAAGCCGGTTCAGGCGCTCTGCTTACGGCCGCCCGGAAATCTTTTTCGAGCAATGCGGCCGTTGCGGCAACGTCTGCTTCTTCTTCCACGGGTACCAGCGGAGGAGCTTCGAGCGCTACAACGTCGTCCGCTACTTCAATCTGCGCCACCGCGCTGCCGATCGGCACCACGTCATCGACTTTTACAAGCCATTTCGTAAGTGTTCCCTCATAAGGACAGGGGACTTCGGTATCAACTTTATCGGTAGCAACTTCCAGGATGGAGTCATCGACACGCACCTTCGCACCTTCTTCCGCAAGCAGGTGAAGCACAGTGCATTCCATGATGCTTTCCCCCATCGGAGGCATTACCATTTCAATTATTTTCATAATCCTCTTTTTTCGAAGGTAAGGAAAACATGCTTTTGTTACCCCACCGGTTCTGATCTTCATTTATCCTTTTACCGCGAGCGATGTTTTTAAAATGGTTTTTCTCAGCAGATTAAGGGCATAGGAGCAGGTTAGTTCTATATTGATTTTTCTGTTGTTTCTTAATGTGAGCAGTTGTGTGAACGTCTCGTCGGGCGTGGCGCAGGCGATCCACACGGTGCCTACCGGCTTTTCCGGCGTACCGCCGTCGGGGCCTGCGATGCCGGTGGTCGAGAGGGCAAAGGTGGTATTCAGCACGCGGCGGGCCCCTTCGGCCATTTCGCGGGCGGTTTGCTCGCTCACGGCACCGTAAGCTTCGAGCGTCTCTGCTGATACACCGAGCAGGTTTATTTTCAGCGCATTGCTGTAACTTACCACCGAGCCTTCGAAATAGCGCGATGAACCCGGAACACTCGTGATCTGGTTGGCAACGTAGCCACCGGTGCAGCTTTCTGCGGTTCCCACGGTGGCATTGTTTTGCATCAGTAACGTGCCGACGACGGTTTCCAGCTCGTCGGAATCGTAGCCGAAAACATAGTCGCCGATCAGCGGGAGCGCCAATGCAACCTGCTCGTTCAGCTCTCTGTCCAAAACGGCCGGGTCGGTTCCGGTGCCGGTCAGCCGCAGCTTCACCTGCCCGAAATGCGGCAGATAGGCCAGCTTGATATGTCCAGGCAGGGCATCTTCCCATGCCGAGATTTTTTCCGCCAGAAAGGATTCACCAATGCCGATCGTTCGGATGGATTTATGTTGAATAATGTGGATCGAAAACCGCGCTTTAAGCCTCGGCAGGATTTCGAACTCCATCAGGTTTTTCATTTCGTAGGGCACGCCGGGCAGCGACACGTAAATGACCCCGTCTTTTTCGAACCACATGCCGGGAGCGGTTCCCCACAGGTTGGGAATGTAGGTACAATTTTTGGGGAGCGCCGCCTGCTGGATGTTCAGCTCGGTCATGGCGCGGCCGCGTTTTGCGAAAAATTCCGTAACGAGCGCGAGCGCGTCCTGGTTGATTTCGAGTTCGGTACCGAAATATTCGCAGAAAGTATGCTTCGTAATGTCGTCGCGCGTGGGGCCCAGGCCGCCTGTGACGATCACGATATCAGCCCGCCGGCTGGCTTGTGCGAATGCGTCGAGGATGTCCTGCCTGTTGTCGCCGACCGACGTTTTCCGCACCGGACGGATCCCGATATCAGTGAGCTGAGCGCCAATCCATTGGGTGTTTGTATCGACGATTTGGCCGAAAAGTATCTCGTCACCGATCGTGATTATTTCAGCTCTGGCAGAGGAAATCATAGGTTCGAAACAGGTTAAAGGGGACCGTTATTTTCCCAAAAATAAGTAAAATTAATCGTTATTGAGTACGTTTGAACCGTAGTGAAATATTAACAAACTCTATTGTAATGAAATACAAAATCCTTTCATTAACGCTGTTTTGGCTCATTTTTGCGCACACTTCAAAGGCGCAGTTCAATCTCGGAAAGGTGTTGGAGAAGGTGGGGGGCAAAAGTGGCGGGCTCAGTGAAAACGAGATCGTTCAGGGACTTAAAGAAGCGTTGAACGTAGGCATCACGAACGGCTCCGAATCGGCTTCGAAGGTGGACGGTTTCTTTAAAAATGAACTGATCAAAATCGCGGTACCGCCCGAGGCTCAGAAGGTAGCGGAGACATTGCGGAAAATGGGACTCGGGGAACAGGTCGATAAATTTACCCTGTCGCTCAACCGCGCCGCCGAGGACGCCGCCAAGAAGTCGAAACCGATTTTCTTCAAAGCCATCACGTCCATGACCGTCCCCGATGCATTGGGCATTCTGAAAGGGCCCGACGACGCTGCTACCCAATATTTGAAGAAATCGACCAACGACGAGCTTTTCAAGACATTCTTCCCTGTGGTGGACAGCACGTTGAACCTCAATAAGGCAACGCACTATTATGCCGATATCGTGAACACCTACAACCAGCTCCCGCTGGTAAAAAAAGTCAATCCCAACTTGAAAGAGTACGCGACCCAGAAGACGATCGACGGACTGTACGTGCTCATCGCGCAAGAGGAAAAGAAAATCCGGGAGAATCCGGGTGCCCGGGTGACTGATTTGCTCAAAAAAGTGTTTAGTCAGGCAGGCAAGTAGGGTTAACGCGAGCTGTCGGGACCGCTCGTCTGGCTCAAATGCTTACTTTTGTAAAAATTAACACCTCAATATGAAAAAATCAGAAATCCATTTCACGGTTGAACTAGACGATAAGAATATACCCGAGAAGATTTTTTGGGATGCTACCGATAACCCCAACGAGGGTATCAACGACACCCGTGCGATCGCCATCGGCGTTTGGGACCACTACCATAAAGGGACGCTGAAAATCGACCTCTGGACGAAGGATATGGAAGTTTTTGATATGAAGCGATTTTACATTGAACTCATGAGCGGTATCGCGGATACATTGCTGACTGCCACCAACGACCGGGGCATGGCCGATATGATCGAAGGTGTTTGCGATACGCTGAGCAAGCGTCTGGATGAAGAAATGAAGGCGGCGAAATAATGCACCGTTGTGCTACAAATATTACGGTGCGCTGCACCTGACGGGCGGTTTTGTTGCCAATGTTACAAATATTGCGGTGAGTTGCACCTGGCGGACGGTTTTGTTGCTAATGCTACGAATATACGGTGGGCTGTACCTGGCGGACGGTTTTGTTGCTAATGCTACGAATATTACGGTGCGCTGCACCTGCCGGATGGGTTTTGTTGCCAATGCTACAAATATTACGGTGCGCTGCACCTGACGGATGGGTTTGTTAACAATGCTACAAATATTACGGTGCGCCGCACCTGACGGATGGGTTTGTTAACAATGCTACAAATATTACGGTGCGCTGCACCTGACGGGCGGTTTTGTTGCCAATGCTACAAATATTGCGGTGCGCTGCACCTGGCGGACGGTTTTGTTGCTAATGCTACGAATATTACGGTGGGCTGTACCTGACGGGCGGTTTTGTTGCCAATGCTACAAATATTGCGGTGCGCTGCACCTGGCGGACGGTTTTGTTGCTAATGCTACGAATATTACGGTGGGCTGTACCTGACGGGCGGTTTTGTTGCCAATGCTACAAATATTGCGGCGCGCTGCACCTGGCGGACGGTTTTGTTGCTAATGCTACAAATATTACGGTGCGCTGCACCTGACAGGCGGTTTTGTTGCCAATGCTACAAATATTGCGGTGCGCTGCACCTGGCGGACGGTTTTGTTGCTAATGCTACGAATATTACGGTGGGCTGTACCTGACGGGCGGTTTTGTTGCCAATGCTACAAATATTGCGGCGCGCTGCACCTGGCGGACGGTTTTGTTGCTAATGCTACAAATATTACGGTGCGCTGCACCTGACGGATGGGTTTGTTAACAATGCTACAAATATTACGGTGCGCTGCACCTGACGGGCGGTTTGTTGCCAATGCTACAAATATTGCGGTGAGTTGCACCCTGGAAAATCGCCAAGGCGCAGAGCGCCGTAATACTTGTAGACAATAATAACCGATTAGAATGCAAAAGGTGCAGAGCACCGGAACATCCTGTTGGGTACCGCGATAAAACGTCTCAGCCAGCTGCTTCCAGCTCCTCCCGGATCAGTCCGAAAACTTGGGGAGCGGTGAAAAAAGTAGTTGTTTTGCAATGAATCAACATTGAATACATTGCAAGAGTCCTATTTAGCCCTAGTCCGCTTCCTGTTACCAGAGGGTATCCTCGATTATTTCGAGCTTTCCAAAATCGTCGAAGGCCTCACTGGTCTGCATATTTACTTGGAAGAGAAAAATCTTCCTCCTTCCGAATACAAGGATCAAAAATTAGAATCCAAAGGTTATTTACCTGAGATTTACATTCAGGACTTTCCTATTCGTAATCAAAAAGTTACGCTCTGTATCAAGCGTCGACGCTGGGAAGTCAAGGACACTGGCGAAATTATCAGCAGGGATTGGAATGTGGTGCAACAGGGAACTCGGATGACTAAAGAGTTCGCTGATTTTTTAAAAACAATGTATTGATAATAATCCTGTTAGCTGCTCACAATTAGGGAAATACTTTCATCTGGACGGCAAACAGCTTCAACAACAGTATAAAGACCATATAAGCGACTACAAAGATTGGGATCAACGCGAGCATGCTGCTGACTGGTTGTTGTACCCTGAGAACACCGGCCCGTATTTAAGCATTGACGAAACCTCTCTTTCCAACGGTGAGCTCTATACAATTGTGACTAACAAAGCAGCCAGAGGCAGAAAAGGCTCATTGGTGGCTATGGTCAAAGGCACGCAAGCTAGCTTGGTCATCGAGGTTTTGAGAAAGATTCCGAAAGGTATTCGAGGTAAAGTACGGGAAGTAACGCTGGATATGGCCGCTAACATGGGGTTGATTGTCAGTCGATGTTTTCCAAAAGCTCTGAAGGTCATCGACCGCTTTCATGTGCAAAAACTTGCCTTTGATGCAGTTCAGGAAATCAGGATACAACATCGTTGGCAAGCCCTGGATCAAGAAAATCAGGCTATTGAAGCTGGCAGGCAATCTGGTTTGGTTTACCAGCCGGAAATTCTTGCCAACGGAGATACCTTAAAACAGCTGCTTGTCAGGAGTAGATATTTGCTTTTCAAGCACCATGACAAGTGGACACCTTCACAGGTTCATCGTTCCAGGCTGCTTTTCGAGCGTTACCCACTAATCGCCCAGGCTTACACGCTCGCAACAGGCTTAGGAACCGTTTTTCGGGTTTGCAAGTCCAAAGAGCAGGCGTTTAAAAGACTGGCATTGTGGTACAATGCAGTTGAAAATTGCGGCTTAGATTCCTTTAAAACCGTTGCCCGATCTATTCAAACGCATTATCTGGACATCCTTAATTTCTTCAATAACAGGAGTACCAACGCTTCGGCAGAGTCATTCAATGCGAAGATCAAGGCTTTTAGATCCTCATCCAGAGGTGTGAGGGATATTCCATTCTTCCTATTCAGGCTTACCAAACTTTATGCTTAATCTCCCCCCAGATTTTCTGCTTGATCCCTCCTCCCGCGTTTTCTTCGGCAAGCTCGCCACGACCAGATCGTATGAATCCTTTACCCAGCTGAAAAGCTCGTCGCTCGGAATACTGCCGGTGACATACACCGTATTCCAGTGCTTTTTATTCATATGATATCCAGGCCGTACGTCGGGATATTTTTCCCTCAGCTCTTCCGCCTTCTCAGGATCGCATTTCGCATTGAACTGATGCTGGGGCGTATCCAGTGGTGTGAGCAGGAACACCTTTCCCATCACTTTGAAAACCAGCGTATCCGGACCGAATGGCAGCTCTTCCGTTACGCCGGGTAATTTCAGGCAATAGTCGCGCAGTGTTTCCAGGTTCATCGTGTTAAGGCTCTGACGATCATGATAATGACACAGATCAGGAACATGATGATGGAAATGCGGTTGATCCCGTGCATCATGCGTAAATTGAACGAATCGGGGTTATTCGGGTCGCGTTTTTTAAAAACGCGGATGAAGTAGGAAAATACCTCGCCCAGTTGAAAGTATCTTTTCATTGCAGTTGTTATGCCAGAATTTCACGTTCCTCCGGTTCAATCCACCGGCCGTCCTCCCGGATCAGCTCGATCAGCTCTTCCACCGCCTTCGATGAATGCACCGATCGCTTGATCACTTCCTGTCCGCGGTATAGCGCAATTTTGTCCTTGCCCATGCCCACGTAGCCATAATCGGCGTCGGCCATTTCGCCGGGGCCGTTCACAATGCAGCCCATAATGCCGATTTTGACCCCTTTCAGATGCTCCGTATGTTTGCGGATCATGGCCGTCGTCTCCTGCAAATCGAACAGCGTGCGGCCGCAGGAAGGGCAGGAAATGTATTCCGTTTTGGACATCCGCGTCCTCGCCGCCTGCAAAATGCCGAATGCAATGCTGTTATAGGAAGCAGCCGCTTTCAATTTGTCGGAATGCCCTGTATTTTCCGCAAATTCGGGTGAAAGCAGCGTTCCGTCACCGAAACCGTCCACCAGCAAACCACCGATGTCGGTTGCGGAATACAAGGTCAGTTTATCGCCCAGGTCCGTTTTGTAGCTCCGTCGGATAATTACCGGTACCGGGTTTTTCAGTTCTGTGAGTTTGTAAAAAAAACGTCGCATTTCCGGCATCGCATGCGCATTGTGCGTGTGCAGCACGAGTACGACGTTGTTCTTTTTCGCTATCTGTTCGAGAAATGCTTCATTGAATGTATGAATGCCGCCTTCGATAAAATTCAGTTCGGCCGAAGTTTCCTCTGCTGCGCTCCATTCGGCCAGGTCAAAGAGCGGGAACTTAATATGTTTTTCGGGATGTGCCTGCCATTGCGGGTAGTCCAGGATTTCGCGCAAACCATTCGGCAACATGAAGGGCACCGGTTTCCGGCCTGTGTAGATAAAGTCCGCTCCCTGGTCGTTCATAGCCCATTTGTCGGGTACCGGCAGGAAGAAATGGCCGATGCTCTTCAAATCTTCCAGTTGTCGGACCTCGATTTTCGAATAATCGGCAATCACCCGCGGTACATTTAAATGGCCGATATTATACACCTCGCGGGTATCGCGACGTGTATATTGAAAAGGATTGATCGGACAATGGTCGATCGGCTCAATGGGGGCGTGCGGAACCCGCGCCGTATATCGCTCGATTAGTGCGCGTGCAACCGGCGCTTCCTTCTCCGGCGCTTCCGTCAACGAAACACGCACCGTGTCGCCGAGCCCGTCTTCCAGTAAAGTACCGATCCCTACGGCGGATTTAATACGCCCGTCCTCGGCTTCGCCTGCCTCGGTAACACCCAAATGCAACGGGTAGGGTTTCAGGCCTTCCTCGTCCAGCCGTTGCACCAGCAGACGGTAAGCTTCTACCATTACCTGCGTATTGCTGGATTTCATCGACAGGGCGATATTATAGTAATTGAATTCTTCACAAATCCGCAAAAATTCGAGCGCGGACTCCACCATTCCCAGCGGCGTATCGCCATACCGGCTCAAAATGCGGTCGGAAAGCGAGCCGTGGTTGGTACCAATGCGCATTGCCGTGCCATATTCCTTGCAGATTTTAACCAGCGGTATAAACTTCTCCCTGATCCTTTCCAGCTCGGCGGCATAGGAAGCATCGGTATAATCGATCACTTCGAAACGCTTGCGGTCGGCATAGTTGCCGGGATTAATGCGTACTTTTTCCACGATGCGCGCAGCCAGTTCGGCCGCATTGGGCGTAAAGTGGATGTCGGCGATCAAAGGCACCTGAATGCCCAGTTTGCGCAATCCGTTGCGGATATTTTCCAGATTCTGCGCTTCTTTCACGCTGGGCGCGGTGATGCGCACATACTCGCAGCCCGATTCCACCATCCGGATCACCTCGTCGATCGAGCCCTGTGTATCCATCGTATCCACGGTCGTCATCGACTGCACGCGGATCGGGTAATCGGAGCCCATCGGCACGCCACCGATGTTGATGGTAATCGTCCGGCGGCGTTCATAGGCCGTCAGCGACGGGCAGTAAATATTGGTTTTTTGTTCAGAAGGTGTGATCACGGTCATTGGAAAGTAATATCGGCAAAGGTCTTAAAACTAAAACACAATTGGAATGCCAATGGTGCATTTTTCAATTTTTGCGACCGTCGCTTTATCCTTCGATCCGGGTACCCTTGTCCACCGTAATGATGTAACTCTTCCCGCCTTCGCGCTCGATGGCTTCGGCCACTTCTTCCGCGTGCGTAGGCGCGTAGGCGAACATGCAGCCGCCTCCGCCTGAGCCGTTGATTTTTCCGCCCAATGCGCCCGCATTCAATGCGGCGTTCATCATGCGTTCGATTTTGGGGGTGGAGGTGCGTTTATGGTCGCGGAGATTCTGGTAATGCTTGTAGAGGAGGCTTCCGAAGTGCTTGTCGAAACCGGTACCGGCGTGGTTTTCGGCGCTATCGATCAGCAGGGCTTTGCCCTCGACGAGGATGTCGCGGTCCTCGATGTTGGCTTTCAGCAGGCTTAGCTGATCGCCCGAGAGCACCGATCTGTAATCCCCCAGCTTTTCGACCGGCGTGGTGAAAATGGAAAATGCGGGATCGTGATCGGTGACGATTTTGATTACTTCCTCCATTCCGTAGCGGCAACGGGCTATGATGCCCAGCGTGTCTTTGGGTTCCAGCGAATCGCCGAGCACGAATGTGCCGAGCCTGGGGGTTAATGTCTCTACTTTAATGACTGGCGTCGATTCGAGATAAATGACGTTGCCGATGGCCGTAGAATAGTTGTCCATCATACCACCGGGTTCGCCGAATTCGAGCACTTCCGCCGCATTTGCTATTTCTCCGAGTTCTTTTGGGGAAAAGTTAAGCGGATTGTCGCTGAGCTTGTCCAGAAAATGCGCCCATGAAACGATGAGCGCCGACGAGCTGGATGTTCCGGAATTGATGGGAATATTGCCGTGAATGGTCACTTCGAAGCCTTTCGAGAACGTCAGGCCTTTTCTCCTGACGACATTGACGGTGCTGCGGAAATAGTCGCGCGGCTTGACGTAAGGGAAGGTCGTATCGAGTGTAAATTCCTCTTTCGAGCCCAGATCGGGCAGGTTTAGTATTATTTTATTGTCATCGCGATAACTGCCTTCGACGCTAATTCTTCGCGATATGGCCGCCGCGATCACGGGGAGCCCCAGGTAATCCTGGTGTTCCCCGAAAAAGCAGATACGGCCGGGAGTTGAAATCCTCATTGAACTACCAGCTTTTCTTTTTGTGACCGATCAGGCCGAAATACAGCATATAAATGTAAAGTGGAACCAAAATCCAGTAAGCTTTCTGCGTACTTCCGATCGAGTCGGCGATGCTTCCGTACACCAAAGGTAATATGGCGCCGCCGGAAATACCCATTACGAGCAAGGCGGATGCGATTTTTGTGAATTTACCCAGGCCACTCAGTGCCAGCGGCCACAAGGCCGGCCAGATCACCGCATTGGCAAAACCCAGAATGGCAATGCAAAGTACCGAAGTAAAACCGGTCGAATTAATGGCGATTACGGTTACCACCAGGCCCAGAACGGCCGAGAACATCAAATATGCCTGCTGGGATACATACCTCGGGATCAGCACGATCCCGAGAATGTAGCCGGTCATCATACCATATAAGGTGTAGGTGCCAAACAGACGGGCCTCTTCTTCGGGAAAGCCCAGCGACACGCCATAGCTGATAATGGTATCGCCAGCAATTACCTCCGCACCCACGTAGCAGAATAATGCGAGGACACCCAGTACAAGGTTAGGAAATTGCAAAACGCTGGTTTTCTGAGCAGTAGCTTGCTGGGCTGCGACGGGCGCGTCGTCCTCTTCCTCGCTTACTTCGACAAGCCCTCTCGACATCCTGATAATGACCGCCAAAGCCACCAGAACGGCCGTCAGCACGAGATATGGCATCGCCACCTTGTCGAGCTCCGCTTTGGGATCGGTGTCGGTTGCGCCTGCCAGCAGCAGTTTACCGAAAATAACCTGACTGATAATCCCCGCCGATTTATTGGCGATACCCATGATACTGATCCGTTGCGCGGCGCTTTCACGTGGCCCCAGGATAGTAGCATAGGGGTTCGAAGCCGTTTGCAATACGGTAAGGCCGATACCTATTGTAAATAAACCCACCAGGAACAGCGGGTAGGAAGCCATCTCGGCCGCCGGGATGAATATCAGCGTTCCGAGCGCCATTACGATGAGCGCCAGCGACATACCGTTTTTAAAACCGGTCTTTTTCAAAACCATCGAACAGGGGATGGCCATTACGGTGTAGGAGATGAAAAAAGCAAATGTTACCAGGTAGGAGCTGGTATTGTCGAGCGAAAATGCTTTTTTGAAGAAGGTGATCAGTGTTCCGTTAACCCATGTGACGAAACCCATCACAAAGAATAGAATGCCGATAATGAAGAGGGGGCCCAGGTAACTGTTCTTTTTGCTCATTTAAGTCGTATTGGATTAGGTTGTCGGGTTATGTATTTGGTTTGTGATAATACTCAATATTTGTCAATCCGGGCCAGAAATCTCTCCGCCACCGGAAAATTACTGCGGTTTCCGGTGGAAATTTACATCGACATACATCAGAATGTGTTGAAACTCACCTGGGCGGATGGAAGTATATTATTTGGCCTTCTGAGCTTCGGGGCTGCAATTTACACGCAAAAGCCAAATTTTTAAATTTTTTTATTAATTAAAAGTCGACAGTGCCGACGTTTTTGCGTAACAGGAAATGGGAATGCAATGAACAATTTCCCAACTTACGACGTTTACCCATTGCAAGAGACTTCTGAGAGCGACTCACAGCATGCTCGAACCCTTAGATGTGTTGGACACAAACTTTGTAACGACATCTAAGGCCGGTTTAATTTTTAAGTGGTTTAAAATATGGTGCAAAAGGTGGCGGTGTTCCGGAAGGAGCACTTTAATGCGGCCCATCGTCTTCACAATCCGGAATGGTCGGATGAAAAGAACGAGACGGTTTTCGGAAAGTGCAACAATCCCAACTTTCACGGACACAATTATGAGCTGATCGTGCAGGTTACCGGCCCGTTGGACCCCGACACCGGCTATGTAATGGATATGAAAGTCCTCAGCACCATATTGAAGGAATCTGTCATCGACCGGTTTGACCACCGGAACCTGAATCTCGACGTTGAAGAATTCAAAACCCTCAATCCAACCGCGGAAAATATCGCGGTGGTTATCTATTCAATTATAAGACCTAAAATTCACTCAGGTCTCGACCTGAAAATCAGATTATATGAAACAGAACGGAATTTTGTCGAGTATCCGGTCCAGTGAGGCTTTGGACATTGAAGAGGTTGGTGACGATCATTTGTTTTCAGGAATAGAGACGCCCCTCCGCAAGGACGCTTTCGCGATGGAGGATGAGCTTAAAATGGAGCTGATCGAGAAGCATTTCCGTCATATCATGGAGATCATGGGTCTGGATATGACCGACGACAGTCTCAAAGGCACGCCGAAACGGGTTGCGAAAATGTATATAAAGGAGGTTTTCAGTGGCCTCGACCCGAAGAACAAACCGGCTGTCACGCTTTTCGACAATAAATACAAATACAATCAAATGCTGGTGGAGAAGGATATTTCGGTGTTCTCCAACTGCGAGCACCACTTTGTCCCTATTTATGGCAAGGCCCATGTAGCCTATATTTCGAGCGGAAAAGTGATCGGCTTATCGAAACTGAACCGGATTGTAGAATATTATTCCAAACGTCCGCAGGTGCAGGAGCGGCTTACCGTGCAAATTGCCAACGAGTTGAAGCAGGCATTGCAAACCGAGGACGTGGCGGTGGTAATCGACGCCCAGCACATGTGCGTGCAGTCGCGCGGCATACGCGATTCGGGCAGCTCGACGGTGACCGCATATTACGGCGGGAAGTTTGAAGAGGAGACGACCAAAAAGGAGTTCCTCAGCTACCTGGGGATGTAAGAATACAAGAATTGACAACATCTGACCATAAATGACAACACCTGACAAAGACTGTCAGGTGTTGTCATTTATGGTCATGTATGGCCGGGTATTGTTCGTACTTGCGATTATACGGTTGGCCCGACGCGCTCCAGGAGTGCTTTCGTGGCTTTGATGCCGTCGTATTCCGAGAGCTTGCTTCCTTCGTATTCGATGCCGGCGATGCCTTTGAAGCCGCTGGCTTTCACGATTTTCAGGATCTTGGCATAATCGGTTTCGATACAGTTGCCTTTCTCGTCGAAATCGTACGTTTTGGCACTTACACCTTTTGCATAAGGCATGAGTTCCTGTGTTCCCTGGTAACGGTCGTAGGATTCCTCGCAGCCGTTGGCCGAACGTTTGATACAGAAGTTACCGAAATCGGGCAGGGTGCCTACGTTTTTCAGATTCACCTGCTTCATCACGCCCGACAACCATTTGCCGTTTGACGAAGAACCGCCGTGGTTTTCCACGATTACATTGATGCCCGTTTTGGCGGCGAATTCACCCAGCTTACCCAGGCCGTCCACCGCAGCTTTCGCGATTTCCTCGTCGGAACCTTTACCGAATGCATTTACCCGGATGGTTTTGCAACCGAGGTATTTGGCGGCTTCCACCCATTTATAGTGGTTTTCAACGGCTTTGTTACGAACCGCGGCATCCAGCTCGCCCAGGCCGCCTTCGCCGTCGATCATGATCAGGTGGTTGGTCACACCATTGTCCTTGGCTCTTTTGAGCAGCTCGGCAAGGTAGGTTTTATCTTCTGCTTTGTCTTTGAAAAACTGGTTTACATATTCGACAATCGAGATACCGAACTCTTTTTTGGCAAGTTCGGGGAAGTCGAGGTTGGTGAGTTTTTTCGCGAAAAGAGCCTTATGCAGCGACCATTCGGCCAGTGAAATGTCAAACCAGAGTTTTTTAGCGGCCGGTTCGGCAAACAGATCCGTGAATGCAGTGGCGGCAAGCGCGGAGGCTCCGGCCTTTTTAAGGAAATCGCGACGGGAAAAGTCCATGATTGGTTAGAATTTAGATTTGATTATTATTCCTGAATATTGATTCTGGCCTCGTGGTACAGCTTCTCGTTCTTGGTGAGCTTGGCTGAGTCCCATTCGATGTCCTGCACGAAGGCATGCTGCCGGACAGGACAATCGTCGATCCTGCAAAAGTAGCAACATTGGTATATGCACGGATCGGCATGCACGAAAATTTCCGTTTCGCCTACCTGCTGCGCTTTCAGGATATTCTCGAAGTCGTGGATCGTCTCGTGCACCTTTTGCAGCTGCCAATAATAGGGCAACGTCAAATGGCAGTCGATATGCAGATCGGAGCCGTATTGCTGCGCGCGCAGGTTGTGCACGTCGATCCATTCGTCCTTTTTGTTTTCGTTCAGCGTTTGGATGACTTTTTCCAGAAGCAGGTCGTCGCTGGCGTCCATTAACCCCGCCACCGATTTTCCCACCAATTGAGAACCGCTGTATGCCAGGAAAAGCCCGAAGAATAGCGAGGCGACGCTGTCGATCCACACATAGCCGGTGAGCATGATCAGTCCCACACTTAAAATAAGTATTACGCTGCTGATGCTGTCGGACATTAGGTGCTTTCCATCGGCTACCAACGCCAGCGAGTTGGCCCTGCGACCTTCTATCAGCAGTTTATAACCGATTGCCGTATTGACCGCTATCGTAAAAAGGATAAAACCCGAACCTTCCGCGAGGTTTTGAATGGGGGCTGGATGAAGCAGCCTTTTGACGGCCTCCACGATGATGAATATCGATGCGATAATAATCAGCGCACCTTCGAAACCGGCCGAAAAAAATTCGACTTTACCGTGGCCGTAAGGGTGGTTGCGGTCTTTCGGCTGTGCGGAAAGATAGACGCTGTAAAACGCAAAACCGCTGGCGATTACATTGATAATCGATTCGAGCGCGTCGCTCAGTATGGCATTGGAAGAGGTGAGGTAGAATGCAAAAAACTTCAATCCCGTCAAGAGAATGCTGGCCACAAAAGACAGCATGATAAGACGTTGTTTGAGCTTATTTTGGTTTATTTGCATCAGAGATTCGTCAATGAGAAGTCAAAAATACTAATAAAATGCGGGTTATATCCACTGAAAATAACTGGAAAACACTATCGTCTGAAACCGTTTATGAGAACGCCTGGCTGGAACTCAGTCACCGTGACGTGATTAACCCTTCCGGCAACAAAGGCATTTACGGGCTGGTTAAATTTAAAAACCAGGCGATAGGGGTCATCCCGGTGGACAGCGACGACAATATTTACCTCGTGGGCCAGTACCGCTACGCGATCGACGAATATTCATGGGAAATCCCGGAAGGCGGCGGACCGCTCGGCACCGACCCCCTCGAGGGCGCCAAACGGGAGCTGAAAGAGGAAACCGGCCTCGTTGCCGGCAGGTGGACCAAACTCGCGCGCATTCACACCTCCAACTCGGCTACCGACGAAGAAGGTTTTCTCTACATTGCCGAAGAACTCACGCAAGACCAGGCCGAGCCCGAGGATACGGAAGACTTGCAGGTATGGAAATTGCCTTTAAGAGAAGCAGTAGACATGGTTATGCGGTCCGAAATCACCGATTCGCTTTCGGTAGCTGCCATATTGATGACTGCCAGACTGAAAGGTATTTAATATGCTGCAAGCGCTATTTTACGGGACGCTGACGGGCGTCGCATTGTGCCTTACTTTCGGGACGGTCTTTTTTTCACTGGTTCAGAACAGCGTCGATAATGGCTACCGGACCGGCATCAAAATCGCGTTCGGCGTGTTCATATGCGACATTATCTTCGTTTTCTTCGCCATTTTCGGGACGGCGCTATTACCCGACATCCCACATTTTCAGCAATGGATGGCCGGCGCCGGGGTAGTGTTCCTGACTGCGTTGGGTTTGAGCAACATCGTTAAAGGGCAGCCTCAGATCACCGAGCCGCAAACGCGTTTCGGAAACTTTCTCTATTATTTTACGACAGGCTTTTTGCTCAACGGCCTGAACCCCGTGAACTTTATCAGCTGGGTTACTATTGCCTCGTACATCCGCACGAACTTGCATTATAACCTTAACCAGGTAATCCTGTTTTTCGCCGCGAGCGTCATTGCGGTGTTTTTGGTGGAAAGCG
Source organism: Dyadobacter sp. 676 (assembly GCF_040448675.1). Lineage (NCBI taxonomy): Bacteria > Pseudomonadati > Bacteroidota > Cytophagia > Cytophagales > Spirosomataceae > Dyadobacter > Dyadobacter sp. 676. Next base: position 181,096 of record NZ_CP159289.1, on the reverse strand, counting down.
CTATCGCTGTTTTTGCACACCGGCTCAAAAAGCTCTTTACGCCCAGGGTAGTCACCGTATTTAACAAAGTGACAGGCGTGGTTTTTATTCTCATCGCCTGTCAGATCGCTTATACCAATTTTTTGAAGTAACGCTATTCCTTGATATAACCTTCGGTTCTCAGGAAGTTTTTCCAGTCGTCGATCAGGTCTTTTTTGAACACGCGCGGGAATTTGTTTTGGCCGCCAAGCTTGCCCTTGGACTCCATCCAGTCGTAAAATGCCTGGTTGGGCAGTACGGTTACAAAAATTTCCTTCAAGGCATGCCGGCGTTCCACGGCGTAATCGTCGTTCAGTTCGGCGAGTTTCGCGTCGAGCTTTTGTTTTAATTCGTCCGTATTTACATTCGACTCCTCCGCACCTATGTACCAGTCGTGCGCGAACATCGTGCCGTGTTCGATGCCGCAAACTGTGAATTCTTTCACCGAAATACCCATTTCCTGCGAAACAAGGTCGATCGCCTTATTCATATTGTCAACCGAGAGGTGCTCGCCGCAAAGGCTCAGGAAGTGCTTCGTGCGCCCCGTGATCACGATTTCTCCCCGCGACTTGTCCACAAACCGTACGGTATCGCCGATCAGGTAACGCCAGGCCCCCGAGCACGTCGAGAGCAACAGCGCGTATTCTTTCCCGTCTTCCACCTGATCGATCATCAGCGTTTCGGGGTTATCGAGCATCACACCGTCCGAATCGAAATTTTTGGGGGTGAAGGGGATAAATTCGAAGAAGAGACCGTTATCACATACCAGTTCCATGCCTTCCGCGCCCGGGCGTGCCTGGTAAGCGATAAAGCCTTCCGAAGCTAGGTAGGTATTAATGTAGATCATCGGCTTGCCGAGCAACTTTTCGAAACCTTTGCGATAGGGTTCGAACGACACGCCCCCGTGCGCGAAAACCTGCAAGTTCGGCCAGATTTCGTGGATGTTCTTAACATTATAATGCGCGATGATCTTCTCGAAAAGCAACTGGATCCAGGCGGGTACTCCCACGACGAAACCAATGTCCCATTCGCTGGCGACGCGGGTAATCTCTTCGAGTTTCAGGCCCCAGTCGCGCTGCGCCGCGATTTTCTGGCCCGGTTTGTAGTAGGGCCGGAACCAGCGCGGGATCTGCTGGATTTGGATACCGCTCAAATCACCAGCCAGGCTCCCCGTTTCATGCGGGTTAAGATTGGTGCTGCCGCTCAGCATTAAAAAGCCTTTTTCGTACAAATCAGGCGGAAGGTCCTTGTAATGGCCCAACGACAATATCTGCCTGATACTCGTTTTCTGAATGGCTTTCGTCATCGCCTTCGTTACCGGAATCTGCTTGGAAGCGGCCTCCGACGTTCCCGAACTCAATGCATAGTATTTCACCGTGCCGGGCCAGCAAACGTCCTTTTCTCCTTCGAGCGATTTGTGCCACCATTCGTTGAATATCTTGTTATAATCGTAAATGGGCACCGTGCGTTTGTAGAGCTCGTAAAACGCGCCTCTTTCGCCGAAAAGAATACTGGAAAGCAGCTCGTCGAAGTTATATTTCTCGCCGAACTCGGTATATCGCGCCTTTGCCAGAAGTTTGGCCAGGGTTTTCTTCTGCTGCTGGTGTAAACTTGCCTTGCGGCGGTTGGCAACGATGTTGCTGAAATGGATGCCTTTCTTTAATAAACTGCCTACTAATGCCATAGCTGTGTTTAAATTACAAATCCCAGGTCGATAGCTTTTTCAACGCTTCATACTCTGTCAGATCATATTGACATGGCACCACCGAGATATAGTTATTATCCAGTGCCCAGACATCGGTGTCTTCTTTTTCCGTATCGAAATTGACGAACTCTCCGGCCATCCAAAGGTAGCCGCGACCGTTCGGGTCGACACGATAGTCGAATTTCTCCTGCCATTTGGCATGCGCCTGACGGCAGACCTTTACTCCTCTCAGCGCCAGGTCGGTTTTCGCAGGAATGTTCACATTCAAGGCAATGCCGTTTGGAATACCATTTTTCAAAGCTTCTTCGGTAATCGACTTGATGAAAGGCACGGCATGGCTGAAATCCGCATCTTCCCTGAAATCGCAAAGCGAAAAACCGATCGCCGGAATGCCTTCGATCGCCGCTTCGATAGCCGCCGACATGGTGCCCGAATACAGCACGCTGATCGAGCTGTTGCTGCCGTGATTGATGCCGCTCACGACGAGGTCGGGCTTGCGGTCCTGCAACACGTAGTTTTTAGCGAGTTTTACGCAGTCGGCAGGGGTGCCCGAGCATTCGTATTCTGTTACATTGTCGAAAATATGGGTGGAATAGAGTCGAAGCGGCTCCCCGATGGTAATGGCGTGGCCCATTCCGGATTGCGGGCTGTTCGGGGCGACTACGATTACTTCGCCCAGCGTTTGCATGATTTCAACCAGTGTTCGGATGCCTTTTGACGTTATTCCGTCATCATTTGTAACTAAAATGAGGGGTTTCATATATTTCTACTTATCGGGCGCCTCTCTGCTTTCGTGCCGTCGTTCTGCCCGATGAAGTAACAAGGTTTTTAAGTGAATAAATATTTACTTGCGCTTTTCAAGCTGCCAAATTTAAGCAATATGCCTTCATTCGCAACACTGCGCGCCTCTGTTGAGGACATACCCACTATCATCGCCATCCAGGAAAAAACATGGGAACCCACTTACCGTGACATCCTTAGCAAAGACCAGATCGATTATATGTTCGAAAAAATATATTCTCCCGGGTCGCTCGCCGGGCAAATGCAATCGGGTCAGCAGTTCCTGATCCTGCTGGACGGCAATCGGGCCGTCGGCTTCTCGTCGGTTTCCAGGGAAGCGCCCGGGAAGTTTAAATTACATAAAATATATGTGCTTCCCGCTACGCAGGGTACCGGCGCAGGTAAATACCTTTTGCAGGAAACTGAAAACTACGTAAAGGCCGGGGGAGGAAAGGTGCTTTCGCTGAATGTAAACCGGTACAACAAAGCGAAAGCATTCTATGAAAAAATGGGTTTCCGCGTGGTCGGCGAGCGGGATATACCCATCGGGCCCTACTGGATGAACGATTATATTCTCGAAAAAACATTGAACTGAACCGGCTAGGCCGATTCAGTTTTCAATGCCAGTTTCATTTTCCTGAGATTTTTCTTTTGGCTTTTCAGGCCTTGCATCGGGTGGTAGTGGTTGCTGTTGACCACATAATAGCCGGTGCCGTCGTAAGGCCGTTTCGCAGGATGTGTTTTGCATTCCGCGGAACATGCGCCTTCCATTTCCCAGCCGCATTTCTCGCAGATAGGCACGTGGTTGTTGCATTCGGGGTTGGCACAGTTGACCATGCGGTCGCAAGCCTCCTGGCAAATGAAGCATTTCGAAATCACCGTCGGGTTGACCTTGTTCACATCCACCGTAATGCGGTTGTCGAACACGTAGCATTTGCCGTCGAAGTTTTCCCCACCTTCTTCCAGGCCGTAACGGATAATGCCGCCGTGCAGCTGGTACACGTCTTTAAAGCCCTGGTCGAGCAGGTAGGCGCTGGCTTTTTCGCATTTGATACCGCCGGTGCAATAAGTAATGATTTTCTTGTCTTTCAAATGCGCGATTTCGTGTACATGCTCGGGCAGCTCGCGCAGGTTGTGCATGTCGAATGTGATCGCACCTTTGAACTTGCCCACTTCATGTTCGTAATCCGAACGCATATCCACCAGCACCACATCGGGGTCGTTCAGCATTTTCTTGAAATCGGCCGGTTCGAGGTGCTTGCCTGTGCGCACGAGCGGGTTCACAGGAAGGTCCGAATTTACGATTTCATCCTTCACGCGCACGTGGAGCTTCTGGAATGCAACATGGTCCGACTCCTCTACCTTGAACTGGACCCCCGCAAACCGTGCGTCGGAGCGGACGTAGTCCATATAGGCCTCGCATTGCTCGGGAGTGCCCGAAACGGTGCCGTTCAGGCCTTCGGGCGCCACGATAATGCGCCCCAGAAGGTTATTTTCGACACAAAACAGGTGATGCTCGTCGCGATAGGCATCGGGATCGGCGATGGGCGTATAATAGTAATATAGGATAACCCGGTAAGGTTTCATCGGTTGTCGATTAAATATTTCCAAAGAGAAAAGGGATATGTAACGCCGGGCGCGAGCCCTGGCTCTTTTCTCCAAATCAGCCGCAAATATACGAATAATGCAAGTTTCAGGAAAATGCCGAAAATCAGTTTTACAACTGACCGGTTATTCACCGAAATACATATTTTTGCAGGAAGGCATTCTCTTACTCAACTTATCCCCGATCTCGTATGCACATCGCTATCATTGGAAACATCGGCGCCGGTAAAACCACATTGACCCAGATGCTGGGCGACTATTTTAAATGGGAAGTGATGTACGAGGCGGTGGAAGGGAATCCCTACCTGGCCGATTTTTACCAGGACATGGAGCGATGGGCATTCAATCTGCAGATTTATTTTCTGAACAACCGTTTTGCCCAGGTTCAGAAAATCCGTGAGACGACCTATTCGACGATCGTGCAGGACCGGACCATTTATGAGGACGCCTATATTTTTGCAAGAAATCTTTACGAATCGGGCGTGCTGGTCGAGCGCGATTACAAGACTTATCTGCTGCTTTTCGAATCGATTATACGCACCGTTTCCCAGCCCGATCTGCTGATTTATCTCAAAGCGGATATTCCCAAACTGCTCTCACAGATCAAAAAACGGGGACGTGATTTCGAAGCCGATATCTCGATCGAGTATCTGACCAGTCTCAATCGTTACTACGAAGACTTCGTCAGTAGCTACGAAGATGGCAAAATCATCGAAATCGACGTGAATAACATGGATTTCGAGTCGAACCCGGCAGATTTCGAAAAGATCGTGGCATTGCTTAACAAAGAGCTGTTCTACGTGTGACGCTAGCGCATGCAGGCAATGGCTTTTTGCAGCAACTGATTCTTGCGGGAGTCGATCCTGAAAATGCGTTTGTCGTCGGGGAGGAACACTTCTATTTGTACCGTACCCTTCATTTTTTCAAGGTCTTTCGGCTCTACGGGAGAAGAAATGACGAACTCGCGCTGCCAGTTGCTGCGGTCGGTCGAGCTGATGGTCGCGTATAGCGAGAAATTGCCTTTTACCGAGGAAAACCGGATTTCGGTAAACATCAGAACATGATAAACCTGATTGAATTCGTCGTTATGGTAACTGAAAATCCGTTCCTCACCTGTTTTGAGAAGGGTAAGGTATTCTTTGGGACCCGATAGCCGGACCGAGTGGTAATGCACTTTTTTTGTGATTCGACGGGCTGATTGTCTCCCTGCACTGGGCTAAACATTCGTTTTCGCCAGGCGCCGGCATACCGGCCACACCAAGCAGGAAAGCAAATCTCATGCAGAGCGCGTAATTCAAAATTTTATGATTTTCGGGGTTATTCAAACGATTGTAAAGATAATCGCCGCATTTGTAGAATCCAATAGGATAGCGGAAAACGACTACTTCGGACGCCGCTCCTCGGCCAGCTGTTTGTAAACTTCCCCCAGCTCGTCTTTCAGTTCACGTATCCGGGATTCCAGCTTTTCCAGCTCGCTTTTGTGCACGAAATCTTTGAGGTATACGATCTTTTCAGGCCCGCCCTCGTAGCCGAAAAGCCAGTTGGGATGGATGCCGAGTTCGTTGATCAATATCCCTACGGCATCGGAAGTGAATTTTTGGTCTCCGGAGAGGACTTTTGAGATTTTCGATGGAGATAGGCGCACGATTTCAGCGAGTTCGCTGGTATTCAAATGGTGTGCTTTCATGATTGCCGCTATTCTTGCAACTTCTATCATTGCCGTCAGTTCTTTGTGATACGACACCGACCGGATTTTCAGAACCGGTTGCCGTCATATGTACAATGTGTCCAGATTAAGCGCTCGTTTGTAAATATAACAAAACAGAAGCAATTCGCAGCGGACGCGGCGGAAAGCTGAAAGCCGGGCTGTTAAGGCTTAAGGGAGGGTAGCGACAGACATAAAAAAAGTGCGCTGGTTACTCCGAGCGCACTTTTTTACATTGTGACCAGAAGGAGAGTCGAACTCCTTACAGGTTTTTATAATGTGCTGTATATGAGATAGTTAATAAATCGAGTATATGAGTTTTTGGATGCTTTTCGTGTGTCTAGTGTCCCGAAATTGTCCCGGACGAAAATAGTGCGTAATTTTTTACCTGGCTGGCGCGTCTACAATTCGGATAGCCTGCCATATCTTTCTGACTTTGGAAAGCGGGATTTCGATGCTTCCACCCATTTCTATATTGTCGGAATGTAATGTCAGTTTTCCCTTAACTGGACTGGTTTTTACCCGCTTAATAACAAAGAAGCTGCCATACACCACGGCATATACGCCGCTGTTCAAATATGGCCAATCTTCGCTAGGAACTTCTTTGCACCTGAGCTTGCACCCCTCCCAGTAATAAGGTTCCATACTGTCGCCTTCAATTTCGATCACAATTTGACCAGCATAGCTTTCGTACGGGTCAAACTTGACTACTCTAAAAGGTTTCTCTCACATGTGTTAGGCTCAATGATTCCATGAAATTTACTCTTGTTTTTGTACTGATAAAAGGTAGATTTTCATAGTTAATTGAGTCGTTTTCAATCACTTTTGCCGTGTCTGTTTCTGTCGGCTGATTGAAAATTTCGCCCTCGCCAGTTTCCCACCATGCAGGGTTGATACCCAGTTCATGAATGATTTTGTACTCGACATTGCGTCCGATTGGTCGTTTCCCATTCTCGTATTTTGCGAGGGTGCTCTGGCCGGTCAGCAATTTTGCGGCCAATTGCTCTTGATTTAGGTCAAGTGTCCTTCTTATTTCAGCAAGTCGGCTTGCTTTTACTAAATCAACTTGCTGATTGTTAGTATTTTGCATTTTTTGGCTAAGATTTACAAAAAATAAATAGGTCACATGGCTTGATAATATCATGTCATGTGACCTATTTTTACAGTGTAGATTTTACAGTGTAAAAATTACAGTGTAAAAGTAGTGAAACAACAATCGAAAATGAAGACCATTATAATGACTGAAATCAAAGAGCGACTAGTGGCAGAATTCCGGGAATTGAAGGCTCGGAAGCCCGGCAAGGAGTGGCGCCGCCTACTTAAATCCTTCAATGTTTGGCACGGCTCGGACGAAGCCGGGCACATTTGGCGAAACGCAGGCAGGGGCCTGGCGGGTAGTGAAGGTTTGCGACAACTGGTAACAGATATGAACGCGATTCTGAAATCAGAGAGGGATCGGCCAGTTGTGAGATTATCCCCAGCAGAGATTCGACAGGGGCGGGAAAGTACAATAGCTTCGAGTAGTTCAAACCTGCGAAGGCGTAAAAGAGGAATAGGAGTGGTTGCAAAGTGAGCATTAGGAGAGTTAATTTTTGTCCCACAAGAATTGACCACAAATAGCCCGCCAATGATGCAAGCCACCCCCAAAACCTTCAAAAATTTAATGCGAATTGCAAAGTAAGGCATATTTCCAGACGCTGGAAAATAATGTCCTTTCAATCAGATCAATTATCAACGTTTTTGCCCCCCTCAATTAAAACCGCAGTCAAATGGAAACTTTTACCCTTTCCGTAGTGGAATTCGTGCGTAATCCCGATTCCCAGGCCATCGGCTTTTTAGTGCTGGCCATTGCCTCCCTTATTTGTTCATGTATCCTTATCCCTCGTAAAAATGACGATCCTTATTCACTTCATCGACAGCCTAAACAGGTACGATTTGCTGGCCGCCGTTATCGGCTCCGCACTTGGTTGTTTAATTGGCTACATGCTCACGGACTTTAAAAATGCACCAATATTTCCTCAAGACTATGACCTGCCAAGTAATCATCCAGCCAGTAAAAAGAAAGGTTGTTAAAACAACAGTTTCGCCCGACTACAACCAGATCCCGGCGATAAACGACCGGATCAAATGTCCAAAATGCGGGCGTATCCAAGTGGCCAGCATTTTGCAAACATGGCCCTGGGCAATCTACATACACTACTGCAACAACTGCCAACACATTATAATAGAATCTGACTGGCAGTCAGTCAAATAACCCATTCTGCAAATGACTTTATCCGAAATTTTAGCCCTTTGGGAGGCCGGACGGCTTCCCGAGGGATCCGAACAGCTTTGCGCCTGTAAAAAGGTCATGCAAGCCGCATTTGCCGTCACCGTAGAAACATGGGCCGCTACTTCAAACCGTGTTACCGGTGCAATGCTGGGAATAGAACTGGTTACCTATGAAAAAGTTATCCGGGCTATTTCCCAGCGCCTGGCCGAGCAGCCTTTGAAAGCCCACCAGATCCCAGCCGCCACCGTTCGCCGTGGCCCTAAACAAATGTTTTACCTTGCATCCAGCGTATTATAATGGCAGAATTAAAGCAAGGAACCGAGTTACCGCAGGTAAGCTTTTTTGAACCGCGTCGGAATGGAAAACCGGGAATGTTTCCGACGAAAACCGTTACACTTGACCAGGTTATACAATGGACGCGGGAGGGAAAGTACGCCGATCAGGTGGCCGATGTACGCAAGGCCCAAAGTAAGCCTGAAAAGGACTTTTTCAAAAAGCAGCTTCCGTTTGTTACCTGGTCGGGAACATTCGCCCCGCAACGCCTGGAACAGCACCAACAAACGCATTCAGGCTATATCGTTTTCGATTTTGACCACAACCCGGACCCGCAGGCGCTGAAATTGCAACTGCAAACAGATCCCTATGTGACGATCTGCTTTATATCGCCTTCGGGCGAGGGCGTAAAGGCCGTTGTCGCAATTAAGGACAAGACAAAGCACCGGGAAACTTTCGCTGATTGCGCCTATTATTTCAACAACGTATATAGACTTACGGCAAAGGAGGAAAAGGTCGATGTGTCAGGTAGCGACCCTTCCAGGGCATGTTTCATTTCCCACGACCCGGAAATTTATTACGACCCGACAAAGAAGCTTTACGCCATCCAGAATCTGGCTCCACCAAAGCCGAAAACCGAACGCCAGCTGGCCCAGGATGCCGACGATACAGAAAAGCACGTGGCGGCCGTTGTAGAGCGCCTGGAACACCATTCGATGGACATCTGCAATGACTATGGCACCGAATGGCTCCTAATCGCTTTTTCGCTTTGTACTCTGGGTGAGAATGGCCGCCAGTACTTCCACCGAGTCAGCGCCCTGAACGCCAAATACAACGAAGCCGACGCAGACAAAAAGTTTGATAATGCTTTGCATACGTCCCGTTTCACGACGGCGAGCAAATTCTTTTCGATCTGTAAGGATTACGGCGTGGACGTGAGCCGTCCGAAGAAGGAAGCGCCCGCGAAGGCGGCAAAAGGGGACAATACGGCAGCGGGCAAAACCGACAATGTAACCGGGGGGGGATGAATCGAAAAAGGGTAAGAAGGAAAAGAAAAAGCGGGAACGTAACGAAGACGACGATTACGAGGAAGAAACCGTTTGGTACACGTTCAACGGCGGAATGAAAATCAAGGGGGGTAAATACTGGGATGATGTGGCATCTAATTTTCAGATCTACATTAAGTACCGCACCGAAGACGAGCAGGAGAACGTAACCTGGGTATTGGAGATCCGCAAGAATAACGGAGAGTCGGAATTTATGGAGGTTATCCACGACGATTTTTGCAGCGCTCGGAAGCTTAAAAATACGCTGGCCACCAAACGCCTGGGGTTCAAAATTAAGGACGGTCACTTGGACGAATTACACAGTTACCTATTCACCAAAACCAATTTCGCTACCGCTATGAAAGTAGTCCGCTACGGGTTCCACCCGGAAAGCAAGGTTTATTTCTTTGCCAACAAGGCATTGAACCTGAAAACAAACGAGATGATGGCCCCTGACAGCTTCGGCATAGTCCAGGCTAACGGGCTGCACCTTTCTATCCCACAGCAGGCAAAACAACGTCAGTTACGCTACACGCTGACTGATCAGGACATTTCGTTTGCAAAGTTTTGGAACCTGTATGCGACCTGTCATTTGTATGAAAATGCATTCGTTCCCGTCTGTTTTTACATTTTCAGCCTATTCCGGGATATTGGCCTGAAACACAAAAATTTTTCTCCGATCCTGTTTTTGAAGGGTGGCGCCGGTACTGGAAAATCTTCTATGGTTAGGATCCTGACGGCGGCATTCGGCCGGAAGCAGGAAGGCGTAAACCTCAAATCAAAGAACACGGACGCGGCCCTGGTGAAACTTATGAGCCAGACGAGTAATTCCATTATCTGGTTTGATGAATTTCACAACGAGCTGCCAAATGAAGGGCTTTTGCAGGCTGCCTACGACAACGACGGCTACCACAAGTCCACCACCGATTTTAATTCAATTGATACGGCCACCGTCGAAATTCATAGCGCACTGGCGCTGACCAGTAATTACCTGCCAGAAAATGAGATATTCTTTTCCCGTTGCGTATTTATCCCTATTTCCGATCAGAAGAAGGTAGAAACGCAAATCCGGGCCTACAATGCCCTGGGCGAGATCGAGGACGGCGGGCTGGGCCAGATGACTATCGAGCTGTTAAAACACCGCCAGGTGTTGGAGGCTAACGATAACTATGCAATTAGTTACAACCGCCTTTACAACGCGCTCAAAAACCAATTTAAGGGGCAGACCGTGCCGGAAAGGTTGTTTGCCAACATGGCCCAGATTATGGCGGCCCCGTACACTTTGCACTGCATGGGCCTGATCAATATGTTACCGTTGGAAACAACTGACGAACGCGAAATCTTGGAGGGGTTCGTAGAGATCGGCGAGAAGTTTATCACCCGCCAGTTCCGTATCCAGAATGAAAGCAAGGCTATCGCCGAGTTCTTCGAAATGATCCAAATGTTATTTGAAAGCCACCAGATACATGAGGAACTGCACTTTCGATTCCACGGAAACCAAATCATGTTGAATTTCCGGAAATTGTACAATTTGTTTTCGCAGAAGTATAGACTCACTTTTCACAAAAGCCCGCCCGATCGGGATACAATTCAGTCGGAGCTTTCTACACTGGCCGGTGTCAACGACTGGGAAGACCTTTCAAAGCCCGTCAGATTCGCAAATGACGGAAGCGGTACCAGCATTGCAAAAACAATTCCACAGCCTGGATCTTGTGTATTGGAATACAGTCTATTAACTAAAAATTTTGGGCTGAATTTGGAAAAGCGCACCGGTTCCAACAACTGATTTAAGCAAAAAAAAGCGCTAGGGATTTAAACCAAAAACTTTCTACAATTCTACAAAAGAGTATAAGTATCTGATTATCAATATGTATAGTGTATATTTTTTGTAGAAAAAGCGTAGAAAAAGTGTAGAAATGTAGAATTTGTAGAAAGTGTAGAACGAGCCGTTCTACAGTTTTAACGGATATACGTCACTCTTTTTCAGTGTGTTACAAAAAAGTGTAGGTGTAGAACGAAACAGACCCCTTAAAACTCAAAAAAAAATTTTTTTTCTAATCATGGAGAATTCACAGGAAAATACAACAATCGACGAAGTGCTGCCGGTTAACGTCGACCGCTTCTTTGTTCAGAAATTCAGCCGGTGGACGGATCCCAGCGGGCGCCTGCTAGTAGTCCTGGGTTTCTACTACGGAAGCGGGGACAAGCCAGAAACCGGGCGGAATCACCGTGAGGCCCTGGATCTGCTTTCGGTTCATGACGAGAAGGTGGAGTATGTCCAGATCAGGCGATTTGTCAACTTGGTGAACCTGGGGAAACTAACGCCGTGGGCCGATCAGGATTTTAAAGCATTTGCATAATCACTTAATTTTTAACCATAACAAGACAATGAAGCAAATTCAGATTATCGGCAACATTGGCCGCGACGCAACCCTGCACAGCAATAACGGAAATGAGTTTGTAAGGTTTTCAGTGGCCGTTTCCGAGAAGTTCAAAACCGGCAACGGTGAGACGAAAGAAAATACCGACTGGTTTTCAGTGTTCCTGACGCAAAAGAGCTTGCTACCATACCTAAAAAAGGGCACGTCAGTATTCGTACAGGGCAAATTAGGCGTACAGGTTCGCCGGAATGAGCAAACCGGCGCGCATTTCGCGGATCTCACGGTTAACGCAGAGAAAGTGCAATTGCTATCAGCTGGGAATAATGGACAGAGCAGCGGCCAACCGGCAGCCCAGCCAGCGGTTCCAGCCTCGCCAAGTGCGGAAAAGTCAGACGACGATTTACCATTTTAATGCTCAATGATGGAAGAAATTAAGCCTGGCCAGGTCTGGGAGAGCCGGAACGGCGACCGCTGGCTAATCGAGCAAATTATGCCAGATGAATGGGGCCTGACGCCGGTAAGATCTGGCGAGAGGCATTGGCAAAAAAACGGACGCTTTTGGGACGATAACATTGACCATTCTAGAGATCTGACTAGACGAATTCGTTAAAGTCAGAATTAATTAAATAAATCTGTTGTGGAGAATCGTCTGCCAATTGTTCACACTTAACAAACTAATTTAATGAGCTCAATAATACGCAAAATTGCTGACGAAATCGCGATTCATGGTTCTTACAAAAGGTATCGTGACTGGGAGGAAGAACAGTACCAAGAATACCTTACAGTGAAGCAATTATGCACAGAGCTGCGAACCGTCAAGGGAGGTCAGACGGAAGAACCGTTAAGGGACCTATTTATCATTAGTTAAATTCAATTTGTCGAAAAACTGCGGGCATTCGTCGAAATGTGTGTTTCCAGAATATTCCACTATTGCGTGTATTGGGGTAGCAATATTAACTTCACGAGTGGTCATAATTCTTAGTCTATTAAACAACTTTAAACAAATGAAAAGGAAAGAATTTTTGCGAAACCTAACTGTGATGGGGGCCGGCTTTTCGATGTTCAGCTGTGGAAAAGATGTAATCGATGGAATTGTCGGCGAAAATGAAATGGAGACCATTTCGCTTGCAGAAGCCAAGAAGTATAATACTCCCAGAAATCTGGACAGCTGCTTAAATTTCTAACTTAGTAGCTGACTATGAAAAAGGAACGTAGAAAATTCAGTGCGAGCTTCAAAGCCAAAGTGGCTATTGAAGCGATTAAAGAGGTTCAGACCGTGCAGGAATTGGCCTCCAAGTACGAGATTCATCCAACACAGATAGCTGCCTGGAAGCGAGAGTTTCTGGAAAAGGCTGAATTAGTTTTCAGTAAAGAGGCACCCACCACTGGTAATGAATCCGAAAACACAAAAGAGAAGGAATTGTATTCTAAAATCGGTGAACTTCAAGTCCAAGTCGATTTTTTAAAAAAGGTCTTGGGGAAATGAGTGTTATGGAGAAACGCGGACTTGTTTCCCCTGAGTACCCTGAGCTAAGCGTCTCGGCACAGTGCAAATTGATTGGTTTACAGCGTAGTAGCTATTACTTTAAGCCGAGAGGTCAGTCTCTGTTAAACCAGCGATTGATGAAGGCCATTGATCGCCAGTTTCTAGAGTGCCCGTTTTATGGCGTAGAACGCATGCGTGATTACCTGATCGGACTGGGATATCCTGTTGGTGTGAAGCGGGTGAGAAGACTTTATAGACTTATGAATTTGCGCACAATTTATCCCAAGCGCAATCTAAGCAAATCCAAACCAACAGATTACAAATATCCATATTTGCTGAAGGGGTTGAAGATTGAGCGCCCCAATCAGGTCTGGCAAGCCGATATATCTTATATTCCAATGTTCAGAGGATTTATGTACATGTTCGCCATTATTGACGTTTACAGCCGTCGAATTGTGGGATGGAGTATCTCCAATACAATGAGTATGGAATGGTGCCGGGAAACGCTTTTGGATACGATCCGTACACAGGGAAAGCCCGAAATATTCAATACCGACCAGGGTAGCCAATTCACAAGTCAGGGTTTTATTAAGCCGCTCTTAGAGAAAGGGATACAAATTTCTATGGACGGAAAAGGACGGGCCCTAGACAATGTTTTCATCGAAAGATTTTGGAGGTCGCTCAAACAAGAGTACATATACTTAAATCCTCCAAATGGCGGGATGGATTTGTATCGGGGAGTAAAAGCATATGTGGAATTTTACAACCGTCGACGCAAACACACAGGAACCGGGTACATTCCCGATGAATTGTTTTTCCAGATCAATGCAAAAGCATCCTAATTAAACTTAATTTCATCCGTCGGCTGTCCAGCAAACCGGGAGTATTTCAAAGTATGTTGTAAATGAATACCTTCCCAAGTTCGAAGGGCTTCGTGAGCAGGGAACTAGCGGCAAATCGTGCAAACGGAAAGTAAACCTTGAAAAGGCGAAGAAAAAGAAGGACGATAGGAACAGGGAGTTTGTTTGGGTCCCCGTTGAGTACGAAGATGAAGTGCGCCCGGGTGCATTAATTGTTGAAGAAAATGCACCCTGGAAAAAAGAACTAGCTCAATACCTTACTCAACCTGTCATCGAGGGTATGGTGGTAACTAAGGTGAAGAATAAGACCGAAGCATACTTGGTTCAACTTGCTTATAATCATAACAAAGTCAGGGAGAACGGTAAAAGGTTAGATTTATCGGAACTGGACGGAGTTATCATTAGGGCAGATTGGGATGACACCCCTTCAGAGATCATTACATTTAGAAATGGCCGTAAAATTGAGATTTATGCTCCAGAAAGCCAAAACCTAAGAACGTCTGGATGTTATGTTATCGAGTATATTTCCCAACGAGTAGAAGTATTCGTGAATCCAGATGGAACCTATCGATGGGTAGTCTATCTCCATAAATCCTACCGGTATTCTTGCAGCAACGGTGCTGCCCCTGGTACGTCAATCGGGGCAGGAGTCAGTACGAATGGTGGCCCATACTATGGTGGCACGGGCGGAGTCATGGACGGTACTGAGACAGGAACTGAAACGTATCTACGGCCAAACTACCAGATTGGCCCTGCGTTAACCAGCAATGGAAGTCAGAGAGCCTTGTTAAATGGCAGGCTTGCAGACTTTTTGTCGGCAACTGGTACAGCAGTTAGCATACTTGACTGGAGTATCCAAAAAGCTGAAGCATTAGCGAATGTAGTCGGGGCACCACTTAAAACATACTTTCCAGAAGCGGTTATTTTTGGCAAAAGGGTAGGTCTTGTAGGGGTTGTGCTCGATGGCCGGGAAGTGTTTATCGCATATAGTGACGCTGGTCTGAATTGGAACAATATGAGCACCTGGGATCAGGCTAAGGCTATTATTTGGGGAGTAGGTGCAACCGCCTTTGTGTTCGAGTTCTTTTGGCTGGGGGCGGCTGCCGCCACGGTATCAATAGGCATGGGTGTTGCAAAGGAACTACTTTGACCTTATATTCGAAGGGATTTTCATCAGTTCCGTTAAGATTAGATAAATGCGACTATTCATTGCGCTGAGAGACTTCTTTTACACTCGGGGGATAGAAAGAGGGCCGATGACAAGATTTCGTTACGGGTCAATTTTCTTTTTCCTATTTTCTTTTTACTATTTTTCATTGCTAGGCTGCGCTGAAGTGGTTTTGAAAGTTTATCTGTCAGAAGATTTTACGATCATGCCCCGATCCAAGGATTTTTTGTTTGACAAACTTTTCCTGTTCCCGTTATTTTGGGCACCGTACATCCTAGCTATTTATTTTCTTCTGAGGCGATTAGAGCATTATCAAGAAACTCCGATTAGCCAAGAGAAAATGAAGACTTGGACTTTAATTGTTCTGGGAATTATGGGGTTGGGTTTTTTCAGCTTCGTGAAATTGCCGCATTTGCTAGAAACGGCTTTACATTGAGTAAGACCTTAGACAGTAAAGGAACAGGCATATACCCTGCATCCATCCTTCCCGCGCAATTTGATTATCGAGTGTTAAACTCCGATTGAAGTTTACGACGAACATGACTAGACAAAAGAAGCCGGTGGCATTGCCACCGGCTTCTTGGTTTATTACTCAACGTTATTTGCGTATTAACCGCAAGCGTACAATAATACACACACTTGCCGGGCGAAACGCTGCATTTTGATTAAGCGGTAATTTTTGGTTACTTCCGGTTGTAATAACCCAGCACCCGTTTTTGCGCCTGGTCAGTCGAGTGCTGGCCAGGCTTTTATTTGTCGAAAAGTGAAACCGATGATCGAATAAAACAATCAATTCGTCTAATTATTTCTGGTATTTGTCGAAAAAATGCGTTTCTGGATATAAAAGTTAATTCGGTAATGAATTAGAAAGTATAATTTAAGATCGGATATCTTGATGCTTTGTCACAGTGTCGATTTGATACCAGCAACTCCTTTTTTCCACTCATCAATCAGTATCTCTTATGAAAAAGCTCTCACCTGGCTTGAGATCCAGAATGTTGCTCACTACCACAATGGTTCTTATGCTTTTTGGCTGTCAAAAAGACATTCTCGATTTTAAGGAACCAACAAAGTACAACCTTTCAGTTGCAGAAGCCCGCGAATATTTTAATTCAACTGCGAGATTTAGCGGTGATTTCAATGCACGTCTGTCCGGTCGAGACTCAACGGGAAAACGGAAGCGAACGCCGGTATGGGCAAAAGCACACAATCGGAAGTCAACCTATGGGGACGCTGTTGTAGTTCCACTTGAGTCAAATATGGAGGTTATCACGGCCCCAGGAGGCGCAGGCTACCTAACTTTTGATCAGCTGAATTACTTATTTATGTTCAAGAATAGTAAAAAGGAAGTCCAAACAGAGCACGTTACATTAATGCCTGATGCGGAGTGGTTCAAAAGTGACCAACGAACCTATATAGGACAAATTTTGGTGAACTCCTTAGACCGCAAGGATCGAAAATTATACACATACCTGAAGGATGGAACGGTGAAAACCACTACAATAGTTAATCTGCCACCCTTGCCTGATTCTGCAAAAAATGGGCGGGAGAACTTTGGGGTTATCAAATACCGCATGTGCGTAACAACAACAGGGCCTTGTGGAGTGTTCGCTTTGGGAACACCTTTAAATCAGAATCAAAGCGCCGATCAATGCGCTAGCACTTACTGCAAAGATTTTTATGTTTGGGATTGGCAGGATCCTTGGGGTGGTGCAACAGGAACCGCAGGTACTGGCGGATGGGGCTCCGAAGGTGGGCTGTACCACAATTATGCTGGTTGGGCTACCGGCGGCGGCGGGGGCGGAACTGGTGGCGGTACCGGCAACTACGTGCCGAATTGCGACCCAACTATTCCCCCCGGCACGTCAGTTCCGTCTACTCAACTCCCTCCTTGTCAAACCATTACTCCCGTTCCGTACAACGGAGGTGGAATTAACATGAATTTTGTTGCACCTTCGGCTGAACCGCATTTGTTTTTCGATGAAGGAGACCCTATGGATTTGTGGTGGCAGGCTGCAACTCTGTTTGCTACGACCCAACCGATACCCCTACCGTCCTACAGTGCTTTTTATGCTGCTTATCCAAAGAATCCTAACAATACAGCGGCTGACATGCCTGCAAACGATGTTTACAATCTTATCGGGGGAAGGGTGCTGGAACTTCATCTGGAAAAACCAGAGGTCTATAAAAATGCATGCGCACTACGTATATCAAGAGCATTGAACTATTCCGGCCCGTATCACGAGATACCAAAAACCAATTGGACGGTGAAGGGAGCCGATGGGAAAAATTATTTCACTAGTCAGGCGCAGCTATTTACCTATATGATGATAAAGTACCAGTCTGCTCCTAAAACTATATTAGATACTGACGATGGGGGAGACTACGGCGTTTCTTTCGCAGGGAAATTAAGTGGGAAAAAAGGTGCATATTTTATGGAGCCAATCAATAAAGGTGAGGATGGCTATCAGGCATCTGGCCATGCTACGATTTGGACAGGTATTGGTTGTATTGGTAGATGTGATTTCTCGCCTCCGAATCCTAATAACCAAAAAAAAGGTGTTAAGCAGATAACATTATTTGAGATGAACTAGTGAACTGATAACATGAAAAATGCACTCACTCTTCTGATGATATTCATTTTGTGTCAAGGCCGAGCACCGGCACAAAATGATCCCTTGTTTGATCTTGAGTATATCGACTTTTTTTACATTCAAAACTGACAACGGTATTCTTTTAACGTATGATACAGTTCCGTTAGAAAAAGAGAAGTATATTTTTGTAATGAGTCACAAAAAGACTGCGATGATTCAGAAGAAGACCAAAAGTGACAAATTTATCTACTTCAAGCATGTTAGAACTGTAAAGCAGCAAAATGCAACTTTGGACGAGTTTGTGCAGAAAACGCCCAAAGGAGATTATCGCATTAGTCTTACGCTCACCAAGCATAATAATTTGAATCCCAGGAGTGTATCAGGAACAATATTGTTGAAGTATGGTACGAAATCCAAGACGATAAAGGTACATGGTATTGAGCGGTATTAAACCGTGCAGAATTAAGAGGGTCCTAAATGTGAAGATTTTGTATTGAAAGTAAAACCGGTGCCCAGCGCCGGTTTTTTTTATGTCCTTTCGGCGGTGCGACCAGGTGGCCAGCTTGCAATAAAAAAGCAAACGAGCCATGCAGCTGATCGTAAAAGACGACAAACTACAAAAATACCGGGATCACATCCAGACCGGTACCGAGCTGGGCGAAGCTGATAAAAAATACTTCGACCGCTATTTCTTCGCCTTCACCTTGCTACTGGACGGCATGAGCGAACGGAAGGTGGTAGAATCGCTGATGCACAGCCCGCCGCCGGTCGGAGGGTTGAGCCAGTCGATGGCCTACAACGTGGTGAACGGCTGCCAGCAGATCTTTGGCGCCCTGGATTTCGATAATGCGAAGAAGCTGGCCCAGCGCCAGGTTCACGCCGTCCGCCTGGAAGAAATGGCCTTCACTTTGGAAGAGATGGCCAACAAAGTTATAGGGGACTACAAAGTGCTATCCTACGACAAAGACGGGGAGCCAGTCTACAAAATCGACCCTGACCGCCAGGAGCAAATTGCCAACATCCTGGACAAGGCGGCCAATATCCGCATGAAAGCCGCGAAAATCCGGGGCCTGATGGAGAAGGATAAAGTCGAGAACCCCAACAAATACAAGGTGGCCCCGAATATCATTTTCACCGATGATATAGCCGCCCTTCAAATGTACCGTGAAATAGAAGACACCAAATACAGCGATGTTACCGGAGACGAAAGCCAGGCTGGATAAAGCCAGAATGATGCAGCTGGCAGAAAAGGCAAACGTCGTTTTCCTGTCACCAAAGCAGAAAATATTTTTGAAAAGCCCGGCCAAACGGAAAACGCTACTGGCCGGGCGGGCATTTGGGAAAACCTACACTTTGCTGGTTTGCGTGGCCTACATTGCCAAGCTATTACCCAAGGCCAAATTCTTTTTGGCTGGGCGAACCTTCAAACAGCTACTGGATATTGTGCTCACCGATAGCGCCGACGCCTGGGGCGGTTTGGGCTGGTATGAGTACGACGAAAAGGTTAACCCGTTCGGGAATTACGTCCTGTTCAAAGAGCCGCCGAAAGATTGGCCAAAACCCTACAAGGCCCCGAAGAGCTACAACCATTGTATCACTTTTGACAGCGGGTTTTGTTTGCAGCTTCTTTCCTTCGAAAAGCCCGATACAAACCGGGGGGCACAATTTTGACGGGGGGCTAATTGACGAATCGGCCATTTTTAAATCCGAATGGGTTTCCAAAATTCTGATGGCCACCCTTTACCGGGCCAATAGCTGGCGGTTCAAAGACAACCCCTTGCATAATGCCTTCTATGACTTCACATCTAACCCCTGGATGCAGGCGGGGCAGTGGGTATTCAAGACAGAGGAGTTAATGAAGGAGAACCCCGACAAGTATCTTTTCTTGGAGGGGACGGCCCACGACAACCCGACGTTAAGCCCGGAATATATCAGCAACATGGAGGAAAACACCGAGCCGCTGGTTTTCCGCGTGGAAGTGTTGAACGAGCGTTTGCGGAAGTTGCCCAATTGCTATTACCCTTCATTCGATACGGAAAGGCATTGCACCAGTGCCCTGTTTGATTATGACCAAAATGCAGATGGTATTTGGCTGCCTACCTTCCGGGATTACGATCCGAACAAGGCGCTGGAAGTTAGCCTGGACTTTAACAATTATATCTGTTGTGGTATCATTTGCCAGGAAGTGCCCGGCAAATTAAAGATCCTGGATAACGTGTATGTGAAGCAGGCGAAGGAGGACAAGACCCTGGCCGAGACGCTGGCCATAGCCATACACGACGCCTACCCAGACCAGGTTAAGCGGCACATTATCGTATATGGTGATGCGTCGGCCAGCTCTAAAAGCGCTGGTTCAAAGATCCCAATGTTTAACCAGGTGGCCGCCGAGCTTCGACGCCTGGGGTGGAAAGTGTACATGCGGGTATTGAAAGCCAACCCCGAACATAAGGATCGGTTCGCCCTGATCGAACGCATACTGGCCGAAGGATCCAGCATGCTGCCACGCGTGCGCATCAACCAGAACACCTGCAAAGCTTTGATCATCTCCATGCAGAATTCACCTGTGTTAGCTGAATATAAGAAAGACAAGTCGAGCGAAGGCAAGACAAGCATACAGCAAGAGTATGCAACTCACCTAAGTGATTGCTTCGACTACATCGTTTACTACAAATATTCGAGCGAATCGCAGAAGAATAAAGCGAAAGGATCCAGCATGCGGTTCCTGGGTGGTGGGTGACACCCCCGCACCCCCTGCCGGACTGCCACCAGTACCGAAACCCCTTTAAGATATTCGGAAAATTTGTCTCGCGGTAATTACCGGAAATGGAAAGGGCGCCGCCTTGCCTGGGGGAGTTTTGGAAATTAAAATGCCCGTCACCAGGTTTCCGGCTCCCAAGTGCCTGGGAATCAGCCGAAGCCCAAAAACAAAAATTGGAAGCCTTTTCGGGCGTTTTTTCTGTCTTTTCGAGCGCCTGCGCGTGGGGATAGTTTCGCAGCATGGAAGCAATCAGCATTGACACTTTTTGGAAGATCCTACACGACCCGGCCAGCCGTGGTTTTGATCTGAAATACCGCAAGACGGACGGAAGCTTTGGAATCAAACACAACCTGGGCAAATCCGGAAAGCGGTTTGAAGGAAAAAGCACGAAAGGAAAATTACGGTACGACCTGATCGAAAAAGGATCTGTGCTTTTGGAGGACATCGACGGCCTGGCACGTCCGTTCACTTTGCGAAACCGGCTATTAATCGCAATCCGCTTGCCTAGGACAAACAACTGGATCCGAATTATTCATAAAAATTACTGACATGGTAAGACAAATCGAAAAGAACCTTTACCACCTGGCCAAATCCGAGCACACGGTAAAGTTTACAAACCCGGTTATCGACGTGGCCACCGCGACCAGTGGCGAAAGCGCGACGATGGCAAAGGCTGGTTTTGAGTGGGTGAAGTGGGGAAAGGACGACAAACAGGCCCTGGAAATGCTCCGCCTTTGCTGGGAATCGCCCAGTAAACCCCAACTGATGGACAAGGCTAAAGAATTCATGCTGGGAGCAGGCGCCAAGCTTATGAAAACCGTGGTTACAGCCGAAGGCAAGGAAGAGCGGCTACTGGTGGACAATAAGGAGCTGAAACGCTGGTTCCGTAAAAAGCAGATCTATTCCAAATACCTGGAACTAGCCGCATTGAGCCTACATTTTGCTGAAATGGCTTTTGTGCGCGTGTCCATCCAGGACGACGGCCAGGTGGCTCTCGAGACAATCCAGCCCAACAAAGTACGGTTTGCAAAACCGGCCAAAGGCGGGGCCATCGAGCGCGTTTTGATCAATCCGTATTTTGGCACCAGTTCGGCCGTCAAAAAGGAGGATACCTTTTCGGTTCCCATCTTTGACATGGAAAACCCCACCCAATGGCTCGAAAGCGTCATAGTGCTCAAAAAGGCGCAAATCGGGGCGGACTTCTATAACCAGGGCCTTTGGTGGGGAACTAAGACCTGGACGAAGGTAGACAATATGACGCCTGCCTACCATGAGGCTGGACTTACCAACGGGTACAACGTAAAGCTACTAATCGAGATCGACGAAAGTTATTTCCTATTGGAAGGCGACGATGTGGAAGACCCGGAAATGCAGGAGAAAATCGAGGCCAGAAAGGACGAATTTATGGCCCGCATGGATGATTACCTTTCCGGCGTCAACAATGCGGACAAAGCCCTGGTTTTGATCGGGAACATAATGGGCGACGGTGTCAAAGCCGACCGGAAGCTGATCAGGATAACGCCGATTGAAAACAAAATGACCGACGATGCCTATATGAACCTGATCAAGCAGGCGGGCGTAAAGCAGGCCCAGGGACATGGGATATTGCCGAGCCTGGCGGGCGTGGCCGAAGGCGACAAACTGGGCGGCAGCGGATCCGAGCTAATGCATTCGGTCATGTACCACGTCCGGTATATGACGCCATCCTACCGCCGGTTACTGAAAGGGCCGCTAGACGCCGCGCTGGAAATAATGGGCTATGACCTGGAAGAAATGGAGTACCATTTTACTGACGTTGAAATGACCACCCTGGACGAAAACCCAACCGGCCAGCAGGCTGCAACCTCCAATTTACAATGAAAGCCACAACCGGCCTTTTTGTCTTTTTGCTGACCATTGCGCTGATAGTTCTTTACCGCATTATTGAACGCTGGCGGCCATCCTGGCGACCAGCAATAAACCTAATCTGTACAATGAAAATCAAAAGTCTTTTTAAAGCCCTGGGCCTGACGCTGGCCGCGCTGGCCTACTCACTTTTGGAGCTGGCCTACCAGGCTTTGCGCTTCCTGGTCAAATGGCTACTGGTGGGCATTGTGGTAGCACTGGCTAGCTGCATTTTTATTGTTTTGTTGCCGTACTCGCTCTTTAAATGCGGCGTCAGGGCCACCTCGCACCGCTCGTTTACCGCCGGTGGCCAGCTAATGAAATGGATCTGGAAGGACTTTTGGAAAGCAGCCAAACTATGAGCGTAACGCCTTTACAATCCGATATTGTGAGCCTGGAAGGCTACTTTAACGGCCTGGTTAACCAGGATCCCGAACTACATTCCTTTGTTTTGGAAACCTCGAATAGCCCCTTTGAAATGGAGCGGTTTAACGAGGTGGCCAAAACCAACCAGTTCAGCTACCCGGCCCTGGCCATGCTGATGCCTGTGATTACGGGCGATGACAACGAGATGCACAATTTCGAGGCGAAGCAGGAAGTTGGGTTTTGTATCCTGTATGCTAATGACAAGTCGCACGACGGCCGTATGGCCGCATTCAAGAAAGCCCAGCTGGCCGCCTGGCGGATCCTGCGCGGGATACGTCGTGACTCCAAGCAGCGCATTTTCCGCCTGGAAAAGCTTTACTACAAGCTGGCCCCGTTTGAATACGGGTCCGACGGCGCGGTGGGGTATTACGCCGTTGTTACGATGATCACCAGCACAAACAGTCTGATCGGGTCATGAGTGAGCTTGTAAGCTGGTCGCCGGATATTGACTACGACACCATTTGGCTTGCCGTTAGCGAGATCACCAACCAGATTAGCGGGCGCGGTATCCAGCAGCTGGAAGAAAAGCTGGCCGAAGAGGGCCTGGTAATGACCGGGGCGCTCAAAAGTTCACTTTTCCGGGAGGTACGCCAGAATAACACGGCCTGGGTTACCGAAATGGCGATGCAGTTTGAAATGTACGGCCGTTTCAAGGATTTGCAGGAAATGACCTATAAGCAGCAGGCGCCCGTCGATGAAATCGCCAAGTTCGTGCAGAAAGGTATGGACGGACAAATACCGGGCTTTACGCCCTTCAAATTCATATCTGGCCGTAAAAATGGCAGTTTCCCCCTGGAAAAGGCCGAAGCCGTCCGCCAGCTTGCCTGGGCCATTGCGCGGTCGCGGCTCTATCAGCCGGTGATCAGCCGCAAAGGGCGCGGCTGGTATATCCGCAACTACATGAAAGAGATCTACGGCGAGATTGAGGTAAATATCCAGGCCGCCGCCGCCCAGGCCGCGCTGAACACAGTGAAAAAAGCGCTGGAAGATCGGAAGTAGGCAAAGAATATTTCGGCCGGCGCGCCGATATCGCGCTGATAAACAAAATTTAATTCTGCAACCACATGAATATCGACCTACTTAAAGAGGGGCTAACCTGGTCGGACGCTGACCTGGTTAGAAACGAAATAGAGCACATTATCCCGGCAATGGATCCGGAGCTATACCCGGATCGGGCCGGGATGCGCTACTACCTGGATCTGAAAATGCCGGAATTCCCGCTTTCGCCCGTATTTGAAACCATGCTGACATTGGAGGGCCGGGAAAAGCCGCCGACCAGTATTGGCGGCGCCCAGGTGTACGAAGGGTGCTCGTTCCGCCTGGAAGAAATCCTGGCTGGCCAGCTCACCATTACTTTGCCGGAACGCGGCATGGTGGGCCTGACTGCGATAGCGACGCTTACGGCGCCCTATCAGATCGGCGAAAAGATCGAACCGGGGCTATTAGACCGGACATTACCGACCCGTTACGCCATCCGGGCGGGGCTGGCCCAGCGGGATTTTGTCGGGTATCAGCACTCGTTTTTCTCGCGTTTTCAGAGCGAAAAGCGCCGTTTCCTTACCTGGCAGCTCGACGATAAGCAGGTAAGCCCCAGACAGCCCGAATTCCTGTATTTCCTGCTGAATATGTCGCCATTCTCCGAGGTGGTAAGTTTACGGGTCAGGGCGACGGTAAAAACCGGCGAGCAGTCAATTTTCACCGTATCGACTATTGAAGGCGTCAGGCCCTACCAGGTTATTTGCGCCGCTGTGGGCGCTACGGCCCTGGGCCTGGGCGATGATGTCACCAATTACGAAATATGGCTCTCTGACGGTCAAAACCGGCGGTTAACCGAGATCCGAGCCTATAAGATCGACCGACGCAAACATAAGTTTGAGCGGTTTGTACTTTTCTCAAATTCCCTGGGCGGATTTGATACCCTGCGCGTGCTGGGTAAGGCAAGCCAGGAAACGGATGTAACCAAAGCCACGACCCGCAAGGAACGCCCGGCCGGTAGGGGCCTGGACTTTTCCGAGCTGGAAGTGATCGGCGTAACCGAGAATTCGGGCATTCAGTTTTCGACCGGCCTTTTTGAGCGGGATATTGAATATTACTCCGATTATTTGCGTGAGCTGATGGTGGCCGAAGTGGTGCTACTGGATACCGACTACGGCTTTGAAGCGCTTAACCTGATTACTTCAAATTTGAAATACCAGCAAGACCGGCCGGGCCTGGTCGAGCAGGTTTTCCAGTTTCAGCGCACGTATTCTGACAAGAATTATAGCCGCATGCCAGCGGCGGCACCGATCCCGGCCCGCGCGACCAAGTGGGTGGGTGTATCATCCAGGGCTGTACTGAACGAGGTAGGCAAACGGACGGGGAAGCTCACCTGGGAGCGCCTGCAAAAGGTGTATGCTGATGACGGCAGCAAAGTGATTCCTTACGCGGTTAAGGTCAACATTCCAGGGGATCCCGACTATATCCAGCCGTGGCGCGAGCTGTCAATTGTGCCTGGATCCACGCCGTACCCGAGCAAGGTTATTACCAGGGCCATCGACTTTAAAAAAGCCGGTTGCGGTGACGGTTTCCTGGGCACCGCGCCGGTGGTTACCATCCCGGCCGGAAGCTTTGGAGGCGAAATGCCAGGCGATGCCGACGCGCTGGCCGAAGCGAAATTTAAAACCTACAACACCCAGGAATATGCCAACCAGCACGGCACCTGCGAAATCAATAACGTGCCGGTTCACGTGGCGATTTTCCATAAAATCCCGATGAACACCGACTTAAAGGTGGTAGCAACGGGCAAATACGGGCCGGTGGTCGATATGCGGATAGACGGCAGCGTGATGGTGGTAAATACGATTGGCCAGGATCCGCCAGTGCCCCGCCAGTCGGATACAACCGTGGTAACCGGCGTTAAAAACCTTGTTTTTGAGGTGGAATACAATAATTCCCCGTTCCAGGCTTGCAAGTTGAAGGCAGTAGGCAAAAACAAAGAAATTACCATTTCAGCGCCTGGTTTTTACATCCTGGAAGATGTGCAGATCAACAGCGCCGACGAACCTTTGACCATTGAAGTAGTTTTAGCGTAGCCCTATGTATACCGAAATCAGAATAGACGGCCAGGCCCTGGATCTGGGCGAGGCCCCGAAAATGCCCATCAACCTGGTAAACCCGCATCTGACCTATGAGCAGATCCCCAACAGCGTGGCCAGTATCCCCAATTTGCCTTTTTCAACCCGAAATCAGCGCATTTTCGAATATTGCGAAATGCCGCAGGTGGGCAACGACTTGTATAAATACCTGTGCGAAGTGATCAATAATGGTGCTTTGGTCTACCAGGGCAAAGCGTATGTGAAGAATGGGAACCCGAAAACCGGCTACCAGCTGGAAGCGGGCGACGATTTGGGCCGCTTTTTCGGGACGTTTTCCGATCTGCCGCTGACTGAACTTGACCTGGGCACCGTCGAGCTGCCCCAGGTGCTTACGGCTGCCGTCCAGGTCGCTGGTAAAAATGCGGTTTGTTTCCCTTCCATGCTCAATCCTGACTATTACGGAACCAATGGCTGGGCGCTTTCCCCGCCATACACCGGCTTTGTGAACGAGTACGACGGGGCGGCATATACGGCCAGCGGCCCGAAAGTCCCAATGCTATTTATTGGGTTTTTGTTAGACCGGATCGCCGCGCTCACCGGCGTGAGCATATCAGGTTCGTTCCTCTCGCATCCGGTTTGGCAAACCCTGATTTTAACCAACTGGCGGGCGCTGGATGGCGATCAGGTGGTGACCGTTAACCGGCACGTTCCGGCCTGGACAATCGGTAAATTCATTTTGGAGCTGCGAAAAGTCGCTAACCTTCGCTACAAATTCGACACGCCAAACAAGCGGCTGGAAATCGACTTTTGGGAACCATGTCTGGACGTGCCGCCGGTGAGAGACTGGACACTGAAAGCTACGCCAGGGCACAACAAATACAACGAATTCAAACGGCGCTTACAACTGGCCTTCGAGCTGGACGGTGGCGACAGCTTAATGAAGGACAAACCCGAAGCGATGGCCGACTATTTCACGCCAGCCGACGGGAACCTGGGCACCGACGCCATCGACCTGGTGAAAGTCCCTTTCTCGCTTTCCACGTTTTTGGTAGACCAGGAATCGGGCCTACCGGTTGCCAAACAAACCGGCGTTACGACAGAGTTTAACCAACTGGCCGTAACGACCGCGCCACGCCTGTTATTCTGGCACGGTATAACCGAAGACGTTCCGCTGGCCAGCCCCGAGTCGGGTGGGATCAGCCTGTATTTGACCGGCCCGACTGGGATTGCGGCCACAAGTTGGTCCCGTATCGAGCAAATGCGCCGGGAAATGTTCTATCTGGAAAAAGGCTTTACGCTCAACGAAACAGACCTGGCCACCCTGGATTTCTCCCAGCCGATCCATTACAACGGACTTAATTACATGGTCGCCCTGATCAGTGGCGAATTGCCGGTGGAAAAGGAATTTCAGTGTTTATTAATTAAAGTTTAAATTTGAAAGATTATTGTAAATCTTTCATGAAATTTCCTAAAAAAGTGACTTCAGAACTAATTGCCTTATTTGTCGGATGGATGGGAGCTACTCTACTATTTGTTAGCGCATTTGTCCAATATAAGCAATCAGTTAAATCTGGGCAGCAAACGGATTCCTTATTGAGGACCACCACGGAACAGTTGCAAAAGACTGATGGCGTACTTCAGAGCCAAAATGACATTTTAAAAAAAGCTACCGATCAGCTAACTATTGCGCAAGAGAGTATTAAAAAAATGGAAAATCTTCTTGAAAGTCAACGCGAGCTGTTAACTATTCAAGAAGAAACCATGAAACAAATCGCCGGAGGCAACGGGATGCCCAGAGTATTAGTAAGAGTGACGGATAATCAAGACGCAATTATGTACGAGGTGAAAATCGGATTGGTAAATGACGATAAATATCCGATCCTTAATGTTAATGCGTCTGTCATGGAAGAAAGTGAAATCTATCCAAAGCGATCCCCAGATCCACATCAACAGGCTAAATTCACGGAAGAATTTCTTAAGGGCACTGAGAAATTTGGCAAAACTGCTAGCTTAGCCCCATGGTCGGCGCACGTTCTGCGAACAACTGTGTTGCAATTTAGTAAGCCATGGCAAGTTTATTTTGTCACCGTAAGTTGGATGAAAGGTAAGTATGACATAATATTCCGGTTGTCATTAAAAGACTATGTCCCAGTTGTCGAAATACTAAATTTGACACACGACAATATATCCGTTAACGAGTCGGAAAGGGAGAAGTATTTTCTGCTACGGTCAGATATATTCGAAAGGGCTCAGCAGCAAAAAGAAGAAATTGAATCAAGGATTAGGTTTCAAAATAGTCAAATGCCAATATTTAAATTTTAGAAACGCTACAATCCGTGTTATGAAAGCCACTACACCATTGTAGTGGCTTTTTTTATGTCCTTTCGGGCGCCTCTATCCCTGGTTTGCTTGCATCCTGTATTGATCCCACTAATTGAATGCAAACCAAATGTTACAGCAAAATGAAACCGTCAGTATCACCCTAAAAATCGAGGGTGACGAGGCGCGCAATAAATTGGCGCTCCTTGAAAAGGAATCCAGGAGCCTGGAAAAGGCCCTGAAAGAGGTTCCGAAAGGGTCGGCGGAATGGGCCGCCCTGAATAAGGAGCTGAACAACAACGTTAGCCAGCAACAGAAATTACGGCAGGAAATCGGGCTAACGGGCTTGAATTACAAGCAGCTGCAAACCGAGGTTAGAAACCTGACTAAGGAGCTCTCGAAAATGACGCCTGGCACGGCTGACTTTATCGCCAAATCCAAGCAGCTCAAAGAAGTGCAAGACCGGCTCAACCAGGTCGGCAAGGAAATGAAGGGCCTGAACGACGGCCTGGACAGCCCTAACAAACAGGGGCTTTGGGGGAAAATGGTCAGCGGGGTTAACACTGTAAAGGGCGCTTTCAATGCGTTTTTGGCCCTTGCCGTAGTCCAGTACCTATTCGATCTGGGCAAGCAGATTTTCAACACTACCAGCCAATTCGAGAAGTACGACAAAGTGCTCACTACGGCCCTGGGTAGCCAGAAAGAGGCGCGGCAGAGCCTGGAAGCCATCAAGAAAATGGCAGCCGAAACCACGTTTGGCGTCGATGAGCTGACCGAGGGTTACGTAAAAATGGTTAACCGCGGTTTACGGCCGTCGCAAAAGGAAATGCTTTCAATGGCGGATCTTGCCGCCAGCCAGGGGAAAACATTCGACCAGCTGACCGAAGCGGCCCTGGACGCGATGACCGGCGAAAACGAGCGCTTAAAGGAGTTTGGTATCAGCGCCAAAAAGTCGGGCGACCAGGTTACGTTTTCCTTCAAGGGGATGCAACAAACCGTTGCCAACACGCCCGAGGCGATAAACGGCGCCCTGGTGGCATTTGGCGAAATGGAGGGCGTAGCCGGATCCAATGCCAAAATGATGGAGACTTTGGGCGGCAAATCGTCCAACCTATCCGATAACATGGACGCGCTTATGGTGACCATTGGCGACGGGTTACGGCCGGTTTTTATCGCTATCCTGGATCTGATCAACGCCAGCATTCCCGCCGTTACCTTCCTGGGTAAGGTTTTCGCGTCGGCCGCCGTCGGCATAAAGGGCGTTGCTACCGTGGTTTTCGACCACATCAAGAACATTGTAATGGCGATGGTCAAGATGGGCGAGGCCGGTTTCGAAGCCGTCAGGGGCAATTTTTCAGCCGCTAAAACGGCAGCCGAAGAAGCCGCCAAGTATGCTACAAAATCAATGTCTAACATTATGCCCGAGGTCGTCAAAACGAAAGACGAAATCGTGGGCATTTGGAAGAACCCGAACGGCGAGGTGGAAGCCAAACTGGCTGGTAAAAAGCAGGGCGAGGCCCACCAAACCCAGATTACCGAGGCCCAGAAAAAGGAGGCGGAAAAACGCGCCAAAGAGAAGGAAAAGGAGCTGAAAGCCTTCGAGGATGCCGAAAAGAAGTACGACGAAAAACGGGCCGCAGACCGCGCCAAAGCGCTGGAACTAATCGCCCAGCTGGAAAGTGAGCATGAGGCCACCGTGGCCAAAAACTCGCTGGCTACCGATACGGCCAAAATCGAGGAAAAACGCCGCCGCCGGTTAAAGGAAATTAACGATTCGACCGCCGACGAGACCACCAAAGAGCAGGCCCGCGTGCTGATCAACCGGAATGCGGATGCCGAGATAGAAAAAACGGCGGCAGAATACCGGAAAAAGGCCCTGGATGCTGAAAGAGAGCATGCGGTAAAGCGGGCAGAAAACGCGCTGTTTATCTCAAATCAGCAGAAGGAAGCCGAACAGGCCCTGCTTGATTTTAAGGTAATCCAGGCAAAAGGGAATGCTGCCCAGTTGGCGGCTATCGCCAAAGAGCGGGCCGACCTGGAACTGGCCCACCTGAAAACGCAGCTGGCCCAGGAGGAAGCGGCCGAAAAGGCGCGCATTGCCGCCGACATTACCGACAACGACCAGGCAGCCGCCGCCATCCTTGCCGTCGAAGCCCGTTACCACCAGGAAAGTATTACCGCCGAAGCGAAAACCGCCGCCGAAAAGAAAGCGATTGACGACCAGCTACGCCAGCAAAAACAGCAGAACTTACAGGCGTATTCGGACATGTTCAAAAGCCTTTTGAATGGGGACATTTCCGCATTTACGGCCGGTATGGCCCAGATCGTACAAGGCCACCAGGCAGCCTGGCAACAGCGGTTAAGTGCTGATATGGCCAGTTACGAAACCGGCGCCCAAGCAGCCCAGGCGGCCGTTTCCTTCCTGAACGACCTTGCCCAGCGTAAGGCTGAGCGGGCGGTACAAATGGCCATGAAGGAACGCGACGAAAAGGTGGCCATTTTGAACGCAGAACTGGCCACCACGGAAGCGATGATAACGGCCAGCTCGAATTACGTTACGGCCCTGAAATCGGCGGAAACCCAGCGTCTGGCAGAGCTGCAACGTATACTGACCAGCGAAACGACCACGGAGGAAGAAAAACGCGACGCGCTCAAAAAGTACTATTCCGAGCAGCTGCAACAAATGAAGGCGGCCGAAGAAGCCAAAATCCAGGATCTGCAACGCCTGGCCAACCTGGCGAAAACCGAGGATGAAAAGCGCACCATTGAGGCCAAAATCCAGATGGCTAAAAAGGAGTCGGAGGAAAAAATACGCCTGGCACAAGAGGAAGCCGACCAGAAAATGGAAATGATTTCCGAGCTGGAAGATTTTTCGATGGAAAGCAGCCAAACACTGTTAGACGACGCGCAAACGGCCTCCGAAAAACAAGTTACGCTTGCTTCCGAGGAAGCCGAGCAAAAGGCCCAGTTCAAAGAGGATCTGGAAGCAACCATAGCGGCCGAAAACCGCAAGGCCCGCGCTACCGAGATTGCCGAGAAGAAGAAAGCCTGGCAGGCCCAGAAAAAGGCCGATATTGCCACGGCCCTGATCACCGGAGCGCTTGCAGTCTTGAAAGCTTTGGCCAACTTTTTCCCGTTGAATATTATTTTGGCGGCCACGGCAGCGGTGGTTACCGGCGTTCAAATCGCCAAGATCAAAAACCAGCCCGAACCCTCATTCCGCGACGGCGGCCAGCTGGGCTTTATCGCCAGGGGTGGCAAGCACGGAAGCAGCTACGGACAGGGAGGCATTGCGCTGATCGACCGGTTTACCGGCCGCGAGGTGGGCGAAATGGAAGGGGACGAGGCTATTATTTCCGCCGATCAGACGGCGGCCAATATGCCGCTGATCAATGAAATGTTCAAGAACGCCCGCACGCCTGGCATGCGCAACAAAGCCGTTTCAATGGAAACGGGCATGCAGAGCAGCTACCGCGATGGCGGCCGTGTCCACGGTGGGGCGCTTTTCAGTTCTCCTTACTGGTCGCGGGAAATGTACCTTTTCGGTTCGAAAAAGCGCAAAGCCGAGCAAGCGGCCAAAGAGGCGGAAGCGGAAGCGGCCAGGGCGCAGGCGGAAGCCGACGCCTACACGGCCGAAATGCCCAGTGCTGACACCGGCGCATTCGACGGGATCGACGGCAGCGAACCGAACCCATCAACGGCAGAAAGCCAGGCCGCCTTCGAAGCGTCGCAAAAGCAAGGCGAAATGCAGCTTAAAAAACTGGATCTGATCAATGAAACGATAGCCGAAACCGGCACTGCTACTATCGAGGCCCTGGCCAGGGTAGAAAAGGCGCTTGCGGCTAACGCCGACAGCGTGAATAGTGGGCTAAAAGGGATGGGCGACCAGGTAAGCAGCTTGCGCGGATCCATCGACGCGGTGCGGGCTGCGGTCAACGAAAACACGGCCGCCACCAGGGGCGTGGAAGGGGCTGTAAACGGGGCGAACGCACAGGGCGTGCTGCATGGAATTTTGGGCGCAATAAGTAACTTGAAGTAATGGTAATATTCAAAGAAGTAAATATATTTGTGTATTGCGTTACAAAGTAACACTACAAGCGTAAATGTAATTTTTCTCCTAAAGAGTAACTCACTTAAAACTCAACAGATGACCAAGGAAATTACCCTCTGTGTTCCCAAGTATGTTAAGAAATTCCTTTTGTCAGAACCGGACTACGAGCTATTGGGGCCGGACACGATTCTGGCCCCACAGAAAAGCGAACTGGGCAAACTGATAGCGGGATTTTCGCGAATGATCCCGTACAATCAGAACATCGAGCCGCTGGTTCTGACCAAATCCACCGAAGCGCTTACGATTCAGTACCTGTGCAAGAAAAAAGCGCTGGACGTTCCGGTAGAGCGTTACGCGACGCTGGTATCGTTTTTAGACGAACAATTCCGGGCATCACTGATCCGCGAGGTTTCCGCCATCCATGCGATTCATTCCGAACCGGAATACGCGTGGATGGTGCGTTCATTCCTGGATCGCCGTAATGTGGTCACCAACGACGAGCACGACAAAGACATGGAGTGGGACACTGCAAAGAAGATCTACCGCGACCACCTGGAACGGATAAACCGAAAAAATGTAAGAAATCGTAAACTTTCGCAGCCAGTTTTGTCAGGGCTGGGCGCTTTTTGTCGCGCATAGGACTATTTTGTCCTGATTTTGCCATTGTTGTAGGGTGTAAAAACCGCGTTTCTAAGCCAGAAATGCGGTTTTTTGTTCGCGGGGAAGGCGTTTTTTTGTCCTTTTGAATGGGCAATGGGCCGCCTACTTTTGAGGCATGGCAGCTGTTAATTCCTTATCCCCCTGGGTACCGATTGATCGCAATCAATCGGGCATACGTCGGCTTAAATTGGTTGACGCCGACGCGGTATCTTTCCTCTCTTCAAACGCCGAGCTAATCCCGCTCGAAGACCTGGTATTTTACGAGTTCATTTTTCCCAAACAGCTGGCATGCGTGGCCAGCTTCCAGCGCCAAACCACAGGCAACGGGGCTGCGTTCTGGCTGACCAGCGTTTCTTTCTCGCTCCCCCACATCAATAACCAGATCCTGCAATGGGTGGCCGATAGCCCAAACACTGAATGGCTGGCCATCGCCGAAGACTATAACGGCAACGTCAGGGCGTTGGGCGGGGCGCCTGGCGGCCTGGCTTTAAGCTTCGACGGCAACACCGGCGCCCGCCCTGGTGATGCTAACCCGATGAACTTCGCGCTGTCCGCCGAGCAGATCCAGCCATACACCGCGCTAGGCGCCTATGAAAACGACGAGCTTTTCACCAGCGGGGAATTCGATTACAGCTTTGATTTTTCTTTTACATCTTAAAACAACGTTTACCATGCAGAATTTAACCCGGTTATCGGGCCGCCTGTTACTGTTAGCCGCCGTGATGCTTGCCCATATTCAGGCGGCAGTCGGCCAATCGACCACCACGAAGTCGCTTCGGACGCAGATCAACAACACCCTTCCCACCAACACCGCCCGCTCGATCACGGCCGAGAAATTACGGGCCGTTTTCCTTTCGTCTGCTAACGCCATTGATTCGATCTACACGACGATTTCCCAGGCTAATACAATCGGCGAATATGATGCCAGTACAGGTATAGCGACCATTTCGGCGACCGATTCGACCATTACACCGGATTCAGTGGCCAATTTCGCAGACGGCAAATATTTTGACGTGGTAAAGGCAGGCAACCGGGCTATTACCGGCGTGGCCGTCGATATGCAGGTGGGCGGCAAGATCATCGCCAGGGGTGGCCGCTGGGGGTACATCCCTCCAAGCGACCTGGCCCTGGCCAAAACGGCCTACCTGGAAAATAAGCTGCCTTATAAGAACCTGGCCAATCCGGCACTGTTCACCAACGACGGGTTTATTAATGGAGCTACCGGCGCCTACGGGGCCAACACTGCTTACGGGTATACCGGGTTTATTGAAGTAACACCAGGGCTTGCGTACACCGGCAAAGGCGCTTCCGCCAACGGCATGCGCCACGTTGCGTTCTACAATGCGGCCCGCGCGTTTGTGGCAGGAGGGTATAGCGCTAATACAACTACCTTCACCGTTCCGGCAGGTGTTAAATACGTGATAGCCACCTATTACACGCAAGACAAGGCCACATTTCAATTTGAACAGAGCGATACGCCAACCAGCTTTGTGGGGTATGGAACGGCCATTCTGGCCAATACGCTGGTAAACCCGGCCCTGGTCACCACCACAGCCACCAGCCGGTTCATTACCGACGCCGAGCGTGTGGCCTGGAACAAAAAGCTAGACCAGGCCCAAATCGTTTTAGACACCCTTCCGACCAGTAAGAACCTTTTTAACCCGTCGAATATCGTAACGGGGACGAACAACGTAGTCCAGACTTCCACCGGCTCATTTTTAACCCTGGCGGGCTGGATCCGCACCGGCCCGATCAAGTGTAAGGCTAATACCACTTATACGATCAGCGGGCTAATTTCTCGCAACAGTAAGGCGGTGCGCTACGAGGATGCAAACGGCGTTTTTATTTCGTTCACTCCGCCGCCAGGAACGGTTACGGGCACCACGATGACGTTCACCACGCCAGCCGGGGCCGCAAGGATGATCATCAATTTGCAGCGGGACACGGAAACAATCGTTTTGTCGGCCGTCCAGGTTGAAGAGTCCGCCACCGCAACCAGCTTTACAGCTTACACCGAGCTGGTGACGCTCAAAACCCTGCTGGGCCGCGCCCTGACGAAAAACGACGTGGGCCTGTCTAATGTCAACAACACGGCCGACGTTTCCAAACCGGTTTCCACCGCCCAGCTGGCCGCCATTAATACAAAGGTGGATACGTCGGCCGTAGCCTGGACGCTGACCGGGAAAAGTAAGAACCTGGCAGATCCTGCCGCCTACACGGATGGCGGGTATATGGAGAATACCGGCGCGGTGGTCACCAACGCCGGTTACGGCTATACGGGCTTTATCGAGGTTACGCCCGGGCTGACGTATTCAGGCTTTGACGGCACGAATGGCATGCGGAAAACCTGCTTTTTTGACGCCAGTAAAGCGCAAGTTTCCGGCGGATCCAGCGCAAATGTTACCAGTTTCACAGTGCCCGCAGGCGTCAAGTATGTGCGCGTGAGCTACTATATAGGCGGCAAATCCACGTTCCAGTTCGAGCAGGCGCCAGCGCCTACATTTTTTGCATCCTATGCGCCGGGAACGAAGGCCCTTGCGGCCGTTTTTGGGGCGCCCGTCACGCAAAACGCGGTGAACGCAAAGCGCACCATTACCCTGGCCGATTGTGAGCGTATCTTACTGGTAGGGGATAGCTATTCGGTGGGCTACAATGCGCTTCCGGGCAAAAACTACATTTCTACCCTTAGCATGTTTTCGGACTGGAACCTGGATAACTATTCGAAATCCGGGGATGCTACGGACATGATTTTGGCCCGGCTACTGGCCAATTCCGCCCAGTACAAGGGCGTGGTGCCAACCCGGTTAAAAGGCGGCGGGTATGCGGTCATTATCAGCTTTACCAACGATGTGGGTAAATCGGTGATCAATTCCACCGATCAGCTCAATACTTACCTGGCCAATATCCGGCTGCTGGCCGAAGCGCTCAAAGGGCTGGGCTATAAACCGGTTGTGGCCACCGAATACCACGCCAGTACCGGCACAAACGGTACGGGCCTTGTGCAAGCGGCATTATCACAGCTTTGCGAGGAAAACGGCTACATTTTCATGGACATCTATGAGAAAACCCGCTACCTGAAAGGCGCTTCGAATTTTGCCAGCTACTGGGAAGGTTCGCACCCTGGAATGCGCACGAATGCGGTTTTCTGGGCAAATATGTTGCCGTACGTAAATGCGCTTCCGCGCCCTAAATGGGGGATCAAAATCTACCGGAAGCGGGATTTTGTAAGTGTTTCCAGCGTGGCGGATCTGATGTATACCGGCGCCACCGAACGGGCGAAGAAGTTTAAAGAAATCCTGGTAACCGGTCAGGCGATGACGCCCGCAACTTACAACAAGTACGACGACCAGGCCAACTGGGCGCCGACTAGCAACGTGGTCAGCGTCAGCGAGTATTACGATCTGATGAACGGCAATGCCATTGCAATGGGCGATTACTCGCTGATGGAGGTAACGGTAAACAGCACGCCGGAAAAAATCAGCCGCCTGGATATTAAAGTGGGCGCCGTCGATGCGGTCTACATCAAAAACCACATTACCCAGACCTGGGCGCCACTGACGGTTACCGGTGGGGTGGTGAGCCTGACCGATTTTGCAAGCCAGCTCAATTTTGACAAAGCCAGCTTACTGATCGTCAAGGCGGGCGGCTGGAATATGTCGGCCCCGCAAATCGACTTTTACGGCGTGGAAGGCAAAAGCTACTACCAGAAACCAGCACCGCGCGAGCTGCGCACTGCCGAGCTGGTCGCCACCCGGAATTTCAACGCCGGGACGACCGGCTGGACGGTTACCGGCACGATCTCGCCCGCAGTGCCCGAAGACAGCGGCAGTATGCCAACGGGCGTTACCCAGGTGGCCACCATCAGCACGGGGAACAGCGTGAGCCAGACGGTCACATTTGCTGCCGCCACCTATAAGCGCCGGGCACAGCTTAAAGTGATCGCCCGCCGCAACCCGCCGCGCTACGATAGTGCCAACGAGTTTCCCGTAAACAGTCCCATTACCCTGGACAGCTACGATTTCGCAAACGTCAGGGCCATTGTGACAAAGGGAACCAACACGATCAGCATGAAACAGGTAGTGGGTATGCACTGGACGGAGGCGGTTTTCGAATTCGACGTGGCCGCCGGGGACACGTCCTATACCATCGGCATCCAAAAGGATGATCAGGACTTTGAATTAGCCGATTTGAGCCTGAAAATAGAGTAATAGGTTAATTGGGTTAGGTTAGGTTCGAACGCTCGCTGGGTATCCCGGCGGGCGTTTTTTTATGTCCTTTCTGACGGCTGGCCTCGCCGGTAACATTGCGGTACGAATAGTTTACAGCTAAACAAAGTACATGACGCCGCTATCAAACCAATTCATTTGGCAAATCAATGAAGCCGAGCTGCCAGCCTTACTGGCAAAGCTTCGCACGCCGGAACAAAAAAGCAGCACCCTTGCGCTGCCGAAATCTTACGAGCCAGCCGTAAAGGCATCAGGGCTTGCCAAAGCCTGGAATGATTACCTGATCGACGTGTATTCGCCTGACAAAAGCATTCTGGTTTTGCCTGTAACGGGCGAAATGAGCCGTAGCGGTAGTTGGGGGAACTTTGGTAACGAGTTCTATATCCGCCAGTTGAAAGCGGCGGCGACGGATCCCGACATTAAAGGCGTCGTTTTGAAGTTCAACACCGGAGGCGGGACGGCCGATAGTACGCCAGCATTCGCCCAGGCCGTAGCCGATTTCAAAAAGGCGAAACCGATCATTGCCAGCGTCGCTTCCTGTTACAGCGCCGGTTACTATGTGGCCAGCCAGTGCAACGAAATCTATATCGAAAACCAGGCTGCCAGCGGCGTGGGAAGCATTGGAACCCTGATTATCTACGAAGGGTGGGCACAGTTCCTGAAAGATCAGGGCATTGATATGCGCATTATCCGCGCCAAGA
Organism: Dyadobacter sp. 676; assembly: GCF_040448675.1. Lineage (NCBI taxonomy): Bacteria > Pseudomonadati > Bacteroidota > Cytophagia > Cytophagales > Spirosomataceae > Dyadobacter > Dyadobacter sp. 676. The sequence goes on along the minus strand of NZ_CP159289.1, from coordinate 143,104 downwards.
AAAGCCAGGACAAGGCCCGTGCCAACTGGATAGAGGAGCTTAGCCCAGAGTCGGAAGCCGACCTGCAAGCCACTTGCGACGCATGCCAGCGCGAATTCGAAGGGGCCGTAAAACGTGGCCGGGCTGGAAAGATCAAATCCGACGAAGTTTTTACCGGCAAGACCTACAACGCCGATCAGGCGCTATCCCTGGGCCTGGTGGACTACAAAGGCGACCTACTGGCGGCGACCAAAAGGGCTTTACAGTTAGCTGCATAACCAAGTTTCAACCAAATTTTTCTATACCAATGAGCAAGTTAAAAACGACCGCCAGTGCCTGGTTAAGCAAGGTTTTCGGCGACAGCTTAAAGCCGATTTCCGAAAGCCTGACCGCCGAACAGTATAGCCAGGTGGTGCAAGGCGCTGAAAACTTCCTGAATTCCGAAGGGGATGAACAGGGCGACGGCGGCGAGGATCCCGACGGGGCCGAAGATCCCAAAAATGAAGATCCGGGTAGTACCGACCCCTCCGACACCGACCTGCAAGCCCAGGTTACAGCACTTACCAGCCAGCTGGACACGGTAAACGCAGATCTGGCCGCCGAAAAAAAAACGCACGCCGAAACGTCTGCAAAGCTGACGGCTGCCCAAACCGCGCTTTCTGCCGCGCTGGACAACAATAAGAAGCTACGCAGTGCGGTGAACCCGGTTTCAGACGAAGACCTATCTAACAAAACAGCAGAAAAGCAGACCAGCGGACTAACTAAGACGGATATAGCCGCCCGCGAAGCTTACAAGAAAAGACACCCAAAGGCGTAGGCCACCAGAAAGCAAGGGTGCATGTAGCCCCGGCGCCTGATCGAGCCAGGCAAAGGGGCTGCATTTAACAACAACTTCAAATTTTTATCAACCTCTAATTTTTTAAGTTATGCCAAGTATTGATTTAGGCGGTTTGGACAGTTCACTGAAAGTGCGCAGAGACGGTGCCAGAACGTTGTTTACCGAAAGAATGACCGACGGCTGGGGCCAATTGGCGGGGTTTCAAAAGCTACGCACGACCGACGAAGCGGTGCTGGGTTCAATGATCGGCCAAAGCCTTTTGCAGCCAGGTGCGAAGGGGACATTTAACCCAAAGCAAAACGTTTTAAAAGCGTCCGCCCGGATTGCAAAAGTTCGCCCTGGAAAGATCGACCTTTTGATCGGTCAGCCGGAAGCGCAGCAGTTGGAGGCGACCTACTGGGCACAGGTTGACGGCCACAACGCCAAAAATCCGGAAGACTTCATGTTTGCCGATCACGTTTGGAGCTGGTGTATTGGTCAGACAGGCGAGGATGTTTTGGCAGCGGTATGGAATGGTACGCTGAACTCGGCAGGAACCAACGCGGTGGATGTGGTTAATGGAATTTTGAAGCTGATCGACGACGATATCGCAAGCGACGATATCCCCGAATCAATGATTTTCACCCATTCGGAGGCTGGATTTTTCTTGAAAGAGGAAAATATCATTGCCGAGTTCAAGGGGCTCTCAAAAATCTACCGCACCAAGCTGCCACGTTACGCGAAAGTTCCGGCTACCTTGCGTTGTGCGCCTGAAAGAGCATCAGAATATCTTTTTGCTTGCCTGGAAGCGTTCGGCGAAAAGAACATTTACAACGAGTTCCAGCAGCCGGTTCTTTTCTGGGATAAGAGCATTGCCATCGAGCCGGTTTTGGACTGGGCCGGAACCGATACGGTTATGATCACCCCGAACGAAAACCTGGTTTTCTGCTCTGACCGCACCGACGACGGTATCCAATTGGATTCCGATTATTCAAAGCGCGACCGCTCTATCGCCATCGTTGGCGATATCCGATTTGCGCCGAATTACCACCGTTCGGACTTGATCGTGGTTAACGACCTTCGCGCAAGACCGGCTGGCGCTGGCGTCTAGGAATCGCCTTCCCCTTCACAAAAACATTTTTTTCAATAACCCACTAATTCCGGGAGTGCTGCCAGGCGGTAGCACTCCCACAAACAAAACCGTATGAAAAAGTATTTGAATTTCCTTTTTGTTGCGGCCGCTGCCATCCTGGCGGTCCATATCGTTCCCCAGGTTCAGGAGCTTTTCGGCGCTGCCGAGCCTGCCGGTTATGCCCTGGCCGCTTTTGTTTCCCTGATCGGTTTTAAGAACATCGAAGAGCAGCTGGCCAACCCGGCCGGTATCCGCCGTATCGGTATCGTTGCCGTAAAGGATTTGGATGATTCGACCATTGACTGGCCCAGGGCCGCTGGCGCAAATCCGCACGTCGATGTTACGACGATGGAAGTTACCGTAGCCGTTCCCTTGAAGCCAGACAAAACCATTGCGGTAATTACACCGGCCGACAACAGCGCAAATATGGCCTTTGAAATCCAGGGCGACCGCTTTTACCAAAGCTATAAGCATAGCGTCGCTTTTGATATTGCCGGGCTTACGAAGGTCCAGGCGGTCGAGTTCCGCAAATTGGTGAACACCGGTGTAATTCTGTTCGTGGAGTACTTCGACGGCGACATTCGCGTGGTAGGATCCAAGCTTTCCCCGATCATCTTGAAAAGCAAAGGGGATACCGGTAAAAAAGGCGGTGACAAACGCGGCTACGCGGTTTCTGGCGACAACGATTCCTACGTGATCGAACCGCCGTTTTATCCTGCTACTCTACCATTGCCTGGCATGGTTGAAGCGCCGGAAGCACCAGAAGCGCCATAACACGACCCGTAATGGCGAAGACCAAACGCATAAGACTGGCTTTTCAATCAGAAAAGCCAGTCCCTTTTTTGGATGCTGGGAACCCACTACTGGGTTTACCCCGGCCCCAAATGGACGTACCTAAACCAGGACGTGGCCCTGGCCATAAAAAAGCACTTCCCGACCTGGGTAGAGCTTTACACGAAGCCTACCACCGTAGCCGAACCAGCCCAGCCGTAGTTCGGATTCCCTGTACAAAACCGCATTTGCTCACTTCTTTTTAAGCTTCAAATGAAACCCAAAATCAAAATTTTGCTGCATTCCCTTATGCGCGACGTTTCCCGAGGGATCAGCACACCAGAGAAGGCCGCCGACGAATTCAAAAAGGCGACCGGCCAAAACCTGGAAGATGTTTTAGACCAGGCCGACCCGAAAGTGGGGGAGTTTTTAGCCTTCCTGGTAGGGGCCTACAAAATCCAGAACGTCCACGCGCCACAAGTGGATCTGGCGGCGTTGCGGGAAGGCTTTTTGGAAACGGATCCCACGACGCCAGTAGAATCACCAGCGGATCCGCAGGAAGACCAGGAGCCGGAAGCGCCAGTACATCCGTTCACCGAAGTAGTACCCGTGGCGACCGAAACGACCGCGCCAGCCGTCCCGGTGGATCAGCCCAAACGAACACGCAAGACCGGCAAGAAGCCAGCGTAAAGCCTGGCCAGCCGCTCACGCCAGACCAGTATAAGGTCGAATTCGCCAAATCCTGCCAGCTGATTGATGAGTACAACCGAAAGGCGGCGGATCTGGCGGAGCTTTTGGCCCAGATCCCCGAAGACCAGCCAGCGCCCAGGGAAGTGGCCGAAGTGATCAAGTACGACGACCTTTTCCGCAAAGAGCTGGCCCGCCGGAAATACATCCAGGAAAACCGCATGCTACCGGCAGACGAGCCGGTGAAAATGCCCAGGAAGGATTTCGAAATACCCAAAGCGGGCGTAGACCTGGCCCTGGCGCGGGGAAGTCTGGCAAAAAACGTTTCGGTCTGGAAAAAGCGGATCAACGACCCGAGATACCCCGAGGCAGAGCAAAAGCACGCCATGTACGTGGCATTGTACCAGGAAGCAAAAACAGCGGCGGCCACCGAGCGCGCCCGAATTCAAAGTTTAGCAAATGAATCTTATAACAACGATTGACCAGGTGCGGGCCGTGATCGGTTCGGCCATTCGCAAGGATAGTACATTCGAGATTTTAAAACCCTACCTGGACAAGGCGGAAAACGAGTTGGTAAAGGGCCTAATCGGCGCCGAGCAGCTGGCCGCATTGGAAGGGGTGCAAACCGGGAAAGCAGAGCGGCTAAAAGCGCTGACAGTAAGCGCCATTATCTGGAACGGTTACCAGGATGCCTGGTTTCAAGGATTCTATGAATTCGGCGGTAGCGGCGTGAACAAGCAGAAGGGCGACAAAACCGAAAGCCTTTTCCGATACCAGGAGGATGCCGTACAAAAGGATATTGTAAAGAAGGCCGACGAATCCATTGAAACGCTAATGACGTTCCTGGAAGTCAACCTGGCCGACTTTGAGCTTTACAAGAATTCGGCGGAATTCTCCCAGAATTTCGGCTTCCTGATCAGCACCCCCGCAGCCCTGGGCCGGGCACTGCCGGAAGTTCCCAAAAGCTACCGCATGTATTCGGTTTTGCGCCGGTTTATGGAGCGCGTCGAGCGCGAAACCGTCAAAACGATTACCGGCGACGGGCTTTACTTTTCGCTGAAAGAGAAGATCCGAACCGGCCAGGCCCTGGACTCGAATTATAAAGCGTTGCTGGACATTTGCCAGGAGTTCGCCGCTCCCGCCGTTTTGCTGGATGCATTGCCCTGGATCCGCGTACAGATCACGCCGGCCGGCGCCCGGATCGCGTCGGTACTGAACAACCTGCAAGACGAAACGCCGGTAAACGATCCACAGACCGCCTGGTTATCCAAGATCCTGGAAAACCGGATTGAGCATGCGAAAACCCGTTTACGTATGTACTTGAACGGTACCGCCGGGCCTGCCGTGTTTCCCGAGTATTACAATTCGGGTTTGTACCGCACCAACGATAGTAGAAAGTGGACTTTGCCCAACAATGAAGGGCGCAAACACATGCGGTTATGAGACGGGTAGTAGTGAATGAATTGAAGGCTGGATGCCAGCTTTACGACAGCTACCAGGATCTGAAAGGAAAGGATATTATTCCCCTTATCCGGGCCGTGTACCTGCAACCTCATAGCATGGAGGCGAAACTTTCGCTTTTGAAATCGCTTTTTGTGTGCCCGGCCGAAGTCTGGGAGCAGCTGCAACAGCGTGAAAACCGCGATGAGCTTTGGCGCCTGGTCGGGACGATGGACTGGATCCTGAAAGGGCCGGAGTTTCGCCCGGTTGCGTCGGTGAAGCTTAAAGGGCGAGAATACTTGCTGCCGGACAACGATTTGCACCAACTGGGCACGGCCGAATTCGTGGTGGCCACCGCGCACCTGATCGCCTTTTACAATTCGACCGACAAAACGCCAGCACACCTGGCCAGGTTTATGGCCACCATTGCCCGGCCGAAACCTGGCGTAATGGAGCGCTTTAAAAATGATTCTAAGGGCGATGTGCGCCAGGCTTACAATTCGGCCAAATGTGACGCCCGCGCGGCCCTTTTTGAGAAATGCGACCTGGTTACGATGATCACCACCGCCCAGTGGTTTAACAATGCCGCAAACCGCCTTTTGTCGCTCTTTGGGATGGCCAGCAAAGACCCCGACGCCGCACCGATCAGCCAGGGTATGTTCGTGCAGGATTGGGAGCGGCAAATTATCAAGGTCGCCGAAAGCCCGGTTTTCGGCGGCTACGACCAGGTAATGGCAAGGCCCCTGGCTGATGTGCTAGGCTACATCGAATTAAAGAACGATGAAGCCAAAGCCAGGGCGGCCGCAAGTAAGCGAAAATGATTTTTTAACCCACTGTAAATTCCAATCAATGAAACGTTTGCTTTCCCTGCTTACCCTATTGGTAGGCTTACAGCTCAGCGCGTCCGCGCAGCTCAAATTTGAAATTGCCATGCCCGACAGTATTGTGGGCAAACAGTACCTGAAAACCTACGTTGAAAATTACGTACGCCAGGCGCTGATCGAAGCCGGTAAACCCACGGATCCCGTGGTGGTGAAACCCGTAGAGAAAGTAAAATGTGCTGATATTGGCCAGGGGCCTAATTTACTGCGAGTATTCGAGGCAAGCGCGACCGGCATAAAGTTGGAATTCCATGGTAACAAAATCGACTCTATCCTGGTCGATATTTTAACAGAGTCCGGCCAGCCGGTAACCTCCCATCAGATCGCGCCACGGTCGAGCATAGTATCCGTACCCTTTGGCCAGCTTTTGCCCGCCGGTAACTACCAATTAAGGTTACAGGGGCAAAGCTGCAAATCCGATCCACAGGCCGGGCCGTTCACCATTCAAAATAAGGAAACCGGAGGCGGGACCAAACCCGCGCCGGATCCTGGCGCGGAAGCGCCCGGCCAGGGATCCGGGAATGGATCGGTTAACCCAGTGGGAGTTCTGCCGCTGGTTAACCTTACCCAGGGCATGGATGATCATTTAAACCTGATCTTTCGGGACTCTGCCGACGTACGCATTATGTCAGATATTGCGCCGGACAACCGGAGCGACAAAGGGAAATTTTTATACCGTTACCTGATCAATGGCCACCAGATCGACACGGACGCCAGGCTAAAAAATTACGTGGTGGCCGGAAATAACCCGCTACGCGTCCTGGTAGGCAAACTGAACCGCCAGTACAAAAGTGAGGGCTTTAATAAATGGGCCAGCACCCCGCAGGAAGCCGCCGGGGGATGGTACAAAACCGACGCTGCCGAAGCTTTTAGCTTCAATACCAGCTATGCTTTTCAAACATTCGTAGCACCGGCAGCGCAGGCGGCCAGCGGTTTTTTGAACCACGTGCCGCAGAATTACGACCCGTCGAGCCAGCAAATTTCCTGGGGCGATATTGGCGAAGACATTAAGTTACCGAAGGGCCATTTTTGGGGTTCGTCCTGGTATCCCTGGGGCGTCGAGAAGGTTTTCGCAAAAGGCGTTACGCACCTGGCGCACCATTCCTTACCCTGGGATGCGGCAACCAGCGACCAGCTGGCAAAGGATCTGAAAGCGGCCGGGAAAACTTTCAGCGATTATCAACGTATCGAGGCGGTTTTCGGCAGGACTAATAACGGAAGTCCAGAGCTATGGCCGAACGGCACCAGTAAGGCGATTTGGCCCACAGCAGACGGACTACCAGCAGATGAAGCCAGGGAATGGGCCTGGAAAACAGGCGGGGCGAGTGACGCTATTTGGCTTTCGGAAATGTCGGAAAACGTGGGCTGGCAGCCGGGTTGGTCTCCGATGTTTTCAGCATTCTATCCCGAGCTAAGAAAGCGCTACGAGCAGAATTTTGCAAGCAAGGGTATTCCCTATGAGATTATCCATAACTATTTCTGGCAGGGCGGCGAAAGCCTGAATTCTGGCCGTAGTGCTGAATATTATAAAGATCTTTTCCGCAAGGATCCCGAAGACCTGCCACGCACCGAGTTTTCGCCAGGCGCCCCGCTATCGGCTACGACCATGATAGTGGAAGCCGTTTATTTACCGGCGCCAGATCTGGCCATGAGACAGCCCACCGAGCTGGCTTTCCGCCTGGAATACTTTAAGCAGATGGGCTACCATGCGGGCGTCGTTTTGTTCGGCCAGGGAGAAACCCGGCCGAACAACCGCTATAAAATCAACTTTTCGGACGGCACGTATTACAAGGCCGATAAATTTCCGCTGGATCCGAATGTACATATTGCCAGCTTGTTTTTTGGCCACGTTTACGGAAACGCGACGTTTGAGTGGGGCGGGTACGGCTGGGCAAATCAAAAGCTGTTTGATGGCAGGCCAGGCCAGCCACTTACCGGGGACTGGTTTCCCCTGGGGTCAAAGGAGCCGCGCAACAATGAGTTTAACAAGCTTTGGAATGGATCCGGGGATTTCTACCACGGATTTACCGGCAGTGCGGATTTAACCTATTTCGCGCACCGGCTCTATGCTAAAACGTTCGGCGTGACCGATGGTGGAGAGCGCCAGTATTTGACCTACCGCCTGGATGGCGGCGCCTGGATCATACCGAGCCAGTACAAGGCCGACGAGCTGGTGGACGCCTACAAGCAGCAGCGGGGCTTTGCCCTGGCGCAGTCCAGGGACGGGAAAACCGCCTGGTTCTATCACAACAGCTTTGCCGACAATAATTGGCACACCCTGGAAGTGAAGCTGCCGAGTGGCCAGGTGATCACCGAGCGCGTGGCCGGGAACGGGATCCACGCTAAAATTCAATAATCATGAACGCCCGGGCCACCTTTAAAATCGCCGTTACGGTTTTCGTGCTTTTACTGGGCCTGGGCGCTATTGCCCTGGTCTGTACCTGGGCCTACAAAAAATATCACCAGGGTAGGGAGCCAATGCCCGCCCAGGTGATCAATGACAGCCTGAAACTCTACCGTGAAAAAGCCGCTATTCACTTTGATTCCTCACAGTTTTATTACCGCAAATATGAAACGCTTACACAATATGCTGATTCTATCGGCACTGATAGCGCCGCTTTCGCTCACCTGGTCGCCGAGTACCGGGCAAACCTTCGAGCAGCTATTGAAGCAGAAATACGTGATAGCATTGCAAGACAGCGCGGTGAAATACGAGCTGATCAAACCGCGCATGGTAACCCTTCAAAAAAGCTATGGGTTCATCGAGCAGCAGAACCAGGCGCTGAAAAATGAGCAGCGTTTTTTGTCCTTTCAACACGAGGCGTTAAAAATCAATTTTGAAGCGTCGCTGGCCGATCAGCGGAAAAAGAAATATGTGTGGGGCGCCTGTGGTGTTGGCCTGGGCGTCCTGCTAAAACTCATACTTTAACGCTGTTCCAATGCACTACTTAGAGGAATTTCTAAAAAGCCTGCAAATCAAGACGGAAAACTGGCTTTTGTCCATGTTTGTGACAACCATCATTACCGTTTACCGGATCGCCAAGCCAGACGAGCTGGTGACCTGGAAAAAAGTTATCCGGATTGTAACGTCGGGCCTTGCGTGTACCGTGGTCATTCCCGGTCTACTTCGCTACCAGTTTCAAAACGAAGATCCTTTTGTGGCAGCAGCCCTTAGCGGACTAATTGCTTACTGCTTCGAGCCGCTACTCGAAATCATTTCCAAATACCTGCTTAGAACGGCTTCCAGCAAGCTTCCAAACGCTGAATAACATGGAATTAATTTACACCCGCCGCTGGCAGGGAAATGCCAGCACGTTGGGAACGCTTACGGTCAACGGGGCCGCCCACCATTTCATTTTGGAAGACAAAGACCGGGGCCTGAATTCAGAAATGCCGCTGGCGGAAATCGCCAAATTGAAGGTGAAAAAGGAAACGGCCATACCTACCGGCCGCTACCGGGTGATTGTAGCACATTCGGCCAGGTTCAAACGGCTTTTACCGCGCCTGGTGAATGTACCCGGATATTCTGGGATACTGATCCACCCAGGGAACCGGATCCACAACACGGAAGGCTGTTTGCTACCAGGGCTTACCAACTTTATCGAGGACAAGGAATATTGCGTGGGCCAGAGCAAAACGGCTTTCGAGCGCCTTTTCGAAAAGATCCTGGAAGCCCACAAACGAGGTGAAGAAATCTGGATAACGATCCACACAGACTACAAACTATGAGCGCCGGGATTCCGGCGCTTTTACCTTATTTTCAATGGAAAAATCAATTTTATCGGCCCTGTATCGTTTGGGCTTTTCTGTGTCATGCGTAGAAGGCAACGCCATATTAGGCGAAATGTCATCCCAAAATAATGGTGTGCTAGAAGTCTACGTGGATCTTCGCGACAATACAGTTACTGCTACCATCAACGAGAGATTCGCGAGCACGCATTTATTTCTAATCCAAAAATTCAAGGATGCAGACTACCTGACAGAGTTGTTTCGAGGTAACTACGCATTCCAAGAGTGGTTTACTGAAACTACTGATTGACCGCCTTTTTATCGAATCGCAGACGTCAATCTGGCCCGGATCGCTCGTTCAAATTCGGGACAGCAGCAATCATACACCGGATCAATACTACCTGATCCCGCATAACCCGGATGTTGGATAAAGCTTATGACAGTATCGACCCGGCATGTTTTGCATTTCATTCCGGTTAGATACGGCTTGTAGAATACATCCCGCTTGTTTCTAGCTTTCTCATCCATCGCGGAACCTAACCCGGTTCTCGTATTATACTTGATCATATTCAGTAAGTTAAATTAGATTTCTGGGAATAAATTAATGCCAGTTGTGTAGTGAAATACGCCAAGATCACGCAGATACTGAACCGTCTGGCTTATATCAGAATGGCCGCATTGCTCTTTTACCAGCATGAGGTCTTTCGTTGCTTTATAAAGGGCAATTACGCCTGTGTGCTTCCATCCGTAAATATCATATCCCTGCTTTTCCAGTTCCATTTTTTCCAACACTTTGCGGTGTTTGTCGTAGAAAAAATTATGGCTAACTAGCGTTTTCCCAGGCTTATAGCCGTGAGAGAATAAGTAAAAATGGGGTGGGTATTCCCGGACATTCCATTCTTTAAAAATCGCCTCGAGACCCGGAGGGATCATTACCGACCTGTGATTAGTTTTGGACGTGTCGGCATAAATAATAATGTGATCGTCTTTAATGTCGCCCACCTGCATTTTCCGTACTTCCTCCCAGGGCCTGCAAAAGGTGTAGTAGATCATTCTAACGAAAAACCATAATTCCGGAAGTTCCAATTCTTCACATTTGGCTTTGTATTCGGCCACTTGGTGCGAATTATAGGCAATGTGCTTACTGGTTTTCGTTTTGAGGTTGAACAGTGTTTCTGAAATCGGATTAGATGTAAGCTTATAAATGGGTCTACTATATATGAAAAAGCCGCTCACAAAGCCTTTATAGGTGTTATAGGACTTGTTGCCCATGTTAAGCGTTTCCAGCGCGTGAGTGCGTAGATCCGCGGCATGCTCATTGTTGAAATCCTGGATATTCAGGTTCATTAGCTTGTACGCTTCCAGGAAGTCCAAAAAGTAATTTGTCCACTTTTCGTAGGTTTTGACGGATTGCGGCTTTAACGTCCGTTTCTTATCCGCCATGAACTGGTCGAGCGCCACCACGAGCGGCATTTGTCCAATTTCTCTAAGCTTTTTTACTGGGTCAATGTGCCCCCCTGCCTTCAACACTGTATTTACTTCTTCAATTATTATGCGGGCGGTTTCCTTTCGTTCTTTTTGGGTGCTGCCCTGTACTAACTTCTTTCTTCTTTTCAGGGTTTGATCCTTTTCCGAATACACATAATACTGCACGTACCAGGTGGATTTTTTCGGTGTTTTTAGTTCGGCTGGCTCGAATGGAAAGACCTTTTCTGACGATAGTTCCAGCTCGTATTTCGTTGCTAAAAATTGTCCCGAAACTGTCCCGAGCGCCGATTTTAAATTTTCAGACATAAAAAAAGTGCGTTTACAGCTCATAAACGCACTTTTTACATTGTGACCAGAAGGAGAGTCGAACTCCTATGCCCGAACGGGCACTACCCCCTCAAAGTAGCGTGTCTACCAATTCCACCACCTGGCCGTCAATCGTGATGCAAAAGTAGTATTTAAATGATATGGTGCAACAATCGGGACACGATTTTTTTGTCCGAAAAAACAAAAAAGCTTCGCATTTGCGCGATTAGGTCGTAGTTTCGCGGTGCCCAATGGGGGTTACTTCACGGAAGATCAGACTGTTCGGTCCCTGAAAGCGATCAGGCCCTGTATAAATTTTTTAGATTTAGTAATTAGCATAAAAGCCCTGGCAAGATCCAAGGCTTTTTATGTTAACTACCGGTTATGTCAAATCCATTATTCCAAAACTTGCCCTAGGTCGACAACGGACGTCCCGCAGGGATGTTGATTCGCTGGCGGTTGCCGGGGAATGTAGCCTTTTTCGCGGTGAACTTGGCATTCACATATTCCACCATGTCGATTTCGCCCGTAATGGTATCGCCGGAGAGTTTTCCGTAGAATGTCATTACGACATTGTCGCCAGGTATGCTGTAACGGCTCTGGAAGCGGACTTCGTCTCCATCGATATTGCCGAAAAGTTCGCGCGTGGCAAACTCGCCCTTGTGCGTTCCGTACAGGTAGTTGCCGTCCTGCCTTTCGATGATAAACGTATGCTTGCTGGTGCTGGTGTAGAATTCGATGCTCACATCCCAGCGCCCGGCAATTTCCGCCGACGGCGCTTTCATCGCCGCCTCGGCCTTCGGCGCGCTGCGTTTGCGGGTGAGAATCTCGTAAACGCGCTCCGCCACGATCTTGTCGTTACCCGGCCCCATCATATAAGCCGCTACCGTAATGGACGTGGTAGGAGGGCCCGACTGTGTTGCGGGCTGGCCTCGCCGGAAGCCGGTTCCTACGGCCACGCGCGGTTTGGTGGTTTGCAGCTCGTCGGCTACTTCCTGGCCGGTGATATTGAGCCTGGTAGGGTCCCAGGCGACGGTCAATGTAGGCGTCGCGTTGTCGAGGGCGCCCTCTTTGGGTTCGCGGATGTCGAGATTTACGCTCGGGATGCCGTTCAGCTTCTTGGAGATCGTTTCCAGCCACGACACCCACGTTTTCATTTCGGCCTTATGGTCACGCGTTGCCCATGCTTCCACGGCGGCGAGCATACCGATCATTTCTTCACGGCCTACCTTGTTGTTCCGGCACGGGCCGTGATGCGGTGCGCTGGCCTGCCAGGCCGACATCAGGATATCTTTATTGCCCAGCAGGAGACCGGCGCACTGCGGCCCGCGGATTACCTTTCCGCCGCTATACGCTACCACCGAGGCACCGGCCTGAAGGTGGATATTCGGGATCGTCAGACGTTCGGCGGCTGCATCTACCAGCAGTGGCACGCCGGCGGGCCTGGCGATATCGGCAACGCTTTTCACGCTCCACGGCTCTTCGCCCGGCATCATGTAAATCATTGCCGTGCGCGGCGTAATCGCTTTTTTTAGTTCTTCGATGGTTTCGACGGTGATGATTTTCACGCCGATATTACGTATTGCGTGGTCATACACGTTGCGCGACGACCTCGGGATGATCACCTCCGTTTTTTCAAAACCTTCCAGATTGGGAATGCGGATCAGTTTCTCGGGATTGCCGCCAGCTATGATCCCCGCAGTCACTTCGTTCATACCCGCTGCGCAACCCGACGACACCATACCCCATTCGGCTCCGGTGATTTCGGCCAGGCGCTGGCCTACACCGAATGCGAGCTCGTCGATCTGCACGTTGTACTGACAGGCATATTCCATCGCCTGACGTACTTCCGGCAGCTCAATGGACGCGCCGATGATGGTAAATGTCCCCCGGCAGTTGATAATCGGTTCCACCCCGATCGACTGATAGATCTGTGGTCCCGGTTTTAACGGGCCGGGCGCAGATACCGCCGCCGCCGCTTTTTGAAACCACTTCGGCTTGCTGCTCTCGGCAAATGCGGCCGACGTGCTGATGACACCTCCGGCGAGCGGGATCATGGTCAATTCTTTGAGGATCTCTCTGCGTTTCATTTTGTGTTTAGGAGTTTGGACAGAATGTAATAGAAAAGGTATTTGTTAACAGCCGAATATTATTGTAAGGATGCCCCACTTATCTTCAAATACCCTATTTCTTCAATAAATCTTTTTACCCTCGTTATCTGGGCCCCTGGCCCTGCTGCGCCTGGCCTGCCGGCCGTTCGGGACGGGGCAGGTTAACGGGCTCCACGCGCGCGTTGAGCGTGTACACGATGTTCCCGCCGCGGATGGTGGCTTCTGTTTCGATGCGTTTTTTGCCGGTGATCTTGCCGTCGCGGGCATAAAAGCCGAAGTTACCGTCACGCAGGTTCAGGATGGCGATGTCGGCGGGTGAGCCTACCGAAAGATTGCCAAGTTCCTCGCGATGAATTTCCTGTGCCGGGTTCCAGGTACTCGCTTTGATCACACTTTTGAAATCCATACCCATAGCCATGAACATCGACATAATATTATTCATGTCTTTCATGGCCGTATTCATGCTGCCGGTGTGAAGGTCGGTGCTGATCGAGTTGGGATAAAAACCTTGCTTGATTGCCGGTACGCCCTGCGCCAGTAGGAAACTGGCCCCGCCAAATCCAACATCGAAAATCACCCCGCGTTTCTGTGCTTCGATCGCATACGGCTTTACTTTATTGGTCGAAACATCCACAATCGATTCGCGGCCACGGCCGCTGTTATTGCTGTTGCCGCCGAAGCAATGGGTATAAATGTCGCCTTTGCGGAATTTTTTCAGGTACAATTCTTCCAGCGGCAGAATGGGGTTAGCGCTCCCGAAATCGACCATTATAGGAATGTTGGCCAACCTGCCGGCTTCGAGTGCACGGTCGGTCGGCGTCCAGTCGTGGCCCACGAAATGCGCCAGTTTTACACCCACGATGTCGTTGGGGTACTTTTTGGCCATCTCCGCGGTGGCTTTGGCGTCCATTTCATCGAGGTTGTTTTCGAATTTCCCGCCGGCCATGCCTTCTCCCACGATGTTCAACATTGCCAGTACCCGTGTTTTGGAAATGTCGATGGTCTGTTTCTTGAACGTTTCGAATGTCTTCCAGCCGGAGCTGCCTGCATCGACTACCGTGGTTACCCCCGAACGGAAGGTGAAGCCGTCGGCGGGCAGGCTGTTCGGACCATTGCGGTAGGTTCCTTTGAGATCCGTGCCCCAAAAGAAATGGACGTGGATATCGATAATCCCCGGGGTTACATACAAACCTTTGGCGTCCACAACCTGCACTGCCAGAGCGGGGTCGATGTTTTTAGCCACGAGCGCTATCCTGCCGTCGTCTCCTCCGGGCGTACCTTCCACGGCCACGTCCATAACGGCGTCGATGTTGTTTTTGGGGTCGATCACATGCCCGCCCTTGATCACGATGCTGTACTTTTTGTTTTGCGACCAGGCGGGATTGCCAACCACACAAAGCAGCAGCAGGGCTGTAAAGGAAAGAATTCTCATAATATTACGGTTTAGGAAAGATAAATGCTTCTGTACAATGCGCTTGCAGAGAGGTACACATGTGAGGACACATAATCGGAGGCCGAACCCCCATCACGTCCGGATAAATTGCTGAAATTTACAGAAGTTAAGAAAAAATTGTATTTGCCGGATAACGAGCCTGATTTTTGGAAAATACGCGTAAGCTGCCGGTCTTTACGGGCCAACTGCCTTGGTTTCCATTCCTTTTTTACCGGCTTGGGGGCGAATGGTATCGCAGGCTTCGGACACATGAATTCTGTCAGCCGGGCCGTTGGTTATGAAAATTTTTTCAGGAAATATTTCTGTTCTTGTCCTGTTTCCGGATTTCCGTTTGTAGTAGGGGCAGTTGAAACAATATAAACTCAAATGAAACGTCATGGGAAAGCTTATTGCCTACAATTTCACAACGCTTAACGGCTATTTCAAAGGACGGGATAACGATATCAGCTGGCACCGGCACGGACAGGAAGAAAACGAATTTGCCGCCGGTAACCTTGAAACCCGCGCGACATTGCTGTTTGGCAGGATAACCTACGAGATGATGGCCGGCTTCTGGCCGACACCGATGGCCATGGAAAGCATGCCCGAAGTCGCCCGGGGCATGAACGAGACCGAAAAGATCGTTTTTTCCACCACGCTCAAGACCGCCCGTTGGGCGAATACCACACTCATCAAAACCGATCTCGTCGAAGCTGTCCGCGCACTGAAAGCCGATCCGGAAAGGATGATGACCATTCTAGGCAGCGGCAGCATTATTATGCAGCTCGCCGAAGCACGCCTCATCGACGAATACCAGTTCATGATCGATCCCGTCGCCATAGGGGAGGGGACGCCGTCCTTCCAGGGCCTCACCCGCAAGCTCGACCTGGAACTGATCGACAGCCGGGTATTCGGCAGCGGGGTAGTGTTGCTGCGTTATGTGCCGCTGTGAAGCTGCTATCAATCCGGACAAAGGTCGCCGGGTAATAGAAGGTAGCCTTGATGAAGGTACTTCCGCGCCGGCGTCATAAGACTGTGCTCCGTTTTTAGCTGGCAGCTTGTGTTGCTATGAATGTGGTAGGGGAAATGGCAGCTCAGGCCTTTGTCATTCCCGCCGGAAAGGTAGTCACCGCAATTGGGGCACTTTCTGATGATTCCCGTGCCGGCGCAGTTCCGGCACGGGCCATGGGTTTCATGTTAAGACAAGAATATGGCAGAAGCGCTGTCCGGGGAGATGAAGCAATATTCTGAAACTTTCAGTGTATGGATGCCAGAGCTAGAACCCACCTGAGGTTATTGATACCTACGCATTCCCTTTTATTTATCAATCCAAAACGTCAGCTTTTTCCTGGAATGCCACCGTTCCGTTTTTAATGACTTTCAAGTCATAAAATGCGAAACCGTTGCCAGGTCTAACGAAAGTACCGGTTATCCTTCCATTTACCCCATTATGGATACAATCATTATTAAATCGTAATGTATCACCCCTTGACTCAACCAAAACATTATTGGCCTCAATAGTGATATCTTCCCAGGGGCGTCCATCCCAATACTCCCAATGAGACAAGTACATGAAATCGACGTGATTGATATCCCGTGCTGTGATCTGTATGGAAGTTTTCTGGGTAGAAAATTGCTCCTCGGACCAGACGGCATATTCACCGACAAATTTGGACGACAAATCATCAATAGCATGATCCGTACAAGACATTAAACTGGCAATCAATAAAAGTAAAATCTTTTTCATCTTTAATTTTTTGAATGTTGACAAGATTAAAGGTAATTATTTTTACATGGCTACCAATGGTGACTTACTATTTTTTGTTTGGTTCAGGTCTGTTTTTCAGTTGCATAAGTCGTCACACATGACTCCCGAGCCTTCGGGAGGCCGTTGCCGGATCGATATGCTCGGCTTTTGGTATATGAGTGCCGGCAGTACGCCAGTCCGGACCTGATATGGTGTAAAGGAGCGCCTTGCTCCGTGTATATTAAAATGGGCATTTATCTTTATTTTATGTTTGACTAACCCTGAAATCACTATGGAAGAATACATGATCATCATGCGCCTCGATCTCCTTACAAAAGACGCGCAGCCTTCGCCTGAACAAATGCAGGAATACATGAAACAGTATCATCATTGGGTCGATAGCATTGCCGGGCAGGGAAAATTCGCCGGTGGGAAGGGCCTTTCTACCGAGGGGAAAGTTTTGAGACCGAATCGAGTGATTACCGACGGTCCCTACGCGGAGACGAAGGAATCCTTGGCGGGTTTCATTGTGGTCCGGGCGGAGAGTTTCGACGAGGCGGTACAACTGGCGGTACAATGCCCGATACTGAATGGCGAAGGAAATAGCGTGGAGGTCCGGAAAATTGTTTCAGTGCATGCACAATGAGCCGCTGATCCTGCATCTTTTCCGCACGGAGTACCGCAAAATCGTATCGGTACTCTGCCGGCACTTCGGGTTCGGGGAGATCGAACTGGCGGAAGACATTGCGAGCGACACTTTCCTGGTCGCCACGCAGGCGTGGGGGATCGAAGGCCCGCCGCCAAACCCGACAGGATGGCTTTACAATACGGCAAAAAACAAGGCGAAAAATTATCTGCACCGGCTTTCCATTTATGAAGGGAAGGTAGTCCCCCGAATCACGGCGGAGGCGGGAGGGGAGGTTGCGTTCGAGCTGGACCTGACTCCCGAGAATATCATCGACAGCCAGTTGCAGATGATGTTTGCGGTCTGTCATCCGGCGATATCGGAAGAGTCGCAGGTAGGGCTGGCGCTGAGGATACTCTGCGGGTTCGGTATCCAGGAGGTCGCCGATGCATTCCTGACTAGCCGGGATGTCATCAATAAACGGCTCACACGTGCGAAGGAGCGGCTGCGCGAGAGGGGAGCCAGGATCGAAATGCCGCCGGCAAGCGAGATGGACGCCCGCCTCGAACCGGTGCTTACACCATTTATCTGCTCTTTAACGAAGGGTATTATTCGGTCTCCGCCGACCGCACGTTGCGGAAGGAGATTTGTATGGAAGCGATACGGCTTTGCGTAATGCTCGTCGAGAACGCCGCTACCAACAAGCCGCAAGTCAATGCATTGCTGGCGTTGATGTGCTTCCATGCTTCGCGTTTCGATGCCCGCACCGATCCCTCCGGCGAACTCGTACTCTACGGGGAGCAGGACACCACCCGCTGGAATGCGGTACTGATCGCCAAAGGCGGTTATTTCCTGCAATGCGCGGCGGCCGGCGACCGGCTTTCAAGGTATCACCTGGAGGCGGGCATTGCCTATTGGCACACCCGCAAAGAGGATAGCCGGGAGAAATGGCAAAGCATTCTTGATTTCTACGATCAGTTGCTGAAACTACATTACTCGCCCGTGGTGGCGCTCAACCGGCTATTCGCATTGTCGAAAGTGAAGGGCAAAAAGGCGGCTATACGCGAAATGGAAGCATTGCCGCCCGAAGGCAATCACTTTTATTTCGCATTGATGGGGGAACTTTACGACGGTGTCGATCAGCGCAAAGCGGTGGAGGGCCTGCAAAAAGCGCTGCAACTGGCCCGAACGGCGGCCGACCAGCAGACGATCCGGAAGCGCCTGACCGCATTGCAGCAACCATAACGCGCTATTTCCTCGCCTTCCTTGCCAGACGGCCTTTCCGCATTTTCCGGTAAAGCAAATTGTTCAGCCAGATAAAAATCATTACACCGATAATAATGAACACCGCATTCAGTTTGTACGAAAAACCAATGAATTTTTCTTTTCCCTCCAATGAAAGCTCGAATCGGAGCCATGATCTCTCGACCGTAGTAGTGGTGCGGTCGAAGGGGAGCGCTTCGTCGTAAATGACTTTGGTAATAAAACGCCCGGTCGTATCGATATAACCGTATTTATCAGCCACGCGGATCATGGAAATACCGTGATTGTAATACGAAGCGAAGTCGTATTTCAGCGGCGTACGAATTTTCCCGGATTTATCGATATGCCCGAATTTCCCGTTAATCGCAACAGCCGAGCGGTTTTCGGCTGTGAAACCGGTTGCCTCGTCATATAAATGCCGGATACGGAGCTTGCCGGTTTTATCGATACAACCCCATTTGCCATCCTTTTTGACCCAAAACAGGCCGTTGGTGGGCTTGCGGGTATCGGTATAATCGAATGGCACGATGAGGTCGCCGGTAAACGGACTGATATAACCGTACTTATCGCGATACCGGACCCGTTCCATTCCCTGGCCCGAGTATTTATAATCGGGATCGATGTCATCGAGGGATACTGGCACTTTAAGTATCATATTTTTATCGATAATGCCGTATTTACCCTGATATTTAAAATGGTAAATAAATTTGGAGGCTTTAATTTCCTTTTCTATAAACCGGCTGAAATTGAAGTTCAGCGTGAAGAAATCAAATGGTTTATTTATCCACCACAACACGTCCTCCTTCGTATCCTGATTGCATAGGAAATTAATTTCCGAGTCTTTAATGAGGTAATCTTTCGAATAATGGTGAATGGGAATCTTATAGATTTCCTTTCCGGTGAGATCGATGTAAGAAAGCCCGTAATGTTTGCCGGAAGGATAAATAACCCAGGTTTTTCCGCCACGGAACCGATCGGTGGAAACGTATTTCGGCTCGATGACGACTTTCCCCCGCTTATCGATGAACCCGTGAAGACCATGCCCGTCGGGACCAGGCTCCATCGGTACAAATTCCGCCAGCCCTTCCGCGAAATCCCCGATATCGCGGTAAGCGGGTGTGAGCTTCCGGCCACTTCTGTCGGTAATGAACGTCTCGTAGGAGCGGCACGGGACGCTGACCTTCCTGACTACATAAATGTCGTCATATTCCCGGTAGTCGTTGTACTCTTTCAGCCAGGCCTTTCCGGCAGCGGGCGTGGTTTGGGCAATGGCCCGGGCCGATTGGAATAGTAATAAAAGGAGTGCAAGCAAATGAAAAGTCGATCGGAGCATTCAAAAACGGGTTTCGGGTTAGTCTGCACCCATACGGAACGTGGCCCGGTAGGGTCGGGAACGCGACAGGCATTGGTTTTCAACCTGCAAAAAACAAAAACTTGGCAGGAATATCGTCGATGCCGGTAATTTAATTCGCTTTTTTTCCAAATTATCGGCGGCAGTCAGCAATGGGACAGGCAATCGGTTCCGAAGCCGATTTCACCCCTGTCCACGTCCTGTGGCCGGTCTTCGGCATGGCTGTAAATGGTCACAGAAGTGACATCGATCCAAAGCCGCTGGGAACGTCCAGCTTTTGGACAAGAACCGGCGATCAGACATATCAGCAGCCCGAGGGCGCCCGCGAGCGATACAGTCCTCAAATTCCCAAGATAATCCCAGGCCTTTGGCTTTTTGTAAGCAAAAACAACGGCTCCCCGGAAGAAAATTTGCCCCGCGCAAACGGTGAATTCGCACCGGAGCACGTCAGCGGGTAAGAACCCGGTGAGCAGCCTGGTATAAGATGCCAGTATAATCGATGTCAACAGCCAGGCAAATGCAATCCAGGCAATGCGATAAGCCAGCTTGAAAGTGCTGCACATCGTGCATTCGGCGTCGTAAAGAATAATATGGCCATGTAGTGTTTTCATATGAATAGTATATTTTGAATTTTCAGAAAAAAATGAAAGTTTAATTCAAAAAATATTACCTGAATAATTTGAAAATGCCTCCCCAAAACCAGCTTTCTTCCGCGCAAAGCATCGTTTCGATGGTTTTATCGACATTTTTCGCCAGCTTGTTGATGTCCGTAACCGATTTGTTGAAAGTAGCGAACTCCGGGTCGCCGGGGTCGCCTGTTACCTTCGATAATTCGTCGAGGATTCTCACAACCCGTTCCAATTCCCGTTTCCGACGTTCCCTGACCACTTGCCGGGCAATATTCCAAACGTCCTTGTCCGCGAAGAAATACTCTTTTCTTTCGCCGGGTTTGTGCTGTTTCCCGATCATGCCCCAACCGATCAGATCGCGCAGGGTCATGTTGGCGTTTCCGCGTGAAATACTGTGTGCTTCCATGATTTCTTCCGTGGTGAGCGGGCCGGGTGAGATGAGCAGGGTAAGCGTTGTAAAGCCGTCGGGGACCGCATTGTTCCCTGTCTTTCAAACCAAACCGGATGTGTCATGAGAACGATTCTCAAAAACGGCCTGGCTGGCCTGATTTTACTTGTGAACTGCAATGCATCCGGCCCCGGCGGCAATACGGGGGAGGTCAAGGTGGTGGAAGCCTTTCCCAAACTGCATTTCGAGTACCCGGTCGACCTGACGCACGCCAACGACGGCACCAACCGGCTGTTTGTAGTCGGGCAGGAAGGCACGGTCCGCGTTTTTGAGAACGATGCCGCAACGGCTTCTTCGAAAGAATTCCTCGACATTAAAAAGCTCGTCAGCTACGGCGGCGAAGCCGGACTCCTGGGGCTGGCCTTCCATCCCGATTACAAGCAAAACGGCTACTTTTACCTGAACTATACCACGAAAGTGTCGGGAAAACTGGAAACGGCCATCGCACGCTACAAAGTGAGCGCCGACGATCCCGATAAAGCCGATCCGGGGAGCGCCACGATACTTTTTACGTTCGACCAGCCCTATGATAACCATAATGGCGGGGCGGTCAAATTCGGAAAGGACGGTTACCTGTATATCTCTACCGGCGATGGCGGAAGCTGGGGCGATCCGGCCAACAACGGGCAGAATAAGGGTAGCCTGCTGGGCAAGATTCTGCGGATCGACGTGAATGGCAAAAGCAAACGGAACTACGGTATTCCGGCCGATAACCCGTTTGCCGGGAACAGGGAGGGGTTCCGCGAGGAAATTTATGCTTACGGCCTGCGCAATCCGTGGCGGATCAGTTTCGACGAGCCGACGAATACCCTCTGGGCCGGCGATGTGGGGCAAAACAAGCGCGAGGAAATCGATATTATCGTGAAGGGGGGGCAATTATGGCTGGCGACTCAAGGAAAGTATCGATTGCTACAACCCCAGGCGCGATTGCGGAACCGCCGGGCTGATCGACCCGGTACTCGACCTGCCACAGGCCAATGGGGAGCATTCCATTACCGGCGGATTTGTGTACCGGGGAAAAACGGTTCCTGCGCTGGAAGGCAAATATGTCTTTGGCGATTATGTGAGCGGACGGCTCTTCGCACTGGAAACCAGGGACGGAAAGGCGGTGCAAAACAGCATTATAGCGGAAGGGGTGGGCCAGATTTCCGCTTTTGGTACCGACCAATCGAACGAGCTTTATATCTGCGACCACGGGTCAGGGAAAATACTGGAAGCTGGCCAGGCCATAGCAGCATTGTCCGGCTCCGCTACGGATTAATTTCTTACCTGCCTGCCCGAAGTGACGGCGCCGCGGCCGAATACCCGTTTCAGGAAGCCGGAAATGGTGGCCAGCGTAGGCTCGAACCACGGCTCAAAGAACATGAACGTGTGCGGGGCGTCGGAAAACGTGCGTACCTCGCTGTGTGTACCGTACACGTCCAGTTTTTTGATAAAATCCTCCCTGCCCGCGTGCATACGTGCCACGGAGCTGTTGATGAAGAGAAAAGGCGGCGTTTGGTCACTCACGTGCGTAAGCGGCGAGGCGTCGTTCCAGAGGTCCGGGCGTTCCGCTTTGGGATAACCAAACCAATAGGTGGCTGCCGAAATGGATTTTGAATCGTCGCCCTCGCCCGACTCGGGGTGGATGAAGGCCAGCGTACCATCGATGTCGATCACAGCCTGGACGGTGCTTGAACCGCCCTGTTCGGCGGCATTTCCTTCAAATCTGGCCTGTCCGTTGGTTGCGCCCATGAATGCGGCCAGTTCGCCGCCCGCGGAGAATCCAAGGACGGCTATCCGGGCGGTATCGATATTAAATGTGCCGCTCCGGGCCCGCATCCAGCGCACGGCAGCTTTCAGGTCGTGTACGGCGGCAGGGTACAGGGCGTGGGTGGAGAGGCTGTAATCGGCCGTAAGGCACACATATCCCTGTGCCGCGAGCCTGCGTGCGAGGGTGTTGTTGTGGGTGCGGTCGCCCGAGCGCCAGCCTCCGCCGTGGATCATCAATATGGCCGGCAATGCGGCTTTTCCCTTTCGCTTGGGCTTGTATACATCCAGAAACAGTTTTTTGCCTGTGGAGGTGGTCCGGTAATGGACATTCCGGATGATTTGTACCGGGGCGGGAAGCGAAGAGTCGGCTATGCGGATGCCGGGGTGGTGTGCGATCTCCCGCCGGTAGGAACCCCGCACCGAAAAGCTCGTATCCTGCATTCCGGAAGGTTCGATGCGCAGTTTTCGGCCGGGAACCCAGCCCGACAGGATGTTTTCAACGGTGTATTTTTCCCTTTCCTCCTGAGTCAATTGTTTCGACCATGACACTCTCGCAGCGGGATTCGAACCTGCACCGCTGCTGTTGTACTCCGCGTAAAATGCGGTTTTTTCTTTTTCCGGAAACATATTGTCGCCCTTCCACGGGTCCCAGCCTTCTTTGATTATGTGAGGGCCCATTTCGGTGTCGATGAAAACGGTTTTGGCGAAAGGGCGCCAGGGGCGGCCGAGGTATACCTGGGTAGCTCCATCGTCCGCGATCAGTTTGCAGTCGAAGAATACATAGCCAAATGCCTGCTCTTTTGTGGTCGAAGCCGCGGTAATGTAGGAGTTGGCGAGGCTCTGTATCGTGCAGTTCTGGAAAACGGCCGTCGCCTCTCCGAAAATAAAATCGGTGGTGCCGGCAATGAGGCAGTCTTTGTAAAAACTCCGGCCGTCTTTGGAGGTGTATAATGTGTCCTGATTGCCTAGAATGCGGCAGTTAAACACTTCGATGCGGTCGCCTTCGGTAGCCAGCGCGACCGCCTGGCCGACGCGTCCGGCCGTATTTTCGATCGTGAGATTTTGCAGGGTACAATCGTTGGCCTGGACAAGCACGGTATACGATGTGTAAGTGCTGAATTTGGCATTCCCCGTAAAATCGCGGCCAGGGAAATCCTTGCCCGAAAAGTCGTTGTTGGTAATAATCGTATGCCCGGCGCTCTCGCCGACAAGCGTAATGCTCTTTTTCCATGCGGGAATTACGAGTTTTTCGTGATAGGTGCCGTTTTTGATCCGTATCGTGGCACGGATCTGCGAATGATCGCGGACGGCGTTGACGGCCTCTTGAACGCTCTTGAAATCACCGCTCCCGTCCAGGGCGACGGTAAACTGTTGCTCGATGGCCTGGACCTGGGCACCGACATTTGAATGAACGAACAGCCACAAGAGCAGAAGGCCGGTTTTCCTTAACATGTTCAATGGATTTGCTTTTGAATAACAGTCAGGAAAGAGGAGCCTGCACCGCAAAAAAATTTAGATATTAGTAGGAAAGCGCTATTCATTTATTATTATTTTCATGCGTATTGTTCTAATATGATATTGAAAATCAATTAGCAACGCCATGGAAACCCTGATCGCCCTTGCGCTCTATTTGTATTCACAATTATGGTTCGTTCCCTCAAAAGAACAATACTATACGATGAGGGAAAGCTGCTTTTTTTGCATTACCTAAATCGAAGGAGCTTATCCCGTTACAAAATCCCGACACGCTTTTTCTGGATGCCGCTATTTTTCATGCGAGCAACGAGGTCAGAAGGAAATATAACCTGCCGGTATTCCAGCATGATCCGGGTTTATATCTGGCGTCGTCGGGCCACGCTACTTCAATGGTTTACCGCACTTTTTTCAATCATATCAACCCTTACAGCCCCTATGAGCGAACGGCACGACGGCGCGTGGAGTTGTTTACCAAACGCTTCAAACGGATTGGCGAAAACATCGGGAAATACCAGACGCTCGTCAGCGGTGAATACCTGGTGGCGCGCTGGAAGCGCGAGCAAAACCAGTTTGAGTTTCTGAATGAAAGCGACCAGAAAGTCTGCCAGCCCTATACCTATGCCGGTTACGCGCGGTTTGTGGTGGAGCAATGGATGGCTTCGCCGTCGCACCGGGCCAATCTCGTAAATCCCGGCTATAATTATCTGGGATGTGCCGCACGGCTATCTCCCGAGCCATTCAAGCATAAAAAGGTGCCTTACGCCAGCCTTGTTCAAAACTTTGGCGGAGAACAATGATGAACACTATTGCAACACCGTAAAATAAAAAGGTGTCCCTGTTGATAAATGCCTTTTTAAACCGGTTTGCATTGATTTGACGATTTGGATGCGGATTCGGTACGCGTGTTTGAAATTGATTTTTCTTTTTTTGGAATAAATCAACTTTTTGTTTGCTACTTTTAATGGCTTTTTAATTTTTATTCATGTTCGTTATCGGTTCGGATTACTACCACACCCCTCTGGTCAATGATAGAAAACTTTACGCTACCCAAAACGCAAACCCCGGTAAAAAACGGACAGGAGAAAACCGATCGCATTTTCGGGCTGGATCTTATGCGTGCGGGTTCGATCGTGATGGTTTTTCTTTCGCATTCCATGCCGATTAATCCGCTGGATGCTTACTTTCCATTTGGCTGGCTCGGCATTGGCGTGGAGGCTTTTTTCGTGCTTAGCGGTTTTCTGATCGGCCGGATCATCCTGCGCACTGTGCTGCAACCCGGCATTACCTGGGAGAGAGTGAAGGTTTTCTGGGTTAACCGGTGGCTTCGTACGCTACCGGCTTATTTTGTAGCGCTGGCGGTTTATTACTGTTTCTATTCCGAAATGCGCAACGTAATTTTCTACATCTTCTTTGCGCAAAACATAATTACACCCGCGCAGGGCTTTTTCCCGCATTCATGGAGCCTGGCGGTAGAGGAGTGGTTCTATCTGACTTTTCCCCTCGTACTGCTGGTAATCGCGTCGATGACCGGGCGCAATGCGGGCAGCTACCGCATTTTCCTGACCGGCATCGGCGTTTTTTTAGTCGTTGGCATGATTACCAAATCGGTGTACCACTGGATGTACCAGCACGACCTTTTCACGGATTTGGTACGCCAGAAATTGCTGATGCCCAGCTGGAAGACGTTTGTGCCGCCTACCGGCGACTGGGACGGCATGCGCAAAATGGTTATGTTCCGGATAGACGCCATCGCTTACGGCTGCCTGATCGCCTACCTGCTCGAAAAACAGGATTTGTCGCACAAAGTCCGCGTATGGCTGCTTGCACTGGGTGGCATGTTGTTGCTGGTCGATTTTCAGGTCATCGAACACACGATTGCGGGCAGCAACATCAATTATTTTGCCGATGTGCTATTGCTTCCTCTATTTTGCGTCACCTTTGCGCTGATGCTGCCCTACGCGGTATCGTGTCCCCGGCCGGGAAGGGGGCTTACCCGGATTATCACGAATATCAGCCAGACTTCCTATTCGTTTTACCTGATGCACTTCCTCGTTCTGGATTTCGTCATAAAATGGTATGAAAGGAATCTCGCCACCGTTTCCGGCATGCAGGGGCTCGTTTTTTTAGCTACATATATTTTTATCTATTTAATAGCTTATTTAATGTACAAATTCGTAGAATTGCCGTTTATGAATTACAGAAAAAAACTATTTCCGAATTCTGTGCACGTTAGCAGATCATGAAGCAATTCTTTACTTTATTGTTACTCCTTATTACGATTTTTTCTTGCGGGCAAAAAAATACGCCCCAGCCATTGCCCGACGACCCGAATGACGGCATTGATACCGGATGCCGCACGTGCACAGGCAAGGGTTTCACCGAGCTCGATTCCACACCGATCCCGATCGCGGACCGCGACATAAGGAGCATATTCTTCAAAGACGGGGAAGCAGGTAACCTGCCCGACCCGTCGCCCATGAAGTATCGCAACCGACTTGAATTTTACAATTTTCTCCGTGCCCATTCGAAGGACTACGACGGCAACCTGATGGTGTATATCGGTCGCCGCGATACCACCGAGTTCTGTTTCAAAATAGGCCAGTACAATGCGGACACCAGGCTGCCGATTATGTCGGCGTCGAAAGCGGTAACGGCGGCGGTAATCATGAGCATCGTGGAAACGGGCAAGTTGGCGCTGGACGATAAGGTGAGCAAATACATTCCCTCGTTCAATAATGAGAAAAAGGACATTACGGTGCGGCAACTGATGTCGCACACCTCGGGAATCGTGGTAGAATCGCGCTTCGACAGCCGCAGTGACCTCACTCTCGCGCAGAATGTCGACAGCGTGGCGCTTAGGACCCAGCTATTGTTCACGCCGGGTAAGCAGGCGCTTTACGGGAGTGTCGCCTACGCCGTAGCCGCCCGCGTGGCGGAGGTTGTCGAAAAGAAAACCTGGGCGCAGATCTTCCAGGAGCGGATCGGGTCGAAGTGCGGCATGAAGGACGTGGTTTACAGCCCCGATCATCCCCGAAACCCCGAGCCGGGCTATGGCATTGTATGCTCAATGAATGAATACCTGCGCTTCCTGACCATGATTTATAACAAAGGCACCTATAATGGCGTGCGTGTTCTCAAAGAAGAATCGATCGCGATCATGGAGCAGGACAATACCAATAAGGTCGACCCGACATATGGCCTGGGGCTTTTCCGGTACGAGATCCAGAATGGTGTTTCCAAGGAGGTCGCATGCCTGAGCGCACGCGGCATACACGCATGGGTGAACCGTCAGAAAAACTTCTACGGGCTGATCTTCACGCAAGCGGGTTTCGAAAAAACGATATTGACCAACCTCGCTTTCCGCGATCTGGTAAGGGCAAAGCTGTGACGATCGCGAACCTTCTCAACCGAACGACGAGCTCGTATTACTAAAAAAGGAAGGGTATTCGGGCGATTAGAATGGCCCTTTCGCATTAATGCGGTCGGCGTGTTTGGACGCTCCCGGCATTTCGCCGCGTTTGCCCTTGGCGGGAAGCGGTTCGCCGGTTTCGCGGCTGTACCAGTCGGGTGTGAGGTTTTCCGGTGTGGTGTCGCCCGTGTCGGCCTGCCAGCCGGCAAGTACTTTTCGCATCGATTCGATTTGGCCGTCATACGTTTTGTTTTCGATCACATTGACTATCTGTGACGGGTCTTTGAAATTATCGAAAAACTCTTCCGAAGGGCGAGGCTTCCTGAACGCATCTTCCTGCAGGGGCGTCAGCTTACCATTTTTGCGGGCGCTTTTTAATGCGCCGGCCGACGGGCTTTGGTTGGCGTCGATCGGGCCGCCGTTGTCCAGCTGCGGCCTTTTATTGATGACGTACAGGAAATCAATTGTACGCACGGCCCGCTCGTATGCCTCGTAATCATGCCAGTTGTGCTCCGCGAAGACATATTTGCGGAATTCCCGCGCGGGATCGCGGAAAAGCGATGCGAAGCTCCTCCCCTGAAACGTCGGCCCGGCTTCGATACCTGCCACGGCCAGCAGCGTAGGGGCGATGTCTACCGCACTGACGAGGCTCTGGCATGTTTGTCCCGCACCGATGCCCGCGGGCCATTTCACAAGGAACGGCGCTTTGATACCGGCGTCAGTCAGCCGGGTTTTGCTGCCGGGAAACGGGCGACCGTTGTCCGCGGTGAAGACGATCAGCGTATTTTCAGAAAGGTCCTGCGCGGCAAGTTCCTTTTCAAGAAGGCCCACATAATGATCCAACCTGGCGATTTCATTATAATATGCCACAAGATCTTCCCTGGTTTCGCGGGTGTCGGCGAGTGTCGGCGGCACGGTTATGTCGAGGGCGGGGTCGTGCCGCGGACCGTTGGTGGCCGGGGACCAGGGGCGGTGTGCATCGTACGGGGCCAGCCATAAGAAGAACGGCTTCTCCCGGGGCCGCGATTTCAACAGGCTAATCCATTGCTCTTCACCGCCTTCCCCGTTCTTTGTCTGGTTCACGAGCAAGGTATCGTAAGCGCGCTTCGTCGCCGGGCCTTCGTGCCATTTGCCCGCCAGCGCCGTGTAATATCCTTTTTGTTTTAACAATTCGGGAAAGAACTTCATGTGTGCAGGCAGCGGCGTGTGAAGCTCGGCGGCACCGGTGTTGTGCGGATAGCGGCCGGTGAGAATGCTCGTCCGGCTCGGGCTGCACGAGCTGGTAGTGAGGAACATATTGGTGAATTTGATGCCCCGACGTGCAAGCGCATTCAGGTTCGGTGTTTTCACTTTTCCATTTCCGTACGCGCCGATATCGTCCCAGCTGATATCGTCGCCGATGATGAATATGATATTGACCGGCCCGGCAGCACGCAGATCCGCAAAGGTGGCCAACAATATTAAAATGCCTATCCAATACCGCCTTGTCATAACATGCTGTGATTAATGATTACCCGCCCGGAATGCCCGATAGTTTCGGGTTAAAAGGTTTGTTCCTAAACCGCTCTTATTTACCAAAAACCAATGATTTTGGAAAAATTTTGGTAAAAAAATTCAAGAAAATTTGCGTAGTTAAGTAGCTACATATAAATTCGTAGTCAAATAGCTACGCAATGAACCTGAGAAGAGATGTATTCCAAGCCATAGCAGATCCGACTCGACGGGCGATACTGCTGTTACTGGCATCGCAGTCGCTTACAGCCGGTGCGATCGCCTCGAACTTCGATACGGCCAGGCCGACGGTTTCCCGGCACCTGCAGATACTGACCGAATGCGAGCTGCTGAAACAGGAGCAGGCCGGCCGCGAAATTTATTATCACTTAAATCCCGACAAAATGAAAGAGATCGCCGATTTTATCGAGCCGTTCAGGAAAATGTGGGACGACCGGTTCAACAAACTGGAATCCATTATGAAAAACTATCAATCCAAAAAATAGCCGGATATGGAACGGAAAACGAAAATCAATGCTGAAAACGGAAAACAGGACCTTGTGATCACCCGGGAGTTTGAGTTGCCCCTCGGATTGCTCTTCAAAGCTTACGTGGAACCGGAGATCGTGGAGGAATGGATGGGAACCAAAGTGCTGAAACTGGAAAACAGGCCGCATGGCGGCTGGCGGTTCGAAACATCGGATGCGCAGGGCAATGTGGTGTTTCGCGCCAATGGCGTGATCCACGAGTTTATACCGGAGGAAAAGATCACACGGACGTTCGAAATGGAAAACACGCCGTTCCCCGTTCAGCTGGAATTCCTGGTCTTTGAAAGACTCACCGACGACACCAGCAAGCTCACCATCCAGATCGTATACAAGTCGCCGGCAGACCGCGACGAAATGCTGAAATTGCCCTTTGCGCAGGGTATCAATATGGCCCACAACAGGTTACAGGAAGTTCTTAACAATTTGAAATAGGAAATTATGGAAAAGAGAAACAGGATTATCTACTGGATTTTCACGGCTTGGCTCGCGCTGGGAATGACGTCGACGGGGATTGTGCAATTGATGAAAATGAAAGAGGAAGTCGATATGTTTGCACACCTGGGTTACCCCGAATATTTGTTGACGATCATTGGCGTCTGGAAAATTCTGGGCGTTATAGCAGTACTTATGCCCGGATTTCCCCTTATTAAGGAATGGACTTATGCGGGTTTCTTTTTCTGCATGTCGGGCGCGATCGTTTCGCACATGGCGCTCGGCGACCCGATAGGCCAGGTAGCGCCGCCATTGCTGCTGCTTGTGCTGACGGTGATCTCCTGGTATTTTAGGCCGGCGGGCAGAAGACTCGTTTCCGTTCAAATCTAAATGCATGGTTTATGAACATCAGGGTCGACGCATATGTAGCCCAGGCCAGCCAGTGGAGCGAAGTGATAGAGCAGCTAAGGACCGTCATGCTGGATTGCGGGCTCACCGAGGAATTTAAATGGGGCAAGCCCTGCTATTCGTTCGAAGGGAGTAATGTGGTTGTAATCCAGGGATTTAAGGCCTATTGCGCACTGCTGTTTATGAAAGGTTACCTGCTGAGCGACCCGGAAAATGTGCTCGTCAAAACCGGCGAAAACACTAAAATAGGCCGTCAGATCCGTTTCGCGACCGCACAGGATGTGATCGACCTGGAACCTGTTCTGAAAGCCTATGTCCGCGAAGCGATCGACGCAGAGCAATCGGGGCGGAAAGTGGAGATCGACAAGACGCCGGCGGTACCGGAAGAATTTAAGGAAAAACTGGATGAAATTCCGGCACTGGAAAAGGCGTTCAGCGCATTGACACCCGGCAGGCAAAGGGCCTATCTCATTTATTTTTCCGCGCCCAGGCAATCCAAAACCAGGGAAACCCGGATTGAAAAATGCATTCAGCGCATCCTGAACGGCAAAGGACTGAACGATTAACTACAAAAATGAATCAATTTTAAGAAACAGATGAAAAACGATAAGAAAGAACTTTCGGCGGAAGGGCGCGACGAGCTGCTTAAAACCCTGAAAGCGCGTTTTGAAAAAAACAAAGGCCGTCATAAGGACATTGAATGGGCCGACGTGCAGGCCCGTCTCGAAAAACGCCCCGAAAAGCTCTGGTCGCTGGACCAAATGGAGCTTACCGGCGGCGAACCCGACGTAATCGGTCGCGACGAAAAGACGGGCGAAATCATTTTCTGCGATTGCTCGCCGGAAAGCCCCAAAGGCCGCAGAAGTTTGTGTTACGACCGCGACGCGTGGAATTTCCGGAAAGAGCACAAGCCTGAAAATACAGCCCTGGACGTCGCCGCGGAAATCGGCGTCGAAATACTGGACGAAGAAACGTATCGCTACCTGCAGACGCTTGGAAAGTTCGATCTCAAAACATCGAGCTGGGTGAGAACGCCGGCCGATATCCGCAAACTTGGCGGAGCGGTGTTCTGTGACCGTCGTTACGACACGGTATTTTATTATCACAACGGAGCTGAATCGTACTACGCGGCCAGGGGATTCAGGGGCACGTTGAAGGTGTAATGATTTGCACAAAGCAGCCCGCCGGCGATTTTGTACCGCATCCGGAAGCTCCGGGCGGTACCTCTGCGGGCGGGCTGTCCACGATATTCAACGGATGGTTGCGTTTAGCGCCGGAAATCCACCAGCTCGCCGTTGATGGCCTGCAATTCGTCGGCGGAGAGCGCGATGCTCATCGCCTGTGCATTGGAAACGGCCTGCCCCGCGTTACGCGCGCCCGCCAGCACAACTGTGATGCCTTTTTGCAGCGTCGTCCAGCGTAGTACCAGCTGCGCCAGTGTGGCGTTCTTCCCGGCGGCAACGGGCTCGAGTTTTTCCAGGAATGCCTTCACTTTTTCAAGATCGAACTGGCCGAAGTAGCCGTTGCGGTGATCGTCGTTTTTCAGGGTTTCATTTTGAAAATACTTGCCTGACAGAAGGCCGCGCTCGATGGGGCTGTAAGCGATAATGCCGATATTGTTTTCGACCGCGTAAGGCACCAGTTCGGCTTCGATGCTGCGGTTCAGCATGCTGTATGCGACCTGGTTGGATGCTGGGGCGAATGTTTTGGAAGCCTCTTTCAGCAATGACGTATCGTGATTGGAAACGCCTGCCGCGCGGATTTTTCCTTGCCGGATCAGCGTCTCCATTGCTTCCATCGTTTCGTCGATCGGCGTGGTAGCGTCAGGCCAATGCTGCTGCAGCAGATCGATATAATCGGTATCGAGGCGTTTGAGGCTATCCTCCACTTCCCTGACAATATTGGCCTTCGACGAGTATTTGTATACTTGCAGTTTCCGGCCGTTATCTTCGATATCGAAGAAATGCTGGCCTTTGCCCTGGTTACTGCCATCCCATACCAGCCCGAATTTGGTCAGGATCTGGATTTTGCTCCGGTCTTTTCCCTTGATAGCTTCGCCGATCAGCTCCTCGCTCAAACCGAAACCGTAGAAAGGGGCGGTATCGAGGGAAGTAACCCCGTTGTCCAGCGAAGCATGGATCGCCTCGATCGATTCTTTTTTCTGCGTGCCGCCCCACATGGTGCCACCGATGGCGAATGCACCATAGGTAATTGCGGATAATTTCAGATCGGTATTTCCTAATGTTCTGTATTCCATTGCAAAAATCATAATTATTTCCGGCTGCAAAATTGCTACGAAAGCAGGTATTTCCAAAATAACATAAATCATAGGTTTCTATTAGTAAGGTAATAGATAGAAATGTTTTCGCGTTCCGGTTTTCGCATTAACGGAACCATGCAGGCAATACAGCCCTAAATGCATTTTTTTCGGAATCGAGCCTTTCTCATGCGTTTCGTCTCGCATTTCCATTTATATTTACGAATTATTAATTAAACCAATTCTAAATAAATAGATTTGTACGATTCATAACCAATCGACCGGGTGCTGGGGCTTCGCCCGACGCATCTTCAATCCAATCCTATGTTCAGTACTATTTGTCTTTTGTTTCTGGCCGGGTTCCTGTTCTGGATGAACACCTCCGCACGCATTTCGTGGCCCGATAAAAACCGTGTGATGGCCTATATGGCGTCCTATCCATTATACAGCAGGTTCGCTGCCGGTGCATTGTTCCTGCTGGCTACCGGCTTGTGCGTCGGGTTACTCGGCGTGGGGAGCGGCTTGTTTGCCGCGGTCGTGATCCTGATGACGACCGGGTCGGTGTCCGTTTTATTTTTTCCTTTCCGCTATTTCGGCACAGTCGCAGTTGCCGCACTTTACGTGTGCGCGTTAATGCTCGAACTTATCATCCAGTGATATTATGCCTGCCAACAAAAAATACCTCACCCGATCACCCTGGCTGCGACTGAGCAAGATCCTGGCTGGAACCGTGGGCGGCTATGCCGTTACGATGAGCCTCCATTTATTTTTCACCGCGTTCCTGCCCAGGGAAAATGTCATTATCACGGCCTGTTTTACGGGTTACATCCTGTGGGCGTGCCTGCTCCTGTATGCGTTTATCGCCCCGAACGTGTGGCGCGTGTGGGGGCTTTACTTCCTGCTTACGATCGTTTTAGCAATGCCTTATTTATTGAAATTCAACCCTTAACCATGGATCCCAGGAAATATAACATCTATTTTCACACCCACACGATCAGCGGCATCTTCATTGCGGCTTTGCTGTATGTGATCTTCTTCGCAGGGTCCTTTTCTTTTTTCAAGGATGATATTGCCGCCTGGCAGAAAGGCAGATCGGAAACGGGGCACAAATTTGCGCCGCCGTACAACCATCTCCTCGATTCGCTTTCGCAACGGTATGATCTTCGTGGCCGGAATTTCAATTTTTACCTGCTGCGCCAGGGCCAGGGAGCTTACGTGGATATGACCACCTCTCAGGATACGACCGTCAGCAAGCCGAAACCGAAGCCCCGAAAAGAGGAGAGAAGACGCGGAAGAGGGCGAAGGGGAGACGATGATTCGGCTTATTTCCGCTATCATTTCGCCGACAAAAAAGCCGGCGACTATTCGGATAGCTACGATATGGCCGAGTTTCTGTACCGCCTGCATTTCCTGGCGCAGATGAATCAGATCGGGATCAATATCGGTACGCCGTTCGGCTACCTGGTGGCGGGTATCGTGGCTTTTCTATTCCTGTTCGCGCTGATTACCGGCTTACTTCTTCATTGGGACAAAATCAAATCCAATTTCTTCCTTTTCAGGCCAATGAGCAAATGGAAGACAGTCTGGACGGACATGCATACCGTGCTGGGCGTGATCGGCTTTCCGTTTCAGCTGGTGTTTGCCGTAACCGGCGTTGTCCTGATCGTGAACTTTGTGCTGCTTACGCCTTTCGCACACCTGCTCTATAACGGCGATAGCGAGAAGTTGTTCGAAAGCCTGCAATACAACAAAACGGTGAAGGTGGATTACACCTACAAGCCCATGAGCGGCAGCTTCGATATGGATGCATTTGTAGCCAAGTGGCAGGAGGAGTGGAAGGATGCGCAGATATCGCGCATTTATATCCGCAATTATATGGACGAAAGCATGCAGGTAAGCCTCGAAGCCAAACCCGATCCGAAGGCCAATTTCGCAGGATCAGGATATTTAACGGTAAATATTGCAGATGGCAAGGTGCTCGAACAAAAGTCGCCGAACGACGGCGGCAATTATATCGACAAGGTTAAAAGCCTTGTCTACCACCTGCATTTCGGCGATTTCGGCGGCAAACCGCTGCGGATCGTCTTCTTTTTTGCTGGGATTGACAGGCTGTGCAGTCATTATTTCAGGCATTATGATCTGGCTCGTGGCACGCGACAAGGCCGCTACGGAAATCCGCAAGCGCAGGTTTAATTTCTGGGCAACCAACTTTTTCCTGGCCGCCTGCCTGAGTATGCTTCCCGTAACGGCATTTGCATTCGTCATGGTAAAAATGCTCGATCATGTAGACCAGGCTGTGATTTACAAAACCTATTTTTACAGCTGGCTCGCGGTAGCCGTTTACTTCATGGCCCTCCGCAATTTGCCGAAAATGAACCGGCACGCATTAGTGCTTTCGGCGGTCCTGTGCCTGGGTGTGCCCATCGCGAACGGAATGTCGACGGGCCTTTGGATGTGGAACACCTGGCAGCAGGGAGGTCTCGACATTTTCTTCGTTGACGCGCTATTTTTAATCCTGGCCGGCTCGTGCGCATACGCGTACACAAAAGTAAATGCGGAAGCAAAGCCATTTAAAATCCTTTCATTGCAAAAGGAGAATGGCAAGCTATTGAGAACAGGCGTATTGAAAGACTAAAAGCAAGCGGTGCCGGCACGGTGGAGAGTAGCCGGGCATCGCACCGCGCTCGCCATTTTTTGTCTTCCCATTCTAAAACCTCGCTTTTTATGTCCGGTCCGCATCTGCGGCCGGCATTTTTATTTGGTTCGCAAACAGGCTGGAGTACGCGTATCGTATATCTTCCACCGTTCAAATTTCCTTCGCGGGGCCGTGCCGACTTATTAACCGCTATACGAGCAGTCGTGTAAAAATATGCGTTTTCGTGCACACACAATTTCACCGCAAGCCGGGAAATTCCTAAATTCGTTTCTCACGATATTTTAATATGCACGATAACGATCAATTTTGTGATCAGGAGCTTTTCGGGCTCATCAAGACGGGCGATCAGAGGGCCTTTACCGCGCTATATCGGCGTCATTGGCAGAGTATGTTCAATGCAGCCTATAAAAGGCTGCAATGCAAGGCTTTATCGCAGGATATGGTGCAGAATATTTTTATCGATCTGTGGGAAAGAAGAGGACTAGTGGAGGTGTCCAACGTACAGGCCTACCTGCACACTGCCATCCGCTTCCAGGTGTTCAAGCAAACGGCACGCGAAGGACGCAATGCACATTTGCTCGCGGCATTCGAGGCCAACCTGGCCGCCATAGGAAGCGCCGATGAGGTGGTGCTGGAAGAAGAAGTGCATAGGCTCCTCGCCCTTTGGATCGAGGCCCTTCCCGAAAAACGCCGGGAAATTTTTCTCCTGCATTGCTTCGAGGGCAGGTCGACCGCCGAAATCGCCGATCAGCTCGATATCAGCCGGAAAACGGTCCAGAATCAACTCAATAATGCGACGACCGAGCTCAGGAGCAAGTTCGATAAAATTCTGTGCATCGACTTGATTGTCTTTTCAATTTTCTTTCAATAGCCGCTATTTCCGGGTTTTGTATCGGGTTTTAAAAAAAAACTGAAAAATCCTGAAACCGTTTGGGAGTTCGCACGGTGCTTCGGTACATGTATGCGGAACGGCTATTTAACCGTCGTTCCGGTTAACGAATGGAAACTTTTGACGGAAAGAAGGACTTCCTGCGCATGGTGCGGAGGTATCTGCGGGGTTACGCCAGCAAAAAGGAGAAGACTTTTCTGGACGAACTTTACGATCGGCAGGAAAACCGGGACGATATTCTCGACCAGTATTCCGGCGAAGACCGGGCCGCATTAGGTGGGGAAATGGAGAGAAATATCCTGCGACGCATTGCAGGCGACCATGATGATGCTGGCCTGCGCCTCGGGTTTCCATGGTCGCGATTGATTGCGGCGGCGTCTGTGGTGCTGTTGGTAATGGCCGGGGCCGCTTATTATCTGAAACGGAGCGCCATGCCGCCTAAACCAATCGCGGTGCCGACCGATTTTTCACCGGGAAGCGACCGGGCCGTTCTTACGCTGGCCGATGGCTCGACTATTCTGCTCGACAGTGCAGGCAAAGGGCAGATCGCCAGCCAGGGAAATGCAGTTATTACCAAGAACAGGGACGGCGAGCTTGCCTACAAGGTAACGGGTACCGCTATGGCAGCGGTGGGGATGAACACGATCGACACGCCGGCGGGCGGCCAGTACAGCATTGTTTTGCCGGACGGCAGCCGGGTTTGGCTCAATGCGAAGTCGTCGATCACTTTTCCCAATGTATTTACAGGTAATGAACGCCGGGTAAGCATAAAGGGCGAATGTTATTTTGAAATACAAAAAGAGCGGAATAAGCCTTTCGTGGTGGATGTGGACGGCAGGCAGAAGGTCGTGGTTACCGGCACGCATTTCAATGTTAGTGCCTATGCGGATGAGCCCGAGATACGGACGACCCTGCTCGAAGGGGCTGTAAGCGTCAGCCACGGAGCGGAGGAAAGCCTTCACCTGATGCCGGGCGAGCAGGCCGCTTCCGGTGAAGGCGGGCTGCGCAAGCGAACGGTCGATGCGGACGAGGCGGTGGCCTGGAAAAATGGCTTTTTTCAGTTTCGTGAAACATCACTCGCAGCTATCATGCGGGACATTGGCCGATGGTATAATGTAGAGGTCGATTACCCGCAGGGAATTCCGGAAAAGCGTTTTTCAGGCAAGCTGCGCCGGAATACCAACGCGTCCGCAATCCTCGAAATATTGAAGTTTGCAGGAGTGAATTTTCGCATGGAAAGTAGCGCGTCTCAGGCTTTCAAAGGAAAGATCGTGGTGCTGCCGACGGAAAAAGGCCTTTAATTAAATCAGTTTTCACTAAACCTAACATTCCCTATGACTCTATTTTTACGTAGCCCATGAAACATCGTGCCGGGCAGCAGAAAAAACCGCAGATGTGCTGGAACCACATCTACGGCGGATTCAGGCTGGATCGTACGGCATAGCCGCACCAAAATTGTACATCTTTCTTAACCCAAACCTTGTAAATGTAATGAATTTTCATTCCAAAGGGAAGCCTGTGCCCTGTGCACGGGGGAATGCCGGGCGATTGGCCAGCGTTCCAACCCTGTCCAAGCACCAGATTATTATGCGCCTGAAACTAATGACCGTCCTGCTGACTGCCTTCCTGGTACGCGTTCAGGCGGCCGGCTTCGCGCAGCCTATCACGATTTCCGAAAGAAACGCGCCTATCGAATACGTTTTCGGAATTATCGAAAAGCAGAGCGGTCATGTATTTTTTTACGACAGCGAAGACGTACGCGGTCTGAAAGTCAGCCTGAATATGAAAAACGCGTCGATCGAGGAAACGTTGAAGCAGTGTTTCGCCGGGCTGCCGCTGGCTTACAAGATTGTTGATAAGACCGTCGCCGTAAGAAAGCTGGCCGAAAATCCGCCTAAAAAAGCTGCGGGGCCACAGCCGGTTTCGCTGGTCCGGGATATCAGCGCAGAGCTCAGGATCACCGGTAAGGTAACCGACGACAAGGGCGACGCATTGCCCGGAGTGAGCATACTGTTGAAGGGATCGAGCCAGGGTACTTCAAGCGATATCAAGGGGAACTGGGAGCTGTCGGTGCCCGACAAGGACGCGATCCTTGTATTCAGCTTTGTAGGTTTTGTAACCCAGGAAGTTACGGTGGGCAGCCGGTCGGCCATCGATATTACAATGACCCCGGATGTGCGTGGATTGGAAGAACTCGTAGTAGTGGGGTACGGTGCCCAGAAAAAAGTAAACCTGACCGGTGCGATCACATCGGTAAATTCGGTGGAGCTGAACAACCAGTCGGCCTCGAACCTTTCCAACACGCTTGCCGGTAGGGCGCCGGGGGTTAACGTCACGAATACCTCCGGGCTGTCGGGCGCTTCATCGTCGATCCGCATGCGGGGGAGCTTCGGCGATCCGCTGTATGTGATCGACGGGATCGTACGCGACAAGGAGGCTTTCGATGTGCTGGAAGCCAACGAGATCGACCAGATGAACTTCCTGAAAGACGCCGCCACAGCCTCTATCTACGGTTCGCGGGCAGGCAATGGCGTTGTGATGGTCACTACCAAAACCGGTACGCAACAGAAGCCAACCTTTAACCTGCAATCCAATTATTCGACCAACCGGCCGACGCAAACGCTTCTTTCCGACCTTACCACCGCGGAGGATGAGCTGATCTATCAGAACAGAGTAGCGGAGTTCAACGGGACACCCATTCCCAACGGTCAGCGGGAGTTTGATTATTTTAAGGACAAACGCTACAATGTCCACGACTTCATCTGGCAAAACCCTTACAGCCACCGGCATTCGCTCAGCGTGACAGGAGGCGACAAGAAAATCACCTACTATTCGCTGCTAAGCTACCGCGGAGAGGAAGGCTCCTATAAGAGCCTTGAAAACAGCAAATTCAATCTGCGCACGAATGTCACGGCGGAAATCAACGAAGCGGTGAAGGTAGGGCTCAATATCGCGGCTTACCAACAGAATTTCGACCGTTTTTACTGGCCGTTTACGGGCGATGACGACTTCGATGTGTCGGACCTGTACCGTGTTACCTTCAACTGGCCTAAATTGTACCCGTTTTATACCGAGGCAGACGGCACTCCGGCCAATTATCCCACGGCGTATCCGGTACAAACGCCAATGGGAAGCTGGCAGGCGTGGAGCGTAATCGACCAGGTGATCGGCGACCGCTATATCAAAACGCGCAACCGGAACCTGAATTCGATTCTTACACTGGACATCAAGCTCGACAAGCTCGTTCCGGGATTGTCGACGAAGCTGATCGGCAACTACATTGCCGAGGATTTCATGCGGAAGAAATACATGACCTTCCAGAAAAACTACGTGTTTAACCAGGCGGACCCGAACGGAAACCGGTTTATTCCGGGCCCGCCCGACGAGAGCAAGATCAACATTTTTACGTTCAGCCAGAACCAGCCATTCCTGAACTACAGTATTTCCACGGGATGGAGCTACCAGTTCGACTGGTTCCTGAATTACAACCGCACATTCGGCAAGCACGGCGTCGACGGCCTCGTGGTGTTCGAGCAGGCGCAGAACGGTCAATACTCGGCAATGGCGCAGCTGGAAGAACCCCTCACGTCTTACGATCAGGCATTTGTTTACTCCACGGACACCCAGCGACGGAATGGCAGCGCCGGTGAGGAAATCGGTGCGAGGAGGTCCTGGATCGGCCGGTTCAACTACAATTACGACAGCCGGTACATTGCCGAGTTTTCATTCCGCTATGACGGCAATACCTTGTTTCCGAAAGGAAAGCGCTGGGGATTTTTCCCGTCGGTGTCGGCTGCATGGCGTATTTCGGAAGAGCAGTTTATGAAAAACAGCACTTCATTTCTCGACGACCTCAAATTGCGGCTTTCCTATGGGACGACCGGTAACGATCTCGACGTGAACAACGAAAAGATCAGGCCGTTCTCGTACAGCTACCGATACCAGAATGCAGGAAGCTATATTTTCGGAGATAAGTTGTACCAGAGCATTGCACCCGGCGCCACACCCAATCCCAACCTGACCTGGGCCACCTCCGCTACTTACAATGTGGGCCTTGATTTTGGTTTCCTGAAAAACCGTCTTTACGGAACCCTGGACCTGTTTCTCAAGAAAGAAACCAATATCCTGGGCTCACGGGTAGTGACGCTGCCCGACAACTACGGGCAGAGCCTGGCACCTGAAAACTATGCCGCACGGTCATGGCGGGGTGGCGAATTGTTCGCAGAATGGCGCGACAAGGCGTTCGATAACCAGGTGAATTATTCCATTAATGCCAACATCGGCTATTCCAAGGACCGCTGGGATGTACTCGACGAGTCGGCCGCGTACCAGCCGGGCGGAAACCGCCATTTCGAGAGCAAGATAGGCCAGCCAGCCAACCGCATTATCGGTTTGAAAACGCTGGGAATGGTGCGCACACAGGACCAGCTCGACGCGTTGCTCGCCTCCGGATTGAAGCAATACGGACGCAACCCCTATCTGGGCGGGCTGTATTTTGAAGACGTGCGCGGGGACGGCTATGCGCCCGGACCGGACGGAAAGATAGACGGAAATGACTTCCAGGTACTTTCTACCAACGCAACCCCGCGGATCAATTTCGGTTTCGGGCTGAATGTTTCGTGGAGGGGGCTGGCCATTAATTCGCACTTTCAGGGCGTTGGGGCAT
This sequence comes from Dyadobacter sp. 676, assembly GCF_040448675.1. Lineage (NCBI taxonomy): Bacteria > Pseudomonadati > Bacteroidota > Cytophagia > Cytophagales > Spirosomataceae > Dyadobacter > Dyadobacter sp. 676. Next base: position 102,284 of record NZ_CP159289.1, on the reverse strand, counting down.
ACGACCGCATTATCAGCAACCAGGAAGGCGAAGGGATGCGGCAACACGGGGGCACCGTCAGGCCGTATTATCCGATCTGGGCGGACGACGTATGGACACCTGAAAACCCCGATGCAAAATACCCGCGGCCTATCGGTCAGAACTGGTACGAATCAGGCACGGGAGCGACCTCTTTCTGGATCCGCAATGGGGCGTACCTGCGGTTGAAAAACCTCAACATCGCCTATAACCTGCCCAAAAAGTGGGCGTCGCTGTTCAGGCTGAGCAGTCTTCAGGTGTACGCTAACGGGACCAACCTGTTCGCGATTTCGAAAGTGAAAGAGTTTCATGACCCCGAGCAAAAGAACTACGATTCGTTCCCGATCATGAAAACCTTCACCGTTGGCCTCGATCTTAAATTTTAAGCTGAAAAGAAATGAAAAAAATATTATCACTATTCCTGGGCGTTTCGCTGCTTTGCTCGTCCTGTAACGATGTGCTCGACGTGGAGGACATCAGCAACTACAATCCGGAGCTGGTATGGAACGATGCGAACCTTGCCAATGCCTACATGGCGAACCTGTATCCGATGTTTGGCAACTGGAACACGGGTGCGGATGCTTTCAGTCAGCAGCTGGCAGGAATCAATTTTTACGCGGACCGTATTACAATCACCAACGGGGAGTTCAAGCTTTGGAATTATGGCCGGATCAGGCTGATCAACCAGGCGATCGTGGATGTGAACAAGGGCAGGCTTCCCGACGCCGTAAAGGCCAATATCACGGCCCAGGCGCTTTTCATGCGGGCATATACCTATTTTGAAATGGTCAGGTACCACGGCGGCGTTCCGTATATTACCGTTCCTCAGGACCGCTATGAAGACGACCTCGCCGTCCCCCGCAATTCGACTGCCGAATGCTTTGACCTGATTATCAAGGATGTGGACCAGGCTATTGCCGGGCTGCCGAAGAAGATCGCTACCACCTCCGCCGACTTCGGGAAGATCGACGCGAATTTTGCGTTGGCATTCAAAGCGAAGGTGTTGCTATGGAAGGCTTCTCCGCAGTTCAATCCTTCCAGGCCATTCAATAATGCTTACTGGGCTCAGGCCTATGAAGCTAATAAAAAGGCGTATGATGACCTGAAAGCGCAGGGATACGGGCTGGTAGACGATTATTCCAACGTCGCGCTTGTGGAGCGTGGCAAGGAGTCGGTTTTTACCGTAATCAACTCGTACCCCAATAAAGTTGCGAACTGGGATAACGGCGTCAGGCCGGGTTCCGAAAGCCGGGGACCGGCGTCGGCTGTCCCTACCTGGGAGTTTATCAAGGAATATCCGATGAAGGACGGAAAAATGTTCAATGATCCTTCGGGGAAATATTACAAATCGGAGGAAGCCCTGTTGCAAAGCTTCTGGAAAGACCGCGATCCGCGTTTCGCGAAGTCGATCGTTTGGAACGGAAAGGTATATGAAGTGTCGGGAAAAGCCGGAAAACGGCAGTATACAGCTTTGGGCGTGGCCCATGAGCTGGACGATTTCGGCGTCAATCCGAAGGCGGGAGTAAACTCCACCAATCTGGACCGTTATACCGGCTTTTTTATCCTGAAAAACAGTCTTTTGAAACTCGCCCAGGCCGAAGTACAGCAGTACGATGTGGATTTCGTCGTGATGCGTTTCGCCGAAGTAATGCTGAATTATGCGGAAGCGGCCAATGAGACCGGTAAAATGGCCGAGGCGCTCGATATCCTGAAACAGATCAGGAAGCGCGCGGGCATCGAGCCGGGAGCCGACGGTAATTACGGCATCACCGCTAACACCACCGCGGCCATGCGCGAAACGATTCTCGCGGAACGCAACGTGGAGCTGGCTTTCGAAGGACATCGTTTCTGGGACCTGCGACGCCTGCGGATGCTCGACCGCCTCGACGGCACCACCAAGCATGGTGTCGAAGCGATTGCCGTGCAGGCAAACGGACAGGATATGCCCATCGGCGAGGCCAGGGAAAAGGCCAACAGATACGAACTCGTCGAATCGGACTTCCGGTACAGCCTGTTGCAGGTGCCCCGCTCCGGTGTGAAAGTGAATGTAGTTCCCGGCAAGTACTATTTTTTTCCGATCCAGCGGGACATTCTGGACAGGAACAAAAATCTTGAACAAAACAAGGACTGGGGCGGCTCCTTCGACCCGACATTACCATAACCGTCCGGCGAATTTTGTCAACGGGCGCGGGAATCACGGTATTCCTGCGCCCGTTCCTATTGTATAGAACCGCGATTAATACACCGGCGACCGGGAGTCTTTATTGCTTTGTGCCGATAGTTTCCTGAATATGGAAGCCAGCTGATCGAACGAGTTGTAGCCGGTGACCTTAATGCCTTTCCCGTCGACTGTAAACGTAATGGTTGGGAAGCGGTCGACTTTATTGATGCGGATTTTCAGAAGGTCGTCCTGGATGGCACGGCGGGTGTACCGGCTGTTGAGATCCATTCCGAACCGCTGCAAATCGAAAATCTGGCGATGGTTGCGGCTGATCTCCCTGGCGATTTCAACCAGCACATCCATTTGCGAAACATCCCGTTCGTCCTGCATGGCTGCCTTCCGAAGTGCGTCGAGAAAGGTGTCGGCCGCCCATTGCGATTGGAGCGAGGCCGCCTTGACCGCCTGGCATGCATTGGTAGCCGGTAATTTTGTGTTGTTATCCAACGAAACGTCGGGGACATTCAATGCCGGTGCCGACATACAAAATCTGAAACTGAGAAACTGCCCAAAGACCGAAATGAATTGCTGCCAGTCTTTTTGCATACGCCAGCTGACGGGGCACAGTGGGTGGGTGTAGTATACAATTTTGATGTTGGTGTGATTTAATCTGAGCTGATCCATTTCCTGTATTTGCATCGTGCGAACTGCCTGAAAAAGAGCATTAGATGCGTCCTTATCTTTCGCAGTTTTAATAATTGAACATAGTAACAGGTCACAAAAAATATGCCCTGTATTATAATGTCCTTGTTTCCGGCAGGAAAAATAGCCGCTATTTACAACTGAGGCAGTGCAAGTTCGGTGGCGGGCCGACTGTTTTAGCGGCGGGCTTTGGCTCGTTTTTCCCAAAGCGGGCATAGTAGAATTAGTTACCCAAAATATTCAGCTACCGACGTCTCTGTTTCTATGTGCGGGTAAGTTTTCGAGCCGGTTCCCTTTTCACATTGGCATGTAGTAATATGCACTGAATCAGTCGATTCTAACGACGATAAACTGTTTCAGACTTTAAGTAAACGTTCACCTATCAACTTTTATCAAAAATGGAAAAGATTGCACCGGAAGTCTATGATCGGATCGACAACGATCTTTACAATGCGAAAGGCGATTTGTGGTGGAACCCCGAAAACGTTCTGCACATCTTAAAGACGTCCGTTAACCCCTGGCGAGTGGGCATTGCCCGCGACGTTTTCAGGAAGCTCGGTTTTGACCCGAAAGGGAAAAAGGCGCTTGAAGTAGGCAGCGGCGGCGGTATTCTGACGGAGGAGATTTACGGGATGGGGTTCGAGACGACCGGGATAGAGCCGGCGGAAGAGTCGATCCGCACGGCGTCGGAGCATGCCAAAGCCATGGGCCTCGATATCAGGTATGAACAAGGGACGGGGGAACATCTCCCTTATGCCGATGCGTCGTTCGACTGCGTCTTTTGTTGCGACGTTCTGGAACACGTTTCCGATTTACCCAGGGTTATCTCCGAGATCGCGAGAGTGCTTAAACCCGGGGGAATTTTCATTTACGATACCCTCAACAGGACATTCGTCAGTAAAATTGTCGCCATTAAAATATGGCAGGAGTGGAAGCGGTGGGCTTTTATGCCGCCCAACCTGCACGTTTGGGAAATGTTTATCAAACCGGAAGAACTAAAAGTTCTGCTGGCCCAAAGCGGACTGGAATGGAAAGAACACCGTGGTTCGGAAGCCAATGTATCCATTCCGAAAATGCTGGGTTACCTCAGGAAGCGTGCCAGGGGAGAATGGACATTTGTGGAGCTGGGGCAAAATTTCAGGTTGGTCGAAAGCAAGGATATGAACGTTCTTTACGCCGGTTACGCGATCAAAAAATCGTGATCCGCCCGCAAGTTGCATCATTTTCACTGGCAAAAGGCGCTACAACCGGCCTTTCGCCAGTGAAAATGTCCGCGGGATCAGTTATTGTTATTAAGAGAAGCCAGGTCAATCACAAAACGGTATTTGACATCCCCCTTAAGCAATCGCTCGTAGGCTTCGTTGATCTGCCGGATATCGATCATTTCAATATCCGCGACGATATTGTGTTTGCCGCAAAAGTCGAGCATTTCCTGCGTCTCCGCAATGCCGCCGATCATCGAGCCCGCGAAACTTTTGCGTCCCATGATTACGCTGAAAGCCGCTACGGGAAGCGGGTGCTCCGGTGCCCCCACCAGCGCGAGCGAGCCGTCTACGCGCAGTAGGTTGAGGTAAGCATTGATGTCGTGCTCGGCCGACACCGCGTCGAGGATAAAGTGCAACGTGCCCCGGTAGGCCGCCATTTGCTGTTTGTCTTTGGATAAAACCACCTCATCGGCGCCCAGGCGTTGTGCCTCGGCAAATTTGGACTCGGAAGTGGTGAATGCGACCACATGAGCACCCATTGCCTTGGCAATCTTGATTCCCATGTGGCCCAATCCGCCCATACCCACAATCCCTACTTTTTTGCCGGGGCCCACATTCCAGTGGCGAAGCGGTGAATAGGTGGTGATGCCTGCACATAGCAACGGCGCAGTGGCCGCCAGGTCCAGGTTTTCGGGAATGCGCAGTACATAGTTTTCGTCCACTACCACGCTTTCCGAGTAGCCACCGTAGGTTTGCGTACCCAGGTATTTGTCGGGCGAACCATAGGTGCCGGTCATGCCAGGCTCACAGTATTGTTCCAGGCCGTCCTGGCAATACTGGCATTCACGGCACGAATCTACGATGCAGCCCACGCCCACAAGATCGCCGACTCTAAATTTATGCACGTGGTCGCCCACGCTCACGACTTTCCCCACGATCTCGTGACCGGGAACACATGGGTAAACGGTGCCGTGCCATTCGTTTCGGGCAGTGTGCAGGTCGGAATGGCAGACCCCGCAATAGAGAATCTCGATCTGCACGTCGTGCGCGGTCGGTTTTCTGCGGTTGATATTAAGCGGGTTCAATGGCGCGTCGGCTGCGTGCGTTCCGTAGGCTTTTATTGCTGTTGTTTCTATCATGTTGTTAATGGTAGGTTATGCTATGTTTTCTTTAACGATTTTTGCCGGTATGCCTGCTACTACTGTGTTGGGGGGGCACATCGCGGCTTACCACCGCTCCGGCAGCCACTACGGCATTCTCCCCGACGGTCACGCCCGGCAAAATAGTTGCCCCGGCGCCGATCCAGGCGTTTCGTTTGATGTGCACGGGTGCGAGGATCAGTGTTTTGCGGCCGGACGGGTCCAGCGGATGGTTTTCGGACGTGATATTGACGCGCGGGCCGATCAGCACATCGTCTTCGATAGTGATCCCTCCGATGTCCAGAAACGAGCAGGCACCCTTGATAAACACATTTTTCCCCAGCGTGGTAAAACGGCCGAAGTTGGTATAAAACGGCGGGAATATCGTGGTCGTTTCGTCGATCGGGCTGCCGGTGATCTCGCTTAACCGCTCCCGCACCTGATTAGTATCGGTGGCATCCGCATTCATTTGCGCGCAAAGCCGGATCGTACGTGCCACTACCTGCCCAAAGTCGTCATAACCCGGATCGTCTTTCCGCATAGGTTCACCGGCACGCATGCGGGCGAAAATGTCTTTGCTATTGCTTTCCATTTGATGATTTTTTGTTTCAAAAATCCACCCGGGATTCACCGGAATTTTCGGATCGCCCCTATGCCTAACATTCTGTGCAGTTACGTCTTTTTCATAAATTTTCATGTCGGCGAATCTGTAACAAATGTATCACGTAGTGAAGAGGAAGGGATAAAGACAATCAAACCAATTATTAAGAATTTCAAACCGCTTCCATTCTGAGTGCCCTGGGGTTTGTACCCGTCATGCGCTTGAAGAAGTTGTTGAAATAGGTGGGGTATTCGAAACCGAGTGCGTAGGCGATCTCCGAAATGTTCCAGTCGGTATGCTGCAAAAGCGCTTTCGCCTCGGCCAAGATCCGTTCGGTAATATGGACAGTGGTAGGTTTGCCGGTGATCTGTTTTACGGCCCGGTTGAGATAGTTGACGTGCATATTCAGGCTTGTGGCATAGTCCTGTGCCGTTTTCAACTGCAACGGCCTGTCGGCGCTTTCGACAGGGAATTGTCTTTCCAGCAATTCCAGGAATACCGACGTGATGCGGCCTGCGGCGTTTTTCTGCTGGTTGTAGTTTTCGGACGGTTGCAGTTTGAGCGCCTCGTGGATGATCAGGTTGATATAATTGCGCATTAAATCGTCCTTGTACGAATAATCCGTCTTCTGTTCTTCTATCATCCGTTGAAACAGCGTGTTAAGGAACTGCCTCTGTTTTTCCGAAATGTTCAGGACGGGTGTTCCGCCGATTCTGAAAAGCGGCGATTGTTGCAGGCTCCCCGTACGCTCGGCGACCGTCAGAAACTCCTCGGAAAACAGGCAGGTATAGCCGACATAACTGGTCGAGAGCGTTTCCCACGAATACGGGATATGCGGGTTTCCGAAAAACAGCACGGTGCCATCCGTTTCAAAACTCCTGTCGGAATAATGGACCCTGCTTTTCCCGGTTGTCAAACAGATCTTGTAAAAGTCCTTGCGGCTGTACACGCGCGTCGCATGGCCGTCCTCTTCGATCTGAAAGACGTTGAACCCTTTTAGTTTCAACTCATTGTTGAACTCCGATACCGGCCGATGCCTGACATTCTCCATACCGTAAAATTAAGAATTGCATGAACTCCGATCACAATCATTGCAAAAATAGGAATGCAATCGGTAAGGTGTGCGGGAAAGCAGCCCTTGAATGCATTTGGTTTGAAAATCTTAAAAGATTGTTTGAAAATCTTTATTTGTAACGGCGGCGCGGGCCAGATATTTGTACGTATGAGCCATATCGCCATTCGGAAAAATCTAGATGGCAAAGTGGTGGACTGGATGGAGAAGTTTTCGGAAAAGCAATATCACCAATAATTTAACGACCCATCGGATGAAAATTTTCCTGATCAGCCTGTTGTTAGTGGCTGGCGCCGCGATGCCCCCGGCGTTCGGCCAGCAGAAAGAGTGGATGGTGCGCGTAGCGAAAATCGAGATCGACAGCGCCTACCTCGAACCTTACAAAGCAGCTATCCGCGAGCATACCCGGGCCGCAATCGCGTCGGAACCCGGAGTGCTGACTTTGTATGCGATGTATGACAAAGACCATCCTACCCGTGTCACGGTTCTGGAAATCTATGCAAGTAAGGAGGCTTATCAGGCCCATTTGAAAACGCCCCATTTTCAGAAATACAAAACCGGGACGCTCAAAATGGTAAAATCATTGCAGCTTATAGATGTGGATCCGATTGCATTTGGGGCCAAGCCGGATATCTTTGAAAAGAAATAGCACGGACACGGAGCGCCCGGGTTTGAATAGGCCCGGTGCATGTGCACCTCATTCAATCGACGTAAACCGAAATACCGCATGGAGCCAGGCAACAAGGCAATACTCGAAAAGGCAAATGCAGCGATTATCAACGGGGACCATGAAGGTTTTCTCGCGTTCTGCAGTGACGACACCGAATGGACATTTGTGGGCGACCAAACGCTTCGGGGAAAGGAAGCGGTCCGGCAGTACATGGCGATCGCGTACGCGGAGCCGCCCCGATTCATAGTCGAAAACCTGATCGCGGAGGGCGATTTTGTTACGGCTCTCGGCAAAATTAGCATGAAAGACGAAACCGGGGAGCTGGCTGACTACGCGTATTGCGACGTTTGGCGGTTCAGGGACGGCAAAATGGCCGAATTGAGGGCTTTCGTCATTAAGGCAGGGCAGACGAAAATTGCACGGTAACGAAGCAGGATACCCGTCGGGTACTATTTCGCGAAGAACTCCCCGAAATGCCATAATATTCCCGAAGGGTCGTGAACGAAACATTCCCGTCCCCAATGATCAACCCGGACCGGTGTCAGCCGCACATTTGGGTATTTTGCAGGAAGGTCCAGTTTTACGAGCCCGTCCCAAAAACGCCGGACATCCTCTACTTCTAGGAACACCATTGTATTGTCGACCCAGTCGCGGTTGAAGGCATTTTGCAGATAGAAACCATAATTTCCCGTTTTGAAAAGGGACATGACGGGCGTCAATACCACTTCTTCAAAGCCCAGATCGCGGTAAAAGGCCCTGGATACCTCGAAATCGGCGGCTCCGATAAACGGGCGGATAGACAATGCTTTATGTTCCATAAGGTTTTCGATAGTTTACATCAAAAGTAAAACATTGATTCCGGCATTCATCTTGATCGAAATCAAGTAATGCCGCCGCTTGCAACCGCCTTTCTGACCCTGCTAAGCGTTTCGGGAGTTACTTTGAGGTAGGAAGAGATCGTTTTCAGGGGAAACGCCTGGATCAGCCGGGGCCGGTGGTCGAGCAGGAAAGCGTATTTTTCCATAGGTGTCATGGATCGATCGAAAAATTGCATTCTCCCGAATGCTCCTTCCAGAATCCTGTTGAGTTGCAAAAACGCAATCGATTTTCCCGTCAGGTAATGCACTGTTTCCAGGCTGAGCTCGATGAACCGGCAGTCGGCGAACGCTTCGATGAAAACCCTGGAAGGGCTTTGAGCGACGAGGCTCTCGTAATTAAGGAACCATTCGCCGGGAATATGCAGATCGATCACGTTGAGTTCCTCTTCGGAGAGGATGTCGTATTGTCGCACGGCCCCTTCCAGCAGGTAATATACCGACCTCGCAACTTCGCCCTTTCGAAGGAGAAGTTCGCGTTTTTTGGACTTCCCGCACGGTAACCTCTTTTTCGAAGAGCCTTACTTCGTCATCCAGGTAATTGCCCGTGGCCCTCAAAATTTCCGCATACATAGTGTTTGTGATATATTCCCCGACTACGGCTATATGTTGCCGCTCCTATGGCACAGTGGGGCAGGTTATCCTGTAATTACGGAGGCTACGCCTTTTCGTAATTTCTTTTGGCCTTTTCGTAGGCATAATCCAGAAACCCTTTGAGCTGCGGATAGCTGCTTTCCGACGGGTTTACCATGCTCACCCAATACATACTCCCATAGAACGGATGCGGGAACAATTGGTTTTCTTTTGTAAAGTCAATACCGGAATCGACGTACCCACCGATTCCCGGCTTCGCAGGTACTGAGCCGAACAAGCTGTGAAACGTAGCCTTGTCAATGCCGATATTGATTCTGTAAAACCCTTCGCGGCTGAGGTTCGACACGCTGTCAAAATCGTTGTCGCTCGTGACGATCGTCGCAAAAGGGAATTTTTCTTCGTCCCGGTACATGAAGAAGTAGTCGCCGTTGGCTTCAACCTCCCGCACATTTTCGTATCCGGCTTTAATCCGGTCTCTTATTTCCGACAGTTGCATAGTTGTAATGGTTTCGCGGATGCTAAGTTGACCGCTTCGGCTTACTTTTGCAAGTAGTTATTCTTTATGAAAAGGATAATTTCGGTTCGGAAAGGGCGGGTCCCGTCAATTTTTTACTCCTCTATCACCAGGGTTCCCTGCTGTTTCAGCTTTTCCAGCCCGTCTTTCATTGTTTTGATCTGCTCGGGGGAATGGCTTTGCCATACCGTAACTTCGCCGATTACCCTGAAAGGATGCGTGGAACGGTAGGACATCGTAGGGTTACCCGGGAATTTTTTATCGGTTACGTTCGGATCGTCTTCCAGCGGGCCCGTGGCCTCTACGAGGTATATTCTTTCACGCCCCTCGCCAGTAGCGAGCTCCGCGCCCCAGATGGCCGCATTCAGGGTGGCGGAGAGATAAATATGTTTTAGTTTTCTATCGATGAAATTCGAATTGAAACCGGTTTCTATCAGGTCGCCGATTTTTAAATCCGCTTTGGTCCCGTGGAAAAAGGTTTGGGAAAAAGGGTTATAAACAGGTGTTTCGTGTACTGTTCCGGTTTTGTCCATCGTGGTTTTGATTTATCGTTTAATTCACTGTTTTCCATTGTGTTATAGCCTTCATGGCGTTCTGTTGGCGGTGAATGCGAGTCGACGGCTAGATTTTCCGCTCCGTTTCTTGAATATCTCTGTAAGTAATTATCTTAGTTACAAAGATAAATAACAAATGCCCGCTTTTCCAAAAAATCCGGATCATACGAATTCCGGATTTTTCGGGCGGGGCGTTTGGTCAGCTTTCGGCGGCTGAAACGGGCGCGGGAAGATGCCCCGACCAGCGGATTTTGATCCATACAGACAAGTAAAATGAGCCGTGCAGGAAATCGGTCAAGGCGGATCTGAGCGCAATTTTGTATCGTTAAAAATCAAAACAGATGACGACGATAACAAAAATAAACCTGGGCCAGAACGGGCCACTTGTTTCAAAACTGGGATTAGGCTGCATGCGTATGTCGCCCGTATGGGGAGGTCGCGCCGGTGATGAATCGGAGAGCATTGCAACCATACATAGCGCCCTGGATGCGGGCATTAACTTCCTGAATACGGGTGATTTTTACGGTGCCGGGCACAACGAACTGTTAGTCGGGAAAGCGATCCGGGGCCGGCGCGACAATGCTTTTATCAGCGTCAAGTTCGGGGCGATATTTTACAACCGCCAATGGCTTGGACTGGACCTGCGTCCCATCGCGATCAAAAATTTCATCAACTATTCACTGGTACGGCTGGGGATCGATACCATCGACCTCTATCAACCCTGCCGGCTCGACGACAGTGTTCCCGTAGAGGACGTGATAGGGACCGTCGGCGAGCTGATCAAAGAGGGGAAGGTCCGGTACCTGGGTGTTTCCGAAATCACCGCCGACCAATTGCGGAAAGCACACAGCGTTCATCCCGTTACGGCGCTGGAAATCGGGTATTCGCTGGCCGACAGGCAGATCGAAGCCGACTTGCTCCCCGCCGCGAAAGAACTGGGCATCGGGGTGGTGGCATTTGCCAATACGGCCGAAGGTTTGCTCACCGGCGATATCGAGCCGCCTCTTCCGGCGGATGACTACCGTCTCCATTTCTCCCGTTTCCAGGGCGAAAATCTGGTCCGCAACCTGGAAAAAGTGGAATGGTTGAAACAAATGGCGAAGGAGAAGGGATGCACGCCCACACAGCTGGCGATCGCGTGGGTGAACGCCCAGGGCAGCCATATTATGCCGTTGGTAAGCATGAGCCGCAGGTCCCGTCTGCCCGAAAACATAGCGGCCATGGACATTGCGTTCAGTCCGGAGGAGATGATTGCACTTGACACGCATTTTGCCCCCGGCGCGACACTCGGCAGCACTTACCTGCAGCGATAGCGGGAACAAGCAAAGGCAGGGTGTTAAAAAGCCCTGCTTTTAATATCTTTACCTCGTGACAAATCCAACCGAAATACTTCCCGGCGTCATCTTTTACTCCTATTTTTCGAAGGAGAGAAAAGACAAAGTGGCGTTCATGGAACATAATACGCTGGTGATGCAGGTTTCGGGCCGTTTTTCGCTCGAAACGGCCACGCAGAAGATCGCCATGGGTGCCGGTGAAATGCTTTTGATACAAAAGAACCAGTTGGGGGAAATCACAAAGACCCCGCTCGACGACCAGGACTACGAAACCATTGTTATCTGTTTGCAGGAGGAGCTGCTCCGGGCGATTGCCCTTGAGGAGCAAGTGGAAACGGGGCGCAAATACTCCGGACCGCCGAATGTGCTGATTCCCGCAAACGACTTCCTTCGTGCTTTTTTCCAATCGGTAATTCCCTATATCCGAAATCCGCAGGGGGCGGTTACAGCACGGCTTGCGACACTCAAAGTGAAAGAAGCGGTACATTTGCTCATACATTCCAAACCGGGGCTTGAAGAGCTGCTGTTCGATTTTTCGGAGCCATATAAAATGGACCTGGAAAAGTTTATGCTCAGCAACTTTCATTATAATGTTCCCGTCGAAAAATTTGCGCGGCTTACGGGAAGGAGCTTGGCAGGTTTCAAGCGAGATTTTCAAAAGATATTTGGCATGGCTCCCAGGCATTGGCTGCAAGAGCGCCGGCTCCTGGAAGCGAGGCACCTCATTGAAACCAAAAATAAAAAGCCGTCCGCCATTTACCTGGACCTGGGATTCGAAAGCCTGTCCCATTTTTCCCATTCATTCAAGAAAAAATTCGGCAAGGCGCCCAGTGAGTACCCCGGTTAGACGCGACTTAAACACCGGAAGCCGTGTATATCTTATTGCCTCAGGGATTTCCATTCAGAAAAAAAATAAAAGATTTGGAAGTAACCCCAATTTAATCGTAATATTACGATGAAATTAGGATCTGAATCATGGGCGCTACCAAAACGGATTTATTCACGAAGGAACAAAATGAACTTGCCCTGATGGCGAAAGCCATTGCACATCCCGCCCGCATCGCGATCCTGCAATACCTGGTGAAAAAGAACGCCTGCGTATGCGGCGATCTGGTGGAAGAGCTTGGGCTCGCGCAGGCGACGACTTCCCAGCACCTGAAAGAATTGAAAACAGCGGGGATCATCCAGGGGACAGTCGAAGGCGTAAGTGTATGCTATTGTATTAATCCGAAAGTGTGGAACAAGTATAATGCACTGTTCAGCAATTTCTTTCGGGAGGTAGACCTGAAAGGAGCGAATTGCTGTTAACAATTTTTTTCTTCCGAAATCATCGCAATATTGCAATAGTACGATTAAAATAAAACGGAAATGCAAACCGAAGAACAATTGAAGGAGCTTGTAAGGCAGAAATACAGTGAAATCGCTTTGCAGGACAAGGACACAAACCAATCTTCATGCTGCGGGTCGGGCGGCTGCTCCACGGAGGTATACAACATCATGAGCGACGATTATACCGAGCTGAAAGGTTATAACCCGGATGCCGACCTGGGCCTGGGCTGCGGTTTGCCTACCCGGTTCGCCAGGATCGAGGCGGGGGATACGGTAATCGACCTGGGCAGCGGTGCGGGCAACGATGCGTTCGTCGCACGTGCGGAGGCCGGCAGCGAGGGAAGGGTGATCGGTATCGATTTCACTCCGGCGATGATAGAGCGGGCGAGGCTTAACGCGGAAGCCCGCGGCTTCAATAATGTCGAGTTCCGGCAGGGAGACATTGAAAAAATGCCGGTGTCGGCAAATATCGCCGATGTGATTGTCAGCAATTGCGTTTTGAACCTGGTACCTAATAAGGACGGCGTTTTCAGGGAAATATTCCGGGTTTTGAAGCCAGGCGGTCATTTCAGTATCTCCGACATCGTATTGGTCGGCGATTTACCCGACAGCCTCCGCTCGGCCGCGGAAATGTATGCCGGCTGTGTTTCGGGAGCTATTCAAAAGGACGAATACCTGGCGCTGATCGAAGTGAACGGCTTCGCCAACGTGACCCTGCAAAAGGAAAAACCCATCGTTATTCCCGACGATATTCTGGCCAATTACCTCGACGAATCCGGTATCGCTGCTTTCAAAGCCGGGAATACCGGCATTTACAGCGTGACGGTATATGCCGAAAAGCCATTGAGGCCGGCCGGAACCTGCTGCGCTCCCGGCTGTTGCGATTGAAGCCCGGCTTGCCGGAAGGCATCCGCAAAAAATATGATTTGACGACAATCACCTGAAATGAAAATCGCCTTGTTCTCCGATATCCATGCCAATCTGCCCGCATTGGAGGCGTTCTTCGACGATGTCGGAACACGCAATGCCGACGCGATCTATTGTTTGGGCGACCTTGTAGGTTATAACGTCTGGCCGAACGAGGTGATCGATGAAATCCGTAAAAGACGTATTCCCGCCATTGCCGGTAACTACGATTTCGGGATCGGCCGCAACAGCGACAACTGCGGCTGTGCTTATAAAACCGATGAGGAAAAAGCAATGGGTAAGGTGTCCATTGCTTATACCAACGAAATCATTGGAGATGGACAGCGGGCGTACCTCAGAACATTACCGGCCCATATCCGTCTGGTGTTCCGGCTGAATCCCGGCAAGCTTGATGTCCTGTTGGTACACGGCAGTCCACGCAAGGTTAACGAATACCTTTTCGAAGACCGGGACCAGCAAAGTATGATGCGGATCATGGAGCAGGCCGACGCCGATATACTGTGTTTCGGGCATACCCATAAACCTTACCACAGGATATTGAACTCCGGTAACGGACGAAGCGACCGTTACCGTCATGCTGTCAATATCGGGTCGGTTGGGAAGCCCAAGGATCAGGACCCACGTGGCTGTTACGTATTGCTGACCATCGGCGAGGACAGTAACACCCGGGACAAAGAAAGTGTCGGTGTAGAGTTTGTCCGCTTCGAATACGACGTTGAGCGCGCGGCCAAAGCGGTTGAAGCCAGTCCGTTGCCCAGCGCCTACGGCAATATGTTAAGGACCGGCTGACGCCATTACATCTTCCGAATTTCCGGCCCGGATTCCTTCCTGAACCGGACATCGTAGGCGCTGGTGCCGACCCTGAGACCGCTCACACGGATCTCATCCAGATATGCGGGTAACCCGTCCGCGTTGATCGTCAGAGTTCCCTTCGCGGGGTCGAAACCGGGAAGCAGGATAGCCTCGATGACCTGAAAGGCCGCCGCTACCGACCATGCCTGGGGTGAACAGGCAACCGGATACGGGGTCGGGCCTTCTCCCTTACGCCGCTCGAAGCCGCAATACAGCTCCGGCAAACGTTGCAATGGCAGGAACAGCGACGCATCGAAGAGCGAAGTTACCAGTTGATAGGCTTCCCGGTGAAGTCCATAACGGGCCATGCCCATTGCAACCAACGACACATCATGGGGCCATATCGAGCCATTGTGATAAGACATCGGATTATACCGAGCCGATTCGGACGACACGGTACGCAGGCCCCAGCCACTGAACATGTCCGGCTTTAACAGCGTAGCCGCCAATGGCGCGGCAAACTGGTCGGGAACGATTCCCGTGTACAGCAGCTGTCCCGCATTGGAGGATTTGACACGGCAGGTTTTTTTGTTGCCGTCCAGAGCGAGCACGTAACATTGAAGCGCTTCGTCCCAGAACCGCTTGTGGAACTCGATTTTTAATTGTCCGGCGCTTTCTTCCAGTTCCGCGGCAAGGTCCGGTTCGCCCATTGCCCCGGCCAGGACAGCGGCCTTTTTTTTGGCGGCGTAGACGTACCCCTGCACCTCGCACATGGCGATCGGCGGCGCGGCCAGTTCGCCGTTATCGTAAAAAACAGAATCGAAACTGTCCTTCCATGCCTGATTGGTCAACCCGTTTTCGGCCTTATGCTGATATTCGAGGAACCCGTCGCCATCCAGGTCGCCATAGCGGTCGATCCACTCGAGAGCGGCTCTGACGTTGGGCCACAATGCCTCAATAGTAGCTTTGTCGGCGGTTCGCTCGTAGTATCTGCCCGCCAGCATGACAAACAGCGGCGTGGAATCGATGCTGCCGTAATACTGGCGAAACGGGACCTCGTTGAGCGCGACCATTTCGCCGTTACGCGTTTCGTGCAGGATTTTACCGGGCTCGGCATCGGCGGCGGGGTCAGCCTTCACGGCTTGCCGGCTTGCCAGGAAAAAGAGCACGTCCCTGGCAAGGTCCGGGGCTGCCCACAGAGTTTGCAGGGCGGTTATCAACCCGTCGCGGCCGAAAGCGGTATTGTACCATGGGACGCCGGCGTAAGGATATTTGCCTTGCGGGGTGTCGGCCAGCAGGGATATCAAATCGATTTTGGAACGGTTCAGCCAGTGCGTGAACTGCTCGTTGGATGTATCGATGCGGGGGAACATCGCGCTTGTTCTCCGCAACTCCGGTTCAAGCAGCGGCCGGGCTTCTTTATAGCTTTTGGGATAAGCGTCGTCGGTCTGATGCTCCTCCCGGAATTGAATGGAGTAGTCCAGTTCGGCACTTTTGCCGGGCAGGAGCTCGAAGTCGAAATGCGCGGCGGGGACCTGGGTTTCGTATTCGAAAACTCTCGGAAAGCTCACCCTGGCCGTCCTTTTCACGCCGTCCAGGCCGTCGTAATACATGATGATTGACTGGTCGTCGATAACGGGCATGCCCCTGAGACCTCTTCTTTCTCTTTGAATTCCCCGTACCTCAAAGATGTCCAAAAAGTCGCTGCCGAACCTGAGCGATAACTTCACAGGGCATGTGTCCCCGGCGAAGGATTGAAGCTGGATTTTTTCATAAAAGTAACCTGAACGCAGGAACTGGCTCCGCCTGATGTGGATCTGCCCTTGCTCGATCGTCAGGCCGTTGTCCAGGGTAAGCGTGGGGTTTGTCAGGTCGATAGACAGGATTTCGTTCTCTTCCTTGATGGAGGAGCCCAGCAACCGGGGCCGGACACCGTTGACCGACAGCGACAGGCTGCTGATATAGCGCGTATCCCTGTGGTAAATGCCAAAAGCGTGCCCGCCCGACGCTGTTATATCACCCGACCGGTTCAGAATTGCGAATGTATCCCGGTAATTGAGCACCTGCGTCCGGTCGTCGAGCAATGAAATATCGATGGTATTCAATGATGTGATCTGATCTTCCATAACTAAGCGGCGTTTTCTGCTGAAAAGGTACTGTTAAGCGAGCGGGATGCATCGGGACCATGCTGTTTCGCCAGCAGCCGCGCATAAATTCGCTCGTAGTTTGCCGTCATAACGCCCGCGGTAAACCGTTCTTCGAAACACCGCCTCACTTCTCTCCTGTCGATCAGGTCGATGCGGTCGAGCGCGGCGACGGCCTCCTCCACGGAATCGACGATAAACCCGTTGACGCCATCCTGCAAAACTTCGGGAACGGAGCCATTCCGGAAGGCAATTACCGGTGTGCCGCACGCCATGGCTTCGATCATCACCATGCCAAAGGGCTCGGGCCAATCGATAGGGAAAAGCAACGCTTTTGCCCTGCCCAAAAACGGCCCTTTCAGGTCTTCGCCGATTTCACCGATGAATTCCACATGTGGCTGCTGCAATAGCGGCCTGATAGTGCTTTCATAATACTGGCGGTCGGCCTTGTCTATTTTGGCGGCAATTTTGAGCTTCATTCCCGCCCGTCCGGCGATTTCTATGGCGCGGTCCGGCCTCTTCTCGCGCGAAATCCTTCCGATGAACGCAACGTAATCGCCGTCGCCCCGGCCGGGTTTGTAGAGCTGCCCGGGCAAGCCATGGTACACCGTATCGAGCCAATGGGCGTTGGGCAAGGGAAGCCGCTGGTGATTCGAAATCGATACCACATTCTGGCGATTGAATCTGCGGTAGATATGTTGCAGTTCCGGCAAGTCGAGGCGGCCGTGCAGCGTTGTCAGCACAGGCTTCGGGAGCGTGCTGGTGAACGGGAAATGGAAGTAATCGGTGTGGAAATGCAGAACATCGAACTCGCCGGCCAGATCGGCGACGTCCTGCATCTGGATAATATGAAACGCGATCGGGTCGGTTACCGATGGGTCCAGCCGCAGTGCCGAGCCGACGGGACTAACCAGCTTAGCCCTGGTTTCCGAATCGCCGGCTGCAAACAAGGTGACGTCGTGGCCGTGGTTAACCAATTCTTCGGTCAGGTAGGACACGACTCTTTCGGTCCCGCCATATAATTTGGGAGGTACTGATTCGTATAGCGGCGCTATTTGTGCGATTTTCATATGCGTCGTTTTACAAGTTAAAAAATCCATAAAAATGCTTCGCCCTGTTGAAAGGGACACGATGCCACAGCACGAATGGCGCGGTGCCGCGGCTATCCGGACGTGGTCAGGTCCGGAATTGTTCAAAACAGTTCCAGGGAGGCTTGCGGCAAAGAAGACGTTCGGGAAAATTGCGGATGTTTTTTATCAACCGTGCTGCATGGGAGGATTCCCGCCGCAAGTGTGGTGCCTTTGAAAATATCGTCATTTGACAGAAATTTATCGTGAAACAAATCCTGGCAATGCCATATTATTCTTGACGCCAGCCGACAAGCAAAATTTGTGCCAGCTGCTCTTTTGTCAGCCCGAAAAACAGAAAGCAGCCCCGGCACACGCCAGGACTGCTTTTTATTCGAAAATAGACCTGGAAATCGTTTTTCAGCAAGCTGCTTTTAACTTCTGATTTCCCGCCGCATAAACAGGTAATACGACCAGGCAAAGCAGAAGCACGTCGCCGCCAGCAATCCGCTTACCTGCGGCCAAACGACCATCAGGCTTTCCCTGAATGGGAGGGGGGAGGGGATAGCTCCTGCCAGCTGCTCCATCGTAAGTGGTCCCAGGCTGCGTACGGAAGGCATGAGCAACGTGGTCGTCGCGTCGGAATAAAGCTGGCTGGGTGCCAGTCGAAGTATATTCAGGGCCATTTCGTTGTACCTGATCTGCTCCTGGGTAAGCAGGATTTGTTTCGGAATGAAAGCGCCGATCACGAGATTGACGACGATCTGGTAAAACACTGTAAAAAATAACCAGATACCGATGGCGGCCAGTGCCGCAGTGGCCGCCTGTTTGAACCGGATGGAGAATAATATCGACAGGCTCAGCCAGAAGCCCACGTAAATGACGGTCATGAAGATGAAGCCAAAGATGCGTAAGACCTCTGCCGGTTCGATCCATACCCCGGTGATCGTCAGACCGGCACCGATCATCAGCAGGGCGAGGGCCGTGAAAAGGCAGGCTACGATGAGCAATGCGCTGGCAAACTTGGCGAGGATCAGATTATCGCGGTACACCGGTTGTGCCATCAGACGTATGAGCGTCCCGTTGTTTTGCTCTGAATTGATCGCGTCGAAACCCAGCGCTATGCCGAGTAACGGCCCGAGAAAGTTCATAAACACATGGAAAGGCGGCATATTGCCGTCGGTGGCGGTCAGCAGTTTCAGGTAAACAAATGTACTGTCGGGGTCCTGCACATTCGAAACCGTATTCCTGATATTGCCCAGGGAGACCGACAGGGCCCCCGCAAATGTCAGCAGGATCAGCGTAAACAGTACTATGAACCGCCAGCTCCGGATATGGTCCGCCACCTCTTTGGCCACCATTACCCGGAAAGGTCCGGGCGAATCTGCGGCGGCTTCACCTTTTCTCGAAATACTTTTGGAAAATACTGCGAGACTTGTCATTGGAATTGTTTTCGGTTAAATTATTCTCAAAGTATTTTTGATAAATTTCGTCGAGCCCGAATTCCCTCTTGTGGACACCCATCACATCGTGGCCTCCGTTTACAAAGAAGCGTACGATATCGGGAGTGACGTCGGAAACGCAGGCGATCTCGATCACCTTTTCGGTAATCGCGAATTGTTTTACACCGTCGACTGCCCGCAGCTCCGCGGCGTGTTCCCACGATTCGGGCAGGGGGTTTTTGAGCGTTACGGTTACCGTGTATGGTTCGCTGGTGAATAGGTTCTGCGAGAGGTTGGCGATATTGCCTTCCATCCGCATTTTTCCGCCGGCAAATATGCCTACACGGTCGCATACCTGCTGCACCTGATGCAGGTGGTGCGAGGATAGCAATACGGTCAGTCCCTGTTCCCTGCTGAGTTGACGGATCAGCGAAAGGAACTCCTTTACACCCGCGGGGTCGATGCCGAGCGTGGGCTCGTCCAGGATGATCACCTCCGGGCGCTTGATCAGCACTTCCGCCAGGCCGAGCCTTTGCTTCATTCCCCTGGAAAAAACGGACGTTTTTTTGTCCGTGGCCGCGCCCAGTCCGATGGCGTTCATCAAATCCAGCGCCCGCTTGCCGGCCTCGGCGCCCGGAATGCCGTTCAGCCTGGCGGTGTAGATCAGGTTGTCCAGGGCGGTCATGCTATCGTAAAAGCCAACGCTGTCGGGCATGTAACCTACCTTCCGTTTTACCGCGATCGGGTGGGTCGTGGCATTAAAGCCGCAAACGGTAGCCGTGCCCGCAGTAGGTTCGGTGAGTCCGAGCATCATGAGGATGGTCGTAGTCTTACCCGCGCCGTTGGGGCCCAGCAGGCCGAATATCTCGCCCTTGCCGATCGTTAGGTTCAGGTTATCGACGGCTTTGAACGAACCATAGCATTTGGTTAACCCCTTCAAATCAATGACAGGATTTTCCATAAACTTATCGTCTACCGTACTTTCTGATCAATTGATACACCAAGCCGACAGCCAGTAAAATCACCAGGATACCAAACCAGCCTGACAGCAGCGACGTCTTAACCATGATCCGGAAAGACGCGTTGGCACTCGTATTCTGGTTCCTGGCTGTGAAAGTGGAGACATAATCGCCGGCAATCGTTTTGTCCGGGACCCTCACGGTAGCCGTTATATCGACCGAGCCGGCCGGGTCTATACGTTCAACTTTGGATGGTTGGAAAGTAACTTCCCATTTCGGAGGGGTTTGAGCTGTTAGCTCTACATTTTCGAGGGGCAGTGTTCCCGTATTTTTAATGGTGCATATGATTTCTTCCACACTGCCCTCGGTAACGTCTTCGCTGAGGCGTCCCGACGGCGTAGTGAGCTCAATGCCGTATGCCCCTTTCAATACGGCTTCCAGATTAAGCCTGAGGGTATCCTTGGCCGATGTGGCCGTTACGGGTATTTCGAACTTACCGGGCTTGGAATAGGGGCTTGCATTGATTTCAATGGATACCTCCTGGCTTTTTCCTGCTTCGAGAAGCAGGGAGGTGACCTGGCTGCCCATTGTCCGGAAGGTGACAAACCATCCTGCGGGCAATTTGGCGTTTAATGCGTAGTACCTGGATTCGCCCGAACCGTTCTGAAGTGTCGCCGAGTAACGAAACGTCTCGTTTGCGGCGGCTTCCAGGTTGAACAAGGTTGATTTGAAGGAGGACTTTTCGTCGGATTTGTTTGAAGTTGGAGATTGTGCGTTTGCGGTAAGTCCGACCAGGAAAAGCAAACCGCAAATAAGGCAAATGTTGTGCTTTTTAAAAATTGGACAAAAAACTGACATAGTTTAACAAACAAAAGTTATTACTAAGTTTTATTTATTAAAGAATGAAACCCGGACCTCCGTTCGGCCCGGGCCGCGACTGACGGGCGCGCAAATTAAAAAAACAGGTAAATTTTCAAAAGTCCGGGCCGGAATTTTTGGGTATCGATGTGGTTCGGGTTATTACCCGACAGGCACGAAATATCTTTCTTAAACCAGTTTAAGCAACCGCAGGATAGCCGTGCCGATCTTTGTAAAGAGGCATCCCATCGGGCTTACTTAAACCCCGGCGTTG
Source organism: Dyadobacter sp. 676 (assembly GCF_040448675.1). Classification (NCBI taxonomy): domain Bacteria; kingdom Pseudomonadati; phylum Bacteroidota; class Cytophagia; order Cytophagales; family Spirosomataceae; genus Dyadobacter; species Dyadobacter sp. 676. Next base: position 81,056 of record NZ_CP159289.1, on the reverse strand, counting down.
CCGGTTGCAGTCTAAGTATTAATGAATAAATCCGGAAAATCATGAATATCCGCATCCCCCGAACTGTCGCCGGCGTAAGAATCCCCGACAGCACGCCGGCCAGGCAGGCCATTGAACTGCTTCTCGACCATGGTACCGAATTTCTCTACAACCATTCGCTCCGTTCATTTGTGTTCGCTTGCCTGAAAGGGCAACAAAGTCAGCGCCGTTACGATGCCGAACTCCTGTACATCAGCTCTGTCTTTCACGACCTGGGCCTGACGCCGCATTACCGCAGCGCGGATTACCGGTTCGAAGTGGATGGGGCAAACGCCGCACGCGACTTTTTGAGGAGCCACGGACTGCCCGAACCGACACTCCAACTGGTTTGGGACGCGGTCGCATTGCATACCAGTCCCGGGATTGCGGAGCATAAAGAAGCGGAAGTGGCTTTGCTGAACTACGGAGTTGCGCTCGATGTGGTGGGCAGGGGATATGAGCAGTTAGACGAACACCTCCGTAAGGAAATCGTCGGTGTTTTTCCCAGAAACGGGTTCAAGGCAACGATAATCCCTACTTTCTTCGAGGGTTTCAGGCACAAGCCGCATACCACTTATGGTAACATGAACGCCGATATCTGCGCATTCATGATGCCGGATTTTCAACCAGGGAATTTTTGCGACGCTATTCTGCAATCGCCCTGGAGTGAGTAAGGGGACGCTTCGTTGCCCGGATTGCGGCCCTTGCAGAAAAAAACAGTAGCCCGGTCGACTTAATTTTTTCATCCGCGACGTTTTGCTGCTCTTTGTATCAAAAAATCCGGTTATGAAAATTATCCTTAACGACTTCCCGTGGACCAAAGTGGTGTTGTATTTCACGGTGATGGGAGCGGCAATGCAAATCGCGGGCCTGGTGCCGTTCCTGAACGATTTCTGGTTCTTTTTTCTGGTTTCCGCTGCGGACAGCTGGTTGCTCCTGCGATGGGAGGAACGAAAGTTCGCCCAACTCCATTTACTGCCCAAGACCCGGCGCCACTGGCTGCAGGGGTTATCCGGAATTTTTGCGGGCTGCGGGATGCTGCTTGCCACCGCCGCTATTACGCTGTTCCTGACAGGTGATGGCTGGCAGGTTAACCGCGACGTAGACCCGGTTTACATTATGGTCGTTTTTGTGAGCTGCCTGTGGTCTTCCGTTGTCCAGGAGTTTGTGTTCAGGGGATATCCCTTTCAAACGATGTTGGACAATTATGGCACCTGGAAAGCGCAGGTGGCAATAGCCATTCCGTTTGGGTTCATGCACGTGCATGCGGGGATGGATTTTTTTTCGGTTTTAACCACTATTCTCACAACAGGGCTCGGCTCCGTATTATTTGGAATGGCATATGTAAAAACGAAGCATCTTGCGTTGCCGATCGGTTTGCATGCGGGCTGGAACTTTGTTCAGGCGCTCGTTCCCCGCGCGGCCGCCGGTAACATGGGCCGGAGTTTGGTTCAGATATCCGGCGACGCGGACCGCTATAATTTCGCTAACATCGTAGGGCCGTATATCGTGGTGACGCTGATAGCGATTGCGGTGCTGGCCAACCTCGACGCCAGCCGAAAGATGAAGGAATTATTTTGAGCAATGAAACGGAATAAAGGCATGTTTCGGGGGGAAGTCGCTTGCAATGGCCGCCGGTTTACACGCGACAATAGCCGGCAATGACTATCGCTTGCCTGACGACGGCAGTCTTTTTTCAGCAGGAGTTCGTACATTTTGGATATGAAAATCCGGAGCCGATTCAATTTGCTTGACCCTACGCCGTTGCAGCGGGTGCTCCTGCATGTGTTGTTCTGGCTGTTGCTTTTGGGTCTGCGCTTTTATCTGACCCTGATCAGTTTCAATGTTTACTCGGGATTTCCGGTCGAATATTTGCTGGTGTCCGCTCTGCTGAACACCAGCCTGATTGCCGCCGCCTTTTACGTAATCGTGGGGCCGGTTACCGTGCTGGTCAAAAAACGCAGGAAGTTTGCCGTGGTGCTGAGTATGGTGGCGATACTCTTTTGCTACACGGTTCTGGATGCGGCTGCGGAGCAATTGATCGTCCGGTCCTGCGGAAATTGCCTTTCCGTTCTGAAAGAAAGCCAGGCCGGATATTACGAATTGCTCCAATCCGGCTTGATCAACATCGTGTTGAAGCGGTTGTTGAGCATGGGAACTCCTTTTTTTCTGTTGCTTACACTAAGCATTCCGCTATGCATCAAACTGGCGCTGGCCGGCTGGCGCAGTCAGGTTAAGGCATTGGAGCTCGCCAAAAACAATGCCGAACTTGAATCCGCTTTTCTTAAATCCCAGATCAATCCGCATTTTTTGTTCAATTCCCTGAACAATATCTACGGCCTTATTTTGCGGGAAGAAACACAACTGTCTGCGGAACTGGTAGCGCGATTGTCCGCATTGCTACGCTATATGCTTTACGAAACGGGGCACAACCGGCTGGCAATCGGCATGGAGCTCGGGTTGTTGAAGGACTACATCGAATTGGAACGGATAAGACTCAATGATACATTGGTAACAACCCGCATCCACACCGATTCTTCCGAATATATCATGCCTCCGTTGTTGCTGATACCGCTGGTCGAGAATGCATTTAAATTTTGTCCGGATGAACCCGGCGCTTACATCCGCTTTTCGCTCGATGTGGAGCGGGGACACCTGCGGGCAACGCTGGACAACACGGCGAGCCCCGGCACGGTGAGGCGGGAAGGAGAGGGGATCGGGTTACCAAATCTCAGGAAGCGCCTCGACCTTTATTATCCCGGACGGTACCGCTACGAGGCCGCCGAGGAAGGAGGTATTTATCGCGTTAAATTGTTCATCGATATCCTATGAGAAAAATCAACTGCCTTGTGGTGGACGACGAGCCCATCGCCCGTGATATCTTAAAATCGCATATCGGGCAGTTGCCGGGCCTGCATTTGCAGGCAATGTGCAAAAATGCCGCAGAGGCCTACAAGGCACTGAACGGGTTTCCGGTCGATGTGCTATTCCTGGACATACGGATGCCCGTGGTCACCGGCACAACATTCCTGCGTTCCCTGCAGAAGCCCCCGTTGGTTATTTTCACTACCGCTTATTCCGAATATGCGGTAGAGGGATTTGATTTGAATGCAGTCGACTACCTGTTGAAACCTGTCACTTTCGAGCGTTTTTGTCAGGCTGTACAAAAGGTGCGGGAGAGAATAGCCGGAAATGACTGGCCGGCGGCGCGCTACGAGCCCGCCTCGTACCTGTTTATCAGGCAGGACACCCGGTTGGTCAAAGTCGACTTCGACGACATATGCTACATTCGGGGCGAACGCGATTTTTGTTCCATTTACCTCACAAATGGCAAAAGAATGCTCGCTGGCTCGCATTTGAAACTATTGAACCATGCTTTGGCACCCGGCCAATTTATGCGGGTGCACCGGTCCTATATTGTAAACCTCGGCAAGCTGAGGGCGATCAAAGGCAATATGATCGAGATGTGCGGCACGGAAATACCGATAGGCAGCAGTTTCAGGGAAGAGCTCCTGAGACTCCTGAAAATATAATACGGGCCGGTATGATTCGTCAAAGGCCCCTCATATCGGTAATGTCATCGTGCTACACGTTTACCGGACCTGCCCGGCGATTTTGCTGAGGGTATAGCTATTTTTTTCATAGCGGCATTTTCCGGACAGCGGCTTATCCCGGCTGATTTTTCATGTTGACATCCGGCGAATGCGTTACAAGCGCGCGGAGTACCAAATGGAGCAACTTCGCCGCAACACAGCAGGCGATCAGGAAAAACAGGGACCAGAAGCTCGTATTACCGAATAACAGGATGTCATCGATCAACCGGGTCGAAGAGTTGACCAATATTACCATAAACAGGAAAACAAAATAGCTAACGGTCGACGGGTTGAATTTTACGTATATCTGGCGGATGTAGCCCACAAGCAAACCGATGATAAGGGCATATACGATCCCTCCCCATAAACCAAAGAAATGGTAGGCAAGATAGTTGTACCGGCCGTTGGCTCCCGAGGTCCGGCGGTTGGTGTAATACGCGAAAACATCGACACCGATGGGTTCCGGCGGTATGATATTGAAACCCAGGTTTTTCAGGATCGTGCCCCAGCCGGGGTAAAATGCATATTTGAAAAACGAAGTTTCCTGGATGGACGCCATCACGTCGTCGTAATAGCCGAGGAGAAAAATATCCCCGCTCGCCATAAATCTCAGCGCTACCTGCTGCATCGCACTGATGGGCGATGCCCCCACCGAGACCATGACCACCGCGATGGGGAACGTGGCCAGAAGCATCAACGCCGGCAATGAGATTTTCATTGCCTTCATCTGCCCATGCAAAGTCAACGGATAGGCTGTCAGGAAGTAGAGTACAAAAAATACGACGATGGCGGATTTGGAGCCGCTTGTCGCGATATCCAGCAGCAACACGAGGCAGATAAAAATCTCCAGCGCGTTCAGCCTCCTTTTGAGGAAGAGCACCTTGTAATACAGCGTGAGCGTCACCAGTGTCCGGAAAGACATCAGGAAGGCCCTGATAATGCCATGCCCGCCGTACGCGGACACGTGGTTGTTTTCTTCATCGAGCAAAACGATTCCGACCGTTTTCAGGTTGACGATTTCAACGATGGTATACGCAATACACACGATAAAACAGAAAACATCGAACTCGCTGATACCGCTCTCGTTTTTATGCTCCAGTTCCCTGCTCCCCCCGATCCGCAGCGCAGGGATCATCGCCGCCAGGTTTAATCCGCAAAAGAGCGCAATTTCCGTCCCGATGAACGACCAGCCGTAGACCGGCTTGAGCGACTCGTCCGAGTAAAGGAAATAGACGCAGAACGCACTTCCGCTCAGGTTAATAGTAGTAAGGAACATCGGGTCGAATATTCCCCAGTATATTTTTCTGTATAACAGCAGGTAAACGCAAACGATGAGGCCGTAGATCAGGCCGTATTTCAGCCAGTTATCGAGAATCGGGCCTACAAAAAATTCAGTTGCCACTTGTCAGTCTTTTACTTCAGGTTGGTTTGTCTTCAAACAGGGACCGTAGTCTTTTGCCAGGGTAAAGGTATAAAAGAGGATTGGCACAATTTATATTTAGCCGAAAATGTCTTGTTAATTTAGCAGATATGTATCTTTTATTACTGTATTAAGATAGCATTAATCCGGGCCCGCAGATGTTGTTGAAAGGGCACGAACCGAAAGCCTGCCCGCATCGATTCGTTTGCAACTCTGTGCCTGATCGCATATGCATTACGCCCCATAATGCTTTATAACGCCGATTATACACACCGGTTGGGTCGAATAATAGAATTGGCACAAGTAGATTCCCAAAGAAGATCGTTTAATAATAATGGTTCCGGCATGTTTGTAAACTTGAAAAAAATATGCCTATATTTGGCCGATGCTACCGTCAATTTGTAACTAATTAACGCATACTAGATCCCTCATTTGCTCTTCGTCCACCGCCTATGTTTTGCAAGATTTGTGGAAGTGATTCTCCGGCTTTATTTGATAGTAAGACAACTATTTTAAGTCAATATAAGATAGACTACCATCAGTGCAGTGAATGTAAATTCATACAAACCGAATCCCCTTATTGGTTGAATGAAGCCTATAACTCGGCAATTACATCGCTCGATATCGGGTTGGTCGGAAGGAACATCGGGATTTCCAAGCGGCTTTCCTCTTTGATTTTGTCCCATTTTGACAGGGAAGGGCATTTTCTCGACTATGGAGGAGGCTACGGAATGCTCGTGAGAATCATGAGGGATTGCGGGTTTGATTTTCACAGGTTCGATACCTATTGCGAAAATATTTTTGCGCGTCATTTCGATCTGCACGACAGTTCGGTCAGGAAATTTGAGCTCCTAACCGCTTTCGAGCTATTCGAACATCTCGAGAACCCGGTGGAAGAGCTGGAAAAAATGCTTGAGTTTTCGGATTCAATTTTCTTCTCGACGGAGCTGGTGCCGGCGCGTAAGCTCACATCCGCCCGTGACTGGTGGTATTTCACACCGGAAACCGGCCAGCACATTGCATTGTATTCAGAACGCTCGCTGGATACGCTTGCGCGGAAATTCGGATGTAATTTTTACACCGATGGTCGGACGCTTCACCTGATTACAAGGCGCAGGATCAATCCCTCACTGTTTCGCCTGTCGCTCAATCCGAAGGTTGCTCAGTTGGTTACAAAGGTTCGTAGTCAGAAATCGTTGCTTTCAAATGATTTCGATTTTATCAGAAACTCTATCCGTGGCAATGAAAATTCTCTACGATCATCAGATATACAATAATCAGAATTACGGCGGGATTTCCCGGTATTTTTATGAACTCTCCAAAGGGTTAACTTTACTCGGCAATGATTGCCAAAACACTATTTACTTTTCAGAGAACGAGTTTACAAAAGATCGGAGAATGTACGATTCCCGGCAGTTCCTTCCTTTTAAATTCAAAGGGCGCTGGGCGGTGAAAGAACGGCTCAACCGGTTCGTTTCGGAACGCTTTATACAAAAAGGCGATTACGATATTTTTCATCCAACCTATTACGATACTTATTTTTTGAACGGGAAACTGCCGAACAGGCCGTTTGTCGTTACTTTTTATGATCTGATTCATGAGAAGTTTTCGGACCGCTATCCGACGCTTCTTACCAATATGGACAAGGTCATTTCAAATAGAGAAATATTGTTAAAAAGGGCATCCAGGGTCATCGCTATATCGCAAAGCACAAAGCGGGATATCGTTGATTACTATGGCGTTGCGGAGGACCGCATTCAGGTAACGCATTTGGCAAGTTCGTTTTTCGCCCGCCCGGACGGGACCGACGAAAACTGGGGAGATTATATTCTTTTTGTAGGAAACAGGCTGGGTTACAAGAACTTCGCCCTGTTTTTCGAGGCCATACATGGCTTGCTGGAAGCGGGAAAAGAGCCTAAGGCTGATCTGTGCGGGAGGTGGCAAATTTAACGACGAGGAACTGCAATTGATCAATAAATTGGGGGTAGCGAGCCAGGTGGTACAATTGCCCATCGATGACCAGCGCCTGGCGGCGCTTTATAGCAAAGCGCTTTTTTTTGTTTTTCCAAGCTTGTACGAAGGCTTCGGCATTCCGGCACTCGAAGCATTCAATTGCGGTTGCCCGACGATACTGAGCAATGTGAGTTCGTTGCCGGAGGTCGGCCAGGAGGCGGCGTTATACATCGACCCCGAAAACCCGGGGGATATGCTGAACAAATGCGAGTTGTTTTATTATGACCGGGGGCTGCGCGAGGAATATCGCGAGAGAGGCCTCAGGCAGGCCGGGAAGTTCTCCTGGGAGAAGGTATCGCGCGAGACGTTGGACATTTATCAGTCGGCCCTATGAAAGTCGCTATTATAACAGGAATATCGGGACAGGACGGGGCGTATCTTGCGCAGCTGCTGCTCTCGAAGGGTTACAAGGTCGTCGGCGTTGTAAGGGACCTGAACCGGAAATTGCATGGGCTGGAATATCTCGGGATCCGCGACCAGGTTACGCTGGAATTGTGCGATCTGTGGGAGCAAGCCTCGATTTTAAGATTGCTGGTAAAATACAAGCCGGACGAGATATATAACCTGGCGGCACAAAGCTCCGTCGGGCTTTCTTTCGAGTACCCGATCGAAACCATCAAATTCAATTTCGTTTCGGTGCTGAATTTTCTGGAGGCGATCCGGCTGCATGACAAAAATACCAGGTTTTACCAGGCATCCAGTTCGGAGATGTACGGGATGGTGAGCGATTTGCCCGTCAGGATCAATTCGCCGATGCACCCGTTGAGCCCTTATGCCATCAGCAAAGCGTCGGCTTTCTGGATGATTGTGAATTACCGGGAAGCCTATAAGCTGCATTGCTGCACCGGCGTGCTTTTTAACCATGAATCCTATCTGAGGTCATCGAACTTTTTTGTAAAGAAAGTGATCGTCGAAGCCATTAAGATGACTTCGAATCCCGATATGGTGCTACGGGTCGGGAATCTGCATGTACGGCGCGACTTTGGTTATTCGCCTAAATATGTGGAGGCCATGTGGCTGATGCAGCAGAACCCGGTTGCGAAGGACTATGTCATCTGTTCGGGCACCAGCATTTTACTGGAAGATATTGTCCACCATATTTTTCACAGGCTGGGCCTGGATACCGGAAAGATCGTCGTCGATAAGAACCTCAGCCGGTTAACCGATATCGAAGATATTTACGGCGACAATCGGGAGGCGGTCAGCGACCTCGGCTGGGATTATAACCTCGATTTCTATCAGGTCCTCGACATGCTGATTGACGAGGAAATAAGAAATACCCCGGACGCTCAACATCTGGCCGCTCGCCTGTCGGAGGGCCCGGCGGGGCACTTTTTTCATTGAGGCCACCCCGAATATCCGCGGGATATGCGGTTTTCGGCGAAACGGGCCATGGAACCTGCCAGGTTCGTGGCAAATGCGTGACACGAGTAATATTTTTTGCTAGCTTCGCCGGGTCGTTTCCGCATACCGCTCAGGATGCGGGTTCAGCCGCGCCAATGTGCCCCGATTCATCACGCTGCCAAAACTGCATGGATAATGCAGGCGCTTAAACGACGGTTGGCAGCAATATATATCTGACTAATGCAATACAATCCTGCACCCATTCTCCTGTTCGTATACAAGCGTCCGGCTCACACGAAGCGGACGTTGGAAGCACTGGCTGCCGACATGCTGGCCGACGAGTCTGTCCTCTATATTTACGCCGACGGCCCCAGGGCCGATGCTTCCGACGACGACCGCCGGTTGGTGACGGAGGTCCGCCGGCTGATCAGGGACCGGAAATGGTGTAAGGAGGTCCATATTATCGAATCGGCGCAAAACAAGGGATTAGCCAATTCGATCATCGAGGGGGTAACGCGGCAGGTGAACGAACACGGTAGGGTGATCGTACTGGAAGACGACCTGATTGTCGCAAGGGGATTTCTTAAATACATGAACGAAGCCCTGGAAAGGTACGAAAAGCAGGACAAGGTAATGCAAGTGTGCGGTTACCAATTTCCCATTGGTGTCCCTGCAACGCGGTCCGCGTTTTTTCTTCCTCTGACGGCGTCATGGGGCTGGGCTACCTGGAAGAGGGCATGGAGCCAGTTCGACCCCCGGGCCGAAGGCTATGAAGAGCTGAAAACAAACCCGGATCTGGCCAGGAGGTTCGACCTCAACGGAACGATCAAATACAAGGATATGCTCATCGACCAGATGGAAAGAAAAAACATCAGCTCCTGGGCGATCAGATGGTGGTGGACGGTGTTTAAGGCCGACGGGATCTCCCTGTTTCCGGATAACAGCCTGGTAAACAATGTCGGGTTCGGTAAGGACGCGACGCATACCAAAGGACCAAACCCGTTCGGACGCTCGAAGTTTGACCCTGAATACACCATATTCAATTTCCCCGAAACCATCGGCGCAAATGAAGAATACTTCCTCCGGTTGCAGGAAATGTACAGAAGGATTTATCCGGCCAACGAGCGCTTCGTTGATAAGGTAATCCGTAAACTAAGGTATGGCATCGATTCTATATTCCGGCGGGAGGAGGTCTGACCGGCGTGTGGCAGTCGTCCCGGATATCAAATCGATGCACCTTCGCATTACGTTTTCAGCCGTTTATTCCCGTTGCCACTTCTGCCTGCGGGCCAATTCGGCTTCGCTTGCTTCCTGTGGTGCGAAAGAACCGCACTGCACTTCGCCGTCGAGGATATAGCTTGCGAAGATTACGCCTTTCGCCGATACCTCCGAATCCGTCATTTTCCATCGCTGCGCCTGCGTACCTTCTTCAAAGAGTTTTTTCCCCTTGCCCAGCGTGATCGGATACGTCCATGTATGCAATACGTCCACGAGGCGGTGGGCGAGCAGGGTTTGCATCAAACGGCTGCTGCCCCATACCATCAAATCAGGCCCGTCCTGTTCCTTTAATTTTTTCAACTCATTGACTATATCTTTGTCGATCAGGATCGAATTTTTCCACGACATATCGATGGGTGTTGTAGCGACCACATATTTATTGATCCGGTTGAAAATTTCGCCGATCGCATCATTCTGATAAGGCCAGTGCGCCGCAAATATTTCATAGGTCCGACGGCCGAGCAACAGGTCGAATGACGTCGCCATAATCTTGCCCGGGTTGTTATTCATCTGCTCGTCCCAGAAAGGGAATTGCCAGCCGCCCCATTCGAACCCGTTAGAACGGTCCTCTTCCGGGCCGCCCGGTGCCTGCAATACGCCGTCCATTGTCATGAAGGTGGGAACAATAATTTTTCGCATGTTTTTTTCTCGTTTTGTTGATGAAACAAAGCTAGAAAATCGGGTTAACCGAAGCGGGGTGTAATTATGCCAACTGTGACGGTGCATTGCGGCACGGCAGGGATTTTTCCGAGAAGACACGGCCAGCACCGGAAAAATTGCCTCCGACGTCCGCCGCACGGAGATATTTCAACCGGGGCTATGCCAGGAGGGCCGATAGATTATCGCCCGGCCTGTTTCGCGACACAGGGAACTGTTACATTCTTCGTCATCATGAGGATTTACGGACCCGGCTTGCGGTTCCTTCATGTGGATACAGGCGCGTATACGCATCGGAACGGTCGGGTATACTTGTTTTTCCATAAAAAGCAAAAAACTCATTCGTTATGGAAACAGGAGCGATAAAGGCGGCTCATATTTACTCTTGTGGCAATATGTTCCTCACCGCCGCTTTGGAAATCAATGTAAAAGGTGTCAACTTCTTTTTCGGGGGACATGAGATATTTCATACGGGCGCCAGGGGCGGACGGACCGGTGATGTTCCCTACCTGGGAAAATTTGTATTCCGATGCCTTGAAGTCTGCGGAGTGCAGGCGTGGAGCCAGCTGAAAAATTGTAAGGTGCTGGTCAAGATCGTGAACAGACATGCGGTTGCTATCGGACAATTACGTGGTAACAAGATTTTTAACCCTGCCGAAGAATTTGGCGCCGCCCGAAATAATGGCAAGGAAGGCATCGACATGCCGGACATTATCGGTTAACAATCCCGGCAATCGCATACCGACCCGCATCAATCCGGATCGGCTGACGCCCGCATTTCCATGGCCTGGCAGCTGTCCGCATAGGGACAAGTACTGTTCGCAACCGGACAGTATTAATTCTTTTGACAAATTGTAATATGCTGAATTTTAATATGTTAGCTATTTGGCAAGGCATTTGTACGATAAAATAGAAACTAATAGCAGCCGACAATGCGTGCGCGTCACCCGGGCCAACGGAAAGATTTATGAAGAGGCATCGAAAATCTGGTCCTCCTGCCTGGGCGCGCATTCTGCTTACCCGCATGCACCCGGCCGAAACCGTCGAGGAGGTGGAGGGGGGATCTGGATGAATTATACCATTACTGGTGCAGAGAGAAAGGGAAGGGGGAGGCTGACCTGCGCTATGTAGTCAGTGTGATCTCGGTCATGCCCCCCATTGGTACGCCGGCGCGAAAGCCGCATTCATGATCGTTCACGACCTGTTTTATATTCGTTAGCCATGCTCCAAAACTATCTCAAAATCGCTGGCCGGAACCTGGGCAAGCACTTCGCATTCAGCTTGATCAATATTATGGGCCTGGCCCTTGGGATGAGTTGTTGCCTTTTTATCTTTCTTTGGGTAAGGGATGAACGGGCCGTCGACAATTTTCACGAGAATGGCCGTAATCTTTACACCGCCTATGAAACATTGTCGGCGAACGGCGTGCTGACGGGCAATTACCGCACCCCGATCCGCCCGAGGCTGAGACCCTTGTCGGACGAGTTTTTGATGGAAGACCTGCCTCGCTCGGTGCCGGAGGTCGAGCGCGTCGTTTTTTATGCGACAGGTTATGAACTTCCCTGGGGCCATCCCGAAACGATCCAGGCAGGCGACCGGAAGGCCAAGTTGAAGGGCGCGAGGGCAAGCCGCGACTTTTTTTACGATGTTCAGCTATCCGCTCGTGGCCGGCGTAGCCCAAACCGCCCTTCCCGACATTGGAAGTATAGCCATTTCCAATAAGACGGCCATGCTGTTTTTCGGTTCGGCACAGAATGCTATCGGAAAGCCTCTACGTTACGAAAACAAGCTGGATTGATGGTTACTTCTGTGTTTGAGGACATCGGCCCGGAAAGCTCGATGCAGTTTGACTTTCTGCTGAATTGGGAAGGGCAAAAATCAAAACTCGAATGGGCTTCCCCCGAGTTCAGAACGTACGTCCAGCTGGTGCCGGGGGCCGACGCCGGGCTGGTAGAGGCGAAGATCAACAGAGTGATCAAAAGCGGGGTGAAACAAGAGAAAAACCTCGCTACTTATATTGGATTGCAGCCCATGGCCGACCAATATCTCCATGCCAGCTTCGTAGACGGTAAGCCTGCCGGAGGCCGGATAGAGTATGTTCGTATATTTACGGGCGTTGCCGCGTTTATTCTCCTGATCGCCTGCATTAATTTCATGGTACTGTCGACGGCCCGGTCGATCAAGAGGGCTAAGGAAGTAGGAGTGCGAAAGGTACTCGGCTCGGCCCGCGCCGAACTGATCACGCAGTTCTACTGCGAAGCATTGTTGCTCGCTTTGCTGGCATTTATAATCACCATGGCCGCGGTGTGGATATTATTGCCGGCGTTCAACGATTTTACCGGCAAACAGTTGACACTGCCGTTCACGGAAAAATCTTTCTGGCTGGTCGTGGCGGGACTGACCGTCTTTACCGGTCTGGTGGCAGGTAGTTACCCGGCATTTTTTCTGTCTTCTTTTCAGCCGGTCCGTATTCTTAAGGGCGTAATGCGGTTTACCAGCCGGGGCAGCTGGTTCCGCAAGGGGCTGACGGTCTTTCAGTTCAGCCTTTCGGTGTTGCTGCTGATCGCGACAGTGATCGTGTCCCGCCAGACCCGGTTTGTGCAGGAGCGGCACCTGGGGTATGACCGCGAGAACCTGCTGTATATCCGTATCGAGGGCGAGCTGGCGAAACAGAATAAATATGCTTTGTTTAAAGAACAGGTCTCTGGAAGGCAAGGTGTAAAAATGGTCGACCGAAGCACCGAAACGCCTCATACGATGGGATTTGTCGTGGACGAGCGCGACGGTGTGGCCAATACGCTCAACGGTAACGACGCGATTAACTGGGAGGGGAAAGAGAAAAATGCATCCGTCGGTTTCAAGCCGGCGTCGGTAGGTTTCGATTTCGTCAGGCTGATGAACCTCCGGCTGGCCGCCGGCCGCGATTTCTCCCGGTCCAATGCAACCGATTCGAGCGACGCCTTTCTGGTGAACGAAGAAGCGGTCAGGCAAATGGGAATGAAGGAGCCGGTAGGAAAATGGATTTCGGCCTGGAATAAGAAGGGGCACATTATCGGCGTCCTTAAAGACTATCACACCGGCTCGCTTCACGAGCAGATCAAGCCCGTGATCGTGGATGTGAAGGAGTACGAGTATTTTGGTGTGATCCTGGTGCGGCTCGGCGCGGGACAGACCAGGGAGGGCCTTGCGGCGCTTCGGGAGGTTTACGAAAAGCTTAACCCCGACTACCCGTTCGACTACCATTTTATCGATCAGGAATATCACGACCTGTACCGGAGCGAAGAGGTAATGGGCAAGCTCTCGTCCGCTTTCACCATCATAGCCATCGTCATTTCCTGCCTGGGTTTGCTTGGCCTGGTGATGTTCTCTGCCGAGCAGCGCACGAAAGAGATCGGTATACGGAAGGTATTAGGTGCGTCGGTGAGCAGCATTATCGGATTGCTATCCCGGGACTTTCTGCAGTTGATCGGCATTGCGATCCTGATCGCCTCACCGGTAGCATGGTATCTGATGGACAGCTGGCTTCGGAGTTTTGCTTACAAGATCACATTGCAATGGTGGTATTTTGCGCTGGCCGGCGGGGCGACGACAGGCATTGCCCTTTTGACGATCAGTTTCCAGAGTGTCAAGGCCGCTCTTGCCAATCCCGTTAAAAGCCTGCGAACCGATTAACCAGGGACAAACCGTGGAACATAGCATTTCTAACCCGGATTTTTAGCGAACAAACCTTCACCAGCGATGAACTGGATGCAATCCTTTTCGGCGGGCTAGCGCCAACCCAGGCCGGGAGCCACGTGTTCCAGAATAGACGACAGCACATGGACATTATAGTCGACTCCCAGGGTGTTGGGTATAGTCAAAAGGAGGGTATCCGCTTCCTGGATAGCTTCGTCCTGTGCGAGTTCTTTAATGAGCCGATCCGGTTCCGCGGCGTAGGTTCTCCCGAAAATCGCGCGTTTGCCCTGTTCGATCATCCCGATTTTATCGCTCCTGCTGGCCTCCTGGCCAAACAGATAGCGGTCCTGGTCGGTTACCAATGCAAAAATAGACCGGCTCACCGAAACCCTTGGTTCGCGCTCGTGTCCGGCTTTTTTCCATGCCTCCTTGTACAGCCTGATCTGCTCTGCCTGTTGTACATGGAAAGGCTTGCCGCTTTCATCGTATTTCAGGGTGGAGCTTTGAAGATGCATTCCGTTTTCGGCTGCCCAAACGGCGGTAGCATTGGAAGCTGCGCCCCACCAGATACGTTCCCGTAATCCTTCGGAATGGGGTTCCAGGCGTAGTAAACCCGGCGGGTTCGGAAACATCGGGTACGGATTCGGCTGTGCAAATCCGACGCCCCTTAGCTTGTCCAGAAATTCCAACGCTTTACGGCGCCCCATATCTGCATCGGTTTCTCCCTCTGCGGGCTCATACCCAAAGTAGCGCCAGCCGTCGATTACCTGTTCCGGCGAACCTCTGCTGATTCCCAATTGCAGCCGGCCTTCCGAAATTAAATCCGCAGCGCCGGCATCTTCTACCATATACAGCGGATTTTCGTAACGCATGTCAATCACACCCGTCCCGATCCCGATTTTGCTTGTTTTGGCGCCGATAGCCGCCAGCAAAGGGAATGGCGACGCCAACTGAGCCGCGAAGTGATGCACACGAAAATAGGCGCCGTCTAAACCGATTTCTTCCGCGGCAACAGCCAGGTCAATGGATTGTAGCAGCGTGTCGCTTGCTGTTCTGGCCTGATAGGCCGGGTGGTTAGACCAATGGCCGAACGATAGAAATCCGATTTTTTTCACGTGGCGTTTTCAGTTCTTATTCCCGAAGTCGGGTGAACATAAGAAAGATTATTCCGCTTTAAAAGTTCCTGAGTTTTCGGAGGGCTTATGAAAAAAAGCGCCATTGTGGACACTCAGCCGGTGAAAAGCGCCCCGGAGGGATACGTAACCGAAGACAATCCGGTATATTGGCCGAAAAGGGTTTTAAAAACACATTTTAAAAATTTGCAATGCGATGAGAACAATGATAGTTACGGGTGCAAGCCGCGGAATAGGAGCGGCCACGGCGTATCTTGCTGCCGATCACGACTTTGCCGTTGTGGTTAATTATCACCAGAATAAATCCGCCGCCGAAAAGGTCGTGTCCGACATTCTTGCAAAAGGAGGCAGCGCGGTAGCTGTCCAGGCCGATATATCCAAAGAAGCGGATGTAATCCGGCTTTTCGAAGAGGCCGACCGTACATTTGGAAATTTGCAGGCACTCGTCAACAATGCAGGTATCCTCGAACGTCAGATGCGCCTGGAACAAATGGACCTGGCGCGGCTTAACCGCGTTTTTACCGCGAACATCGTCGGGCAGTTCCTGTGTGCACGCGAGGCTGTGAAAAGAATGTCGGTCAAAAACGGCGGTACGGGCGGAACGATCGTAAACGTATCTTCCATTGCGGCCCGTACGGGCGCGCCGGGTGAATATATCGACTATGCGGCTTCAAAAGGTGCGTTGGATGCGCTTACGATCGGCCTGGCGAAGGAAGTTGCGGAGGAGGGTATTCGCGTCAATGCCGTCAGGCCGGGATTTATTTATACCGACATTCACGTTTCGGGCGGCGAGCCGGGCCGCGTCGACAGGATCAAGGAAAGTATCCCCCTGAAACGGGGCGGTCTGGCATCGGAAGTAGCCGAGGCGATCATCTGGCTTTCGACAGAAAAATCGTCTTTCTCGACGGGCGTTTTTATAGACGTTACCGGTGGACGCTAGTTGCCGGATGACGGTGGGTAGCCAGGTGAAGTATCGCGGAAGAAGTGCATACGGATAGTTAGATCGATGAAGGCGAGGCCTTTAATGTTGGAATACGCTTTCGAAAACATATGCCGAACATACGACAATCGCTTCTGATCGCCGCAACTGCGAAAGAAGTCTACGACGCGCTGACAACCTCAGAAGGGCTATCGTCGTGGTGGACTCCCGGAGCCAGCGCAGCCGCTGTACTAAATTCGAGCGCAAGTTTCCCTTTCGGCGACAGCTATCTTAAAAAGATGCGGATACTGGAGTTAAAGCCTCTCGAATTTGTCAAATGGCATTGCGTACAAGGTGATTCGGAGTGGGTCGGGACGACCATCGGTTTCAGGCTCCTCGAATCAAGCAACGAAAAATTGCTGGAAACACACCCCGAGGTTAGGGGTCAGGTCGAACAAAGCCCGGCCGCCCGGGGAGTATTGCTGACATGTCAGCACGACGACTGGGACTCTTACACACCTATGTTTGCGGAATGCAGTTACACATGGGGGGCAGTTTTTGAGGAGTTTGAAACTGTTTTGCGAAACCGGTAAAGGAACGCCCTGGCCCACCCAGCATTGTGGCAATCGAGGCTTGTAAGTGCAGGTGTTTATCTGCCGCGTTCAAAATGGGTTTCAGCACATGGCCAAAATGACGTGAGCTTACAGGATATTGGTAATCAGGATTTCGAACCTTGTTCCATGGCCGGAGCTGACAGAAATTTCGAGCCCTAATATTTCTGTAAGTTCTTTGATAATGACCAGCCCGATGCCGTGCATGCGGGGCTCTCCGTCCGGGGATTCCGGATAAGCTGCGTTGCTTTCGTTGATCCAGTTCACCAAGTCTCCGGATAGCCCCGGCCCGGTGTCGGATACCACCAGTCTTACCGCCGGCCCTTCCTGGCTGCCGCCAACGCTTACGATCCCGTCGGAAGTATATTTGTTGGCGTTGTCAATCAGGTTATGCAGGATGATTTTCAATAACTGCCTGTTGGACCTGATCCGAAGCGTTTCGGGCACATGGTTTTCAAAATGATTCTGCTGGGCCGCGAATGCTTCCATGAAAATGTACGCGACCTCGCCAATCAGCGGGGCGGGCCGGAAATATCTCATACGAAACAACATCGCCCGAAACATGAGATTTAGCATATGAGAGCATATTTTCCAACAGGGAAAGGATCTTTCTGGACGATTCGTTTACCCTTGATCCTAATGTTTTGGCGAGCGTATAGTCACCGTTCTCGATTATCCCCGACAGCTTTGCAGAGGTGAATTCTATCGACCGCAGCGGGCTTCGGATATCGTGGCTGATGGATGCAATCAGGTGCATTTGCAAGCGGGTTTGCCTCATGAGTTCCTGTTCGGACGTTTTCAGGACGTTTATTGTTTCCTGCAAATTGCGCGTCTTTTCCGACACACGGGATTCGAGTATCCTGTTTAATCGGTTGGCTCTTCTGAGGCGGTTCTTGTAGTACATAAAAATAGCCGTGAGCAACAGGGATACTACCAGCATTTTGAATGGCCAGGTTTCATACCACGCATACGGAATAACGAGGGTAAGTGTCGCCAACCGTTCTGAATTTGCTCCAAACCCACCATTTTTACGGATTTTTAGCGTGTAGGTTCCCGATTCCAGGCTATTGAGATGGACTGACTGCTGTTCGTTTTCAATGGGGTGCCATATTTGTCTGATTTCAGTTCTCCTGTCGCTCGATACCGAGTAGAAAAGCTGCTGGTTTTCCCAGTTGCCGAGGTAGGGGGACGAAATGAATACCTGGATATCGCTGACGCCGTTAAGCTGTATTTTTGAACCATTTACAGGAATATTCCGTGAGTCCGCTTCGATCCGGTCGATGAAGATTTGCGAGTCCGGCACATCTACCGGTGTTTGTTCGGGTCTGAAAAAGACCAGTCCGTCAATCGAAGGCAGGGACAGGTAGCCGTTGCGCAAGCGCACCGCGCAGGGTTGGCAACCGCCGTTGAATTCGTTGGTGCGGAAGCCGTCGCGTTTTTTGAAGCGATGATAATATAGCCGCGTACTATCCCGGTGTTCCGTGAAATCCAGCAAATCCTTGCGATAAATGCGAAACAGTCCGTTGTTGGTTGGTATCCACAAAAAGCCGTTCCTGTCTTCCATCAGGCAATGCGCATTAAGCAATATCTTATTTTTATCCAGGGGAAGCCGGGTAAGCTGTGCGTCTTTAAGTAGAAAGAGCCCGTTTTTGCCGGTTGTAATCCAAAGTTCTCCCGCCTGCGAACTGTGGAGACTTTTGATGTGACAGGTGCTCGTATTAGGCAACACGGAAAAGGTCTTCCGTTTCAGGTCGACTCTGAACAAGCCGGTCCGTGTGCCGACCCAGAGGGTGTCAGTATTTTCCTGCAACATATAAGTAATGCCTGTGATTTTGTGGGAGAAAGTTCGTAGAGAGGCTTCGTTTTCCTCCGGATTAATATATAGTAAGCCATCAAACCGTGTGCCAAGCCAGATACGCCCATCCCTGCCTTCATAAATAGGGGATATTTCCCTTCCTGCATTCCATTGGTTTTTTAGTTTTTTGCTCTTCCCATCGAATTGGTACAGCATATTCATTTTCCTGACCCAAATATCACCGGAACGGGATTTCAACACACTTTGCATGTTCATCGGAATGTGATGAACCAGGGGAGGGAGTTTGTACGAAATGGTACGCCCGGTGACGTCCTTGCCCAGTACGTTGAAAGACGGAATGAGGATCGTGCTGTCGGAGAAGGCGATTTGCGAATAGAATACATTCGCATCAGGTTCGTTGCTATCGACGGTCAGCGTTTCGAAAAAGTGGAAATCAAGAATGAAAAAACCGTTGTTGGAGGTTCCCAGATAAAGTCTTTGATGCTTTTCGTCGAAGTATACCGAAACTATGTTGTTTTTCTGGAAATCAAAGGATTCGAGTAAAACCGTGGTACGAAGAGCTCCGGGCTTGCCTTGTGAAAGCTGGTGAAGTTTTTGATTCTGATAAATAAATGTCTGTCCCGACAAATCGTGTGAATAAATCACGTAAGGTTTGGACAGATCGATGCCGGCATGCTGTGGTGATGCTCTGGTGAGTTTAATTTTTCCGGGTTTTACATTCGTTTCAGGCGTGGTCGCTATCAGTTCGATGTTACCGTGCTGATCGTCGTGATACAGGTTTGTCCCTAATCTGAAAAGCCCAAATGGTGACAAACCAGAGGTAGCATAAGTTCGCTGCTTTTTCCAGCTCCGGTAAAAATCAATTTTCCCGCCTTTGCGCCACATGTAAAAAACTTCCCCCGGAGCCGGGGATTAAAAACAGGTAGTGTGAAATCGGCCACTGACCTTTGTGCCGATCGGGTAAACCGACCCAATAGAACCAATCACAGTTTGCTTCCCTTGGCTTAAACTGGCCGTTGGAATATGCTTCGAGCAAATTGCTATCGACGACCGCCGTACCCCGGGAAATCTTGATATGGTTGCAATCTGCGCTCAAAGCATACAACCGATCTTTTCGCCCTTCCGGGTCGGGAGCGAAAGACACGATCTGGCTGGTACTTGTTCGGAGATTCCCCGCATCAAAAGTCACAAAATACTGGCCGTCGAATCGCGCCAAACCCATATCGGTAGCCAGCCAAATGAAACCATCGCGATCTGCCGCAAAGGACCTTACTGAATTTTGGGGGAGGCCATTTTCATTGGTAAAATGCCTCAGGGAGTAACCCGGGCCTTCCTGCTTCGCAAACAGGGGTTCAGGCGCTAAAAGGAGCGTTGTCAGTAAAATCAACATTAATAATCTCATGAGGGCAGGATACTTCAGATTGTTTTTCCACTGATGTCACGTGAGAGGGAGTATTATCCAAGGAAGGCAACAAATTAAGCCAAATAGGCGAATATCGAAAGGAAAAGCAATACAATTACACCTTTGTTTAATCCAGGTCGATAGAAATAGTTCTATGACTTTCCAACGGAACGAGGAACGATGGCCGACGGACAACGGCAGGAGTTAGTCAATTACGGAAATTGCCTCAATGCGTGGCAGGCTTCCGGATTCAAAGGAAAAATAATGTCTGGTAGGTTGATATTATTGATACCAAAATCAAGATAAAAATAATATCATGTTTTTGTGTGTTTGTCAAAAAGTGAAGTTATTTTTGTTGTACGTCATCATCAACAAACTTAACCCTTATGCGAAAACCGCAGCACTACACGGCAAAGGCAGCAAATCCAGACCAGCTTACCACACCGTTCATCCCGGAGTTTTTTAAGGAACACGGCGCCATACTTTATCAATTCGTACCTACGATCAAAGGCAGCGAACTGTTGCCGGGCGAGGTCAGGTATGGTTACAAATTTTATCTGCTGGATGATCCCGGCAAAGAAGGGGTGTTTTACCTGTCATCCCACAGCGACATCGAGACTTTGAAATCACGATCCAAATTTTTGTCGAGAATAGAAAAGGAAATATTGAAAATTTCATGAGGAAGCTCCTCTTTCTTGAAGCGCCGGTTAAGCGCTGATCGGGATAAAGCTCCGGCGGCGAAGCTATTCTTTCTTCTGCAAAAAGAAAAAATAAAAGTTTTTTCGGGGGCAGCTAGGGTCGGCTTTCAAAATTTTGTCCTGTGTTTAGAACTAAACCCGACAGAGCTACGTGAACCCCGAACCATTTGACCAACAACCGGACGAGGAGCAAAACCTCGGCAAGCCGGCCGGACATGGCGGGGACAAGCGCGTGCCGGAATCGACGGACAAGGAGTTTTTTATTCGGAAAACATTCGAAACCGATCCGGCCAAGGGCTACGAGCTGTTGTTCCGGACCTATTATATTCCGCTTTGCAGCCATGCGGTGCGCTTTGTGTATAACAAAGAAGTGGCCGAGGACCTGGTGACGGAGATCTTCCTCAATTTTTGGAAAAAGCATTTGCATTTAACCGTCACGTCCACTTTCCGGGCTTACCTGTTCACGGCCGTGCGTAATCGGTGCTTCACCTGGCTTCGCTGGGAGTTTCAGAAAACCCGGCAGGAAGAGCTTGCGGAGCATTCGGGCCTGGACATGCTTTCTCCCCAGCAGATCATGGAGACCGACGAGCTTTATATGCATATCGAGCGGGTGATCAATGGATTACCGCCTCAATGCCAGAAAGCATTTGTGCTGAGCCGGTTCGAGGGAAAGTCCTACCAGGAGATTGCCGCACGGCTCGATGTTTCGGTAAAAGCGGTGGAGGGGCACATCAGCAGGGCGCTCAACGTATTGCGCCGGTCGCTGAAAAGAAATTAGAATATAATCAGCATACAGCCATTCATGAAAACGCCATTGTCGAAAGAAATGCTCTTCACCTATTTTTCCGGCCAGGCCACGATCCTGCAAAAGCAGCTGATCGAGGAGTGGCTGGCCGGGCAGGAGAGCCAGGAAATGTATTTTGAATGGTTACAGGAATGGGAAAACAGCCATCCGCAATTTTTGCCTGATGTGGATAGTGCATTTGAGCGGATGCAGGAATTACTTGAAGCGGAAGAATACAAGGAAGAGCAGGCGGCCGTTGCGAGCCGGACAGGCGACATCCGAAACGGCTTCGGTACCTTAGGGCGCTGGGCGGCTGCGGCGGTGGTTATCTCGGGGTTTACGGCTTACCTTTTCAGAGACGTAGTATTTTATGAAAACTACCGGACCGGCTACGCGGAAAACCGCACGCTCGCATTGCCCGATGGCAGCACAGTGGCACTCCATCCCAATAGCGGGCTGAAAATGCTGCGCTGGGGTTTCGGATGGTTCAACCGGGACGTGGCGCTGGAAGGGGAGGCAAGTTTTGTAGTGACGCACCGGGCCGACAACCAGCCGTTCACGGTACACACGCCCGATCATGGAAAGGTAACCGTGCTGGGTACCGAGTTCTTCGTGTATTCCCGCGAGAAGGGGACGCAGGTAGTGCTCAGCAAGGGGAAGGTCCGGATTTCGTCACCGGAAATGGCCGCACCGCTCGATATGGAACCGGGCGAAAAAGCATCTATCGAAAGTACGGGCGAGATCGACATTCAGCCATTGACCACCACGGAACGCGCCAATCCGGCCAGCTGGCAGGAACATCATTTCCGCTTTGATCATACCAGCCTTTTCGATGTTACCCGCGAGCTGCATTCGGTTTTCGGCTTACAGACCGTCATCGACGACCCCTCGCTGGCCGCACGCCAGGTTACGGGCACTTTTAAGGCACGGCAAGCCGACGAACTGCTTTCCGTACTGGCGGAAATGCTCGAAATGACCGTCGAAGTGCGGAGCGGGAAGGTTTACCTCGTACCTGATTCACTTGACACCAATTAACCTTTTATTACACATCCATGAACCCACATGTACCTCTGACAAAGGCCGTTGGTCTTTATGTCATGCTCAACCTGCTCCCTTTGCCGGGCGCCGGGCAAGCGCTGGCCTGGGCGGGGCCCGAAACCCGCCAGGCACCGGTAGAGCTCCTTCAGGGCCAGCCTATGTTGCTGCGCGACGCGCTCCTGAAACTGAAAGAACGCTATGGAGCCGATATCCTCTTCGAAGAAAAGCTGCTCGACGATCTCAAGGTATCGTCGCAGACCATCGATCCGAGCAAGACGCTCGAACAGAACCTGGAAGCTCTATTGGCACCGACGGGCCTGAAATACAGAAAGGTAAAGGATAATACCTACGTGCTCCTGGCTTCGCGCCGCAAAAAAGAGCAACCGGCTGCCGGACGGCACACTTCCGCTTTGCCGGAAGGCACCCCGGTGGCCTCGCTGGCACCTGTGGCCGCAGGGGCGGCAACGGTAGAGGCGACCGTGAAAGGGACAGTGACCGACAGCAAAGGCGAGCCGCTGATCGGTGTGAGCGTGCTGGTCAAAGGCACTAGCCGAGGCACCGCTACGGATGTGAGCGGGAAATACGAGATCGCGGTGGAAGATGGTGCGGCGACGCTCGTGTTTTCTTTCGTAGGTTATGTGCGGAAAGAAGTGGTGGTTGGTACGCTGTCGGAGATCGATGTCACGCTGGCCGAAGATACGCAAAACCTGTCGGAAGTCGTGGTAACGGCATTGGGTATCAAACGCGATAAACGCGCATTGGGTTACTCGGTGCAGGAAATAGGAGGGGAGGCCGTTTCGATGGCCAAGGAAGCCAACCTCGCCACGACCCTTGCCGGTAAAATGGCGGGCGTGCAGGTGACGCGTTCCGCGAATGGTGCAGGTGGGTCGTCGCGGGTGGTTATCCGCGGTTCTAATTCGCTGGTTGGTAACAGCCAGCCATTGTACGTGATCGACGGTATTCCGATGGATAACAGCAATCCCAACTCCCCCTCGGCAACGGGCGGTATCGATTACGGGGATGGTATCTCGAACATTAACCCGGAAGATGTAGAGTCCATTTCGGTGCTGAAAGGGCCTAACGCAGCCGCATTGTACGGTCAGCGGGGCAGTAACGGAGTAGTGCTGATCACCACTAAATCCGGTAAGTCGAGAAAAGGGATCGGCGTCAAATACGGGGTCGATTACTCGGTTGGAGACGCATTGGTGCTGCCTGATTTTCAGGATGAATACGGGCAAGGGCTGGACGGGACGTTCACGCATTTCCGGGGCGACGACGGTAAAATTTATACCTGGGCAGCCGCGCAGGCCGGCAATATCCAGGGAATGCCCAAAACCAGCGGCGGCCGTGACCGTTTCACCCGCGCGAGCTGGGGTGCACGTATGGACGGCCGGCAATACGAAGATCAATGGGGGAATATCCTGAATTTCAGCCCGCAGCCCAACACGTTTCAAACCTTTTTCCGAAAAGAAAAACAGTTGGTCAATAACCTGAGCCTGGAAGGAGGAAATGACAATGTGAACTATCGCCTATCGTACGGCCACACCAATATCGACGGCTACACACCGGGCAATACCTTGAAACGCAACAATGTAAACCTGCGGACAGTGGCCAAGATCACACCCAAGCTGGAACTCGACGTGAAAGCCAATTACATCGGTCAGAAAGGCGAGAACCGCCCGACGGTGTCGGATGCGAGCGATAACCCGGCCTATCTTTTCATCAGCCAGCCGCGCAGCATGCCCATGAGCATCCTGGCCAATTCGGCATGGACGGCCGAGGATGTGGCCAGGCAACTCGGGTATGGTACCGTTCCGTTTGTGGGAATGGAGAAAACCTACGCGACCAATTCATCAACTGCGAATCCGTACTGGACCGTCGATCATACCCGCAACTTCGACGACCGCCAGCGCTTGCTCGGGTTGATCCGGCTGAGCTACCAGTTCAACGACTGGATCCGGCTGACCGCCAAAACAGGTACCGATTTCTACACCGACCAGCGCCTGCGTTACCGCGAGAAAGGCACTTACCAGAGCGCCAACCGCAATGGCGACATATCGGAACAAGTAACCCGCGTGCGGGAAGACAACAGCGACATATTGCTGTCGCTCACACCGCAATTGACCAAAGACATTTCCCTGGGCCTGAACCTGGGAGCCAACCATCAGAAATTCTATTCGCGCACTACCGGTAACACCGGTACCGAGTTTATCGTACCAGGCCTGTACGCGATCAACAATACGCTGATCAACTCCTACGTATTCGGTTTGACGGAATCTTCGATCAACTCGGTGTATTTGTCGGGGCAGGTCGGGTTCAAGGAATACCTGTTCCTCGATTTCTCGGCACGCAACGACTGGTCTTCGACGCTTTCGCCGGAAAACAACTCTTTCTTTTACCCGGCTGTGAGTGCGAGCTTTGTGGTAACCGATGCTTTCAATATCCGGAGCAATGCATTGAGCTTTCTGAAAGTACGTGCATCCGTGGCGCAGGCGGGTAGCTCGGGATCGCCCTACCAGCTTACTGGGACCTATTCGCTGGATCAGGTAGCGCACGGGGGCGTGCCTCTGGCATCGTTTTCGTCGACCATTCCGGACCCGAACCTGAAAAATGAGCTTACGACTTCCATCGAGTTCGGTGTAGAGGCCAGGTTTTTCAAGAACCGCGCCGGACTTGCGTTTGCCTATTACAATGCATCCACCAAAAACCAGATCCTGGACGTGCCCCTGCCACCTTCGAGCACATTTGCTTCGCGGCGGATTAATGCAGGTGAAATCCGCAACCGCGGGGTAGAACTGACATTGAACGGCACACCCATAAAAACCGCCGACGGGTTTACCTGGGACGCGACTTTCAATTTTTCCAGGAACCGCAACCGGGTAATGTCGCTAGCGGAAGGGGTAGATACCTACGTACTCGGTGCCGACCGCGGTGTGAACGTCGTGGCCGAACCCGGCAAGCCGTTCGGAACGCTTATCGGAAACGGTTTTCAATGGCTGCGCGATGAAAACGGCAACCGCCTCATCGACCCGACGACCGGTTTACCGCTGAAATCCAATTCCAAAATCCTGTACGAATTGGGTAATGCCCTGCCGAACTGGATCGGCGGCTTCAATAATACATTCCGCTACAAGGGCATCAGCCTGTCGGGACTGTTCGATATCAGCCAGGGCGGCAAAATCTATTCGCAAAGCCTGCGCGAAGAGCTCATTTACGGCACCATTAAAAGGACATTGCCCGGCCGCGATGGTACTTATGTGGCCGAGGGGGTGGTAGCGTCGAAATCCGAAAACGGCAAGTGGGCAGGCACCGGTCAGGCCAACACCAAACAGGTGAAAGCGCAGGATTACTGGAATGTGGTGGCGCCGGACAAGGATAACGTAATCCCGGAAGAAATGCTTAACGACGCGAGTTATATCATGTTCCGCGAGCTGACGCTGAATTACCAGCTACCGAATTCGCTGGTGAGCCGGACGCCGTTCAAGGGCATCCGTGCAGGGATTTACGGCCGTAACCTGTTCTATCTCCAGCGCAAAACGGAAGGTTTCGCGCCCGAGGCCTCATCGTTCAACGTCAATAACTCGTCGCTTGGGTTGGAGTCGACCGCGCTGCCGTTGCTGCGGTATTTCGGGGTCAGCCTGAATGTGGAGTTGTAATTGTTCAAAACCGGAAATTTTTTTAGAAATGAGAAATATATTCCAAACCATCCTGTTGACCGGCGCGATCTGTATTACGCAGGCCTGCACGGGCGATTTCGAGGAAATTAATACACCGCCAACTTCCGTAACGACCATCGATCCGGGCCTGTTGCTCTCGAAGGTGCAGAAAGACGCCGCGTTTGCGGAAGGATACGAAGTACCCAACAGCCAGTACGGCTCCTGGATCCAGCATTGGGCGGGCGGCGTGCTGGTATCGAGCTCACGCTACATCGAGCAGAGCGACAACAGTACCTGGGACGCGCATTATACGCTCATCCGCAACATCAGCCAGATCCGCAACGAAGTGCTGAAAGGGAAGGAGAGCGATCCCTCGGGCCGCAGCAAGATCGCCATCGCCCGCATTGTCGAAATCTCCATATGGCAGCGCCTGACCGACCTTTTTGGCGATGTTCCGTATTCGCAGACGGCATTGGGCCCCGACGAAGTGAATACCAAGCCTGCATTCGACACGCAGGAATCGATTTACAAATCGCTGATCAGCGACCTGGACGCGGCCATGGCGCAACTTACGCCGGGCGATGCGAGCTACGGAAGCGCGGATTTTTATTACAAAGGGGATATTAACAAATGGAAAAAATATGCCAATTCGCTGAAACTGCGGCTCGGCATGCGCATCCGCTACGCCGATCCGGCATTGGCCCAAAAGACAGTGACGGAAGCGATGGGGCAGCCATTACTGGAAAGCGCGGCCGACGACGCCACCGTACCAACCTACAACAACGCCACCAACGCCAATGTGCACCCGGTCCTGAACCAGTTCCTGGCCGGCAGCCCCGACCTGAAATACCTCGCGGAAGGACTCGTAACACAGCTTGTAACAACCGCTGACCCGCGCCTGCCGCGTATCGCGCAGCCTTCGGTGAATTCGGTCAAGGCAGGTACGCCCGCTTACAAGGGCATGGGCGTTGCATTGACCGACGAACTGCTGAAAACCATTATCAAGGACGATTACAGCACCGTTTCGACCGCTACTTTCTTCAATCGCGAATATAGCCCGGCGATCCCGTGTATGGTAATGTCCTTTGCGGACGTATCTTTTTACAAGGCGGAGGCGGCGCTGGAAGGCTGGGGGAGCACTCCTGCGGAGGCCGAAAAGTATTATCAGGACGGTGTGAAGGCGGCGTTGGCCCAGAATCCGTACAACATCACGGCCATTCCAGCAGCATTTGAAAAGGAACTTTCATGGACGGGCCTGACTAAGGAGCAGAAGCTCGAAAAAATCGGCACTCAGAAATGGATCCAACTTTTCGGCCGGTCGTACGAAGCATTCATCGAATGGCGGAGAATGGGATATCCCGCATTGAAGCCCGGCCCTTTCCAGGGCTCCACCGGCGGTACGATTCCAAGAAGAACGATCTATTCGTCGCGCGAGGCGCTTTTGAACAAAGCCAACTACGAGCAGGCGGTAAGCCGGTTGTCGAATGGGGATTCCTACGTTTCAAAAGTGTGGTGGGATAAAAGATGATATTGAATATAGGTAAGCAGAATGCCCGGAATCGGTAATATTCCGGGCATTCTGCTTATCTATTATATAGATGCAGCTTCGCCGAAATGGTATCGATTTGAGAAATTGACCCGACGAAATGCGGTTTCGGCCAAACACCGGGAAGGGATCTCGTAATCTGACGCTAAAAACAGGACAGGTATGGTGCTTTTGGGGACGAATGATTGAATTTCGCGTATCTAATTTTCGGGCTCAGCGGTGCTCAAAGCCCTTATGTATTTTTCGATGTACTGGTTTTTTGCCGAGCTTTTATATTGCATGATAAACCTTGGGTGCTCCAAGGGTATGATCTTACGAAAAAAACCATGATCGTCATTGAGCTGCTTCAAGAACCTGGCGTTCTTTCCCGTCCCAAGGCAAAAGCAGATGTCCGTAGCTATTCCCAGGTCAATTAACTGCCGCATACTCTCAACAATAAAAGGTTGAACAGCTTTCATGAGCGTTGCGTTGTCGTAATAATTATAGTTGATTTCCTTTCCTTCCGAATTTATCTTCGTGATCGCCAGAGGGAATGGCGAATTGATATAAAATCTGCTGTAAAAATCGCTTACGCCTCCAAAAGCATTAATCATTTCGTAAATGAAAACAGAGGAAATTTCATGTGTGGGTTTTCCGTTGTATGGAATTTTACACTCGCTAACCAATCTTTTAGTATCTGTAAAGGGGATGCCTGTTACTCCCGCACCGAACCGGCTCGGATTGATACCCAGAATGATCCGGCGTTGTTTGTGATCGTCGAGGTACTTTTCTGCGAATGCCCTGAGGTTATTCATAGCCGTCGTTGACTCAACAAATGGATTGATAACGCGGATGCCGTCCGGTAACGATGGACCCGGATAGACCAACCGCTCATGAAATCGGATAACGTTTTGCCCAAAAGTCATAAATTTTTAATACTGCCCGCCGATGCATGTCAACGGCGGCGTGAATATCGAAAATATCTCAATTTTTTCCTGATATATATTCCAGGCGTTGCATACCGGCCGACAGCAGGCGCCCACACTTGCCGGTCACCGCTGTTTCGGTAATCGATTTATGATTTCTTTTAAGAATGGAAAAAAAACTTAGCCGGATTCGGAATATTTTCTGAAAACTTAACCGTCCGTTGGGGCAATACGTCATCCGGAGCTTACATGCTCAGGGACTGTCGGTGACTTAAATAGACAAGTGTCTGTACCAGACATCATATGGCAGAAGGCCGGTAAGATGGGTGTCGTTGTTATGGTTTGATAAAATCCTGAAAAAATGGTGACATCATGTGTTTGTTAAATATCATACATAGGTTACTTTTATAATCCAAACGCGTTTACGGCAAGTATCACTTACATCTTCAAAACCTCTATGAAACACCTCTTCCAATTTTTAATTGCCAGCCTGCTGTTGTTGCTGGTTGCGGTATGCTCGGTTCTAGGGCAAGCTACGTGTCCCGCAGACAGGTCAGTTTGTGCTAATGAAGCACCTTTCGCACTTTCGGGTGCCAGTCCTGCGGGCGGTACGTATAGCGGCCCGGGTGTTTCCGGTGGAATTTTTTCACCAGCGATAGCCGGAACCGGGGCGAAAACCATCACCTATACTTACCAGGATGGTGAAAACAACGTTTCCTGTACATTTATAATCACTGTTAATCCCGCGCCTGAGAAAATGGAGGTTTTGGGGTTAATACCTGTATGTATCGACGAGAGCGCAAACCTTCCCGAATATTTCGGAACAATAAAGTCATTTTATACAATTCCATCGGAACCTGTTTCAGTGTCGTGGTCGGGCGCAGGGATTACAGGAGACTCGGTAACCGGATACCAGTTCAATCCCGCGATGGCCGGTACAGGATTCCATAATATTTATGCTACGGCTACCACAAGCCAGGGGTGCACCTCCGGTCCGTTTGCAAGTTCAATTGCGGTTGACGGTCAATCTGCTGTATCCTGTCCAGGTGATACAACCATCTCCGTTCTTGACAGTGCGTTTACATTAACGGGGGCGAAAAATCTTACTGTCAGCGGTTTACCCTCTTCGTCGGGAAACCCTACTACTGCCGATGCAGGAGGAATATATGCGGGTATAGGTGTGAACAGTGCAACCTCGACCTTTGATCCATCGGTTGCGGGAGAGGGGGCGCATCAAATCACATACACTGTTGATACCGGTTGTGGCCCGGCCGCCTCGTGTATCTTCAATGTTAGAACAACCCCGATGCCCGTTAGGCTCGTAAGTTTTATGGCGAAGAAAAATGAAAACAAAATTCTTCTTAGCTGGAAAACATCGGAGGAAACCGGCTTTGACCGATTTGAAATTGAGAAAAGCGAAAGCCCGGACAAGCGTTTCGTCAATATTGGACACGTCGCGGGAAAAGGTGCCAAGCATGCTTACAGCTTCCTGGATGACAGTGCGATCGCACCGGGAACGACAGTTTACTATCGTCTTAAAATGGTCGATCTCGATGGGACATATGCTTACAGCAAAATCGTCCGGGAAGGGGTAGATGGTATTAATGTCACGATGGTTTACCCGAACCCGGTCTCTGGCGAATTATCCATTTTTTCTCAATCAGATCTGGTTGATATTCAATTGATCAATTCGAAAAATGTGACCGTAATGGCCCAAAAACCGGATCGATCGAAAATCAACAGACTGGATATCAGCCGGCTGCCGGTTGGTACGTATATTGTCCGCACTACGGACATTGACGGCCGGATGCATCAGTCGAAAGTGGTTATACAGAGATAGCGCGGCATCACGTAAACGGGAGATTTAATAAGGCGGCATACGCAGCAGGGCATTTTTGGAAAGGGCTTTTGTCCCGGCGTTGCCGCAACGTCCTCCCCGAGGTGAGGGCTGCTTATATTGGCGGAGCTGACCCGCTATTTATCGCTGGTGCGGGGATGATTTGTGACGGCCGATTCAGCGATACATAGGGCAAATGTTCCGGGGCCATACGAGACGGGAAGTCGAAACGTATGTCTCCGGGTTGAAAAAAATGAAGGTGAAGGATCGAGAAAACAAGGGAGCTGGATCGTAATTTCCCCGATCCGTCCCGGATAAATCACAAAGCCATGACAGTTCGGGAATTTTTGCGCACGAGGTTTACAATGCCGGTACTCTTAGCCGCAATGCTTTCCGGTTGCCACAGGGACAATGCTCCCAATCCGGGCTGTCGAGAACAACCACGAAATGATTCCGGCTGCTACGCGGCCTATGATCCTGTCTGCGGGTGTAATGGCAAAACATATAGCAACGACTGCGAAGCGCTCGCTCATGGAATCTCTTCATATCAACGCGGCAAGTGTCCGGATTCCAGGTAATCGTAATCGCCCGGGTTTGGCATGTCGATAAATAGGGGGCTTCTGTTCCAACTCCGCATTCAATCCTTTTCGAAGGCGACATGCCGGGCTTTTCCGGACGGTCTGGTGAATAAGGGCGATGCAGCTACGTAATTGTTCCACAAATTCGGTATTGTCTGCAAATTTGTCCCACGATTTCGACATCACCGTTTTCCGTATCTTTTCATTAATAAAAATGACTTCATAAGTAGCGGCATCAAAGAAACGTCGCCTGGGTGGTTCAATAATTCATGCCAGAATTATGCACATGTTACCTGGTAACAATGCTAAAAGTAATTAAACTATTTGGCGCTTGATTCATGTGATAATTTAATACTTCCGCAATTCCCGCCCGTCCCGCCGGGCTAGTTCAATGCCGGGGCATTGGGCAGGCATTTAAAACTCATTTAGGGTTAAAGAGGATTTTTACCTTTAAATAATATGCTCGGAATTACTTATATATTTTGATGGAAAAATTCTAATATGCATTATGTAACCATCTTCTATCTTTTTCATGCGTTTTAAACTGACACTCAAACCCCTTAAAGACAAGCAACAGCTTCTATTTAACTATCAATATCCGCTTCAAGCGTGGATCTATCAATTATTGCGGAATGCCGATTCCGACTACGCAGCGTTTTTGCACCAAAAGGGTTATGTTGTTCCGGATCGTTGTAAAACCTTTAAGCACTTTACATTTTCGTCCCTGATCATCCCGAAGATAGAAAGACCCAAGCCGGGGGACTCGTATATGATATTGAGTTCGAAAGAAATCGGATTAATTGTTTCTTTTTACATTGACAAGGCGGCAGAAGGTTTTATTACCGGCCTTTTTCAGAATCAAAGGATTAGTTTATATAACCGCGATTATCGGGCGGATTTTGTCGTGGAACGTGTGGAAACATTGCCGGTTCAAATTCCCGCCGGTAATCTTCCTACCGTTCGCCTTCGCACACTTTCGCCGATGGTAATTGCCGAGAAAATTGAAAATATGGACCGGTACCTGATGCCGGGAGACGAGAAGTTTGCTGCTTTACTTGCACATAATATGGTGGACAAATACCGGAGCATACAACATAACGGCGGCTTAATGATGGACGCGGAAACTGCCCGACGACTTGTCAGATTTGAGCTATTACCCAATCAGAAAATTAAGCAGCGTGGCATGTTGGTAAAAGAGGGAAAGGGAAATGAACAAACCAAGGTGATTGGTTATCACAACTTTGAATTTAATCTGACTGCCCCCAGGGCAATCATGGAAGCTGCGCTTGCGAGCGGGATTGGAAAGTATAGCAGTACGTTAGGATGTGGCTGTTGCGAGGTGGTAGAGTGAAATAGTAATCTTTTGCTCGATGATTGGTTTTTCGAGGAAGACTTTATCTACACTGTTGACTACGATGTGATAAGAAATGAAAATATATCCGTTTGACTATTAGAAACGATGATAAAAGAAATCGCTCAATTCGTAAACTCGCTAGACCCGGATTTTAAATCTCTTGGCCTGAAACCAAAAGACGGACTGCACATTCTGCTGCGGATACAGTCTGTCTCGGAAATCGATGTGCTCGCTGACGAATCACTTGTCACGGCTGTTTATACAAAAAGTAAGAGCCTTTTGCCGGAAGAACTGAATTGGTTGGACCATTTTGCGAGTTTGGCGCAATTGTCCTGGTGCGTAAACACAAATAAATGTTTCGATTTGCCCACGAAGGCGATTCATAGTTGCTCCCCATATTGTGTGGCAATGAAAAGGGAGAATCTGGTGAATGGAGAAAAATATCTTGTAAACGCGGCAAGCGGCAAATCACAAGTTTATGACCGGATTAATACATATTTATCGAAGGGGCAGGATCTGCTGGAAAACGAATCCGACAGGCAGCGGGTCGAAGTTTTTAAGCACGCATTGAACAATGAAGCGAAAATGCACGCCTGGCTGGACAGAATTTGCGCTTTTTCGGAGATGAAGGATGCCGAATATGTTATTTTTTATCTTGATGAACCAATAGAAAAATACCAGGCAGCTAATGCGAAGTATCTATCAGATAAGCTGTTCAATACGAGTGATTATAACAAAGTAGTTGGCGAGGAAATGTACGGGACCAGTGATTTTTTCAATGGATTCTCTTCGAAGAAAATGTTTCTAGTCCATCAGTCTGCAAGTTTCGATATATCCGGTCGTATATCGGCGAAGGATGCCAAATCCCTGTATGAATTTCAGGATTTAATGGGCCGGAATATTTTTCCACGGCCTCTTCCAATTTTTATTAACCCTGATGAACTGACGGAATCGTTGGCCCTCTTTAAGAAGAATGCCGAGGACGGCGGCAAAATGAGCTACAAGGAAATTATCGAGAGACTTTATGATAAGCATCGGTCAGAACTTGGAAATTATTACCTGCTTTTCCATCAGGCGGGCGTAATCAAGGACTTTGATTTTGTGTCAAAATTTGAGTATTACCTCACAGGTGAGAATGACAAACCGTGGAAGGTGGACGATATGTTCCACTGCAACTACTCGCCAGCCATAAAGAATGTTTTTGATTTTCAATATATTATACTATTTAAAATTTTTAACAACGCGCTTATCGTCAAAACCAAGAAGGGGGACTTTCAGCATAAATACTTTGACGACATCGATTCGGCGTATTGCAAATCGGATGTGACTTATCTGCAAGTCATGAGATACCGCCGGGCATTTTATGACTTTGTCTTTAAATCCAAACGCGGGTCCGTCACCCGGCAAATGTTCGATGACATTCTGCGGGCCAGTATTATAGAGGATATGAGGCTGGATGAATTTAAAAATAACAGTCATTCGCAATATTATCCTATCCGTGAAAAATTGAATATCTGGTTTAGTCTTTCCGAAAAATTTGACTTAAAATATAACCAACCTTTCACTATGGCGAGTAAACTAAAAGAGCACAGGGCATTTATCCAAAAGCTTACGAAAGGAGAAGCATCTATTGAAACAGATGACCAGTACGCTTTTACGGTCGGGCAGGTAATCGCTTATCTGATGTCTAAGAGCAAGACAGGGGACAAAAGTTACCAAAGGCTTGAACCCTTTTTGCAGCAAGTTCGATCCAGGGAGTTGAACAAGGCAATTGCTCGTATGTTTGACACTTACAAGCATGAAAACTTTTC
The DNA here is from genome assembly GCF_040448675.1 of Dyadobacter sp. 676. Taxonomy (NCBI): domain Bacteria; kingdom Pseudomonadati; phylum Bacteroidota; class Cytophagia; order Cytophagales; family Spirosomataceae; genus Dyadobacter; species Dyadobacter sp. 676. Next base: position 46,970 of record NZ_CP159289.1, on the reverse strand, counting down.
AGCTAATTTTCGAATCCCTTTTGCCGAGGTTCTTGAATTTGAAACGAATTCCGTCCGCGACCTGATCCCCACCATACTAGCAGGTATTTTTTCAGAAAACGCGCTTTTTAGCGACAATGAGATGGCTCCCACCGACGTCACTGCGGAGCACGAAGTATCTGTATCAGAATAAACCTTTCACATTCATAAACCATCTAACATGAGCAATTCATTTAAAAATCGCGTATTTGGCTGCGTCATTATTAAATCTATTAATTCAAATTATAATGCCGATTTTTCTCACCAACCACGTACATTACCGGATGGAACGGTCTATGCGACGGATAAGGCTTTGAAATACTCCATTCGAAATTATATAGTGAAGAACTTTCCGGACGAAAGGGTTTTCTACTTTAAGAGTCTAACCGATACGATGCAACCGCGGGACCTGGACCAGACTTATATCAAACTTTTTGGAGAGTTCCCCAAAGTCGATAAAAAGGACGGGGCCAAAGCGAGAAAAGCGATTTTGGAGAAATTGCTTGAATGTATTGACGTAAGACTCTTCGGAGGAACATTTGCCAGTGAAGGTGCTAATTTGTCGCTTCACGGAACGGTTCAAATAGCCCATGGAGTAAATCGTTTCTCTGAAAATATTATCTATTCCGAGCAAATATCGTCTCCGTTCCGAAATTCGAATGATAGAAGTGCTGATTCCATGCAGACCACACTCGGTACTCAATTCAAATTGAAGGAAGGGCATTATGTTCACCATTTTTCGATCAATCCACGAAATTTGGAGGACATGGCCGGGCAAGTGGGAAGCGAAGGATTGACTTCCGGAGATATCGTAAAATTGAAGGAATCTTTACGTGCCGGAGTGACCTTTTACGATTCGGCGGCTAAATCGGGAACCGAAAATGAATTGTTACTTTGGGTACAGTTGAAAGAAGGTTCCAAGCTGGTGTTGCCATCCTTCATGGAGTCGATATTCATTAACGAGAATCGTGAAATTGACCTTGGCAAGGTATCTGCGATCCTTTCTCGTCAAAGCGTTGCAGCGGAAATAGCCGGTATTGAATTGTATTACGACGATGCGGTTACGAAGGTGTCGAATGCTCCCGTAGGTGCTAAAAAATTCGAACTGAATTAACCATGACGAAGAAGTTAGTCTCATTTGATCTCACCGCGGATTTTGGTTTTTTTAAGAAGCCCGACTACAATGATGGGATATTATTGTCCTATAATATGCTTCATAGGCCAGCGCTGCTCGGAATTTTAGGCTCGATTATCGGTTTAAGAGGATACGAACGAAAGGGTGAGCTTCCGGAATATTATCAGAGACTTTGCGATTTGCCCGTGGGAATTGAACCATTGTCCCACGAGCGGGGCAATTTTCAGAAGACGACCGTGAAATATACCAACACCGTTGGATATGCAAATGCCGACGGAAATTTGCTGGTCGAGGAGATGATGCTTATCAAACCGGCTTACCGATGTTACCTGCTGCTCGACGTGTCGAATGCCGATCATGAAAGGCTTTTTGTCAATTTGAAGGAAGGCAGGGCGGATTATATTCCTTATCTGGGTAAAAATGAATTTCAGGCCTGGTGGCTGGACGAGCACGGAGAGCCGACTTTTCGGGAACATGAATTTGAAGAGCGGAAGGGTGGCTTGGACGGATTTGGTGTTAGTACATTAGTTGATAAGCGCAATGTCACATTAAAAGACAGGATTGTCGAGGACGATTTTTTTGAAAACTACAACCCTTATGAGATCGTACTATCGCGGAATACCACCTTTATGTATTTTGAACGCCTGCCGGTTGGTATCGATACCGAATTGTTTCAATATGAAATGCACGATTTTGCATTTTCTAACTTTTCGTTGAAATCCGATACACCAATAGGTAGCTTGTATTTCTTGCGTGATCTACAAAGCTATGTGCAGCTCTCTTAGTTCAGTAAAAGAGATTCTTTCGACCATTCCGAATTTGAGGGAGTGGTTGAAAGACGCTGACAAATACCTCGCGCACAGATCGGCCGGGCGCGTATCGGAATCGCTCGAAGCGCACGTGGGGCTGGTAAACAGATATTTTGAAGACCTGGTGATAGTCCATAACCTTGATCCGGTGATCGATCGGCTGATTGGTAAATTGATTGAAGAAATTGAGTTTGAGTCGGTTGACAGATATCGGATTGCTTCGTTTGTCAAAAGGGCTATTGTAAAAGCAATTCACTTTCATGATTTCGGAAAGGTTAATGAGGATTTTCAGGCAAATCCCGGTAAAATGAACAACCCATTATTCAGGGCGATTGTAAATAATCCTCTTGGAGCGAGGCATTCGGCTTTGGGAGCTTATCTTTTCATTGTTACCCATTTGCAGGAGTCGATGACATTGCCAATCAAGGGAAGAGATTTATGGAAAATACATTTTATTATCATTTTGCTGTCGTATCCTATTTTCAGGCACCACGCCTCGTCCCTGTCAAAACCGATAGAGGGGGACATAGGATTTGGCGATGAGGTCGATGCCATGAAGAATTACCTGGATTTGTATCGATTTGATATTCATCCCGCATTTCAACAGCAATTCCCTAAGGAGCTTACGGCGCGTTTTTTCGGGCGATTTAGAGATCTCCCCATTCATTTTTCTTTATTTGCGCTTATTAAACTCAACTTTTCATTACTGACAGCGTCCGATTATCTGGCTACGCACGAGTACATAAGCGGGGAGAGAACTTCGGACTTCGGTGTTTTTCATACTCGTGAGCGGATTAAACAGATAGTTTTCAATTTGAGAAGCACGCAGGAACATAATCGAAACATATTTTCAAATATTGATGATTTTCGGTTCAATGAAGAAAATTTAAGGAACAAGTCCCGGGAAAATCTCAATGCGCTAAGGCACGAGATGGCAGTGGAACTGATTCAGACTGTCCGGGCACGCGCCGATAAGCATTTATTTTACATTGAAGCTCCGACGGGTGGCGGAAAGACGAATCTTTCCATGATCGCACTTACTGAGCTAATGGAAGCGAACGCGGAGTTGAACAAAGTTTATTTCGTGTTCCCTTTTACAACACTGATAACCCAGACCTGCAAGGCACTCAGGGAGACTTTGTTGCTGGATGATACTGAACTGGTCGAGCTTCATTCGAAGGCAGGATTTCACAGCAAGGAGGTTGCTGAGGAGGAGAGGAGGGATGGCGAATACGGGTCGGAAAAGAAGGACTTTATCGATAATCTGTTTGCACTCTACCCGCTCACAGTCCTTTCACATGTGAAATTTTTTGAAGTTCTGAAAACCAACAGGAAGGAAGCAAATTATCTTCTGCATCGGTTGGCTAATTCCGTTGTTGTGATTGACGAGCTCCAGACCTATAACCCCGGAATCTGGGACAGAATGTTGTATTTCATCGGGCAATATGCAGTTCCATTCAACATCCGATTTATTCTGATGTCGGCAACGTTACCTAAAATCAGTGACTTGAACATTCCTTCTATTGTCAAACCAGAATTTATAGAGCTGCTTCCGAATGCGCGAAAATACATTGTCAATCCAAATTTTGCAGAACGGGTTAGATTTAATTTCGAGCTTTTTGCACGAAGAGATTTGCAGTTAGACGAACTGGCACAATTCGTCATAGATAAATCAAGACTTCGTGGGCAGCAGAATGGCAGGGTACATACGATGGTGGAATTTATTTATAAGAAATCTGCGTCGGAATTTAAAATTATCATGGATTGTATCGACCATGGTTTTGATGAAATATTTGTGCTTTCAGGAACGATATTAGAGCCGCAGAGGAGAAAAATAATAGCGTATTTGAAGGATAAGGTTAATGCCGATAAAAACATTTTGCTAATCACTACGCAAGTTGTAGAAGCAGGTGTGGATATCGATATGGATTTAGGATTTAAAAACATATCATTATTGGACAGTGACGAGCAATTGGCGGGAAGGGTCAACCGAAATGCCTCAAAGATGAATTGCGAGGTATACCTGTTTAGAGTTGATGACCCGAAATTGCTTTATAAAAATGATAGCCGATTTAAAGTAACCAGCGAACGAATCTCCCGGGACGAGTATGAACACATTTTGAAGGACAAAAATTTTAAATACTTGTACGAATTGGTTTTTAAGCGTATGGATAGCTTCAATGGAAATGCGGGATGGTCCGATAATTTCACAAATTCTTTTCTGGAAAACGGGATTAATAAGCTTAGTTATGAGGTAGTTAATCGTGAGTTCAGGATCATCGACCAGCAAAGCGAAACCGTTTTTGTTCCCATAAAAATAGCGATTGACCAGGGCGATGGGGAGGCCATCTTTTCGAAGAAGGATCTGGATTTTTTGGAAAAGTCAGAGGTGTACAATAAGGGGGGACTTACATATTGAAGGAGAGAAGATCTGGGAACTGTACGAATCGTTGATTTTTCAAGCCATGGAAAACAGGAGGAAGAAGATAGGATTTGATATGGGAGGAGCGGTTTTATATAAAACCTTGCAGAGCGTCATGTCCAAGTTCACGTTTTCGCTTTTTTCGCATTCCAGGACGGTCGACAAAATCAAAGCTTTGGGATTCGGGGAAGAAAAATTCGGGTTTTTGTACCTCCACGCACGCGATTCCGATTTGGAACGAATTTATACCTTGGAAGGTGGTCTGAGCGAGGCGGAGTTAGACAATGACGGCGAAAACCTGTTCTTATAACCATGAACATCAACGCTACCCTCATCAATCTCTATCATGTATGCAAGCGGGAAATGTGGCTACACGCGCATGCGATCCGGATGGAGCATACGTCGGACGTCGTATATGAGGGAAAGTTAATCGGCGAAACAAGCTACCCGCAGCGGGCGGAGCGGTACACGGAGGTTGAGATATCGGTGGAGCCGGATGTTCCGGATGGAACCGGGCTGGCGGCGAAAATCGATTTTTATGACCCCTATAGTGGCGTGGTTCACGAGGTAAAGAAGTCGGCGGCGAAGGAGACGGCGCATATCGCGCAGGTACAGTTCTATCTCTATGTTCTGCGAAAAAACAACGTCAGGGCGGAGTATGGGATCATCGAATATCCCAAACTCCGGCAGACCGAGAGGGTGGAGCTGGACCGGGAAGGGGAGAAGATTCTGGAGGGTTGGATTGCCGATGCTACACGAATTATAGAAACGGAACAATGCCCGCCTTTGCTGACCAAGTCAAAGTGTAAATCGTGCAGTTACTTTGATTTTTGCTGGACGACGGAGGAATAATTCACACAGGTAATCGCAGGCTACCATAAAACGATGGTCAATGAAAAAATCTTTTTACTTGTTTAACCCGGGGCGCTTATCTCGAAAGGACAATACGCTTTGTTTTCAGCCGGTAGATGAAGATGGAAACGAATTGCAGCCCAGGTACCTGCCCATCGAGACTGTCGATAATTTGTATTGCTTCGGAAGTCTCGACGCCAACAGTGCGTTGTACAATTTTTTAGGAAAGCATCAGGTTGCAGTCCATTTTTTCGATTATTATGAGCATTATACCGGATCGTTTATGCCTAAGGAATATTTGCTGGCAGGTAAGATGCAGGTAGAGCAGACACGCCATTATTTGTCAGAGAAAAAACGACAGCTGATTGCCTGTAAGCTTGTAGAGGGTGCATCTTTTAATATCTCCAAGAATCTCGCCTATTACGCCAACAGGGGTAAGGACGTCAGTAGTTCTGTCGCTAAAATCGAGAGTTATCATGCAATGATCAATGAGGCCACTAAGATTGCGGAGTTGATGGGTATCGAAGGGAATATCCGTCAGGCTTATTATGATTCGTTCGATATTATTATTAATGATTTTGAAATGGGAGGCCGGAGCAAGCGGCCACCCAGAAATGAAATCAACGCGCTGATATCATTTGGCAATATGCTTTGCTACACCGTTTGTCTGGACCAGATCTATCATACGCAACTTAATCCGACGATCAGTTTCCTGCATGAGCCTGGCGCGCGGCGTTTCTCGCTGGCCCTCGACCTGGCGGAAATTTTCAAACCGTTGCTTGTCGACCGGACGATTTTCAGCATGCTTAACAAGCGTCAGATTCAGGCGTCGGACTTTCGCCAGGAATTGAACAGATGCGTGTTGAAGGAAGGAGCGCGTAAAACATTTGTACAGACATTCGAGGAGCGCTTAAAGGAAACGTTTAAGCATCGGAGTTTAGGAAGGAGCGTTAGCTATAAACATTTGGTAAAACTGGAATGCTACAAATTGCAGAAGCATCTTTTGGGGATGGAGGATTACAAGCCGTTTCGGATGATGTGGTGAATTTGGAGATTGTCCTGCTATGATAACGGGCATTTGTAAGATAATTTTTGCTTTATCTGCTTATTTTAAAGTACTGAATCATGTACGTTATCCTGGTTTACGATATCGGGGAAAAGCGAGTCGGGAAGATGCTAAAGCATTGCCGCAAATATCTGAACTGGATACAGAATTCGGTTTTTGAAGGGGAGATTACAGAAGTGAAATTGAAGGAAATGATCCATAATGCGCGCAAGATTATGGAAGAGGACCAGGATAGTTTGATTATCTTCAAGAGCCGGGACGAGCGTTGGCTGGACAAGGAAGTGATCGGCCAGGAACGCATGCCGACAGATAATTTTCTATAATCTGCGGCGACCGAAGTCGTCGAAGTTGTTCCCGGTATTTTCTTTGATGTCCTGAAAATTATACGGGCGGCTGTGGTAGCTGCTTAACATGCTGATTTTCAACAGTCGTCGATATCCCATCAAAATCATATGATCGGATATCGACGATTTTTTTGTTTGTTTTAAACGGAAAAATATGCGTTTATTGTAAAACAGGCCCGTTTCCGCAACGGGTCCTAATCGTACCATTGTGGAATTGAAATAAGTATGACGACTCTTATCCGGAGTTGGCAAGGAAGTCCTAATCGTACCATTGTGGAATTGAAATGTGCAAGAAGTAACCCCTTAAACGAAAACGAAAGAGTCCTAATCGTACCATTGTGGAATTGAAATGCGGTCAACTATACCATACCGTTGGAGCTGGTACTAGTCCTAATCGTACCATTGTGGAATTGAAATTAGATATAGGCTGGAAAGAACTATGAACCTACGCCTTGTCCTAATCGTACCATTGTGGAATTGAAATATTTATGTTCATAACCACTCTCGCTATGCAGTAAGCGGTCCTAATCGTACCATTGTGGAATTGAAATGCAAGGCGACCAGAAGCAGCCCCGACAGAAGTTTCTGTCCTAATCGTACCATTGTGGAATTGAAATTATCCGATTCAGTTTAAAATGAACGCCGTCTTTCCGGTCCTAATCGTACCATTGTGGAATTGAAATGATAGTCACGGCTTGCGTCAGGCGCCAGCAGTTGCGGTCCTAATCGTACCATTGTGGAATTGAAATATCACAAAGCGCGAATACTTCGCGGCAATGGCTATGGTCCTAATCGTACCATTGTGGAATTGAAATGATGAGGGGGATAATATAAGCCTCATAACCGGTGAGTCCTAATCGTACCATTGTGGAATTGAAATTTAAAAAGTAACCGAATGGATTTTCTTAGTGCTGCGTCCTAATCGTACCATTGTGGAATTGAAATTTACAATGTTGTTTTCCTGCGAGGAAGGCGATCCGCTTGTCCTAATCGTACCATTGTGGAATTGAAATACCCTGTCTGGATCGTCGGTCATTACCGGCAAGAAGTCCTAATCGTACCATTGTGGAATTGAAATGCCAAAGTAGCCAACGAGGGCATAGCATCTCTCCGAGTCCTAATCGTACCATTGTGGAATTGAAATTAGCGGGCGTGGATCAGAAAATCCACTGTGACTTCCGTCCTAATCGTACCATTGTGGAATTGAAATTGAGCTAGTAACCCCTTAAACGAAAACGAAAGATGGGTCCTAATCGTACCATTGTGGAATTGAAATCTCCAACCGGGGGAGGTCTGCGTTTTCAGGATTTCGAGTCCTAATCGTACCATTGTGGAATTGAAATGAAAGCAATCGTCGATACTACGACGACGGATGGGAGTCCTAATCGTACCATTGTGGAATTGAAATATGGTATTGAAGAAGGTTTCGAGCATATCGAGGTCAGTCCTAATCGTACCATTGTGGAATTGAAATAAAACATCGTAGAAAATACCTCCTACGCAATAGGGGGTCCTAATCGTACCATTGTGGAATTGAAATCTATCCAAAACAGAAGTAGACCCAAGATTAGCAGCGGTCCTAATCGTACCATTGTGGAATTGAAATATCCGGTCGAATACCTGGCGCAGCGGAGTCCCTTCCCGTCCTAATCGTACCCTTGTGGAATTGAAATAGCTAATATCGGATATCCCGTGCCTTTCGGCTATTTCTCGTCTGAGGATGTGGTGGTAGCTTACGCAATTGAATCACCTGCTTTTCGACAGCAGCGGGCATCTAACGAGTTGAGAAAACGCGGGATCTTTGTCGCGCCTTCAACTATTCGCTGTGTTTGGGTCAGACATGACCTGGAAACGTTTCAAAAGCGGTTGAAAGCATTGGATGCTAAGGTTGCCCAGGAGGGATTGATCCTTACCGATGTGCAGGTTGCGGCTCTTGAACGAAAAAAGGAAGAAGCGCAAAGCAAAGGTGAAATTGAAACGCATCACCCAGGTTATCTTGGCGCCCAGGACACTTACTACGTGGATACATAAAGGGTGTTGGCAAATCTACCAGCAAACATTCATTGACACATATAGCCGTGTGGCGTTTGCAAAGGTCTATGATCGTAAAAATGCTCTGGGCGCCGCAGACATGCTCAACGATAAAGTGCTCCCATTTTATCAGGAGCAAGAAATTGATCTTCTACGTATACTCACTGACCGGGGGACTGACGGGGCCGCCCTTTAGATTAGCTGAATGAAAGATTAACCGTTAACTTTCATTCGAGACGCGTGAGGGTGAACTATGGGGCCGCCTAGTAATCCGGCGGTGGTTACTGGCGCCGTAATTTACACTCAACCGCCGACGTCACTTCAAAAATCGACTAACGTCGGCGGTTTCAACCTTTACTTTAATGCCCGATTCAGGACACTGATCGTCGCAAACCCGACCGAGAGAATAACCTATCTCGGACTTTGGCCACATTTTCGCTGATGCGAGATTTTCTTATGCGGCAGTAGCGCATGGTGGTTCTGATACTCCGGTGGCCCAGCATTTTGCTGACATCTTCCATAGGAACGCCATTGTTAAGCATCATATCCGTGAAGAAATGCCGGGCGTCGTGTGTGTGTCGAGCCTTCTGATACCTCCATTAACATCTCGGATTTCACATAAACGTGTAGCGTCAAATAATCATAGAGGTCGTCGGCAAAGGTGTCTGGAAGGGAGGAAAAGTGAATGTCCTCGCGGTCGAAGTGATATTTGATAAATGCAGCTACCTTCTTTTTAGTGCTGCGCCAATGCTTCCAGTGTCTCGAAAGAAGCATTCTCCCGTTCGACCCGTTTCTCAAATTTAGCAATGGACTCGTCAAAGACTTCCAGGACGGTTTGCTCGTTCTTTGCTGCCGGTTTAGCAAGCTTAGGCTGCTCGACCGCGGGTTTTCCCTGGTAAACATTTTTGACCATCGCCGGAGTGACGTGTGGGAACTGCGTTTGAAGGCCGTTGAAGATGCGCTCGACATCAGTTTGTAGTTGGGCCAGTTTCTGATTCGCCAGTTTCACTTCCAGTCCTGAGCCAGTGACCTGTTTAGCATCCAAGTCCCAGGATGCCGGGTTTACTTTCTTTCCGGTTGACATTTCGGTGTACTTACCGTCGATTGTGATTCTCGCGTAAATGGGAGCTTTGCCGTCTGCTTTCGCTTTTTGTCTGTACAGCCAGAAAAGTACAGTCAGGTTCTGTTTGAAATTCATCATCCTCACAGTTTAAGGTTAGAAAAACATTGATGTTTGAGAAACCTTGGTCAAAATCGCCTCTGTCAAACATGTCCATTCGGTAACCTAATTTAGTAAGCAAAGCAGGTTACCGAATAGGTTACCGAATGCTTTGATCTGGAATGAATCAGAATGATATGCTTATCTTCGAAAACAGTGAAAAAATGACGTTTTTAAACGAAAAAAGCGCCCTTTGAGGCGCTTTCTTGTGATCCCGCTGGGCTTAAAACCAGTGGGTATCTAATTAACAATCAATTAATTATGGTATCAATCATTAATGAGTACCCGGAATAATACCTAAACCCCGGCCAATGCCTGGATTCTGTTCCTGTGAAGGGGTATTATACTACGATCCGAATACTCAGGCGACTTTCCCAGCAATACAGATTGCATCTGTTGTGAAAGCTTCAAGGCTTCTTGAGACGCCCGTAAGTTTTCCTGCAAGGCTCGGATTTGCTCATTCTTTTCTTTCAACTCCTGCTCGAACATTTTCTTTATCAGATCCAATACCTCGCTGCTACCGTCGGCATCAGAGCCATTACTTGGCTCAAATTGATAATTGACTAATTCGTCAACGCTGACGCCTAATACTTCTGCCCAGCGATCAATTTCACCTTCCTGCAAACTTGCCCGGACGTAAGTATTGTACACCTGTTGTTTCGAGATGCCTAGGTCACGAGCGATTCGCGTTGGAGATAAATTTTTTTGCTTAATAATCGTCTTGATTATCAGGCCAATAGGTGGTCTTGTCATGGTTAGTACAAAATTTTATTTGACTTTATCAAACATAATTATTTATCTTTATTACATGAATTTACATGATATAACCCAAATTAACACCAAACATTTGACAAATGGAAGGGAAAAAATTTCAAACGGCGGACAAACTCGCTTTTGTGCATTACTTGTATGATTATTGTGGCCGTCATACCAACGGACAGGTTAGATCTTTGTTTGCGCAGAAAATGGGCGTTTCTGAGCGTTCATTTAACAATAAAATGTACTCCAAAAATGGCTTCAAGGGTCAGGAATTAGACCAAGTTCAATCTTTATATAGGCAAGTGTTGGGCAATGAAGAATTTACGCAACAATTGACTCTTTTCCTTGCGAGGGCATCAGACGGAGATTATAGGACCAACGAAAATGCCGCCAACGCTGCTATTTCCGATCTCACCAAGCAAAACACCGATATGCTGACGTCACACTTTTTGTTATAAGCTACCCAATGACACCCCTGGAACTGCTCCGTAAAAAGATGCAGATACACAACCGGGATTGTATCGACATCCCGCCGGAAGATGAAGCCGAAGCCGAACGCCGGGAATTGCAAAGGAAAATCATCCAACTACAAATCGAATGTGAAGAATGGCGGTATTCTGTCCGGATGGCCTTTTGTATGTGCACCACAAAGACGGTGGTCGAAGTTTTCGACAATCTCCAAATCGAGAAAACCAGGACCGTATTCAAGTGGGAAGATTTTCGGGATCAGCAACTCGAAGCGATTGCCGAAAAGGAACTGATTGGTATCGAGTACCTGAACAAATTAATCAGACACACCTATATGACGCCAAAAGAGAAATTCGAAGCCGGGCTCCGCTTCACTATTCCCGGTAATGACATTCAATACAAACTAATCCAGGACAATTACGGCAGGGACTATGTCGGTTTCCTGAACAGCGGAAAGTGGGAATATGCATTCGGCATAACCCAGGTTACGGACGCGGCTTTGACGTATCCGGATGGGGAACATGGTAAGCAAAAGCAATTGCTGTTCAACGCCATGTCATTTATCAACGCATGAACCGGCCAGAACTTCGGCAGGCGATCGGCCTGATTTATGAGGGCGGGATCAACACGGCCAGTGAGGAACTTTATAATTGGCTCCGGCCGGGAAGGAAAAAAGAAACCCTGCAAACGCTGTTCGAATTGCTCGACTATCAAAATGCGCTGATCGAAGTTCTGGAAAAGGAGCTGATCGACCTGCGTATAGAGAAAAGCGAACTGAAACCGAAGTTCTATCCGATGTCATACACACCGAGAAAACGATACTGAAATGGATGTCTTATGGTGCTTCGTGGTCTGTGCATGGAAGTGCGTTTTGTGGTTCTTCGATTCCAACCGATCGCAGCAATGAACCACGGCAGTCTGTTTTCCGGCATCGGCGGGTTTGATCTGGCGGCAGAGCAAGCCGGCTTCACAAACATCTTTCATGTCGAGATTGATGCATTGAACCGTGAACACCTTCACTTGGCTTTTCCGAACGCGCATAGTTATGCAGACATCAGGCAGTTTGACGGCACCCCTTATCGCGGAACAATTGACATTATTTCCGGAGGTTTCCCATGTCAGGACATTTCGCCATCAAAAGCCCCTCGGGGAGGGAAAGCCCAGGGAATTAAAGGCCCGAAATCCGGCTTGTGGTCGGAATACGCCCGTGTGGTTCGGGAGGTTAGACCCGCAATCGTATGTTTTGAAAACAGCGCAATGCTCCTTCGTCGTGGCCTCGAATACGTCCTTTGCGATCTTTCCCAGCTCGGGTATGACACTGAATGGCGATGTTTTTATGCTGCGCAGTTCGGTTATGATCACTTCCGGCCACGGATATACGGTCTGGCCTACGCCCGCGGCCACCGATGGCATCATCTTATTGAAAACGGTGGAATCTTACAGGAAATACCTGCTGGCGGGCCACCAAGACAAGCTCGTGTTACAATGCCAGCTCAACGGATTGACCGCCGATCAGACTTTGGCCGTCTACGCATGGATGATGGGTTTCCCGCCGAACTGGATAAAGCGAAAATCTTCAGCTACGGAAACGCGATCGTAGTCGACATTGCACGTGTGATTTTCTCGTACCTCAAAAACGAACTTTAAGTTGCTCAACGCGCCCCTGATGCATATTTAAGAACAGGCATTATAACAGCCCTCAGGATTCGAGGCCCTCTCTGTCTTGGTCTATGTTAAATAAACTGTTCCGGTCCAATGGTTGCTTATCTAATAAAGATTTTTTCGTCAAGAATTCCGGCACCGTTTCGACGTGTGTCGTAGGCCACTGATGCCAATGATACTATCTCAATGAGCAAGGTGACAACAAACATGATTGGTAGTAAGCTATTAAACTTCATCTTAAATGGCCTCCCTTTAAATGGAAGAAATGCCAGGACACAACTTGCGACAACTGCGAAGAGAACTATTATAAATAGACTCCCAAAGAAGTCAATTATCACTATTGAATTATTCGACAACTCTGTACGATTGGATGTAGGAAAATAAAACCACTGCAATAGCATGAACACTATAAAGAGAATGCCAGAAAGTTGCCAAGTCCGTTTCGATGTCATAAATAGAAAAGCCCGGTTTAAGGTTACAAATGTAACACTAGTAATGAACAATGTCGTCAAAATTTCGAATTCGCCATAATGGGTTTATCTAAGCGTCGACTCTCCCCGGAAACCCCTCACACGCTCAAAAATCGAATACAACCATTTTGTAAATCCTCACACCATGCACGCAAGCGCACACACGGCGACGGCATCGTTGTTGCCCACAGACACACGCGTCGTTGATTTCAGTTTCGAGAAATACGCGAAACTCAAACCGCACTCGGTCGTCATTCAAAAGCGTTGGACGACGCAAACGACGCGGAAACAGGACAATGCAAATTCCCTGCTGAATCTGGACAAAGGTGCAGCCGGCCAGTACAACGGCTATATGTCTCCGGCCACGAAGCGGCGCGTGAAAGGAATCATTGAAAATTTCCTTACGGCCGTCCAGCTCAATACCTCCATGACATTTCCGAAATCGTTCCCGTCGACGGAGGTTTACCCGACGTTCCTCACAATGACGTTGCCAGGAAAGCAGTATCATTGCGACAAGGTGATCAAGGAGCTATTCGGCCGGTTCATGGAATACCTCACCGGTTCCGCCGAACGTGGGAATTCTGGCTGGAACGTGAAAAACTACATATGGGTAAGCGAAACACAGAAGAACGGCAACCTGCATTTCCACGTCATTCTCGATCGCGGCTTACCGGCCGCCCGCATTCAACAGGAATGGAACCGGATCATCGAGCGGCTGGGATATGTGACCCGGTTCCGGAACCGGCAGAATTACATCTATCAAAACGGCTTTCACGTCCGGCCCGATATGATGCGGTACGCCATCGACGCCCGGCGGAAGTATTGCCGGGCCAGTTCCGAAAAGTTCGACCTTCGCGCCACCCGGAAGGCCGAAACCCGGCGCCAGCGCGAAGCCTACGAAAAGGGGATAAAGAATGGTTGGAACAACCCGCCGACCACCAAAATTCACGCCATCCAGAATATCCGGAAGCTGACGGCCTACGTGGCAAAATATATGACCAAAGAGCCGGAGGTCGTTAAGCCCGCCCTGGCCGAAAATGAAAAATTGGTTCAGGAAAACGGGCTTTACTATGTCCAAACGGAAACCGCGACACCCTGGGAAAGCTTCGATCACGAAACCGGCGCCCCGATCTCGACGGAACAAGTTACCATCGAGAAAAAGCGGATCGATGTCAAATTCACGACCCGGACCATGCGCGGCCGGATTTGGGGCGCGTCCAACTCCCTGCACGTCGTCGACCTGAACCCCTATACCGTGGCCGTCGAGAGCTTTGCGCGCGTCACTACCACCACCTACGAGTACCGGACCGTGAAAGTGTCCGTCCCGAAATACGTTACCGGGTTGTTTGGCGAACCGGTGTTCGCCCACATGGAGGTAACCGAACAGATCAACCCGATACCAACAACCCGCAGCGACTTCGACCCGCCCGTGGTTGACCAGCACGCCGCCCGCTGGCTCGAATGGCTCGAAGCTGAGCACGTTCCAAAAGCCGACATCGAACGCGCCACGGCGAAGGCCGGCGAGCACTTTGCCCATTATGGCGGGAAAGTGATCCCGTTGGAACACCCACAAAAAGACTTGCTCCGGGCGTACAGCCCGCTGCTCTTCGAGCGGTATGCCGAACACTACCGCGCCATGTTCTGCGCACTTTACCCCACGGCTCCCGATGAATGAAAATTACACTGAAACAAAAGCCCACCGCGGTGTTCGGTGCCTGGGAGGTGTATCCCGATGGTACTTTGATAGGCAAGTTGAAAGGGCCAGGCGGGAAAGAGCATGAAGTGGAAATATACCCTGACCGGCTGACGGAACCCGATTTGCTACTCGCGATCCACGCCGACCGGCTTTCTGACGATTGGAACAACATCATACCGGCGTTTTTCGCGGCCTGCCACCTGGCGGGAGTGAAGTCGCTGACAATCAGTACAGATTTTGAATAACGAAGCTATGCAAAAGATTTATCAACTAAGGACCGGAGACATCCTCATTTGCCGGCCAGACAGCCTTCCCTTCATCCAGCATTTCGGCGTCGTAGTCCACGAAGGCCGGGAAACTTATGTATACCACATCGTGCCGGACCGCGACGTTTGCCGCGATACTGCAAAGGAGTTTTTAGCAACGCGTAAGCTTTTGGAAATCCGCCAGACGTCGGCCACGCGCAGGCATATTCTGAATCGATACCGGCAGGTTGCCGGCCGGAAATACAATGTGCTGGATTTTAATTGCGTTCATTTTGCCGAATATCTCACCGCATATATTACTTCACAGCGATTTTAGTTTGCATCACTATCTTTCCGCGTTTAGACCGCAGCATGTATAATCCAGCCGGGACGAAAGAGATTATCGGCTCGCTTTGCGAATAGCTCGCAATAAGTTGGCCCGACTGATTAAACAACTCATGTTGCCAAACGCTTCCAGGCGGCACCTTTACTAAGAACATTCCCTCGGAAGGATTTGGGTATACTGCAATGGCATCCGGCAACGGTTCTTGACCGGTAACGGTAATTGTTTCGGATTCAGAAGAGCACCCTTTTCGCGTTACCATAACTTTGTAAGAACCAGACCCTATTGCTAGGGTGGCCAGGGTATCGCCGGGCAATTTATTGCCGTCTTTGAACCACTGATTCCCGTTGGTGTAGTTAGACATCAAAACTGCGTCCTTAACACCGATAACTGGCTTTGCCGGGAACGGATTAACTTCAATAACAACCTCTTTAAGGGACTTTTCGGATATTCCACATTTATTACCTTTGGCATAATACCGCCCCGCTAATGTGGCTACGAAGGTAGCGCCGCTGCCGACTTTTGTATCATTTAAAAACCATTCGTACGAGTCATATCCGCTTCCCTGGATTTTAAGTTTTACAGATTCCCCCTCACAAATTTTCGTGCTGCCTTCGGCCACGACGTCCAGGCGTTTTGGGAACGGGCAAAAGTCCACTGAAAACTTATACGAATCGAAATGAAACGGATAACCTAATTCGGCACCGGTTTTCCCTTCTATCTCAATGTCATAATTCCCCCCCTTCCAATATGAAAAATTTGCTGTTGGCAGGGGCCGTAAAATCGCTTTCCCGTTTTGAGAATAGCCCTGACGCACCTTTGGGCAAGGTCGCCCGGAAAGTTACCAACCCCCGTGTGTCTAAATATACAGTGAAGCGATCCCGATCGAAGTCCTTGCCGGAAGGCGGCGGTGTCAAAAAGCCTTTATACTCCTGCCCGGAAGACACAACATAGGCATATTCGATGTCCTCCGGCTCGTCGAGGGCATAGTGATTTGTAAACGTCTGCTGTGGTAGTTTGGTGTGCCAAGTTGGTTCCCATGTGTCACTCGCTTGCTGATTACTGTTGTGAACTACGAAAAGATCGCCTTCAACTGAAAGGTAATTGAAAACATTCGCGCTATGCGATCTGACAACGTCGTCGTCGTAACCGCCATATCCACCAATTGTAATGCCTCCGACGCCCACTATACACGCCCATTTGAAGTCCATTGGGATCGATTTGCGATTGAGCCCAACAACGAACCCTGAATACCCATCGCAATCAATGTCCTGTGATTTATAAGTTTTGGGAACATTGGCCTCATGGCCGCCCCAAAGATAGTTTGCTGCGATATTCGGGCGGAAGTCGCGCGCGGCGTCAGACCATTCGTCGTACCCCAAAAGTCCAACAAGTCCCCAAGAGGAAATCTCGCTACCACCATGTGGCGTCCCGGATGTGATTACTTTGGCGACATGGTGAAAACCGTCGCCGACAGGCCAATTATCAGAGTTTTGCAGGCATTCCCGGATCGCAAGCCCCCCCCATGCTATGCCCAAATAGCACTATCTTTTTTGCTCCTGTAACAGACAATATCTTTCTGACAGCGAGCCCCACCGCGAAACCTTGTTTTGCGGCAGCCGCCTGGTTGCTTTGTGCGAAACTGGCTCCAACGTCGAAGTTGATGGCAAACAAATCATTATTCGGATCTAGGTAAGATTCCATATCCAAAACATCACCATACTGCGGACCTGATGCCCGCCGGTTGAGAAATGTTAAATTGGTAGCATTCAGCATAAAATCTAATCTGCTTCCATAGCCGCTTCGCTTTTGATTATGGTCTATGTCAACCTTTAATCCCTGGCTGGCAAGAAAATTCAGTTCTGTGTACCACGTGTCGTCACTGCCGTTCCAGCCATGTACAAACAAAATTGGATAAGGCAGTTTGGTTGCATTTTGCGCGCGGACCTGACTGTTGTAGATAAGAGCGAGGACAACGATAGCGGAGAGCAATTTGTGTGCCATAATTTTACTTTTTATCGAGGCAAAGCATATGAAAGCTGCGCAATACTGCCGGCAATGAAGTGCGTTTTTCAAACGGTATTGATGCCTAAACCAAAGGAATTTCCTTGCGAAAATGCCCTGTACAATGCCCCGTACAGTGCCCCACAAAAATACCCCAGCAAATGGCCCGTATAATAGGGTATCTGCTGGGGCTAATTGTTTCAGAGAGGCCGCGAATTCGCAGCCGTTAATGGTATTTTTCCTCCTTCGTCAGCGGTTCGCCGATCAACTTGTGCAGGGCCCTGACCTGTTTCGGCGTAAACCGCTGCTTTCCCGGTTTCCAATCCAGTACCTTTTTCCCTCTCGCGCCAATCAGCCGCTCGAAGCTTTTGTGTGTGGAAACATTGTATTGCCCAATCAGATCGGATTTTGAAAGAAAGTCCATGTAGATACGGTTGCTGGAAGTTGCTAATAGTTGCTGCAAGTTGCTGGTTGTTACTCTAATATAACACCTATTTGCGAATGTCACAAGTGCCGGTTTATCATTGCAACACGATTTTTAAAAAGGTCAAAATGAAACGATTATGTTACTGATCATCGTGGCAATCATATTTCTGTATTTGCTGACAAAGGCCTGACCGAATGGGACAATTAACGCTGCCACCTGACTACTTTCGAACCGCCGCCGAGCAGTATACGAAGAACCCGACAGAGCGGAAAGCGTGGCTCATCGACCAGATCAAAAAAGCGGAGGCATCGCTACTCCAATACCAGGCCGAGCTCAAAGAGATTGCGGCAGCACTGATAGAGCTCGATGCCGCACCGTCGGATGCCGGCAAGTTAACAGTGATTGGTGGTGTAGTATCCACAATCCCCACAGGTTATACCCAGGTGATCGGCAGCCTGCTTATGATTGCCGGAACCTTTTTCGCCCAGGCCGAAAACAAGGCCAAAGCCAAAAAGATCGAGGAATTAAAAAAAGTGGGGCAACAGCGTTACAACGAGGCGCTGAAAGTCGAGCAATACAGAAAGCGGTATGCCGCCGAGTTGCTCTTTTGGAAATGGCTACCGGTGCTTTTGGTGGCAATCATCCTTTGGTTAATAATTTCTTGACGGCATGGCATCAGTACCAATTAAAGGCGACCGACTAATGGCAAAAGTTGAACTTACGTCGTATAGCGATAAAGAGTGTACAAAAATGTCTCTGCCGATACCTCCGGGCCCGGGTGGATATAAAAAGAGTTTCCAGTTTCCTGCGAAGCGCGCCACTGGTGACGAAGTAGGTGTTTACACTGGAAATTCCTCAGATGTGGGTTATGAGGTAGAAATGGTGTGGAAATGGCGCGCAGGGAAACCGGGGATCCCTTGGAAGTATTTCGATGCGTACAAATTTGTGACTGCATGGGTAAAAAAAGATCAAGTTACCGGCTATTGGGATCAGGGAGTTGATAGCCCATTGAATGACCCCAAAAATCCAATTAACACACCGCCGCCGCAAGGAGACAAGGACAATACCAACACCTATTTACTACTGGCCGTCGGTGCCGGTTTGTTTTTCAAATTCGTTGCTCCAAAACTGAAAGGTAATGGCAAAAATTGAACTCGGAGGGCACCTGTACGATACGAATCTGGACATTGATGTTCAGGCAATATTGGACAAGGTACATGCAGCGGCCAATGGTGAGGAGATACCTGGTGTTCAGGTGTTTCATCTTCCGGAAAATCAATTTACGGCAGAAGAAAATACAACGGCGGCCGCAGCTGGTTTTTCATGGGTGACGATTGCAGTTATAGGAGGGATTATTGCATTGCTGTTTATACCCGCTAAAAAATGATCGACCCGAAAGACGTTCAGGGAATTGGCAATGACCTGCCGGTTATCTCCGAAAATATCAAAGGGACATTTTCCGATGAAGGCCTGATAAGCGCTACTGGTACGATGTATAGCGCGGCACTTTGGAAACTGAATGTCATTTCTGCGACGATTACGCCGGAACTTGGAACGTACATTTTCCTGCATCGTGAAAAATTTTCGTGGCTCGACATCCTGGCTTTTTCGATGGCTATCAGTTCGAAGGCAATCAACAAGTACACCGGGAAAGCGGGATATGTGGTGGGCAAACGGTTTCTGGATAAGATTTCACTGGTACTGATTTCTAAGGAAATTGCCGAGGGAGAGGACGGAAAAGACTGGAATGCGATTTTCGCCGAAAAGGCCAAAGTTGATCCGCTGATCGACGACACCAGCCAGCCGAACAGCCCTTTCAACTCCAATAGCCCATACTATGAACCGGACAAGCCGATTTTTACGTATGATCCCGACAATGGGCTGATTATATACAAGTCCGGATTGATTGTCTGGACGGGGACCGATAAAGAGTATTATGATCCTGACAACGGCCAGGCCGTAAGCTACGACAAGTATAAGAGCTTGATTTATTTCAGCTCCGGGGCGATACTAAATTTCGACACCCTCGAATTGACCAGGCCCGATGGCCAGGTCGAAACTGTGACCAATGACCCAAAGTGGTATGTGAAATATAAACTGGTGCTGATTGCAACGTCCGTACTGATCGTACTGATAATGATTGTAAAACGTCGCAGAAATGGGAAATAAACAAATCGCACTGATCATCATTGCCGTGCTCGTGCTCTGGTACTACACCATGAAAGCCCGTGCCGCCAATGCCCTTATGCTACGCTACTTGCTCCCGAAAAACGTTCGGATCAGCAAAGGCGCCGTAATGTGGGACCAGCCGGTGGTGATCACTAACCCAACCGGTACACCGCTGGGCGTGAACCGGTACTATATCCAAATCCGCCTCGAAGGTTACCCGATTGGCACCGCCTACGAAAACCTGTATGTGAAATTGGTAGCGGGGGGGCGACACAACGATTATAGCTAAGGTGGTGATACCCATCGACGGGCTGATCAGCGCGGTACCGAGCCTGCTCAATGCCGGATCGCAACTTGACTTTCACTTGGTGGGAAATGTAGTGGCCGAAGGGATTACGGCCCCTGTCGATACAACAATTAAAGTCCCGATACCAAAACTGTTCAAGTGATGGCAAGCGAAATTGACGATATTATTTACAACGCCGACGGTACGGTGACGGTAAAATATACCGACGGTACCGCCGTCACATCGGCCCAGCAGAAGGAAATCGATGAAACATCCGATAGCGGTTCGTCGGGTGGTTGGTTGTCAAGCCTGCTGGGGGCTATCCCCGGAATACTGCAATCGCTGTTCCCTAATGGGATCGGCAAGAACGATTACCCGACCGTAACGACCACGCCAGGCGTCACCACGGTCAACACCGGTGCAAACAGTATGAATACGCTGCTGATCGGACTGGTCGTAGCGCTGGTTTTGATCATTCTTTTTATGTCCACCAAACAGCCTGCAAGGGCCAGAAAATGAAGGTAGAAAAAGCAGTAGGTTGGGTACAGGGCGCCAATGGTACGGGCGTGGTGTATGAAATTTCGCATAACGGCGGGTATCTGTTGGCCGTGATCTGGCAGGACAACAAGTTCCACCACTTGACGCTCGATTTTCTCGCACAGCACATCGCGGAGGCCAAAGGCGCATTGACCGCCCCGCGTACCTACTATTTGCCGGAGGGTTCTTTCCCTGTCGATGCCGACGGCACCTTGCCGGTTTCGAACCCTGACGGATGGAAAAGGCTTTACGAAACGCCTACGCCGGCATCGGGCACGACGACCGAAGCCGACGAGCTGGAAATACCGGTAAGCGTTTCTTTTTCAGGAACATTGAAACTAAAA
Source organism: Dyadobacter sp. 676 (assembly GCF_040448675.1). Classification (NCBI taxonomy): domain Bacteria; kingdom Pseudomonadati; phylum Bacteroidota; class Cytophagia; order Cytophagales; family Spirosomataceae; genus Dyadobacter; species Dyadobacter sp. 676. The sequence goes on along the minus strand of NZ_CP159289.1, from coordinate 25,664 downwards.
ATGGGCGGGGTTTCCGCATTGTTAAAACTTTTTGAATAATGGCAAAAACGCAAACTTCCAACAAGCCCGTAGCGCCGAAGACGCCGCCCGTAAAACCCGCGGCAAGACCGGCTACGACAGCAAAATCCAATGTGCTTGCGCTCGCCGAGCCGGTGCAACAGATTTCAAACCAACCGGCCATGCCGTGGCAGTTCACGCTTTCGGACTACCACCGGGTGGCACCCGACGAAGACCGCCGGGCAGTACTTGCCGCGCTGGAAATCCCGGTGTTCAAGCATAAGGAAAGGCTCAATTATGCCGCCAGGTGGGGGCTCGATCCTGGTTATGTGCTGGTAACGGACATCCAGCCGGTTTAGATAGTATCAAAAATTACACTTCATCATAAATTTAAACATCATGGCAAAAGTACAGTATAACGTAGGTACGTTTAAAGGTTACCTGGGAACCGCCGTTTTGTATCTGGCTAAGACCGCATCCGGTACGGAGTTTCTGACCTACCTTGCTTTGGAGAACCAGACCGAGTATTGGACTTATATGTCCCGTACCGCCGCACAAGGTTATATGCTGAGCAACGACGTGATCCTTTCCAGCAATATCGATGTATCAAAACTGCCCGACGCGGCCCCGGACGGCGTGCTCGACGCAAACGGCCACGTGATTATCGATAACGGGAATGGCCTGCCCCGGCTTTCGACAGGGCAAGGGTACTACACGCTGAAAGGCGAAGGCATCGCCGATTACAGTGACGATGTAGGTACACCGACTTCCGGCACTAAAACTAACAGCACAGTCGTCGTCGCCAGTGGCGCGAAAACGCTCTCCGAGAGCCTGACAGAAGCGGGTGAATGGGCAAAGAAAAACTGGGTGATACTTGTAATCATCGGTGTTGTCCTGTTGGAGGTATTTGGTATAACCCACATTCTCGACAGCCTGAGCGGCAAAAAGAAAACGCTGAAAAAACGCCGCTCGCGATAAGGCGTATATAACACTCCGTCGGGGGGGGCAATTAGGCCACCCCCGGCAAAACATTCGAATAGTTTTCCATCCAAACCATTGTTTCAATCATGGCAAAAACAGCTGTCTCTATGGCTAAGAAAACCAAGCCAAAAAGACCCGATCTGACCGCCCCGCAAACCCAGTGGGATACCTACGAACGTAAGTTGAAAGAGTACGAAGACCACGAAAGAAGGCGAAAAACAGAGCTCAACCGTCGCCGGGGCGTCGGGCGTTCCAAGCGCAAATAACCTGCCTTTCCAACTACCGGCGCGGTGGTCGTCTGTGACCGCCGCGCCCATAAACAATACTGACCATGACCGCCGACAACGCAATACTTTGGTTACAGGCCGAAAGGTTCAATCAGTGGCGCCTTATCCGGGGAGACGCGGGGGGTGAGCGGGAAGAAAAGGTTTCGGAGTATTCCGCCGACGAAGAGTCGGAGGCCGAAGCTGTTGAACGCTTGCGAAACGTATTGCAATTGCTCCAACCGGGACGCTACACGTTGCGCGGCACGGTCGGTAGGCACAAGCAAGCCGCCGCAAGTACCTTCCGGTTCGAGATAACCAGGCAAACCGTTACGCCCATGCACCAGCCCCAAATAGACCAGAACGAAATGTTCGAAAGGGCCATGAAGCTGGCCCGCGAAGAGCTGGCCGTGGAAACCTTCAAAAAGGAGGTATTGACCCGGCTGGACAACCTGGAAAAGAAAGTGGCCGAAATCTCGGAGGCCGTTCTCGACCTGAACGACGACGACGAAGACAACGACAGCGGCGCGATCACCAAGCTCACCAATGTGGCCGCGCAACTTCCCACGCTCGCCAAAGGCTTTGAAACTATGCGCGGGCTATTCAAAACATAAACCGATTTGAAAAACCAAAAACAACGACCCGATGAAAACAAACGACAACACTACGGCAATGGACATGGAGGCGCCCAGGACCGAACAGGACATACTCGACGCCATGCGCGAATTTGCGCTGGTATCCTACCAGACGGTGGGCGCAGACGCTACCTGCCGTAACCTGAAATTTTTAACGAAAGTCATCAGCGAATCGCCGGAAACGTATCAGAAAATTACCAATCCCGACACGGTCGAGAAACTGCAAAAGCTGATTGCCAGCCGTAAAAACGGCAATATGGGCATGATGGAAATCATGTCGGTGATCAGCGAAGTGTCCACTATTTTATCGTAACCAGTATGGCAAAGGAAAACAACATATCCATTCTGCCGATCAGCCCGGAAAACATCAAAATCGCCGAATACTTTGTGATTGTTGTGGTATTGGTCTTGTATTTCCGCGGGCAGATCCGAAAAAACAGGCAGGCGAAGCAGTACGAGCAGGCCGGAACGGATGTGAACACTTCCCACGCCATCCAGGTACGCCAGGCCTGTAACCCGTCGGGGATCAATCTGATGATCGAGTTCGACGGCACCTGGGACAATGATTTGATGCTCGTCGCCGACCAGATCGGCGACCCCGACGCGGTGGGCAAGGCTTATCTGAACCTGTACAACGAAAATATGTACGAGCGCCTGGAAAAGGAGCTTACCAGCGCCAAGTTTCAGCAATGGGTTCAGCGGGCAAAAGCCACGCCGAAGGCGGAACAAACGGTGACGGCAACGGGCGCGAAGCTCGTCGCAGTGAAAGACACCGCCGTTTGGAGCGATACCGACAGCACCAAAGTAGCGCGGAAAGTGAAGGCCGGTGATGCGGTTGGCACCCGTTTGAGGGCCTACTACATCACCAACAGCGCGGGTAAAAAGGACCTGTATTATCTGGTCGGCTGGACGTCCTTTCTGTTCCTGTACAGCCAGGGACTGGTACCGGCCGCCGACGTAAAAGAAGCCTGACGATGGACGATAAGCAAAAAAGGGCGCTGGCACTGCTCGGACTTGGCGTTGGCGCGGTACTGATCGCGACGTCAAGGCCGCGAAAGGTCTCAAAGTATGTCCAGCAGGCCGGAACGATGACGGCCATTCAGCTGGCGCAGGCATACCGGGAACTGGTGAGCTCACCGCTTCGGGTGTTCATTAACCCGACCGATGAAAGCAACCCGGAAACAGGCATGCCCTGGGCTGTTGACCTGGCACATTACACGAAGAGCTACGAAGCGGTGAAAGCCGAATACCTGAAATATTACGGGCGCGACCTTTCCGAGGACCTGATCGCCTGGTTCTATCCGGCCGAGCTCTCGCAATACGTCGACGCACTTTGGAAAGCACACCAACAAGTAATGTCCTAATACGATGCAGATCAGCAGCCAGGCACTCGAAATATTGAAAAACCGTGAGGAATTACGGCTTACCGCCTATCAGGACTCCGCGGGCGTATGGACGATCGGTTACGGCTGCACCACCTACGAAAACGGCGCGAAAGTAAAGGCCGGGGACAAGATCACCGAGGCGAAGGCGGTGCAACTGCTGGGCTACCACGTCGGGAAAGCCGTGGCAACGGTGAACGGTGCGGTTACCGCCACGCTCAACCAGGGACAGTTTGACGCGCTTGTGAGCTTCACCTACAACGTCGGCGGGCCTGCGTTCCAGGGCTCGACATTGCGGGAGCTGGTCAACAAGGACCCAAGCGACCTGATCGTCATCCAGACTGAATTTCGCAGGTGGGTTTACGTGACCGTGAACGGTAAGAAGGTGAAAAGCGCCGGGCTGGTAAACCGGCGAGAGGAAGAAATAGCGATGTACCGGGGCGGAAAAAAAAGTTGAATGGTTCTGGCCCGCTGTTGCGGTCGTACTCCTGATTCTGATACGGTATGCAAAACGGTAACATCGAAAACAAAATCATTGCGGCCTGTATGGTGTTTTTCTGCCTTTTGATGGCGGCAATGGTGTTTTTAACCTACCGGGTGACGGGCCGGGCCTGCCGGTGTGAACAGGTAATCCCGGCCGGCATCCAGGAAATAGACAACGCGCTCGACGCGATAAGCCATGCGAAAGATTCGGTTTCTGTGCATTCTGATACTACTGTGCTCGGCTCGTACCGCGAGCTGCTCGAACGGTATGGGCGACACCCTCCGGACTGATTTGCCGGGCGTGGCCGAAATGTTGCCCCGGATCAACCGCGACCTGAAAATATGCGACCTCGTAAAAAAGGAAAATACACTACTCAACTTCCAGGCGGCAGGGCTGAAAACCGTCGCGTCACAAGAAACCAAGCGGGCCGACCGCGCCGAGCAGGCCGCCCGGCGTCAGAAGCGCAAACGTATCCGGTCGCACATCGTGCGGACGGTCGCGGAAGTAGCAGTAATGATGTTTATCCTAATGATTTAACAGTGGTCGAAATTTTGAAATTCGCCATCGGCGCCATCGCTGGCAGCACCATGCTGATGCAGATCGTCCGCCATTTCATCCAGCGAAAAAAGTACGAAATCGATGTCCGCAGACTGGAAATTGAAAACGATGGTTTGATTTCCGAACACTGGAAAGATTTGTATACCGAGCTACGGACGGTGCAGCAAGAGCAGGCCCGGCAAATCGAGCAGCTCGTGCGTGAAAACATGGAGCTGCGCGAAAAATGCGAAGCATTGCAGCGGCAGATAGAAATTAACCTGAACTGATATGTTCTTTTTCCTGGTCACCCATTTCGAAATTTTTCTGATCGTCTACGCGGCTGTTTTGCTCGATACCCTCGTCAGCGTCGGGCAAGCCGTGATCGGCCGCGTTTTTAACTGGCGCTTCCTTCCCGCGTTCCTGAACAAGCTCTTGAAATACACCGCCTACCTGATGTTCGGGAACCTGGTCGAATACTTCGCCGACCTGACCGGCTATGCAACCGACGGCCTGGGGCTTTATCTGGTAGCGTCGGTACTGATCGCGGCCGAAAGCGCCAGCGTACGCCGAAGCCTTTTAGCACTCACAAACCGCAATAAATCATGAAACTACTCGCAGCCATTTTTATCATCGTGATCCTGCTCGACATTCAGCGCAGGATCAAGGCGAGCTACGTCACGCAGAAACAGTTTGCAGACTACAAAGCCGGTCAGGACGCCATCAATAAGGACGTCGAAAAACGGCTTGCGTCGCTCGAATCGTCGGCTTTTGCCTAATACATCAAATTATACTTCATCGCAACATGAAAAAGTACATCCTTTTCGCGCTGCTCGCGCTGGCGGGCACACTTACTTTCGGGCAAGCCCCGGACACATCCACGCTGGAAAAGAAGGCCCGTTGGCATTACGGCCAGATCAAGGACAACAAGGTTCGGGCCATCACGCCGCTCAACTTCCGGAAGGCGTTCAATGCCGTTACGAACCTGGCCATGCAGACGATCATTCCCGACACCATTACGCACCCGCCGATCACCTGGGCGCCGGAAGACTACCCCGAAGGTCTTTCGATGTATTATATCAGGCCCCAGGATGGCTGGCCGTTTTTCGGGACGCTGTTTGTCGAAAAGAACGCGGAGGGGCATGTGGTGCAGACCATTACGGCCAATGACACCCCGTTCCTGGATCAACGGAAGCGGTCGAGCAATGCCGGTGGGGGGGCCTTTTACCTGGGGTGAATGGAATGTATACGTCGTGCAGGTAAACTACGACCCGCCGGTTTTAGGGCCGCAGGGGACGGACAACATAGACGTCCCCGCCCCAGGCGTTGACCGGTTTTCCCGGATTAAGCGCGTCATTATTTCCCAGGACGTAGCACCCGTTAAAATTAGTGTGAATGTTGATCCGGGCGTTGATGGACAAATAGGTGTTTTCTCGTATAACAGCGACCTTGCCAATCCCACCGATGCAAGTCCTGTTTCCCTGACGATTTTTATTGAAGACTGATATGGCAAAGAAGAAACAACCCGTCGCAAAAAAGGTAAAGGCGTTCTTTGCCGAAAAAGCCAACCGGAAATACATTGCCCTGGCCGTTGTCGTGCTGGCCGTTTTCATTGTTGCCAAACTGTCAAAGAAACCGACGACATCCAGTGATACCACCGGCAACAAGGATCAAACCGGAACCGGCGGCGGCTCTTCGGCCTTACCTGATTACAGCGCCAATGCCGACGCCGCACTCGGTAGCTATTCCATCAGCAAAGGCGGCCGGGAATTTACCTTTTCCCGTACGCCGGAATTTGCAATCCAGTTCAACGACGACGGCACGATTACCGACGTAACGCCAGGGCTTAATTTCGACGGCACGACTAACAAGATCGGTAACATGCGTGTCTACTACATGCTGGGTTACTGTGTATTCCAAAATTCGAACGGCACTTACAATAAGTTTGCGGGCGTGTACCTTCCTGATGGTATTTACACGCTCCGCCAGTTTGTGGCCGACGAGAACGTGGCGCCCAATCTGGGGGCCTTCAAACAGAAACTTTCCGGTTGGAACGGCGGCGTGAATGCCAGCAACAGCCGGCTTTCCGAAATATTCCTGTCCGTGAAAACAACGGCCTCGCAGGGAAATTCCGCTGTGCCCCGTTGGCTTCGGGTATCCCGGCACCTGGTATTCCCGTCGGTGGCCGTAGCAAAGGATTGGACGGCTTACAAAAAGTTCTTTTGCCTGGTAGACCAGAACAGGGGAAGCACCGCGCAGCAGTACCAGAACCTCGGAGTAAATACCGACCTAGACTACAACAATCCATCGCCGCAGCCGAAAACATGGAACACGCCACGTAAGGGCGATGCTACGATACAGCCGGAAAGCTGGTTCTACGACCAGGGAAAAGGCTGGATTGAGCGCTCCGGGCCGTCCAAACGCTTCGTTCTTACCGACGAGTACCCGGAAAATATGCAAGGGCAGGACCCACAGATCGATGAAAAGATGTACCATTTCTACAAGGGCGCATTGGATCGGATCGTTCAGGTCCATGGGCCGACCAACAAGCGGGACACCGGCCTGTATGGATCTTACGGGATTGACAATGTGGCCGGGCTCATCCGTACCGACGCGCTTCGCTACGACCGCGCCGTGTACGAGGAGTCTTTGACTACCCACATCCACGACATATACGACCCGGCCACTTCCCAATGGGCAGGGCCTTGCAAGTACTACACGACGGGCGCGGTCAACGTCCGGAATGTGAACCATTCGCGCTACATGTATAACGATGTGAAAATGCTTCCCTACGAAATCATCTATGTGAACGAGCGTGTCAAGATCGGAACCAAAACCTACCAGGGGCAGGACCGCGAGGCCAACATTATCGGCTTCGGCTGGGCAAAAGCGCAAAGCATGGTCGAACCCATCGGTTTTGGTATCGAATATGCCAGTACCGGCGAAATCATCCCATACCCGAACGGCGAACTACACAGCAAAGAAAACCTTGAGATACCCATGCCCTGGGAGGAAGCCTTCACGGCAGGGTTCTGGTGCACGCTTGTTTTCAATGGCGTCGCACTCTGGAATGCACCCGGCGCCCGCTTCGGCACCGACGCTTCGAAGTTGCACTGGTGGACAAACCAGCCGGTATTCTGGAAAAAGACCGGCGGGAATTGGGAGCCATACGTTTCCGGCCAGAACGGCGCACCGGTCAACAGCGATACCGGCTTGATGCACCGCTTGTGGGCATGCCCGATCGACGCCTATTACGCCGGGTCGGAGGCCGTTTGGGCCATCCGCGACCGTATCCAGGTCCTCGAACACGTCTCCTACCAATCCAGCAAAGGTACTTTCATCGCCCAGCCCGGTGCGGCCGGTTCGCACTTGAACGGCTTCGGCCCGGTGAACCAGCATTTCTTTGCCGTGCGCGACGCGCTCGATCAGGGAAAGGGGATTTCACTGCGCGGATCGGGCAACGCCGGGAAAGTGCTTATTTACTACAATGGTCATCTGGCGCCTCACGAATATGAGGACAACGTGATAATCGACGGCGTGAACCTTGGCCGGGTTTACGGCCGGCAGACAGTGTCTAGAGTTGTTTAGGGGTTAATTTGGTTTTTAGTATTGTTGATGATCGAAAAGCCAGCCTGGGTTCCGGGCTGGCTTTTTTTGTGTGTGAGCAACAAAGTGAGCCTTTTAAGGAGCGGACTGCACAGAAAATCCGCTCAAACATACCGATTGAGAATATTTTCAGCTAGGACCGTTACTTTTTTCTTTCACGGCGTATAAATGGTACCGGCGGTATGTCGGGCAATATGTGTCAATTGACGCCCGGAAGCTCTGTCGTTGTGCGTTTTGATGATCCATTAGCATCGTTTCTACGTTTCTAGGCGGCAAAAAAGATTTTGAGGCCTAGATGGCGGGGCCAAATACTGGTTGTTTCTATGGTGTAGAATTTTGTAGCTGATATTTATACATATTATGAGATGTTTGTTCTATACTAAGAATCAAAATATAACGACAAATTTTAATTTGGTAAAACAAAATTTGTCGTTATATTTCGACACATCATCAAACTAATACTCGTTGTAAATCTATCCTTTATCAACAGTAGCCTAACATTTAAATGCTTACCATGCGTGAACATTTAGCCTGCTATATTCGTGACGACTGGATCAGTAGTGTAACTTAATTAAGGTTAACTATTAAATATTTAAACGCAAGATCCATGAAACAGTTTAATACGGTATCAGTTAGCATCATATCCTTTTTCTTGATATTGATAATTTCGTGTCGTGAACTTGACCCCGACACCCACACACTGACCAGCAAAGAGCAGATGTTAGACAAGCTCACGATTGGAGAGGCTCAGGAATACTACAAAGATATTTTGAGCCTTACACCTGCACCCGAAGGCAATAGGTTGACGGCAGAAATGACTGGGCACCCGATTGAGAAAGATGTAAACTTCGATGCGGCATTTACATATCAGCTACCAAACGTTGAAGGAAACATTGTAGTTGCCCCCCTGAAGTACAAATTGATGGACGAGACTATGTACTTAGCTGGCGACGAAGCTAAGGGGTCGAAGCCAAAGAAAGAGGAATTTAGAAAAAAAGAAATAAATCATCTTAACAATTTGGTTGTCTTTAAGACCAGAGATGGAAAAGTCGAAAGTTGCGTACAAAGAATTATATCTTTTGATACAAAAAAGAAAAAAGGTCCAGCAGGAATCAAATGGGCTAACTTTAGCGGTTTGGTGGAATACTTTGACTGGAACGAAAATTTTCTCTTTGGCTTCGTGGTGAAGAGGGGAAAAGTGGCTAGTACAATTAACTCAATTAGTACAAATGGGAGTAGTTCAACAGATGGCCGCACCAATGCCTGCATAATAGAATCATGTTTCCATTACTACGCATGCAGCCGGAATTCTCAAACAGGGGCTTTGGAAAACTGTAGCGGTGTTACTTCTACATGTCAAATATTGAATGTCACCTGTATCGATACCTCTAATCCTAACCTTGGTTATTCTATTCCTCCTGGAATGGGTGGGACATATGTTGATCCAAATAATCCAGCCGTTGCTGCAATTTGGGACAGGGGACAGGTCGTGAATCAGATTCAGAATAACCCCATGTCTCTGCTTAACACTACTGATTGCCCGCAGAATGTCGCCTCGTGGGTCCCCTTATCAAAATTCGTCCCTTCGCAAAGTGTATTAGATAGATTGGCGCAATTAAATTCTATGACACTTTTCAATCCGTATTACCTACAGACCCTCGGTACAGCTAATGGAACAGTCGTAAACTGCGATTGGTTTTCAGTTACGGTATCAACTCTTCCAGCAGGATATACAAACAATCCTAGTGGATTTCTTGAGTACCTTAGACAAAATATAAACAGCTTCGCTACTGGCGGTGGAGGAACCACATTTGAAGGTCATCCACAAATACCAGGAGAACAGTCGAAATGGATAAATGATCCTTATACATCAGTCGTATTCATCGATGTCCCTGGCCCACAGAATGGCGCAGTTGTCACATCTCAAAAGTCATCTGACAGCTGGATCTTCTCTACTATACACGATCTGTAGGCTTTCCCGAATTTAGGACAGTGTAGGATTAGACTCGAAATGAGCTAATTTTAACTGTCACATGAAAAAGAAAAACTACTCAGAGACCCAGATCGTGGCGATCCTCAAACAGTATGAGGGTGGCCGAGAAGCCATGGATGTTTGCCGCGAATACGGCATTTCCAAGGCAACGTTGTTCAATTGGCGCAAAAGATACAGTGGTATGGAAGCTGCGCAATTGAAAGAACTGAAGGCTTTGCAGGATGAAAATCGACGATTGAAGCAGATGTATGCGGAACTAAGCCTGGATTACAAACTTGCAAAGGACATCATCGAAAAAAAGCTGTAGAGCCTTGTCGACAAAAGGAACTTGTGGGGTGGGCTGTTGAAGAAAAAGTATCCGTTGGCAGGGCTTGCCGGGTAGTTGGGTTACATCGATCTAAGTGGTACTACCGTAGCAGAAAAGATGATCAGCCAGTGATTGAAAAATTACGAGCATATGCGGAAGCCTACCCGACAAGAGGCTTTGACGACTACTATGGGAAACTTCGCAATGAGGGTTTAGTGTGGAACCGCAAAAGGGTTCTAAGAGTTTACCGACTGCTAAATTTGAAGCATCGCCGTCGTCACAAACGGCGTTTACCAGCTCGAATCAAGCAGCCCTTACAGGTACCCAGTGAGCCAAACAAGAGTTGGAGCATGGACTTTGTCTCTGATGCGCTGGTGAATAAACGTAAGATCCGAGTGCTGACAATTCTGGATGATTGCAGCAGAGAAGTACTTGCAGCACATGCAGATTTTTCACTTCCTGCTCAGAAAGTAATCGATGTTTTGGAACTAATAGCATTAGTCAGACCATACCCCGAACAAATTCGGGTTGACAATGGGCCTGAATTTCTAGCAGATAAATTCAGGCAATGGTGTGAAGATAAAGGCATCGCAATCCACTATATTCAGCCAGGAAAACCGATGCAAAATGGGTATGTGGAAAGATTGAACCGCACTTATCGCGAGGATGTCTTAGATGCCTATTTATTTGAATCCCTTGAACAGGTTCGTATTTTGTCTGACGAATGGATGGAAGATTACAATCGATTTCATCCGCATCAAGCACTGGCTGGCTTAGCACCGGCAACGTTTGTCAAGAAACTAGAAATGGATAAAGTCTAAACGTGCACTGTCCTCATTAGGGTAAGGCTTCAGATCCATATGCAGGGTATCATCCAGTCAGTGGAAATCGTCAATTTGGATATTATATAAATGGTAGCGGTACATATACGTTTTATGTAAGAGGAGTTGACCGAATAACAACGGGAGTCGAAGAGGTTCTCGGTAAAATTGCGACAGGATACCAAACCGATCCGATACAATTCGTACTTGCAGATGGCCTCTGGGGATCGTTTACTAAAAACATTCGCGACTACGTAAATTCACACGGAGGGAGCGCGGTCCTCAATCAGCCGGTTACTAAACGCCCTAATTGGTATGACGTAGCCGACGTACTAAACGGCACGAAACCTTTGAGTGCCTTGAATTGTCCATGATCGCCACATACCATCCTATGAAGAAGATAATTGTAATAGCATTACTGGTGATTCTTATTGATGCGTTGTTTAACGCCACACTGGCTGCGATAGCCATTATTGAAAATAATTATATATTGCCAGTCCATGAACAAACTCCAATAAAAAATTTCATAGGGGCACTGTTCTTTTATAGCACAATGTATATTCTGTATGCTGTGCCTATATATGTTTTGTTGATTGTGGCCTATATATCTATGCTTAGACTAGTGAAGCCGACAATGTCTAAAAGTATTACTCTGGCAGCAACACTTGCCGTTGGGTGTTACCTTATCTGTGAATATGCGCTGTCAACGGAGTCGTCATTCAACTATTTTTATTTGAAGGCGATTTGGTACGCAATAGCAGGTGCGTTGTTTGGCTGGCTATATTTTCACTATGTTCTAAGCCCCAAAAACAGATAAATGTCCCAAAACGTACCGAGATAGGGTATAAAGCCTATCTCGGTATTGAAGAGTTTATGCTGATCGATAATGTTACACTTAGTGAAAGATTTGCCAATTTACGGATAGTCAGTATAGTTCTGATTACATTTTGGCCGTCCTTATTACTCGATTTTGAATATACGTCAGATGACAACTGGATGTTGCTGAGCAACTCAAACATCTGGAACAAAGACATTTCCTTTGTGCTACGTCAAATATTTACGCGTTTTGAATATGGACAATACTCTCCCTTAAACACGCTGCTCTACCGGTTAGTATTTCAAATTTTTGGCATGAAAAGTGTCTACTTCCATACAATGGGGCTAATTTTTCATATCACAAATTGTCTCCTAACGTACCGGTTAATTTGTATTGTATTGTCTTTGTTTAGCACAAGTTATGGAAATGAAAGTGCCTTGTATGCTGCCATTTTCTTTGCTATTTTACCTGTACATGCAGAAGTTATTTCCTGGATTGCTGCCTCAAAAATTCTTGGCTGTACTTTATTTTCGCTAGTTGCATTAATTTCATTTGGGAAAAACCTTGAAAAATCAAGTGTTTTTAGGAACCTAAGTACTGTCGGATCCTTAGTTGCTGCTTTTGGTTTTAAAGAACAAGCAATCATGGTTCCGCCAATATTAGTTTTACTGGCAGCAATGTATCAAAAGAAGGGACTGTCAATGGCATTGGCTAAACACGGGTACTTGCTAATACTTAGTGTGATGGGGTTGTATTGGTCATATCTTGGTTCTCTTGGCTTAGCCCATGTCTTTCCTAAAAAACTAGCATCGGGGATAATCCATACATTTTGTATGCCGTTACACTGTCTTTATCTATATGTCCAACATGCATTTATTCCTTATAATTTATCCATTAGGTATTCTTCACCATCTTTCCAAGAATGCATGTTTTCATTGGTATTAACTTTAATGCTGGTGATATTTTTCAAGCGATCTTGGCGAATCATCGCAGTCAACCAAGGCGTAGTTTTTGGGCTAGGTTTTTTTTTAATTTCAATATTCTGCTTTTTAAACATAATGCCGCTGCCGAGACCATCTGTTGCAGCAGATAGGTATCTATACTTTTCGTCGGTTGGTTTGACATTTGTAACCGTACCAATTTTTCAATTCCTGCTGAAAAGAAGGTGGGGCTATGCGCTATTAATTATATACATTTCAATAATGATGGTGAACACTTTTGAACGGTGTTTGACGTGGTCATTTGTGTAGCCTCTATCTTTAGGCAGGATTGGATTGGTCAGTCGAAGTTAGCTTCATGATTTTTCATAATTCTTTCAGACACTCAGCCGCTCGACTTTCGGGTTTTGACTATTTTTGAAGAATGAGTTAGGCTGTAAATCCTCCCGCCCCAGCCCAGATTGAGAGTTACACAGTTTATGTGTAACACTCCCAGGCTGTATTTACTAAGGTAACGATTACCGGTGCTTCCTTGCCTTGAGTTGACTTGTGTCTATGCTGCTCTTAAATGTGCAGTACTGTCGATAATTGTTTGTTGCAGTAGGGCCGCATAGGTCGTCTCCGTGGTTTTTATTGATTTGTGCCCCAGTATCCTACTCACGACTTCAATCCGGACCCCGTGGTTTAGTAGATAAGTACCCGCCGTTTTGCGGCCAACGTGTGTGGTCAAGTGCTTGTCTATACCAACTATTTTTGCGATTTCTTTTAACTTGGCGTTCATTTTTTGATTGCTGATAATCGGCAGATTTTCGCCGTAGGTCTCTATAAGCTCGTCGACATATGGCAAAACCGGAATAGTGAACAATGTGCTACTTTTTTCGCGCGCATATTGGATACATCTCACACCACATATTTCACGGATGTGTTTTTTGGGAGAAAAGCGTTTCAGGTCGCAGTAACATAGGCCGGTAAAGCACTGAAGTAGGAAAGCATCGGCAATACGGCGTTGCCCCGCTGTAAGTAAGTCCGTCTTCCGAAGCAGCTCTATTTCCTTTTCTGTAATAAATGTAATTTCGGCTGGTTCAAGCTTTGATTCGGAGAGGTGGGCAAGCGGATTGGCATTCACAAATCCATCCTCGACGGCAGTGTCAATGATCGATTTCAAATAGTTTAAACATCGCACTAGATAATTTTGGGCGTATTGCTTGGTGGATCGACAGTAGAGAACAAACTCTTTCCCAAACGCCAGTCGGACCTGCGCTAGCGAAATATCCTTTCTTTTTTTGTGGTTCAGAAAGCCTCTGACAACTCGGTCGAGGGTAGTATGCACCTTTAATGTGCCTTTGGCGAATCCCGGAGCCCCGACCTGGGCTTTGAACCACTTCAGATGATGATCCAGGCATTGCACCAAAGTTCTGTTCTCCCGCTGCTTTAAATATCTGTTTCTAATATCTTGGGCGGTGACGCCGTCCATCGTTCGCCGCAGCTCGCGATATAGTATCCGGATGTCCTCCTTGATGTCGCATAGGTGCTGGTTGTGGACTTCCAGGGCTTGCTCATTGAACAGCTGGCTTTTTTGCTGCCAGGAAGGATGATAGGGCACATGGGTTGAAAAGTCCGTCGCGACGGTACCCGCTACGCTTATACGGCAATAAATAAATCGTTGGTTGCCGGTCATCTTGAGCCGGAAGTAGATGTGCAAAGGTTTTGTAACGTCATTCATAGTGTCTGTATTAAGAATTGAGTTTGGGTACGATGTAGTTTGCAGAATCCGCAATACCTCGCATCTGACAGACCGAAGTATGATTAGCCTAGAACGGGTTGCAGATTGGAGGGTTGGATCACAATTATTCCCCGGTAGGTAGATGAGTATTCGGGGGGAATGGCAAAAAGAAAGGTCTTCCTCGCTATCGGGGAAGACCTTTGTCGGTACTCAAAAATGAGTTGATACCTTGTTTTGATTACTTTCTTGTGATCCCGCTGGAATCATTTTTATCGCCTAACTGTCTCAAAAACAGCAAACTTTCAGACTGTATTTTCCAGGTTACCGGATAGGTTACCAGATGAAATGCTCGATTTTAAAGAAACTTGACCGATTCCACGTACCAAATTTACAAATTGGAGGCTAGCATGTCAAAGACTGTAAGAATTTTACTGAGATCTCACTGACAATGGCTGCCTTCATCTCTGACCATGTAGTTTTCCAAATCGATTCTTTTGCCAATTACTTTTCGGAAACTAAGGCAGGTTAACTATGCTGTAAATGCATTCCCTTTGATGATTTATCGCACCGGTAAACTTACACTCCCAATACCATCTTCAATATAGTTATCAAAGCCACTAGCCACGGTTGATGAGCTCGAAGCTCCCATTTTTTGAAAAATTCCGGGCCTAGGCAAGGATTTACATCTGTATCAACGCAAAGAAAAATCGTCGATCGGTAATTTGCGATATAAAGTTCTTCCGATAATGCTGCGGACCAGGAAGATGACAAAAATATAGCTAACAGGCTTATTGAACACTGCAACAAAAGTTAACTCCGTCCTCCCACAGGGCGTGCCATACCTTAAGATAAGCGGGATGAAGCGATCTCAGCCACTTCGGTATGCAAAACACTGGCGCGTTGATCTTGATCCTTGTACTGCTTGCGATCATACATTGGGATCGACTGTACGTCATTTGTAGAATAATTTTTAAATTCGACATCGCAAACTACTAAGTTCTCTTTTCATAAGTGGCTATTTTAACACTCCGGGTATTGTCACTTTTGACATTGACAACCATTATCCTTTCAAGGGCCCTCGCTCAGCAGCGCGATGAGAGCCACCTTAGCCGCTTCCACAGCGAGCATTTTACAGTCGGAAACGGCCTTCCCCAAAACAGCGTGTATTCAATCGTACGAGACCAACTGGGCTTTATGTGGCTTTCCACGGAACGTGGTCTGGTTCGCTATGATGGAAAAGAATTTACCGTTTTTGACGATTTCGGCGATACATATACCTCAGGGAGCATCCGTAATATCGGTATTGATCCCCGACCGACTGCGCGTGGCCTCTACGCAATCAACAATGAGCACCGCTTCATCCGAATTTATCAGGGTTCCGCGGTCGCCGATACCTCATTGATTAACGACCTCAGGCAGCTACCCTTCCCATATCCGTCGCAGTATAAAGGGCACCTTTTAGAACGCCTGCCTAAACTTGATGACATTCCCGGTCTGACGCCCTACGTAGCCCCCATGGGACAGGGTCGCTATTTTGTTTACGATCAGAAGACGCTACGCTATTATGATAACAACCAACTAAAAGGGAACTTGGCTTTTCCCAACAAGCACCCCTGGGGTTTCTTCCGCTTAGGCAACAGCCTTTATCACTGGGAAAATGGACGACTTACCCGATTTCGTGCTTCTTCTGAACGATTTAAAAATGAGCCGGCTGTATTCAAAGGCGCGCTGGTCGGTAATCCTTGTTTGAATGATCCTGATGCCTTTGAGCTTTTTTGGAACAATGCGAGCAATCAAACATTTATTCGCTTAAACCAGTCGTTATATTACATTACGGTGGATGAGAACGGAAATCTGGATTCAAAGCTAATCCTGGAAGGCTTCAATTTCTCCAAGGACATTATCAGAGCAGTTTATTATGATCAAAAAGCGGAACGGATTTTCCTTGGCAGCCATATCAATGGGCTATTCATGCTGACCAGGAAGAAATTTGCCACCCATGCCATCCCATTTCCCGACACTGACCAGGTATACTACGGCCAGGCGAGTATGGGAAAGCGAAGCATTTTATCAAGCCAGGGCATTGTCTATGAAATCGATTCTGTTGGCCAAAGAGTCGTCGCACGTCAGATCCCTCTGGTAACAAAAAGCGTGACATGGGACAAAACCAGCATTGTGGTCGATGCGAATGGCGATATCTGGTGCAAAAAACAAAATAGATTAATGCTTATCAGCGCAGGGGGATTGAAAATGAAGGCCTCCTGGAACCTTCCGTCAGAAATCACACAATTATATCATGGCCCGGACGCGACGATTTGGATCGGTACCCTCACAGCTGGCATTTTTCAAATGAAAGCGCCGTTAAAAGCCGGTGACGCTCCTAACCGGTTTATCGGTCCATTATCCGAGGTTTCATGGATACAGCAAGCTGCCGATTTTTTGTGGATTGGGACAGTGGATGGTCTTCTGCGCGTGGAAAAGGCTACTGGTAAGGTTATCAGGATAAAGGGTTTAAATGGCATTTATGTTAGAAGCCTGCATATTTCCACCGACGGATCAGAAGTCTGGGTCACTACCTATAAAAATGGATTTTTCCTATTGAAAAATTCGAAATTAACCCGGTTTCCACTCGACCGGAAGGGATACCTGGCCAATACGCATTGCATAGTAGAAGACCTTAACGGGTTCTTCTGGATACCGACTAATCACGGGCTTTTTCAGGTGCTTAAAAATGATCTCTTAAGTTATGCCCGCCATGGTAGCCGGATATACTATCACCTCTATTCCAAGGAGGACGGCTTTAACAGTGACGAATTTAACGGTAGGTGCGAGCCGTGTGCGGTGAGACTTGGCACCGGTCATGTGTCCCTTCCCTCGATGGATGGTCTGGTTTGGTATAAACCGGAAACCATTGCGGCAGAAGTCCCTGACCGGCCGGTCATCATCAACAGCATCCAGGTTGATCGGCATATCCAGCCAGCCGGGCAGGCAGTGTCTTTTTCCCAAAACCAAAAGGAGCTTCGCATAGAGTTGCTTACACCATTTTTCGGAAACCAGAACAATTTGGAATTTTCATACGCGTTGCGCGAGAAAGGTTCGTTCCCGGCAGAAGCGGATTGGTTGCCTATAGAGGTGGTGTCAGGGAACAAGGCCCTAATCACTATCTTGACGTTAGGTAAAGGCAATTACACGCTGTTTGTCAGAAAAATGAACGGTTTTGGTCGGCAAAGCTTCTCATATAAAGCCATCGATATTTCCGTACCGCCTTTTTGGTACCAAACTTGGTGGTTCTATTCACTAGCGAGCATCCTCTTGATTGCCGCCGCTGCTGGACTAGGCAGGTACCGTATCAACCGCGTGCGAAGAGTGAACCTTGCGTTGGAAAAACAAGTCAATGTACGAACCGCTCAACTGCAGACAACGCTCAGGGATCTACAAAAATCGCAGGACAGAATAGTCAGTCAGATGCGCTTACAGTCGCGCTTAATGGCTTCCATTGCGCACGATGTCCGCTCGCCATTAAGGGCGGTAATTGCGGTGGCGGGCGAACAGCAAAAGATGATCGACAAGGGGCAACATAAAATGGCTTCCAGTGTCAGCAAAGACATTGAAGAGTCGATAAAGCAAGTTAAAGCGTCATTGGAAGAAATGCTTGCCTACGCAAAATTCCGCATTTATGACCATGAACCGCGGACAGAGGTTGTCAACCTAAACCAGCTCATTGACGAAACAATGCAACTTTATGGGAATAATACACGCATCTATCCCAACACCTTTGTAAATCAGGTCCCCTTGGACATCTGCGTGACAACGAACGTGCCACTCTTGAAAATCATTGTCCATAACCTGATCGATAATGCCAACAAGTTTACCGACAATGGTGTAATCAAAGCCTATGTACTATCTCAACCCGACTCGCTACGACTGTTTATCGAAGACAACGGACGCGGCATTTCCCAAGAGCTGGTCACGTGGTTTGACAGGGAGGATCGAAGCGAAAAAGAGGAGCCGCCCACAGGGATCGGCCTAGTGATGGTCAAAGAGCTTAGCGCCGAGCGTAGTCAAAAGTATCCGGATCGAGCGGCTGTACCCTGGGACGCGCCTCACGCTGACTTTTTATAACCAGTAACCATATTCGTCTCATCATTGGCAAATACAGCGTTCAGCGTAGGCGCGTAGGCGGTCGGCAGCACTTTCCAAATTATTCGGCGGCACTACTGCAGACCGTTCTTGGTGGCTGTTTTCCATCGCATCTTTTGCCCGATGCTTTTCGGGGCGCTACTGCTGGCCGTGCATTGGTTCAACCAGCGCACGGCCAGCAATTCTTTTTATCCAACCAAATTACACTTGATATGGACTGCACGCAAATTGCCCTTGCCGATATTGACCTTAACCCGTTAAACTCCTGAAATATCGCGTTGGTGGCAAAGGCAGCATTGCGCGCCTGCTTCAGGTTATTTCTCGCTTGACCCAGGCCCGGATCAATTACCGGTTAATCTTACTTTGTCAATTTGCAAAAGAGACTTCTTTGAGCATTCGCAGGAGCCGCTTTGCGTCGCATATTGCATTATAATGCAGCGCAAAAGATGGTTTGAAATAAATTGTCGTCGGTTTTGGTTCAGGTAACTTCTGAACTCCGGCATTAATTGTAACTGGGTGTGTCACGCATTCCGACATATTTGGCTTAAAATTATCTATTTCAAGTCCTTTAAAGACTCAATCCTATAAACTTTTACAGTAAAAATTTGTAGTATTTATTCGATAAATTTTGTCTTGACATCTCGTTCTTCTTCATTTCAAATCTCGACAAATGGTCTGGTGGTAGCTTCTTACATTTGCTTCAGCGAAATAGTTGTACAACTTCACCGGAAAATTATCGGCATTCGGCATCTGAATAAGCTGATATGGTTTACCAGCTTCCCGCAGTCAGGATCCACTTGCGGAGACTCGATTACATAATAGCGTTTGCATTGGTTGAACAGGTCAAAATAACCTGGATGGGACAGTTATGTCTCAAATCAATGGAGGCAATTCTTCAAATCATATCTAATAACGCCTATGAAAAAACAAGAGGTTGATTTCAATGCGGTTTTTATTTTTCACAAACGAGATTGAATTATGCAAAAAGACTTACAATTAAAAGGCCCAATACCGCAAAAATGCGGACACCACAGGACAATGCATCGACCGGTCAAACATCTGCTGGCAATGGGGCTGGCATTCTGCTTGTTTTTGCTTACACAATCCAGGCTTCACGCGCAGGAAGTTGGCCTTCAATGGGCCGACGGCTTGCTGACCGGGCAAACCTGTAGTCCCACCGGAGTCGCGACCGACGCTAACAAAAACGTCTATGTGACTGGCTATTTTACCGGCACGGTCGATTTCAATCCAGCGGCAGCCGCAGCCAATCTTACGTCACTAGGGGGTAGTGATATTTTCGTCGCCAAGTATGACCAGTTTGGCAGGTATTTATGGGCCAAACGTATCGGAGCCGCCGACGAAGAACGTGGCTATGAACTGGTAGCCGACGCTGCCGGAAATGTCTATGTAACCGGCTTTTTCAGTGGCACAGTAGATTTTGACCCCAATGCAGGGGTAAGCAACCTGACAACCACGGGAGGTGCCGCCGGCCAGGATCCGTATCTTTTAAAGCTGAACACAAGCGGGAATTTTGTTTGGGCCAGAAGAATGGGGGTTGGAGGCTTTGCATGGGGTTTGTCCTTTGACCCGGCAGGTAACATCATCGTAGGGGGGATATATGGGTGCTGGAACAGGCACATTCGGCTCCTTCTCTGTTACTTCCGCAGGCGGGTTTGATGGTTTTGTTACGAAAATCAATACTGCGGGCACATTCCTATGGGTAAGAAGAGTCGGCGGGACGGGCGGCGATATGATTCACGCTGTGGGTACGGATCCTGCTGGCAACATTTATATTGCCGGGCGTTCAGGTGGCAATACTACCGGGATTGGCAATTTTGCAGCTGGCGCCTTTGTAGCCAAATTAAATAGCAACGGTGTCCTGACATGGTCGAACGTTCTCAGCGGGACAGGCGAGTTCAGAAGCATCCTGGTCAATCCGGCCGGGGATGCCTATGCCGGATATTACGGTGGAGGTGGTACTGTCATGAACCTGATGAAAGTAAACGCTAATGGAACACGCGCCTGGACGAAGGCACTTGGCACTGGAGTGGGGGAAATGGCCCTGGCAGCCAACGATGACGTCTATATATCGGGGGTTTATGAGGGAAGCATCGCGATGGGCGGCACTACACTGACCTCCAGAGGCTCCGACGATGTCTATATTGCCAGAATGACGCCTGCGGGCGACTTTGTTTGGGCGAAGTCTGTGGGAGGTGCCGGCGGAGAATTTACGTTCCGGATGACCGCCGATCTCAGCGGCGAAATCATTGTCAGCGGCACTTTCCAGCAGACCAGTGATTTTGACCCGAACGCATGCGTCTATAACCTGACCACGACCGGCACCAGCGGTTTTGTCATCAAGCTCAGCGAAAAGCCCTTTCCGGATGGCTTTGCGGTTTCTGAAAGCACCCTTACGCCCATGACACAGGACGCTTGCAGCCTGGGTATCCCGCAGGTAATCGAGGGTAATGCAGTCGGCGTGACTGCGCCTTCCGGCTTTACGGCCACCATCAGTTACCAGTGGCAAAAGGCAACCAGCTCCGCCGGCCCCTGGGAAGATATGCCCGGGGAGGTATTCAAGGATTTGCAGCCGCTTTCTTCCAGCGAAACCCTGTACTACCGGCGTCTGGTGTTTGCCAAAAACTTTTTTTGTGAACTGGATTCGGTCGGCGCCTCACAAGTGGCCACCGTAAACATCGGTGCGAATACCGCCCCGATCGCCAATGCCGACGGTCCGCAATGGTTTGTGTGCGGCACCGGTAGCAACACCGTTGCACTGAACGGATCGGCCACAGGAGGGACTGGCCCCTACACCTATCAATGGTATGCCGGCAGCACATCCGGCGCCGTGGTGGGCAGCGTCGCCAACTTTACGACCCCGGCTGTAACGCAGGCAACAACCTATACACTGCAGGTCACCGACGCAGCCGGCTGTAAAGATATTGATCAGGTAACCGTCGTACCGGCCATCGCTAATGCCGGGCCGGACCGCTCCATGTGCCAGGGCGCCGGTGGGGTGCAGATCGGCGCGCCTCCTGTTTCGAGCCCTTCCGTTACTTACAGCTGGACACGGGTTTCCGGCGGTGCTATTTCTACATTGAGCTGTACCACCTGCGCCCAGCCGATTGCCAACCCGACCGTGGCAACTGTGTACCGATTGACCGTTACCGTCCGCCAAAAAAGCGGCGCAACCTGTACGACCACGGATGACG
This sequence comes from Dyadobacter sp. 676, assembly GCF_040448675.1. Classification (NCBI taxonomy): domain Bacteria; kingdom Pseudomonadati; phylum Bacteroidota; class Cytophagia; order Cytophagales; family Spirosomataceae; genus Dyadobacter; species Dyadobacter sp. 676. Next base: position 3,831 of record NZ_CP159289.1, on the reverse strand, counting down.
TAACCGTCGCCCCGGTGAATGCCCCTAATAGCACATTGGCATTCGCAGGCACCGACAAAAACATATGTAAAAATACGTCGGTCACTTTGGGCGGTACTGCCGACAACACATTTGCATACACCTGGACGCCGGGCCAATATCTGTCCGCTTCACAAGGGGCAAACCCCGTATTCAATGCAGGTACGGCAGCCGTTGACGGAGGGTCGATCAACTACACGGTGTCGGCTGTGAAAAGCGGCTGTACTTTTACCGACGAGGTAAAAGTGTCGGTCCTTAATTCTGCGATCACTGATCAAAATGAAACTATTTGCGGGCCTGCATGGAGCAGGCATTCCGGCGAAGAGAATGCAGCGGGAGCTACCTACACATGGAGCGTCGTGTCGGGCAGCGGCACGGTATTGCAAACGGCCAATTCCGGTAAGGATGCCTACCTGAAAAGCAACAGCGGCGTGACAAGGTTCCGCCGTACGGTAACCTTAAACGGCGTTTCATGTACGGCAGATGTGCTGGTCCAGGCTTGCGCCGGCCAGGCTTGTGATTTTGAAATTGTGACACTCTCTCCACAGGCGTGCCCGAAGGTATTCGGCGCTGCTGGCTTGCAACTTGGGACTACCCTTGCAGATGCGGCTAATTACAATTTCTCGTGGAGCCCTGCCAATCTGGTGGACAATTACCGGGCTGCTTCGGTTAATATCACTTCTACTTCACAGGCGACCATCACCGTAACGGTTACCAACAAGTACGATGCCTCCATTACTTGCAGCGAGTCGATCGTTATTAACCCGCCAAGCTGGTCATTGCCTGCTTTTCCAACGCAGGATAAGAACACATGTCCAAACACAGCCATTCAAATTGGCAATGCGCCTGTTGCCGGCTTTACTTATTTGTGGCAACCAGCAGCAGGTCTAAGCAGCGCAACCGTCTCCAATCCGACGGCAACGGTTGCCGGCACAACCCAATTTAATGTAGCCGTTACGGAAACTGCCACCGGTTGTACCAATCAGGCTTCGGTAACAGTTAACGTTTCGGCCCCTGTGGCTGACGCGGGTAACGACCGTGCCGTATGTAACGGGGCCACCGTTACGTTGGGGAGCCCCGCGCCCGAAGGTACAAGCTGGACCTATTCATGGGAGCCTTCCAACGCGGCCTGGACCAATGGTACCGGCCCGACCGATGCCCAACCACAGGTCCAGTTTGCCGCTGCGAGCCCTCAGAGCTTTATCCTGACGGTCACCGATCCGTTATCGAACTGCGTGGCCAAAGACACCGTCGTGCTTCGTAATACAATTAATGCGGGTGAGTATGCTGGCCCAGCGGTAACCACCTGTCAGGGAGAGCCGGTCCAGCTGGGACGTGAAGCGGAGCCTTTCGCCCAGTACGAATGGTTTATGGCCGATGGCGTAACGCCGGCCACCGGTTTGAGCAGCAATACAGTCGCCAACCCGACCGTACTTGATCCGATAGCCACAACAACCTATACCGTCAAAGTCAGCTATCCGGGATGTACGACGCCGGCCAGCGACCAGGTGACCGTGACGGTTAACCAGGTGACCGGCCTTGAACTGGCCGACAAGAACGTCTGCCCTGCCGGACCGATCGCGATCGGCTACGGAGCCGCAGGCAACCCGGCCGCGCCGGCAGGGGCGACCTATCTTTGGGCACCGGCTACCGGTTTGAGTAGCACCACTGCCGCTAACCCCACAGCCACCGTCACCAGTGAAACCACCTACACGGTCACTGTTACCCTTCCAAGTGGGTGCGTGTTTACCGACGAAGTGACAGTTCGCCGGACCGCGGATGCAGGCTCTGACGCGACCCTTTGCCCCGGAGAGTCGACCGTGATCGGTACCCCGGCGATAGCTGGCGCGACCTATTCATGGTCGGGAGCCGGCATAGTAGGCCCGGCCAATGTAGCACAGCCAACCGTGCGCCCCACCGCAACAACGACTTATACCGTCAGCGTAACCTTGAACGGCTGTACCACCACCGACCAGGTAGTTGTGGTAGTCAACAACCCTGCCAACTTCTCCATCACCGGTAACACGGCGATTTGCGAAGGGGGCCTGGCGACACTGTCGCTGGTGGGGGCCCCTGCGGCGAATACGACCTGGCAATGGAGCCCGCTGACCGGCGTGGCAAGCCCTAACAGCACATCCACTACTGTGGCAGCTACTTCAACACAGACCTACCGCCTGACGCAAACTAACCTGACAACCGGTTGTAGCAATTACAAGGAAGTGGTGGTCGTGGTAAACCCCAACACCATTGCAGCGACCGCCGGTGATGTAGCCCTTTGCGAAGGCGCTTCGGCCACTTTGCCGTTGAATGTAACCTCTTCGGGCAGCTATTCATACGCATGGAGCCCGTCGACTGGCCTGTCTAACGCCTTTGTTGCCAATCCGACAGTGACCACCAATTCCCCCCGCACTTATACGGTGACTGTAACCGACAATGCGAGCCAATGCCAGCTGGTCAGATCCGTCGATGTGACGATCAATGCGCCTGAGGCCTGCTTTGCCCCGGTTTCTTTGTCGGGTAATGTCTTCCATGATGCCAATGGATTGAAAGATGTCACCGTCAACACTACCTCACCGGACCCGATACCTACGGGCCTGTATGTAACACTGGTGGATTCCACTGGTGCGCCGGTTAAAACTGTGGCTGTAAATGCGAACGGTTCCTATGATTTTGGCATAACTGCTCCGGGAACTTACAGCATCGTGCTGCACCAGACAGCGGCTGGCTCAACCACGCCTTCGCTTCCGGGAGGCTGGCTGAACATGGGTGAAAACCTGGGCGCAGGCGCGGGCAGCGATGACGCTGTGAGCGGTATTCTCACCAACGTACAAGTCCTGAATGTGGATGTGACCAATGCCAACTTCGGTATCGAAGTCGCACCTTCGGCCGATCCCTACCACCGCATCATCGACCAGCCGACCGTTGGCCAGATTACCAACCTGAGTGGCAGCTTGCCCGAGCTGACCGGGGCCGACCCCGAAGACCAGCCGGTTTCCGGTTCACTGAGCGGTAAAACCGTGGTCATTACTGTGCTTCCGACCAATACCACCCTGCTCTACGACGGCCAGCCGGTGATGGCGGGTGTGGAAATCCGCAGTTTCGATCCGCTGAAATTGCAGGTGCAGTTTACCCAGGAAACAATCGGCGATATCAGCACTTCATTTGAGTATGCCTGGGTGGATGCGGCCGGCGTACAAGGCACACCAGCGATTTACAGCCTGGAATGGGGTGACCCGATGCCGGTGACGCTGGTAAGCTTCGAAGCACGCGTCCAGGAAGGCCAAACCGCGCTGGTCTGGACGACGACCGAAGAAACGAATTCCGACCGTTTCGAGATCGAGCACAGCACCAATGGCAAGGCCTGGACGAAAGTGGGCACGGTACTGGCCAAAGGTGAAAGCAACGTGAAAGTAAGCTACACATTCAAGCATTCGCAGCCGGTGAACGGGGAGAACCTGTACCGCCTGAAAATGATCGATGCCGATGAAACCTTCGCGTATAGCGCTGTCCGAAGCGTTCGCCTGGACGTGCATTCCGAGCTCACGGCTTACCCGAACCCGGTAAGCGACAGGCTGATGATCCGCAATTATCAGCAGATCAAACAAGTTGTTTTACATAACGCTGCGGGTGTAAAGATCTACCAGAGCCAGAAACTGCCTTCCGAAGGCATCGATGTTTCGAAGCTGCAACAAGGTACTTACACCATTACCATGACCCTGTTCGACGGCACTATTAGCACACACAAAGTGGCCGTGATCAGGTAATACCAGATCCGAATCCGGGCAGTAGCTTACTGCCCGGATTTTTACCACT